>ONJM01000005.1 GCA_900318145.1 uncultured Eubacteriales bacterium
TGTTGTCGTGCCAACGGCACAGCAGGGAAGCGAAATGCGGATGGGATAAACGCTGAAGGCATCTAAGCGTGAAGCCCACCTCAAGAATAAGACTCCCATTGCGCAAGCAAGTAAGACCCCCGGAAGACTACCGGGTAGATAGGTCATCGGTGGAAGTGCGGTAACGCATGCAGCTTGATGATACTAATCGGTCGAGGGCTTGATTACGCGCAAGATTTTGAGATTGATTGAAAGAATGGTCAGAGAACTGAATCAGAAGCTGTGCAGTTGTCAGCGTGCGGTACATTAAACCATGTAAGCATGTGCTCTGCGAAAAAGCGGAGCAAGCAGGCTGCGAAGAGGAAGAAAAGGACGACGGAGCAACCTGCCTGAAAAAGCTCACCATTTCCGGTGGCAATGACGAAGGGGTCACACCTGTTCCCATACCGAACACAGAAGTTAAGCCCTTCAGTGCCGATGGTACTTGACTGGTAACGGTCCGGGAGAGTAGGTCGCCGCCGGATTCCATATCGGCGGAGTTTTTCCGTTTTGGCGAAATGATTTGGAATCACGCGGTGAATATGGTACAATTGTCCACAGAATCAGCAGAGGAGGAAGGATATCTTGCGGCGGGATAAGAACCGGTATGTTTTCGCGGATCCGAAACGCTTCAAGCGGACGCACCGGTTCCGCAACACGGTGCTGGTCCTGGTTCCTCTGCTGGTGCTGGCGTTCATCGTTTCCAATATTGCCGTATCCCGCAGTGTTAAGCTGGAGGAAGTGCGGCTGACGGTGCTGAATCTTCCGGTCGACCTGGAGGAATACTCCATTCTGCACATCAGCGACCTGCACGGGGCAAGATACGGGGAAAAGCAGAAGGCTGTTAAAACCGCCCTGGGATCCACCCGGTATTCCTGCGTGGTGATGACGGGGGACATGCTGGGGAAGGACGGGGACGTGGAACCGCTGCTGGAGCTGATCGGCCTGATGCCGGAGGACACTCCGAAATACATGATCCCGGGAGACATGGACGGAAGCTTCATCGATTCAAACGCCCATGGCAGCCTTTCCCCTTACACGGACTGGGCCCTGCGGCTGATTGACGCCGGAGTGATCCTGCTGGACCGGCCGGCGTCGGAAACAAGAGGCAAAGGCACGATCCGTTTTGTTCCGGAAGAAGTGTATACGCTGGATCTGGACGTTACGGAATCGGTTTACCGGAAACAGCTGGACGCCCTGCGCGCCCGGGCGGCGTCCCTGACGGCCGACGAAGCCGCCCGGATCCGGGCGCTCGAATATGAAATGGAACGCATGGAGGAGATCCGCTCGGCCAGGAAGGAATTTGCGCCGGAGGATATCCAGATTGTCCTGAGCCACCAGCCGCTGAAAGAGGATTATTTCCAGGGCATTGTATCCTGGACGGACAAGGAATCGGTCTTTTCCATCCGCTATGCCAGCCTGATCCTGGCGGGGCATTACAACGGCGGGCAGTGGCGGCTGCCCGGAAAGGGCGCGATATATGTCCCGGAGCTGGGATGGTTCCCGGAGGACAGCGAGATTATGGGGCTGAATTATCTTGGGAATATTCCCCAGTATATCAGTCCGGGAATCGGAGACGATCCGCACTATGAGCACCAGCCGGGGCGCGTATACAATTCCCCGGTGATCACAAGGATTATTCTGACCAGGAAAGCAAACTGAAAGTCTATAAAACAGGAGGAGAAACATGTTACAGGACATTATCGGAGCCAAAAGGGAACTGTTCGCGGACGGCGTGCAGACCGTGCTGCGCGGACACGAAAACCGCAGCCGGCGCGTGGTGCTGCTGAAGGGGAACCTGGTGCAGAATTCCCGCAGCGAAGCGGCGGGCATCAACGCCCGGGTGAATAACCGGGGAACCTTCGGGTTCGCGTCGATTGCGGAGTACTCGCCGGAAGCGGCGGAAAAGGTGATCCGGGCGGCCACGGAGAACGCGCTGTCCCTGGGGCGGCATTCAGGAAGGAACGTTCCGCTGCCGGCATCCCTCGGTACGGGCGCGGTTCCGCTGAACGCGGAGATCCGCGACACGGACCAGAAGACCATTATCGAAATGTGCCAGGCGGTGGATCAGTATGTTGAAAAGAAGTATCCGGATCTGACCAGCCGGACGGTTGTGTATACGGAGGACTCCCAGGACCGGATCATTTACACTTCCGACGCGTATAACGGGCACCTGGTGACGCCGCGCTGCTATGTATACGTGATGATGAGCGCTGAAACGAAAGACGGCGTACCGGTGGAGATGTTCAAGGCCTTCGGCGGCTTCGGCAGTTTTTATGACCATTTCGCGGATCCGGCGGCGCTGTATCCGGGGATCGATGAACTGTATAAAAAGCTGATGGACAAGAAGGAAGGCGTCTATGCGGAAGCCGGCTACAAAACGGTTGTGCTGGGCGGTACGATGGGTGGAATGCTGGCTCATGAAGCTGTCGGCCATACCGTGGAAGCCGACCTGGTGCGCGGCGGCAGCGTGGCGGGGCCGAATCTGAACAAGCGCGTGGCTTCGGACCTGGTGACCATGGTGGACTTTGCCCACACCTATCTCGGAAAACCCGCGCCGCTGCCCGTATACCTGGACGATGAAGGAACGAAGGCGGAGGACGACGTGCTGATCCGGGACGGGATTCTGGTGGGATACATGAACGACCGGGAGACCGCGGAGGAATACGGCATGAAGCCGGCCGGGAACGCCCGGGGCTGGACCTTCTCCGACGAGCCCATCATCCGGATGCGGAATACCTGCATTCTGCCCGGGAAAAACACGCTGGAGGAACTGATCGCTTCCGTGGACGACGGATACTACCTGATCGATTCCGGCAACGGCCAGGCGGACCTGACGGGCGAGTTCATGTTCGGCGTGACCTGCGGGTATGAGATCAAAGGCGGAAAACTCGGGAAAGCGCTGCTGGATACCACCGTGACCGGCGTGGCGTTCGATATGCTGAAGACCGTGGATATGGTTTCCGACAAAGTGGAATGGTCTTCCAGCGGTTTCTGCGGCAAGAAGCAGCCCATGCCCGTCGGAATGGGCGGCCCGTACATGAGATGCAAGATCATGATAGGAGGCAGGTAAGCGATGGAACTGAGAGAAGCGGCTGCCGTTCTGGACGGCATTCTTCAGGAAGAAAAGATCGGAAAGTATACCTATACGGTTTCCCAGTCTGAAAAGCAGGAACTGAACGTGGAAAACGGCGAGTTCAAGCTCCTGCGCACGGTATTCAACAACAGCGGTTCCGTAAAGGTGTTCCTTGGAACGAAAATGGGCTCTGTAAACGGAAACGAGCTGACGGAGAAGGGCCTGCGCAAACTGGTGGCGGAGGCGCGGGCGGCGGCGGAATCCGCGGTGGAGGATCCCTGCCACGATCTAGCGCCGGATCAGGGGAAGGATGTGTTCCGCCAGGGCGTATATGAACCGGATATGGACCGCTTCATTGAACGGATCAGGGAATTCCTGGCTGCGGCGGCCAAAGAGTATCCGAAGGTAAAGATTATGGCGGCGATCGGTTCCTACGACCGGTGGCACTGGATCTCCCGCAACACCAACGGAACGGAGTACGAGGCCTTCGCGGGGCAGTACAGCTTTACCGTCGAAGCCAGCGCGAGCGACGGGGAAAAGACCACGGGGCTGAACTATACCGGCTTCAGCATGAAGACGCTGGACACACCGCTGATGGAAATGTGCGACATGCGCCGCGTGCTGGAGGATACCCAGAACAGCATTGATCCGGAACCCATGCAGGGCAAATTTGAAGGCACCGCGATCCTGACGCCCGGCTGCGCGACGCAGTTCCTTTACATGACGCTGGGGAATTATATCCAGGACGGCGTGATCATCAACGGGACGAGCCAGTGGCTGGACAAGGTGGGCGAGCAGGTGGCGGATGAAAAACTGACCGTCGCCCTGAAGCCGTACGACGAGCGGATCGTGGTCGGCGAGCGCGCCACCGCGAACGGGTTCCGTTCGGAGAATGTGACGCTGATCGACAAGGGTGTGCTGAAGACCCACTGGCTGAGCCTGTACGGCGCGAACAAGACCGGGCGCCCCGTGGTGAAGAACACGGGCGGCGACCTGGTGGTTGAATCCGGGGACAGGACGCTGGCGGAGATTATAGCTTCCGTTGACAGGGGACTGCTCGTCGGCGGATTCTCCGGCGGACAGCCCGGCACCAACGGCGAGTTCTCCGGCGTTGCCAAGAACAGTTTTCTGATCGAGAACGGCAAAGTGAAATGCGCCGTGACCGAAACGATGGTGAACGGCAACCTGGGAGAAGCATTCCGGAATATCCGCGCCATTTCGAAGGAACAGCTGTGCGACGGCGGAAGCGTCATGCCGTATATCGCGGTGGACGGAATCGTTATTTCCGGAAAATAATAAAAAAACCGCCGATAATACTGGACATTTGCCGGACAACGGTGGTATTTTGGTGGTGAAGATTTTATCCGGATTCTTTTTTGAACGAGGACTGCCATCTTTTCGGTTTGGTGCGTATATAGTAGTGAAAGCGCATGAAACGTGCGGGAAGAAGGAAAGGAGGCGTTGCACAATGGACAGGACCCTGAAGAAGCTGTTTGATTTTCAGCGGTTTGAAGGGAACAAGGAACTGCAGCAGGTAATTGATTCCGTTCATGCTCGCTACGCTGTTCGGGAACTAGACCTGAACGACATGGAAATGGTCTCTGCAGCCGGGAACCCGGAGTTGCCGGATCAACTAAATAAGCAGAGGAAGCAGTAATCATGCCGGACATTGAACAGATTTACGCGGAATACCGGCCTAAGGTCATGGGATATATCCGCGCAAGAGTACAGCGCTGGGCGGATGCGGAGGATCTTTGTTCCGACGTGTTCGAAAAGGTGCAGAAAAAGCTGGACGACTTCGACAGTGAGAAGGCGTCCATCAGCACCTGGGTTTTTACGATCACGCGGAATACGGTGATTGATTATTTCCGGCGCACAAAGCCCACAGAAGAGCTGGACGAGAATCTGTCCGATGACACTGCTGTGGATGAAGGACTGCTGAGCCAGGAGACACTGAGCGAGCTGGCAAGCGCCCTGAAAGCGCTTCCGGAAGAGCAGCGGGATATTATTGTTCTGCGGTATTACGACGGGAAACCGCTGACGGAAGTGGCGGAGCTGATGGGGCTGAGCTACGGGGCTGTGAAACTGCGGCATCAGAGCGCGCTTGCAAAGCTGCGTAAGTATATGCAGGGATCCGTACCTGGTATTTCCTGACGGAAACAGGCAAGGATCCTGATCGGGGAAAACCGTTAAGCCCCTGCAGGACGGGGATGAAACCGTCCGCAGGGGTTTTTGCGTGAATCCGGACGGAAAATCAGCGCGGACGGGAGCCGCGCTGCCGGCACTCCCCGGAGCAACGTATATAGGAGCAGTCCGGCATAAAGCCGGAACCGGAAATGAAGAAACCGATGAAAGGAAACATGAAACCATGAAAAAGACTCTGAGCGTTGTTCTGGCCGCGGTACTGTTCGCGGCGCTGCTTCTGCCGGCCGTGTCTTCGGCGGAGTCCACCTGGTATGTATACACGCTGGACGGAAAGACACTGAACGTCCGCGACGAGCCCTCCACCGGCGGCAGAGTTGTCGCGAAGTACAACTACGGCGATCCGGTACAGGTGATTTCCTTTATGGCCAACGGCTGGGCAATGGTCAACCGCAACGGCGTCGTATACTATGTATCCTCCCGTTATCTGGTTGACAGCAAGCCCGCGCCCTACAGCGGAAACACCACGCCGGCGCCGGCGATGAGCACCCTTGAAGCGGAGCTTGCCAGCGAGAGGACGGTGGAACCGTTCTACATTATCGTCCGTCCCGCCCGTCTGACCGGCTGGGTCAACTTCCGTGTCGGACCCGCGTCAAGCACGGCTCGGATTGACACATTGAACGACGGCAAGGAACTGAAGGTGATCGGTGAAACCACCAGCTGGTATAAGGCGGTGGACGCCGTGACAAACAAAACCGGTTATATCAGCAAGGGTTACGTGGAACGGTCCGCCCGGCGCGTGACGCCCGCAAACGACGGCAAAACGCAGATGGGCACCCTGAATGTGAACGGCGAATTCACGCTGCAGTGTTCCGTACCTGCCGGATATGACCTGCAGGTTGTGAATGTCAGGGGTTCGTCCGTGGTCGCGTCCGTTACATCCGGTGATCTGATGAAACCCCGGATGTACATGTCCATCGCTTTTGACGAGATGTATTCCGGCGTCGGAAGAATGAACGACATGACGGAGGAGGAACTGAAAACGCTGGAGAATTCCTTCCGCCGGATGAACGACGTGGAAATCGAATACCGGCAGACAACCTACGGAACCAAACTGCTGGTTGCCCGGGAAGTCGGCAGCGATACCGATTTTGTGGATATCATGACGGTGTATAAAGGATACATGATTGAGTTCAACATGACGCCCAGCCCGCAGGCCGCGGAACAGCGGTTGACGGACAGTCAGGTTGCCGCGTGCATTCAGTTCCTGAGCGATCTGGATTTTGTACCTGTGAACAAATAACCTGCGGACCGGCGCAATGCCGGCAGGCCGCGGAGGTCCGGGAAACCGGATTCCGCGGCCTGTTTTTTTCAGAACGTTTCCGGAAGCGGGATACAGGCAGGGAAAAGCGGGCCTTGTATGGAAAAACAGTATAAGGGAGAATATCCGTCGGAAAACAGGGGGGTCACCTTTGAAAGGAATTCTGCAGCGCGCGGGCGCCGTCTGCATGGCGATAGTCCTTGCATCTGTGTTTGCGGCGCCGGCATATACGGAAGAAGAGACGGAGCAGACAAATGAAGAGATCCTGCAGGAGATGGACACGGATGCGTTCGGGGAGGGGCATACGGTTGTCCGGAATCCGGACAAAATGGACGAGATTATTTCCGTGGACGGATATCCTGTGCAACACGTGGTTGCCGGACTGGAAATACCTTCTTCCGAAGAAGAATTTATTTTTGAGTTATCCTTTGCGGAATATCCCTTCTGGCAGCCCGCGACAGAATACGACGGCAACCTGGCGCTGATGTCTTTTGCAATGGCAATGTCCGCAAACAGGGTGCGGAATCTGGCAGGAGAACCGGACAGTGATTTTGATCCGGCCCGGAATCTGGAAGATTTTTTCCGGGACGCGGGATTTGAGGATATCCGCAAGGACGATTATTCCAAGGAAACCAGCATGTATACCGTGTCCACCGCCATGGGCTTCAAAAAAATGGAGCATGAGGGGGAGGAACCTTATACGCTGATCGCGGTGGGCGTGTGCGGCGCGAATTACGACAACGAGTGGCAGTCCAATATGACGCCGGGAACCGGAGAAATGCACGAAGGATTCCGGTCCGCGGCGGAGCTGGTGATCGACCGGATTTCCGGATACATTATGACCAGGGGAATCCGGGGAAGGATCAAGCTCTGGATTTCCGGATTCAGCCGGGCCGCTGCCGTTTCCAACCTGACAGCCGGTCTGCTGGTGCGGGACGGCGTATTTCCGAAGGAGGACGTATTCGCCTATACTTTTGCAACGCCGGCGGCGGTATTCCAGCCGCCTGCGGAGGGATATGAAAACATCTTCAATATTATCAGCCCCATGGACCTGATTCCGCAGGTGATGCCCGTGGACTGGGATTTCGGCCGCTTTGGCCGGGATCTGTATCTGCCGCTGCCGGAGTTTTCCTCCTTTGGCAGGCTGATGGTCGAGGTTCGGGCGGAGATACTGCGGCTGATGCTCGGAATGGAAACGAATTACAGCCCGGCGATGAATCTCCGGCTGCGCCTGCTGTATTCCCTGATGCTGGATCTGCTGAAAAACCGGGAGGAATACAACACCTGGTACCAGCCGGCGCTGGTCGGGATCATGCAGGACATGCAGGTTTCCAACCTGCTGACAACGATACGGAATCTTTTTCTGAGCGTGAAGGACAGGGACCGGGAAACACAGAACTGCCTGGACCGGTTTGTGGATTACACGCTGCGGCTTCTCAGCAACACGCTGACCAGAACGGAGCTGGCCGAGGCGAACCTGAACGACGCCAGCGCCGTTCTGCGCCTGTTTAATGAGCACAGGCCGGATGTCTATCTGGCGTGTACGGAACAGATCCATCAGGAGGCTTTCCTGGAGGAAAAGGATTTTACCTACGTACTGGTACGGGGACCGGTGGATCTTACGCTGACGGATCCTGACTATCCGGAGTACCTGGTCAGGCTGACCGAACAGGGGAAAACGGTGCTTTCCCCGGAACTCCGGGAAGAGCTTGAGCCGGCCGATACGATTCTGAACGGGGGAAGCAACCAGCCCTTTTATCTGGAACGGCACGGGAACGTCAGTATCGTTGCGGTTCCCCACGACGCAAGGTACGCGGTTGAATGGACCGCGGCGCGCGGCGGAACGGTGGAGATAAGGCAGGTGAACTGCTCTGTACGCGCTTTCGCCCGGTACACCGGTGCGTCCTCGGGCGTGCTCCGCGTTTCCGCCGGAGACAGGGGCATTGCCTATTCCGCGGACAGGGAGCATGCTCCGGCAGCAGGAACGATGACCGAATCCGTATTTGACGCAATGGATCTGGCGTCATTTATCGGGATCACCTCCGTGGGCGTAAACTGGCGCGTATCCCTGATGACCGGAATCATGCTGGCAGGTGTGATCCTGTTCCTGGTGATCCGCATACTGACCGCGCTCCTGCTGAAAAAAAGAAAAATCGGCGCAGGCGTTTGGATCTGCCTGTGCATATTCTGTATTTCAGTGCTGGAAACAGAGGTGTCATACTGGATATTCGCGGACCGTCCGGCGCTGCGGATCATCTGGAAAGCAATCACCGGCCTGGCACTGACAGCGACGGTGCTTCTCCGGTGCCGGCGGAGCGGAATAAAACCGAGGAATACGCTGCTGCCCGCGGTGCTGACCGCCGTGCTGGCGGACATTCTGCTCAGCTTCTCGTTTGCCGCGGGAGGAATCGCTTATCTGTTGTATACCGGAATCCTGTGTATTCTTTTCCTGCGCAGGGCGCCTATGCGCCGCGGAAGATGGATCCGCTGGGCTGCTGTTTCCCTGTTTGCTGCCGTGCTGATTGTTCTGGCTTTCGGCCCGCAGCAGGGACTCAACGCCTGGGCAGCCGCCTGCTTCGCGCCGGTTCTCCTGCTGATGAATTACAGCGCGGGCCGCCACGGGACCAGGATCCGCGCCGGGGCCGGAATGTTTCTGGCTTCGGATGCGCTGCTCGGGCTTTACGGCGCCGTGCTTGCTGAGCCCGCGGTACACGCGGCGGGCATTCTGCTGTTCTACGGTTCCCTGCTGCTGTTCTCGGCGGCGGACTTCCGGAAGGACAGGGCGGATCAGGAATCCCGCTGACCGACCAGCACGTTCATGTAATTGTACGGGATTTCAATGTGGTTCGCGGCAAGCGCCTTCCAGACGCGGGTGTTTATATCGTCCCGGAAGCGTTCGGTGGGCGTGTCCGGCCTGAAATATCCGGTGGTGTTCATATCCAGGCAGCTGTCCCGGAAAGCCATGAAATAAACCGGCGCGTAATCCGGAGCCGCTCCCGGCGATGCGTGCTTGCCGGGAACGGAGTACGGGCTTTCCATGATCGCCTGCCGGATGACGCCGGCGGCAAAGGTCGGATCCGTATCGTAGGAAACGCTGAAGTGGAAATCCACGGAGCGCAGATCATTCCGGTAGCTCATGTTCTTCACGTACTGGGAATTGACTTTGCTGTTGGGAATGACATAGGTCTGGGTATCCAGGCCCTGCAGCACCACGTGGCGAAGGGTCATATCCTTTACGACGCCGGCGATTCCGCTTTCCAGCTCGATCCGGTCACCGACGGCGAAAGGCTTGGTGGAGCTGATGATGATTCCGCAGATCAGGTCTGAAAGGACGGACTGCGCGGCGAAACCGGCGATTGCGGCGATCACGGCGGTGCTCTGGAACAGGGACTGGCCGAAGGATTTCGTCAGGTCGTTGCTCATGATGATCCACATGATGCAGAGGAAAATGACCACGAAACGGAAGATTTTTTCGCCGAACACGACGTTGACGCCGGTCTTTTTGCTCCGGAGTTTCAGAAACAGCTTCCTGGAAACGCGCAGAATGATAAAAAGAACCGCGAGCGCAATGAGCGTGCTGAAAAAGAACTGCAGAATCCGGTTGAGCATTTCGTGATCCTTCAGATATTTCATGACTGCTTCCATGGCTGATTTCCTCCCTTATGTACGGATGAGCAGGAAACCTGATTCTGCATACTATTATCCATAGAAGCGAAAAAAAGTCCAGACATTCCTTTGCGGGGAAAACCGAAGCCGATCCGGTGGGATGAAAAGTGTGAAAGGGTGAAACAACATGGTAGGACTGGAGCCAAACATTGAAAGAAAGGATATGATTCTCTGCGCGCTGTGCGATGACGCGCCCTGTGATCAGGCCTGCAGCAAACTGAATCCGTCGGGGCTGCTGCGGAACATCTGGTTCAGGAACGAACAGACGGCGGCTTTGCGCCTGCCGGAAATCAATCCGTGCCTGAACTGCCCGGCCCTGTGCGAAAGGCTGTGCGTACGGCCGGGCGGTGTGCCGATCCGGGAAGTAATTACCCGGCTGTACAGCCAGGTGCTGCCCGGATGCGAAACGCCGCTGCCGGAAAACGAGGATCTGCTGCGATGCGACCTGTGCGGTATTCCGCTGGAGAATCCTTTCCTGCTGTCCTCCTCCGTGGTGGCCAGTACATACGACATGTGTGCCCGGGCGTTTGAAGCGGGCTGGGCCGGCGCCTGCTTCAAAACCGTTTGCTCGCTGGATATCCATGAGGCCTCGCCCCGCTTTTCCGCGGTTTCCGGAAATGACCGGAGCATTATCGGTTTTAAGAACATTGAGCAGCTTTCCGACCACGGGGTAAAGGAAAATATGGAGACTTTCCGGCGGCTGAAAAAGAAATACCCCTCCAAGTTTATCCTGGCTTCCATTATGGGGCAGAATGAGGAGGAATGGGGTGAACTGGCCGGCCTGTGCGAGGAGAATGGTGCGGACGCGGTGGAGCTGAACTTCTCCTGCCCCAACATGGCGGAGGAAGGGCTTGGCAGCGATATCGGCCAGATTCCGGAACTGGTGGAACGCTTTACCGCCGCGGCGAAGCGCGCGTGCGGCATTCCCGTACTGGCAAAGCTTACGCCGAACGTCATGAGCATGAATCCGGCCGCGGAGGCCGCGGTGCGCGGCGGCGCTGACGGGATCGCGGCAATTAATACGATTAAATCCATTATCGGTGTGAATCCGCACACCTATGTTTCCGCGCCGGCGGTCCACGGCCACAGCGCTGTGGGCGGATACAGCGGAAACGCGGTAAAGCCGATTGCCCTGCGGTTTATCGCCGAGCTGGGGCAGAACCCGAAGCTCGCGGGCGTGCATCTGTCCGCCATGGGCGGGGTGGAGACATGGATGGACGCGCTGGAGTTTCTTCTGCTGGGAGGCGGATCAATCCAGGTGACCACCGCCGTGATGCAGTACGGCTACCGGATTATTGACGATCTGAAGGCGGGCCTGAACCTGTATCTGAAGGAAAAGGCTTTCAGAAACGTGCGGGAAGTGATCGGGCTCGGACTGGACGCGCTGAGCGAAACGACCGTGCCGCTGGAGCGGGATACGATTCTTTTCCCGCAGTTTATCCGTGAACGCTGTATCGGCTGCGGGCGCTGCAGGATTTCCTGCGCGGACGGCGGGCATCAGGCGATTCGGCTGGATGAAAACCGGCGGCCGAAGCTGGACGCGAAACGCTGTGTGGGCTGCCATCTGTGCGTGCTGGTCTGCCCGCAGCGGGCTGTCGTCCGGGGCCGGAAGAGAATACAGCGCAGGAAAAAAGCGGAGAATACGGAGGAATAACCGGAAACCGGGATTATCCGGCAGGCGGAAAAGGACATTTGCGGAACTGTGTCGAAATAATTCTGAATAGGCTGTATAGAAGCCTGTAACGAACCCGGAGGATTTCCGGGGCGGAGAAGGAAGCGGAGCAGTTCAGCATGATCCGGAAGCTTGTTCGGCAAATGTTGTCAGCGCAGATTTTTTCAGCGCTGACAGTGTCTTTATGCCTGCTGATCGACAGCGTGATGATCAGCAGATTCCTGGGAGAAAGGGCGATTGCCGCCTACGGCATGGCAAATCCCCTGCTGCTGGCCATCGGCGCCATCGGAATGCTGCTGGCGGCGGGCATACAGGTGTTCTGCAGCAAGGCGCTCGGACGCGGTTCTCAGGAAGAAGCGAACGCGGGTTTTTCTTCCTCGGTCGCGGTCGCGGCGATTGTGTCAGGCGTGTTTATGCTGGCGGCTGTTCTTTTCAGTTCCTTCTTCGCAAGGGCGCTTGGCACGGGGGACGGGCATCTGTTCGAGCCGACCAGGGATTACATTGAAGGCTTCAGCATCGGAGCTCCGGGATCTGTCGGGGCGCTGGTACTGGTTCCTTTCCTGCAGATGGCGGGGCAGAGCGGGCTCCTGATTGCTGCCGTATTCACCATGACGGTTACGGATATCGGACTGGACCTGCTGAATGTACTGGTATTCCATGGCGGAATGTTCGGTATGGGACTGGCTTCCGCCCTGAGCTATTATGCCGCGGTGGGCGTATCGTGCATCTATTTCTGTTCCAAAAAGAGCATCTTCCGTTTTTCCCGGAAAGCGGTGACATGGGAAACCATCCGGCAGCTGTTCCGCAGCGGAATTCCCGCCGGGGCCAACATGCTGGCGTCGGTGATTCTGGTGTATGTGATGAACCAGATCCTGAAAGCGCTGGGAGGCGGGCCCGCGGTGGCGGCGTATACAGTGATTCTCTCCATCGGCAACGCGGCAAACTGCATAACCACCGGCGTCGGAGGGGTTTCCCTGACGCTCAGCGGTATTTTTTACCATGAAGAGGACAAACCGGCGATGCGGGAATCCGTGCAGCTGCTGTGCAGATACGGCGCCCTGCTGGGCCTGGGAATGGGGATCCTCCTGGTGGTTTTTGCTCCGGCCATGATCGGCGTGTTTATCGCGCGGGCGGACCGAACCCGGGAGATGGCGGTGCTGGGATTGCGGCTTTTCGGCGCGGGACTGATTCCGTGCTGTATCAATAACGCGCTGAAATACGCCTACCAGGCGTCGGAACAGGAGCGGCTGACCGTGCTGATTTCCCTGACAGAAGGGGCGGTGTTCCCGGCTCTTGCCGCCTTTGCGCTCAGCCGGTTTGCGGGGACGACCGGCGTGTGGGCGGCGTTTGCTGCGGGGGAAACGCTTACGCTGCTCGCGCTGGGACTTCTGGTTTTCCGGACCACCCGGAAGAAGCCGTGGAAGGACGGTGCGTTTCTTCTTTTGCAGGATCATTTCGGCGCGGCTCCGGACGAAACGCTTGAAGCGGATATCGCTTCCCTGGAGGATGTCACCGCGGTATCGGAAGCGGCGCAGCTTTTCTGCCTGCGGCACGGGCAGGACGAACGCATCAGCAGCCATATTGCCCTGTGCATTGAGGAAATGGCCGGAAACGTAATAAAATACGGTTTTTCCGCGGACGGGAAAAGCCACCACCTGTTTATCCGCATCCTGGACAAGCCGGAACAGTGGGTGCTGCGCTTCCGGGATGACTGCAGAGCGTTTGATCCGCTGCATTTTATTCCCCGGGAGGAAGGCCAGGGACTGGGGATCCGTCTGGTGCTGACGATGGCGGAAGAGGCATATTACACTTATTCCATGAACCTGAACAATCTGGTGCTGAAAATGCCGAAAAAATAGCGGAAATACCAAAAATAAAGGAATATACTGTACATATGCCGGTTGTGTTGTGATATACTGATTTTCAGGTTGTTCACGGACCGATAACCCGCCGGGCCGTTTCATCCGGCAGCAACCGGGATGCAACAGTCCGCAGTGCAATATAATGAGGAGGATGCAGAAATGACAATCACCAAAAATCTGAACGGCAAGGACCTGGAAATAGCCCTGGAGGGCAGGCTGGACACGATGACAGCGCCGCAGCTGGAAGAAGCGCTGAAAGAAAGCCTGGACGGCGCGGAGAGCCTGACGATGGATCTGGCGAACCTTGAATACATTTCTTCCGCCGGCCTGCGGGTGCTGCTTTCCGCGCACAAGGCGATGATGAACAAGGGCGGCATGCAGGTCAGAAACGCGAATGAAATCGTTCAGGAAGTGTTTGAGGTTACAGGATTTGCCGACATCCTGACGATTGTTTGATAAACCAGGAATCAGGAGGGGGAAGCATGAAGACAGATTTTATATCGGTTTCCGGTAACGGGAGGCGAAGCGAGGAAGCGCTGCGCCAGGCGGATAAGGTGGCGGCCTACAAGGGACTGAGCCCGAAAGGCGCGATGCATCTGCGGCTGCTGACGGAAGAGATGATGGGCATGGTGCGGTCCATCACGGGAGAGCCGGACGGGCTTTTCTGGATTGAGGAAGACGGCGGGGAATACGAACTGCATCTGAAGGTGCGGGCACTGCTGAACGAGGAAAAGCGTGAGAAACTGCTTGCCGCATCCACCACGGGGAAAAACGAATCAGCCAGGGGTATCATGGGGCGGCTGCGCCAGTTCTTTGACTGGAGCAGCGACGAGGACGTCGCGTCATATTACGGTCCCCTGAATATGCCGGACATGTTTGAATACAGTTCGTCGCCGACAATGGACTGGGAATGGAGCATGACGCGGTACGAGAGCGCGCTTTACGACCGTGCGGAAAAAGGCGATGACCGGGCGAAGGACGCGTGGGACGAGCTGGAGAAAAGCGTCGTGCGCCATGTGGCGGATGAAATAAAAGTATTTATCCGCAGCGGCAACGTTGAAATGGTCATCCTGAAAAAACTCAGCTGAGTTTTCAGTCCGGACGGGAACGGCGGACAGGCAGATTCTCCATTCGCTTGCTGCGGGGCGGAAAACAGGTCTGAAGGCGGGGGAAAAGATGGAGTATATTCTTGAGACACATGAGCTTACAAAGATTTACGGCCAGAAGGAAGCCGCAAAGGATGTAAGCCTGCATATCCGGGAAGGACAGATTTACGGTCTGATCGGACGGAACGGCGCGGGAAAGACGACGATCATGCGGATGATCAGCGGGCTCAGCACGCCTACGCGCGGAAGCTATTCCCTGTTCGGAAAGAGCGGGGCGGAGATGCAGAAGGAGCTGAAAAATGTCGGGGTCCTGATTGAGAGTCCCGGACTGTATCCGAAATTCAGCGCTGCGGAAAACCTGAAGATCAAATGCCTGGCCATGGGAATCAATCCGAAGGGTTATGTGGAGGATCTGCTGAAGAGAGTCGGGCTGCAGGACACCGGGAAGAAACCTTCCGGATCCTTCTCGCTGGGAATGCGGCAGCGGCTTGGAATCGGGCTGGCACTGGTCGGCGATCCGAAAATAATCGTTCTGGATGAGCCGATCAACGGCCTGGATCCCCAGGGTATTGCGGAAATGCGGGAAACGCTGACGAAGCTGCGGGATGAGAAGGGTATCACACTGATGATTTCCAGCCACATCCTGGACGAGCTGGCGAAGGTTGCGGACGCGTACGGTATCATTCATGAAGGGACGTTGCTGGATGAATTCAGCGCGGACGAACTGCATCGGCGGAGCGAGCAGTGCGTTATGATCCGCACGGCAGACAACGGCGCCGCGTTGAAGGTGCTCACGGAGCATGGAATCCGGAAAGCCGCCGCGGAGGCGGACGGACTGATCCGGGTAAACGAACAGCTGGAAGAAACGGAAAAAATGGCTAAGGCAATTGTCGACGCGGGAATCGGACTGCAGGAGATCTATCTGCATTCTGTTTCGCTGGAAGATTACTATCTTGGCGTGACAGGAGGGACGCGGAATGGGTAACCTGCTGAAGATGGACCTGTACCGGATGAACAAATCCAGATCATTCAGGGTCTGCCTGATTCTGGCATTTGTTCTGGCCCTGATCTGGGGGCCGATTATTAAAGGGCTGAGTATACTGGTCGGTATGCTGGGAGGAGATGTCCCGGCAAGTATGAACGCGACGGAGATGGCGCTGGCGGATATCATCGCGGATCCGTTTATTGTGATGAACGCCATGCTGATCCTCCTGTCCGCAAGCAGCTTTTTCTATGCGGATATCGAGCACGGATACATCAAGAACATTGCAGGGCAGATGCCGAAAAAGGGATATACAGTGCTGAGCAAGTTCCTTGCGATGATTCCGCACAACCTGGTGTTCATGCTGGCCGGCGTGGCCGGGAACCTGATCGGGAGCCTGATCTGCTTCCGGATTACAGGGGGCAGTGTTTTGGACGCGGTCCGGATCTTTGTGCTGAAGTTTCTGCTGATTCAGAGTATCTGCGCGATTCTTCTGCTGCTGACCGCGACGCTGCGGAGCAAGAGCTTCGGTGCCGTGGTGGCGGTGCTGTTCGGACTGGGACTGCTGTCCCTGATTTATTCCGGACTTGACGCAGCGATCGGCCAGGTCTGGAAAGACAAGCCGTTCAAGCTTTGGGAAATCATGCCGGATCAGGTAATGGGCGAGAAAAATCCCGATACGGTGCGTGCGCTGCTGGTTGCGGCGGTCACGACAGTGCTGTTCCTGCCGGCCGCGATCAAAGGCTTCGACAAGCGGGACGTGAAGTGAGCGGCTTTTTCAGATAATCTGCAGGACTTTTGAACGGACAGGCAGGAAACGCAGTACGTATTCACACGGCAGTAAAAGAGAGGAACGCTTATGGAAAACCAACTGTTCCGGCAGAAAAGCCTGGAACGGATCTCCTCTCCGGAGGAGATCCGGGATTATCTGCGGGTTACCAGTCCCCGGCTGTGGATGATCCTGGGGGCCGTTCTGATCCTGGCGGTGGGTTTTGCCGCGTACGCTTCCACAGCCGGGATGGAAAACACGATGACGATGACGGTGGAAGTGGTTTCCTATCCCCATTACGACGATAACGGGCAGCCGGGAGAAGAAACCGTCAGAGTGGTTTACGGGTATATTCCGCTGGATCAGATGGGTAATATTGAAACCGGCATGACCGTCAGAATCGGCAGCGAAACCGGAAAGATCGGCTGGGTGAGCGCTTCCGAAGAATCCCAGAGCATCACTGTGATGGTGGATATGGACAACGGGGATACGGAACTGGCGGAAGGTAAGCACGAGGCAGTGGTGGTGCTGGAAAAGACCACGCCGATCAGCTTCCTGTGGAATTAACGCAGTATCATACTTTGTCCGATCCAGGGGAGAGATATGAAAAAGACTCAGAAGCGTCCGGTCTCGGACGGAGTGGCAAAGGTGCCGGTGATCATGCAGATGGAAGCGCTGGAATGCGGCGCGGCCAGCCTTGCCATGGTGCTTGCGTATTACCACAAATGGATCCCGCTGGAGCAGGTACGGCTGGACTGCGGAGTAAGCCGGGACGGCAGCAATATGAAGAACGTGTATCTTGCGGCGCAGAGCTACGGGCTGGAAGTGCACGGATACCGGATGGAACTGGACGGGATCCGGAAAAGCGCGACGTTTCCATGTATCATTCACTGGAACTTCAACCATTTCGTCGTGCTGGACGGCTTCAGGGGAAACAAGGCTGTGATCAATGACCCGGCGCGCGGCCTGGTGAAGGTCAGCATGGAGGAATTTGACCAGTCGTTTACGGGGCTGGTGCTGACCTTTGCGCCGACAGAGCAGTTTGTGCCGAGCGGAAAGCGGAAGAGTACGCTGGCTTTCGCCCGGAAGAGGCTGAAAGGCGCGGCGCCGGCAGTCGTTTTCATTGTGATGACAAGCGTGATAGCCCATCTGTTTAACATTATCAATCCCGTAATGAGCCGGATCTTCTATGACAGGCTGCTGGCGGGGAAAGCGCCGGAATGGCTGTATCCGTTCCTGATCGTTGCCGCCGGGCTTGCTGCTTTCCAGCTGATCGTGCAGTGGGCGCAGACAATCTATAACCTGAAGATCAACGGGAAGATGTCCATTGAAGGCAGCGCCTCCTATATGTGGAAGGTGCTGCGGCTGCCGATGGAGTTTTTCTCGCAGCGGATGACGGGCGACATCATGCAGCGCCAGGGAACGAACGCCAGCATCGCGGGGACTCTGGTGAATACGGTGGCGCCGCTGGCGCTGGATACGGTGATGATGTTTTTTTACCTGATTGTCATGATCCGCTACAGCGCGATCATGACGCTGGTGGGTATCGCTTCCCTTGCGCTGAACCTGGGAGTGGCCCAGTATCTGAGCGCGAAACGGGTGAACCTGACCCGCGTACAGATGCGGGATGAAGGAAAACTCGCGTCCGCCACCCTGGCGGGCATCAGCATGACGGAAACGATCAAATCCTCCGGGGCGGAAAACGGCTTTTTCCGGAAGTGGAGCGGATACCAGGCGGCAGTGAACACGCAGCAGGTGAAATTTACGACGCTGAACGCCCGGGTCGGCCTGATTCCGAGCTTTATCAGTACAGCAAGCACCTACGCGGTGCTTTTCATGGGCGTCGGGCTGGCGATGAACGGAAACTTTACCGTGGGTATGATCACAACGTTCCAGGGGCTGCTGAGTTCTTTCATGGAACCTGCGACAACGCTGGTCAGCGCGGGCCAGACGATACAGGAAATGCGCACCGAAATGGAACGGGTTGAGGACGTGATGGAATATCCGGACGATCCGGTCCTGCACTTCGGCGCGGACATGCCGGAGGAAGAATGGGGAAAGCTTCGGGGCGAGGTGGAACTGAAGCATGTGACCTTCGGATATTCCCGGCTCGGGAATCCGACGGTAACAGATTTCTCCATGCATCTGATGCCCGGGAAGCGGATTGCCATCGTGGGAGCGAGCGGATGCGGAAAATCCACCGTGAGCAAACTGATTACCGGCCTGTACCAGCCGTGGGCAGGTGAAATTCTTTTTGACGGAAAGCCGATCAGCCAGATTCCGCGGAACCTGTTTACCGGATCCGTGGCGATGGTGGACCAGGACATTGTTCTGTTTGAGGACACGATTGCCAACAATATCCGGATGTGGGACGAGAGCATCGAGGATTTTGAGGTGATTCTCGCCGCGAGGGACGCCCAGATCCATGACGATATTCTGCTGCGCCCCGGCGGATACCAGGGCAAGCTGACGGAGAACGGAAAGGACCTTTCGGGCGGGCAGCGGCAGCGGCTGGAGATTGCGCGCGTGCTGGCACAGGATCCTTCCGTTATTATCCTGGATGAGGCGACCAGCGCGCTGGACGCCAAGACGGAGTACGAGCTGGTAAAGGCGATCCGGGACCGGGGAATTTCCTGCATCGTGGTAGCTCACCGGCTGAGCACGATCCGGGACTGCGATGAGATTATTGTGCTGGACAGGGGACAGATTATCGAACGCGGGACGCATGAGGAGCTGTACGCGAAGGGCGGAGCGTACGCGGAACTGGTGACATCCGAATAATATGCCGCTGATTCGGCAGAAAGGAGAAAACCGATGGGTTGGTTCAGTGAACAGATACGGCAGCGCACGGAGAGCGACCAGAACATTCTGGAAGACTCCTTTTTGCGCATGGCCAGCGTTGTCATGGACAAGTGGAACGCGGACCGCCTGGAAGACCAGCAGACAATTTCCCGGGAAGCGCTGGACCAGATCCTGAAGTATTATCACCAGAAATCCGTTGAGATTCCGGACAGCATGACGGATCCGGAAGAACAGCTGGAGTTTGTGCTGCGGCCGACAGGCCTGATGATCCGGGAAGTGAATCTGGAAGAAAACTGGCACAGCGACGCCTACGGGCCGCTGCTGGGATATATGCGGGAAACGGGAACGACGGTGGCGCTGCTGCCGGGAACCCTGGCCGGATACTGGTACCGGGATCCCGTCACAGGGCGGAAACTCCGCGTAACCCGGAAACGGGAGAAGCTGTTCGCCCGGGAGGCGATCTGCTTCTACCAGCCGCTGCCCATGAAAAAGCTCGGGATTCCGGACCTGCTGCTGTATATGAAGAAAAGCATCAGCACAGGGGATGTGATCCTGATCCTGCTGGCGACACTGGCTGTGCAGCTGATCGGCTTTATCGAACCCAGGATCTACAATCTGGTGACCGGCACGGTGCTGAAGAGCCGGAATCTGAATCTGATGTTCGGCCTGGCCGTGTTCCTGCTGAGCAGCGCGTTTGCCAGCCAGCTGATTTCTCTTGTGCGGCAGCTGCTGATGGAACGGATCAACACGAAGACGTCCCAGGCGGTGGAAGCATCCGTAATGATACGGATCCTGTCGCTGCCGGTAAGCTTTTTCCGGAAGTTTTCATCCGGTGAACTGTCCAGCCGGGCCGGCAGTATTTCCTCCCTGTGCAAAATGATCCTGGATTACATCCTGGGCGTAGGGCTTACCAGCCTGACATCCCTGCTGTATGTGACGCAGATCTTCCGCTACGCGCCCGCGCTGGTGTGGCCTTCAATTCTGCTGATTCTGGCTACGGTGCTGGTGAGCATGGCAGCGTCCCTGGTTCAGATCGGAATCAGCCGGAAGAAGATGAAACTGGAAGCGGAAGAGGTGGGCATGAGCTACGCCGTGCTGAACGGTGTACAGAAGATCCGCCTTTCCGGGTCTGAAAAACGGGTATTTGCCCGGTGGGGCCGTCTGTTTGCCCGGAGCTCCCGGCTGGAGTACAATCCGCCGGTGTTCCTGAAGATGAAGACGGTGCTGACGAGCGCTATCTCCCTGGGAGGAACGATCCTGCTCTATTTCCTGGCGGTGAAGAGCGGGGTGAACGAAAGCGAATATATCGCTTTCCAGTCCGCCTACGGGCATGTGACGGGAGCCTTTGCCGCGCTGAGCGGCATCGCGATTTCCCTGGCGAGCATCAAACCTGTGCTGGAAATGGCTGAACCGCTCCTGAAGGCCGAACCTGAGGTCGCGGAGGAAAAACAGCCTGTGGATCAGGTGACCGGGCATATTGAAATGAGCCATGTTACCTTCCGGTACGAGCCCGATACGCCCTATGTGCTGAATGACCTGAGCCTGAATATCCGGGCCGGGGAATATGTGGCCATTGTCGGGCGCACGGGATGCGGAAAATCCACGCTGGTACGCCTGCTGCTGGGGTTCGAGAAACCGGAAAAAGGCGCGATTTACTATGACCGGCGGGAGATGAGTTCCCTGGATCCCCGGTCCCTTCGGAAGCATATCGGCGTCGTAATCCAGAACGGCCAGCTGTTCCAGGGGGATATTTTCTCGAATATTACCATTTCCGCGCCGCAGCTGACGCTGAATGAAGCGTGGGAAGCAGCGGAAACAGCCGGAATTGCCCAGGATATCCGGGAGATGCCCATGGGAATGCAGACGGTTATTTCCGAGGGGCAGGGCGGCATTTCCGGCGGACAGAAACAGCGCCTGATGATTGCGCGTGCGGTTGCGCCGAAGCCGAAGATTCTGATCTTTGACGAAGCGACGTCCGCCCTGGACAACAAGACCCAGAAGAAGGTTTCAGACGCGCTGGACAGGCTTCGCTGCACCCGGATTGTGATCGCGCACCGGCTGAGTACGATCCGCAACTGTGACCGGATCCTGGTGATGGATCAGGGAGCCATTATCGAGGAAGGCAGCTATGAGGAACTGATTGCCCGGAAAGGCGCTTTTGCGGATCTGGTTGCCCGGCAGCGGCTGGACAGCGGCGCCGGAGAAGCGGTGCCGGAATAAAAACGGAAAACAGGCCCTCATCGCTGCAGCGGTGAGAGCTTTTTCTTTCAGGAGCGGAAGGTCGGAGGATGCGGTATGACAGCGTTTGCGAACAGCCTGAGTACAAACCTGACGGTAACGGCACTGGTGCTGCTGATGGTTTTTCTGATGCCATGGGCGGACCGGAAGATCTGTAAAAAGCTTGGGATCAATCTGCAGGGAGGCGTCAGCAGCAATCCCAAAGCGGAAACGCTGCTGCGGACCCGGCAGGGCGTCCTGTACGCTGTTTTCGGCGTGTATCTGCTGGCGGTCGCATATATTGTTTTTTTCTCCCGCTCCGCCACGGAGGATTATCAGGTGCACACAGCGCTGTTTTCAGACCTCCAGAACGCCGTAAGGATCGATTACGGATTCCTGGGCTTCATCGGCGCGCTTTTCACGGAAGGGTTTTCCGCTTTCAGCCATATCGAGGTTGTCAAGGCGGAGGATATTGCCCAGGTTTATATGAACATCATGCTGTTTGTTCCTATGGGTTACCTGCTGCCTTACCTGTTTGCCTGGTTCAGGAACAGGGTGCGCTTCCGCCCGGCCGCCGCCTGCTTCGTGCTTTCCCTCGCGACGGAAAACCTGCAGCTTATTTTCCGCCGTGGTTTCTATGATATGGACGATCTGGTTTCCAACACCGCCGGCGGAATTATCGGGCAGTTTCTGTTCATTTCCGTAGCGTATGTGGTGACGCATCCGGACTGGCGCCGGGAAGTGAAAGCCTACAGGCGGTGGAAGCGAAATGCGAAAACACGTACGCTTTACCCTTTTGCCCGCCGGATGGGACTGACGCGCGCCACGATTCTTGCGGCCAATGAGGAGGAAATCTGGGATTTCTATATCATGAAGCTTGGGTTCCGTCTGGTGAAACAGATCGTTCCGCTGGATTCACCGGGAACCGATATGCTCCTGCAGATGGGAAGAATGCAGATGGAGGTACGGTGCGCCAACCGGGAAACGTCGCTCCCGCCCCAGATGCTCACGCTGACGGTGCGCCGCCTGAAACCTGTGGTCCGCCGCCTGCGGGAAAACGGAATCCCGGTGGGGGAGATCGGGCAGGATGTATACACCGGGCTGCGCTGCGTCCGGCTGGAAGGCCCGGACAAAGTGCAGATTCTGGTGATTGAACAGTAAGCGGCACGAATGTTTTTTCGTTGTTCGGACAACGGGAGGAATAGACAGGGAATCCGGCGGGTTGTATACTTTTCGCAAGAGACAAGGGCGTCTTCGGGCTTTGCTCGGGGACGTTTTTCAGTTGAGACTGACTGGAGGCGGGGCGGAATGTATCTGAAAAGAGCCGGATTTGCGGGAATGCTGCTGGGGAGCCTTGGGCTCGCCGCGGGCGCCGCGGCAGAAGGCGGCTTCCTCGACGGCGTGGCAAAGGTGAACGACGCGGTGAACGGGGTTGTGTGGGGAATTCCCGCGCTTGCGCTGCTCGCGTTTGTCGGCGTGCTGATGACCGTGCTGACCAAAGTGTTCCAGGTAACGCATTTCGGCCACTGGATCAAAAAGACCATCGGCGCGGTTTTTAAGGATAAACACGTTACGACCCATACCCGGGACCGGAGCATCTCGCAGTTCCAGAGCCTGTGCACGGCGCTGGCGGCTACGGTGGGTACCGGCAATATCGTCGGCGTGGCCGGCGCGATTCTGATCGGCGGCCCCGGCGCGGTGTTCTGGATGTGGGTGATGGCTTTCCTGGGCATGATGACCAACTATTCCGAGAATGTACTTGGAATCTATTACCGCCGGAAGAATTCCAGGGGTGAGTGGTCCGGCGGCGCGATGTACTATCTGCGGGACGGCCTCGGTTCCAGGAAGGGCTGCAAAACGATCGGCAGGGTACTGGCCGGCCTGTTTGCCGTATTCTGCCTGATTGCTTCCTTCGGAATCGGCAATATGACGCAGGTGAATTCCATTTCAGGGAATATGGACGCGGTGTTCGGCGTGCCCACCTGGGTGACCGGCGCGGTGATCATGGTGCTGGTCGGCCTTGTGGTGGTGGGCGGCCTGAAGCGGATTGCCGCGGTGACGGAAAAGATCGTTCCCTTCATGGTGATTCTTTACATGGCGGGGACCATCGCGCTCTTCTTTATCAATATTTCCCATGTCGGCGCCGTGTTCGGCTCCATTTTCCGGGGCGCCTTTGCCATGGAGGCCGCGGCCGGCGGCGTCGTGGGATACGGGATCAAGCTCGCGATTGAAATGGGCATGAAGCGCGGTGTGTTTTCCAATGAAGCCGGCCTCGGTTCCTCCGTTATGGTGCACTCCAATTCCAATGTGAAGGAACCGGTGAAACAGGGCATGTGGGGCATCTTCGAGGTGTTCGCGGATACGATCGTGGTCTGCACGCTGACCGCCTTCGCGGTGCTTTCCTCCGGACTGTTCAACCTGGACACCGGCAGGCTGGTAAGTGAAACCTATGTGAACAGCGCCGGCGTGACCCTGGAGCTGACGAAGGCCAACCTGGTATCCTCTGTGTTTGACAAGCAGTTCGGCTTTGCCGGATCCGCCTTTATCGCGATCTCCATTATGCTGTTTGCTTTCTCGACCGTGCTGGGCTGGAGCCACTACGGCACAAAGGCGTGCGAATACCTGCTGGGCGAAAAGCGGACGATTCCCTACCGGGTGATTTTTGTGCTGCTGGTATTCGGCGGCGCGGTCATGGGAGACAACCTGGCCTGGGAGCTGGCGGATACCTTCAATGGCCTGATGATGATTCCGAACCTGATCGGCGTGATCGCCCTGTCCGGAGAGGTCATGAAAATCACGAAGAATTATGTCAGCCGCCATATGCGCGGCAGCGGGGAAAAGCCGATTTATTCCGCCTTCCCGGATGTGCAGGCGGAGCAGGAAGCTGCCCCGGAAACGGACGCGGATGACTGAAAAGCATCGCCGGAAGGAACACTCCTTCCGGTTTTTCCGTATATCCGGGCTTGCCGGGATGCCGGGCGGTTTTTATTCCGGCGGATATGGATAAATCTCTTGCAACCGGTGCGGATGCAAAGTAAAATAGTGCCGAAATCAGACAAGGATGCGGGGTATGAAAGGTATGGACAACAAACAGGTTTATAAAGCGACGCTGTGTTTTTCGATCCGGCGGATTCTCTGGGATATCCTCGGCTTCGTGGCATGGGCGGCGGTGGCGGCAGCTGGTTTTTTCATTGCCGACAAGGCAACGGACAAGGGACTGATCGGCCTCCTGATCGGCGCCGCGGTCGGCCTGGTGGCCCTGGTGATATTCCTGCGCTGGGTTTCCTACAAGTATAAAGCCGGCCAGATTGCCATGATGACCAAAGGTGTTTCCGAGGGAGAGCTTCCGCGGGATGTGCTTGCGGAGGGGAACCGGATCGTGAAATCCCGGTTCGGGACGGTTGCGGCATTCTTTGCGGGGACAAGTATCATCAAGGGGATTTTCAACCAGATCGGCCGCGGTATTACGGCCGCGGGCCAGGCCATCGGCGGGGACAACGGCGGTACCGTGGGCAGCGTGATCAGTTCTGCGGTGCAGGTCGTCATTTCCTATCTTTGCGACTGCTGCCTGGGCTGGGTGTTCTACCGGAAGGAAATCAAATCTGCCAAAGCCACGCTGGAGGGCGCGGTGCTGTTCTTCAAGCACGGCAAAACGCTGGCGAAGAATATGGGACGGGTTTTCGGCATGGGGCTTGCGTCCCTGGCAGTAATCGGAGGTGTATTTTCCGGATTCTTCTACCTGATCGCATCCGGTTTTCCGGCTGCATTCAACGGCCTTTTCAATGAGATTACGGAAGCTGCCACGCGCAACGGCGCCCTCGAGAAGCTGCCTGCCTGGCTGAACAGTCCGACGGCCCTGATGATCGCGGCAGCGGTGCTGGCCGGTGTGATCGTCTGGGCGATGATCCACTCCGCGTTCATCCGTCCCTTTGTTCTGGTCGGCGTACTGCGGAATTATATTCAGTCCGGCATGGAGGATATTCCCATGGAGAGCTCCTTCGCGATGCTGGACAGCAAGAGCGCGAAATTCAAGAAGCTTCACGATGAAGCGAAAGCGGCATAACACGCGGCGGAGCTGCGGATGCGGGATTACCGGAAGGAGAAAAAGGCAATGAAGAAGGTTTGTTTCAGGATCCTGGTGTTTCTGGCGGGGCTGGTATTCTGTGTTCCGGCGCTGGCTGTCAACGAGGACGTGGAAGGCGAGCTGGTGATCTATACTTCCATGTACGCCAACGTGGTGGAAATGATGGACGAGGCGCTGAAAGCGGAATTTCCGAACCTGACCCCCGGGAATGGCGGCAGCTTCTTTTTCAGAAGCGGCAGCGGGCAGCTGATCACCAAGATCTACGGGGAGATGGGGGATGGAAGGAACCAGGCGCTGGGCTGCGATATGCTCATGGTGGCGGAACCTGCCTTCTCGCTGGAACTGAAGGAATACGATTATCTGCATTCCTTTGCGCTGGAGGACGCGGAGAACCTGCTTCGGTTTCCGTACGATCCGGACGGGACCTGGTATCCCGTGCGGGTGTGCAACATGGTGCTGGCGTATGATCCGGAGATGAAGGATACGTGGGCGAACGAGGGAATCACCGTTCCGAAGACGTTCAGGGATTTCGCGTATGATCCGTCTCTGAAGGGCTATATCAGCATGGGCGATCCCGCCACCAGCGGAACCTCCTATGCGGCGGTTGTCGCCCTGACGGACAAGTACGGCGAGGAATACCTGGACAAGCTGCGGGAAAACAATGTCAAGCGGGATTCCGGTCCGCAGGCGATCGCTTCCCTGCAGGGAAAGGACTGCGCGGTTCTGATGACGCTGGAGGAGACCGTGCTCAACTATATCGGCGACGAGGCCGCCAAGGGCAATACGAATCCCAATGTGGAGATCATCTATCCGGAGGACGGCGTGGTGCTGATCCCCTCCAACGTCATGATTGTGGCCGAGGAGTTCTCAAAGAACGCCAATATCGACGCGGCGGAAGCGGTGGCGCAGTGGTTCCTGAGCCCGGAAGGGCAGGCGATGATCGTGAAGGGGAACATGCACTCCACGCTGAAAAATGTCGGCGAGCCGGCAGGTTCCGTAAGTACGGACGAGCTGATCGGGAAGGATATCGGCGTGGACTGGGAGAAAGCCTACCGGGACCGTGAAGCGATTCTGGAACTCTGGGCGAGAAAGGTTACCCAGTAAAGGAAAGCGCCGGCGTAAGCGGAGATTGACATGAATAAAACGGGAAGGGAGCGCCGAAACGCTCCGCGGATCACGAAAACCGGCCTGGCAGTATTCTTTCTGCTGGGTCTGGTTTTTGTGCTTCTCGGGGTGTGGGGACAGCGCAGCCTCTCAGACGGCGTCCTGAAATCCGAAGAAAGCTGGCAGGCGGTTTACGTACTTTCTCAGGATGTGTCCGCTGCCTGGGAAGACGGTCTGTCGGCGGATCTGCAGGCGCTTGGCGGCGAAGAGCGGGATGCGGCGGAAACCGCCATGCTTTCCCTGCTGCGGGAAACCTGGAACAGCGTGCGGGACGGTGCCGGAGAGGAAGCCGAGGCGCTGGCGAAGGAAGCCGGGGAGAAGAAAACGGAAACGGCCTGCAGGCTGCTGTACGCGTACGGGATGGTAAACGGCCCCAAAGTGACCGCTTCGGTCCGGAAGACGGTTGCCGGGATTCCGGCGGCGGGCCGGGCTGCTTTCCGGCAGGAACTGCTTCGCTGCATGGGGGACGGAAACCGCCCGCTGCCGGCGGAGGCGGGGGACGCGGCGGGAGGCCTTTCCGGAACGGCACGGAATGAAATGCTGATGCGCCTGCTGATCACAGACCTGAGCGGCGCGGACGGACCGGCGGCGGAGCACGCCAGGGATCTGAAGAAAAATATCCGGAACAAAGAGGATCAGCTCACCGCTTTCCGGATCGCGGCCAGCGGTGGAATGTCCTGGTTCCGGAAGCTGATCGTCAGCAACAGCCGGACTGTGATCCTGCTGGGGATCCTGCTGATGCTGGACGCGCTGATGCTTGCGCTGCTGATGGCGGCGGACCGGCAGTGGCGGATGAACATCAAATGGATTGCTATTCTGCTGATAGTGGATTTCCTGCTGGTTTTCCAGGTGCTTCCGGTGATTTATACACTGATCCGGGGACTGTTTCCGGAGGGTACTTTTTCACTGGAAACCGTACGCCGCCTGTTCAGCGATTCCATGAACCGGGAAGCGCTGAAGAATACGCTGATCGCCGGGTTTGCGACCATGATTCTCGGCACGGCGGTTGCGTGCCCGCTCGCCTGGCTTGTCGGAAGGACGAATCTGTACGGAAAACGCTTTTTCCGCGCCCTTTTTGTGATGACCTATATGGTTCCTCCCTATGTGGGCGCCATGGCGTGGCAGCGGCTGCTGAACCCGAACGCGGGGATCATAAACCAGTGGCTGCGGGCACTGTTCGGCCTGAGCAGCGCGCCCGGTCCCCTGAATGTTTACACGCTGCCCGGGATGATCTGGGTCCTGACGACGTTTTACTACCCCTATGCTTTTATTACCGTCAGCAGGGCGATGGAGAAAATGGATCCTTCCCTGGAGGAAGCCGGCCGGATTTCCGGGGCTTCCCCGCTGAAAACGGTCTTTACGGTGACGCTGCCGATGATGATGCCTTCCCTGATTGCGGGCGCGCTGCTGGTGTTTGTCAGTGCGGCCAGCTGCTACGGCATTCCGTCCATTGTAGGAACGCCGGGGAATGTCAATACAGTCACAACCCGCATTGTGGAATATGTTTCCATGGGGCAGAAAAACCTGAACGACGCGATCGGCCTGGCGGGTTTCCTGATGCTGACAGCCATGGCGATCCTTTTTGTTTCGGACGGGATACTGGCAAAAAAGCAGTATATCACGGTTTCGGGGAAGTCCGTCCAGCCGGCGACGGTGGACCTCCGCCGCTGGCGGATTCCGCTGACGGCGCTGGTTTTCCTGTTTGCGGTTGTGATGGTGGTGATTCCCTTTGCCACGATTCTGTCGACCTCCTTTAAGACGGACGTCGGAAAGAGCATGTTTGATCCGATGAACTTTACGACCGCCAACTGGACGGCTGTGTTCAGCGGAAGCGAGACGCTCGGCTGCCTGAAGAACTCCCTGATCTACGCGTCCGTGACGGCTACGGTTGGCCTGGCGGTCGCCTGTGTCATGGGATACCTGCTGCAGCGTACCCGGATCCGCGGGCGGTCGATCCCGAACTTTCTGATCACGCTGGGTTCCGGCACGCCTTCCGTGGTTATCGCCCTGGGACTGATCATGACGATGCGCGGGAACTTCGGTATCAATATTTACAATACGGCGTGGATTCTGATTGCCGCGTACCTGATCAAGTACATGATGATGGGGATGCGCACGGTGGTTTCCGCCATGAGCCAGATTCACGTTTCACTGGAGGAAAGCAGCCAGATCTCCGGCGCAGGGTGGCTGCGCACCATGTGGAAGATCACCGGGCCGCTGATTTTCCCGTCTGTCGCCGCGGGGTGGTTCCTGATTTTTATTCCGAGTTTTTATGAGCTTTCCATGACCACGCTGCTGTATTCCTCAACCACCAAAACCGTCGGCGTCCAGCTTTACGAGTACTGGACCTATACCAGCCAGCCCATGAGCTGCGCCATGGCGTTCGGAATCCTGCTGATCGTCATCGCGCTCAACGGTGTGCTCAACCGGCTGACCAAAGGCGAATTCTCCATATAAGCCGGCCGGCTGCCTGAAACAGGAAAGGACGGAAACCGATGTCAACCGTAACCATCAGCCACGTAACCAAAGCATTCGGGAACAATACGGTGCTGCAGGATTTTGACGAATCCATCCGGGACGGCGAGTTTGTCACGCTGCTGGGGCCGTCCGGGTGCGGAAAGACGACGCTGCTGCGTATTATTGCCGGCTTTGAAAAGCCGACCTCCGGAGAAGTGTATATCGACGGCCGGGCAGTTTCCGGGAAGAAGGTATTCGTTCCGCCGGAAAAGCGGAATCTCGGCATGGTTTTTCAGAACTATGCCGTCTGGCCGCATATGAACGTGTTTGAAAACGCGGCGTATCCGCTGCGCATCCGGAAGCAGGACCGGAACAGGATCCGGGAGGAAGTGAACCGCGTACTGGAGATCGTCCATCTGAGCCGGTACACGGACCGGCTCCCCAGCCAGCTGTCCGGCGGCCAGCAGCAGCGGGTCGCCCTGGCGAGGGCGCTGGTGGCGGAACCGGATCTGCTGCTGCTGGACGAACCGCTGAGCAACCTGGACGCGAAACTCCGGGAATCCATGCGGTTTGAAATCAAGGAAATTCAGCGGAAACTTGGGATCACGGTGGTTTATGTGACGCATGACCAGACAGAAGCCATGGCCATGAGCGACCGGATCTTTGTGATCAACCGGGGCGTTGTCCAGCAGAGCGGCACACCGCAGGAAATCTATAACCATCCCCGGAACCAGTTTGTGGCGGATTTCCTGGGGAAGGTGGACTTTCTGCGGGGATCGGCGGAAGAAGGGCGCGTCGTATTTCCCGCTCTGGGCGGACAGTCCCTGCCTTACAGCGGCAGCTGCAGAGGAAAGGTAGATGTGGGAATCCGGCCGGAGAATATCATTTTTGCGGAGGAAGGACCGCTCCGCGGCGTCCTGGAAACGTGCTATTATCTCGGCGATGTGAGCGACTGCCGGGTGCGGATCGGAGACACTTCCGTGCGCGTGATCGCCGGAGGCTGGCTGTACGATACGCTGGAAACAGGCAGGGAGGTACGCCTGCAGGTGCGGGATATGATGGTTTTCCCGGACGACGGAACGCTGGAGCAGATGCTGACGATACAAACCTGACGAAAATACGCGCATTCTGAAAAAAAGAAACGTCTGACGCCCGTTCCGAACGCGAAGCTGGGCAGCCTGAAGAAGGAGGCAATCCTGCGGACTGAGCCTGCCATCCGCAGCATTCCGCACGCGGAATGGGCGCGTCCGCTCCGGGACCTTCTGTCAGGAAAGCCTGAATCGGAAACGCTGATCCGGAAGCTGGATCAGGTACTGGGAGAGATTCTTGAAGGATGAGCTCCGTTCACCAGATCCTTTATCACTTCTCCAGCCATAATCAGTCCCGCGACGGACGGCACAAAGGAGGTTGAACCCGGAATGTCCCGCCGGACCGTGCATTTCCGTGTGCCCGGAGGGCATACGCACCCGCTTCTGCAGCTGATGGAAGGATCCTCAGACGGGCGGACCGGAGGCTCCGTTGAATAGACGACTTTCAGGCTGCGGATGCCGCGCTTGCGGCATTCGGAACGCATGACGCGCGCCAGCGGGCAGACGGAGGTTTCATAGATATCCGCCACCCGGAAAGCGGTCGGATCCGTCTTGTTTCCGGCGCCCATGCTGCTGATAATCGGCGTTCCCGCCGCGGCGGCGGTTTCAGCCAGCGCCAGTTTTCCCGAAACCGTATCAATCGCGTCCAGGACATAGTCATACTGCGAAAAATCAAACAGATCCCGCGTGTCCGGCAGGAAGAAGGTCTTGTATGTACGCACGGTGCAGTCCGGATTGATGTCGCGGATCCGCTCTTCCGCGGCGTCCACCTTGTATTGTCCGATGGTCTTGTGGGTGGCGTGGAGCTGGCGGTTCAGGTTTGTCAGGCATACCCGGTCGTCGTCGATCAGGTCCAGCGCGCCGACGCCGGAGCGCGCCAGCGCTTCCACCGCATAGCCGCCGACTCCGCCGATTCCGAAAACCGCCACCCGGATCTGCCGGAGTTTTTCCATGGCTTCCGGGCCGAAAAGAAGCTGTGTTCTGGAAAACTGGTTCAACATGCTTCGCGCTCCCTGCCTTCCTGATTTCAGGTTCGAAGGTTCCTGCCGGAACCGGATGAAAGCATTATGCCACAGAGGCAGTCGCCTGGTCAATCTTTTACCTGTCTTTCCGATAGGTAATTGGAAAACAGGCAAAATACATCCGGCCGGGATTGACAGCATGGCCTTCCTGTGATAGAATTCGCATAATTTCATACAAGGCTGTGACGAAGACGGAACAGCGGGAGGCCCCGCAGAGAGCCGGGAATGGTGTGAACCGGCGGGCTGAAGCTTCATCCCATCCCTTCCGAGCCGGAGATCCGAAAGGCTTACCCCCCAGTAGGCGTCCCCCGTGATTGCTGCGTAAAGGCATAGGGCATGTCAGTGCCTGAAGAGGCGCGGAAATTCCGCGCAATTTGAGTGGTACCGCGAGTCATCATGACCCGTCTCAAAGCGAGACGGGTCATTTATTTTGAAAGGAGCGCCCCACCATGAATACCCAGACAGATCTTGCTCAGCTCAGCGCCGTCGCTTCCCGCCTGCGTGAAATGCGGGAGATTCTCGGCTGGACCCAGGAGGAAATGGCGGAGAAGACCGAGGTCACCCCTGAGGAATACAAGCTGTACGAAGCCGGCAATACGGATATGCCTTTCACTTTTATCTACAAATCCGCGCAGGCTTTCAACATGGAGCTGACGGAGCTGCTGGAAGGCCAGAACGCCTATCTGTCCTCCTACACCGTTACGCGGCGGGGCAAGGGTGAATCCACTGCCCGGGAGGAAGGCATCGCCATTTCCAACCTGGCGCCCAAGTTCAGGGATAAGATTGCCGAGCCTTACTGGGTCCGGTATGAGTACTCCGAAAAGCAGCAGAATGAACCGATCCACCTTACGACGCACCGGGGCCAGGAATTCGACCTGGTGCTGCAGGGCAGCCTGAAGGTGCAGGTCGGCGAGCATACGGAAATCCTGCACGAGGGGGACAGCATCTACTACAATTCCTCCCTGCCGCACGGCATGATCGCCGTGGAAGGTACGGACTGCGTCTTCTGCGCGGTGGTGCTTCCCGGTGAAGCGCCCGCGGCGGTTGAGGAAGTGGAGGTGCAGGTAAAGGCCCGGCCGGAGGAAACGCACCTGATCGCCGAGAAGTTCATCGACGCGGAGGAGGACGCGCAGGGACGCCTGACCGCCATCAGCTTCAAACATACGGATACGTTCAACTTCGGCTTTGACATCGTGGATGAAATCGCGCGGAAGTATCCGGAAAAGCTGGCGATGCTGTATGTGGACCGGAACCATCTGGAGCGGCGCTTCACGTTCAAGGACGTCAAGGATGCTTCCAACCAGTTTGCCAACTATTTCACCTCCCTGGGGATCCGCAGGGGCGACCGGGTGATGCTGGTCATGAAGCGGCACTACCAGTTCTGGTTTGCCATGGTGGCGCTGCATAAACTGGGCGCCATCGCGATCCCGGCGACCAACCAGCTGAAGGAGCACGACTTTGAATACCGCTTCAATTCGGCGGGTGTAAAGGCGCTGGTATGCACCGCTGACGGGGATACCGCGGAGATCGCCGAGCGCGCGGCGGCGAAATGCCCCAGCGTACAGACGCTGATCCTGGTGAACGGCAGCCGGGAAGGCTGGCATGACCTGAACGCGGAATACCCGCTGTTCACGCGACGGTTCCACCGGCAGGATGACAGCTCCTGCGGCGACGATATCGCGCTGATGTTCTTCACCTCCGGCACGACGGGCAACCCGAAGATGGCGGCCCACAAGCATACCTACGCCCTGGGGCATTATGTGACGGCGAAATACTGGCACTGCTGCGAACGGGACGGACTCCACTTTACCATTTCCGACACGGGGTGGGGCAAATCCCTGTGGGGCAAGCTGTACGGACAGTGGCTGTGCGAAGGCGCTGTGTTCGTATACGATTTTGACAAATTTGACGCGGCGGACATCCTGCCGATGTTCAGGCATTACAACATCACGACGTTCTGCGCGCCGCCCACGATGCTGCGGATGTTCATCAAGGTGGACCTGGCGAATTACGACCTGTCCTCCATCCATCACATGACCACGGCGGGCGAAGCGCTGAATCCGGAGGTTTTCCGCCAGTTCGAAAAGGCGACCGGCCTGAAGATCATGGAAGGCTTCGGGCAGACGGAAACGACGCTGACGATCGGCAACCTGTTCGGCGGCGTGCCGCGGATCGGTTCCATGGGCAAGGCGAATCCGCAGTACGATGTGGATATCGTGGACCCGGAGGGCAATCCGGTGCCGAACGGCGAAGTGGGCGAGATCGTCGTCCGCACGAAGGACAGCGTTCCCTGCGGCCTGTTCCGGGAATACTACCTGGACGAGGAAAAGACGAAGGACGCCTGGTACGACGGAATGTATCATACGGGCGACACCGCCTGGCGGGATGAGGACGGCTATTTCTGGTATGTCAGCCGGATTGACGACGTGATCAAGTCCTCCGGATACCGGATCGGGCCGTTCGAAATCGAAAGCGTCATCATGGAGCTACCCTACGTGCTGGAATGCGGCGTGTCGGCGGAGCCGGATGAGATCCGCGGCCAGATCGTCAAGGCGTCCATCGTGCTGACCAAGGGCACGGAAGGCACCGAGGAACTGAAAAAGGAAATCCAGAAATATGTCAAGGAGCATACCGCGCCTTACAAGTATCCGCGCAAAATCGTGTTCCGGGAGGAACTTCCCAAGACGATTTCAGGAAAAATCCAGCGCAATCTGCTCTGACGGAAAACGGCAGGCCGGCGGGTCTGCCGTTTTCTGATTTTTTCCGAAAAAAATCATTAAACCTATTGACATAGTAGGTTAATAGTGATATTATACGGACAATTCATACGAAGGGAGGCGCGGTTCATGTTCAGGAAGAGCGGTCTCGGACAGTGCAGAATGTGTTGTCGAATGCTTATCTCCCGGGCATGTTCCATGGCGGAGGCGTCCGGCCTGATTGCCACGCGCCTCAGGATGATACGGTGCTGAAAACAGCGCCGGTCTGACCGCTGAATGCCCGGGAGCTTTCGAAAGCCCCCGCTTTTTTATGCTCTGCCGCGGATAAAATATGAATGATAAAAAGGAGAGAAAACAATGAGTAATTATAAATTCGAAACCCTGCAGCTTCACGTGGGACAGGAACAGCCCGATCCGGCGACCGACGCCCGCGCCGTACCGATTTACCAGACGACCTCCTATGTGTTCCGGAACAGTCAGCACGCCGCGGACCGCTTCGGCCTGGCGGATGCCGGAAATATCTACGGACGGCTGACCAACTCCACGCAGGACGTGCTGGAAAAGCGCGTGGCAGCGCTGGAGGGCGGCAGCGCGGCGCTGGCGGTGGCTTCCGGCGCGGCGGCCATTACCTACACGATCGAGGCGCTGGCGGCCAACGGAGGGCACATCGTGGCCCAGAAGACGATCTACGGTGGCAGCTTCAACCTGCTGGAGCATACGCTGCCCCAGTACGGCGTGGAAACCACTTTCGTGAATGCCCATGACCTGCGGGAGGTTGAAGGCGCGATCAAAGAGAACACCCGCGCGGTTTATCTGGAGACGCTGGGCAACCCGAACAGCGACATCCCGGATATTGACGCGATCGCTGAAATTGCTCACAGGCATGGCCTTCCGCTGGTGATCGACAATACCTTCGGCACGCCCTACTGGATCCGGCCGATCGAGCACGGAGCGGATATCGTGGTTCATTCAGCGACAAAATTCCTCGGCGGCCACGGTACGACGCTGGGCGGCGTGATTGTGGAATCCGGAAAGTTCGACTGGAAAGCCAGCGGAAAATATCCGGGCATCGCGGATCCGAACCCGAGCTATCATGGCGTATCCTTCTATGACGCGGTGGGCCCGGCGGCATTCGTAACCTATATCCGGGCGATCCTGCTGAGGGATACCGGCGCGTCGATTTCCCCGTTCAACGCCTTCCTGCTGCTGCAGGGTGTGGAAACGCTTTCCCTCCGGCTGGACCGGCACGCGGAGAACACGAAGAGGGTTGTGGAATATCTGGCGAAGCATCCGCTGGTGGAGAAGGTTAACCATCCTTCTCTGCCGGACCATCCGGATCACGCGGTTTATCAGCGCTATTTCCCGAACGGCGGCGCTTCCATTTTTACCTTTGAGATCAAAGGCGGGCAGAAGGAAGCATGGGCGTTCATTGACCATCTGGAGATCTTCTCCCTGCTGGCCAACGTGGCGGACGTGAAGAGCCTGGTGATCCATCCGGCTTCCACCACCCACTCCCAGCTGACGGAAGAGGAACTGCTGGACCAGGGAATCCGGCCCAGCACGATCCGTCTGTCCATCGGTACGGAGCACATTGACGATATTATCGCCGATCTGGAAAAAGGCTTTGAGGCGGTCCGGCAGCTGTGATTCAGAGCCGGAAGGCGCGCAATGTCGCGTTCCTTTCTGTATGACAGCTGAAAAAGCGGCAAAGACTCCGATCGTTTCCCCGGCAGCGTTCTGCCGGGGTTTTTCCTGTGCCGCGGCGCCGGTTTTCTGTTGCCGGGAGAAGCGCTGTGTGTTATTCTATGGGAAGAACCGCGGAGGTCAGAAAGCAAAAAAGAAAAGAGTCTTTTCATGCTGCGGAGGAGTTCCCTGAGGCCCCGGAAGACGGAAAGACGGCACACAGGATGCCGGACCGCGGGATAACAGAAGGAGATGAAAAGCGCCTGTGGCTAAAATCATTACAGTGAGCCGGCAGTTCGGCAGCGGAGGCAGGGAACTGGGCAAAAGGCTTTCGGACCTGCTGGGATGGGATTATTATGACCGGGAAATCATTCAGATGCTCTCCGAAAAACAGGGGCTGGATCCGGATTACGTGCATAAGGTGCTGAGCGGACACGGATGGCACCAGTATCAGCTGACGTACCGGAACAGCTTCCGGCAGCCGGCGGGCGGAAGCTGGCGGCATACGGAGGTGCTGGTGCGGCAGCGGGAGATCATCCGGGAAATTGCGGCGGAAGGCAATGACTGCGTGATCGTCGGGCGGGACGCGGACGTTATCCTGCATGACGAAAATCCCTTCCGCATCTTCGTGTGCGCGGATATGCAGAGCCGGCTCGCGCGGTGCGCCCGGTATGAAGAGCGAAAGGAACCGGCGGAGCGGCTGACAGAGAAGGAAATCCTCCGGAATATCCGCCGGATCGACCGGAACCGGCGGCAGATCCGGGAGATACTGACCGGGAAAAGCGCCGCGGACGGAAGCTCCTTTGACCTGACGGTGAACGCGACGAACTGGGAAATCAAAAAACTTGCGGAGGCAGTCGCCGAATTTTCCGGGCGGTGGTTTGAAAAATGAGAAACACAGCAGACAGAGCCGACCTGACTGAGGGAAGCGTGTGGCGGAAACTCCTGATTTTCTTTCTCCCGATTGCGGCGGGGACGATTATCCAGCAGCTGTACAACGCAGTGGACGGGCTGATCGTCGGGCGCTATGTGGGCACGCACGCGCTGGCGGCGGTGGGCGGAAGCTCCGCCCAGATCATCAATGTGCTGGTGGGCTTTTTTGTCGCGATGACGGCTGCTTCGTCCGTCGTGATCGGGCAGATTTACGGCGCCGGCAGGATGGAAGACCTGAACCGGGCGATCGGCAGCGCCGTAACGATGATGGGACTGTTCGGACTGGGGCTGATGGCTCTGGGCCTCGCGGCGTCTCCCGCCCTGCTGCGCCTGCTGAATACGCCGGAGGAAACCATAGAAGGTGCGGTGCTTTATCTTCGGATCTATTTCCTGGGCGTCCCGTTCGTGATGATCCTGAACATGGAATCAAGCATCCTGCGGGCGCTGGGGGATTCCTTCCATCCCTTCCTGTTCATGGTCGCGGGGTGTGTGCTGAATATTGTGCTGGACGCTGTGTTCGTGATTGTTTTCGGCTGGGGAATTGCCGGCGTGGCCGTTGCCACGGTGGCGGCCCAGGTGGTGAACACAGCGCTGCTGACCCGGCAGCTGGCCCGGGGGGATCAGCCGTACCGGCTGACGGTCCGGGAACTGGGGGTGAAAGGGGTTTACCTGGTCAATATGCTGCGGCTGGGAATTCCGGCCGGACTGCAGTCCTCCATGTACAGCGTTTCCAATATGATTATCCAGGTCGCGGTCAATTCCCTGGGGACGGTGGTGGTCGCTTCCTGGGCGATGAGCGGAAAGACGGACGGGCTGTACTGGGCGGTCAGCAACGCCATGGGCGCGGCGATCACCAGCTTTATCGCGCAGAACTACGGAGCCGGCCGGACAGACCGGGTCCGGCAGTGCGTACGGCAGGGACTGATTATTCACTTTGTGCTGACAATCGTGGTCAGCGCGGGACTGATGCTCAGCGCGATTCCCCTGCTGCGGCTGCTGACGCCGGACGAGGCGGTCGTGGAGACCACCTATACGGTGATGTCCTATTTTGTGCCCTTCTATTTCACCTGGGTACTGGTGGAAGTGCTGTCCGCTGTGCTGAGAGGGGTCGGCGACGCCGTATACCCGGTGGTGATTATCGGAATCGGGATCTGCCTGTTCCGGGTAATCTGGATCGCGGTGGTGTTTACAAACTTCGGGACGCTGCTGTCCCTCTGCCTTTCCTATACCGTATCCTGGACAATTACCAGCACCGCGCTGGTCATCTATTATAAAAAAGGCGGATGGATCAACCGGCGGCGCCTGGTGGACCGATAATATCCGGGGAGCAGGAAACCGGCAGGATAAAAGGGAACCTGCAGTGAGGTGTTACAGAAACGATGGACAGTGACTGGAATTTAAAAGGATGCAGGCGGGATGACCCGTCCCGGTTCCGCTCCGCGGAGGATGTGGTCCGGACAATCCATGAGGTCGGCTTTCTTTCACTTTTTGCGACGGAAATTCCGGGTTTTTCCGTGGAAGAGCATACGTTTGCCTGGGACTGGTGGTCAGACCGCCCCGAAACCGATCCCTGGGTCTGGCGGATGGAGATCGCGGCGCGGGAAGACATCGCCTACGGCAAGTTTTTTGACCGCAAAGCGGGATTCATTTCAAAACCCTGGTTCGGGGCCTTTGCCAATTACCGCCGGGACGGCTATGACTATGAAGGAATGTATGAAGACGGAAAAATGAAAGGCACGGCCAAAAGAATCCTCGATACGCTGGAACTTGACGGGGACGCGGTCGGGCTCGAAATGATGTCCGGGGAGCTGCGGAAGAAGTCCGCGGTGCAGAAAGGTTTCGACAATGTGCTGATCGATCTGCAGATGCAGTCCTTCCTGCTGATCAGCGGATTCCGGCAGAAGAAGAACAGGCGCGGGATTGAATACGGCTGGCATCTGCCGTCCTTCATGACCCCGGAAACTAAATGGGGATATGACGCGGTGAACAGCGTCAGCGAACCGCCGGAGAAATCCCTGGAGAGGATTGAGGAACAGGTCCGCCGGTTTTATCCGTCCGCGGGAGAAAAGGAAATCCGGAAAGTGCTGGGCATCCGGAGATAAACAGAGGGACCGGGAACGCATTCATGCGTTCCCGGTCCCTGAAGGTATCAGAGGATTATCCGGCGCAGCGGGCTTTGATCGCTTCATTCACAAAGGCCGCGGTGCCTTCGCCGCCGGAAGCGGTGCTCAGTGCAGGACCTTTTTTCCGGACGCGGCTTCAAAATGGTACGCGACAATTCCGAGATCGACTTTCGTCATGGAACCGATTCCCCTGACGCTGATGAACGGACTGCCGTTTCTCAGGCTGAACCGGAATTTCTGCTGGTTCACCGCGGTCGGAGCTTTCAGCGCGGCCTCGATTCCCTGGCTGAACCATGGCAGATCGCAGGGAGTTTCCACGACATCCCGGGCTGATTTGCTTTTACGGGAGGTTCCCTGTGTTTCCCCGTAACCGAGGGCAATCACCATGCAGAGCGTTTCACCGGCGGGAATCAACGCTTTGACTTTCTTTTTGTTGAATGTCAGCGCTGCCCAGCAGGTGTTCAGGTGATGCTGCTGCGCGAACAGGACCATTTTTTCTCCGTAGTATCCGCACAGAAATTCAAAGTCGTCGCTCTTCTTTCCGGAAAGCACGATATAGTTCCGCACATTCCTGAACCGGCCGTAATGGGCCAGCCTGGAATCAAAGCCGTCCGGATCGTCATAGCGAATGAAAATATTCAGCCCGGATTCCTGATTGCAGGCCGCCGCAAACCCGTCCAGCTGCCGGCGGGTTTCCGGGTCGATCGGTTTGTCCTGATAGGCCCGTACGGAATGACGCGCGTCAATTGCTTCCAGGATCGTCATACTGATCAGTCCTCCATGAACCGTCCGCGGATTACAGCGCGGCGGCGACCGCGTCCCGGACGTTCTTCATGTCCTCGGTGGGCTCAAACCTTGCGATTACCTTGCCTTCGCGGTCCACCAGGAATTTGGTGAAGTTCCATCCGATGTAGGTTTTTTCGCCGAACTTCTTGTTATTCATGGCGGCGAACGTATTGAGCGCCGCGTTTTTGATCCCCTTGCCGAAACCAGTAAACGGCTTCTCGGCGGCAAGGTACGCAAACAGCGGATCGGCGGTATCGCCGTTCACGTCGATCTTGGCAAACTGCGGGAACTCGGTGCCGAATTTCAGTGTGCAGAATTCATGGATTTCATCAGCGTTGCCGGGCGCCTGATTGGCAAACTGGTTGCAGGGGAAATCCAGAATCTCGAAACCCTGTTCCTTCAGCTCCCTGTACATGGCCTCCAGAGGCTCATAATGAGGGGTAAAGCCGCAGCCGGTTGCCGTATTGACGATCAGCAGAACCTTTCCCCGATACTCCGACAGGCTTACATCCTGCCCCTGCCTGTTCTTCACTGTGAAATCATAGACTGTCTTCATTTTCCGTTTCTCCTTCCATATTTTTCTTTTTTTGTTTGTCCAGCAGTTCATAGAGCAGCATGTAGAGTGACCGCGCTTTTTCCGGGGCAAGATCAATGCAGCTGCCGACTTTGTACGGGATGTCTTTCGCCTTTTCCCGCAGCGCCCTTCCCGCTTCGGTCAGTGTAATCACGACGATGCGTTCGTCCTCAGTGCTCCGGCTTCTCTTCACATATCCGGCCTGTTCCAGCTTTTTCAGAAGCGGTGAAAGCGTTCCGTTATCCAGCATCAGCTTTTCACCGATCTCAGTGACAGAGATACCGTCCTTCTCCCACAGCACCAGAAAAACGATATACTGCGTATAGGTCAGGCCCAACGGTTTCAGCCATGGCGTGTAGAGGCCGGTGACGTTTCTGGCAGCAGCGTAAAGAGGAAAGCACAGCTGATTGGAAAGCTTCAGCACCGCATATTCGTCGTCATTCATTCGCGGCCGCCCTCCTTTGCGTTTGATACAAATGTATTTTATCAAATATAAATATACTTGTCAACCTTTTTTTCATGCCTGCCGGCGCAATTCCGGATACCAGGCGAAATAAAAGCCTGTATTTTTCCGCTCCCGTTCTGTATTTCCGCTGCCGCCGGTGTTATCATATGTCCGCGGAGGAAGAAAAAAGCTGTATTTTTTCACGCTGATGCTTTAGAATGACGATGTAAGACAGCATAACACTGCGGGAAAAGGAGGAAACGAGATGTACTGCGAGAAATGCAGCCGTATCTTTGAAGGCGATCACTGCCCTGTCTGCAGGAAGAGCAAGGTAAGGGAGCCGGAACCGAAAGATCCATGCTTTCTTTCCGAACAGGACTATATCTCTGCCGGAATCCTTGAGGATGTGCTGAAGCAGAACGGCATTCCGTTTCTGAAAAAAGATGTGATGGGTGCCGGAATGGCAATCAAGGTTGGTCCTATGCTGGAAAGAAGCAGGTTTTATGTTCCGTATGAGCAGCTGGAAAACGCTGCGGTTATAGCGGACGACCTGTTTGCTCCGGCGGAGGAAGGTGAACAGAGTGAATAAGGAAGCGCTGAAAGCGGGGGCACTGATGACCGCTGTTGTACTGGTGGTTTTCGAAGCCGTCGCGGGCCTGGTCCAGCTGGTTGATCCGCAGGGCGGGCTGCTGCGGGTGGATTACAGCAATCCGGTGCAGCATGTAATTATTCTCGCTGCCGCACTGGGGTTCGGCGTCTGCGCCTGTATCCGGAAAAACAGGAAGGACGGGAACGGACCATCCGCATGACGGCGGCATCGGAACTGCCGTGAACCCGCAAACGAAAAACAGGAGGAGCCTATGCCGATTCCAGATAAGCTCGATTACCTTTCAGACCTCTGTAATACATTATCCCGCCGCTGGCCGGATAACAGGACGGTAAATCTGGTTTGCCACGGGCACAGCGTACCATCCGGATACGCCTGTACGCCGTTTGTGGATTCTTTTCATGCTTATCCGCATCTGATGCACCGTACGCTGGCACAGCGTTTTCCCTATGCGGTGATCAATGTTATAGTGACAGCCGTCGGGGGAGAAAACGCGGTTCAGGGAGCGGCGCGCTTTCAGGAAGAAGTGCTGTGCCATAAGCCGGACCTGGTTACCATTGATTACGGACTCAATGATCGGGGAGTGTCCCTGGAACAGGCGGAAGAAGCCTGGCGGCAGATGATTGAAAACGCGCTTGGCCGTAATATTCCGGTAATTCTCCTTACGCCGAGCTGGGACCGGACGTGGTTTGCCCGGTCCGAAGAATGGCATGCGCTTGAACAGCACACGCAGCAGATCCGCCGCCTTGCGGAGGAATACCGGGTGGCTCTCGCGGACAGCTTTGCGGCATTTGAGAAGGAAGTGAACAGGCATGGGGATCTCCTGAATCTGCTGAGCCATTGGAATCATCCTTCGCCCCTTGGACATGAACTGATTGCCCGGGAGCTGACCGCATGGTTTCCGGCAGGATAAAAAGAGTACACAAAAGCCCGGACCGCGTCATACGGTCCGGGCTGAAAAGTACCGGCAGATTCCGGGAAACCGGTTTACACCCGCTCAAATCCAAGGTATCTGGTGCCCTGGTAGGAAAGGCGGCCGTGGTCGCCTTCGGCAAGCATGCCGTACTCCGGATCTTTCACGCCGAATTCCAGGCGCTTGCCGTTTTCCAGTTCAAACGTGACAAAGTACCGGGTGTAAGTCGACGAACTGACTGTGTTCATGGTGGCGACATTCCTTGTCATCACATGCCCGCCGTGGCCTGAAACCTTCATTCTTTTTGATACGACCCGGGCTTCCGCGGTCTCCTGCGGCGAGTTGTTGTTTCTAAACCAGACGTAGAGTCCTCTTCCGACAACTCCGATCAGGATGGCGGCAAAGACCGCGATCAGTATGGTCATGAGGGGGAATCCACCGTCGGAACCCCATGTTGCTCCAAAGCTCATTGTTTTCGGCCGGTCCTTTCTTCAGATTGTTTTCGTGCGGGCCCGGATCTGTCTGATCCGGGCCCGCGCGGGGTCTTCCTCAGGTCAGTGGAAAAAGTGCAGGATGAAATCGATAATTTCCGTGAAGATCCAGCCTTCGCGTTTCTGCTTCTTCTGGAACTTTTCGAATTCCTCATCGGTGAGGGGTTCTGGGTCTTCCTGCGTGTCCTTGCTGTAGTCCTCTTCCATGGTGATGCTCTCTTTTCTGTATCATGCGGCCGGGAATCCGGCCTCTTTCAGGTCAGTCAGTCTGGTAGCTGAGTTCCATCACGGTGCTTTCACCGTTTTCGTTCCAGAGGATCTGGCCTTTCTCATCGTAGGAGAAGGTAACCGTAAAGGGTTCTTCGCCTTCAAATTCGCCGATGGCGGTAACGGTATTCGTTTCGGCGTTATAGTCGCCCTTCAGGATAGCGTCCTTCAGGATCTCATTGTTGGCTCCCAGCTTGTAGAGACGGATGTCATACTGGGCATCGTACCATTCGTAGAAGTACACTTCGATATCGCCCTTCATCCAGCGGCCGCCGAAGAAGCTGCCGATCTTATCGAAAGCCAGGTCCTTTCCGGCGTCTTCCTTCAGATCCTTCCAGATCAGTTTGCCTTCTTCATTGATGGTGAACACAGCGTCGCCGTCTTCATAATAGTCGGTGTATTCGTCCGTGGCAGTGTCCTTCTGATAGTGCTGTCCGAACGGAACCGTTGTAAGCGTGCCGTCCTGGCCCATGGCCGCGGCATACTCCCAGATATCCTCCTTATTGTCGCCCAGCTTATGGACGATCATCAGGCGGACACCGTCGTCTTCCCCGAAGGATTCAATACGCCAGTCGCCGTCTTCGGCTACCCACACGCTTTCATAGGGGGCTGCTTCCGGATGGTCGGCTACGTAATTACCGGTACTTTCTTCGGCAAACGCGGCTGCCGCGGCGATGGAAAGGCAGAGCACCAGCAAAAGTGAAATCAGTTTCTTCATAATCATTTCCTCCTTTATCCGTCCGGTTTTCCCGGCGGACATATATGTATACGCCGGTTTTCCCGGTGTGGCAGTAATTTTTTCCCCCGCCGGTGAAATAATATCATATCCGCGCAAAAAATCAAACTGCAAGCTGTGTTTTGTGCGCACTCTTGACGGCCGTATATGTGTATGATAAATATGTCTGTATCAGACAGACTGAAAGGGGAGCCGGGAGCGATCGGAAAGAACAGACCGCGCGTACCCGTCCCGTGAGACAGGCTGTCCGCGCGAAAAAACGCCCGGGAAGGGTCTGAGTTTCCTTCCCGGGCGATGACAGGAACAGGGATGGCGTGCTGTCCTCAACTGTTATGAGTCAGATATTCCGGCTTTTTCATTCCGTCGGTTATCAGCTGGGATATGCCGCTGAAGAAACCGGCGACGCCGCCGACATATTTGGCGAAAGGCAGAAGAGGAGGGAAAACTTCTCTGACGACGTCAAAGGCATAGGCATCGTCATTGTATTCCTGGGCTTTCAATGCCATGTTTGTTATAACCACGCCCACGGGATCGGTTTCGCCGCCGTTTACCTGCTCCAGTTCGTTCAGATTCAGTTCTGTCCTTGTGTTTGCTTTCATGCTGGTATTCATTATTGTTTCCTCCCGCGCTTATGCGCGTCACTTTCTTTTTGTTTTTCGCAGCGCTGTTTCAGCACTGTCATATGTTTGTACGCAGGAACAAAAGCACATGACATTGTTTTTCTGAAAAAAGATCGGGGATCCGGACCGGCCCTCTGCTTCCCGCATAACGGGGAGAAAGTGAATGAAAAATCCGCAGCCGCCAGAGGGGCTGCGGACTTTTCAGATCCGGGATAAAACTGCGGATATCAGTTGGCGGGGATGAAATTCAGGTCACTCAGGAAGCTGATCCCTGCCTGGATCTGCTCGTCCGTCAGTTTCTGATCCGCGGCATTCGGATTCGGGGAAAGGACGAATTCCACAGAGTAGCCCTGATACAGGGAGATGATGCTGGCAAAGTCCTCATCATTGCCTGTTTCCCGGGCGATCAGCAGTTTGGTGCCGGCGGCAGTAAATATTTTTTTCAGGGAACTGATCTTTTCCGTTCCGCAGGCGTATGGAACGGAATCACAGCGGTCACAAATCTCAGAACCGCAGAAATTTCTGTACGTCCTTATCACTGCCAAGCAGAACAATATGGTCATTGGGCCTGAACTGATAGGAAGGGCTTGGCATCGGATCCACATCTCCGTTCCGGCGGACAGCCAGGATGTTCAGACGGTACCGCTGGCGAACCCCGAGATCGACCATGGTATGCCCGATCCAGGCATCGGGGATCTCCGTTTCATAAATGGCATGGTCCGGAGACAGGCGCGTATAATCATATACATGGTCGTCACTGTACCGTACAGCGGCCCAGTCAGCCATCTGCTTTTCCGGATAGATGATCTCATCCGCTCCGCAGGCAAGCAGAAAATGGGCATGCGTATCCCGGGACACGCGGACCAGAACAAACGGCGCGCCTTTTTCCTTCAGTAAGGCCGTGATTTCCAGGGAAGCCTGCAGATCATGGCTCATCGTCACAACACACAGATCAAAATCCTTTACCCCCAGCGCGTCGATAAGAGCCGGATCGGTCGCATCCCCGATCTCAGCGTTTGTCACATAGGACATTGCATCCTGAACCTTGCGTTCATCCTTATCAATGACCAGCACCTGATGGTGAAGATTGGACAGCGTCTGGGCCATATGGCGCCCGAAGCGTCCAAGACCGATCAGCAGAATGTTTTTCATGGCAGCCTCCTGCAAAGTGTGAATATAACGGAGCATCTTTACAGTAGCATGTCTTTTGTCAATATGGTGTTAAGCATTATGCCGCGGCGTTAAAGCGCTGTTAATGCAGCGCGGCTTTCTTTATGCATTTTTAATGCCGGCAGCGGACCTTTGTTTTTTTCTTTATGCGGGATGCGCTATAATACATACTGTCAGATTCTGTGGAAAGGGGGCGGGAACCATGCCGGACAAAAATCCGGACCGGGAGAGAATCCTGGTATGCGTTTCCGCGTCGCCGACCAGTTCTGACGTGATCCGCCGGGCGGCGAAGCTTTCAAAATCCGTGGGCGCGGAACTGATCGCGCTGTATGTGGAGGATTCGGAAACGCAGGACGACGCTCAGGAGAAAACAGTGCATGAGCATCTGGATATGGCTGAACGCCTGGGCGCCGTGATTACAACCGTATACGGAAACGATCCCGCGACAGCCATCGCGCAGTACGCGCGAGTCAGCGGGATCACAAAGATCGTGCTGGGGAAAAGCCCCGGCAAAAGCAGCTGGTTTGCCCGGAAAGAAACCCTGATGTCCCGCCTGAACGAACTTGCCCCGGATGTGGAGATCATTATCGTACCGAATCATCTGCAGGAAGATGCCGGGCGCTTCAGCCTGAGAAGAAAACTGCAGAAAGAACAGTTCACCGTTGGGGACCTGGTGAAAACGGCCCTGATTCTTGTGCTTTGCACCGGCGTTGGTTTTTTGTTTTCCGCGATCGGCCTGGCCATTACCAATGTGGTGCTGATCTACATTCTCGGCGTGATGGCTGTCGCGCTGTTCACAACCGGTTATATCTACAGCCTTCTGTCCTCCCTGCTTTCCGTGCTCATCTTTAATTTCTTTTTCACTGCGCCGTATTATTCACTCCAGTCCAGTCCCGATTATTTCGCGACATTTGCCGTGATGTTTGCCGCCGCGATTCTTTCAAGCTCTCTGACCAGCCGGATCAAGACCCAGTCGGTGCTGACGGCAAACAAAGCTTACCAGACAGAAGTGCTGCTTTCCACCAGCCAGCTGCTGCAGAAAGCGGAGAATAAGGAAGCGATCCTGAACGTGATGCTGCAGCAGCTGTGCCGGCTGCTGGAGCACAGCGTCCTGTATTACGACTGGACAGACGGCGCTCCGGCTGAACAGCCGGTTCTTCACGAGGTTGAAAGTGACCGCGGCTTCAGCCACGTTGATTTTTCGGCGGAGCGGGAAGCCGTTGAATGGGTGGGCCGGAACGGCAAGCATGCGGGCCGTTCCACACGCAGGTGGTCTCAGAATAAGTGCCTTTATATGGCAATCCGGGGGAAGAACAGGGTCTGGGCAGTCGCCGGCATCCGCGCGGACAACGCTCCGTCCATTGATGAATACCGGAAAAACCTGATGATCTCGATCCTGGATGAATGCGCGCTGGCGATCGAAAAGGACCATATGACACGGGAAAAGCAGCGGATCGAGGAAAGCGCCCGGCAGGAAGCGCTGCGGGCCAACCTGCTCCGAGCGATTTCCCATGATCTCCGGACTCCTCTGACAAGCATTTCCGGGAATGCCGCAATCCTGCTGGAAGACCTGGGCGACCTGGACGATTCGCGCAAGGAGGCCCTGTATGTTTCCATCTATGACGATGCGATCTGGCTGAACGGGCTTGTGGAAAACCTGCTGACGATTACCCGGACGGAAAACGGAACCGTTAAGCTGAACCTCCAGTCCGAAATGGTTTCGGACGCGATTGAGGAAGCGCTTCGGCATCTGGACAGAAACGCGGCCAGGCGCAGGATTGCCGTGGCGCTTCAGGACGATCTGCTGATGGCCAGGATGGATTCGTCGCTGATTGTTCAGGTGCTGATCAACCTGATCAACAATGCTGTCAAGTATACTCCGGAAAACGCAAGCATTACGATCGGCGCGGAGCGCGAAGGCAGCATGGTCGTTCTTTGGGTGGAAGACGAAGGGCAGGGAATCCCCGAAGGGGATGAGGACAAAGTGTTTGAACTGTTCTATACGGGCGTCAAACGTTTTCCGGACAGCCGGCGGGGAATCGGCCTGGGCCTGGCGCTCTGCCGCTCAATTGTCCAGGCCCATGGCGGGGAAATCAAAGTAAACAATATCGAACCCCACGGCGCGAGATTCCGGTTTACCCTGCCGGTTGCGGAGGTGGAAGAATATGGGCAATAAACCATTGATCCTGGTTGTGGAAGATGACGCGGCGGTACGAAACCTGATGGCTGTAACGCTGGAAACACGAGGTTACCGTTATCATCTTGCGCAGAACGGTACGGAGGCGCTGATCGAAGCAACGACCCATCAGCCGGATGTGATGCTGCTGGATCTTGGCCTGCCCGATATGGAAGGCGTTGATATTATCCGCAAGGTACGAAGCTGGTCCAATATGCCCGTCATCGTGATCTCCGCCCGCACGGAGGATACCGACAAGGTGGAGGCGCTGGATGCCGGAGCGGACGACTACTTAACCAAGCCTTTTTCCGTGGATGAAATGCTTGCCCGCCTTCGTGTGGCGCTGCGCAGAATCAGTACAGACCAGCAGCCCGCAATCCAGGAAAACGCCGTGTATGAGAACGGCAGCCTGCATATCGATTATGCCGCCGGCTGCGCTTATCTCGGAGAACGAGAGATTCATCTGACGCCCATTGAATATAAACTTTTGTGCCTGCTGGCAAAAAACACCGGTAAAGTGCTGACGCATAATTATATTCTGAAAGAGGTCTGGGGAAGCTATTCCTCCTCAGAGGTCGGATCGCTGCGGGTATTTATGGCCATGCTCCGCAAGAAACTGCAATCCGGTGAGGATACCCAGCCTTATATTCAGACGCATATCGGCATCGGCTACCGTATGCTCAGGCAGGACAAAAGCCCGGAGGAAATGCCATGATCCTCCCGGCGAAGCAGAAAGGAAAGGGCAGTTTTCAGCACGCGGAAAGCATACTCGCAGTCGGTTTTCTGGCATTGATTCTTATAGGCGCTGTTTTGCTGGCCCTGCCGGCCGCCTCCGGGAGCGGACGGAGTATCGGCCTGTTTGACAGCCTGTTTACATCCGCGTCCGCTGTCTGCGTGACCGGACTTGTTGCCGTGGATACGGGGACGGCTTTTTCGCTGTTCGGCCAGATTGTCCTGATTGTTCTGATCCAGATCGGCGGCCTGGGCTTTATGGTGTTTGCCACGATGATCATGGTGGTGCTCGGGCGCAGGATTTCCATCAGGGGCCGGATGCTGATCCGTGAATCCATGAACGCGTCGTCCCTGTCGGATCTGGGAAGCCTGACCGTACTGTATCTGCTGCTTTCTCTGGCGATTGAGCTGACCGGCGCCGCCGTGCTGTGCGTCCGTTTTGTTCCGCTGTACGGATGGAGGCACGGAATATGGATGGCTTTGTTTCATTCAGTCAGTGCCTTCTGCAACGCCGGATTTGATTTGTTCGGCGGCTATGCCAGCCTGACGGCTTTTTCCGGGGACCCCCTGGTGCTTCTGACCGTGGCGGGACTGATTATCCTTGGCGGCCTGGGGTTTTCCGTGATCCTGGAAACCATCCGGAACCGTCAGGGTTTCCGCAGTCTGTCCCTGCATACCCGGCTTGTGCTGCTGACCACCCTGGCATTGCTGCTTGCGGGCACTGCTTTTTACTGGCTCGCTGAACGGACCAACGCGGAAACGCTTGCCGGCCGGGGAGAAGGGGAGAAAATTCTGAACGCGTTCTTTCAGTCTGTCACCATGCGGACGGCAGGCTTTAATTCATTCGGCCTGTCCGGATTCCGGGACGGGTCCAAACTGTTCAGCAGCTTTCTGATGATCATCGGCGCTTCTCCGGCGTCCACGGGCGGCGGAATTAAAACCACGACCATTGCGGCGCTGGCGCTGCTGATGCTTAGCGTTGTCCGGGGTGAAAGTGAAGTGAATGTCGCGCGGCGCAGATTATCGGACGAGATCGTACGGCGTGCGCTGGCTGTCGCGGTGCTGTTTCTGACCGCGCTGCTGACAGGCACGCTGGTCATCTCGCTGATTGAAAACGGCCGTTTTCCGCTGGGGGATATTCTTTTTGAAGCCTCAAGCGCCATGGGAACGGTCGGCGTATCAGCGATCGGAACGCCGAATCTGTCCACCGCGGGCAGGGCAGTGCTGCTGCCGATGATGTTTCTGGGGCGCGTTGGCCCTTTGACGCTGGCAGCTGCCATGGCAAAGCGGCAGGGAAGAATAAAAACCGGGTCAAAATATCCGGAGGAAAGAATTATGATCGGCTGACGGCTTTTTTCGGATCAATGCTCCAGCGCCTGTTTGTAGAGCGCTTCCAGCTTTTCATAGGTCAGCGGCGCCTGCGCGTTGTAGGTCACCACACCCTGCCTGTCCAGGATGATGGTCTGGGGCATGGCGTCCGCCGCGTTCAGCAGCGGCAGCAGGCCCTTTTCCTTGCTGTCCAGGGCGAAATCCAGGTGATCCCACCCCTTGTCCTCCAGGAATGCCTTTGCTTTTTTCGCGCCGGCCCGGTTATGGATCGCCAGGATTTCCACGTCCGGGTAATTAACCTTGAGCTGTTCGTAATAGGGCAGTTCCGCGACGCACGGCGCACAGGTCGTTCCCCAGAAGTTGATGATCACCACCCGGCCCAGGCAGTCCGACAGGCGGAAGGTTTCGCCGCTCAGCAGGTCGGTGGTGAAGTCCGGCAGGCGGTTCCCGATCTCCGTTCCGACGGGGAGATCCGCGGCGGCAGCCGCGGGTTCGTTTTTTTCCGCGGATCCGGATACAGCTTCCTGTGTACCGGCTCCTGTTTCCGTTTCCGTTCCGGCCGGGGTTTCGGGCTGCGCCGGCTGTTCCGTTACAGCCGCTGCGGGAGCGTTTGACCGGTCTATCGCCGGCTCAATGAAATTGAACCAGGCCACCGCGAACACCAGCACCGCGATCGCGATGCCCCAGGCGACGCGGCCGGCCTTTTTCCTTTTCCGGATTTCCGGTTCGGGGTCGGCGTTTTTCCCCGTCTCAGGCCCGAGAAGGGTAATTTTTCCGCACTTCAGGGAGATCGCTCCCTGCGCGCAGGTGCTGACGCACCTGCCGCAGGAAATGCATTCATGGTCTCCCACGTGCTTCACGTCCATTTCGCACTTCATCACACACAGGCCGCAGCTGTTGCAGCGGTCCGGGTTCACCTTCACGCCGGTCAGGGCGAAACGGTTGAAAAAGCCGTAGATCGCGCCAAGCGGACAGATGAAACGGCAGAACGACCGGTAGCAGAAAATACAGGCCAGGCCGATGACGATCATGATGACCCACTTGTTGGTAAAGACCGCGCCAAGCTGGTAGAAGGATGTTGCGTTGACGGGATTCTGCAGCAGGCCGACCGCTCCCTCAAAGGTGCCCGCCGGACAGATATACTTGCAGAAACCCGGCAGGATGATGCCTTTTCCGATGCCCCAGATGAGCGGGATCGCGATAACGAACACCGCCAGGAAAACATATTTCAGGTATGAAAGCTTCCGGGTGATGTGGCTCTTCCGGATTTTCCGGGTCGGGATCCTGTGCAGCAGCTCCTGGATCAGTCCCAGGGGGCAGATCCAGCCGCAGACGGTGCGGCCCAGGATGACGCCGAACAGCGCCAGAATGCCCATCACGTACCAGGGAGCGGTATGACCGGCTGCGTTCAGGGCGTTCTGCAGGGAACCGAGGGGACAGCTGGCAATGGCGCCGGGGCAGGAATAGCAGTTGAATCCCGGTACACAGACAGCCTTCAGGTCCCCGGAATAGATATGTCCGTCTATAAAGCCTTTTAAATTCGCGTTGTACAGCAGGGCGGCATACAGCTGGACAAGGCGGCGGGTACGCGGACGGGTGATTTTCTTATCCAAGGCCGACACACTCCGTACAGATGGCGGCGCCCTTGGCCAGAACGTCCTCCAGGCCGCCGCTGATGATTCCGATTACGATCAGGACCAGCGCGATCACCAGCACCGCCGTCCGCAGGGTCAGGGTTTTCTGATCCGCCTGCTGGTGTACCGCCTTTTCCCGGATGCTGCCGAGATCCCGCAGCAGCTTTTCATCCTTCACGGGTTTGTCTGCTTTTTCGTCCCGGATGCCCAGGATCACGCCGGCGATTGTCAGCCCTGCCGCGCAGAACAGCAGCGGCAGGACGGGCAGCAGCTTCGCGCCGACCCGCTCCCGGGTAAACATGTAGTAGAAGAGGTCGCCTTCGGCCTGCTTCGCCGCGCCGTCCAGGTACAGGCTCAGCGCGCCCGCCGCCAGCAGGGCGGCGATCACAGCGCACAGCACCGCCTGGGCGGTCATGAACAGTTTTTCCCGCGTCATATTCTGTCACCTTTTTCCGTTGATTTCGCACAGACTGAAGTACGGAAACATCATAGCAGAGAAATCGCCGGTTGTCCACCGGCAGAGCCGCGGTTTTAGGGTAAAGGATCCGCACGCCTTATTTGTGCGGTTGTCTATGGACAATTTATGGATATTCATGGTAATATACTGATAAATCCTGCACCGGCGGGTTCGCGGGGAGCGGGGAAAACTGCATAAACGGAGGATAAACTTATGTCAGTCAATCGTTTTGTTCTGAACGGTGTTTCCTATCACGGACACGGAGCAATCAATGAGATTCCCGGAATCATTGCCGCCCATGGCTTTCAGAAAGCGTTTATCGCTTCAGACCCGGATCTTGTCAAATTCGGTGTCATAGCGAAGGTAACGGATCTGCTTGATCAGAACGGCATTGCATATACCCTCTATACGGACATTAAACCGAATCCCACCATTGAGAACGTTCAGCACGGTGTCGAAGCCTATAAGGCGAGCGGAGCCGATTTCATGATCACCATCGGCGGCGGTTCCTCCATGGATACCGGCAAAGGGATCGGCATTGTTGTCAACAACCCCGAATTCGCTGACATCCGTTCCCTGGAAGGCGTTGCGCCGACAAAGAAGCGCACGGTCTTCACGATTGCCGTTCCGACCACCGGCGGCACCGGAGCGGAATCCACCATCAACTATGTGATCACAGATGTCGAGAAAAAGCGGAAGTTTGTCTGCGTGGACCCCAACGATATCCCGGACGTGGCCGTCGTCGATCCGGATATGATGTCCTCCATGCCCAAAGGACTGACCGCTTCCACCGGGATGGACGCGCTGACCCACGCCATCGAGGGATACACAACCGGCGCGGCCTGGGAACTGTCGGACTGCCTCAATCTCGAGGCGATTCAGCTGATTGCCGCCAACCTGCGCAAGGCGGTTGCGAATGATCCGGACGGCCGGGAAGGCATGGCGCTTGCCCAGTATGTTACCGCCATGGCCTACTCCAATGTCGGCCTTGGCATCGCTCATTCCATGGCGCATACGCTCGGCGCGGTATACGATACGCCCCATGGCGTCGCCTGCGCCATGATGCTCCCGATCGTGATGGAGTTCAACGCGGAATACACCGGAGAGAAGTTTAAGAAGATCGCGGAAGCATTCGGCATTGATACGGCAGGCATGGATCCTGCAGCTTACAGGAAGGCAGCCGTGGACGCTGTACGGCAGCTTTCCGTTGACGTAGGCATACCGACAAAGCTGGAGAAGCTGAAAGAAGCGGATCTTCCCTTCCTCTGCGAATCCGCGGCGGCCGATGCGTGCGCGCCCGGCAATCCGCGTCCGGCCTCCCTGGAGCAGTTTGAGGAAATGTTCCGGAAGCTGATGTAACAGAGACCTGTCCGGAGTTCCGGTATTGCGGGAACAATTGAATCTTATGCCTGGCTGTGATAAAACATAGCCAGGCATAAATCTTTTCCGGCCGGATGCCCCGGGCGCTTTCCCCCTGTCCGCGGTGAAGGGAAAAAACAGTAACGGTTGCCGTGGACGGACGTGCTGAAAAAGAGGAAAACCCGGGCGGAAGGCTAATTTTGGAATACATGTGAATGACAGGGGAATAGTGAATGATGGAACTGAAACGGCTGACAGAACATATCTGGTATATGCCTTTTGAGGAGGAACGGGATCGTCCGAACCTTGGCTATGTGAAAGGTGAAAACTGGAGCCTGGCGATTGACGCGGGTCACTCAGCGGCCCATGTAAGGGAGTTTTACGCGCTGCTGGCGAAAGAAAACCTGCCGCTTCCGGATCTGACCGTTCTCACCCACTGGCACTGGGACCATACTTTCGGGATGCATGCCGTAAAAGGCTTGACCCTCGCAAACGAAAGGACAAACCGGTATCTTGCGGAGTGGAAAGATAAAATTGAAAAGAACGGGCCGGAGGAATTCCTTGCGCTTCATGAGAGCATCCGGCGGGAATACCGCGAAAACCCTGAAGTGATCGTAAAACAGGCGGACATGGTGTTTTCCGGAGAGATTACGCTTAATCTCGGCAGCTGCAAGGTTCAGGTCATACAGGCGGAGGCTCCCCATACGGATGATTCCACCCTTATCTGTGTTGATCCTGATAAAACGTTATTCCTTGGCGATTCCGCCGGGGACGATTTCTTTACCGGAATCAAAAGAGCGGATCTCTGCGGGAAGCTGGCTGATACGATCCGGCGGATCAATCCTGAAATATGTGTGGAAGGCCACTGGGTTCCCGTGGATCCGGAGGATACGCTGGCGGATCTGATGCGTGATATAGGATAAAAACAGTTTTCCGAATACATTCCCGCAGTGCGGAGCGCACTGGAAGAGGACAATATCTTTAACGGGTCCGGAACGTGAACAGGACAGGATCAGACCGGGAAACAGAGCGGCGCGGATGCGGAACCGGCTTAAAATGCGGCGAGAGGTGAATGCGTTATGAAACAGGCTTTTCTGAAAGCACCGTGGATCGTGGAAATCAGGGATACGGAGCCGGGAGTTCCCGGCAGGGATGAAGTGATTCTGAATGTAAAAGCCTGCGGGATCTGCGGCTCTGATCTGAATCTGGCCCGGACCGCTCCGGAATTCACGGCCTTCGGGCATGAGTTTTCGGGTATTGTGGAAGCGGTCGGACCGGAGGTAAAAAACATCCGGCCCGGGGATTACGCTGCGGTGGAATCTTCCAGCTTCTGCGGGAAATGCGCCATGTGCCGCAACGGCCATCCGGAAAAATGCAGCAACCGGTATATTTATGCGCCGTGCTACTGCGGCTTTGCGGAAAAGGTGGTGGCGAAAGCCGGAGCGCTGGTACCGTTTGAAGGCTTGACGTTTGAGGAAGCCGCTGTGGCGGAACCGATGGGCGTGGCGATGGATATGGTGGAGCTGGCGGACATTCGGCTCAATGACCATGTAGCGGTTTACGGCGCGGGGCCGATTGCCCTGCTTGCAGTCCGGCTGGCCCGGCTGAAAGGCGCGCGCAGGGTTACGGTGATGGCGCACTCCCATTCCAAAGCCCGTATCCGCCTGGCGTCCTTTTACGGGGCGGACCGGGTGGTCTGCACAGACCGGGAGGATCTTCACGATGCGTTCAGGGAAGACAAAGCGGACCGTGTGCTGGTCACTACACCCCCGTATACGCTGAAGGACGCGGTGGATATTGCCGCTTTCGGCGGGATTATCTGCCATATCGGTTTCGGAAGAAGCCGGGAAGACGCCCTGTGCACGCTGGATATTGACCGGATGCACTTCAGGCGCCTTCAGCTGCGCCTTTCCTTTGCCGCGCCGGCGCTTTTTTTCCCGATGTGCATGGATATGATGAAGAACGGACTGATAGACGTTAAGCCGCTGATCAGCCACCGGTTTCCGCTGGAACGTCTGGGAGAGGCGATGGCTGTCTGCCGGGATGATCCGGAAAACGCGGTGAAGGTAATGATAACGGAATGACTGTCCGGGGTACCGGAAAGATACAGCAAAAAGAAGAGACAGAACCGGCTGACATAGCCGGAAAGAGAGGAAGGTTTTTGATATGCGGAACAGGCGGTTTTTTGCCGGAATGCTTGCGGCTGCCATGATGTTCATGCTGCCCCTTTCCGCCGGCGGCGCGGAATCCGCCGCTGCGGACGCGCCGGTGGTGGTCCTGCGCGTAGCGGACTATGGGGACATTTATCTGGAACTTTATCCGGAGTACGCGCCGGTTACGGTGGAGAATTTTCTGAGCCTTGTGGACAGCGGGTTCTACAACGGCCTGACTTTCCACAGAATTATCTCGGGATTTATGGCCCAGGGCGGCTGCCCGCTGGGCAACGGAACCGGCGGCAGCGGGAAGAACATCCGGGGGGAATTCTCCGCCAACGGCGTCGACAATCCCCTGAAGCATGAACGGGGCGTCCTGTCCATGGCCCGTTCCGGCGATCCGGACAGCGCTTCCTCCCAGTTCTTTATCATGCATGAGGACGCGGCGCACCTGGACGGAAACTATGCTGCTTTCGGGCGCGTCCTCAGCGGCATGGGGGTGGTGGACGCGATCTGCCTGAACGCGCATGTGACAGATTCGAACGGAACCGTTCCCGGAGAGGATCAGCCGGTCATCACCGAGGCGGTACGCGCGGACCGTGCAGAGGCAGAGGCGGCAGCGGCCCGGGAGGCTGAAAACGGCTCAGAAGGCGGTGTGTTTGACGATCCCGTATCCGGCCTGACTTTTCCCCTGCCGGAAGGCTGGCGCCTGCAGAGCTGCGCAAAAGGCAGCGCTGTGTTTACGGACGGTGTGAACAGTTTTTCCCTCAGCACTCTGGACATCTGGCGCAGGCTGGGAAAAAGCGTACAGGAACAGTATGCCGCCGCCGGGTACACCCGTGAAACACTGACAACGGAAGCTATCAAACGGGAATACTTCGCCGCTTCTGTCGGCGCGGCGGAGGATCAGCTGACGGAGGAAACCGTGAACGGCATTCTCTGGCTGACCGCGGCGGCGGAGAAGGGCGGCGAAGCGATGCGCTTTTATGCCGGTGCGGTGAACGGCACAATCATTATTCTCGCGGGAAGCGAAGGCGCTGTCCCGGCGATGGCGGCAATTCTTTCCTCCCTGGCGGTCGGGTAAAGAAGAAAGACGGCAGGCAGCGGGCGGTGAACCGAATGAGCGGTTTATGTCAGAAAAACCTGAAAAAAGGAATGACCGGATGCAAGTGATTCGTCCGCGAGGAACTGCGGACAATACGGCAGGAGGAGGCATGAAGGGACATGCGGCATGAAGTGATTCGCCTTCCCGGAACGGGCGTGGAACTGGAAATATATCTGACGGATAACCGGGCGGTGGAACCGGAGAGAAGGCGGGCGCTTGCGCTGATTTTTCCGGGCGGCGCCTATGCCTGGCGAAGCGACCGGGAAGCGGAACCGGTAGCGCTGCGCCTGCTGTCCCTGGGGATCCAGGCGGCGGTGGTCCGCTATTCTGTGGCGCCGGCACGTTATCCGAAAGCCCTGGAGGAAGCGGCGGAGGCGGTGGCCTATGCCCGGGAACATGCGGAGGTATGGCTTTGCGATCCGCACAGGATTGCGGTTCTGGGCTTTTCCGCCGGCGGACACGCGGCAGCGCATATCGGCCTGAAATGGCGTCAGATGGCGCAGGGAAAGGCCTGCAGACCGGACGCCATGATCCTTGCCTATCCGGTGATTACCTCAGGGGAATACGCGCACAGGGCATCCGTTGAAAACCTTCTGGGGGATGATTATGAAAGCCTGAAGGAGGAAGTGTCACTGGAAAGGTTTGTGGAGAATGATACCCCTCCGGTGTTTCTGTGGCATACCCGGGAGGACGGAAGCGTCCCCGTTGAAAACAGTCTTTTGCTGGCGGAAGCGCTCTGCAGGCATGGCATCGCTTTTGAACTGCATATCTGGCAGCACGGCGGGCATGGGATGTCACTGGGCAGTGACCAGGTTTATCCGGCGGGAGACGGGAATATCCGGCCTGAATGCCAGGAGTGGATTGATATGGCTGCCCGGTGGCTGCAGGGGATATAATACCGGGCGGAGGCAGATACGAAAAGAGATACAATCAAAATGCAATAAAACATATTGACATAGTAGGTGAATGGTGATATGATCCGGTCAAGCTTCCCGGAGGTGCCGGGAAGACAACGCGGAAAGGAGGCGCAGACATGTTTACGGAGTACAGGGAACTGATTCTGAATACGATGTGTCGAATGCAGGAATCCCGGGCAAGCGGAATGACCGGGGTGCCGGCATGCATATGTCTGCGCCTGAACAAGTCGCTGTAAGGAAACGCGAAGGTCATTGCGCCCGGGAGATGAAACAGTCTTCCGGGTTTTTTACTGCCCGCGGAGGGCAGGGAAACACGGGCCCGGAAAAAAAGGGCCGGATGACACAGGTGGAGGACCGGAAATGATCAGGATCGGGCATGTATCTAAAACCTTCCGGGAAAAAAAGACGGAAGTCCGCGCGCTGCAGGATGTGAGCATTCATGTCCACAAAGGTGAAATATACGGAATCGTCGGATTCTCCGGCGCGGGAAAATCAACCCTGATCCGGCTGGTGAACAGGCTGGAGACACCGGATGAAGGAACGGTGGAAGTGGCCGGACGGCAGCTTGATACCCTGAAAGGAAAAGAGCTTTCCGCGCTCCGCCGGAAGATCGGGATGGTGTTTCAGCAGTTCAATCTCCTGGAAGGGAAAACTGTGTACCACAATGTGGCTGTTCCGCTGATCCTGGAGCACCGGAGCGCGGCGGAGATTGAAAAAAGGGTGGCGGAGGTCCTGGAATTCGTGGAGCTTTCGGAGAAGCGGAACGCCTACGTGAGCCAGCTGTCCGGGGGACAGAAGCAGCGGGTCGGCATCGCGAGGGCGCTGGCCACCAGCCCGGAGATCCTGCTGTGCGACGAGGCGACCAGCGCGCTGGATCCGCAGACGACGGAATCCATCCTGAAGCTGCTGAAGCGGGTCAATGAGGAGATGGGTATCACCATCCTGCTGATTACCCACCAGATGCAGGTGATTCAGCTGATCTGTGACAGGGTGGCTGTGATGGAGCAGGGCCGGGTGGCAGAGGAAGGAGCGGTGCTCGACGTTTTCGGCCGGCCGAAGGAGGAAGTGACGAAGCGGTTTGTAAGAACCGTTATCAACGATCAGGTTCCGGAAAGCTTTTATGATACGATCCGGGCGGAAAACCGGCACTACCGGCTGGAACAGCTGAAATTTATCGGGGACTCGGTGAACGAACCGGTGATTGCGAATTTGTGCCGGCGGAAGGGACTTGAGGTGAACATCATCGGCGCGAACATTTCCCAGATGCAGGGAAGCATGATGAGCGTATTCATTCTCCAGCTGATCGGAGAGACGGAAGCTATCGGGGAAGCGGAGCAATACATTGACGCTTCCGGCGCGCTGAGGCAGCGGCTGTTTATTGACTGGGACAGCCGGACCATTACGGAAATACCGGCGGGAAAAGGAGCGGACGCATGAACGAATTTCTGAACAGTAAGGTATTCGGCATCAAGTGGAGCCGCCTTCTGACAAACTGCCAGCAAACGCTTTACATGGTCGGATGGGGACTGCTGATCGGTACGTTCTTCGGACTGATCCTGGCACTGGTGCTGGTGCTGACCCGAAAGGGCGGGGTGATCCAGGGCCGGGCAGCCCGGATCCTGTACGCGGCTGTGAATGTCTATGTGAACGTGATCCGATCGGTGCCTTTTGTCATTCTGCTGGTTACGATCATGCCGCTGACCCGGCTGATTATGGGAACAACGATCGGATCCACCGCGGCGCTGGTGCCGCTGGTGCTCTACATCAGTCCGTACCTGGCGCGGCTGCTGGAAAACAGCCTGCTGGAATGCTCACCGGGCATCATTGAGGCGGCGCAGGCGATGGGAGCCAACATATGGCAGATTATCCGGTACTTCCTGATGCCGGAAACCCTTGGCAGCATGGTGCTGGCCCTGACGACCGGCGCGATCGGCCTTCTGGGCGCGTCCGCCATGGCCGGCTATGTGGGTGGCGGCGGGGTCGGGGACCTGACGCTGACCTACGGATACGAGAAGATGAATACCCCGCTGATGATTCTGACAGTGGTGATCCTGGTGATCTTCGTCCAGCTGATCCAGTTCCTCGGAGGAGCCATTTCAAGAAAGCTGAGGGCACACAGATGAGAAGGGAAATGCGGAAAATCCGGTGGTCCGAACGATGTCGGCGCAACGGACGGTCGAGAGACCGAATGCGGGCATTCCGTACCGAATGAAAAACCGACGAAACAGAATATAACGGATTGAAAGGAAGGTATAAACCTATGAAAAAAGCAATTGCCATTATTCTGACGCTGTCCCTGCTGCTGGCGGCCGCCGCCTTCGCGGATGATGCTGAAGTGATCAAAACCGATAAAACGCTGATCCGGTATTCCAAGTCCCAGGGACCTTACACTGAACTGTTTGAAGCCGCGATCGTTCCGATTCTGGAAGCGCAGGGCTATACGCTTGAGGTGGTTGAGACTTCCGAGCTGCTGGTCGCGGACCAGATCCTGCAGGCGGGCGAAGTGGACGTGAACGTGGAGCAGCATACCGCCTACGCGGAAAACTTCAACGCCAATAACGGCGGCGATCTGGTGCCGATCAGTGTGATCCCCACCGTGGCCGCGGCGATTTACTCCGCCAACCATGAGACGCTGGAGGAAGTGCAGGACGGCTTTACGGTCGCGATTCCGAACGATGCCGCCAATACCGCGCGCTGCCTGGCGATTCTCCAGAAGATCGGGTGGATCAGGCTGGATGAATCCGTTGAGATTTCCAAAGTCAGCGTTGATGACGTGATTGAAAATCCCTACAACCTGGAGCTGATCGAGCAGAAGAGCCTGACCATCCCCGCCGCCATTACGGATTACGACTATGTGGTGATCACCGGCTCGGTCGTATACAATGCCGGCGTGAACGAGAAGTACAAGGCGCTGGCGCAGGAGGACATTCTGCCGCATCTGATCCTGCAGGTTGTGGTCAAAGCGGAGAATGTTCATACCGACTGGGCGCAGGCGATTGTCGCTGCCTACCATTCCGATGAGTTCAAGGCATACCTTGAGAAGGAAAACGCCGCGGAAGGCTTCTGGAAAGGCCTGTGGTGGATTCCGGACGAGCTGAAGTAATCCGGCCCGGACCAAAGCGATCAACAAAGGAGGATAAAGAAAATGAATAAATCTGTGAAAAGGATCCTTTCGATTACTGCGGCACTGCTGCTGACCGTTCTGACTGCCGCCGCTTCTGCCGAAACGCTGCAGATCGGCATTCCGGATGACGGCACAAATCTGTCCAGAGGCATTAAGCTGCTGGAGACGGCCGGGCTGATTACCGTGAATCCCGAAGCGGGTTATACCCCTGAACTGGCGGACATCACCGGATATCTGTATGACGTGGAGGTGGTTCCGGTACAGGCCAATACGCTGCCTTCCACCCTCGGGGATTTCGGAGCTTCCGCGATCAACGGCACCTATGCCATTCCGAATAACCTGATTCCTTCCCGGGACGGCCTGATCATTGAGAAACAGAGTGAAAGCGGAGACAACCCCTATGTGAATATTATCGTCGCCCGGACGGCGGATGCCGGAAACGAAACCTACCGGAAGGTCGTGGCTGCCTACCAGACGCAGCTGGTTGCGGAGTTTCTGCTGGTGAATTATGAAGAAGCCTTCTTCCCGGCCTTCGCGTACAGCAATGAAATCAGCCTGACCCCGGAAGAAGCGAAGGAGATCGTTGCCTATACTTCCGACAGGGAAGGAAAGGCCGTTGTAACGGTCGGCGTATGCGGCGCGAACAACGATCAGTGGAAGGCGGTCCAGAAGGTACTGGACGATGAGAACGCGGGCATCTATATTGAACTTGTGGAATTTGATGCCTACAATCTGCCCAATGAGGCGCTGAACTCCGGTGAAATTGACCTGAACGCGTTTCAGCACAAGGCATATCTGAACAACGACGCGACGGTCAACGGCTATGACCTGACGGTCATCGGCGATACACTGATTGCCCCGCTGACGCTGTATTCCGAAAAGTTTGACTCCCTGGACGCGCTGAAGGAAGCGGCGGGAGAAAAAGCGCAGTAATCCGTAAGCCGGCAGACAGGAGAGGAGCGCACCATGATTGAGATTCGGGAGCTGAATAAGACTTTTCGCCTCAAAACCGGGGATGTGGAAGCTGTCCGGGATGTATCCCTGACAATCGGCGACGGTGTGATTTACGGGGTGATCGGATCCTCAGGCGCCGGGAAATCGACCCTGGTGCGCTGCCTCAATCTGCTGGAAATACCGGATTCAGGAACAATTATCCTGGACGGCGTCGGAGAAATTGTCCTGAAAAACGGGAAACCGTATCTGAACGGAAAGGAAATGACGTCCCGGCAGCAGAATGACATGCGCCGGGGCATTGGCATGATCTTCCAGCATTTTAACCTGCTGGACCGCTGCACGGTATTCGAAAACGTCGCGTATCCGCTGATGCATACCGGACGGAGCCGGAAGCAGATTGAAGAGCGGGTGCGCGAGCTGCTGAAGCTGGTCGCCCTGGAGGATAAGATTGACGGGTATCCGTCCCAGCTGTCCGGAGGGCAGAAGCAGCGCGTGGCCATTGCCCGGGCGCTGGCTGCGGAACCCCGGATCCTGCTGTCGGACGAGGCAACCAGCGCGCTGGATCCGGAAGCGACTGAAGCGATTCTGTCCCTGCTGCAGGAGGTTAACAGGAAGCTGGGGGTTACGGTTGTGCTGATAACGCATGAAATGGCGGTGATCAAGAGCATTGCCGACCGGGTGGCTGTAATGGAGGACGGCCGGGTTGTGGAAGAAGGATCCGTATATGAGATTTTTGCGGATCCGCAGGAGAAGATTACCCGGAAGTTTGTTGCCTCTTCCTCGCTGCTCGGCAAACTGGACAGGTTGCTGGAGGAGGATGCGGAACTGGTTCGGGTGCGGCCGGGGGAGATGCTGGTCCGTCTGATGTTCCAGAAGGACTGCGTCGGAGAGCATCTGCTGACGACGGCTGCCAGGAGATACGGCTTCGACCTGAACATTATCCTGGCAAACTCGGAATACCTTCACGGGAGCCCTATCGGAGGGATGGCCGGGATTATCAGCGGAGACCGGGAAAAAATTGAAATGGGACTGGCGTTCCTGCGGGAAAACCATGTCAGCGCGGAGGTGATCAGTGATGGAAGAGCTGATGAGGCAGATCACGCCGAATCTTTACCTGTATCGTGACAAGTTTTACAAGAGCTGCCTTGCAACGGCGGAGATGTTCTGGAAGGCCGGCCTGATTGCCGGGTTGATCGGCCTGATGCTGGGGATCCTGCTGGTCATCACGAAAAAAGACGGAATAGCTCCAAAGCCGCTGGTATACCAGGCGACGAACCTGGTTATCAACATATTCCGCTCCGTTCCGTTCATAATCCTGCTGATTTTCCTGATCCCCCTGACACGGGCGGTCGTCGGAACGGCAATCAATGTGAAAGGCGCTATCCTGCCGCTGGTGTTCGGAACGGTACCTTTTTACAGCCGGCAGGTGGAGGTGGCGCTTTCCGGCGTCGATCCGGGAAAAGTGGAAGCTGCGCGAAGCATGGGCAGCGGCACGGCAGGACTGATCTTCCGTGTGTATCTCCGGGAAGCGGTGCCGGATCTGCTCCGTGTAACGACGGTGACCGCCATCAGCCTGATCGGACTGACCACCATGGCCGGCGCGGTCGGGGCAGGCGGCATCGGATCTTTTGCGATCAATTACGGGCAGAATCAGAACCATCCGGACATTGTGAATGTGTGCGTGATTGTCCTGCTGATCGTTACTTTCATTCTGCAGAGTCTGGGAAACGGTCTTTCCCGGAGAACCACAAACCGCGGGCTGCTGAACCGCAGTCATCGCGCGAAGGAGAAGGAAGGGACTGTATGACACTTCAGGAAAAGATTCTGGATTACGCGGAAAAACAGTATCCCGCCTACCGGCAGATTGCGCTGGATATCCATGCGAATCCGGAGACAAGCAATCATGAATATTTCGCCTGCAGGACGCTGTCGGAGCAGCTGAAGGCGGAAGGGTTTGACGTCATGGTGGATGTCGCCGGCCATCCGACAGGTTTTACGGGCGTATACAGGGCGAAGAAGCCGGGACCCGTACTGGTGTTCCTGGCGGAATTTGACGCGCTGCCCGGACTGGGACATGGCTGCGGCCATAACCTTTTCGGTCCGACATCCGTGCTGGCCGGCGCTTCCCTGAAGCAGGTGATTGAGGAGACCGGCGGAGAGATCCGCGTCTACGGCACCCCGGGGGAGGAAGGCGGAGAAAACGGCAGCGCGAAGGGAAGCTTTGTCCGGGAAGGATTTTTCCGGGATGTGGACGCCGCGCTGTGTGTGCATCCGGGATCAGACCGTCATGAGCTGACCCACGCGGAAATTGCCTGCGCGCCGATCCGGATCGAGTTCAGGGGGAAAGCCTCTCACGCATCCTCAGCTCCTCACGAGGGCATTAACGCGCTGGACGCGCTGGTGCTTGTCTTCAATGCCATCGGACTGCTGCGCCAGCAGCTGCCCCGGGACGTGCGGATTCACGGGATTGTAACCCGCGGTGGCGACGCGCCGAATATTATTCCGGATTATACCGAAGGGCGGTTTTATGTGCGCGCGGCAACGGTAAGCCGGATGATGGACGTGATTGAAAAGCTGAAGAAAATTACGGAGGGCGCGGCGCTCCAGACCGGCTGTGAAGGCCTGCTGGAGCCTACGCAGCGCAACCTGATCCACAATGTGGTTCCGACACCGTCCTTTGACGAGGTCTACCTGAAGAACCTGCTTTCCCTGGGGGAAACCTACGAACCGCTGAACGTACCGCTGGGATCCTCCGATGTGGGCAATGTTTCCCAGGTGATTCCGACGATCCAGCCGATGATCCGGATCAGTGACGTTCCGGTAGCCGGGCACAGCACAGAAAAGCGGGAAGCCTGCAGGGCCGAAACCGGCCTGCGCTCTGTTGCGCTGGGAGCAAAGGTGCTGGCGTTGACCGCCCTGGACCTGCTCCGGTCACCGGAGCTGCTGAAAAAGATCCGGGAGGACCATGCCCGGGCTGTCGCGGAACAGGACAGAACGGCGGGCGTGTAGGCGGAAGGGCAAGAGAAAGGCGGTATCGCTCATGAAGTTTTCCACCAGAGTTGAATACGGGATGATTGCGCTGACCGATATTGCGCTTCATTCCGAGAGCGGGTCCAGTGTTTCGGCGCCGGATATCGCAGAACGGCAGGGAATATCGCAGAAGTACCTGGAGCAGATCATGACGCATCTGAAGCAGGCAGGGATTATCCGTGCCCAGAAAGGACTGCGGGGCGGATATACGCTGGCCCGGCCGGCGGACAGGATCCGGATGTCTGAGATCCTGAATGCCCTGGACAACAGCATCCTGGAGGAAACGGAATCCCGCGGGGACAGCGGGAGCCTGCGGGACGCGGTGAATGTCTGTCTGTGGCAGAAGATGAACCGGTCCATGATTGACTTCGCCGAAAACAAAACGTTCTCCGAATTCCTGGCGGAATGCAGGGAACAGCTGTCGGATGAATGGGATTTTTATGTAATCTGACCGTCTTTGACAGAAGCCTGCGCACGACAGAAAAAACAGAAATCACCCCGGAGGAGCCGGCAGATCCGGCGGAGGGAATCTGCCCCGCGGCTGATATACGGGATGAAATCTTTATGCTGAACGGAACAAGGGGCAGGAGATTTCCTGCCCCTTGTCCGTACCCTGTTAGACCGGATTATAACCGTTTATGCTTTATCAGAGTCATCGGAGTTTACATGAATGGTGGGGATGCCGTCCTCCCCGATGTCCTGATCAGCCGGATCGTCCGCGTTTTCTTCTCCTTCGGGACATCCTTCCGGATCATCCGCGGAGAGATCATCCCAGGCTTTCTCAAATTCTTTCCTGACTGTCTTCGCGGCGGCAGCAGCGGTATCCGCGACCGTGCCGGCCGCTTCCTTCACGGCTTTTCCGATATCAATTTCCCTGCCGTCTTCATTTTCCAGATGAATATTGCATCCCAGAAGCGGCGCGGCAATCATGCCGGCAATGCTCAGCTTCGGCGCGATGAGCAGACCGGGCAGGGCAAAAATTCCGGGCACATTCACGATTTCCCTGCCATCCCGTTCAACCTTTACACGATATCCGGTCAGTTCTTCAAAAAAATTCTTTGCCATGTTTTTTTCCTCCCATTGTTTTTTCATTTCCGGCCATTCCCTGACCGCGATTCCATGATAATATCAGGGAAGGTCAGAATACAGGGCATTCTGGGAGAAATATGAATGGTTATTTTTCTTTTCCCTTTTCTTTCAACGCTGAAACCGGTTGACGGTATGAAAAATCGTGGTAAAATGAGGAAAAGAACGGCATGGATGCCGGACAAACTGAATAGGAGGGGTTTCTTATGACAGGGGTACCGCTCATTATAGCCTTTGTGGTGGCTATCGTTGCAATGATCCTGCTGATCTCCAAACTGAAGGTTCATCCTTTCCTGGCGATTATGGGGATCTCCCTGCTGCTGGCGATTGCGGCCGGAATACCGCTGACGCAGATTCCGGGAGTCATCGGCGCAGGTTTCTCGGGGACCTTCACTTCAATCGGTATCGTGATTATCCTGGGCGCGTTTATCGGCAGCGTTCTGGAGAAGACAGGCGCGGCGCTGAAACTGGCGGACATGGTGATCCGGCTAGTCGGTGAGAAGAATCCCCAGCTGGCCATCGAACTGATGGGCTGGGTGGTTTCCATTCCTGTCTTCTGCGACAGCGGATTTGTCATCCTGAACCCGATCCGCAAGGCCCTGGTAAAGCGCACCGGCGTTTCCTCCGTGGCGATGACGGTCTGCCTTTCCTGCGGCCTGTATATTTCCCATGTATTTATTCCTCCGACCCCCGGCCCGATTGCCGCAGCGCAGACGCTGGGCGCGGGCGACTATCTGCTGCTGGTTATCGGTATCGGCCTGCTGTGCTCCATCTTCCCGCTGATCGCCGGCCTGATCTACGCAAAGTTCATCGGTAAGAAGATCAAGAGCGCGGATGAAATAAGCGGCAAAGGAGAAGTCGTCAAGACCTATGAAGAACTGAAAGCGGAATTCGGCAAGCTGCCGGGCGGCTGGAACGCCATTGCGCCGCTGATTGTTCCGATCCTGCTGATGGGCCTGAGTTCTGTTTCCAGCATGGCCGGATGGACCGGATGGATTGCGGACGGGCTGACATTCCTGGGAACGCCCATCATGGCGCTTGCGGTTGGTACGATCCTGGCTATTATCCAGCTGCACACCTCCGGGAAACAGGGCGAGTTCTACAACCTGACCAACGACACACTGAAGACAGTCGGACCGATCCTGTTTGTAACGGCTGCGGGCGGCGTGCTCGGCAAGGTTATTTCTTCCTCCGACATGGTGAATTTCATCACACAGCACGCGAGCGCGCTGGAGGCGATCGGTATCTTCTTCCCGTTCCTGCTTGCCGCGATCCTCAAGAGCGCGCAGGGATCTTCCACCGTCGCGATTACGACAACAGCGGGCATTGTGGCGCCGCTGCTGCCGGTGCTTGGTTTTACCGCACCGATTGATATTGCTCTGGTGGTTATGGCCATCGGCGCCGGCGCCATGACGGTCAGCCACGCGAATGACTCCTACTTCTGGGTGGTTACCAACTTCGGCGAGATGAAACCGGAAGAGGGTTACAGGACGCAGACGCTGATGACGCTGGTGATCGGTATCGCGGCGATGATCGAAATCTTTATCCTGAGCCTGATTTTCTGATAAAAAACCGGGCGTACCGTGCGGGAAAAACACGGCACGCCCTTTTTGACTGACAGGGGGATCAACGATGAATTCAGCTTTACGGAACGACGCGGACCGGATTGTCCGGGACGCGATCACGGCGGTGCAGCCGGACGCGGCAGTCAGCAAGGCGCTGGCCGGAAGGGTGTTTCCGGGAAGGGTACTGCTGGTTGCGGCCGGAAAAGCCGCGTGGCAGATGGCAAAGGCAGCGTCTGACTGCCTGGGAGACCGGATTGAAAAAGGCGTGGTCGTGACCAAGTACGATCATGTGATGGGACCGATTCCCGGCTGCGAATGCTTTGAGGCGGGACATCCCGTGCCGGATGAAAATTCTTTCCGCGGAACGCAGGCGGCGCTGGATCTGGTGTCTGACCTGACGGAGAAGGATACGGTGCTATTCCTGCTCAGCGGCGGCGGAAGCGCTCTGTTTGAAAAGCCGCTGGTACCCGGAGAAGAACTGCAGGATGTTACGCAGCAGCTGCTGGCCTGCGGTGCGGACATTGTGGAAATCAACACAATCCGGAAACGGCTGAGCCAGGTGAAGGGCGGACGCTTCGCGCAGATCTGCGCGCCGGCGAAAGTGATCGCGGTTGTACTGAGCGATATCCTCGGAGACCCGCTGGATATGATTGCTTCCGGACCGGCATGCCCGGACAGCACGACGGCGGCGGACGCTCAGCGTATTGCGGAGAAATACAGCCTGCGGCTGTCGGAAGAAGCGAAACGCCTGCTGAAAGTGGAAACGCCGAAGGTGCTGGACAACGTGGAAACACAGATCAACGGCAGTGTACGCGAACTTTGCGCGGCGGCGGCAAAGACCTGCCGGGAACTGGGATATGAACCGGTACTGCTGACAGATCAGCTGCGCTGCCAGGCGAAAGAAGCCGGGAGCTTCCTGGCCAGCGTACTGCAGACATACCGGGGATGCGGGAAATCCATGGCCTTTATTGCCGGCGGGGAAACGGTAGTGATCCTGACCGGCAGGGGAAAAGGCGGACGGAACCAGGAACTGGCGCTGGCAGCCGGCAATGAAATCGGCGGTATGGAGGGCGCGGCTGTATTTTCCTTCGGAAGCGACGGAACGGACGGACCGACGGACGCGGCCGGCGGATATACGGACGGAGACACAAAGGGAGCCCTGAAGGAAGCCGGGATCCTGATTGACGATGTTCTGAAGAACAACGACGCCTATCACGCGCTTCAGAAGACGGGCGGACTGATTATAACCGGCCCGACGGGCACAAACGTGAACGATGTGGCGGTGGCGCTTCTCCGGGAGTAAAAACCCGGCGGCGCAGACCGGAATCCGCGGAATTATCCGGATATTGAAAGCCGGGCAGTCAGCATCATCTGCTTTAACTGCCCGGCTTTCAGGTTTTTTTACTTCAGATCTGTACGAATGATATATACCGTCTCCGCGGACATGCCTTCCGGCCTCAGATCATATCCGATATCCGCCAGATGGTCTTTTGCGGCGTTCCACATATTCAGGGCGCCGGCCAGATCCTTTTCCGCAAGCGGAAGAAGTATCTCCGCCGCGCTTTTTTCAGCGGTGAGGATACTGTCTTTCAGGGTTTGTGTTCCGGTTTCCCGCAGCGTGGCTGCGCCGGTTGACACCAGCATCGCGCCGGCTGAGAGCGTGGCCGCGCCGCCGGAAGCCTGGGCGACACCGTCCGTATAATCCTTCAGCCCCGTCACGAAAGCGTTCACCTGTTCCAGCTGCTCTTTCAGGGCTTCCAGCTGTTCCCGGGCGGCTGCCTTCAGCGTATCAGAGCCCAGCTGCGCAATCACCTCATCCAGGATATCGGCATAATTCTCCGCGGTCAGTACCGGCACCGTGATTCCGGCGTCTGCCAGGCCGGAAGCGGCAATCTGGCTGTTGGCTGTATTCAGGATCGCGGCAAAAATCTGTTCCGCGCCGCTGTTCAGGGCTTCGTTATTCTTTTTCAGCGCGGCAAGGCCGGTGTTCAGGGAAAGAGCGCCGTCCGATACCTTCTGCGCGCCTTCCGCCAAAGTGGCCGCGCCGGTATCCAGCGCCTTCAGTCCTTTGTTCAGCTCGTTGATCTTATCAGTGACTGCCTTCGTTTTTCCTTCCGTTCCGGGCAGATCGGTTCCGTTCTTCAGAGCCGTCAGCACGGCTGTGAGTTCTTTCAGCAGCGCTTCAGGATCCGCGCCGCCGACCCGGGCGTCAATCTCCCTGCAAACCGCTTCCAGCGGATCGGAGGAACAGAAGGTCATCATCCAGCCAAGATCCGCGTGATCCGCGCGGAATGTTGCGGAGAAGGATACCGGCAGGTGCAGGGAAGCGTCCGTATTCGGCACAGCCCAACCCACCAGCACGGAGCGGTCCGCTTCCGTAAGTACAGCCGCGTTTTCCGTTTTCAGGCCGGAGACACCGTTTTCCGGCAGCGGCAGCGCGGAGAGAACAAGCACGGGCGCCTGCCCTTCCGTCCGGTAGGTAACGGTCAGGACAGCTTCGCCGGTTTTCTCTTTCAGGCCGTCCGCGGAAATCTCTTCCCCGTCCAGCGTCAGGGTCACGACCGGCAGTACGGCCGGAGACTTATCGGAGGTGCCCTGATAGATCACGTTCTTTCCGTCCGCCTTCCAGGTGAGCGTTTCGCCTTCCAGGGTAAAGGCTTCATCTCCGCTGACGTTCTGAATGTCTGTCAGCATGGTGCGGTCAGCCAGCTCCTCAAGCTCTTCCGCATTCTCCAGGCGGATGCTGTCGGTAATGCTTTTCACAGTGCCGTCAGCGCCGGCGGTCACATAAACCCGTTCATGCTTCGTGTTCTCGGCCAGGGCGCCGGCGCATCCGAGTACCATGACCAGCGCCGTCAGCATCGCGATAATCTTTTTACTCATCATAATCCTTCCTTTCCGGTCAGCAGGCAGCCTTTTTCATTCCGGCTGTCGTATGCACAATGACTTGATCCATAATCAGCAGCACTGCCGGCAGGAGCAGCAGTACCACCGCCACACTCAGCAGCGCGCCGCGGGCGATCAGCCTGCACATGGTGGAGATAATGGCCACGTTGGAATACAGGCCTACGCCGTAAGTGGCCGCGAAGAAACCGAGGCCGCTGACCAGCACGCTCTGCGCGGCGGAGGCGACAGCGTCCTGAACCGCTTCCTTTTTACCCTTGCCGGCAAGCCGGTTCTGCCTGTACCGGGTCGTCATCAGGATGGCGTAGTCCACCGTGGCACCCAGCTGGATTGTGGAGATCAGGATCGGCCCTACAAAGGGCAGCTCCTGCTTCAGGTAATACGGGATGCACAGGTTGGCCGCGATCGCGAGCTCGATTACCGCCACCAGCAGCACCGGCAGCGACAGGGACCGCTGCACCAGCAAGATGATCACAAAGATCGCGATGATCGAGATCAGGCTGACAACCGTAAAATCACGGTCTGTGCAGGCAATCAGGTCCTTCGTGCAGGGTGCTTCGCCGATCAGCATGCCTCCCTTGTCGTATTTTTTCAGGATCGCGTTCAGACTGTCGATCTGCGCGTTTACTTCATCCGAGGAGATGACATAGGCACTGTTGACCAGCATCAGCTGATACCGGTCACCTTTCACCAGGGACAGCGTGTCCTCCGGCAGAATCGATTCCGGAATCCCGGCGCCAAGCAGGCTGTCGATCCCGAGAACACTTTTCACGCCGTCCACCTGCCGCATTTCCTCCGCCATATTCCGGACGTCCTTTTGGGGAACGTCCGCGTCGACCAGCAGCAGATGTGCGGTGGACATGTCAAAAGTTTCTTCCAGCTTTTTATTCGCCCGGACAGATTCCAGTTCCGGCGGCATGACCTTGCTCATATCGTAGTAGACATTCACATTCCTGTATCCGTAAAATGCCGGAATGACCATGATCAGCAGGACAGCGGCCAGTACTTTATAGTGATTGGTGACGAACCGGCCGATGCTGCTCACATCCGGCAGCAGCGGCCGGTGGCTCGTTTTTTCGATCGCGCCGTCCAGCGCCCGGATCACGCAGGGCAGCAGTGTTACCGTGCCCAGAACGCCCAGGACAACCCCCTTGCTCATCACGATTCCCAGATCTTTGCCTAATGTGAAACTCATGAAGCAGATGCTCACAAAGCCGGCGATCGTGGTCAGGGAGGAACCCAGCACAGAGGTGAAGGTCAGCCGGATGGCGTTCGCCATCGCTTCATCCCTGTCGTCTGTCAGGGTTTTCTGCTCCTTGTAGCTGTGCCACAGGAAAATGGAGTAATCCAGGGTCACAGCCAGCTGCAGTACGGCGGCTACCGCCTTGGTAATATAGCTGATTTCGCCCAGGAAATAATTGCTGCCCATGTTCCACAGCACGGAAACGGCGATACAGAGCAGGAAGATCAGCGGCAGCAGGAATGAGTCCATGGTTAGCGTCAGCACAACAGCGCACAGCGCCACGGCGATGGCGACATAGATCCCTTCCTGGTCCTCCACCAGCTGCCGGGTATCGGTTACGACCGCGGAAAGGCCGCTTACAAAGGTCTTTTCACCGGCGACCTTCCGCACCCGGCTGATGGCTTCCATGGTTTCCTCGGAGGAGGACCCTTCATCAAAGAAGACGGCGGAGAGCATGCAGCCGCCCCGCTGGAACTTTTCCCGAATATCGTCCGGGATCATTTCCACGGGAAGCATTCCCTTTGTGAGGGAAGCGTAGCCGATGACGGAGTCCACATGCGGGATGTCCTTCAGGGCATTTTCCATATCCGCCTGTTCGCCGAGGCTCATGCCCTCCGTGACCAGCAGGGAAAAAGCTCCCTTGCCGAAATCCGTCAGCAGGATCTCCTGCCCCTGAACCGTTTCCAGATCCTGCGGCAGGTAATATAACAGGTCGTACTTTGTTTTTGTGCGGACCAGCCCCAGCACGGAGGGCACCACCAGCGCGGCGCACAGGATGATGACCAGTACCCGATGCTGAACCAGTCCCCTGGTAAATCCTTTCATGTTTGTCTTCCTCCTGTTCGGTGCTTGTTTTGAACACCGTGTTGACTTTCTCAACGCTGTGAATTATAATGACCCTCGTGATCGGAATCAATAATCAGATTGATTAACGATCGTTTGTTAATCAACATCGTTCCGCACTCCATCCGGATATTCAACAGAAAAGCGGAAACTGTTCAGGAAAGAAGGAGTTCCATGGAAGAACAGAAAAAGGAAGACCGCCGCGTAAGGCGCACAAAAAAGATGCTGACCCAGGCCCTGATGCGGCTCATGCAGGAAAAACAGATCAAGGAGATCACAGTCAAAGAACTGACAGATCTGGCGGATATGAACCGGGGCACTTTCTACCTGTATTACAGGGATGTGTACGACATGCTGGAAAAGCTGGAAGACAGCATGTTCGAGGCACTGGACAGCATTGCCGTTCTGCATGAAACGGACGCGGCCAGGCAGGAAACCAAACCGATCCTGCTGGATGTATTTCACTTTATTGAAGAAAATCAGGAGATTGTCCGGGTATTGATCAGTCCCCACGGCGATATGAAATTCCTGCACCGCCTGTATGAAGTCATCCGGGAAAAGTGCCTGAACGGATTCCCGTTCGCCGCCGCGGCGGACAAAAAAAACGAAGCGGATTTTGATTACCGCTTCAGTTTTGTGATCTACGGCGCTGCCGGACTGATCCGCGCCTGGGTGAACCGGAACTGCGGGGAACCCGCCGTGCAGATGGCTGAGCTGGCGGATGCCCTGATCCGCCGCGGGAGCCTGTGAAGAATACTGGGGCAGCGGTATCCGCGGATCGGAGCAATCCGGACGAACAAACAGATGTTCAGCGGGCAACAGGGGGACGGCCGGGCGGATCCTGTTTATTTGCGGGAATTACGGGCAGCGCTTCTGACAGCACTGCTTGTATTTTTTCCCGCTGCCGCAGGGGCATGGATCGTTGCGCGAAATGCTTCCGGAAGATTCCCGCTCTTTCTGAACCAGCGCTTCCATGATGTCCTTCCTGTTCATATGGCGGGATGAAAGAAGCATGGCGTATTTCAGACGCGGGACGGCATAGGAAAAGAAAGATTTCAGACCTTCGCACAGGTAATACTGTCCGGCTTCACCGTCGGGCGACAGCGCGAAACGGTCCTTGGGGCACCCTCCGTTGCAGAGAAACAGCCAGGGACAGGCACGGCAGGCAGCTGTCAGCCCGTCCTTTTTTTCTCTGCCGAAATGAATTTGCCGGGGGGAGGAAACCAGGGCTTGCAGGTCGTCCGCCAGCATGGAACCGATCCGGTATTCCGGACGCACAAAATGATCGCAGGCATATACGCTGCCGTCCTTTTCAATGACAGGCACCCGGCCGCAGGTTTCCTGCATCCAGCACAGGTTGGCTTTCTTTCCGCTCAGGACCAGAGCCATTTCACTGAACAGCTGCACTTCCGCTTTGTCCAGGTCATGGTATATCCACCGGGAAAACACGTCCTTCAGGAACTCGCCGTACTGCGCGGGGGATACGGAATCCTCCGTCACCCGGTTCTGATCGTCCCGGCGTACGATGGGGATGAACTGCATCCAGCCTGTGCCGAGATCCCGGAGGGTCTGGTAGACGAGGACGCCGTCCCGGGCCGTATCCGGGGTGACCGTGCAAAGCAGGTCCGGCTGGATGCCGTGGGCCTGCAGCAGGCGGATGCCCCGGACCACACGGTCAAAAGTGCCGCTGCCTGCCGTGTCCTTCCGGTAACGGTCATGGATAAACGCCGGGCCGTCAATGCTGACACCGACATCAAAATGGTGTTCCGCCAGGAACCGGCACCAGGCTTCGTCCAGCATCAGGCCGTTGGTCTGCAGATTGTTCCAGCATTCCATCCCCGGGGGCAGAAGTTCCTGTTCCGCCCGGACGGCATCCCGGTAAAAATCCAGCCCCGCGAGCATCGGCTCACCGCCGTGCCAGGTGATCGTGACAGCCGGACCCGAAGCCGCTGTGAAATAACGCTCCAGAAGTTTCCGGAGCGCGGCGGGAGACATCCGGCCTGCGGCATTGCTGCCTGCGGTATGCAGATAATAGCAGTATTCGCAGCGCATATTGCAGGCGGAGCCCGCGGGCTTTACCATCAGGGAAAATGCCCCGCAGGCTCCGGTTTCTGAATTTTGATTCATAACAGTCATATGGTTTTCAGGTGCCGTTCAAAGAAATCCAGTGTAACGTTCCAGGATTCCATGGCAGCCTCCTGGCGGTACATGGGTCTGTCATAATACCAGATGCCGTGGCCCGCGCCTTCATACCGGTGGAATTCGAAATCCTTTCCGCCGGCTTTCAGGTGTTCCTCAAGTACATTGACGTCCTCTTTCGTCGGACTCCTGTCGTCGTTTCCGAAGATGCCCAGCAGCGGGATCTTCAGCTGGCCGATGAAGTTGATCGGGGCTTTCGGACGGGCAGGGGTGAGCTGGTCTGCCGGCGCCATAACGCCGCCGCCCCAGCAGTCCACCGCACAGTCAAAGCCGGGGACCGTGCAGGCCGCAAGGAACGCATGCCTGCCGCCGGAACACATGCCGATCACGCCCACTTTTCCGCTGGACTGCGGCTGGGACCGGAGAAAGTCCAGACATCCCGCGGCATCGCCCATCACGCTGTCGTCATGCACAAGGCCCGCGTCGCGCATCCGCGCGGATACTTCCGGCGGCGTACCGGCGCCGAAGTCCTGGTAGATATCCGGGCACAAAACGCTGTAACCGTGATTGGTGAAACGGTAACAGGTTTCGCGGCACCACTCGTCCCATCCGGGCATATGGGGAATCAGCACAATGCCCGGGTACGGCCCCGCGCCCAGCGGGCGGGACCAGTAGCCGTTGATTTGTTTGCCGTCGTGCCCCCTGAAGGACACCGTTTCCGCAATCAGCCCGGAATAAGCATCCGTCTGAAAGTCATTCCAGTGATTCTTCATACGGTTTGCTTCACCTCGCTCTCGTTTTTTTCGCTTGTTCGGGATAAGGATAATGTATCATATATCGGCCGGGAAAAAAAGCATCATGATGAACATCCCGGTGAACTTCCGCGCGGAAACAGGTATGCTTCCCATCTTTCTTCCGCAGGAGGCCGGCACGGTCAAAAAGAAGAAGTGAACCCTTGCCGGAATGAACGGTATTCTGTACAATCTGGTCATGACGAAGTATCACTGATCTGCTTCAGATCAGATCGTAAGGAGTTTATACAGATGAACTCACTGGAAACCAGAAACAGAAAAATCATAGACGCGGTGATCCGGAAGGAACAGGCGGTATGTCCGGGGTCAGTGGCGCTGATCGGAATCTACGGATCTTTTCAGACGGGAGATATTCATCCGCGGTCTGACCTGGACCTGCTGATCCTGATCAACGATGACCGCGGATGGCAGCTGGGCAAGGCTTTTATCCAGGAAGACATGGATGTGGGGCATGATCTTTACTGCACGACCTGGGAAAGCCTGCGGCAGGACGCTGAATATGAACATCCCCATATCTCGAAACTGATGGATTCGCGAATCGTGTACTGCGCGGATGAAAAGTACCGGGAAGAACTGGAATCGCTGCGGGAACAGGTGCGGAAGAAGCTGGCGGAACCGTTCGGGGAAGAAGATTACCGGAAAGCGGAGAAGGAACTGAAAGAGGCGCGCTGCTGTTACGCGGACGCCATGGCCATGGATGAACTGAACGAGGTCCGCCGGAGTGCCGGCGGCGCGATCTTCTTTGCGGAAAACGCCGTTGCGCTGCTGAACAAAACCTATTTCCGCAAAGGCGTCAGCCGGCGCTATGAAGAGCTGGACGCTATGGAGAAAAAACCTGACAATCTTTGCGGAATGATTGAAAACGTGCTGGCGGCAGCAACCGTGAATGGCCTGAAGGAACAGCTGACGCTGCTGATGAAGGGACTGGCGGCCTGTTTTACGCAGGCAAAGCGGCAGCTGCCGCGGGAGAAAAAGCCGGCCGGCGCGGACACCCTGTCCGGAACCTATGAGGAAATGTTCTCCAACTGGCACGGGAAGATGGCGCTGGCGGCGGAAAGAGGCGACCGGCATCTGGCCTTCATGAGCCTGGAAAGCCTGAATGAGATGCTGAAGGATATCAGCAGTGAGGTCGGTATCGGAACGTATGATGTCCTTTCTGTATATGATCCCGGGGATCTGCGGAAGACTGCGGACGGGTTTGACCGGATCCTGCGGCAGTATCTGCAGGAATATGAAAAGGCAGGGCTGCGACCCGCGCGATACGCGGATGCGGACGAGTTTGCCGCGGCATATCTGAAATCGGACAGCGGGCAGGGCATTTCCGGGCAGGAAATCAGGCCGCCGGAAGCCGCAGGCACGGTGGACCGTGCCGCAATTACGGATGTGAACACCATTGCTGAACTGGCTTGTGAACTGTGGCCGGATCATACCCTGAAAGAAATGGCGGCGGAGTTTCAGGACCTGCTGGCCGGGAAAGAAGAAGCGAACCGGATTGTAGCTTATGTCAGAAAGATCTGAATGGACGCGGGGAAGGAAAACGGTTCAGTTTACTCATGAGAGCTGTCCTTCCTTTCCGATTCGCGTTCTGTTGTTCCTTCTTTCAGGATGATTACCGCGTCCGGGTCAAACTTGCGGTCCATGGTATGGGCGGCTTTCCGGTTGGCTACGGTATCGAAGACGATTGAGAAATCATAATCCGGGGGATACAGCTCTGAAGCCGGGACGAGAAGCTTCAGCCGGTTGTGGCGTACGGTCAGTTTCCGTCCCTGCAGCTGGATGATGACATTGCCGTCTTCATCCGACGGCCGGTAAACGATGGCGTTCTTTTTATCCGGCAGAAGCAGGACGCTGTCTCCCATGGTGAAACGCTCAAAACTTCCTTCTTTCCGGAGGCTCCGGCGCTGCAGGAGGGTAGCCGGAACCGGCATCGGGCGGTGCCGCCCTTCCGGCCTGGTGTCCGTTCCCTGATCCGTTACCTGCCGGGCCCGGGCAAGGAGTCCTTCGTCCATCCCCAGCCGCCGGGCAATTTCGATGGCGCAGCTTTTTCCGCTTTTGCCGAGCTCCAGGCGGTAAAGGGGCTGCAGGGTGACCTGATCAAAAGCCATCCGGGCGGATATTACGTGTTCGGTCTGTTCCGCCCATTGCTTGATCTTCGGGTCATGCGTGGTGACCATAAAGAAGCAGCTGCGGCGGAGCAGTTCCTCCAGGACAGCCGCGGCGAGCCCGGAACCTTCCGCGGGATCCGTACCGCTGCCGAGCTCGTCCAGCAGCACCAGGCTGTCCCGGCTGCATTCCCGCAGGATGCGGATCACATTGGTCATGTGGCCGGAGAAAGTGGACAGATTCTGGCTGATGCTCTGGCTGTCTCCGATATCGCAGAGCACCCGGTCCATCATCCCGATGACGGTTCCTTCACCACAGGGAATGTGGAGCCCGCTCTGCGCCATCAGAGTGAGCAGGCCGACGGTTTTGAGACAGACGGTTTTTCCGCCGGTGTTCGGCCCTGTGACCGCGATGCCGGCATCCGGCAGGGACAGATCCAGGCTGAGCGGCACGCAGGTTTCCGGGTTCAGCAGCGGATGCCGGGCATCCGCCAGGCGGATCCGGCGCTCTGCCGTGATTTCCGCCGGGCGGGCATTCATATCTAGGCTCAGCTTGGCCCGGGCGAAGATCACATCCAGGTCTGTCATGACGCGGACCGCGTCTTCCAGCGGCTGCGCTTCGGCAGCGACCCGGTCGCTGAGTTCCCAGAGAATACGGCGTTCTTCCGTATCGATATCGACCAGCAGCTGATCCAGCTCCTGGCGCATGGAACGGACCGCGGAAGGCTCCATGAATACGGTGGAGCCTTTCCCGGAAACTTCCACAATATGGCCGGGAAACTGATTCCGGAAGCGGTTCTGGACAGGCAGTACATAGGTTCCGCCCCGCCGGGTGATATATGTATCAGCCAGTTCCTTTTTGTGGTGTGAAATGAGCTGGTTCAGTTTTTCACGGATTCCCTGTTCTGTATGTTCCCGCTGACGGCGCAGATTCCGCAGGGCCGGAGAGGCGTCATCCAGCACGGCATCCTCCCGGACGGAGCGTCCGATATCCTCCTCCAGGAGACTCAGTTCGGGCAGTTCCGTGTACCAGGAGGCGATGGCGGCGCTGTACGCGGCCGCTCCCTGCAGGTAGCGGCGCAGGCGCCGTGTGGCCGCGCAGAAGCGCGCGACAGCGCAGAGGTCCGCGGAAGAAAGCATGCCGCCCTGGAGCGCCGCCGCCAGGCCGGACTGCGTGTTTTCTGTTTCCGTTAGGGGCGGAGTCCCCGCGTTTTCCATCACGCGGCGGGCGGCTGTGGTTTCCTCCATCCGCGCGCGGCAAAGGCTCTCATTCAGGATGGGCTCCGTTCCGCCCAGGATCCGGCGCGCGGACCGGGAGACTGCCCGTTCCTGCAATTGTTCAATGATATGGTCAAAACCAAGTGAAAGCATATCCTGTGTCATGGTGATCCCTCTTGTTCATTATTGATATGACATGAACAAGAACCGGAGAATGCGGCAGGGGAGCACCGGAAAAAGGTAAACAAAAAAGTGCCCGGACTCTGCCTGTACCGCGCCATGGCATCAGCAAACAAGCGGTCATGCCGCCGCTTTCTTTTGTTCAGCCATGTTCCCCGTTACAGAACAGTCTCCAAACACACCTCGTGATGCAGGATTGCCTGTTCATCAAAAATCAGGATCACTGCGCTGAAATTATAATCCGGACAGCGGTTCCCTGTCAATTGGAAGTTGCCTGTTCGCTGCCTTTTCGGTAAAATGCTGACTGAATGAAAAACGGGAAGCTTCCGATTGCCGGAAGGACGAAAACGGTCCGAAGGGAACGGCCGTATGAGCAGGCTGCCTGTGTGGAAGACGGGGAGCTGAAACAATTGATCTGAATGTGTCAAAAACAGCTACAGGCAATTGTGATATATTTTTACGGCCGGGAATATCATATGATCCTTCCGAAAGGAGGGCGTGTCCATGGGATACAGAAACGCGCAGGATATTTTTCCGAAAGGGCTCCTGAGACAGATCCAGCGGTATGTGGCCGGCGAGACGATTTATATTCCGGCCCGGGACGGGCGGAAAGCCTGGGGTGAAACATCCGGATACCAGCGCTATATCCGGGAAAGAAACGAAGAAATCCGCGCCGGCTTTGCTGCCGGCCTGACGGCTGAAGAGCTGATGGACAAATACGCGCTCTCCTACGATTCCATTAAACGGATCGTGTACAACAGGAAGGAGACCGCAATGCTGAAATACAGCGCCACACTGTCCGCCGCGAAAGCCTACGCCGACGCGGGAAAACTGGACGCCTGGATCCATCTGTACCTGAATGAGGAAGGACGGAATATTCCTTTCTCTGACGGCCTGAAACTGTTTGACCGGTACTATATCAGTCCGGCGCTGTTTCCGGTCAGTTTCTTCAAACGATGCACCGGGCCGGAACCGGAGATGAAGTACCGGATCGACAGGGACTGGTGGGAGCATCGGATCCGGGAACTGGAGAAGGCGATTCCGGAAAATGATGATCTGCCTCCCCTGATCATCCATTATACGGAGGGGAAATTTGAACTGAACGACGGGAACCATCGCCATAAGGCATATGAGAATCTGGGGATTGAAAAAGCCTGGGTGATCATCTGGATTACGGAAAAGGAAGAACTGGATGATTTCATGGAAAAATACGGCGACTATGTCAGAAACTGCAGGGTTATCCGAAAATAAGGCGGTGAAGTTGACAGATCGGCTTCCCCGGTAACGGCAGACAGGAAGACGGATGAATCACCGGCAGCTGCGTAAAAAGCAGACTGCCGGTTTTCAGCTGTCACGGGACAGAACAGACCAGATGAGGCGTGTCATGGGAAGCGGCCGATATGGTTTCTTGACTTAGAGTCAGCTTTAAGATATATGATGTAAAAAAAGACGCTGGAGGACCTGCGGATGTATAACGTAAAGGGAAAATGGGCGCTGATTACCGGCGTGGCGCGGGGGATCGGTTATCTGACCGCAAAGTTTATGGCGGAGCAGGGATGCAATCTGATTCTGCACAGCCGTGATATTGCGCATACGGAAAAAGTACTGGCGGAAGTTCGTTCTGCCGGTGTTTCCGCCTGTTCAGTAGCGGCAGATCTCAATGATCCGGACGCTGTGAAAAGGATGCTGGCGGAGATCGACGGACTCGGCGTGGATGTGGATATTGTGCTGAACAACGCGGGACTGCAGATTGCCTATCGGACAGACTATTGCGAGACGCCGGTATCCGACTATGAGATCAGCTTCCGGGTGAACACCATTGCCCCGGCAATGATCTGCTACCATTTCCTGCCGAAAATGATCAGAAAGGGAACCGGCAGGATCCTGAACACGACCAGCGGTATCGCGCTGGATGTATGCCAGGCGGGATATTCCGCCAGCAAGGCGGCGCTGGACAAGATCACCATCGATCTTGGAAGCAAAGTGCAGGGAACGGATGTGCTGATTAATCTGACGGATCCCGGCTGGTGCCGGACAGATCTGGGCGGAGCGCAGGCGCCTAACGCGCCGGAGAGCGCGATCCCCGGAATTGTTGTCGGCGTTTTCGTAAATGACGGAAAATCAGGCCGGTATCTCGGCGCGCAGAACTTCTCCGGGATGACACTGGAAGATGCTGTCCGGAAGGCGGAAAAAGAATTCGACAGTCCGTACGGAAAATAAACGGGAAGCAGGAGCGCAGGCAATGCGCTTATGAGCATTGAGGGCGGAAGGGAAACAAAGCGGAGGGCTTCCGGAGGACGATCACGCGGGAGGATTGATGCTGTGAAAGAGAAAGTCAACATCACTGATTACGCAAATCTGATTGCCAAAGTGCTGCCGAAGGGGATTCTGCTGAACACAAACGGCGACAAATTCAACACCATGGTTATCGGCTGGGGCCATCTGGGCACATTGTGGAGCAGGCCGACATTCCATGTCTACGTTCGCCAGGGAAGATATACAAAAAGTCAGCTGGATAAAACCGGGGAGTTTACGGTCAGCATACCGCTGGATCTGCCGGACGCGAGGATCAACAAAATCTGCGGCTGGCAGTCCGGATATCAGATTGACAAAGTAAAGGAAGCGGGACTGGAACTGGAGGAAGCGGAGGTTATCCATACGCCCGGGATCAGACAATATCCGCTGACCGTTGAATGCAGGGTTCTTTACGCGCAGGATCAGGATCTTGACAGGATTCCGGAAGATATCCGCAGCAGGATGTATCCGCAGGATGTGGACGGGACCTATCCGATGGCAAACCGGGATTCTCATACCATGTATGTCGGGGAGATAGTGGACGCCTATGTGATCCGTGAACAGGACCGCGGCATGGACAAAAAGCCTGAAGGCAGCGGGCGTTGAAGCTGAGGCGGATGTGTATCCCACAGACGTGCACGCTTTTGATATGCTCTTTCCGGAGCAGGAGACCGCAAAGCGGGCCAGCGAGAAACTGCTGGAACAGGTTGGCTTTGCGCTTGCGCGGAAAGTCTGAAAGGCCAGGGATAACCGGACAGCAGATTACACTCCGGCAGCGAAAGCAGCCGTCTCAGCTTTACGAAAATGTTGACTTGTGAAAAATCATAAAGTATGTGACCGATGATATCCCGCTGTATTCCCAGGGGCGAACCGGCACGGTATATCACTGTAAACTTCGGGACTTTCGGATGATGGAAAGCCTGTAATGATCATCAAGGGGAGTGCGCTATGATTGAGTTCAGAAAGTTTTCTGACTTTCCGAGGGGTACCATGTACGATATCCTGCAGGATGCTTATTCCTTTGATGCCAGGAACAAACAGGTCTGGGACAGGAACTGGAAGGAATCGGACGATTTCTTTTATGACAATCCCGGAATTGCCGACAAATACAGCCTGGTTTCCTGCCTGGACGGAAAACCCATCGGGTTTGTGACGTGGGATCCGCGCAACAGGCCTGAATACGTCGAGATCGGTCACAACGGGATCCGCGAACAATATAAAGGCCGTGGATACGGCCGGCTGCAGCTGGAGGAAGCAATCCGGAGGATACGAACGTACGAGGGACTGAAGCGGATTATCGTCTGCACAAACAGCAGCCTGATTGCTCCGAAGAATTATGAATCCGCCGGCTTTGTCCTGTACGACAGAAAACCGAACGAAACGGAAAGCGCTTTTACCGGGGATTATCTTTATTATGAGATGATTCTGTAAATGAGAACGGTATGATATCAAAAACGCAGGAGAATACTGACAGATGGGCCATGAAAAATATATGAAGCGCTGTTATGAACTGGCTGTACGGGCAGGGAAAAAAGGATTCGACACCTTTGGCGCTGTGCTTGTTCATAACGGGCAGATCCTTGAAGAAGCTGAAAACACAGCGGACTGGGACAAAGGCATTTTCGGCCATGCGGAATTCAACCTGGTGCATCAGTGCGCGAACAAGTATTCCGACGCGGTGCTGAGGGAATCCACACTGTACACAAGCTGCGCTCCCTGCGAGCGCTGCCTTTGCGCCATCGCTTCCCTGGGCGTTGAGAACGTCGTTTTCGGTGTATCCTATGAGGCGTTTTCGCAGCTGACTCCCGGCGAGGCATCCCCGATTGACAGGGAAGACCTGCTCCGAAAGCTTGGGATCCGGATGAAACTGACCGGTCCGGTTCTTGAAGATGAAGGGATGCATGTTTTCGAATGGTGGGGCGGAGACTGCCGCCCGCTGGAGGAATTGATCGCGGAAATGGCGGAGGTAAAGAGAAAGATAATGAGGAATGGCGGCGAATGATGAAGAATGACATCAAAGTGCTGTTTATCTGCCATGGCAGCAATGACTGAGGGGTTGGTGGGACAAACCTGAATCGCGGCAGGCAAAAAGGAAACGAAAAAAGGCCACCCTACATATTTTATAGGTTGTATTATATCTATTTTTAGTGATATTATGTTAACTAAAGGAGGGATAAACGCATGAATATCGATACAAATTCGATTGTGACTGCGACAGAAGCCAATCAGAACTTTTCCCGTGTGGCCAGGCTTGCTGAAAAGCGGGGAAGAGTTGTTGTGTTCAAAAACAACCGGCCCAAACTGCTTGTAATCGATCTAGATACAGAACCTCAGATTGAAATGAGTGAGGACGAAAAACTGGAGTTTGTTGCCGGCAGGATTCTGCGGGAGCACCGGGCTGCGTTTGAGGAGTTGGCGAAATGATTAAGTTCTCAAAAGAGAAAGTATTACTCCTGCATCAGCTCATGGCTGAAGCGACAGGCGGAAGTGTCGGTGTAAGGGATGAAGGGCTGCTGGATTCGGCGCTTGAAGGAGTCTTTGCCGGATTCGGTGATCAGGAATTTTATCCGACCAAGGAAGAAAAAGGGGCAAGGCTTGGCTATACGCTGATCTCCAACCATGCTTTTATTGATGGAAATAAGCGGATCGGTGTGTATATTATGCTGTCCTTCCTGGAAATGAACGGGATCCGCTTGCAATGCACCGATGATGAATTGGTAGATATCGGCCTTTCCGTTGCCTCGGGCAGAATGAGATATGAAGAACTGCTTCAATGGGTTCTGGATCACAAGGCATAAATATGCTTTTCTTTGTTGGTGACTTAATCGATTCACTATTGGTTTCTCAAACTCAAACACAGTAATATGATTTATGATACTACCGTTTTACTACCTTTGGTGATACGATGCCATGAAAATGAATTCCGAACCGTTCAGGATTCTAAATTTAACAGCTATGCGGAACAAGGATGTTCGGCAAAAACGACATTGCATTGTCGATTTTGCCGAATGATCGTTGTATATGCCTGGACAGCGGAGAACTGGGGATTGATCGGTGTGCGGAAATAATTGCCCGGTTATATTGAATGCGGTAAGGTTTGAAGACTTGACAAATGTCAATTTGGCACGATACGTGCGTTGAAACGCAGACACGATACAGCAATGTAAAGAAACTTCTCTAATCGAAAAAATCCACAGTCTGCATGAGATTTCGATTTCATCCTTGACTTGCCTTGGGCACAATGGTAATATCTATTCGAAAACTTTTACAGTATTGTTGTATTTTTCGGATAGGGAGGCTTCCGGAATGGAGTTTGGCCGCGAACGCTATTTGAAGCAGTTGCTGGAACGGGAATATAATGGCCTGATTAAAGTCATTACCGGGATGCGGCGCAGCGGCAAATCGTTTTTGATGAATGAACTATTCTATCGCGCTCTGATAAAAAAAGGGGTTTCTGATGGGCAGATTATTCGTTTTGCCTTTGATATGGATGAGGATATCGACCTTCTGGAAGACTATTTTCCTGACGAACCGACACGTGTGCTGAACGAACGTAATGAATATGTTGTTAATGCCAGGAAATTCCGGGCTTTTATCAGGAATCACACACGAGATACAGAACCATATTATCTGCTGCTGGACGAAGTTCAGTTGTTGGAAGGCTTCACGGGCACATTGAATGGTTTCCTCAGACATCGGAATCTGGATGTTTATGTGACGGGATCTAATTCCCGATTTTTATCTTCGGATATTGCTACAGAATTTAAAGGCCGGGGATCTGTGATACATGTACTTCCCCTGTCTTTCCGGGAATACTGTGAAGGGCTGCAGTTGGAACCGACACATGCCTGGCCGGATTATCTGGAAACAGGCGGTTTGCCCCTGGTAGCCCTGATGAGGAGCAGAAGCGAACGCATGGGCTATCTGAAGAACCTGAGCGAGGAAACATATCTCAAGGACATTATTCAGCATCACCATATCCGGAAAACAGCAGAACTGGGAGAGACTCTTGATATTGTTGCTTCCTCTATTGGCAGTCCGGTCAATGTCCTCAGACTGACAAACACATTCAAAAGCGTAATAAAAAAAGAGATATCAGATGACACAATCTCAACGTTTATTGATTATTTTGAAGATTCCTTTCTGATTTCCAGAGCGCAACGGTATGATGTGCGGGGAAGAAAATATATCGGTGCACTGAACAAACTGTATTTTGAGGACGTCGGAGTCCGCAATGCGAGGCTGAATTTCCGGCAGGTAGAGGAATCGCATCTGATGGAAAACATCCTGTACAATGAATTGCGTTATCGTGGATACAATGTAGATATCGGCGAGGTCGGCATCAGGGAAAAAACAGACCGCAGGGATCTGAACGGGAAGCCGGTTTATGCTCAGAAAATGCTTGAGGTAGACTTTATTGCCTCCAATGGAAGCAGTAAGTATTATATCCAGTCTGCTTTATCTCTGCCTGATGAAGAAAAAGAAGCACAGGAAAAAAGACCGCTATACCGTATTGATGACTCATTTACAAAACTGATAGTGACGAAAAACGGATTGCATACCCGGCAGGATGAAAAGGGCGTGATGATCGTCGACCTGTTTCATTTCCTGATGAATGACGATATCGTCTAAGAGGAAAAACCACGGTATAAAGAAGATTGATTATCTGCTTTGGAGCAGACGGGAGGAGAAATCCGAGTAGTAGAAAAATCCCGTTTTACTACTTTTTTACTACTTTTGGCGGCCTCGATTTGCCGCATTTTGCCGCGTTTTGCCGAGTGATGAATTTCATTTTGGGAGACGCGGGACAGATTTGACCCGCAGGAAACTGCGCAAAACGCGGCATCCTGCGGCATTAGGAGGCATCTTGTACCAGTGATCAAGATTTTATTTATCTGCCACGGCAAAGTACAGCATGGAACTCTGTAAGTCTCAAATACCAACAACAAAGAAATGGATTATAAATAATTAATACGCCAGCCTTACGCCAAAGAACTCTTTCGTGAAGAATCATGGCGAAAATTGCCAGTGAAATCCAGAACATGGCCGAAAAATCAATCGGCCGTGTTTTGAGTTTTGGTGACGGTTTCCAAAATGCTGCTTTTGAGTTGCATTGCATAAGGCACATATATCGTCTACATTGTTTCTTATGTTAGTATATGAAGTGTTCAGATCCTGTCATGACGTTCTGAACACTTTTCTTTTGCTCATCTTTCATCAACGGAGGTTTTGTCTATGAACTCAAAAGTCATTGCGCTGGCCAATCAGAAAGGCGGGGTCAGCAAAACAACCACGACAGCCAATCTGGGTATCGGACTGGCAAATGCCGGGAAGAAGGTACTGTTGATTGATCTCGATCCGCAAGCCAGTCTGACAATTTCACTGGGTTATCCGAAACCGGAGGAGCTGCCCTGTACCATTACAGACCTGATGATTAGGAGCATCACCAACAAGCCAATCTGTCCGGAAGATGCGATTATCCATCATGAAGAGGGTGTGGATCTAATTCCATCCAGCATTGAGCTTTCCGGCATGGAAGCTTCATTGGTCAATGTCATGAGCCGGGAAACGGTCCTCCGGCAAGTGCTGGAAGAGGTTGCCGGACGGTACGACTATACGCTGATTGACTGTATGCCGTCCCTGGGGATGTTGACGATCAATGCTCTGACGGCAGCGGACAGCGTGGTGATACCGGTGCAGGCACAGTATCTGCCAGCAAAAGGCATGGAACAGCTTCTACAGACGATCTCCAAGGTACACCGGCAGATCAATCACAATCTGAAGATTGACGGAATCCTGCTGGCCATGGTGGATAACCGGACGAATTACTCTAAAGAAATTACGGCGCTGCTGAAGGATACCTACGGCGGCAAGATCCGGATCTTCTCTACAGAGATTCCCCATTCCGTCCGGGCGGCAGAAATCAGCGCGGAAGGGAAAAGCATATTCCGGCATGATTCGAAGGGAAAGGTTGCCGAAGCCTACCGGGAATTGACAAAGGAGGTGTTGCAGAATGAAAGGCAGCGGCAAAAACATCAGTCTGACTTCGTACGATGATATCTTTACATCGGAAGAAAGCCGGACAGAAGCAAAGAGGGAGAAGATTGAGGAAATCCCGCTTTCACAACTCTTTCCTTTTAAGAATCATCCCTTCAAGGTACTGGATGATAATCGGATGCTGGAAATCACAGAGAGCATCCGGGAGCACGGCGTACTGGTTCCCTGTATCGCCCGCCCTAGACCGGAAGGCGGTTATGAGCTGATTTCCGGGCACCGACGAAGGCGGGCCTGCGAACTGGCCGGGCTGGAATCTATGCCGGTCATCGTCCGGGAAATCGACGATGACAGAGCGATCATTGACATGGTTGACAGCAATCTTCAGCGGGAGAACATCCTGCCCAGCGAACGTGCTTTTGCGTTTAAGATGAAACTGGAAGCGTTGAAGCATCAGGGGTTGCGAACTTCGTGCCAAATTGGCACGAAGTTCAGAGCAGATGAAAAAGTAGCTCAGGATGCTGATGAAAGTGCCCGAACAGTGCAGCGTTTTATCCGTCTGACCTATCTGATACCGCCTATGTTGGATCTGGTGGATGAACGGAAAATCGCTTTCAATCCTGCTGTAGAACTGTCCTTTCTGAAACCGGAGGAACAGAAGATCGTCATGGCATCTATGGAGAATGCCGTAACATCCCCGTCCCTGTCCCAGGCACAACGGATCAAGAAACTGAGCCAGGACGGAGAACTGACAGAAGCTACCGTGGATAAGATCTTTGCGGAGATCAAAAAACCGCCGCTGGATGTCAGTTTCCTGCGAAATCCGAAAATCCGGAAATACTTTCCTAAATCCTATTCGGACGAACGGGTCGCGGAAACAATCCTGAAACTGGTGGAAATGTGGCATAAACAGCAGATAAAGAAGCAGGAACAGAGCAGGTAGCCGAGCGGAAGGAGGATCGGAAGTGTCTGAGATTTTCAAGATCCAGAAGAACAGTAATTATACCGCGATGTCCAACATTCATCTTCAGGATCGAAAACTGAGCCTGAAAGCGAAAGGCCTGCTTTCCCTGATGCTGTCGCTGCCCGCGGAAAAGTGGAAATACTCCATCAAAGGGCTTTCCAGTATCTGCCGGGACGGTGTGGATTCTGTCCGGGAAGGGATCAAGGAGCTGGAAAGGGCCGGGTATATCCGACGATCCCGGGAAAGGAAGGAATCTGGCAAACTCGGTGCTGCGGTGTATCTGATCTACGAAGAGCCGCAGATAAAAGCTCCAGACCCGGCTTCTCCTGTGTTGGATGAACCAATGCAGGAAAATTCTATACTGGGAAAACCTGTGTTGGAAAAACCTATATTGGAAAATCCAACACAGGTAAATCCAATGCAGGAGAATCCTGCACAGGAAAGACCTGCGTTGGATAATCCCATACAATCAAATACTAATAGACCAAACACGAATGAAGAAAAAGAGAAAGAAAAAACTACTCATTCATCAATGATCAATCCATCAAGTATCAATCGATCCATCCGGGAACCGGACACTTCGGCAGTAACGGTTCCGGCTGGCCTGCCGGGGGTGCGGCGCAGGCTGTCCGGAGCGAAATTGACGGAATGGGTAAAGGATCAGATTGATTATGAGGATCTCTGCATGGATCATAATCGGGATACGATTGACAATATCGTTTCGCTGATCACAGAGGTGCTTTCGACGAAGTGTGATCACTTTACGATGTCCGGGAAACAGGTGCCTGCGGATCTGGTATATGAGCGCTTCCGGCAGATCAGCTTCATGGATATCGAGTATATCTTCGAATGTCTGGAGAAAAGCTGCAGCAAGATCCGTAACATCAAGCAGTATTGGTTCACAGCTTTGTTCAACGCCCCGGCTTCCCGGAGCAACTACTACGACGCCGAAGTGCGGCATGACTTCTGCTTTGGATAAGGAGATGAAGAACACGGATGAAAAACGGATATCCCAGAAAACGGAAACGGTCAGCAAAGCCTTTCATTATTGCCCTTGCGGTTTTCATGACAGGGGCGATAACGGTGGCGCTGGCTTATGTAAACGGCGATTACAGCGATTATCTGGCTGCGCAAAAGGAACAGGATGCGCTGAAGCGGGATCTGCGGCATACCTGGGAGGATGAAATGCCGCTGATTTCTGAAGAAGACTACGCTGCTGAGATTCCGGTCAGAGAACCCGGAGATGCCAGAGAAGCTATCCTTCAGACACGCCCGCCCAACATGATTGAATCCCAGGGCGTGGAAACACAGGAGACGGAAGTTCTGTCAGAGTTTCAGCAAGCTGCCCTGCCGGAAGAAGAGGATGACCTGATCCCATTCCGGGAACAGGAAGCGGACGGGAGTCAACCAGCAGAAACCGGTGGTCAAAAGGGACCGGGCAAACCGGGAACCCCGGGAGGAACGGGAGAAACCGTGACAGCTCCGCCGCATCAGATCGGCCTGTATACCGGCATTGACCTGACGGCGGCAAAGGCGAAGAACAAAGATTTTATCGCCTGGATCACGATCCCGGGAACCAAGGTTGATTATCCGGTTGTGCTGACAGACAACATGGATTACTATCTGTCTCATGGATTCACCGGTAAAGTCAGCAAGCTGGGAACCCTGTTTTCCCTCGGGAAGACAGATTACAAAACGCCCGGAAAGAACATTGCGATCTACGGGCATCATATCACTGATACGAGCAGCGGCCAGAAAATGTTTCGACCGCTGCTTTCTTATAAGCAGAAAAGCTTCTGGGAAAACCACCAGACAATCTATCTGGACTCCCTGTATCACTGCGGAAAATACAGGATTTTTGCTGTGATCAATATGGTCAAGGACGAGTGGGCCCCTTCCACAGCCGCGTTTGCCAATGACAGCGATTTTCTGGCTTTTATTCATCTGGCAAAGTCCAAATCACTGTACAGCACCGGTGTTGAAGTCACGGAAACAGACAGAATCATTACCCTGATCACCTGTGACCGCAGCTATGCCTCCAAAGATGGGCGGCTGGTGGTCATGGCAGTGGAAGAATAAACAAAACGGAGGAAACCAAAGTGAACAAGATCTTTCGGCGCACGGTCGCGCTGGTGTTAGCTATGATCCTGATGATAATCGCGATTCCCTTTACGGTTTACGCGGAGAACGATGAAACCGTTGATATGGAGGAAACCGAAGAAATGATTTCCGAAGATGAGGACGAAGACGAGGAAGAAACCGAAGACGAAGACGAGGATTCGGAAGAGAATTGGGACGAAGATTCGGAAGAAGAGACGGACGATGAACCGGATGAAGATGATGAAACAGAGAATGATGACGAATCATCTCCGTCAGATGAGGAAACGCATCCTTCATTTGAGGATATGGAAGCAGTGCCGACTGGCATGGAATGGCCCGAGGAAGATCCGGACGAAGAAGATCCGGGCGCAGACCTGGAAGACTGGTATCTGGACTATATCGATGAAACGGCAGATGATCCGGACACCGGCACGGAAACTCCGGAAGATGAGCCGGACGGATCATCTTCACCAGAAGAACCTGATCAGGAACCGGAGAAGCCTGCAAAAGATCCGGACAGAGAACATACTGCCAATGATTTTGAAGAATACCTCTGGAGCTATTATGATGGCAGCATCCTGAAATATCTGATCTATGAGCAGGGACATGCTTATTTCATGACAGACCGTCCGATGAAGGTTTACCACGGTGCGGATCAGAAGGAAGAAGATCATTTCTTTACATTGACAGAAGAAGGGACGATTCTTCTGGGAACTGCTTTTGCGGAACAGTGGAATTCGATCAGCATTCAGGTTTGGTTTGTTTCTCCCTCTCTGGAAGTGATGAGCGGATATGTGGATTACCGCGAACTTCAGGAGGAAGTGACAGTGCTGACGGAAGAGGAAGCGGTATCCCGGACATACGAACAGGATTACGCCTGGGTGAATACCGGTGAGGAAGAACAGATCGTTTTTGTTGCCGCCGGTGAAAAGGCAGAAACACAGGTTCCAGTGATCATTCCCGAAGAACCGCCAGTACAGGAACTCCCCATGGAGCCGGCAGCAGAGGAGCCGGAAGAAACTGAACTCCCTTCCGAAGAGCCGGTAACTGACCAGGTTACAGAGGAACCGGCTGCTACAGAGGAGTCCGTCTCCGAACCTGATCCTTCGGATGCTCCGGAAGAAACAGAGGAACCGGTTGTTGAAACAGAAGAACCGACCACTGAGCCGGAAAAGCCGGAGACAACGGAGAAACCTTCTGAAGAACCGGCAACAGAGGAACCGGAAGAGACAGAAATTCCTGAAGAGGAGCCTACTGAGGAGCCGGAAACTGAGGAGATCGAAGCAGAAAGGATTGAAACCGGCGATTATCTGGCTGTCACGAAGGATACCAGAGCCTTTCTGGAAACAAGCGAAAATGCCTATGCGGGTAATTTCGTGAGTGACGCAACCGTGCAGATTGTCGATATCATCGAGAATAAAGAAGGCGTATGGTATAGCGTATATTATCTGTATGGCGATACGCTTGTTGACGACCGCATAAAATGGACGGAGACCGGAACGGTTTATATTTTGGGGGACGAAGCGAAACCCGCCAACAATGAAGAATTGACCATGACGGATTATGCGCTGACAGCCGCACCGGTTCGCCGGAATACACTTCGTGCAACCAAAAGCGCTTCTACTACGCCGATGAACGGTTTTTCCCTGAAAACAATTCATGTAGATATTCCGACGCTTCACGCCGGCCAGACCGGTGTGTATGGCAGTTCTGGGAAAGACAGTGATTATCCGCAGATCGCGTCTCTTTCCGGGCATGGTGCAATCTACGCCACGCCACATTATCTGGACGGTTGGACAGTCTACTGCCTGGAACATACGTATGACGGTCCCGGAGAAGGCAGCGGAAGTAATCAGACACCCAAAGGGCCGTATGTAATTGTGGATATTGACAGTTATTTGAATGATCCCGGATACAGCGGGATCATTTTTTCATACAAAACCATGCACGCAATCGCATGGGTATTGCGGCATACCTATCCCTTTATGGCGCTGGATCGAAGTGATTCGAACAACCTGACCTGGAGCCGTGTTGCAGGACAGTTTGCGATCCGGCAGGTAATCCGGGAAATGGAAGGTGCGCAGTACGTCCGGAGTTATTGGAACATGGATAACTTCTATGTTGCTTCCGGACAGGCCCCTTCTGTATATCTGGAATATGCCCGTTGGCTTGCTGCAAACGGTATTGCCAGAGGAAAGATTACCGGCAAGATTACTGTGAGCGATAAATCCGTTGTCAAATCCGGAGACAGTTATATCGGAACGGTCAAGCTTTCGACTGACGCGGATTATATCCGGATTGCCAAAGGATCATATACTATCACCGGAAACGGTGCCGGGGATGATTCAAGTTACTACTACCTCAACAGCGGCGATACTATTCAGATAACTTCCAGTGTCAACGGGTTTTCCATTACCGTGGAATCCGTGAACTCGGATGCGGAGGAAGCAAGCTTTTTGGTGGGTGTTCCCAGCGTAGAGATCCAGAAAGTCATAATTCCCGTTGAAGGATATCCTTATCCGATGAAATCCAAGGAAGTAAGCTTCGAGGTTGTCATCCAGTACGGAGATCTGACGGTGACAAAGCGCCGTGACCGAGGAGATCAGCGTGTGCTTGCCGGAGCGACCTTTCAGCTGTATTACGCAAGCAGTCAGGCCGTAGGCAGTCCGGTAACGACAGGCGCAGACGGAATTGCCAGATGGACAGGGCTGGAATATGGCACCTACTATTTACAGGAAACGTCAGCTCCATCTGGTTATCAGCTGGACAGCAGCATGATAACAATTGGTATTGACAGTGCTTCTGTCACATATACAGCTAATGATCCGCCAATTATCGGATCGGTAAAAGTCATCAAAAAGGAAAAAGACAAAACCATCCCGCTTGTGGGGGCCAAATATGAACTGGTGACGAAAAGTGGCAGTTCATATACCAGAGCGATCAGCGCGGTGGATGGAAGCCAACTTCCGATCCTGACAACCGACGGTAACGGTGAAGCTGTGTGGCAGAATGTGGTGGAACAGGGCGATTACTATGTTCATGAGGTTCAGGCCCCTGAAGGATACCTGATTGATAACGGCTATTATGCCGTCAAGGTATCTTCCAATAACACGATTGTCTCGAAAGACGTGACAGACCCGATCATCAAAGGGAAAATCAAGATCGTGAAAAAGGATCAGCTCACCAAAGAACCTCTGGCCGGTGCAGAGTTTACTGTGACCAGGATTTCCGCGCCACCTTCCTATAACGGTTCCGGCGTCGGTGAAGTCGTGGCCGTTCTGACCACAGACGCGAATGGAAATGCAGAAACCGGATGGCTGACATACGGCAAATACAAAGTTGAAGAAACCAAGGTTCCCGCACATTATGTAAACAGCCATTATTCAACCGATATCGAAGCGTATGAAGACGGAAAAACCTATACAATTACCATTGAAAACGAGCCGACCAAAGGTTGGATTCAGATAACCAAAAAAGACACTCTGGACAATCATCCAATCGCTGGTGTTCAGTTTGACATTTGGCAGAACGGGCATGTTGTCAGTACGATGACCACCAACAGCAACGGAGTTGCCTTGTCGGAACCGTTAAACAAAGGTAAGTATACGGTGAAGGAGCATGCAAATCCGGAAGGATATGTTGCGGAACTTTACACAACAGATTGCGTTGTTCAAAGTGATGTCACAACAAACCTTGAAGCGGGTAATACACCCATTCGGTTCAAAGTAAAGATCATAAAAAAGGATCAACTGACAGAAAAGCCCCTGGCTGGTGCGGAGTTCACAATTGTCCGCAAGAAAGGCTTGCCTTCACATGGCACTGAAGGTATTGGCGATATCGTTGCAACACTGGTAACAGATCAGAACGGTGAAGCTGTATCGGACTTGCTGACCTGGGGAGAATATGAGATTCGTGAAAGCAAGGTGCCGGTTCACTTTGTGGACAATCACTATACCATTACAGTTTCAGGCACTGAAAATAACAAAACATATACCATCACCGTCGAGAACGAGCCGACCAAGGGTTATATCAAACTGGTGAAAACAGACAAACTGGATCGCTGCCCTATCGAGGGAGTTCAGTTTGATATCTACTACAATGACCAGTACGGAACCGGTCTTGCCGGGACGATGACCACCAACGCAGACGGTGTTGCAGTTTCCCCTGCGCTGCGCAAGGGAAAGTACATCGTGAAGGAACACGCGAACCCAACCGGTTATACCTCTGAACTGCTGGAATTCGATCCGGTAGTTGTAAAATCGGATGAAACCACGAATATCAGCGGGACAGATACGCCGATTCAGGGACGGATCAGGATCATCAAAAAGGATCAGCTGACCAAAGAGGCCCTGGCTGGCGCGGAATTCACTGTAACCCGTATTTCCGGCCTGCCCTCCCATAAGGGAAGTAATGACGGAGAAGTCGTTGCTGTGATCACAACGGATGCGGACGGCATCGCTGTCACTCCGCTGCTGACATGGGGCAAGTATAAGGTTGAGGAAACCAAAGTCCCTGCTCACTTCGTGGACAATCACTATTCCACCGAAGTGGTCATTGATACAGAAGACCTGAAAACCTATGAGATTGAAGTGGAGAATGAGCCGACCAAAGGCTGGATCAGGCTGACAAAGAAAGACCGGAAGAACGGCAACGGGATTGCGGGCGTTCAGTTTGATATCTACTACAACGATCAGTATGGTGAAGGTCTTGCGACTACCATGGTCACAGACGAAAACGGCATTGCCATGTCTGAACCAATCCGTAAGGGCAAGTACATTGTAAAGGAACACGGCGCGACTGCCGGATATCTCTTCGAAGAGGTCACGATCAACTGTACCGTGAAATCAGATGAGATTACAGATGTTTCCGCGACAAACCTGCCTGTGCAGGTAAAGCTCCGGCTGTATAAGCGGGATAAGGATGAGTATACCGGCAATCCGGAAGATACTCCCGGTACCCGCGGAGACGGTGTACTGACCGGCGCGGTCTTCCAGATTATTGCTGGAGAAAACATCACTGACCGACAGGGTAATATCCTGTACCGGAAAGGTGAAATCGTCATCGAAAGCCTGAAGACTGCCGGAACAGATGCTTCTGTGATTACGGATGAACTGTGGCCCGGTGTGTATGAACTGGTGGAACTGACGCCGCCTACGGGCTATCAGGCCAGCGATACGCATGTGCGCATCGACGCGACCAGTGCTGCAAGTCAGTCTGAGGAAGCAGTTATCACCTATGTGGGAGTCAAAACCAATGAGATCCTGTACGGAAACTACGGCTTTGTGAAATTCCTGGGCGATAACGAGATCCACGATGACGCGGGCATCATCGAAGAGCCTGAAAAGGGCGCTGTTTTCGAGGTTTATCTGAAGTCTGCCGGAAGCTATGAGAATGCCCGGAAGTTTGAACGGGACAAGATCACCACAGACAAATACGGCAAAGCAAAAACCAAGCTGCTGCCATATGGCGTGTATACGGTAAAACAGATCAAGGGCAAAGCTGGATACGCGATCAAATCTCCCTTTGATATCTTTATCACAGGAACGGAAGATCCCCAGAATCCCCCGAGCCTGATCGTGAACAATGAAGCTGTTCGTTACCGCCTGAAGTTCATTAAGGTGGATGCCGAGACAGGCAGGATTGTAACTGTTGCCAATACCGCTTTCAAACTGAAGGATGCGAACGGCGAATATGTGACGCAGACTGTCCATTATCCCAGCAAGAAGACCATTGATACCTTCTACACAGATGAAGACGGAACGGTCATGCTGCCGGAAACTGTACGACGCGGTCTGTATTTCATCGAAGAGTTCAAAGCGCCTGAAGGATATCTGATCCAGACGGAAGAGCTGGCGGTTTTCGTGGGCGATGAGAACATGAATGAACCCGGTGAAGCGTATCTGCTGGAGTTCACGATTGAAGATGAACCTGTAAAAGGCAGAATCAAACTGGAAAAGACTGGCCTGCAGCTGATCGGCTTCAAGGAAAAGGAAGATCGGTTCGGAAATACAATCATGCAGCCTGTCTATAAGGAGAAGCGTCTGGAAGGCGCAGTTTTCGAAATCCATGCCGCGGAAGACATCATCGGCAAGGACGGCACGGAATGGTATACGCAGGATGAACTTGTGGGAACCATTACCACCACTGCTGACGGAGAGAATGTATCCGATGAACTGCCTCTGGGCAAGTATTACCTGATTGAAATCTCCGCGCCTGAAGGATATGCCTTCCCGGATACCCGTTATGAAGCGGAACTGAAATACGCGGATGATCATACGCCTCTGGTGGAGATCACCGTCACTGCCGGGAATGACTTTATTCCCAGTGAGATCAACCTGTATAAAGAAAAGGAGATCACTGAGACCCGGCAGGATGATACCTCCATCCGTCAGGTGATCGTGAACGCTCCCGGCGAAGGGTTCGTCTTCGGCCTGTTCAATGATACGGATATCCATTATGCGGGCGGTACTCTGCTTGCGGATACACTAATGGCAGAAGGAACAACCGGTACTGACGGTACCCTGACCTTTGAGGGATATTATCCGCATGGACGGTATTATATCCGTGAGCTTGCCGCTCCGGATGGATGGAAACTGAACACGGAAGCCTGCTATATCGAGACAAAGCCTGCTGATATCGGATCTGATCAGAAGATCCATGTCTCCGCCGAAAAGGTGCATGATGAACTGATCTGGTACCCTGTCACGCTGACCAAGACGGATATCACCGGAGAACACACGATCCCCGGTGCGCTGATCGAAGTCATGGATGCGAACGGAGAAGTGATCTACCGCGCAGAGACTGACCAGAACGGCGAGATCCCGAATATTCCCGTGGTTCCCGGAAAGTACACGTTCCGTGAAATCCTAGCCCCGAGCGGCTATGCGCTGAATGAAGCAGTGATGACGTTCACTGTGGATGAGCACGGCGGAATCACCGGCGACACAACGATTCGTGACGATTTCACAAGGGTACTGCTGCTGAAGCATGACGAGAACGGACGACCGCTTGCCGGCGTGGAGTTCTCTCTGATCCGCTCTGACGGAAAGATCGTAATGACTGCACGGTCTGATGCAGAAGGACAGATCCTCTTCGAGAAGATTCACTATGGAAGCTATACCATTGAGGAAACAAAGACCCTTGCCGGATACCAGAAGCACGATGTAAAGATCGACCTGACTGTGGATGGCCGGTTTATCAATCAGGAAAAGCCGATTGAAACGATTGTGAACTATCCGATCATCGTAAAGCTGAAGAAGGTGGATCAGGACGGAAACATCCTGCCCAGTGCGGAATACGCGCTGATCAACGAATTCGGAGAGCAGATGATGATTGCAGTCTCTGACGCAAACGGCATCATTACCTTTGAGAAGGTTCCCTATGGGAAGTACAAGATGAAAGAACTGGCCGCGCCTGAAGGCTACCTGCTGAGCATGGAAATCACAGAGATCATCATTGACGATAACTACCGGAACAGTGAAGAACCTGTAGCAACACTGGTGAATCATCTGAAGCGGATCAAGTACATCAAGGTGGACACCAGCGGGAAATACCTGCCTGGTGTGGAGTTCAGCCTGATCAATGCCAGTACCGGAGAGGTCGTGGAAGTCGTCACCAGCAATGACAAGGGCGAATTCATCTTCACGAAGTTCGATTATGGCTTCTGGAAGATCGAAGAAACAAAGGTACCGGAAGGATTCAGCAAGATGAAGGATATCACGCTGAATGTGGACAGTGACTGGGTTGAGCCTGCTCCCTTTACCTGTGTGAACATTCCGAACATCTATGAATTCGTGAAGGCCGACAACGAAGGCAATCCCATGGTCGGCGTCAAGTTCAATCTGGAAGACACCGAAGGCAATGTGCTCCGTGAACTGATTTCCGGAGAGAACGGCCTGGTGACGGTGGATAATCTGGAGCCCGGAACCTATGTGATCCGGGAAACAGAAACGCTGGAAGGCTTCACTGTCAGCGGAGAGACCATAGAGATCGTGATTGACGAGAACTATGTAGTCACAGATGAACTGCCCGTCTTCGTGAATTATCCGGAAATCCAAACCGGCGTTGATTTTGAGATCACACCTGTCATGTATGCCGGCTGCGCGGTGATGCTGATCGGTCTGATTGCGATGATTGCAACCGGAATCAGAAGCCGGAAGCACAGGAGGAAGAACAGAAAAGCCAGGAGATAACAGCATTTGACATCCTTAATGAAACCGGAAGGAGGTGCTATTCTGACAATGAGGAAAGGGATAGGAGGTGCAATCATGTTTCTGGTAAAGCTTCCGTTCAGGATAGCAGCCCTGCCGGTGATTCTGGCGATGATGGCAGTCCACTTTGTGGCGGCGATCATCGCGGGACTGTCTTCGGTAATCACAAACCTACTGGGAACGATCGCAATCGGAACAGCAGCCTGCATCTGGATGTTCCGGCTGGGAACAGACGCGGATGCCTACGGAATGCTGGTTTTTGGAATTGCGCTGATCATATTCCCGCATATCGCAGAATGGCTGCTGAACAAAGCGGCGGATATCACCGGAAGGCTTATTGCTTTTGTGATTCCATGATATGACCGGTTGAAAAACAAACGGCTTTGATGTATTATTATCAATGGAAGGACGGTGTTCGGTATGAACTACGAGCAGCAGCATGAAGAGGATCTTCAGCGCATCAGAGGCTTCCGCCTGATTGACGACGACTTCATGAATGCCTGTTTCGATAACAATATCGAAGACACTGAGCTTATTCTCCGCATCATTCTGAATCGCCCGGATATTTCCGTCAAGAGTGTTCGGACACAGCAGGTGTTAAAGAACCTGCAAGGCAGAGATATCTGGCTCGATATCGACGCCAAGGATCAGGATGACAATGAGATTGACGTTGAGATCCAGCGTTCTGACAAGGGTGCTGACCGGAAACGTGCAAGATATCATTCCAGTATGCTGGATGCACACTCTCTCCAGCCGAAGGAAGATTTCAGTGCGTTGCGGGACAATTACGTGATCTTCATCACAGAGAATGATGTGATCGGAAAAAGTAAACCGCTGTATCGCATTGAACGCCGTATCGAAGAGACCGGTGAGCTGTTTAACGACGGCGAGCATATCATCTATGTTAACGGCGCTGATCGGGACGGTTCCACAGAGCTCGGGAAATTGATGCATGATTTCTTCTGTACAGATCCTGACGACATGAATTACCAGCAGCTGGCAAAAAAGGCCAGATACTTCAAAGAGAACGAGGAGGGACGAGCTGCGATGTGTAAAGTATTAGAAGACATGAGAAATGAAGCCGCTACGGCTGCAGCCGAACTCAAGAGTATTGAGATTGCACAGAGGATGCTCGCAGGTGGGATAACTGTTGAAAAAGTTGCTGAGTATTCTGGCTTGACGCTGGAAAAAGTGCAGGAACTGGCGCAGCAGAGAAGCGCATAAACCAAGCAATCGTAGATTAATAAGGAAGAAAACGCTTACGGATACACCGCAGGCGTTTTTCTTTTCCCCGAAAGGAGGAATTTCATGCAGGAAGAAGTAGAGCATCGGAGCGTAACGCTCATCATTAACTCAGCAAAATTTAGCGGCAGAGTGCTGAAAACCGCAATTTCCAAGTATATGGCACATCGAAGAAATGTTCGCCATGAAAAGAAAACGCAGGATGTTACGCCGCACGGCAAAATGTCCGTCAAACAGCTGGCGGAACAGAACCAGGGTCTAAACAGCTTCGAAATGCAGAAAGATGACGGGATCAAACAGTTTGAGCATGTATGTCGGAAGTACGGCGTGGATTATGCCGTCCGGAAGGTCAAAAGTGACAACCCGAAATACATCATCTTTTTCAAGGGACGGGATCAGGACGCCATCACCGCAGCATTCTCCGAATTTATGGACAAGCAAGTGAAGAGAAAGAACCGTCAACCGCTGAGGAGGCAGGTTGCACAGGTAATGCCGCTGATGAACCATCCGGACCCCAACAGGGATCGGAACAGAAATCCGGTGCACAGCAGATGAAAAAGAAAAATCTGAAGAAACTGCTGATCCTGAACATTCCATATGTATTCGTCGGCCTTTTCACGACAAAACTGGCGGAAGGCTGGCGGCTGGCGGAAGGCGTGAATGCTTCCCAGAAGTTTCTGCATCTCATGACCGGGCTGAAGGCGGCCTTTGAAACCATACTTCCCAGTTTTCATCCTACGGATCTCCTGTTTGGAGCGTTGGTCGGCGGTGCTTTGCGTCTGGCCGTATACATTAAAAGCAAGAATGCCAAGAAATTCCGGAAGAACAGGGAGTACGGTTCAGCCCGCTGGGGCACTCCGGAAGATATCAAGCCATTTATGGACCCGGATTTCCGGCAGAACGTCATCCTGACACAGACTGAGCGCCTGATGCTTTCCAACCGGCCGATGAACCCCGCCTATGCGCGGAATAAGAATGTGTTGGTCATCGGCGGCTCCGGCAGCGGTAAAACCAGGTTCTTTGTCCTGGCAAATCTGCTGCAATGCCACAGCTCTTATATCGTGACCGATCCCAAAGGTGATCTGGTAGTGCGAACCGGTTCTCTTCTGAAGAAAAAAGGTTATAAGATCCGGATTCTGAACACGATCAATTTCAGCAAGAGCATGCGATATAACCCCTTCGCCTATGTTCACAACGAAAAGGATATCCTGAAACTGGTGAATACCCTGATCCTGAACACCAAAGGCGAAGGCCAGAGCGGCGATCCGTTCTGGGAAAAAGCTGAAACCCTGCTGCTGACAGCGCTGATCGGTTATATGTATTACCATATGCTGCCGGAAGAACAGACCTTTTCAAAACTGCTGCAGATGCTGAATCTCATGGAAGTCCGGGAGGATGACGAGGATTTCAAGAATCCGATTGATCTCCTCTTTCAGCAGGCAGAGAAAGAAAATCCCGGGGATTTCGCTGTCCGGCAGTATAAGAAATATAAACTGAGCGCCGGAAAAACAGCCAAATCCATTCTGGTCAGTGTCGGTGCGCGGTTGGCTCCCTTTGACATTCAGGAACTTCGCTCACTGACATCAGGTGATGAGCTTTGCCTGAACGAGATCGGTGACAGGAAAACGGCGCTGTTCATTATCATGTCCGATACAGACAGCACCTTCAATTTTCTGATCAGCCTGTGTTACAGCCAGCTTTTTAATTTGCTCTGTGAAAAAGCAGATGAGAGCCCAGGCTCACGCCTGAAAGTACATGTGCGCTGCCTGATCGACGAAATGGCGAATATCGGGAAGATTCCAAATCTGGAAAAGCTGATCGCCACGATCCGCAGCCGGGAGATATCCGCCTGCCTGATTCTTCAGGCACAATCGCAGCTGAAAGCGAACTATAAGGACAATGCGGAAACCATTGTCGGAAACTGTGACAGCGTTTTATTCCTTGGCGGGAAGGAACGGACGACCCTCAAGGAATTAACGGAGGCTTTAGGCCGGGAAACCATCGACACATATAACACGGGTGAGTCCCGCGGCCGTGAGGTCTCACATAGCCTGAACTACCAAAAGCTTGGAAAGGAGTTGATGTCCGTAGATGAACTGGCCACGCTGGACGGCGGGAAATGTATCCTGCAGCTGCGTGGTGTCCGCCCGTTCCTTTCTGACAAGTATGATGTGACCAAGCACCCCTGGTACAAATACCTGTCAGACTCAGATCCGAAAAACGCCTTTGACGTTGAACGGTTTCTGTCGACCGAGCTTCCTGTAAGACCGGAAGATACTTCAGAAGTATTCGAAATGGATCTGGAGGAAGCAGAAATAGATGAGGATGATTCTGATGACTGGTACGATGAAGATACCGATTGGAATGGAGACGAGCCCATGGATTATGGCGCTGCCTTGTGGAATTAAGGCGGCGCTTTTTTCTACCCATCACAACAAAACGCATATGCGAAAAACGGAGGATAACTGTATGGATTTTTTCAATAACGCGGTAAACGTTCTGCAGACGGTAGTGATTGCCCTTGGCGCCGGTCTCGGCATCTGGGGCGGTGTGAACCTGATGGAGGGCTACGGCAACGACAACCCCGGCGCGAAGAGCCAGGGCATGAAGCAGCTCATGGCCGGCGGCGGCGTTGCCCTGATGGGCACCGTGCTGGTTCCGCTTCTGAGCGGCCTGTTCTCTGCCTGATGCATTACGAGTTTCGGCAGGGCTTCCCTTTCCGGAAGCCCTGCCCTTGGAGGTGATCCCTGATTGAATTTCATATGGGATAAGATAACCGAATGGTTAAAGGGACTGCTGATCAGCGGCATCATGGGAAACCTGGAGGGCTTGTTTGACAGTGTGAACGAGAAGATCAATGAAGTTGCCGGAACGGTCGGCGCAACGCCGCAATCATGGAACGGCAGCGTGTTCAACATGATCAAAAGCCTGTCGGAAAATGTGATCGTTCCCATTGCCGGAATCATCCTGACTTTTGTGATGTGCTACGAACTGATCCAGATGGTCATAGACAAAAACAGCTTTCACGACTTTGAAACATTCATGTTTTTCAAATGGGTGTTCAAGACTTTTCTGGCTGTCCTAATCGTGACCAATACCTGGAATATCATCATGGGTATCTTCGATGTGGCCCATAACGTGGTAAATCAGGCGGCGGGTGTGATCGTATCGGAAGCCAGTCTGGATATCTCCAACGTGGTTACGGATATGGAAGCCAGCCTGCAGGCCATGGATATTGGTCCGCTCTTTGGACTGTGGTTCCAGACGCTGCTGGTCGGCATGATCTCATGGATTCTGTCCGTCTGCATTTTCATTATCGTGTACGGCAGAATGATCGAAGTCTATCTGGTGACTTCGCTGGGTCCGATCCCGCTGGCTACCATGGCAAACCATGAATGGGGGCATATGGGGCAGAATTATCTGCGCAGTTTGCTGGCACTGGCATTCCAGGCATTCCTGATCATTGTCTGCGTAGCGATTTACGCGGTGCTGGTTCAGACGATTTCCGTGGAAAGCGATGTGATTGCCGCAGTATGGACATGCATCGGATATTCCGTGCTGCTCTGCTTTACCCTGTTCAAGACCAGCAGCCTGTCAAAAGTTGTATTCGGCGCGCATTAGCGCTGTGAAGGAGGTATGCGATATGGCATACGTAACGGTTCCCAAAGACCTGTCAAAGGTCAAAACCAAATTCATTTTCAATCTGACAAAGCGTCAGGTTTTCTGCTTCGGATGCGGCATTCTGGTTGGACTGCCGCTTTTCTTTTTGGTACGGGGTTCTCTCCCGACCACCCTTTCCGCGCTGCTCATGATCATTGTCATGATGCCGTTTTTCCTGCTCGCCCTGTATGAGAAAAACGGAGAGCCGCTGGAAAAGTACATCGGGCATATCTGGCAGACGAAAGTCAAGCGGCCGAAAAAGCGGCCCTATCAGACACAAAACTTCTATGCCATGGTAACCAAACAGGCACAGATGGACCGGGAGGTAAGAGCAATTGTCAAAGGCAAAAAACAAAGAACGGCATAACAAGCCTGTCAAGCTGACCCGTGCGGAGAAAAAAGAGCTTGCGGCGATCGTCCAGAAGTACAAACAGAAAGGAAACGGTCCGCACAGCGCGCAGGAAACTATTCCGTATCAGCGTATGTGGCCGGACGGCCTGTGCGTCGTGGATGACTGCCATTATACGAAAACAATCCAGTTTGAGGATATCAACTACCAGCTGGCACAGGAAGATGATCAGCAGACGATTTTAAACGGCTGGGGGAACTTCCTGAACTACTTCGATCCGTCGGTCAGCGTTCAGTTTTCTTTTCTGGATCTGTCCATCGGCCTGGAGGTTTTTGAACGCGGCATCATGATCCCGCTGAAGGGCGACGAGTTTGACAGCAGCCGGGAAGAGCTGGCAAATCTGCTGAAAAGTCAGCTGGCAAAAGGCTGTAATGGTCAGACAAAAACAAAATATATTACCTTCGGCGTGGACGCGGACAATTATAAATCCGCAAAGCTCCGGCTGGAACGGATTGAACTGCATATCCTGAACGACCTGAAGCATCTGGGCGTCCGAGCGTATTCCCTGAACGGGAAAGAGCGCCTTGCAATCATGCACGGCATGTTCCATATGGATACGCAGGAACCGTTCCGCTTTGAATGGCCCTGGCTGGTGCCCTCCGGTCTGTCCACAAAAGACTTCATCGCTCCCAGCAGCTTTGAATTCGGGGACGGAAGAATGTTCCGGATCGGCGAAAAGTATGCTTCGGTTTCTTTCCTGCAGATTCTGGCTCCGGAACTGGGCGACCGGATTCTGGCGGATTTCCTGGATATGGAAAGAAGTCTTGTGGTTTCCATGCATCTCAAGGCGCTGGATCAGGCGGATGTGATCAAGACGATCAAACGCCGGATTACCGATCTGGACAAAACAAAGATTGAGGAACAGAAAAAAGCCGTCCGCAGCGGATATGATATGGACATTATTCCCAGCGATCTGGCTACCTATGGCGCTGCGGCGAAAGACCTGCTCCAGGATCTGATGAATCACAATGAACGGATGTTTCAGTTCACTTTCATGATCATGAACACGGCGGACAGTAAGCGTCAGCTGAAAAATGTAATTGATCAGGCCAAAGCCATCGCTACACAGCATAACTGTTCCCTGATTCCGCTGGATTTTCAGCAGGAAGACGGCTTGATTGCCTGTCTGCCTCTGGGCAAGAATCCGATTCAGATCAGCCGGGAAATGACGACCAGCGCAACGGCGATCATCATTCCGTTTACCACCCAGGAGCTGTTCCAGACGGAAGGTCGGCCGCTGTACTGCGGACTGAATGCGCTGAGCAACAATATCATCATGATCGACCGGCTGAATCAGAAAAACCCGAACGGCATCATTCTGGGCACCCCCGGCAGCGGTAAATCTTTCTGCGCGAAGCGGGAACTGATCAGCACTTTCCTGATGACCGACGACGATATCATGATCTGCGATCCGGAGGGTGAATACTATCCGGTCGTTCAGCGCTTCAAGGGACAGGTGATCCGGATTTCGCCCACGAGCACGGATTACATCAATCCCATGGATCTGAACCTGAACTACAGTGACGATGATAACCCGCTTTCCCTGAAATCAGATTTCATCCTGTCCCTGTGTGAACTGGTCATCGGCGGCCGTGAGGGTCTGCAGCCGATTGAAAAAACGGTAATCGACCGTGCGGTACGGCAGGTTTATCAGCCGTTCATGAATGATCCGATTCCGGAGAAACTGCCGATTCTCGGAGATCTGTACAACGCGCTTCTAAACATGGAGGAAAAAGAAGCGCATCATATTGCAACGGCGTTGGAAATCTATGTTTCCGGTTCCCTGAACCTGTTCAATCACCGGACAAACGTAGATATCAATAATCGTCTGGTCTGCTATGACATCAAGGAGCTGGGTAAGCAGCTGAAAAAGCTGGGTATGCTGATCGTTCAGGATCAGGTCTGGGGCCGCGTGACGGCAAACCGGGAAGCCGGAAAGTATACCCGGTATTTTATCGATGAATTCCACCTGCTTCTGCGGGAAGAACAGACAGCCATGTACAGCGTGGAGATCTGGAAACGCTTCCGGAAATGGGGCGGTATTCCGACTGGTATTACCCAGAACGTGAAAGACCTGCTGGCCAGCCGGGACATTGAGAATATTCTGGAAAACTCGGACTACATCGTCATGCTGAACCAGGCTCCGGGTGACCGGGAGGTGCTGGCGCAGAAACTGAACATCTCTCCGCATCAGCTGACGCACGTGACCGGCGTAGGTCCCGGCGAAGGTCTTCTGTGTTATGGAAGCGTCATCCTGCCTTTTGTGGATCACTTCCCGAAGGATATGGAACTCTACAAGATTATGTCCACAAAACCGTCGGATCGTATCGCGGAAGCGAAGAATCCTGCGTAATCGGAGGGAAAAGTATATGAAGACAATGATCATTGTAGTGTTCACTTTACTGATTCTGATGTTCGTGATCATCCTCTACTGTTCTCTGGTTGTGGCGTCAAGGGAAGATGATCTGATGGAAAAGATGCATATCCAATGGATGAAGGATCATCCGGAGCTTCAGGTTGTTCCCAAAGAGGATGAACACAAAGAAGAGAAAAGAGATATGCCTTCTGAGACGGAGGTGCTGCCGCCGTGAAGGAAGACAAAAAGTCCCTGTCAGATTTCACTGTAAAGCCGGTTACAAAAGCTGTCAAAGAAGCGACTGAAAAGGAATTGTCAAAATATGAAGAGGATAACACCGGACTGCAGGCGGTTCATACCGCCGAACAGTCCGGTTCCTCTGCATATCAGATGGGGAAACGCGCCTTTGAAGTTCGTCAGCATAAGAAAAACGATTATGCTGTCAAAACCAAAGCGCCTGGTGAGAGTAATGCCATGTCCAAAGCCTATCAGAAAAAAGATATCCAGAAAGGTTACCGCGCTGCAAAGTCGGGCAGGAAAACAGGAAACAAGGCAGCGCGAAAAGCTGCCAGTGAAACGAAAGACGCGACAGAGAAAACTGCCGCTTTTTTTGTTCGGCACCGGCGCGGCTTTGTGTGGCTGGCGTTGGGAGCCATGCTGGTTTTCATCATTCAAGGTATCTCTGCCTGTTCTCCTCTGGTGGAATCGGCATTGCAGGCAGTTGTGATCGGCACTTATCCGGCATCGGAGGATGACGTCCGCGCTGCAGAACGGGTATATGCCAACAAGGAGAAAGAATTGAAGGATGAGATGGATCATTATGAACGGTATCATCCGGGATATGATCACTATTCCGTGGAATATCAGGAGATCTGGCATGATCCGTATGCACTGATTGCGATCATTTCCGCCGTCAAGAACGGTGAAGAATGGACGATTGACGACGCTATGCCGATCATCGAGAAATACTTCAAATGGCAGTACGTCAAAACCGAGACGATCACGACGGAAACGAAGTGGAAAACGGAGATTGTGGACGGTGAGGAGGTCGATGTTCCGTATGAGGAAACCACCTGTACGGTTACACTGAAAAACAAAAACCTGTCCCATTCCCCGGTCTATACCATGAGCCATCAGCAAATGGGCATGTACGCCCTGTATATGGCGACCCACGGCAACATGGACGGTATTTTCCGCGGTCCGCACTGTTCGCAGCTGAAAGACCCGTATGTCTGGGATGTGCCTCAGGAATACATTGATGCAGATCCCAAGTTTGCCCTGTTGCTCGAGGAAGCCAATAAACGGATCGGATATCCGTATGTCTGGGGCGGCTATACGCCGGAAACCAGTTTTGACTGTTCCGGTTTTGTGTCCTGGGTATTCACTTCCACCGGAGTCCGGAACATCGGCCATGCTGGCGCGACCGGCCTGTATAACATGAGCCGTCATATCAGCGAAGCGGAAGCCCTGCCGGGAGATGTGGTTTTCTTCACCCATACGCTGGGCGAAGGTGAAGACGGAAACGACGGAATTACCCATTGCGGACTGTATGTCGGCAACGGGATGATGATCCATTGCGGAAATCCCTGCGGGTATCAGGATATTCACAGTTCTTATTACAACAACAAGATTGCAGGATTCGGGAGATTGTACGAAAGATGAGCAGAAGAAACGAAACCAATGCTGAACGGCTGGCCAGGCACCGCATTGATCTGGAGCGCTGCCTGGAAAACCGAAAAAAACTGAATGAACGGATTGCCCGTTTGGAAGAACGGATCACGCAGGAAGAAAACCAGGAATATCTGGCGATCATTCACAGCGAATCCATTACCCTGGAAGATCTGCGGCGGATGATTCATGATCCGATACCGCAGGGAACAAATAAAGTGCCTGCCCATATGGCGCAGATGAATATGAAGGAGATTCAAGACAATGAAACTGAAGATGAATCGGAAAACGCTTAACTCGATTGCTATTGGCATTATGGCCCTGCTGACAGTCCTGATGCTGATTCTTGGTGGCTTCTTGCGGCTTGATACTGCCGGAGCGGAAACCGAGCTTGAGGTGACGGACATTGATTCTGATGAAATCGGATTGAACGAGGAAATCGAACCGGCAGAAGATACATCGTATGAATCGGAGGATGAACCGGACGAATCCTACGAAGAGCCGGCAGATCCAACGGAAGCTCCGATTGAAGATCCAACGGAAGCGCCGACCGAGGAACCGGCAACAGAACCGGCCGAGGAGCCTACGGAAGAACCGACCACTGAACCGACAGATACTCCCGTGCAGCCTACGCCGGTGATCATGGATCAGTTATTCAAAATCGAAATCGTTGCCCCGAAGAACTGGACAAATGACAAAACCCGGAAAGTCAGGGTCAAAGTATGGCAGCTTACGGATGAGACCTGGGCCAGAGCGCAATACAAGCTGGACAACGGGGACTGGGCTGTGATTAAAGAAAAGTTCACACTGTTGGACGGTTATTATTATGTGGATCTTGAACTGACGGACAACTGCCTGCTGACAGTGCGGCTGAACATCGAAAGCGGCGTCTTCATGGATGAAAAAAAGGAGATCCGGATCTTTGACCGTACAGCTCCGATCGTCACAGCCGGTTTCAATGATACCCTCCTTCATGTAGAAGCGCTGGACGATCTGTCCGGCACTGCCGGTGCGCAGGTGAACGGCCTGCTGTTCACAACGCTGGAAAACGGGAAACTGGATGTACGGATGGAAGATGTCCTGCTGACCTATAAACAGCTGGCGATCCGGGCTTACGACTATGCCGGGAATTTCAGCGATCCGGTTGTGCTGGATAATCCCTATTATGTTTCGGTTACCCCAACGCCGAAACCGACGCAGAAACCTACAGCAAAACCAACAGAAAAGCCCACGACCAAACCCACCAAAAAACCGACAAGCACAAGTACAGCCACGGAAGAACCCGAAGCAACGCGGGAACCGGTCACGGTTGCGACGGCAACGCCGGTACCCGAAAACACCCAGTATCCGTATCCCTATCAGGTTCCATATCAAACCGCAGAGCCGGTGGTGATCGTGATCACGCCGGAACCGGTAGTTACCCCGGAACCAGAAGTCCGGACGGAATATGTGCCGATTGGTCCCGGTCAGCCCTTTACCAGCGGCGGGAATATGCAGACCCTGGATGTGCTGTATTCTGCGGCAACCAACAAACAGTTCATCACCGTGCAGTCCCGGAACGGCCAGACCTATTACCTGGTCATTGATTATGACAAGCCGATTGATGAAGAGAATGAACTGTATGAGACCTATTTTCTGAACCTGGTGGATGACCGGGATCTTATGAGCGTTCTTTCCGAAGAGGAAATTGTTCCGACGCCGACTCCGGAAATCATCTATGTGACACCTGAACCGACTTCCATGCCCCTGCCGACATCGCCTCCGACGGCGGAACCGGAGAAGCCGGAAAAACAGGGCATGAATCAGACGAGTCTCCTGGCTTTGCTGGTACTTCTCCTCGCGGGCGGTGGCGCGGCATTCTTCTTCATGAAAAAGAAGAAGGGTAATGTCCCGGCCAACCGGATGCTGGATGAATCCAGCTTTGATGACGATGAGGACGAAGAAGAGGAAGAATCCGACGAGGAGGACGGCGGCAATGAGTAAGGAGGCAAATCGGATCTGGACGCCGCATAAACTGATCATAGCGGAAAAACCTTCTGTGGCCCGGACAATTGCGGAAGTGCTGGGAGTGAGCCAACAGGATGATCCGAAGCATATTCGGTATCTGTTCAATGATGAATGGATTATCAGCTGGTGCATCGGGCATCTGGTGGAACTGGCCATGCCGCAGGATTATGACAAACGGTACGAAAAATGGCGGGGAGAGGATCTTCCGATCCTCCCCCAACCATGGAAGTACACCATCACAAAGAAAACAAAGGATCAGTTTGAGATGCTTTCCTTCCTGCTGACTCATGAAAAAGTGACGGAAGTGGTTTGCGCAACGGATGCCGGACGCGAGGGCGAGCTGATCTTCCGTCTGGTCTATCATCAGTGTGGCAGTGATAAACCGGTAAAGCGCCTTTGGATCTCTTCCCTGGAGGAAAGCGCGATCCGAGACGGGATGAACCATCTCCGGGACAGCAGCGATTTCGATCTGCTTTATGAAGCGGCGCTTTGTCGCCAGAAAGCGGACTGGCTGGTAGGGATCAACGCCAGTCGGACCTTTTCCCTGATCTATTCCCAGACGATGAATATCGGGCGTGTCATGACGCCGACCCTGTTTCTGGTGACGGAACGGGAAAACGCAATCGCGAGATTCAAGCCGGAAAAGTTCTATACAGTGCAGCTTAGCTGCGGTTTCCCGGCTTCTGGTGAAAGGCTGAAAGATCCGGAAGAAGCAAAACGGATTGCAGCAGCCTGTTCCATGAAAACCGCCCGGGTTTTGAAGGTGGAACGCCGTGAAAAGAAGGAAAACCCGCCGAAACTGTATGATCTGACCACGCTACAGCGGGACGCGAACCGGATTTTCGGTTTTACGGCGCAGCAGACGTTGGATTATGCCCAGGCGCTGTATGAAAAGAAACTGATCACTTATCCCAGGACGGACAGCCAGTACCTGACGGACGATATGGAGGAAAGTATCGCAGGCCTTGTACCGCTGGTGGCGAATTGTTTTCCGTATATCAGCGGTATGGCGATTACCACAGATGTCCGGCAGGTGATCAACAGCGAAAAAGTGACAGATCATCACGCGATCATTCCCACAAAAGCAATGACGACCCTGCCCTGGGGAGACATTCCGGCGCAGGAAAAGGTTTTGCTCAGCCTGATTTGCAATCGCCTGATCTGCGCAACCAGCGCGCCGCATGAGTATTCTGAAACTGAAGTGGTCGTGGAATGTGAAGGCCATTACTTTACCGGAAAAGGAAAATCCGAAGTACAGGTTGGCTGGAAACTACCTCATGAGCTTTTCATGAACAGCATGAAACAGAAAAATGAAGAAAGTGAAGATCCTCAAAAAGAAAGAGTCTACAACATTCAGGAGGTTCAGCCGGGGCAGAGGATCTATCCTTGCCTTTCCTCAGTAAAAGAAGGAGAAACCACACCGCCGAAGCATTTCACAGAGGACACTTTGCTGGCTGCGATGGAAAATGCCGGCACGGAAGGACTGCCGGAAGACGCGGAGCGCAGGGGCCTTGGGACGCCCGCAACCCGCGCGGGCATTCTCGAAAAACTGGTGCAGGCAGAAATGCTGGAGAGAAAAGGCGCTGGGAAACAGCGTGAATTATTTCCGACGGATAAAGGAAAAATGGTGATCGCGGCAGTTCCAGCCCTGCTGAAACATCCGATCCTGACAACAGAGTGGGAGGTAAAGCTAAAGGAAATCGAGCACGGTAACGAAAAACCCGAAGTCTTTCTGGAAGACATCGAAAAGCTGATTGGCCGGGTTATGAGAATGGATCATCCCGAAGGGTGTGAAATGTATCTGGCCAACAAAGATAAGGTTGGCGTTTGCCCTTCCTGCGGTGCGCCGGTGATCGAACATTCCGAAGGATTCTTTTGTGAAAACCGGCTGTGCCGTTTTGCGATCTGGAAAGACAACCGCTTTTTCACCAGTAAAAAGAAAAAAGTCACTTGGAATCTGGTGACGATTCTGCTGAAAGAAAAAATGGTCGAAGCGACAGATCTTTATTCTCCCAAAACCGGAAAAACCTATTCCGCAACCATCGTGCTGGAAACAGATGAGGAAGGCCGTTCCCGCTTCAAGCTGATCTATCAGGGAAAAGAACGGAAGCCGAAGGGGGTGATGACGTCATGAACGAACAGGAATTTCTGTCAGCCCCCGGAGACGGGTTTGCGATCTATCAGCTGAAGCATGACATCTCCACCCGGGATCTGCGGTTTGCTTCCATGGCACTGGTGGAAAAATCCGGAAAGAAGATTGACCACGGAAATTATGAACTGATCTATACCGGAAAGCTGGAACAGACGGCGGATCTGGAACAGCACGCAATTCTGGAGGAACTGTATGCCCGGTTCAATCTGGCGATTCCCGAAGATTTCGCCAGCCACAGCCTGTCCATGAGCGACATCGTTGCCCTGCGGCAGTCCGGCCATATATCCTTTCACTATGTGGATACCTTCGGATTCCGTGATGTCAAAGGATTTCTCCCGGACAACCTGCTCCACAGTGCGGAGATCGGCATGGAGGACGATTACAACATGATTGACGGTATCGTTGGCAACAACAGGATCAATCCGGCCCGGGAAGAGAGAACAGAACCGCCGAAAAAGGAGCTTTTACCGCTTCGGGAACAACTGAAACAGGTTATGAAAGAACACGGACAGCATCAGCATCCTGGCGGGGCAGTAAAAGTTCCCAGCCTGGAACTGTGAAAGGAGGATGCCATGCCGGATTTCACAGAGGATGAGATCATGCTGATCAGGCTTTACTACGAAAGCAAAAAGGACTGGCTGATTGGTAATCTGATGACCATGCTTTCAGAAACTACCGCGGAAGAAACTGAACTGCGGCAGACCACAGAAGGTCTGATCCGAAAACTGTCCGCACTGGACAGCGATCAATTCAAAGGAATCAGGGAATTGATTCTTGGTTAACACCGGCCGGGAGCTTCAAACCTCCCGGCTCATTTTTTTGAGAACAGGAGGTAAACCCCTTGCCTGCAAATGCTTTAGCCTATAAGCAGATGGCAGAGGATACGGCAAAACGGATCACGGGCAGTTATCAGGACTGGACTGCATTTTTGCAGACTGCTGCCCGTCTGTATAAGTATCCCTACCATGAACAACTCATGATCTTTGCGCAGCGCCCGGATGCAACAGCCTGTGCAGAGTACGGACTTTGGAACAAAACTATGCGCCGGTATGTCCGGCGCGGCTCCAAGGGAATCGCGCTGATTGACCCGACAACAGATATCCCTCGAATCCGATATGTTTTTGATGTATCGGATACCGGTGCCCGGCAGAATTCCCTGACACCGTTCCTTTGGGAACTCGGAGAACCGCATGTGGACGCTGTTCACGCTGCGCTGGAAAACCGTTACGGTGTAAGCAATCCCGCCCTGGTGGATCAGCTCCAGACCATTGCCGGAACGCTTGCCCGGGATTACTGGGAAGAAAATAAAAAAGATATCATCGACATCGTTGACGGTTCCTATCTGGAAGGATACGATGAGTTCAACGTAGGAGCTTCCTTCCGGAACGCTGCGGCAGTCAGCATCTCCTACGTCCTGATGTCCCGGTGCGGGATGGAACCGGATGCGGCCTTTACCCATGAGGATTTCATGAGCGTGTTCGACTGGAATACACCGGAAGCTATAACCGCCCTGGGTACAGCCGTCAGCCAGATCAGTGAGCAGGTGCTCCGGCAGATTGAAATCACAGTGAAGAACGTGGAAAGGAGTTTGCAAAATGAGCGAGATTCAGTATCAGAGCAGCGGGGATTATCTGATCCCGAACCTGACCGTGGAGGAAACGCGGCCCCTGACGAAGTACGGACGGATGCGGAAGAAATACCTTCAGGCGAACCGTCCGGTACTGTTCAACAATCTCCTGCTGAGCGGACAGCTGCAGAACCATCTCCTGGAGACGGAAGAGACAGCGAACCGGAGACTCGAGGAGATGATCCGGAACATGGCGCAGGAGAGCGGCGTGACGGAAGATCTGAAAGCGGCGGATCAGATGAAATGGGTGGGCCTGATGAACACCCTGAAGGCGCAGGCGGAAGAGATCATTCTGGAAGAACTGATCTACGCCTGACAGATGAACCGGAAATCGCGCAGGAGCAACCGGTACAAAAGGGACAACGGGCAGCAGAAGAACAGGTAGAGCAGTTGTCCCTTTTCCCCAGCGAGGAAGAACAGATCAAAACCGTGGATGCGATCAGAATCCACAGACCCATCGGAACGGAGCGGAGCGACCGCCCCGTTCTTGCTTTATCTGATGAAGAAATTGATCATGTCCTGCGCCGCGGTTCCGGCTTTGAAGGCGGAAAACTGCGGATCGCCGCCCTTTACGCCCAGAATCCGACGCCGGTGGATGCCCGGGTTTTCCTGAGCAATGAATACGGGGTTGGCGGGCACAGTCATACCTTCCTGGACGGAACCAGCGGGTTTATTGACTACAACTCCCGCGGAATGCAATTCCGTCGTTGGAAAACCAATGAAGAAATGACCCTGCGCTGGCATGTGGTAGAGCGTCATATCCGGGATATGATGGAGAAAGGCACATACCTCACGCCGCAGGAACAGCAACGCTTTGAGGAAATGCAGCGGGACTTTGCCGGAGAGGAAATGCCGCTTCCGCAGCCCCGGATGCATTATCCACCTGCGGTGAATCCCGAACCCAGCGGATATGTTTCCACGAACCGGATTATTACCCAAATGGATATTGAACGGACGCTCCGTGAATGGAACGGCGATATCCAGAGCAAGCATGCCATAGAACGCTATGTCCGGGAAGGCCATACGACGGAAGAGATTGCGGAACGCCTGCGTGAAACATATGGCGGGGATCTTTCGGCGCTTCCGGTCACCGTGAACGATGAACCGCGAGAAGTACTGTGGACAGATGCCGCAAACGCCCTGAATCGGTTGGTCTGGGACAACGAGTTTTACACTGAAGAAGAACAGGAACGCCTGGATGATATAGATCCTGTCGCAATTCGTGAAAACCTTGAAAAAGAAGGCATCGTAAACGGTGAAGTCGTTGAGCAGGAAGCAGAAACATCCGTTCAGGAACCGCTTCGTCCCGTTGAACGGCTCATTCCGGAGCATGACGGTATTCCCGCAATGCGGGAAATCACGATTGACCTGACTCCCCGGCAGCAGGAGACCCCCAATTTTTCCTGGGATCTGCATCCCGGGGATACGGTCTATATGGACGGCAGGGAGTTCATCGTGGAAGAAAACCGGCCTTTTGATGTCAGTTTCAGCGATCCGGCTTTTCCGTATCCGATTCTTCGGGCAGAAGGAAAAGAATCATTGGAGTGGGTACTGGCCCGGGATGAACGGAATAACAAATACCGAATCAGTCCGGAAACTCAGGCAACAGAGATATCAGAAAACACGCAGCCTGAACAACCGGAAGCTCAGGCAGAAACAGAGCGTGTTCCGCAAATTGCGGCAGAAAACTTCCGCATCACAGACGATCATCTGGGTGAAGGCGGTCAGAAAACCAAGTATGCCAACAATGTGGCAGCAATCCGGACGCTGAAAACCATTGAAGCGGAAAACCGGCAGGCTACGCCGGAAGAACAGGAAATCTTGTCCCGGTATGTCGGCTGGGGCGGCATTCCGCAGGCATTTGATGAGCGTAATCTCGCTTGGGATGCGGAATATACCGAACTGAAAAGTCTCCTGACCGATGAAGAGTATGAAATGGCGCGAGCGTCTACTCTGAACGCCCACTACACTTCGCCTGTCGTTATTCGTGCCATGTATGACGCGGTGGAACAGATGGGTTTCCGGACAGGAAACATTCTGGAACCGTCATGCGGCGTTGGCAACTTCTTCGGCCTTCTGCCGGAGAACATGGCAGACAGCCGGCTGTACGGTGTGGAACTGGACAGCATTACCGGCAGAATTGCGCAATATCTGTATCCGCAGGCCGATATCATGGTCACCGGCTTTGAAAAAACGGATCGCCGTGATTTCTTTGATCTGGCGATTGGCAATGTACCCTTTGGTTCCTATAAGCTTTCGGACAAACGCTTTGACAAGCAGAATTTCCTGATTCACGACTATTTCTTCGCAAAAGCGTTGGATCAGGTCCGTCCGGGTGGCATTGTGGCGTTTATCACTTCCAAGGGCACCATGGATAAACAATCCCCCGAAGTCAGGCAGTATATCGCGCAACGGGCTGAACTGCTCGGTGCAATCCGCCTGCCGAATAACGCTTTCAGGGCAAATGCCGGCACTGAAGTCACCAGCGACATCATTTTCCTTCAAAAACGGGAACAGCCTATTGATATTGAACCGGACTGGGTGCATTTAGGCCTGACGGAAGACGGTATCCCAATCAACAGTTATTTCGTGGAACATCCGGAAATGGTACTGGGTACCATGGCCTGGGATGACAGTATGTACGGCAACCGGCAGGAAACAGCCTGTCTCCCGATCGAAGGCGCGGATCTGTCAGAGCAGCTGGCGGCAGCAGTCCGAAGCATCACAGGTGAATATCATGCTGTGGAAATGCCGGATCTGGCAGACGGAGAAGAAATCCGGGAAAGCATTCCCGCTGATCCGGACGTGAAAAACTTCTCCTACACGGTTGTGGATGATAAGGTCTATTACCGGGAAAACTCCGTCATGGTACGCCCGGAACTGAACGCGACCACTCAGGAACGGAACAAGGGCATGGTTGCCCTGCGGGACTGCGTTCATCGTCTGATGGATGCCCAGCTGAACGATGACAGCGAAGAAACAATCCATGCGCTACAGCAGGAATTGAACCAGCGGTATGACGACTATACCGCGAAATACGGACTGATCAACAGCCGTGCCAACGCACTGGCTTTCAGTGACGATTCAGCCTATTACCTGCTCTGTTCCCTGGAAATCCTGAATGAAAACGGTGAACTGGAACGTAAAGCGGACATGTTTACCAAACGGACGATCCGTCAGCAGCATGTGATTGAGCATGTGGATACGGCAGTGGAAGCACTGGCGGTCTCCATTTCGGAAAAAGCCAGGGTGGATGTGCCGTACATGGCGGAACTGACCGGAAAAGATGAGGATGAGATCGCGGATGAATTGACAGGAATCATTTTTCAGATTCCCGGCCCGCTGGACGAGGACGGCCGCGCTACCTTTGTGACAGCGGATGAATATCTGTCCGGGAACGTCCGTCAAAAGCTCCGGGAAGCAGAGGACGCAGCGGAAATGTCTCCATATTTCGATGTGAATGTGCAGGCACTGAAAGCCGCACAGCCCAAGGATCTGGACGCATCGGAGATTGACGTACGCCTCGGAGCGACCTGGGTCGGAAAACAGTATATTCAGCAATTCATGGAGGAAATCCTGGAAATCCCGTTCTATCAGCGGCGGGCCATACAGGTTCAGTTTTCAGAATATACCGCGGAATGGCATATCAATGGGAAAAACGTACCGTCCTACAGCAATGTGCCGGTCAATATTACCTACGGAACTGACCGGGCGAACGCCCTGAGGATTCTGGAAGATACGCTGAATTTGCGGGACATCCGGATCTACGATACGATACAGGACGCGGACGGCAAGGAACGCCGGGTGCTGAACCAGAAGGAAACGACCCTGGCACAACAGAAACAGCAGGCATTGAAAAACGTTTTTCAGGAATGGATCTGGAAAGATCCGCAGCGCCGGGAAACGCTTGTTCAGCGGTACAATGAGAAGTTCAATTCCATCCGTACCCGGGAATATGACGGCAGCCATATCACTTTTTCCGGAATGAACCCGGAAATTGTTCTCCGGGAACACCAACGGAACGCGATCGCCCATATCATCTATGGCGGAAATACCCTGCTGGCCCATCAGGTCGGTGCCGGAAAAACCTTTGAAATGACCGGAGCAGCCATGGAAAGCAAACGCCTTGGCCTTTGCCAGAAAAGCATGTTTGTCGTGCCGAATCACCTGACAGAACAGTGGGCGGCAGAGTTTCTGAGGCTGTATCCGTCCGCTAAGATCTTGGTTACAACGAAAAAAGACTTTGAAAAAGCCAACCGGAAGAAGTTCTGTGCCCGGATTGCCACCGGTGATTATGACGCTGTGATCATCGGCCACAGCCAGTTTGAACGGATTCCAGTTTCCCAGGAACGGCAGGAACGTTTGCTGAAAGAGCAGATCGACGAACTGACCACCGGTATTCAGGAACTGAAAATGAGCCGGGGCGAACAGTTCAGCATCAAACAGCTGGAACGAACGAAAAAGCAACTGGAAGGCAGGCTCAGAAAGCTTCAGGCAACAGAAAAGAAAGATGATGTAGTCACTTTTGAGCAGCTGGGCGTGGATCGGCTGTTTGTGGATGAAGCCCACAGCCACAAAAACCTGTTCCTGACCACAAAAATGCGGAACGTTGCCGGCCTTTCCACCAGCGAAGCGCAGAAATCCACGGATATGTTCCTGAAATGCCGGTATATGGATGAAATCACCGGCGGCCGCGGCGTGATCTTTGCCACGGGCACGCCGGTGACCAATTCCATGACGGAACTGTATACCATGCAGCGGTATCTGCAGTACGGAACGTTGAAAAGAAACAATATGACGCATTTCGACTGCTGGGCCTCCACTTTCGGGGAAACGGTAACGGCGATTGAGCTGGCTCCGGAAGGTACCGGATATCGTGCCAGAACACGTTTTGCCAAGTTTTTCAACCTGCCTGAGCTGATGACTATGTTCAAAGAAATCGCGGATATCAAAACAGCGGATCAGCTGCACCTGCCCACGCCGGAAGTACATTATGAAACAGTGGTCGCTCAACCGACAGAGCACCAGAAAGCCATGATCGCGGAACTCTCCGAACGGGCTTCCCGGATTCACGGCGGCAGCGTCGATCCCCGGGTAGACAATATGCTGAAGATCACCAGTGATGGCAGAAAGCTGGGACTGGATCAGCGGCTGATCAATCCTCTGCTCCCGGACGATCCCGGCAGCAAAGTGAATGCTTGCGTGAACAATGTCTTCCGAATCTGGCAGGAAGGAACGCCGGAAAAACTGACACAGCTGATTTTCTGTGATATCTCCACTCCCAAAGGCAAGGCCGGAAAAGATCAGGCAAAAGAAAAAAAGGATCTGACGGAACCATCCGCTCCGGAACCCACATTACCGGATGATGACTTTGGAGATCTGCCACCGGAAGGAACTGAACAGGCAGGGAGCCTGTTTAGCGCTGAAAAGAGCAATGACTTTTCCGTTTACGAGGATATCCGGGACAAGCTGATTGCCCGAGGTGTTCCGCCGGAGGAAATCGCTTTTATCCACGATGCGGATACGGAAGTCAAAAAGAAAGAGCTTTTTGCGAAAGTCCGTTCTGGACAGGTGCGTATTCTTATGGGCAGTACCGCCAAGATGGGAGCCGGAACCAACGTGCAGGATCGCCTGATCGCCTCCCATGATCTGGACTGCCCCTGGCGTCCCGGAGATCTGGAACAGCGGGCAGGCCGAATTGTCCGTCAGGGTAATTTGAATCCGGATGTGCATATCTACCGGTATGTGACGGAAGGCTCCTTTGACAGCTATCTCTGGCAAACAGTGGAAAACAAGCAAAAGTTCATCTCCCAGATTATGACCTCCAAATCGCCGGTTCGCTCCTGTGAAGACGTGGACGAAACGGCGCTTTCTTATGCGGAGATCAAGGCGCTGTGCGCCGGGGATGACCGCATCAAAGAGAAGATGGCGCTGGATGTGGATGTCGCCCGCCTGAGATTGATGAAAGCTGAACACCAGAGCAACCAATACCGGTTGGAAGATCAACTGCTGAAACAGTTTCCTCGGGAAATCGAGCAGAATCGCGGATACCTGGTCGGTCTGCAGAAGGATCTGGATATACTGGCGGCTCATCCGCTGCCGGAAAAGGATTTCATCGGCATGACAGTCAATGGTACTCATTTTACGGAAAAGGACAAAGCCGGAGAAGCAATTCTGGAAGCCTGCAAAACCATCACGGACGACAAGGATCATCTGATCGGCGAATATCGGGGGCTTCAAATGTCTCTGTCTTATAACGCTTTCGCCGGTCAGTACATCCTGACGATGAAGGGCGAAATGTCCCATTCAGTGGATATCGGCACCAGTGCTCTGGGCAATATGACCCGGATTGACAATGCCCTGAATAACATTCCTGTCCGGATGCAAAACATCGAAGGAAAACTGGAAAGCCTGAATCAGCAGATGGCAACCGCCCGTGCTGAATTAGGGAAACCTTTCCCACAGGAAGCAGAATTCAGGCAGAAAAGCGAACGGCTGGCAGAGCTGGACGCCGCGCTGAACATGGATAATGCTCATAAACCCCAGACACAGGAACAGGAAAAACCAAACAAACGAAACAGAGAGGAAGCGAGATAAATGGATGAAAACATGGATTACAAAGCGATCCCCGTTTACCGGGAAACATCGGTCTATGCCCGGAAAAACGACGAACTGGAGTTATACCGGGCGTCTTCTGCCGCGAACAGGGCCTGCAAGCATGTGATCGAAGAATCGATCCGGGAACATTTTGACGGGATGCGCCTTCCCAGAAGCATCGTACCGCCGATTCTGGACACTTTCGGCGCAGATCGCGTCAGCTATGTGCTGGTGAATACGCTCCAGAGCAAAAGTTGGGACGGCAGATTCGGCAAGGATAATCTGGAATGGGCACAGACCATCCCGATTATCCCGGACCTGGCCGATTCCATTAACAAGAACAGTTTCTGCGTGGTGGAAACCCATCCGGCAGTCTTGGACGGCTTCATCCGCCATGTCCGGAAGGCTATTGAGGAGCGATCCCGCCCGACGCTGGCGGAGCAGCTGAAATCGGTCATGTCCAATCCGCCGTCCGGAAAGCATGACAGGCCCAAGGCCCACGGGATGGAGCGCTGACATGCACAACAGAAAAAGGTCCATCCTGATCCGGTTCTATGTCACTCCGGAAGAGCTGCAAATGCTGGAGCAGAAACAGGAAGAATGTCGAATGACCAGCCGGGAGGCCATGATCCGAAAACTGATCTTTGAAGGCAGCATCCTGACGCTGGACATTCCCGAAATCCGGGAACTGTCCGCGAATCTGGGACGCTGCGCCGGTAGCCTGAACCAGATAGCCAAACGGGTCAATATCACCGGGAGACTGTATGAAAACGACCTGAAAGAAACGAAAAGCAACTTGAACGACATGACAGAAATGATCCGGAGGATCTATCAGCAGCTGACAGAAATCAAAACATGACTGAAGTGGGGGGACGCTGTGCTAATGACACGGTGTTCTCCCGCTTTTTTCATAGCGAAAAGGAGAAGCACACCATGGCGACAACCAATCTGATTCCCATCCATACGGCCAAAGGCTTGACCGCAGGGAAATCCATTGCAAAAGTGATCAAATACGTCAAAAACCCGGAAAAGACAGAGAACGGCAGCCTGGTCACCGCTTTTGCCTGCAATCCGCAGATCGCGGATCAGGAATTTGCCTACATGAAGCGCCTTTATATTGACCGTACCGGCAGAAAACGCGGCAAGGATGATGTGATCGCGTATCATCTCCGGCAGTCCTTTCAGCCGGGAGAGATCACCCCGGAAGAGGCCAATCGCCTCGGCAGAGAGCTGGCACAGCGGTTTACCCACGGAAATCATGCTTTCATCGTAGCCACCCATACGGACAGGCACCATATTCACAACCATATCATTTTCAGCGCGGTGAATCTGGAATATGACCAGAAGTTCCGCAACTTCTGGGGTTCCTCCAAGGCTCTCCGGCAATTGAACGACGTGATTTGTCTTGAAAACGGCTATTCCGTCATCGAAAACCCCAAAGAAAAAGAGAGCAAAAAGTATAACAAGTGGCTGGAAACTCACGAAACAAAGAAGAAAATTACCCAGCGGGACAATCTGAAGGCAGTCATTGACGCGGCACTGGCCCAAAACCCGAAAGATCTCCCGGAACTGCTGACTCTTCTGCGAAAAGACGGGTTTGAAATCAAACATGGAAAGCATATCTCCGTAAAAGGCCAGGGAGAACAGCGCTTCAAACGGCTGGATTCCCTAGGGGACGGATACACGCAGAATGATCTGACAGAACGTCTTTCAGAGAACAATAATTCACAAACCGCATGTCCACCCCAGAAGAGAAGACCGGACAGTATTACCCGCCCGGATGACAGAAAAGTCAATCTGCTGGTGGATATCCAGTCCAGGCTCCAGAAGGCCAAGGGCCCGGGGTACGAAAAATGGGCGAAGCGCTTCAACCTGAAGGAAATGGCAAAAACCTTCAGCTACCTGCGGGAGCATAACCTTTTAAACCGCGCGGAACTGGACAGAAGGACAGGCGACGCCTGCTTCCGGACGAACAACGCAGTGCAGCGGATTAACGCTATCAACGTCCGGCAGGCAGAACTGAAAAAGCTCCGCTCAGCGATCATCCAATATTCCAAGACCCGGGAAATCTACGCCCAGTACAAGAAATCCAACTGGTCGCCGAAGTTCCGCCGACAGCATGAGCAGGAGATCGAAGCCCACAAGGAAGCTAAAAAGGTTTTTGACAGTCTCCCGTCAAAGCGAATCCCGAAAATGAAAGACATACAGGCAGAGTACGACCGTCTGCAGGAAGAGAAAACCGCCATAGACCGCCAGTACAAAGCCGACAAACAGGAAATGCGTCAGTTGCTGATCGTTCAGGACAACGTCCGGCGCATTCTGGATACAGACCCCCGGAAGGAGGACAGGAAAATTGGCAGAAGCACAAGATAATTGGAGGAAGTGTTTCGCAGAAACGCACAGCCGCATGGGCCTCCCATGCTTGAAAACAGAGGGGTTTGGGGATTCCTCACCAACAAGCATCTTGCCTTTGGGCGGCAGCCAAGGCATTGCTTGCGAATCTTGTCCGCAATCATAAATACAATGTCCAAGCGAACTGATGATCAAACTCTGTCAGAATAACAGAAGCGGCACAAATCTCAGCAAAAGAGGCTAACTTGCATGACTAATCAGTTTTCGTTGCGAGGGGTTTTTTATTGAATTTGTTTGGTCTTTAGACTATAATAAAACAAGGTGTTGGGTTGGGGGATTATGCTTATCAACACCTGCTGAAATGTGCGAAATGCAACAGAAACCCCAAACAATATTCGTGTATTCGCGCTGGAGTGCTCTTATTGTTGCAGTGGCTTGCTGGGCAGATAATCATTCTATAAAAAGCGCAATCAGGCGAGATGAAACTTTCATGTCGTCATAGTGTAATTATGTCAAAAAACAGAAATTGAATAAATCTATTATAGGATTGTAGCCCCATAACGGCTGAGTGTATCAAAGAGCAAGCAATCATACCAGAACAGTATAAGAACGGGTGAAACCATAATTCGACTGTATGATAATAATCAAACAGTGTTTTACCAGAACATAACAAGAAGAATGACAGGAAAGAGGTTTAAATAGGGCTAACGATCTGATAAATACAAAATCGTTTGGAGCAGAAGCTCTTTCTTCAGTCAGATATCGGGTGATTGTATTTCCAACAGTGAGAATTAAAGGAACACATATCAGATTCTCGGTTTTGCTCTGGTGTCAAGATTGTCACGCTTTGCTATTCTATATCGAAAAAGCGAAGCCAAATAATATCACACGCCCTGATTCCGGTAGACATTCCCAGCAGAATCATGACTGCACCCCTTAATGGGATTGCTTCATCAATTGTGACCGCTTTTATCTGATTCTGTTATTCGTGATCAAGCACAGGAATAATACGGTTGTGTCGAGGAAAGTGAATGCCTGTCAGAGCAGCAAGAAGATCGTTAAGATATCGACAGATTTTCAGCAATTCGCAAAGCATTGATGAGTAATAGGCAGATCATATTAATGTCCATACTTGAAACACCTCCTTCTAGTGTTCCAAGCATTACCGATCCCCCCCCGGCGGCAAAATAACCTTACCACGCACACTGAATAGAGGAAAGGCTGCTTCCGGTATCCGGAATAATCACGAGAGTTTTCTCTGCTTTTGGTCGCTCGTCACGAATGATAGGGTTGCGGAGCTTGTCAAAAAACTGTTATGACGCATTTGCCTACAATGTGACAGTCAGGATCACCTCTGATTAAATTCGGATTACTGATGACGGTATCGGAATGACAGAAGATATCATCCGCAATGCTTGGGCTATTGTGGCTACTTCAAGCAAGAAAGCAAAGCCGACTGTTGAACGTGATGGTGAGATCCGGAAGGTGTCAGGATATGTATATGTTTCTTCAGATGAGATGAAAGCTCAAAAATATAATAACGAAGGAGGATGTGGACGCTGCGCAGTACTCACGTGTGATTGATGAACAGAATTGAAATCAATAGTAGAGGTTCTCTCATAGAAGTATTAAAAAATGCACCGTCAACAGCATTTCCGAACTTTGGAAGCAAGAGCTATTTTGAAAAATATATCGAGCTAGATAAGCATTTCGCAGAATATCCTGTAGAGATGGGAGCCATGAAGAGTGAAATTGAAAAATCTATATCCGAAATGATGCATCAACTCAAGACAATTATGTTGATAAAAGATGAAAAGACTAACTATTAAAAGTCAAATTCCTGAGAGGAGGTGCGGACAAGAAAAAACACTCCGGAGAGCGACAAAAATGTCAAATTACGGGATTTATTCAGAAAATCTCTGGAAAATGATGTTGCGGGACGCGAAAAGTGAGAATTTCGTGTCCCACTGGGGATGCGGTATACAATATCCCAAATGCAGCATAGAAAAAAACTATGCAGCGTAGAAT
>ONJM01000061.1 GCA_900318145.1 uncultured Eubacteriales bacterium
CCACGTCCGGCGGCAGCGACATGGGAACGGAAGCCGCGGTCCGCGCCGCAGAGATCAGCCGGGCGGAAGTGCCGGCCGGAAAAAGGTTCGCGGCCGACGCGCCGGCTGATGAACTGAAGGAATGGGCTACCGGGTATTGCTGAAACCGGCACGGAACAGGCGGCAACAGGATACGGCGTGAAGATGATGGGCGCCGACCGCGGCGAACCGTTCCGGGTTCGCGTGCATCAGATGATGATGAATGAAGGCGGATGAGATGAAGCTTTCAAAGAAGCATTTCCGGGCAGGATAACCGGGGAAAATGACAATACCGACTGGAGCGATCCAGCCGGTTTTAGTAGTAAACCGAAGCACGTTTTATTACTTTTCTGCTGCTTCTGACGGTCCCGATCTGACAATGAAAAGCGGTAAATGAGGGAAGAGACATATGGGGGAAGAGAACTGCCGGGAAACGATTTCTTCTGAGGAACTGTTTTTCTTTGACAGAAAACCGGCGGCATTGCCGATGTATGAGGTGTTTCGGAAATCCGTGCTTGCCGAAATTCCGGAAGCAGGAATTGAAGTCGGGAAAACGCAGGTTTCTTTTTTCATCGGGCATATGTTTGCCGCTGTTTCATTCACACCGGTTCGAAAAGCAAAGGATCGTCCGGATCCATTCCTGACGATCACCTTCGGACTGCCCCGCAGGGTTGAGTCCACCCGGATCAATGCAGCTGCTGAACCTCGTCCCGGCCGGTGGACGCATCATGTCATGATTGGGACCGGGGAAGAAATTGATGATGAATTACTTGCATGGATCAGGGAAGCGGCCGGTTTCGCGGGGAGGAAATCATGATGGCATCTGTAAAAGATATGAAAGTATCCCGGATTTATCCGCTGCTTGTAGCCAAGGCAGAGAGAAAAGGCCGCACAAAGGCAGAAGTTGATGAGATCATTCAATGGCTGACGGGCTATGAGATGGGAGCGGTGGACCAGGAGATGACCTATGCTGAATTCCTTGACAAAGCTCCGGCGTACAACCCGGGAGCGGAACGGATTACCGGTTCTGTATGCGGGGTAAAGGTTGAAACAATTGATGATCCGCTGATGAAAAAGATCCGGCAGCTGGACAAGATGATAGATGAACTGGCAAAAGGCAGGCCAATGGAAAAGATTCTGAGATAAAAGCGGAGGAGAAAATGTGGAAATGCCGGAAGTGCGGCCGATCTTTCAGAAATGAAAACCAGAGCCATTTTTGCGGAAAAGCACCGGAAACGGTTGACGAATATATTTCTGAACAGGATGCGGGGATACAGGAACAGCTTCAGCTTGTAAGGAAAGCCATCCGGGATGAGCTTCCGGAAGCAAAGGAAAAGATTTCATGGGCGATGCCGACCTGGTGGAACGGGCATAACATCATTCACTTTGCAGCCCAGAAAACGCATATCGGTCTTTATCCCGGACCGGAGACGGTGGCATGTTTTGCTGAACGGCTGGATGAGTACGGCCTCCGGTACAGCAAAGGTTCCATTCAGATCCCTTATTCTGACGAGCTGCCCCTTAAACTCGTTTCTGAGATTGCCGCCTGGTGCCGGGACACAGGAAATCACGCATGAGCGCAATCTTCCGACGGGGCATTCCATTGCAGACAGTAAGGAGCTTATTCAGATGAACTCACTGGAGATCAGAAACCGGAAAATCATTGACGCGGTCATCCGGAAGGAACAGGCGGTATGCCCGGGGGCGATCGCGCTGATCGGAATCTACGGATCCTTTCAGACGGGAGATATTCATCCGCTGTCGGACCTTGACCTGCTGATCCTGATCAATGACGACCGCGGATGGCAGCTGGGAAAAGCTTTTATCCAGGAAGACCTGGGCGTGGGGCATGATATCTACTGTACGACCCGGGAAAGCCTGCGGCAGGACGCCGAATACGATCATCCCCATATCTCCAAACTGATGGACGCGCAAATCGTGTACTGTGCGGATGAAAAGTACAGGATTGAGCTGGAGACCCTGCGGGAGCAGGTTCGGAAGAAACTGGCGGAACCGTTCGGCGAAGAAGATTACCGGAAAGCGGAGAAGGAACTGAAAGAGGCGCGGTGCTGTTACGCGGACGCCATGACCGCAGGTGCGCTGAACGACGCGCGCCGGAGCGTGGGCGGGGTAATCTTCTTTGCGGAAAACGCCCTTGCCCTGCTGAACAAGACATATTTCTGCAAAGGTGTCAGCCGGCGCCGCGAAGAACTGGACGCCATGGAGAGGAAACCCGATCATCTTTGCGGAATGATTGAAAACGTGCTGGCGGCAACCACTGAGGAAGATCTGAAGGAACAATTAACACAGCTGATGAAGGGGCTTGATTTCTGCTTTCGCCAGGTCAAGGGGCAGTTGCCGCGGAAGAAAAAGCCCGCAGGCGCGGATACGCTGTCCGGAACCTATGAGGAAATGTTCTCAAACTGGCATGGGAAGATGGCGCAGGCGGCGGAAAAGGGCGACCGGCACCTGGCGTTTATGAGCCTGGAAAGCCTGAATGAGATGCTGAATGATATCAGCAGCGAGGTTGATATCGGGACGTATGACGTCCTTTCCGCCTATGATCCCGGAGACCTGCGGAAAACAGCGGACGGGTTTGACCGGATCCTGCGGCAGTACCTCAAAGAATATGAAAAGGCGGGACTGCGCCCCGCGCGATACGCGGATGTGGATGAGTTTGCCGCGGAATATATGAGGAATTGCGGCGAATGACGGAATTTGGTGATTGTATTTTTCAGCAATAGTATCCTTATTGATCGAGGAGAAGAATCAAGGATTCATCGACGGCTTAGATTAACCTGACAAGCCTAATAACGTTTTGCAGTAGACTTTTTTCGAAAACAAAGTGATTACTTTATGCAGAAAATTCAGAGCATTGATTTTGGAGACAAAAAATCCGCAAATGAAAATCTTTAGAAATACAATGAATTATCCAGAAATTCTCAGGAAAACAG
>ONJM01000031.1 GCA_900318145.1 uncultured Eubacteriales bacterium
TCGCAGTTTGACGGTTAACGAAAGTAAGAGGAACAGAACGGTTGTTTTGAGGTCACTTCTTCAGTGGTCTCGGACGGTCTTTTTCGTTTCACCGTTCAGCGGATTGATACTGTCTTGAAACGGAGGGACGGTCTTTTTCGTTTCACCGTTCAGCGGATTGATACTGTCTGATCGTCAAGCCCCGGGAAATGTATCGCTTGAGCAGTGTACAGACGATGTTTTCATCGATCACTTAATTCCCGTTTGCCCTGCCAGGGATGTCCATTTTTTAAGGATTACATACAGTTCATCAAAAGATGAGGCGCAATAGTTGATATCGTAGGCTGCCATCGCCTCTTCGACATTTCCGGACGGCATAAACCATACGGAATCCAGGGACGCGTTTTTCGCGCCGAGCATATCTGAAGAAAGTGAATCACCGATCATGATACATGAAGATTTCGGTTCTCCGATCCGCTTCAGGCAAATATCGAAGAATGCCGCGTCGGGTTTTGTCACACCCATGTCTTCGCTGATAAACAAACCGTCAATGTACCGGGCAAGGCCTGTGGAAGCAATCCTGCCCTTTGCGTTCAGGGTCGCGCCATTGGAGGCGATATAGATCCTTGCATCCGGTATGTTTTCCCTGAGCTTTCTGACAAATTCCAGCGCGCCGTCCATCAGCACGCCGTTCATGGACATCGTCCGGATGAAATCATCGTTGACCTTCAGGGGATCGAGTCCTGAACTGTCTCCTTCGCACCGGCTGAAAACATCCAGGAACCGCTTCGTAAAGAGCTCTGTCCTCGAGATGTTCCCTTTCTCAAGTTCCAGCCACAGGGATTTATTATATGCTTTAAACGCCCTGTAAATCTCATCTGAGAATGAAAGGCCATTTGCCTTCAGGACGATGCCGAGCGCTTTATACTCGGAAGCATGGAAATCCAGCAATGTCTGATCAAGATCAAACAGAAAGTTGTGATGCATCCGGTGCCTCCTGGTGTCATCAATTGTGCTGCCTCAGTCCCGGAACAAAGGGCAGTCTTTTTCGTTCCTCTGCCCAAAGCGGTCTCGTGCCCCATTCACTTCACAGCTGGAAACCCGGCATCCGAAAGATTATCTTCTGGGTTTCTGAGGCAACAGATCGTAATGCTTTATTCGCTCATGATCAATTCGGCTGTCTGGTCAACAGTTAGCTCACTGGTGTCAATGGCGTCTTTCATGGATGAGAAATACCGCAGTGAGGCCAGACTGGCTTCAAGCCATTGGTCCGTTCTCCATTCACAGCTGTGATCATTCTTCCAGCGTCTGATCAGTGTTTCTCTGTCACATATCAGCGTGATGCTTTTTACTTCTGTTTGCAAAGCAGAAAGTCCATCCATGATACTCCGGAGTACCCACTGATCATCCATCAGCCACACAAGCACGACCATTTTGCATACACTGCAGTTCTGATAGTTGCTGATCATATGCAGAATGTTGTCGACAGCCATTGCTTTTGTTTCACGGTTCCCGACAAAAGGATGGATGTCCATGCACCAGTCGCCGTCAATGAAAGCGGTTCCTGGATTTTTCTCAGCAATGAGCTTTCCTGTAACTGTTTTCCCGACCCCCATCGGCCCGTTTATAATGATTACTCTCATATCAGTCCCCCTTTACAAACGGGAAAAGCAAACATCTCTTCCGCCGGATCCGGGGATGGCTGCGAATACTTTGCCCGCATTGATCTGACTGTTCGCAAGTCCAGTTTCCTCCGTACCATTTATCAGCATTTATTGAACTCAAAACCGGTTTTCTGCATTCCCGGCCGGGGTTTTATCTTTCCAGAACAAACACCTGATTCGGATACCCGAACTCTTCCGTCAGTTCGGCTTCGATAAAACCGAATTTCCTGTACAAGGCGCGGGGAGCTGTTCCTTTTTCATCTCCTTCACGGAAGGTGGATACAGTAATATCTCTACCTCTGTCCAGTTCGCCGAGGGCCGTTTCCAGAAGCTTTGAAGCAATACCTTTTCGCCGGGACCCGGGAGAGACTGCCAGGCAGCAGATCATGTTCCGGTTTCTGGAGAACAGCAGCACTCCCTGAATCTGATCATCGGATTTCACGCACAGCGCCTGCCGCTTTCCCATAAACTTCAGAACAGTCTGTTTGTGTTCCTCCAGATCCTCCTCTGTTTCCAGGCCCGGAAAATCCCTACTGACCCGGCGCACAAGATTCATCCAGCGATCGATGTCAGCCGGTGTTCCGAAACAAACTTCCATCCGCGCAATCTCCTTCTTTATACAGGGAATCAGGAAAAGCTGATTGATCCTGCTTCTGGAAGGGATTTGTCAGGAAGCGGGATATCTGCTCTTTCAGCGGTACAACCTTGTGGAGATGTTTCAGTAAGTTTCAGGCATGGTTCAGACGGTCTGATCCCGTTCAATCTCACCCGCTGTGTCGCCGGAATCCGTTTCCGGCGACGCTTTCATTTCCCCGTAGAAGTTTACAATAATCGAAGTGATCAGGGCGACGACGACAATACCGTAGGCGCCGAGGATGACGGACAGGACCCGTCCGAAGTCTGTTACGGCAGTCAGGTCGCCGAATCCGATCGTGGTCACAATGGCAAAGCAGTACCACAGGGCGTCTTTAAACTCGCCCATGTTCGGCTCAAAGAAAGTCAGGAGCATCGCAAAAGTGACGATCAGGAGCACAAGGCCGAAAATGATCTCCGCCGCATGGGTTTTGACGACAATCTTTTTCAGTATGGTGAAACTGATCCGGGAGAAAACAATTGACAGGAGCTCGAAAACCGCAAGCAGGAAGAGAAGGCAGCACATAAAGACAAAGCTGAGGGCACAGAAGATGATTACCAGGATCGCAATGATGCTGACAATGACATTGCGGAGCCTGTGATTGCGGATGATGGAGAAAACCCGGCCCGCAATCAGGGCAAGTGCAATGAGCACTGAAACGATGGTGGTTGTCTGCAGGTCAAAGCCGATGATCAGCAGCAGCGCGCCGGCTATCACGAAAACCGCGGCCTGCACAAAAGACAGCCGGAGGAAATCCTTTCCCTTTTTCTCCCGCAGGCGGTATCCCCTGACAACCCGGCCCGCGGCAAATGCCAGGAGGAACAGGAACGTCAGCCCGGCGGCTAAAGCCGGTTTATACAGTGCGTTCAGTTGCGCCATGGCCTCCTGATCCACGGTCTCTGTTTCCATCAACGCAGCCAGCGGGACAATCGCCATGCCGGCCGTCACCATGCCAAGCGGCAGAATGAGCAGATTCAGGATGCTTTCAATGACCGTCAGGATGTTAGCGGTTTTGCGGGTGTTGAGTCTTGCCATCATGATGCTCCTTTCGCAGGATACAGGGGACGGTTCTGCGTCCGTTCTTTTGCTTTTCCTGCAAAACGTGAATTTAAAAGGAGACAGAGTCTCTCCAGGCGCTTCCGGGGCTGGCGGCGCGCCTTTACGGGGCCTGTGTCACCGTGACTGTGAACCGAACGGCTTCGTCCTTCTGATCGTTGACGATGAATATGACGGCCGTGCCTTCGCCGCGCGCCGCCAGCACGCCCTCGGGGGTCATGCAGGCGATGTCCTCCGCGGCATTCAGTATGCGGAAATCCGGTTTCAGCGCGATTTCCGGCTCGTAGGCGATCTCCACCCTGCGGTATTCGCCGGGGCGCATGGTGATCTCGGTCTCATCCACCCGGAAGGACCAGATGCCCTCGCTGACCTTCTCTCCGTCGCAGCTCCATTCCCCGTCCTCCGTCCCGGTGAAGGCAATGTGCAGGACGATCTCGGCGGTGAGGCCGTTGACGGTCGAAGCGGTGATCGTCACGTCACCGGGCTTATCGCGCACCGTCAGCATTCCGTAGCTGTCGATATAGGCACGGCCCGGATCGGACGAAGTATAGAAGACAGTATCATCCGCGCCTTCCGGCATGACCGTGCAGCCAAAGGGAACATAGGTGCCATTGCGCACGTACGCCTCGCTTTGCGCCAAAAAGATCGCCTCGGGGAGGATGACTTCCTCCGCGCTGACCCACCGGGCAGTCAAAACCGTATCCTCACAGAAGCCGCCGCCCTCCACGACCCGCTGCGGCGAGATGGACTCCTCGCCAGTCTCTTCGTCCCGGTTGACGGCGTCGACGTACCACCCGGCAAAGAGCCGGCCTTCCCGGGTCGCGGGCACGGGGAATCCGAACACGAGCTCGTCGTTCACAACGCTGCGAACCTCCAGAGTCTCACCGTCGCTGATGAAGGTAAGGTCCACGCGGGCTTTCTCGTCCAGGAGGTTTTCAATATGCTCATCGAACCAGCGCATACGGTCTCCGATCCAGCGCTTCAGGCGAAAGATCTCGCCGTGGAAGTCCGTTTCGATCGTCTGCCCCTCCAGCCAGTCGGCCTCAGCCAGATAGTCGAAGGCATATCCTGGCAGATCGGCGTTCGCCTCCGCGGCACAAGTCAGCTCTGCTTCATACCGGTCGATCACGCCGCCGTCCCGGATCGCTTCCGCCAGCTGGAAACGAAGCGTGGCCGGGTCGTCGCAGTCCGGCCCGCCCCAGGCTGCCCGCACCGCTTCCACGAACACCGGGTCGCCGCGCAGCACGCGGAACCAGGCGTACTGCTGGAAAATGCCCTCTGTCACCTGCGCTGCCTGCCCGTCGTCGGCAAGGTATGTCTCGACGCTGTCCCCGCCCCAGGCGTCCAGGTCGAAATCCCACAGCGGCCCCCAATACAGCTTGCCGCCTCTTGGCTTGTACAGGAAAGAGCTGTCCGTGCGGTAAGCGTCGCGGTTCATGCAGAATTCCTGAATCAGGTATATGCGGGCCAGGGCGTCCAGATCCAGGTATTCCGTATAATGGACGCCGTTCGCATCCAGGCCGTTCAATCCGAATACCGCGTTTTCAGCATCCTGAAAATAGCCGACGATGTACTCAAACATCTTCCGGAGCGTTTCTTCGCTTGCCAGTGGATCGTCCAGCGTCTCCGGGGACACGACCGTCATCGTCCCGGAGCGATCCGTCTCGAAGAGATAACCTTCCGTGTCCCACGGCCTCCGATTGGAAAGGAGGTAGCCGCCGCTGATATCACCTTCGGCCGCAGTATAGCTCTCCAGATCGTCAATAGCCACGCGCGAATCTCCGACACGAACCGTTTCGCTGAGATAGTAGAGGCCATTATAGTCTCCGTTGATCACAACCTCCACCGGCACGAGGCGCGGCGTATAGTCGAGACCCAGTGCCTCGCCCAGGTGATAGGTCAGGCGGTTGCGCACAAAGCTCCGGTCGAAAAAATTCGCGATCAGCGCCCAGTGCTTGCTGGCACCCATGCCAAAGAGATCCGCCTTGCTCTCCAGCTTGATTTTGTATGGCTTCTTCGCCTCTCTCCAGGTGGATTCGCCCCGACCGCGGATATATTCCAGCGTGTACCACCCGCCTTCGTAGCTCTCCGAGCCCTCTCCGGCGTATTCGCAGACATATCCATCCGGCACCCTTATCTCAATGGAGCCGTAGCACCGGGCATGATGATCCGGGTCGGCGTTCATGGCCTCAATGCTCCCAAGAGATTCATCGATATGCACGTACACCGTGGGCAGCGTCTCGCGGTAGAATCTGATGCTGCGGATCAGCGCCTCCGATTTTTTCCTGGCCGGGGTGGTTATATCTTCCACCATAAAGCGGATGGAGTGCTCTCCCCGAAGCGGCTCCGCAATCTCCGCGAACACGGGCTTTTCCTCCTGCCAGTTCTCTTCTTCGGACTGCGTGTTCAGCTGTTTGACCGCGAAGGGCTCGTCTTCATCGTCCAGGAACAGGTTCACGACGACGTTCGTCCCCTGGCGCGCCAGACCGTCAATGCGCACGCGGCACACTGGCGCGCCGTCCTCATCCCCGAAGCTCCAGCTGCCGGGCAAGGAGAAGGAGACGCCGCTCCAGGAAGCATATTTCCCCGAAAGGAACACCCCGTCTCCGTCATAAGCGCAGCAGCCCTCCGGCCCATCGGTCATCCGGAGCATGACCCCGCCGCCCTCCGTGAAATCAATCGGCGTGCAGGGATCAGCGCCCTCCACCGGAAGCGCAGAGCCGTCCGCCGCCCCGGTGAATGCCAGCGCCGCCATACACAGCAGGATGACAAGCATCCGACAGAGTATCGCTCGTTTCATCTCTCATTCCTCCGCAACGGGTATTTATACATATGAGAGTTCAATCTCATCAAGTTCATCGGTGATGGCGTTAATTCTGCCTGTTTCCTGAAATCCCATTCTGTGATACAGCCTTTTTGCGTCGGTATTGTTTTCGAGAATCCATAAAGTGGGGCGGCCGGTGCACTGTCCGATCGCAAACTGCAGCAGCTTTGTGCCATAGCCTATTCTCTGTTCTTGCGGAAGTATATAAAGATCTTCAATCAGATCATCTTTGACCGATACAATGCCAATCGGCTCTTCTTCTGTCAGCATAAAGAATTTACTGCCGCAGTTTATTTTGTTTTGTATGTACTCCTGTTGCCTTTCGGGCGTGTGCATTTCGACAAAATCAGGCGCACCGCACGCCCCTGTTTCCATGGAGCCCGGTTCATAGATGATGCCACCGCTGCCGGTTCCTTGCAATTTTACCATATACGCACCCAAAACAAAAGCGGGAGACAGGACGGTTCTGCGTCTCCTTTTGTCTGTTAGTTTATTCCAGCGCGTTTTCGATGTCTTTTTTTGATATCCCTGCCAGGCAACTAAGTCAGAGTCCTTTTCGTTCTTTTGCTTTCCCTGCAAAAACGCTGATAAAACAGAGGCAGCGAACCCTGTCTCACGATTTTTCGCTTAAGGAGCAGAATTTAACTTGTCAAGCAATAAAAAAACTGAAAAATTCTGCTGCCAGCATGCGCGGACTCTGCGTGAACAATACCCAGGTTTACTACTGCCATAACTCTTCTTCCCACAGCGAGTGGAAGCCCTGAGTCTCCGGTTCGTCATCAGCGTACAGGACCATGTTTATTGGCAACGCGAAAACGTCCGGGAGCGTCTGTTTCCGGACGTTTTTTTGTCTCTGAACCACCCCGGTCCCGGACCTGGCGCTGATATCCGCATCCCCGGATTTCAGGAAATTTCAGGAAAGGAAATACGAGACCGTCCCACTGCTTCCCGCTGTTTCAAAATTGACAATCATCCCACGGCAGTCCTATAATCATAGCAATGGAAATAAACTCCCGGAACCTTTTCCGGGAGGCTGCGGAAAGGAAAAACGCCATGAAAATTCGGCTGCTGCTGCCCGTTCTCCTGTGCGCGGTGCTGGTTGCGTGCCCTGCGCTCGCGGATGAGGGAAAAACCCCCGTCCGCCATAGCAATGTGCCGGATACTGCTGTGCTGTATACCTTCCCGGAAGCCGCGCCGGAGGGTATGATCGTCAGCGGCGAGGCGGCCGCCTCGATCCGCCTGTTCTACGGTCAGGAAGGCGACATAAGTAAATCTGAGTTTATCAGCAGGCTGGACATCACTTTCATTTCCGGTGACGAGCGCCTGAAGGACGCGCCCCAGGTCGCAAAAAGCCCGGTCAGCACGGTCGATGAGAACGGCAACCCCTGTGAAGATTATCACCTTGCCTTTCATATCAATCCGGTGAATTCCGTCATCGACAGCCCGGCCGCGGCGGTCTTTCACCTGTACATGGAAAGCAAGCACTACTCATCCGAAAAGGATGTGACCGTCTGCTGCGTCCCGTGGACAGACTACGCGGCATTCAATGTTCCCGGGAACCTGCCCCTTTCCTATCCGCTGAACGGGGACGAGGAGGTACTCCGTGCCGAAACTGTCTGCGACATCTGTCTCGGCACCAGCCTGTCCGCGGCGGCCGGCCGGATCCGTGAGGCCTTCCCCGCCCTGGACATGGAAGCCGTGAAGTTCTTCGATGTTTATCTGCAGGTTCCCGATATGTGGGCAGACTTTGTTCCTGTCAGCGATCTGGCTCAGAAACCCGTGGATATGCTGATTATCCGCGGCGTAGGAATAGATATACACCTGCCCCTGAAGATCGTGCCCGCCGCCAGCACCGTCCCGGCATACGACGGCCTGTTCGCGGACGCTCGCTGGGAGCAGGAAGCCAGAGGGGCCGGTTATATCGTCCGCCTGCCTGACGGCGGCCCCTGGTCCAGCATGGCTTTCAGCAGCGACTCGTATCTCGGTTCATCGTTCTGCTGTTCGGGAACCGGCGAGGGTCTGTATGCTGAGTATATCATCTTTCCGCTTGACGGCGACGGCCTGCTGGAGGATCCGGACTCCGCCATGCAATGGTTCGGGAAGGAGCTCTGCCACAACCTGGGTTCCGGCGAAATTTCCTACTGTGATGTGGACGGACACCCCGCCGCGCTTGTCATCCTGCCCGCTGAACGGGGGATGGGTATGGCCTGCGGCGTCTACTATCCCAGGAATGATCGTCTTCTTCTGGTGAAGATCAGTGTGCGTGATCCGTCCCTCTCCGTCACCTTCAGCGACCTGGCTTTCCTGGCGTCCCATTTTACCTACGACGGGAGCGAGGCGCGATGACGGCCGCGGACGCCGCTGTTACCGTCACCTGCACCGCTCCGGGAGTTCCCGAACCCGTTTCCGCAGCCTGTGAAATCACCGTTGAAACCAGGTAACCCGCCGGAGATTATCCGGAGACAGAGAACCACTCCCCGTCTTCCTGGGCTCAAAGGAGAAACGCAAAATGATACGTGAAATTGTTCATGATCCGCTGCTGCTGGCGCAGAAATCAGAAACCGCAGCAGAAAAAGACCGCCGGATCATCACTGACCTGACAGATACCCTGAAAGCAAACCGGGACCGCTGTGTTGGCATGGCAGCAAATATGATCGGGGAAAGAAAGCGCGTCATTGCCTTTTACAACGGACCGGTCCTGATGGTCATGGTCAACCCGAAAATCATAAAGAAAAGCGGCGAATACACAACTGAGGAAGGATGCCTTTCCCTGGCAGGAATCAAAAGCACAAAACGCTGGCAGGAAATCACCGTCAGTTACCAGGACCAATCCTTCCTGCCGCATACAAACACCTTCCGCGGATATCCCGCGCAGATCATCCAGCACGAATGCGACCACTGCGAAGGTATATTGATTTGAAAAACTAAATGTATTTCCGCTTCCATCCCCTCCCGCGCCGCGTATATACCGGTGTAGGTTTTGATTGAAAGGAGTATTCTGAATGATGAAAAAAGTCCTGCTCATCCTGTTTGCCCTTACCCTTTTCCTTGCCGTTTCCGCTTCCGCGGAGGACGAATCCCCGATCCTTGGCAAACCGTTTCCGGATTTCACCGTAACGGATATCGATGAAAACACCTTTACCCTTTCGGAAGCGCTGAAAGATCACGAAGCGGTGCTGATCAACTTCTGGGCCACCTGGTGCGGACCCTGCCGGAACGAGTTCCCGGCAATCAACAAAGTGTATGAGGAATACAAGGACAGGGTGGCTTTCATTGCCCTTTCCAAAGAGCCCAAAGACTCAAACGAAAAAATCTCGTCTTTCCGCCAGGAAAACGGCCTGACCCTTCCCATGGGCCGTGATGAAGACCATAAGGTGTACGATTATACTGAAGCGAAAAACATTCCGGTCACCGTAATTGTCGACCGTTTCGGCAATGCCGTTTTCCTCCGGATCGGCAGCTTCCGTACAGCGGATGACCTGAGGCGCACCCTCGATGCCTTCCTCGGAGACCAGTATACCGAAACAGCTGTTCTGCATTCCATTCCGGCGGACACCTCCATGGCCGCCCTGCCGGTATCCCCGGCCCGTGCCCTGTGGATTGAAAACGAGGGCGTGCAGAAAGCAATCATTCGTGCTGAAGGCATACCAGATATCTTTATTTACATTGTGAATGACAGTACAGCGCATGTGATTGCGGAGATCTCCGCTTCCGACTCCGATTCAGACGTCATTTTCTTCAGTGACGCCGCGGGCTATACGCCCCTGAAAGAGATGCTGGATCCGGAGCGCGGCGTCCTTGCCACTGATGTCAGCGTTCCCGAAAAAGGCCACGTTGCGGTTTGCCTGATGAACTACAGTAAGGTGATCAACGGGGAAGGCGATCCGGACCTGATCCAGTTTTACATCGTCCGCAGCACCGGCGAGGTTGAATCCTATGTCGACACCCTGAAGGCATCCGGCCTTGACAAGGTAACCGTGGAATATGAGACAGACGCCGAAGCTGAAACCAGCGCCGACGCCTATATCCTCCATATACTCGACCAGAACGGCGATCCGGTGCCGGAAGTTTTCGTTAATTTCTGTACCGATGAAGCCTGTGTCCCCTGCGAGTCGGATGAAAACGGCACAGTTGTTTATACCGGAGAGCCGGCCGTCTATCATGTCCAGATCATCGACTACCCGGAAGGCTACAGCTGCGACGAGTCCTTTGAGATGTACACCACGGAAACCTACGGCGAGTGGGTCCTCCTCCTCCGCAAGGACTGACCCTGGAAAGCAAGTCAGAGGCTGTGAAGAAAAGGATTGAAGAATCCTGAGCTTCACAGCTCTTTTTCATATAATCAGGCATAAAACTTCCAGAAACTTAATCTGGGATAAGAACAACAAACGGGAAACAGAACTGTATCTGACAGCGCGAATTTGTACAGATTCACGCTGCTTCTTTACTATTTTCATTGCAGGATTCCAATACTCTTGCCGACTGAAAAACGATAAAGAAAAGTCTTGCAAATGTTGATCTGCAAGGCTCATGTGGAGCATAAGGGAGTCAAACCCCTGACCTCGTTGCTGCCGAATGCATTAAAATCAAAGCTTCCGGAGATCATAATTATGCAGTTTCGATTGCGAAGTATATTCCACCATGTACAGGGCTTTTTAACCAGTATTATTATGAAGCGGAAGCAGCGATTCCATCGAAATCCTCTACCGTCACGTAGAAAAGGAGCTCGATGTTGTACTCTCTGTCTTCCGTGATCTTCTCCAGTAGCCGGGCCGGGATCTTTTTTTGATATATGCATACGGATAGAGACAAAGGAAGGGAACCATGACGGTAAATCCTACTGGTCAATTTTTCGATTTATTGGAAAATCGTCCAGTAATAGTGGACAAAATATGTCCTGTTAGTTAAAATGTCCAGTAGATTCAAAACAATTTGACAGGAGATGTATGGGATGATTAAACGAGAAAATATATGAAACCTATCCGGGAATTTTATGACGGGGATTTGATCAAAGTTATTACCGGTATTCGCCGATGCGGAAAATCCGTCATCCTAAAGCAGATAATGGAAGAGATCAAGGAACGGTCAGACAATATCATTTTTCTTGATTTTGAAGATACAGCTGTTCTGAATGCCATGCCTCGATCATGACCGCCGGTCGCGCGGACATGCTCAGGCGCTATGTGGTGCAGGGCGGCGCGCTGGTGCTGGAGCTTTGACCCAAACTGTATTGTGCCGGGACATATTTTTATCTCGGCTCAGCTGTATTACCATGAAAGGAGCGTATGCATGCTTCCGATTTCCTTCAACCACGACTGGACCTACTGCGAATCCAGCGGCAATGTGATATTCGATCCCCGCGCGGCGCAGACGCAAAAGATTCCCGTGACGCTGCCCCACGACGCGACGATCCACGAAAAGCGCAGCGCCGAAGCCGCCGGCGGCACCGCCAAGGGCTATTATCCCAGCAAGGACTACGACTACTTCAAGACCTTCGACGCGCCCGCAGAGTGGGCGGACAAGCGGGTGTGGCTGCGCTTTGAGGGCGCGTACATGAACGCCAGGGTGTTCGTGAACGGGGCCTTCGCGAGGCAATGTGTCAACGGCTATACGGAATTCGCCGTGCCGCTGAGCGATCACCTGCGCTTCGGTGAGAAAAACGAGATCAAGGTGTCGGTGCACTCCGGCGAGGACTCCCGCTGGTATGCCGGCGCGGGCCTCTATCGGGAGGTGGCGCTGTTCGTGGCCGACCCGCTGCACATCGCCATGAACGGCCTGCGGCTGACCACGCTGTCGGCGGATGATCGGGTGGCGGCGATCCGTGCGGATGTGGATGTGGTCAACGACGGCGTGCGCCCCCGCAAAATGACGGTGGAGATCGAGATGACCGACGCCGACGGAAAACTGGCCTGCCGCGACGTCCAGGTGCTGAACCTGCGCCCGCTGTGCGGCGAGACCATACAGCCTCGGCTGTACGTGAAATCGCCCAGGCTGTGGTCCCCGGACGCGCCGAACCTGTACCGCGTGACGGCGCGGCTGGTGGAGGACGGCGCGGTGACGGACGAGACCGCGGTCGAAACCTTCGGCATCCGCGTGCTTACGCTGGACCCGGTGCTGGGCCTGGCCGTGAACGGCAGGAGCGTCAAGCTGTACGGCGGCTGCATCCACCACGACAACGGCGTGATCGGCGCCGCCACGTTGGCCGCCGCGGAGGAGCGCCGGGTGCGCCTGATGAAGCAGGCGGGCTACAACGCCTTGCGCAGCGCGCACCATCCCATGTCCCGGGCGTTGCTGGAGGCCTGCGACCGCCACGGCGTGATGGTGATGGACGAGCTGACCGACATGTGGAACACCGCCAAGACCCGGCGCGACTTTTCCTCCGCCTTTGAGGCAGAGTGGGAGGACGACCTGCGCGCCATGGTCGCCAAGGATTTCAACCACGCCTGTGTGGTGATGTACTCCGTGGGCAACGAGATCCCGGAGAGCGGCTCTCCCGCCGGCGCTGCGATCTACCGGCGACTGGCGCGACGGATCCGCCAGCTGGACGGCACGCGCTACATCACAGCGGGCCTGAACAACATTCTGGCCGGCGATGCGCTGGCACAGATCTTCGGCGGGGCGCAGTCCGGCGGCGTCAATGACGCCATGGGCGGCGACTTCGGAGACATCATGGGCAAGCTGTCCATGCATCCCTCCATCGTGGCGGCGACCAACGAATCCTATGAGAGCATGGATATCTGCGGCTACAACTATGCCGCGGACCGCTACGTCCATGATTTTGAACAGTTCACCAATTGGATCTCCGTGGGCTCGGAGACCTTCCCCAAGGACCTGGCCTACAACTGGAAGATCGTCCGGGAGAATCCCCACGCGCTCGGCGATTTTGTCTGGACGAGCTGGGACTATCTGGGCGAGGCGGGCATCGGCAAGGACCATTACACCGTGGGCGAGCAGACCGGCTTCGGCCAGAATCCCTTCCCGTGGCGCATCGCCTGGGATGCCGACTTTGACATCACCGGCCGGCGCACGCCCCAGGGCTACTACCGCGAGATCGTGGTCGGGCACAGGACCGCGCCTTACGTTGCGATGCAGACCCCGGAAACCTATGATTTAAGGCCTTCGGCCTCGGCTTGGAGCTGGCCCGGGACCGTGTCTTCGTGGAACTGGCCGGGCTATGAGGGAAAACCGATCCGCATCGACGTGTATGGGCGCGGCGACGAGGCGGAGCTGATCGTGAACGGCATCAGCCTCGGGCGCAAGGCCCTGCCCAAGGAGACGGTGGGAAACGACCTGGCCTGTCTGGCAGTCTTTGAAACGACGTACCGGCCGGGCAGGGTCGAAGCTGTCGTCTATGAAAACGACACTGAGACGGGACGCTATGCCGTTGAGACGGCCGATGACGCCGTACATGTTGATGTCGCGCTGGAGAGCGATGCTCTGACCGCCGCGGACGGAGCCCTGGCGTTCCTCGACATATGGCTCAGGGACGGCCAGAACCGAATCAACAACGGCCTTGAGCGCAAGGTTAAGGTGACAGTCAGCGGCGCAGGCGCGCTCATGGGCATCGGAAGCGGCAACCCCTGTACGGACGAGGATTACACGGCGGATTCGACGACCACATTCTTTGGCCATGCGTTTGCGGCGATAAGGCCGACCAATGAGGGGGTTATCAGTGTCTGTGTTGAGGTCGAAGGTTGCAGTGTGGTTACAAAAGAGATTGTCGTAAAAGGAAAATGATTTTGTTGGGTGAAGTATACCACACACCAAAAGTAGTTCGCTAATCAGGAAAAAATAATCGACCACAGGTCGGTAGAGTGTGCAGAAGAGGATAGGATCAGCAACCGAAAAGCAACCCCAAAATGCGCTTTTCTACTATTGATCGAAGAAAGGCATTTCATATACCGGCTGATAAAGCTCCAGATCCAGTCCATCACGGAGGCTCCGGTCGAAGTTCTCCGTGCCGATTTCCGCAAGGATGTCAAACTCATGAGCATAATCCCTGGTAAACTTAAAGGACAGCCTCATCAGCTGTCCTTTAAGTTTATCCGAAGTGCGAACCGGCTGCCAATGCATCCGAGTTCGACACTTCGTCCTGTGGTGGAGCCGTTTACGAAAGTGCCGAACACTGTAAACCCAGAGTTTGCAATTATCTTGTCATTATTTCCTTCAGGCAATGGTCAGCCAGCCATTTGGCTACTCCGTCCTCATCATTGGAGAGCGTGATCTCATCTGCCGCTTCCTGCACTTCCTGGATCGCGTTGGCCACCGCGATCCCGGTGCCGCAAAACCTCAGCATTTCAATATCATTCAGGTCATCACCGAAAGCAACGGTATCCTCCGGACTGATTCCGCTGATCTCAGCCAGGGCTCTGATCGCTGCCGTTTTTCCGGATGCTGCCGGCATAAAAGCATACCATTTTTCTCCCCGGTAACACTGCAGTTTGCTGTTCGTTCTTGCTGCAATTTCCCTGGCAACAGATTCATCCGGCAATTCGGCCACGATTTTGTTTGCCTGTACATCCAGCGGAGATGAATAATCGCAATATACAGCCTTATGGAGTTTTTCCGATTCGGAAATATAATCACTGTTCCAATAGACGGTTTTTCCGCAGGCTGCTGTGATCTCTGCTCCGGGAGCTGCTTCTGCGATACTTGAAATAACAGTGTTCGTTTCAGCTGCAGAGAACGCACACGAATAAATACATTGACCATGTGAATGAACCAGCGTTCCGTCGGTTGTAATCTCATAATCAGGGTTCAGCAAATCAATATACCGTTCAGCGCCGATCCAATACCGTGCTGTAGCAATGGCAAACCGGATTCCTTTTGCCCGGCAGGCAGTAAGAATCTGAAGCGTTTTTCCCGAAACACTTCCGTCCTGTTTCAGCAGTGTATGATCCAGATCGGTCAGTATCATCCTGATCATCATTGCCCTCCGATTTCTGTTCCAACGAATGTCCCAATAAAAGTTCACGAAAATGCCGGCCTCCCGGCACCGCTTTTCTACATTTCCAGACTGTTTGGGTCCAAAAGAAACTCACGTATACCCATTGTAACATACCCATGTTCATCTCGCTTAGGCTTCAGGCTTTTTTCCACCAGGATGATTTTTTTAAATGAGTCTCCGGTATGATTGAAAGATTTGATTTCCTGTGCCTTCTTCCTTTCATCCTGTATCTCATAAGCGGATTGAATGTAATAACGCTTGCTGCCCAGGTTTGCAACAAAGTCGATTTCCAGTTGTTTACGCTGAAGCTGCCCTTCCGCGTTTTTCTCTCTGATCTCTACGACGCCGACATCAACCAGATAACCGCGGCGCCGAAGTTCCGTATAGACGATATTTTCCATCAGATGAGAGGGTTCATTCTGTCTGAAGGACAGCCGGGCATTTCGCAGGCCGGTATCTTCAAAGTAGATCTTATAGGGCGTATTGATATATTTTTTGCCTTTCACATCGTACCTTTTGACGATATTGATCAGGAAAGCCTCCTGCAGGAAGGTCATGTACTGACTGATCGTCGGTGCGCTGATTTTCACCTTCTTTTCACTGCGGAAAGTATTTTCGAGGATGTTCGGATTGACGAGCGTCGCCACGCCTGAAGCCAGTACATCCAGGAGCTCCGGCAGATTTGTATCATGCTTCAGATTGTTTCGGATTATGATATCCTTCAGATAAACATTGTTCAGCTGAGACTCGAGATAACGGATCTTCTGCCTTTCCGTTCTCATTGCTGTCAATGCGGGCAGGCCTCCGTAGGTCATGTAATCATCCCATGCTTCATCCAAAGTCCCTTCATATACGCTGCTGAACTCTGCAAACGAAAGCGGGTAAATACGGATTTCATCTCCGCGCCCTTCAAATTCAGTCAGGACGTCTGTCGAAAGGAATCGGGAATTGCTGCCGGTCACATAAATTTCCAATTGCGGATTACGAAGATAGCCGTTTAAAACAGCCTCAAAGCAATCCAGTTCCTGTATTTCATCCAGCAGCAGATAAAAGGTGCCTTCTTTCGGAAATTGTTCACTGATGAAGCGCATGAATTTTGCCGGGGACACTTTTCGTTTCTCCCGGGCAAGTTCAATCGGATCCTCACCGATCCTGGCCAGATCCTCAGCTGAATCAAACGCAAAGCGAAGAATATGGGAATCATCTGTGACCGATTCGGTCAGATAACGGTAAAACAGAGAATTCATCAGATAGGATTTTCCACACCTGCGGATTCCTGTAATGACCTTGATCATTCCGTTATGCATCCGGATAATCAGTTCATTCAGATAAACATCTCTTCTTATTTCCATGCGCACCTCATCGTTTTATAAATATGGTATAATTGCCGGTTTTCTAAAATAATATAACATAAAACGAACTCATCTACAATATATTCGCTTTTGATTTTCGGAAAAAAAGCCGTATTTCTAAAGTGCTATTGATTCAGGTATGCCAGTGGATCAATCTCCGGATCCAGCTCATTCTCTTATCCCTCAGCGCAGAACCTTCTCCATCGGTTTTCCTTTTGCCAGTTCGTCCACCAGCTTGTCCAGCTGCCGGATCTTCTTCATTAGTGGGTCCTCGATGGTTTCTACCTGGATTCCGCAGATCTTCCCTGTGATCAGCTCCGCCCTCGGGTTGTATGCCGGCGCATTGTCGAAGAACTCCGCATAGGTCACATCGAGATCTGTCGTCTCCATATCATATCCGGTCAGCCATGCAGTAACTTCATCAACCTCTGCCTTGGTACGGCCTTTCTTTTCCGCCTTAGCTACAAGCAGTGGATATACTTTTGAGACCTTCATATCAAAAACGGATTGTCTTGGCATCGTTCGTCACCTCATGCATGGTTTCCGGTCTTCCGACACCAATCCGCGATCTCTGCGATCAGATCCAGCGGAAGATCATCGGAATACGGGATCTGGATTGACCCCTTGCTGTATTTGCAGCCCGCCTGATGCAGCTTTTCCGCAAAATACGTCACCGCTTCCGGGCCGGGATACAGCCCGATGTGCTTCTTCGCGGCGGCAAAGTGGATGATGTTATGGCCTTTCCACCAGGTCGGCATGGACCAGGAGATCTTCTCAACCGCATCCGGAAGCGCAGCGCGGAGCACGTTCCGCACACGCTCCAGATGGCCGCGGATTGCTTCATCCTGAGAAAGGATGTATTCGTCTACCGTCTCCGGCGTTTTCCCGCAGTAATGGCTCTGGTTCTCATTTTTGAATGTGCGTCCGCACTTTGGACATTTCCACATGGTTTACTTCCTTTCCCGGATCACAACGTGTACGCTGTCCCCGTCGCTTTTTTGAAGCTGCTTTCGGATCGCTTTCAGAAGCCCGATCAGATAGCACACGTTCCCGTTTTCATCCTTCACGCCCATATTGACGATGCTGCCGTCGTATGGGATTCCTTGATGGGATTATTGTATCCTCGAAACGAGAATAGTCCTGTCATTTCTTGCCCAGATCTGTCCTGCCCTTCCGCTCCACCTTCTGAACGAGAAGCGGATAGACCTTCGATACCTTCTTATCAAGAATACTCTGCCGCGGCATGACCCGACCCTCCTTCCGTACGCGCGGTTCAGACCGACACGACGCCGCGCCAGCCGCGCACGCCGTAATAGGAATCCGCGCCGTTGTGGAACAGGAATACCGTGCCGTAGCGTCTTTCACAAAACAGCGCGCCACCGAGATCGCGGATTTCCTTCGGCGTTGCGATCCAGCTTGATGTTTTCAGATCGAATTCGCCGAGCGTCTGCAGAAATCGATACTGCTGCTCGGTCATGAGTGAGATCCCATGTCGGGAAGCCTGTTCCTCCGCGCTGCCCTCGGGCGGAGCCTTTTTCCTTGCTTTGCGCGCGGTTTCGTCATAACAGAGGCTTCTGCGGCCCGCGGGCGATTCCTTTGCGCAGTCCGCAAACAGGATCCGTTCGCCGTCGGTCCCGATGACGTCCGGCTCGCCGCCGGATTCCTCCATCCATCGAAGTGCGTCAAGCGCTTCCGGATGGGCTTCGAGCCTTGCCAGAACGACTGCCCACGAAAGCTCCCCGCGGTGGATCCTGTTTGATTCAAAACGTGTTTTCAGAAGTTCGATCATATGTGTTCCTCCGTTATCTGTGCGATCCGGTCAAAGGTTCGTCCGTTTCGGATTGTAATATGCGGGTAGAAGGATTCTTTCAGCAGCAGTCGGTGGTAAGCCGTCCTCGAATACGTCTCTTCCGCGAACTTTCCCCAGAAGACGACCCGCTCCCCGAAGGAAACGATCTCTTCCCGGAGCGGCATCTCCCGAATCCGCCGGAAAACGACCGTCGGATCAGCTTCATCCAGGAGAAAGAGTACATCCCTGCGTGCCATAGGTTTTCGCCACCATGCAGGACGCAGATCTGCCTCTCTGAGGAAACTCCCTGCTTCCAGAAGGAGCAGAGGGATTTCTTCCGTAATCTGCCGACGAATCAGCGCGCGGATCTTCTCTTGTATGACATCCACCGGTTCCGCTGAATCCAGAAGCAGGTTTCCGCTGGCAAGATACGACCGGACGTTTGAAAAACCTTCGCTTTTCAACTGTTCGCAGAACGGCGCCGTCGGGAGCTTGTTTCTTCCGCCGACGTTTATCCCCCGCAGAAGCAGGATGTAAGTGGTTTCGTGTGCCATATTCAGCTCCTTTTCCGCCCTAAAGATCAAACATCGCCAGCAGCCGCTTGAAGGTATCCTGCCCGTCGAGACAGGTATCCGTGAGCCAGCCCTTTTCGGTTTCCCATTCGGACAGTCCCCGGTAGTAAAAAGTCTTTTTGCTGTCCTCGATGAGGAAGGGAACAATGTTGAACCGCAGGCACTCCTTCAGCGCGATCAGCCGCCCGACCCTGCCGTTGCCGTCCTGGAAGGGGTGGATCTTCTCAAATTCCGCGTGGAAGGCGATGATGTCCTGTATCGTGACATCACCCTTTGCGTTGTAGGTATCGAGCAGGTTTTTTATGCGCGCGGGCACGTCCTTCGGCTTCGTCGTCTCACGTCCGCCCACGACGTTGGAGCGTTTCTTATAATCCCCCACGGCAAACCAGTCGAGGGTCGAATCCTTCGTGTCACGCTTGAGGATAAAATGCAGCTCCTTGATGATTTCCTCGGTCAACAAATCGTCCGCGCAGTCGATCACGTAATCGATGGCGCGGAAGTGATGGACCGTCTCCAGAATGTCGTCCACTGACACGCCGTCGCCCGCGTCGAGGGTATTCGTCTCAAAGATCAGGCGCGTCTGATCTTCGGTCAGACGGCTGCCCTCGATGTGGTTCGAGTTGTAGGTCATCCGCACCTGGAGCTCATGGTACAGTCCGCCGGAGATCTTCGCAGCCTTCTCCTCACGGAGGGTCTGCAGGATCGGATTGTCTGAAACCTCGCTGCACAGCTCCGCAGCCGTGCAGGAAAAGTACCCGCACAGCTTTTCCATCACGACGCGGGACAGCTTCTCCCCGCGTCCGATCTTCGCAATGGTCCGAGAGGATATGCCGAGTTCTTTCGTCAGATCGGAGCGCGTGATGCCGCGCTCGTTCAGCTTTGCTTCAAGCCCTTTGTAGGAGATCATGTTCAACCCTCACTTTAATCTTTACTTATTATACCACGAAGCAAGCAATAAGTAAAGATTCTGAGGCGGAGTTTACAGAAAAGTAAAGATGTCTGAAGGGCGTCAGTTGAGCTGACACCCTTCGTACGCCCGGAAAAGGATGTTCACCAAGTGAACGCCCCTGAACAACGGAAAGGGTGTATCAGGTCTGCACTTGATCAATTCGGAACTCCCACAATCGGGAGTTCCTTCTATTTTTGAACCATTCGCATTAAAGCAGAAAATAAAACAATACCCACCGGCTCATAATGAACCGATGGGCTGTTTGTGCGATTTGTACCTTCCAAGGTTTAGGACGGATAATTCCTTATATTCCGTCCTGAAGAAAAAATATCCGGATTGCTTATTTCTGCGTATAGTCGTCTCCCAGCACTTCCTTCAGGCGGGCCTGTTCTTCTTCAACCTGTGGTTCATATCCGGCCTCGAGGGCTTTCCGGTACCATTCCGCCGCCTGATCAGGATCCTTTTCCACGCCCAGTCCTTCGTGGAAGCATACTCCCAGGTCGAACATCGCATTCGGAATGCCCTGCGCCGCCGACCGCAGCAGGCAGTCATAGGCTTTGCTGAAGTCCTGCTCCACACCGGTACCGTTGCAATATAAAATGCCGAGGTTTAATAACGCGTCTGCTTCCTCCTGGTCCGCGGCCTTCTGATAGTATTCTGCGGCCTTGCTGTAGTCCTGCTCTACCCCTTCGCCAAAGTTATACATAACCCCGACGTTAAACATCGCTCCCGGATCGCCCTGATCAGCCGCCAGAAGGAAATACTCCAGCGCCTTGTCATAGTCCTGCTCCACGCCATAGCCATAATTATATAAATACCCGATGCTTCTCCATGCGGCAACAACGCCCAGGTCCGCTGCCAGCTGATAGTATTCCATCGCTTTTCCATAGTCTTCCGCATCAAAAGCATCCACCCCCGCCTGATAAAGCTCCTCCGCGGTCATCTCTGCCGCCGGAGCATCCGCCGCCGCGCTCTCAGCAAATGCGGATCCGCCGAATACGGTGAAGCACAGGCAAATAGACAATACGAACGTAATAATCTTCTTCATGGTTTTCTTCCTCCTGAATACATATTTGATATCTATACTGCATCGATCATATTACAGCCGGAATCCGACCTTTTTCGGATTGCCCTGGAACGGAATATCATATAATTATCTCGCCTAATGGTTTGCTTCTCAAATACAAATTCTCCGTCCGCGGGCGGAATCCTTTTGTATGAATAATGATTTCCATATCTACATTGATTTTTTCCGAATTTTTGTGGTTAATTCCCTGGACAATTCAGATACCTTCTTTTTAAGAGAAAAGGACAGCCTCATCAGCTGTCCTTCATACTGATCCGAAGTGCAAATCGGCTGCCAATGCATCCGAGTTCGACACTTCGTAATGTGGTGGAGCATAGGGGAGTCGAACCCCTGACCTCGACAATGCGAATGTCGCGCGCTACCAACTGTGCTAATGCTCCGTACAGGGTCGCCGCAGAGGATTTCCTCCCTGCCGGTGTGACCTTTGATATCCATGAAACTCTGTATTCCGGGTTTTCCGTGGCTGCTGTCCCCGGCCATGACAACAGTGATCCTTGCGGGATGACGGGGACTACTGTAAAATAACAATGGGATTGTTCTTTATACGCATATTTTGATCCGGCCGGGGAAGTAACACGAAAAAGCCCCGCAGTAACCCGCCGGAAAATGACAAACAGAACCGGCTGAACGGTTCAGGAAGAGAAACGAATGAATATCATCCATCTTAAATATGTTGTCTGTATTGCGGAAAACGGCTCCATCAACAAAGCGGCTGAAGAGCTGCACGTAGCGCAGCCCAATTTGAGCAGAGTGGTCAGGGAGATGGAAGCCGAACTGGGTATCCAGTTCTTCCGCCGCTCTTCCAGGGGCATGATGCTGACGCCGGACGGCGAGTTGTTTGTCAGTCAGGCACATAAGATCCTGGAACAGGTAGATGAAATAGAAAGCCTGTACAAAGAGAAAAGAACCGCAAAGCAGCGTTTTTCCATTTCTGTTCCCAGAGCCAGCTATATTTCAGACGCTTTCGCCGCTTTTTCCCGAACGCTGGGCAGGGAGGATGCGGAAATTTTTTATCAGGAAACCAACGCATTGCAGGCCGTGAAAAACATTCTGGAAGTTGGATACAACCTGGGCATTATCCGCTATGCGGCAGGCTATGACAGATACTTCAGGCAGATGCTGGAGGAAAAAGGGCTGGCAGGTGAAATCGTTGCGGAATTCAAATATGTCCTGGTCATGCGTGAGGACAGCGCCCTGGCCGCATTGGATAGCATCCGCTTCCCGGATCTTCATCAATATATCCAGATTGCGCATGCTGACCCTTATGTTCCCTCTTTGTCCCTTTCTGCCGTAAAAAACGAGGAACTGCCTCAGATGCCGCGGCGTATCTTTGTCTTTGAGCGCGGAAGCCAGTTTGATCTGCTGACAGAAAACCCGGAAACATATATGTGGGTGTCTCCTTTGCCGGAGAGGATGCTGCAGCGGATGCATCTGGTGCAGCGTAAATGTGCGGATAATCAGCGGGTATACCGGGATGTGCTCATCCGTCGCAGGGATTATTCGCTGACAGAGCTGGATAAGCGTTTTATTACGGAACTGACCCGTTCCAGGCGTGCCTGCCTGGCAGAGAAAAAATGAGATAACCACTGAAAAAGCTTTGCTGCCCTCCGCTGGCTGCAAAGCTTTTTTTCGTATATCGATGACCGGTTATCGATTCTGATATATCGATTATACGGTTTTGGTAATTCGCAAAGGAAAAGCATTTCGATATAATGTATATCGAAAGGAGGATGATCCTTTGCAAGGCACACTTTCCAGAGCGACACTGGGGCGGCTGCCTATGTATCTGCGGTATATCCGCAGGACGAATACGGACAAAATTTCGGCCACGCAGATCGCGAAAGGTCTGGGACTTGGCGAGGTTCAGGTGCGGAAGGACCTGGCCAGCGTATGCGCAGAAGGGCTTCCCAAGGTGGGTTACCCCGTATCAGCTCTCCGCAGGGATATGGAAAGGGCACTGGGAGTGAACGTACCCGTTTCAGCGGTGATCATCGGGGCGGGCAAACTGGGATCCGCTTTGATGGAGTATGACGGGTTTGCGGATTACGGTATGAAGATCGTCGCCGCCTTTGATCAGAAAGCATCCGCTTTGCCTGACCGTCATGGATGCATTCCGGTGTATCCCATGGATCGGCTCTCAGGGTTCTGCGCTTCGCAGCATGTGCAGGCAGGCATCCTGACGGTTCCGGCATCATCGGCCCAGTCAGCCGCGGATGTAATGGTTGCCGCCGGGCTGACAGCAATTCTTAATTTAGCACCGGTACAGATTCAAGTGCCGTCCGGTGTGACAGTACAGCAGGAAGACATTGCCTTATCGCTGGCTTATCTCCATATGGCAGCCAGTGAGGCATAAAACAGGAAGAGGAGGAACAGTATGGAAACCAAAGCATTTGACATGGTGGACAGTGTGGAAGCGCTGGAGGCGGCTATCGCCCGGGTGCACGCGGCGCAGAGGGTATTCGCCGCCTACACGCAGGAACAGGTGGACCGGATCTTCCTGGCTGCAGCAACGGCAGCCAATCAGGCCCGGGTGCCACTGGCCAGAATGGCCGTGGAAGAAACCGGCATGGGTGTGGTGGAAGATAAGGTAATCAAGAATCACTACGCCAGTGAATATATTTATAACGCTTATCGGGATACCAAAACCTGCGGCGTGATCGAGGAAGACAAGGCTTTCGGCATCAGGAAGATCGCGGAGCCCATCGGTGTGGTGGCGGCGGTGATTCCCACCACCAACCCTACCTCCACAGCTATTTTCAAGGCCCTGATCTGTCTGAAAACCCGCAATGGGATTATCTTCAGTCCTCATCCCCGGGCAAAGAAAGCGACGATTGCCGCCGCGAAAGTTGTACTGGATGCGGCAGTAAAGGCCGGCGCTCCTGAAGGCATCATCAGCTGGATCGATGTTCCCTCCCTGGAGATGACCAACACCCTGATGCGGGATGCCGATATCATCCTGGCCACAGGCGGCCCCGGCATGGTAAAAGCAGCGTATTCCAGCGGTAAACCTGCCCTGGGTGTGGGCGCCGGAAACGTGCCGGCAGTGATTGACGACAGCGCCAACCTGGTCCTGGCGGTCAATTCTGTCATTCATTCCAAAACCTTCGACAACGGCATGATCTGCGCTTCCGAACAGAGCGTAATCGTGCTGGACAGTATCTACGAAACGGTTCGTGCCGAATTTGCCGCCCGGGGCTGCTGGTTCCTGAAAGGCGCCGATCTGGATAAGGTGCGCCATACGATCCTGACCAACGGCGCGCTGAACGCGAAAATCGTCGGCCAGAGCGCCTGCAAAATCGCGGCACTGGCCGGTGTCACCGTACCGGAAGGAACCAAGGTGCTCATCGGAGAAGTTGAATCTGTGGAACTGTCGGAAGAATTCGCGCATGAGAAACTGAGCCCCGTGCTGGCAATCTACCGGGCAAAAGATATTGAAGACGCATTCAGCAAAGCGGAACGGCTGATTGCCGACGGCGGTTACGGCCATACGGCTTCCCTGTATGCAGATACACAGAAGAAGCCGGAAGTGCTGGATGCTTTTGCGGCCCGGATGAAGACTTGCCGCATTGTGGTCAACACCCCCTCTTCCCAGGGCGGTATCGGCGACCTGTACAACTTTAAAATGGCTCCTTCCCTTACTCTCGGCTGCGGCAGCTGGGGTGGAAACTCCGTATCGGAGAATGTGGGCGTAAAGCATTTGCTGAATATCAAGACCGTGGCTGAAAGGAGAGAGAACATGCTGTGGTTCCGCACACCGGAAAAGGTGTATATCAAGAAGGGCTGCCTGCCGGTGGCGCTGGATGAGCTGAAAAACGTGATGGGCAAGAAAAAGGCCTTTATTGTCACGGACAGCTTCCTTTATCAGAACGGCAACACCAAATGCATTACGGATAAGCTGGACGAACTGGGCATCCGGCATGCTACCTTCTTTGATGTAGCCCCCGATCCTACCCTGGCGTGCGCAAAGGCCGGCGCAGAGCAGATGCGCCTGTTCCAGCCCGACGTGATCATCGCCCTGGGCGGCGGAAGCGCCATGGATGCAGGCAAAATCATGTGGGTTCTGTATGAGCACCCTGAAGTGGATTTCCAGGACATGGCGATGCGTTTCATGGATATCCGCAAGCGGGTGTATACTTTCCCGAAAATGGGTGAAAAGGCATACTTCATTGCCATCCCCACCTCTGCCGGCACCGGCAGTGAGGTGACGCCCTTCGCCGTCATTACCGATGAGAAGAGCGGAGTCAAGTATCCGCTGGCCGACTATGAGCTGCTGCCCGATATGGCGATCATCGATACTGATTTCCATATGACCGCGCCGAAAGGCCTCACCGCGGCCAGCGGCATCGATGCCGTGACCCACGCGCTGGAAGCCTATGCCTCCATGATGGCCACGGATTACACTGACGGCCTGGCGATCAAAGCGCTGCAAACCATCTTCGAATATCTGCCCCGGGCTTACGACAACGGTCTCACCGATGTGGAAGCAAGGGAAAAGATGGCCAACGCGGCCACCATGGCGGGCATGGCCTTTGCCAACGCTTTCCTGGGGGTATGCCATTCCATGGCGCATAAACTGGGCGCGTTCCATCACATTGCGCACGGTGTCGCCAATGCGCTGATGATCGAAGAAGTATTGCGCTTCAATGCCGCTGAAGTGCCCGCCAAGATGGGCACCTTCCCGCAGTACGACCATCCCCATACACTGCGCCGCTACGCCGAGGTGGCGGAAGCACTGGGCGTAAAAGGCAGCAGCGACACAGAGAAGCTGGAAGGACTGATCAAAATGATCAGCGACCTGAAAGCCTATGTGGGTATCAAACCCGCGATCCGGGATTATGTACCCGATGAGAAAGATTTCCTTGACAGGCTGGACGCTATGGTGGAGCAGGCCTTTGATGACCAGTGCACCGGCGCCAATCCCCGTTATCCCCTGATGAGCGAAATCAGGCAGATGTATCTGAATGCATACTACGGAGAAAAACACTTTACCGAAACGCCCAAGCCTACCGCAGATGATATTGCCTCTCTGGAAGACGACGCAGTAAAAAAAGCTTACCGTCCCGGCCGGAAGCACTGAGAAGGAGGAAAAAAACATGAATCTTGATCGCGTCATTGCTGTGCGCAACGCCAAGACCATCTATCGGGATGGGGACCAGTGCGTAAA
>ONJM01000004.1 GCA_900318145.1 uncultured Eubacteriales bacterium
CTCCCTGTCGGTAAAGCATTTTCAGTATACGGGAATATCCAGCTGATGGTAAAGCCCTAAAACTCATTTTGTCCTTGACATGGGGTACACTTTAAAAAGTTGGTCACGAGGCAAAATGAAAACCCGGAGTCCATTAAAAAATAAGGGGCTCCGGGTTTTTGGCAATCACTCCCACTCGAGGCCTATCTCTATATTTCCTTTGAAAATGTAGCGACTTCGCTCGCTTTTGACGCGATTTTTCGCGGATTTCTCCAGTTTTGTTCTGGCTCGCACGAAAAGTGTACTCAAAGTGTACTCACGAAACCGATCATATTTGGTCTGCCTCGCCTGGATCTTTCAGCGTCCATTCGAACTCAACAGAGTCCGCCCATAACATCAGCAGTGTTGAATCATTGACGCACAATTCCACGATAACCTGATGATAGGCCACATAATGGTACAGATACGTTGCAGGAAAACCGCACTCCTTCATCAGCTTTCGAAGCTTTTTCAGGCTTTTGACCAGCATGAACCCGTTGCCGTGCTTTTTTGAACGGCGATGCTGGTAAATGCCCTGAAGCCCGCCATAAGCCTTGACACCGTTCAGCCCGCCATATTCCAAGTGAAACCGAACCGTCAGGGTCTGGGCATCCGGATGAACGGCCCTGATCGCATCATAATAGGATATGTCGTCCTCAAAATCGATGATCAGATAATCGTCATCTTCCCTGATGTCTTTGATCTCACAGTCATGCGGCAAGGGAATGTTTGATGCATTGTTGCCGTCAAGCACATAGGTCTCAACCTTCTTGATCAACAGGTGTGCCTCCCTCTTCATCTCCAGAAATTGTGTAACCATGGCAAATGAAGACGGCATCCTCGGAGCAGTCATAATACCCGAGAAAGTACTCCGGTTTACTTGAGCCTGAGTCTGCGTGTGCCGGTATGTGTAAGAACCACGCATTGCAGTATACTCCACCCATACTCTCTGAAAGGATTGCGTCTATATTGATATCTATGTTGAGCTGCTTTCCAAGCGTGATCACATCTATATCTTCCGTTGTCCAGAGTTCAGGCGGAGACCAAAGCATGCGTTCTTCTCTCAGTTTTCGATCATTGCTTATATTTGAGAATACCATGTATTCAAAACCGTCTTTCTCAAACCGAGGACCGTTCATCACGATGGATGGAACACGGCGAAGATCGCTGCGACCTCCAAGACCAACGGCATCCAGCATTTCCTGCGCTTTCTGATTTACCAAAATGGATTGGGTGAAAATACAAGCTGTCAGAATCAGAGGAATCATAGCATATATCTTCCAATGTTTCTTCATCTGAAGGCCCCCTCGTCACGAATCACAAAAGAATACGAACAACCCGGGATTTCTGACCATACCCCTTCAATCAGTGAAAGTCCCCATGTATAGCACCATCACCCAAACCAACATCAGGCGTTTCATGGTCATCGCTCCTCCCACACCACAGCCCCGCTGTGGTCAATATAGATCAGCTTGCAATCCTACTATACCAGGGCCAGCCCGTCGCGTCCATCGTTATCAGAACCGATTGTCCGAGGCTGAAAGCCCTTACAAAACCGGGACTTCGGTGTTTGGGCCTTTATTCCCACTCATTGCTACCAAACTGATTTTGCTTAATTTCTGTGATCTCTGGTGTTCTGAGTGACTCTGATTATTCAGATTATTCAGATTATTCCTATTCTACTGGCTATCCTCGATTCTGTTATCATTTGGTTATCAACTGATAACAAATCCGCACCGCAGATGAGGTTAATCGCAAGAGAGTTATAACCGATTACAACGTTGGAATCAAGCGAATCGTCTCAGAATCGTTGCGAATCGGCTCAGGAATCGGCTCACGAGGAATGAATCGATTTTTGATATTTGGTTGTACGCCCAGCACCAACAACCTGCAATAGTCCTTCATTGCACATTTTGCCGAGAAGCATTGCGACAGAAGGCTTTGACTGCCCTGACTTTTTGCGAATCTCAGAGCTGGAGATAGAATCGAAACCGGAGAACATATTCATAATCCAACGGACGGTTTCCTGTTCATCGGTTCTGAATCGGCTCAGGAATCGGCTCACGAGGAATGAATTGAGAAATGCTTGCAAGCCAGTACACCGATCGGAAAGAAGTAAACGCACCAGAACAGCAGTGCGATACCTCCGCCGTTTCCGTTGTTGCCGTCAGCCATATGGGTGAACATACCGGTCATCGGCATGAAGAAGCAGCTGAGGAAGAAAACACCGTGGATGATCATCAGCCGTTTCAGCCACAGATCCGGTTTATTCTTTGCCTGAATCGAGAGACCGATGAAGAAGGTGGAAAGCGCCATGATGCCATAGCCCAGCAGATCATAATTGAACAGCAGGCCACCATTCTGGTAATTCAGTACTTTTGCAGCTTGGCCATTCAGTTCTTCCAGGCGGACTGTGGTTGTCTGCGCATAATAGACCAGCAGGATCAGCACGGCATAAATAGCCGCCAGGATGAGCCCGATATTTGCGGAAACTTTTGTCTGTTCAGTACTCTCATGCTGGAATCCGGCGGACATCATGATATATCCGATCGGCAAAAACATACAGACCAAATAGGAACCGAAATGAAAGCCGCAAACGATACATACCGCGAAAAGAAACACCGTGACTGTTACAATGATTGCCCCGGCTTTTGATAAAAGTTGATTCATACTGCCCTCCCGTAAAGCTTGTTGAATTGACGGATATGGTCTTCCAGAATCCGGACAGATTCTGCTTCCCGTTCCGGATCACGGTCGCAGACCGTCATCAGCGTATAGAACGGGGCATAAAACTGAAGTGTCATGACCTCAACGTTGTCCGTTTGCAGAACGCCCTGATCAACTGCCTGTTTCAACAGCGCTGTGAAGTAAAACATCGGATCATCCATATACTGGTGCATATAGGCGATAGCCAGGTCCTTGTTATGAAACTGCTCGATTGTCAGCATTTTTCGGATGCGCCTTGTGTAATCATCATGAAGCTGGTACAGGAACAGATTGATGCCCAACCTGACCAGTTCTTCTTCCGGCAAACCGCTGTAGATTTCGGCGTCGACTATCGGATTGTTTCCCTGAATGTTCAGATGTTTGGCCTGCTCCAGAAAACGCCTGTGCATTTCCTCGATGATTGCGCCAAAGATCGCCTGTTTGCTTTTGTAATGCTTATACAGGGATGGCGCCTTGATGCCGACGCGCTCGGCAATCTCGCTGACAAAGACATTGGCATAGCCTTTTTCAGAAAACAGAGTCAGCGCTTCATCCAGGATCTTCTGTTTCGTGTCCATGTATCCTCCTTCAAACGGCTAAATCGAATTAGCCAAATGATAAGCTAATTGCAATTAGCTGTCAAGGCCTGAAAAAGCGGCTGCCATATCAGACAGCCGCTGTGAATGCATTACGCCTGTTTCAGCGGAACCCAGATGTATACCTTCATGTCGTCGGAGCCTTCTTCCGGAGGAAGATAGACCTCAATGTCGTATTCTCCGGCCAGTGTGTATCCCTGCAGCGCGGGGAGCCACTCCGACCAGATTTTTGTGTTCGTATCCTGCAGCGTCCGGATGGTGCAGGGAAACTGTGCCCACAGGCTTGCAGGAATGATCCGGGTTTCGCAGCCTTCCGGCACATCCTCCCAGGGAAGATATAGATCCGCGATCCAGTAGTCAAAGTCCTTTCCCTTCATATCGATACATACGCCGAAGGTGCCCTTGACTGGACGATCTTCGCCCTGTGCCAGCCATTCATTCCAGAATTTCGGAATCTTCTCATAGCTGGTGTCTGAATTGAACGGCTTTTTCACGCCGACAATCGTAAACGGTGCTTTTTCTACAATACGGTAATCCATCATACTGCCGCCCTCCAATGATATTTTGATATGCAGCGGAGCAAATGATCGCATAGGCGCGCCGGATTCTCTGGCTCTGGATGGAGATACGCCATGAAAGCGCAGAAAGGCTTTAGTAAAGCTGTCCGGTGAATCATATCCGTATTTGAGTGCAATATCGATCACCTTCGCGTTTGTTCTCGCCAATTCCTGCGCTGCCTGCGACATCCTGCGCGCACGGATGTATTCGCCGACGGTCATTCCGCACAGAGCTCCGAAGATGCGCTGGTAATAGAAGGGAGACAGCGCCGCTTTTCCGGCGATTTCTTCGATGTCCAGTTCATCCGTCAGATGCTGTTCAATAAAGTCGATCGAACTCTGGAGCCCTTCAATCCATCCCTGCACTATGATCACTCCTTTCCGTTGCGTGATTAGTATATCAGGACAGGAAAGCGGATGCCCGACTTTCTGTGCTCTCCTTTGGCGGATTCAAACGGAGGAGACAGTTTTCATGATTATTTCAGTACAGGCTTCCAGTCATCTGCAGCATCCAGATATGAATGAAGAAAAAAACTTTACTTGATACTATCATCGATCATTTCAATATCTCCTCCCATTGTCCGTTGCGTTCGATCAGGGCAAACACCTCATCGTCGATGTCCCCTCCGATATCGGCTCGCTCAAACCCCACTCGGCAAAGCCCAGGATGGCGTCATACTTCGCCCAGGGCTTGTCTGTCCTGAGCTTCTTCAGTCCGCGCTCGTATACCTTGCTTTACAGCAGCAGTTTTTTATCTTTGTATAATCTTCTCTAAGCATACCGTAAATGTTATAGTCACAATAGACCGAAACCATTTTTCCTTGTCGGATTGTCCCCTCTTTTATGAAACCACACCGCTCAAGGACCTTATTTGAAGCAATATTCCTAACATCAGCACGCCCATTCAGCCGCTCTATTTCTGTATTTTCAAATATGAACCGTACCACTTCCTTCAGTGCTTCTGTAGTAATTCCCATATTCCAATATTCAGGATGAATTCGATACCCAATATCACCCATCCTTAAATCCTGTATATCAAATACTGCAATCATTCCAATAACAGTATTTGTTTCTTTCAAGACAATCCCCCAGTCAAAATCCAGTGAAGGCTTCCTTTTCACCCAGGGACGGGCGTCAACAAACAACAACTCCGGATTTTTCTCACCTTTGCTGGCTTTTCGTCCCCAATAGGTATAAATTTCATCTCTCCCCAACCATTCTTTCAAATCCGGTACATCTGCTTCGTTAAGAGTTCTGATAATCAGCCTATCAGTTTCAAGGACAGGTTTATCGATCTCGTAATCTTTTAACATGGTTCCTCCATCATATCATTGTAGATTGTATGTATTGTGTTCTGCGAATATCCAGCCTGAAACAGCTTTGTAAAGGTCAAGTTGGGAAGCGGAATTGCTAAGAAGCCCGTCTATCATTTCGGCTAATCTTGCAGCATATTGATTGCCGCCGATTCGCAGTAAAATCGACACTTCCGGGGCAAAAAAGATCAAATAATCATTATTCCCACTCAACGCTTGCGGGGGGCTTGGTTGTGACGTCGAGGACGACACGGTTGACGCGGGGGACTTCGTTGACGATCCGGGCGGAGACCGCCGCGACAGTGTCCCAGGGGATGCGGGCCCAGTCGGCGGTCATGAAGTCGTCGGTGGTGACGGCGCGGAGGGCGACGGTGTAGTCATAGGTGCGCTCGTCTCCCATGACGCCGACGGACTGAATCCCGGTCAGGACGGTGAAGTACTGGCTGATCCGGCCGTCCAGCCCGGCCTTCGCGATTTCCTCCCGGAAGACCGCGTCGCTCTCCCGGACGATTTCCGCCTTTTCAGGGGTAACCTCCCCGATGATACGGATGGCCAGGCCGGGGCCGGGGAAGGGCTGGCGCCGGACGAGCTCCTTCGGGAGGCCCAGGGCTTCGCCCAGGGCGCGGACCTCATCCTTGAACAGCATGCGCAGCGGCTCGATCAGCTCGGTGAAGCCGAGTTCCTTCGGCAGGCCGCCCACGTTATGATGGCTTTTGATGACGGCGGCGTTGGTTCCGCCGCCGCTTTCGATTACATCCGGATAAATGGTTCCCTGGGCGAAATAATCCATTTTTCCCAGTTTTTCCGCTTCTTCCCGGAATACTTCAATGAAATCCCGGCCGATAATGTGCCTTTTTTCCTCCGGATCGGTGACGCCCTTCAGGTCCGCGAAGAAGCGGGCTGCGGCGTCCGCCCGGACAAAACGGACCGGGAAGAGATGTCTGAACACGTGGCAGACCTGATCGCTTTCTCCTTTGCGGAGCAGGCCGTGATCCACGAAGACGCAGGCCAGCCGGTCCCCGATGGCCCTGCAGAGCAGCGCGGCGGCCACAGAGGAATCCACACCGCCGGACAGGGCCAGCAGGACTTTGCCGTTTTCCCCGACGGCGTCCCGGATATTGCGGACGGCCTGCTCCGCGTAGGCTTCCATGGTCCAGTCGCCGGCGCACCGGCAGATATTGAACAGGAAATTATGCAGCAGCAGGCGGCCTTCCTCGGTATGCGTGACCTCGGGATGGAACTGGACGCCGTAGATCCGCCGGACCTCGTCGGCCATGGCGGCGACGGGACAGTTTTCGGTGCGGGCGGCCGGGCTGAATCCGGGCGGGCAGGCGGAGACCTGCCAGGTATGGCTCATCCAGCAGAAGGAGGAGGATTTCATGCCGGCCAGGATGGCGGAGGATTCCCGCATCCGGACTTCAACGCGGCCGTATTCCCGTTCCTTTGCCTTTTCCACGGTTCCGCCCAGCAGATGGGCGGTCAGCTGCATGCCGTAGCAGATGCCGAGCACCGGAATACCCAGGCTGTAGAGCCCGGGATCGATCATCGGGGCGTTTTCGTCATGAACGGTGGAAGGCCCGCCGGACAGAATGATGCCGGCGGGCTGCTGCTTCCGTATTTCCTCCGGCGGAATGCTCCAGGGGACGACTTCCGAGTAGACATGGCATTCCCGGACGCGCCGGGCGATGAGCTGGGTATACTGGCCGCCGAAATCGAGAATCAGGATTTTCTGGCTGGATGACATTCTGGGCCTCCGTTGACGTTTATAGTTGGGGAAGATCCTCCGCCGCACTCCGGGATGATACGCGCCGGACATTACTGTCCGCTGGCGCCGTAGTTTGACAGAACCCGCGCGGAAGGATCGTTGACGTCGCATCCGGGCCAGGCTTTGTTGGGCATCCAGTAATCCGGAATCATCCGGGCCTGGCCGGGATAGTACCGCTCGAACAGCTCCCGGTACAGCAGGCTTTCCTTCGTAAAGGGCGGCCGGTAATCATATTTCGCCGCTTTTTCAGTGAACTCCTTGTCGGTGTAGGTTCTTTCCGCCAGGGCTTTCAGGTCGTTGACCATGGAGTGGCCCACGGCGTCGGAGAACGCGGCCTTCTGCCGCCAGAGGATCGCGTCCGGGAGGATATGGTCTTCCGCGAAGGCTTTGCGGATCAGGTATTTGCCCATGTTATGTCTGTTCATTTTCAGCTCCGGGTCAATCTTCATGGCGTAGTGCACAAAGGCCAGGTCGCCGAAGGGAACGCGGGCTTCCAGGGAGTTCACGGAGATGCAGCGGTCCGCCCGGAGCACGTCGTAGACATGCAGCTCCCGGATCCGCTTTTCCGCTTCCTCCTGGAAGGCGGCGGCGGAGGGGGCGAAGTCCGTGTATTTGTAGCCGAACAGCTCGTCGGAGATTTCGCCGGTGAGCAGGACGCGGATATCGGTGTGCTCATGGATCCATCTGCAGACCAGGTACATGCCGACGGAGGCGCGGATGGTCGTGATATCCCAGGTGCCCAGCAGCTCCACCACCGCGGGCAGGGCTTCCAGCACATCCTTTTCGGAGATAATGACCTCCGTGTGCTCCGAACCGATATAGTCCGCCGCGATCCGTGCGTACTTCAGGTCGATGGCGTCCACATCCATGCCGATGGCGAAGGTGCGGATCGGATGGGGAAGCAGCTTCTGCGCGATGGCGCAGACGAGGGAGGAATCCAGGCCGCCGGAGAGCAGGAAGCCGACGGGCGCGTCCGCGTCCAGCCGTTTTTTCACGCCGTCGGTCAGCAGGCGGTTCAGTTCCCTGCAGACGGTGTCCTCATCCTCCATGATAAACCGGTCCACATGCGACGGATCGGCATAGCTGTGGAATTCCCCGTCGATCCAGTAATGGCCGGGCGGGAAGGGGAGAATCTCCGCGCAGAGCCCCGACAGGTTCTTCGGCTCGCTGGCGAAGGCCCATTCGCCGTCCTCCAGCCTTCCGTAATAAAGGGGACGGATACCGATGGGATCCCGGGCGGCGATGACCTTGTTCCGCTCTCCGTCATAGAGGATCAGGGCAAACTCGGCGTCCAGGGTTTTGAACATTTCAATGCCGTATTCATGATAGAGCGGCAGGAGAATCTCACAGTCGGATTCCCCCTTGATCTCATAGCGTTCCATGAGGCGTTCGCGGAGGGGCCGGAAGCCGTACAACTCGCCGTTGCAGACCACCGCGTCGTTTCCGAGATGAAAGGGCTGCATGCCCCGCTCGTTCAGGCCCATGATGGCCAGACGGTGGAACCCCAGGATTCCTCCGGGAATCTCCTCCAGCCGGCTCATATCCGGCCCCCGGGAGACCGTGCGGTTAAAGCAGGCTTCAATCAGTTCCCGGGGAACCCTGGAGCTTGTCAGACCGAAGATGGAACACATGCGGACCGCCTCCTGTGATGAAATCGGGAAGGAATAAAAAAACAGGGAGCCCCGAACCAGGACTCCCTTGTCTTGATGGCAGGTATGGTACCATTCCCCCGCGGGCTTGTCAAGGACGGCGGACAGGGAGGAAGCGGGAAAACAAAGGGAAAACAATTTCAATCCGGCGAAAACGCTTGACAGGGAAAAAACGGGGTGCTATGATCCCCGCATACAAGGCAAGGGAGCCATGACGATGGCTGCACTTGCCTGTTTTTGATTTCAGCCAGAGATGAAAGATTAAAGGGGGTTTCACCATGAGCAAGTACACGAAGGAAGACATCATCCGGATGGTAAGGGAAGGCGACGTTGAATTCATCCGCATGCAGTTCACCGATATTTTCGGCCAGCTGAAGAACGTGGCCATTACCGCCAGCCAGATCGAGAAGGCCGTCAACAATGAGATTATGATCGACGGCAGCTCCATCGAAGGTTTTGTCCGGATCAATGAGAGCGACCAGTACCTGCGGCCGGATCTCGACACTTTCGCGATTCTGCCCTGGCGTCCGCAGCACGGCAAGGTTGCCCGCCTGATCTGCGATGTGTACAACCCGGACGGAAGCCCCTTCGCGGGAGATCCCCGCGGCGTGCTGAAGAAGGTGCTGGCGGAAGCGGCGGAGATGGGCTATTCCTTCAATGTCGGCCCGGAAATGGAGTTTTTCCTCTTCCAGACGGACGAGCACGGCAAACCCACCACGGAGACGTCCGACGAGGCCGGTTATTTTGACCTGGGACCGCTGGACCACGGCGAGGGAACCCGGCGCGAGATCTGCATGGCGCTGGAGCAGATGGGCTTTGAGATCGAGGCGAGTCACCATGAAGTGGCGGCGGGCCAGCATGAAATCGACTTCCGGTACGCTGACGCGCTGACCGCGGCGGACAATATCATGACCTTCAAGCTGGCGGTGAAAACGCTGGCCCAGAAGAACGGCCTGCACGCGACCTTCATGCCCAAGCCGGTCTTCGGCATCAACGGCAGCGGCATGCACACGAACATGAGCCTGTTCAAGGACGGAAAGAACGTCTTTGCCGATCCGTCGGACAGCCGCGGCCTGAGCAGGGAAGCGTATGCCTTCATCGCCGGCATCCTGGCGCACATCCGGGGCATGGCGGCCGTAACCAACCCGCTGGTGAACAGCTACAAACGGCTGGTTCCCGGTTATGAGGCGCCCTGCTACCTGGCCTGGAGCGCCAGCAACCGCAGCGCGCTGATCCGGATTCCCGCCGCCCGCGGCATGGGAACCCGTGTGGAGCTCCGGTGCCCGGATCCCAGCTGCAACCCGTACCTGAACATGGCGGTCTGCCTGGCGGCCGGCCTGGACGGCATCAAAAAGGGCCTGACGCCTCCGGAAGAGATCACGGACAACATTTTCGCCATGGACGCGGAAACCCGCGAAGCCAGGGGCATCCGTTCGCTGCCGGGCACGCTGAAGGAAGCCGTGGACTGCCTGAAGGCGGACGAGGTGATCTGCGGCGCCCTGGGCGAGCACGTGCTGGGCCAGTATGTGGAAGGCAAGCAGAAGGAATGGGACGCGTACCGCACCCATGTCAGCCAGTGGGAGATCGAACGGTATATCGTGATGTACTGATCGGCGGAACAGCCGCTGATTCCTGAAAAGATCTGAGAAAAAACCATAGCACACAGCAACTGCCAAGCTTCAGAATCTTTTGAGAAAGGGGGAGGCCCGGTGGCACGAATGGTTATTGCCGGAATCTCGGAAACGAACCGGGATCAGATGACACGATTGCTGGCTTCCTCCGGTTATTCCGTATACCGTTGCTGCGCATCCGCCGGCAGCCTGCGAAGGGCGCTGGCGGAAAGCGAGGACAGCATCCTGATCTACCTTGGCATGATCCCGGACTGCAGGCCGGAGGAAGTGGCCTGGGATTACGGCGACCGTGTCCAGATCCTCTGGATCGCGAAACCGGACGTGCTGGAGAACTGCGAAACCCCGGAGATCTTCCGGCTGGCGCTGCCGGTCTCCGGACAGGCCGTTCTCGGCGCGCTGGAAATGCTGAACCAGCTGCACCGGCGGCAGATGCCCCGGCGGGCCGGAGCGGACCGGGAAGTGGTGGAACAGGCCAAGCTGATCCTGATGAAGCAGCTTCATCTTACAGAACCGGAGGCGCATCACCTGCTGCAGAAGCAGGCGATGGACCACAGCATCAAAATGGCGGAGTACGCGGCCAGGATTGTGGCGCGTGAACAGCAGAAAAACGGATAAAACAAGTCAGGGAGCTGGGGAACATGCGGGACCGACAATATCCCCTCTATCATGAAGAACTGGAACATGAAAGCTGCGGCGTAGGCGCGGTGGCGGACCTGAACGGACGGGCCACGCACAGGACGGTGGACCAGGCGCTCTGCATTGTGGAGCGCCTGGCGCACCGGGCCGGCAGCGACGCACTGGGAACCACCGGCGACGGAGTCGGGATTCTGACTCAATTGCCCCACAGCCTGTTTTCCGCGTGGGCCCAGGAAGAGGGAATTTCCCTGGGCCAGCCGGGAGACTACGGCGTGGGGATGTTCTTTTTGCCGGAGGATGAAGTCGGCACGGAAAACGCCTGCCGGATCTTTGAACAGCTGGCGGCGTCCGAACGGATCGCCGTGCTGGGCTGGCGGGACGTGCCGTGCCATCCGGCCCAGCTGGGCGCCGGCGCCCGGCGGACGATGCCGCGGATCCGGCAGTGCTTTCTGCGGCGACCCGGGGACGCCGCGTCCGGACTGGACTTTGACCGGCGGCTGTACGTGCTGCGCAGGATCTTTGAAAAACAGGATACGGACACCTATGTCTGCTCCCTTTCCTGCCGGACGGTCGTGTACAAGGGCATGATGCTGGTGAGCCAGCTGCGCTCCTTCTACGACGACCTGCAGGACGCGCGCTATACCAGCCGGATGGCCATGGTGCACTCCCGCTTTTCCACGAATACCTTTCCTTCCTGGAGCAAGGCGCATCCCCACCGGATGCTGCTGCACAACGGGGAGATCAATACGATCCGCGGCAACCATGACCGGATGAAGGCCCGGGAGGAAACCATGCATTCCCCCGTCATGGGGGAGGAAATGCAGCGGGTGCTGCCGGTGGTCGCGGAGAACGGCAGCGACAGCCAGATGCTGGACAACACGCTGGAATTCCTGGCGATGAACGGATTCCCGCTTTCCCTGGCCGGCATGGTGCTGATTCCGGAGCCGTGGCAGCATATGCGGGAGGAAACGGAATGGCGCGACCTGTACCGCTACTACGCCGCGATGATGGAACCCTGGGACGGGCCGGCGGCGGTCCTGTATTCCGACGGGGAAAAGGTCTGCGCCTCCCTGGACCGGAACGGGCTCCGGCCGCTGCGCTGCGCGCTGACGGACGACCACCGGCTGATCCTTTCCTCGGAGGCCGGCGTGCTGTCTGAGGAAAACGCGCATATCGTCCGCCGGTGGAAGCTGAAGTCCGGCGACGTGCTGGAGGCGGACCTGGAAACCGGGCGGCTGCTGGAAAGCAGCGAGCTGAAGGCCCGCTACGCCCGGGAATACCCTTATTCGGAATGGACGCGGCAGATCCTCCGGCTGCGGGACTTGCCGGAAGCTTCGGAAAAGGCTCCGGCGGCGGCAGCGGACGAAGGCATGCTGACTGCGCTGGAAAAAGCCTTCCATTATTCCTGGGAGGACGTGCAGGATATCCTGCTGCCTATGGCCCGGGACGGCGCGGAGCCCATCGTGTCCATGGGCGCGGACGAGCCCCTGGCGGCCCTGTCCCGGACGCACCCGCCGCTGTTCGATTACTTTAAGCAGCGTTTCGCGCAGGTGACCAATCCCCCGATCGACGCCCTGCGGGAAGAAGTGAAGACGGACTGCTCGATCTATATCGGGGACGACGGGAACCTGCTTTCCCGCGAGGCGGAAAACTGCATGATTCTGGAGCTGCCTTCGCCGGTGCTGACTGAGGAGGAGCTGAACCGGATCCGGGAGCTGCGCCATCCGGCGTTTTCGGTGCGCACCCTTTCCCTGCTGTACGGGAAGAACGAAACGCTCCGGGAAGCGATGGGCGACTTTTTCGCCGCCTGCGACCGGGCGTGCCGGGACCGGGTCAACATCCTGATTCTTTCGGACCGGGGCGTGGACGCGTGTCATCTCGCGATTCCGTCGCTGCTGGCGGTATCCGCCCTGGAGCAGCACCTGATCGGCATCCGGAAGCGCACGGCGGTATCCGTGATCCTGGAAAGCGGCGAGCCCCGGGACGTGCATCATCTGGCCCTGCTGGTGGCCTTCGGCGCGCGGGCGGTGAACCCCTACCTGGCGCATGAAGTGATCCGGGACCTGTGCGCGAAGGGCGGAATCCGGAAGGAAGCGGAGGATGCCGTGCGGGATTACGACAGGGCGCTGACGGCGGGGGTGCTGAAGATCGCCTCCAAGATGGGTGTTTCCACCCTGCAGGCATACCAGAGCGCGCAGCTGTTTGAAGCGGTGGGGCTGGACCGGCAGTTCGCGGAGCGGTATTTCACAAACACGCCCTGCGCGCTGGGCGGAACAGACCTGGGACAGGTGGAGGCGGACAGCCGGTTCCACCATGACGAAGCCTTTGGCGAAAAGGCGGAAAGCGGGTTGCCGGCCGTCGGGATCCACCGGCTGCGCACCGGGCCGAAGGCGGAGGAACACCTGTATTCGCCGGAAACCATCCATCTGCTGCAGCAGGCGGTCCGGACGGACAGTCGGGAACTTTTTGACAGATACGCCGCCGCGGTCCGGGAGGACGGGCCGCGGACGATCCGGTCCATGCTGGACTTCCGGTATGAGGCCTGCCGGGAAATCCCGCTTTCCGAAGTGGAACCGGCCGGATCCATCGTGAAGCGCTTCCGGACCGGGGCCATGAGCTACGGGTCCATCTCCCGGGAAGCCCATGAATGCATGGCGAAGGCCATGAACCGTCTGGGCGGGAAATCCAACAGCGGCGAGGGCGGCGAGCTTCCGGACCGGTTCGGGACGGATCTGAATTCCACCATCAAGCAGGTGGCTTCGGGCCGCTTCGGCGTTACCCGGGAATACCTGCTCTCTGCCCGGGAAATCCAGATCAAGATGGCGCAGGGCGCGAAACCGGGCGAGGGCGGACACCTGCCGGGCGCGAAGGTGACGGAGGATATCGCGAGAACCCGCTGCTCCACGCCGGGGATTTCCCTGATTTCCCCGCCGCCGCACCATGACATCTATTCCATTGAGGATCTTGCGGAGCTGATTTACGACCTGCAGTGCGCCAACGAACAGGCGAAGGTCACCGTGAAGCTGGTGTCCTCCACCGGCGTGGGAACCATTGCCAGCGGCGTGGCGAAAGCCGGCGCGGGCGGGATCCTGATTTCCGGCGGGGAGGGCGGCACCGGCGCGGTGCCGCTGAGCAGCGTGCACCACGCGGGGCTTCCCTGGGAAATCGGCCTGGCGGAAGCGCACCAGGTGCTGTGCCGGAACCGGCTGCGGCAGACGGTGACGCTGGAAACGGACGGCAAGCTGATGACCGGTCACGACGTGGCGGTGGCGCTGCTGCTGGGCGCGGAGGAATTCGGCTTCGCCACGGCGCCGCTGGTGGCCATGGGCTGCCGGATGATGCGGGTGTGCCACCTGGGCACCTGCCCCTTCGGCATCGCGACCCAGAATCCGGAGCTTCGCCGGCGGTTCGAGGGAAAACCCGAATACGTGGAACGGTTCATGCTGTTCATTGCGGAGCAGCTGCGGGAGATCATGGCGAAGCTCGGCGCGCGGACCGTTTCCGAACTGGTGGGCCGCAGCGACCTGCTCAGAATGAAAGACGGCGCGGCGATGGACCTTTCCGACCTGATCGGATTTGCCAGGAACACGCATTTCCAGCCGGAATCCCGGCATGACTTCCGCCTGAGCGAACGGACCGACGCCCGGCTGTTTCAGGACCATGTGCAGCTGATGACCACGGACCGCGCCTTCGGAACGATGCTGAAGGGCGACCGGAATATCCAGGCGCTGGGCTGCGGCGGGCAGTCCTTCGGGGCGTTCCTGCCCGCGGGCCAGTCGATTACGCTCTACGGCGTCGCCAACGATTATCTGGGCAAAGGCCTGTCCGGCGGCAGGCTGGCAGTCTGTCCGCCGGCGGACAGCATCTGGCAGCCGCAGGACACCCTGATCGGCAACGTGGCGCTGTACGGCGCGACGGGCGGATACGCCTTCATTGCCGGACGCACGGGCGAACGCTTCGCGGTGCGGAATTCCGGCGCGTGGGCGGTGGCGGAAGGCGTGGGAGACCACGGATGCGAATACATGACCGGCGGCCGGGTCGCGGTGCTCGGGCCGGTGGGGGATAACTTTGCCGCGGGCATGAGCGGCGGCATCGCCTGGGTGCTGGATGAGGACGGAACGCTGCAGAGCCGCCTGAACCCGGGCCATGTGCGGCTGTATCCCGTCACCGGCGAACAGGCGCCGGAGCTGAAGCGCCTGCTGAGCATGCACGAAAAGGCGACAGGCTCGAAGAAAGCCCGGGAGATCCTGGACCGTTTCGACGAAATGCTGCCGGTATTCAGGGCGGTCATTTCGGACGAGTACCGGGCCTGGCTGAAAGGGGTGTAAGGCATGGGCAAGGCGACCGGATTTCTGGAATATGCCCGGAAGGAAAACCCGTTCCGGGACGCGCGGACCCGCCTGGCGGACTACGCGGACCTGCACACGGCGCAGCCCGCGGAGGAACGGGTCTGCCAGGCTTCCCGCTGCATGAACTGCGGGGTGCCCTTCTGCCAGTCCTCCTTCGGGTGCCCGCTGCACAACCTGATTCCGGAATGGAACGACCTGCTGTGCCGGGGGCTGGAGCGGGAGGCGCTGGAACGGCTGCTGGAAACGGCACCGTTCCCGGAATTCACGGGACACGTCTGCCCCGCGCTGTGCGAGAAAGCCTGCAACCTGGCGGAGGACGGCGTTACCAACCGGGACAACGAGCTGTACCTGATTGAAAAAGGCTTCGCGGCGGGCTGGATCCGGCCGAAGCCGCCCGCGAAAAGGACGGGAAAGCGGGTTGCCGTGGCCGGAAGCGGGCCTTCCGGCCTGGCGGCGGCCGCGCTGCTGAACCGGTGCGGCCATCAGGTGACGGTATGCGAGCGGGCAGACCGGCCCGGCGGGCTGCTGATGTACGGCATTCCGAACATGAAGCTGCCCAAGGAGATTGTGGAGCGGCGGATCCGCCTGATGGAGGCGGAAGGGATCGCATTCCGGCTGAACACGGAGGCGGGCCCGGAGATCCTGGAGGAATACGACGCGGCCGTGCTGTGCGGCGGCGCCCGGAAACCACGCGCCCTCAACGCGGAAAACGCGGACGCGGAGGGCGTCTTCTTTGCCGTGGACTATCTGACGAAAACCACAAAGGCGCTGCTGGCCGGCGAAGACTGCGCCTTCGCGAAGGGCAGGCGCGTGCTGGTCATCGGCGGCGGCGATACGGGCAACGACTGCGTCGGCACGGTGCTGCGCCAGGGGTGCGCTTCCGTGACGCAGATCGAGATCATGCCGGCGCCGCCGGAAATGCGGACACCGGGGAATCCCTGGCCGGAATGGCCCCGGACACTGCGCACCGACTACGGGCAGCAGGAAGCCGCGGCGGTGCAGGGCGGGGACCCGCGGATCTATGAGACGACGGTGCGAAGGATTCTGACGGATGAAAACCGCCGGATCACCGCGGCGGAGACGGTCCGGCTCCGGCGGACGCCGGAAGGGAAAACGGAAGCGGTTCCGGGATCCGAAAAGGTGCTTCCCTGCGATCTGATGCTGATTGCCGCCGGATTTGTCGGGTGCGACGAAAAAACAGAAAAAATTTTTCCGGCGGACGCGGACGCCCGGGGGCGGCTGATGCCGGCGGACGGAAGCCACCGCCTCGGCGGAAAGCTTTTCAGCGCCGGCGATATGCGGACCGGGCAGAGCCTTGTGGTGCGCGCTTTGGCGGACGGGCGCGCGGCCGCGCAGGAAATTGACAGGTACCTGTCGAATCATTAGCAGACGGAAGGAGATGGTTTGCTATGATCCAGGGTAAACAGCTGTATGAAGGAAAAGCCAAGAAGGTATTTGAGACGGATGATCCGGAGCTTCTGATCGTTTCGTACAAGGACGACGCGACGGCGTTCAACGGCCTGAAGAAGGGGACGATCCAGGGAAAGGGCGTCATCAACAACAAAATGAGCAACGCCCTGATGCGGATGCTGGAGAAAAAGGGAATTCCGACGCATTTTGTGGAGGAGCTCAGCGAGCGCGATACGCTGGTGCGCCGGGTGAAGATCGTTCCGCTGGAAGTGATCATCCGGAATATTTCCGCCGGTTCCTTCGCGAAGCATTACGGCGTCGAGGAAGGCATCGTCTTTGACGCGCCTACGATTGAGTTCTCCTACAAGAACGACGAGCTGGGCGACCCGCTGCTGAACGAATACCACGCGCTGGCGCTGAAGCTGGCCACGAAGGAAGAAATTGAGACGATCAAGGATTATTCCTTCCGGGTCAACGAAGCCCTGAAGGAATTCTGGCTTTCCTGCGGCGTGACGCTGGTGGATTTCAAGCTGGAGTTCGGGCGGCTTTCCGACGGCACGATCGTGCTGGCGGACGAAATCAGCCCCGATACCTGCCGGCTCTGGGACAGCAAAACCCATGAAAAACTGGACAAGGACCGTTTCCGCCGGGATATGGGCGGCGTAGAGGACGCTTACCGGGAAATCATGGGGCGCATGGAAAAACAGATCGGGGAAGACTGAGCATTTTTTGTTCTTCGGGTGTTTTTCAGAAAAAAAGTGCTTGACAGACTTCGGGATACTGTATACAATTTCGGCAATCCAGCAAGGCGCAAGGGTGTGCAACGCACCCGGCGCCTTTTTTCATTGGCGCGAAGCCGGTACGTTCCGGGGCGGATCCGCCGGAACGGACGGACAGGAGCCGATGAAGGCCGGAGGAAATTTACAGAAACGGAAGTGAGCAACATGACGTACTCTCCCGCGAACACGATCTGGGTGCTGCTGGGCGCGGCGCTGGTATTCTTCATGCAGGCGGGCTTCGCGATGTGTGAAGCCGGCTTTACCCGGGCCAAGAATACAGGCAATATCCTGATGAAGAACCTGATGGACTTCTGCATCGGAACGCCGCTGTACTGGCTGTTCGGATTCGGGATTATGTTCGGAACCGGCACGGCGGTCTTCGGATGGATCGATCCGTTTATCATGAAGGAATACGGCGCGGTGCTGCCGGCCGGCGTTCCCCTCTGGGCCTTCGCGATTTTCCAGACGGTCTTCTGCGCGACCTCGGCGACCATCGTTTCCGGCGCCATGGCGGAGCGCACGAAGTTTTCCGCCTACTGCCTCTACTCCGCCGCGATTTCCCTGTTCATCTACCCGGTCAGCGGCCACTGGATCTGGGGCGGCGGCTGGCTGGCGGAAATGGGATTCCATGATTTCGCCGGATCCACGGCGGTGCATATGGTCGGCGGCGTCTGCGCCCTGGTGGGCGCGAAGATCCTGGGGCCCAGGATCGGCAAGTACGGAAAGGACGGAAAGCCCCGGGCGATCCTCGGCCATAACCTGAGCATCGCGGCGCTGGGCGTGTTCATCCTGTGGTTCTGCTGGTTCGGGTTCAACGGCGCTTCCACCGTCGGGATGGACAGCGACGACCTGATCACCTCCGCCGGCCTGGTGTTCTTCAACACGAACCTGGCGGCGGCCATGGCGACCCTGGTCACGATGATTTTCACCTGGCTGCGCTACGGGAAGCCGGATGTCTCCATGACCTTCAACGCGGCGCTGGCCGGACTGGTCGGAATCACCGCGGGGTGCGACGCCGTGAATCCCTTCGGGGCGGCGGTGATCGGCATCGTCTGCGGCTTCGCGGTGGTGCTGTCCGTGGCGTTTTTCGACAATGTGGTCAAAATTGACGACCCGGTGGGCGCGATCTCGGTGCACGGGGTCTGCGGCGCGCTGGGCACGATCCTGACAGGGTTCTTCGCCACAGGCGTTTCGACGGGGAAGGGGCTGTTCTACGGCGGCGGCTTCAGCTTCCTGGGAACGCAGGTCCTGGGCGTGCTGGCCACGATCGCGTGGACGGCGGCGGTCATCACGGCGGTCTTCCTCCTGATCCGGAAGGCCATCGGCCTGCGGGCGGACGCTGAGGATGAGATCATGGGCCTGGACCGTTCCGAGCACGGCCTGCATACGGCGTATGCCGGAATCGCCATGCTGCCGGAGGATCTTCCCGCGGACGCGGCGGCCGGAACGGTCCTGCCCGCTGCCGCGGCGGCGGAGCCTGCCGCCGCGCCGGCAAAGAAGCCGGAGAAGGCGCCGGACGCGCCGGTTTACACGAAGGTGCAGATCATCTGCCGCCCGGCCAGCCTGGAGAGCCTGAAGGCGGCGATGAACCGGATCGGCATCACGGGCATGACGGTGACCAACGTGATGGGCTACGGCGCGCAGAAGGGCAAGCCGGAGTACTACCGCGGCACGCCGGTGGACGTCACGCTGCTGCCGAAGGTGCAGGTGGATATCGTGGTCAGCAAGGTGCCGGTGCGCCAGGTGATCGACACCGCCAGGAGCGTCCTGCATACCGGGCATATCGGCGACGGCAAGATCTTCGTCACGGATGTGGAGAACGTGGTCCGCGTCCGGACGGGGGAGGAAGGCTACGACGCGCTGCAGGGCGACGAGGACTGAACGCGCATATGTTCAGGAAATGTATTAATGTATTATAACGTATTGACATAAAAAACGCGGAGTGATAAAATCCGCAGGTACAGGGGATGAACTGTACGGTTCATCTCCTGTTTTTTTGATTACACCGGATACGGAGGATGATCCCATGTGCGGAATTGTCGGATATACGGGGCGCCGCCAGGCGGCTCCGATTTTGCTGGACAGCCTTTCCAGGCTGGAATACCGCGGGTATGATTCCGCCGGCCTTGCCGTGCGGAACGGCACGGCGCTGGCCGAGGTGGTCAAGGCTACCGGCAAGCTGTACCACCTGGCGGACAAGACGGACCAGGGCCGGGCGCTGGCCGGCTGCTGCGGCATCGGGCATACCCGGTGGGCGACCCACGGGGATCCCAGCGTGGTGAACGCCCATCCCCATGTCAGCGGCAACTGCTCCGGATCCGGTTCCGGCGCGGTGGAGTCCGATGTGGTGGGCGTGCACAACGGCATCATCGAGAACTATACGGAGCTGAAGGACAAGCTGCTGCGCCACGGATACGCCTTCTACAGCGATACGGACACGGAGGTGGCCGTGAAGCTGGTGGATTACTATTACAAGAAATACAAAATCGGCCCGGTGGACGCCATCACGCGGACGATGGTGCGGATCCGGGGAAGCTATGCTCTGGCCTTGATGTTCAAGGACTATCCGGACGAGATCTTCGCGGCGCGGAAGGATTCGCCCATGATCATCGGAACGGGGGAGGAGGAGTCCTTCCTGGCTTCCGATGTGCCGGCGATCCTGAAATATACCCGGCAGGTTTACTATATCGGCAACCTGCAGGTAGCCCGGGTGTCCCCGGGGAAGGTCGCCTTCTTCGACCTGAACGGGGACGAGAACACGATCCCGCTGACGGAGATCACCTGGGACGCCGCCGCGGCGGAAAAAGGCGGGTACGAGCACTTCATGCTCAAGGAAATCCATGAGCAGCCGGCCGCCGTGCGGGATACGCTGAACAGCATTGTGAAGGACGGCAAAATCGACCTTTCCGGGACCGGGCTGACGGAGGAAACGGTCCGCTCTGTCTCGAAAATAGACATCGTTGCCTGCGGCTCAGCGTGGCATGTGGGCATGGCCGCCCAGTATGTGATCGAGGACCTTGCCGGGATTCCGGTGCGCGTGGAGCTGGCGTCGGAATACCGGTACCGGAAGATTCCCATGGCGGAGAAAACGCTGGTGATCGTCATTTCCCAGTCCGGGGAAACGGCGGACAGCCTGGCGGCGCTGCGGGTGGCAAAGGAACGGGGTGCGGAAACCCTGGCGATCGTCAATGTGATCGGCTCCACCATCGCGCGGGAGGCGGACCATGTGCTGTATACCCTGGCCGGGCCGGAAATCGCCGTGGCCACCACCAAGGCCTACAGCGCGCAGCTGATCGCGACGGACGTGCTGGCCGTCTACCTGGCGCTGGCGCGGGGAACGGTGGCGGAGGAGGAAGCGGCCGCGCTGCTGGCCGAGCTGGCGGAGATTCCCGCCAAGATCGAGCGGATCCTGGAGGAAAAAGCCCGGCTGCAGTGGTTCTCCTCCAAGATCGCGAACACGCATGATATCTTCTTTATCGGCCGGGGGCTGGATTACGCCATCAGCCTGGAAGGCAGCCTGAAGATGAAGGAGATCAGCTACATCCATTCCGAGGCCTACGCCGCGGGCGAGCTGAAGCACGGCACGATCAGCCTGATCGAGAACAATACCCTGGTGATCGGCGTGCTGACCCAGAAGGAGCTGTACGAGAAGACCGTTTCCAATATGATGGAGTGCAGGTCCCGGGGCGGCTACCTGATGGGCATCACCACGAACGGGAATTTCTCCGTGGAGGACAGCGTGAACTTCACGGTGTACATCCCCAAGTCGGACGAGCATTTCATGGCGTCCCTGGCGGTGGTGCCGCTGCAGCTGCTGGCGTATTACACCAGCGTGAACCGGGGCCTGGACGTGGACAAGCCCAGGAACCTGGCGAAGAGCGTGACGGTTGAATAAGCCGGCGACGATCACGGGAGGGATGAGAATGGGCCTGAAACCGAACGGAAATTACCGGAATCTGAAGGATTCGTATCTGTTCTTCCGGATTTCGAAGCAGGTGGCCGCGTACCGGGCGGAGCATCCGGACCGGCCGCTGTACCGGCTGGGGATCGGGGACGTTTCCCGGCCGCTGTGCGGCGCGGTGATCGACGCGCTGCACGCGGCGGCGGACGACCAGGCGTCGGCCGGAAGCTTTCACGGATACACGCCGGAGTGCGGCATTCCGGAATTCCGGGCCGCCGCGGCCGGGTATTACGCGCGGCGGGGCGTGCGGCTGGATCCGGAGGAGGTTTTCGTATCCAGCGGCGCCAGCGACGAGCTGGGGGATATCCTGGATCTGTTTGACCCGTCCTCCCCGGCGCTGATCACCCAGCCGGCGTATCCCGCGTATGTGGACGCCAGCGTCATGGCGGGGCGGAAAACGGTCTTCCTGAACGCCGGTCCGGAGAACAGCTTCCTGCCGGCGCCCCCGGAGGACACGGAGGCGGAGCTGATCTACCTGTGCTCGCCGAACAATCCCACCGGCGCGGTTTACAGCCTGGAGGGACTGCAGGCGTGGGTGGACTTCGCGAACCGGCGCGGCGCGGTCATTCTCTTCGACGCCGCCTACGAGGCGTTCGTGGAAGGGGACCTGCCCCACAGCATTTTTGAGACGAAGGGCGCGGAAACGTGCGCCATCGAGATCTGCTCCCTGTCCAAGACGGCCGGGTTCACCGGCACGCGGCTGGGCTACACCGTGATCCCGAAGGCGCTGGAGCGGGAAGGCATGAACCTGAACGCCATGTGGATCCGGAACCGCACCACGAAGACGAACGGCATTTCCTACATCCTGCAGAAGGCCGGCATCGCGGTCTTCACGGACGAAGGACTGCGGCAGATTCAGGAGAATATCCGGATCTACAAGCAGAACGCGGGGGTGCTGATGGACGCGCTGGACAGCGTCGGGATCCGCTACTGGGGCGGGAAGAACGCGCCGTATATCTGGATGGCCTGCCCGGACGGCATGAAGAGCTGGGATTTCTTCGACCTGCTGCTGCGTGAGATCCAGGTGATCGGCACCCCCGGGGAAGGCTTCGGCGCCTGCGGGGAAGGGTTCTTCCGGCTGTCCTCCTTCGGGGATCCGGAGGAAACGAAAACGGCCGCGGAGCGGCTGCGGCGGCTGCTGGCGGAAAGAAAAGGAGATTTGGCATGAAGACCTGCGCAATTGTCGGAATTAACTGGGGCGACGAAGGAAAAGGCCGGATTGTGGACCTGCTGACGGCGGATTACGATATCGTGATCCGGTATCAGGGCGGCGGCAACGCGGGGCATACCGTGATCAACGACCGGGGCCGGTTCGCGCTGCACCTGCTGCCTTCCGGGATCTTCCACAGCGGCGTGGTGAACATCCTGGGGAACGGCGTGGCGCTGGACCCGGAAAACCTGTGGAAGGAAATCACGGAGGTTGTTTCCCGCGGCGTCGCGGTGACGCCGGAAAACCTGAAGATTTCCGACCGGGCCTCCCTGCTGCTGCCGTGGCACAGGGATCTGGACACGCTGGAGGAGCAGCGGCTGGCGGACAAGAAATACGGTTCCACGAAGCAGGGAATCGCGCCGTTCTATTCCGACAAGTACCAGAAAAAGACGGTGATGGCCGGGGAACTGTTCCATCCGGACGAGCTGCGGGCGCATCTGCGGCAGCTGCTGGAATGGAAAAACCTGACGCTGACGAAGGTGTACGGCAGCGAGCCGTATACGATGGAAATGCTTGAAAAGTGGATGGAGGAATGGTGCGAACCGGTCCGGCCGTTCGTCTGCGATACCGGGCGGTACCTGAAGGCCGCGAAGGCGCAGGGGAAGAGCATGATGTTCGAGGCCCAGCTGGGGGCCCTGCGGGACCTGGATTACGGCATCTATCCCTACACGACTTCCTCCAATACGCTGGCGGCGTACGCGCCGATCGGCGCCGGGCTGCCGTCCCTGCGGGCGGAGGAGGTCATCGGCGTCGTGAAGGCGTATTCCACCTGCGTCGGTGAAGGGCCGTTCGTGTGCGAAATGTTCGGGGAGAAAGCGGAAAAGCTCCGGCAGGCCGGGCAGGAATACGGCGCGAAAACCGGGCGCCCCCGCCGGGTCGGCCCGGTGGACCTGGTGGCCACGCGGTACGGGGTGGAAATGCAGGGCGCGACGAAGATCGCCCTGACGAAGCTGGACGTGCTGAGCGATATGGCGCGGATTCCGGTATGTGTGCGGTACAGGGTGAACGGGCAGGAGACGGACGATTTCCCCTTCCCGACGGAGCTGGACCGGGCGGAGCCGGTGATCGAATACGCGGAAGGATGGCAGCGGGATATTTCCGGTGTGCGCCGGTGGGAGGAACTTCCGCAGGCGGCGCAGAATTATGTTCTGATGATCGAAAAAGCGGTCGGCTGCCCCATTGCGTATGTTTCAGTGGGCGCGGAGAGGGAAAGTATCATCATCAGATGAATTGGAGGGCTTTCCGATCGCCCTCCAAACCACCTTCGGAGTGTTCTTTTTAAGCGCGGAAGAAGGATATGAGATGGAGGGCTTTCCGATACCCAACGTTCATACCGCCTTCATCTGCCACCGGCAGCGGCGGTATAAACGCCCTCCAAACCACCTTCGGCGTTTCTGTTCAGGCGCGGAAGAAGGATATGCGATGCAGGCTTTCCGATCGTTCAATTAATTCCAGAGGAGAAAGAAAATGACGGACCGTTATGAAACACCTTTGTCTTCCAGGTATGCTTCGGATTATATGCTGCGGCTGTTTTCCGCGGATACGCGGTACCAGACCTGGCGGAAGCTGTGGACAGCCCTGGCCCGGGAGGAAATGAAGCTGGGCCTGCCGATCACGCAGGCGCAGGTGGACGAGCTGGAAGCGCACCAGACGGATATCGACTATGAATGCGTGCGGCAGCGGGAGAAAGAGGTGCGCCATGACGTCATGGCCCACGTCTACGCCTACGGCAAGGCGGCGCCTTCTGCGGCGGGCATCATCCATCTGGGGGCGACCAGCTGCTACGTTACGGACAACGCGGACCTGATCCTTTACCGGGACGCCCTGCGGTACCTGCGGGAGGAACTGATCGGCGCGCTGGACAACCTGGCGAAGTTCGCGGAGCAGTACAGGGATACCCCGGCGCTGGGCTACACCCATTACCAGCCCGCGCAGCCGGTGACCATCGGGAAGCGGGCGACCCTGTGGATGCAGGACTTCTGGACGGACCTGCGGGAAGTGGATTTCGCGCTGGAGAATATCCGGTTCCTCGGCTGCCGGGGAACGACGGGCACGGAAGCCAGCTTCCTGGACCTGTTCGACGGGGACGGGGAGAAGATCGACGCCATGAACCGGGCGCTGGCGGAGGATTTCGGGTTCACCGAATGCTTCGACGTGTGCGGGCAGACCTATCCCCGGAAGACGGACAGCCGGATCCTGAACGCGCTGTCCTCCATCGCCCAGAGCGCCTGCCGCATGGCGACGGACATCCGCCTGCTGCAGCATGACCGGCAGGTGGAGGAACCCTTTGAAAAGAATCAGATCGGATCTTCCGCCATGGCCTACAAGCGGAATCCGATGCGCTGCGAGCGGATCTGCTCCCTGGCGCGCTACCTGATGGCGGACGCGCTGAACGCGCCGCTGACGGCTTCCGCCCAGTGGATGGAGCGGACGCTGGACGATTCGGCGAACCGGCGGATCTCCATTCCGGAAGGTTTTCTGTGCGCCGACGCGATCCTGCGCCTGGTGAAGAACGTGACGGACGGGCTGCATGTAAATGAGAAGATCGTGGAGAAAACCCTGCGCGAATACCTGCCCTTCAGCGCGACGGAAAACCTGCTGATGGAGGCGGTCAAGCGCGGCGGCGACCGGCAGGAGCTGCACGAGATCATCCGCAGGTGCTCCATGGAGGCCACAGCCCGCATGAAGGACGGCGGGGAGTGCGACCTGCTGGCCAGGCTGGCGGAGGAGAAGCAGTTCGGCCTGACGAAGGCGGAAATGGAAGCCCTGCTGGATCCGAAGCTCTATACCGGGCGCTGCGGGGAGCAGGTGACGCGTTTCCTGGCGAAAATCAAACCGCTGCTGGCCGGCGCGGAAAAACGCGCGGACAGCATCGAACTGTAAGAACAGATTCATATATATTTCCGGATGAAACAGGGCAAGGGCGTCCTGCGGTTTCTTTGCTGATGCAAAAAAGGAGGTCGGGGACATGCCAAAGTATATTTTTGTAACCGGGGGCGTCGTATCCGGACTGGGGAAGGGAATCACCGCCGCGTCCATCGGGCGCCTGCTGAAGGCGCGGGGGCTGAAGGTCGCGGCCCAGAAGCTGGATCCGTATATCAACGTGGATCCGGGCACCATGAGCCCGTATCAGCACGGGGAGGTCTACGTGACGGAGGACGGCGCGGAAACCGACCTGGACCTGGGCCATTACGAGCGGTTCATTGACGAGGATCTGAACAAATACTCCAACCTGACCACCGGGAAGGTGTTCTCCAACGTGCTCCGCAAGGAGCGGCAGGGCGGCTATCTCGGATCCACGGTGCAGACCATTCCGCACGTGACCGACGAGATCAAGCGGTTCATTTACCGGGTCGGCGAAAAGACCGACGCGGACGTGGTGATCACCGAGATCGGCGGCACGATCGGCGACATCGAAAGCCAGCCGTTTATCGAGGCCATCCGGCAGGTGGGCCTGGAGGCCGGGCGGGAGAACACCCTGTATATCCATGTGACGCTGGTGCCGTACCTGAAGGCCAGCGGGGAGCACAAATCCAAACCTACGCAGCACTCCGTCAAGGAGCTGCAGGGAATGGGGATCACGCCGGACATCATCGTGCTGCGGACGGACGAGAAGATTACGGACCCGTCCATCTTCAGCAAGATCGCCCATTTCTGCAACGTCAAACCGGACTGCGTGATTGAAAACGTGACGCTGCCGATTCTGTACGAGGCGCCGCTGATGCTGGAAGAATCGAACCTTTCCGCCACGGTCTGCCGGGAGCTCGGGCTGGAGACCCCGGAACCGGACCTGGCGGAATGGCGGAAGATGGTGGAAAGCGTCCGGCACCAGAACCTGACGGTGAAGATCGGCCTGGTGGGGAAATACGTGCAGCTGCACGACGCCTACCTGTCCGTGGCGGAAGCGCTGCGGCACGCCGGTTACGCCCAGGACGCGAAGGTGGAGATCGACTGGATCGATTCGGAAACCCTGACGGCGGAAAACGCGGAGCGCCGGCTGTCCGGCGTGCAGGGCATCATCGTGCCCGGCGGCTTCGGCGGACGGGGCATCGAGGGCATGGTGGAGACGGCGCGGTACGCCCGGGAACACCATGTGCCGTATTTCGGGATCTGCCTGGGCATGCAGACTGCCGTGATCGAATACGCCCGGAACGCGGCGGGCCTCGCGGGCGCCAATTCCCGCGAGTTTGACGAGGATTCGCCGCATCAGGTCATCAATTTCATGCCGGGGCAGAACGACGGGATCGACAAGGGCGGAACCCTGCGGCTGGGAAAATATCCCTGTGTGCTGAAGGAGGGAACGGTGATCGCCCGCTGCTACGGGAAAACGGAGATCAGCGAACGCCACCGCCACCGCTACGAGTTTGCCAACGAATACCGGGAGGCGCTGGAGAAAGCCGGCCTCTGCCTGTCCGGCCTGTCGCCGGACGGAAACCTGGTGGAGACGGTGGAGATTCCCGGGGAGGACTTCTTTGTGGGCGTGCAGTTTCATCCGGAGTTCAAGAGCCGGCCGAACCGGCCGCATCCGCTGTTCGTCGGGTTCATCGGGGCCGCGCTGCGGTTTTTCGCGTAAAAAAACGGGAACAGCAAGGCTGTTCCCGCCGGATGCGCCCGGTCCCGAAAAATTACAGCTTGAAGCCCGTGACGACGGCCTGGGCGATATCGCGGTCCAGGTCGTCCCGGACGTTCACGTGGTATACGCAGCTGGTTTTCCCGTCCTTGCGGCAGACCGCCTCCGCCGTGAGGACTTTTCCTTTTACGGCGCTGAGGAAGTTCATGCTGATCTGCTGGGCGACCGTGGGACGGTGCATGTTGGAGGCGGCGGTGGCGAAGGCGAAATCGATCAGCGTCAGGATCGCGCCGCCCATGACGCCGCCTTCCGCGTTTTTATGGCGGGGGCCCAGGGTCATGCGGCAGCGGGAGCGGCCTTCCGACAGCTCCTCCAGGGTGATATCGTTCTCGGTGGCAAACCGGTCCATTTCAAAAAACGCGCGTGCTTCCTCCAGGGACTGAAACTGTGCCATGATAAAACCTCCGGTCCGGCGGATGCCGGGTAATGTTCCGGGACATTATACCGCCCGGAACGGGGCGGGGCAAGAACGATCCGGAAACCGGAGGCGAAGAACAGGAGAAATACAATCCGGGGAATTGACAACGGAATGGAAAAATGATATTTTCCTGTCTGTAAATACTGAAACCTTAGAGGCGAAAGTCAAACCGGGAGGGACGCCCACAGAGAGCGGGGGCAGCTGAAAACCCGCGGAAGGTTCACCGGCAAATGGTTCGCTGAGGGAAAGGGGAAACGGGGCAACCCGGAGTATCCGGACCGTGGGCTCGCGTTAAGGGCAGAGCGTGTGTTGGCACGCTCGTGAGAGTGAACCGGTTTTCCGGTTCAATGAAGGTGGCACCATGGATTGACAATCCGTCCTTTAGCGGGACGGATTTTTGTTTTGCCGGACCTTCCTTTCACGCACCGGGGCGGCAGCCGGTACCAACAAATAATTATTTTTTGTGAAGCCCTGAAGGGCGGAAGAAAGGAAGGTTTCCCATGGCAGAAAAGAGAGTACTCAGAAACGAAACGGCAAAAGGTTTTTCTATCCAGGACCTGATCATCGTGGCGGTGCTGCTGGCCGCCGGTACCGTGCTGAAGCTGTTTGTCGGCAGCGTGGTCAACTTCTTCGGCATGAAGCCGAACTTCATCATCGCGTCCTATTGCCTGGCGATCCTGCTGGTCCGGCCGAACCTGGCCGGCTGCGCGATCATCGGCATCCTGGCCGGCGCCATCTGCCAGTTCCTGCCCGGAACCCCGTGGCTGAATTTCATTTCCGAGCTGCTGGGCGCCGCGGCCATGTTCTTCATGATCAAGGTTCCCTTTAAATTCGGAAAGCTGGACCTGAACCCCCTGCTGGCCACCTTCGTTTCCACGGTGATCTCCGGCGGCAGCTTCGTGGTCTGCCTGCTGGTGTTCATGGGAGCGGAAACCTCCAGCCTGGTGGCCTATATCCCGATCGTGCTGGGAACCGCCGCCATCGGCAGCGTGCTGGTGCAGCTGCTGTACCTGCCGCTGCGCAAGGTGCTGAACCGGTGAGGAGGCAGAACGCTTCGCTCAGAATGACGCCGGGCGTCATGATACGCAAAGGAGTTCAGTCCGATGATTGAGATACAGGATCTGAGTTTTACCTATAAGAACGAGCAGAAGCCCGCCCTGCAGGAAATCCGCCTGTCCGTTCCGGACAGCGGCTTCCTGGGGGTGATCGGCCCGGCCGGGGCGGGGAAGACCACCCTGGCCCGGGCGGTCAGCGGCATGATTCCCCACCATTATACCGGGGACTATTACGGCAGCGTGAAGGTGAACGGCCTGGACACGGTGGAAACCTCCCTGGAGGAGATCTCCCGGCTGGTGGGCATGGTGTTCCAGGACGTGGACAGCCAGATCGTTTCCCCGGTGGTGGAGGATGAGCTGCTGTACGGGCTGGAAAACTTCGGGATTCCGCGGGAGGAAATCCCCGCGCGGATGGAAGAGGCGCTGCGGAAGGTCGGGATCGCGGACCTGCGGGACAGGATGATCGGTTCCCTGTCCGGCGGCCAGCGGCAGAAGGTGGCCATTGCGTCGATCCTCGCGCTGAAGCCGCGGATCCTGGTGCTGGACGAACCGACGGGCGAGCTGGATCCCCGGAGCAGCCGGCAGGTGTTTGCCCTGCTGAAGGAACTGAACGAGGAGCAGGGAATCACCGTCATCATCATTGAGCAGAAGATCATGCTGCTTTGCGAATTCGCGCGGCAGCTGGCGGTGCTGAACGGCGGGCGGATCGTCCGGCAGGGAGAAACCCGGGACGTGCTCGCCCACGCGGAGGAACTGGAAAAACTGGGCGTCAACTGCCCCCGGGTCACGACGCTGTCCCGCGTCCTTTCCGCGAAGACCGGCGAGGAACAGCCCGTCTGCACCAGTCTGGCCGAGGCGGAAGAAATGATAAGGAGGCTGATCCAATGATCCGGATGGAACACGTCAGTTTCTCCTATTCCGACCAGGGCCCCACCGTGCAGGACCTGAGCTTCCATATTGAGAAGGGCGAATTCGCTGCGATCCTCGGCGCCAACGGCGCCGGCAAGACCACCACGGTCCGGCTGATCGACGGCCTGATCCGGCCGACCGCCGGCCGGGTGCTGATCCACGGCGCGGACACTGCGAAGAGCCCGATCAGCGAACGCGCCCGCCGGGTGGGCTTCCTGTTCCAGAATCCCGACCGGCAGATCTGCAAGAACACGGTCCGGGAGGAGATTCTCTTCGGGCTGCGGACGGTGCGCGGGGAAGAGGGCGAGGAAAAGCTGCAGGCCCGCGCGGATGAGGTGCTGAAGGATTTTGCCTTCACCGGAGACGAGGAACCGTTCTCCCTCAGCCGCGGCCAGCGCCAGCGGGTCGCCCTGGCTTCCATCCTGGCGGTGGAGCCGGAGGTCCTGATCCTGGACGAGCCGACCACCGGCCTGGATTACCTGGAATGCTGCCATATCATGGACCGGATCCGCCGGATGAACGAGGAGCAGCAGGTGACCGTGGTGATGGTATGCCACGACATGGAGGTCGTGCTGGACTACGCGAAGCGAGCGCTGGTGATGGCCGGCGGAAAGCTGCTGGGGGACGGGCCGGTCCGGGAGGTCTTCCGGAACCGGGAACTGATGGAGGCCGCCTCCATCCTGCCGCCGCAGATGACCGCGCTGGCCATTCATCTGGGCAAAGGCTTTGAAAACGCCGACACGCCGGAGGCCGTCGCGGACGCAGCGCTGGCGCTGCGGAAGGGAGGCGCGCCGCATGACTAACCTGTTCCAGTATGTGCCGGGAAATTCCGTGATCCACCGGATGAACCCGGTCACCAAGATTTTCCTGACGATTGTGATCTGCGTCTCGGCTTTTATCTCCGGAAACCTGTTTTACCTGGCGGGGCTGCTGGCGGTTGACCTGCTGATCGGCGTGATTGCCGGCGTCCCGGGGAAGACCCTGACGATTTTCAAAGGGCTGCTGAAGATTGCCCTGTTCCTGTTCGTGCTGCAGATCCTGCTGGTGCGCAAGGGCACGCCGGTGCTCTGGATCATTACGGACCAGGGGCTGCTGACCGCTGGCAAGGTGGTGCTCCGGCTGGTGGTGGTGTGCATGCCGCTGGCGCTGGTGCTGGCCGTAACGCGGATCAGCGACCTGACGAACTCCCTGGTGCAGGTGCTGCACGTTCCGTATCCCTATGCTTTTACCCTGTCCACCGCAATCCGGTTCGTGCCCCAGTTTCTGGAGGAAATGAGCGGGATCATGGAGGCGCAGACGGCCCGGGGCGTGGCTTTCGACAAGGCCCGGGGGCTGAAGAAATTTTCCATGCTGCTGCCGCTGTGCGCGCCGCTGCTGATCTCCTCCGTCCGGCGGACGGACCAGACGGCCGCGGCCGCGGAGATCCGCGGCTTCCGGCTCCGGACCCGGGCGTCCGGATACCGGAAATACCCGTTTACTTTCCTGGACCTGGCGGCGGCCGTATGCTGCGGGCTGCTGCTGGCCGGCGCGATTGTGCTATAATAGGATCCATCAGGATCCATCAGGCTGAACCCTGTATATCCGAGAACGGAAAGGAGCCGATGACCATGGCGAACAAGGAAATCCCCTACAAAATCTATCTGACGGAAGACGAGATGCCCAAATACTGGTACAACCTGCGGGCGGACATGAAGAACAAGCCCGCGCCGCTGCTGAACCCCGGCACCGGAAAGCCCATGACCGCGGAGGAGCTGGGCGCCGTGTTCTGCGAGGACCTGGTGAAGCAGGAACTGGACAACGATACCCGGGAATACCCGGTGCCCCGGGAGATCCTGGATTTCTACAAAATGTACCGGCCTTCGCCCCTGGTGCGGGCCTACTGCCTGGAGAAGAAGCTGAACACGCCCGCGAAGATTTACTACAAGTTTGAGGGCAACAACACCAGCGGCAGCCACAAGCTGAACTCCGCCATCGCCCAGGCCTACTACGCGAAGCAGCAGGGCCTGAAGGGCGTGACCACGGAGACCGGCGCCGGCCAGTGGGGTACGGCCCTGAGCATGGCCTGCGCGTACTTCGAGCTGGACTGCAAGGTCTACATGGTGAAGGTTTCCTATGAGCAGAAGCCCTTCCGCCGGGAGGTCATGCGGGTGTACGGCGCGGACGTGACGCCTTCGCCGTCCATGACGACCCAGGTCGGACAGAAGATCCTGCGGGAGCATCCCGGAACCACCGGATCCCTGGGCTGCGCGATTTCCGAAGCGGTGGAAACGGCCGTGGGCACGCCCGGATACCGCTACGTGCTGGGCAGCGTGCTGAATCAGGTGCTGCTGCACCAGAGCGTGATCGGCATGGAAGCCAAGACGGCCATGGACAAGTACGGCATCAAACCGGACGTAATCATCGGCTGCGCCGGCGGCGGCAGCAACCTGGGCGGCCTGATCGCTCCGTTCATGGGCGAGAAGCTGCGGGGCGAGCAGGATTATGAGTTTATCGCGGTGGAACCCGCGTCCTGCCCGAGCCTGACCCGGGGCGTGTTCGCGTACGACTTCTGCGACACCGGTATGGTCTGCCCGCTGGCGAAGATGTACACCCTGGGCTCTGATTTCATTCCCGCGCCGAACCACGCCGGCGGCCTGCGCTATCACGGCATGAGCCCGATCCTGTCCCAGCTGTACGACGACGGCATGATGAAGGCCATTTCCGTTCCGCAGACCCGGGTGTTCGGAGCGGCGGAAACCTTTGCCCGGACCGAGGGCATCCTGCCCGCGCCGGAAAGCAGCCACGCCATCTGCGCGGCGATTGACGAAGCGATGAAGTGCAAAGAAACCGGCGAGGAGAAGACGATCCTCTTCGGGCTGACCGGCACCGGATATTTCGACCTGGTGGCTTACCAGAAGTATCATGACGGACAGATGGACGATTATGTGCCGACGGACGCCGAACTGGAGCAGTTCCGCGCGCGGCTGCCGAAGGTGTAAGGGGAGAGGCGGAAGATGGACATTCAGGAACTGCGGAAGCAGATTGACCGGGTGGACGACGAGCTCGTCCGCCTGTACGGCGAGCGGATGGAACTGACCCGGCAGGTCGGCCGCTGGAAGCGGGAACACAATGTTCCGGTCCTGGATACGGAGCGGGAAAGGAATCTGCTGAACCGGGTCGGGGAAAAAGCCGGGGAAGCGAACGAAAACGGTGTCCGCGCGCTCTTCGGGTTCCTGATGTCCCAGAGCCGGACCAGCCAGATGCTGGACGGCCGCCCGGAAAGCCGGATCGGCGGACAGATCCGGACCGCGCTGCAGGAAACGCCGGCGCTTTTTCCGCAGAAGGCGGTGGTCGCCTGCCAGGGCGTGGAGGGCGCCTATTCCCAGATGGCCTGCGAAAAGATTTTTTCTGCGCCTTCCATCCTGTACTGCCGGGATTTCGAAAGCGTTTTCAGCGCCATTGAAAAGGGCCTGTGCCGGTACGGGATCCTGCCGATTGAAAACAGCCTGGCCGGATCGGTGAACAGCGTGTACGACCGGATGATCAGCCGGAAATTTTACATCGTGCGCTCCGCCCGGGTGAAGATCGACCATACCCTGATTGCGCCGCCCGGCACGGGCCTCGGGGAGATCCGGGAGATTTATTCCCACGAGCAGGCGATCCAGCAGTGCTCCCGTTTCCTGGAGGCGCACGGCGAATGGCATGTGAACATCTGCCGGAACACCGCCGCCGCGGCGCAGATGATCGCCGAAAGCGGCCGTAAGGACGCGGCGGCGATTTCCTCCGCCGCCTGCGCGCAGCTGTACGGGCTGGAAATCCTGGAAACGGATATCCAGAACAACAGCAACAATCATACCCGGTTTATCTGCATTTCGAAAAAGCCGGAGATCTATCCCGGCGCGGATCACACCAGCCTGATGCTGGTGCTGCCGAACCGCCCGGGCTCCCTGTACCAGCTGCTGGGGCGGTTCAACGCCCAGGGGATCAACCTGACGAAGCTGGAAAGCCGGCCCATGCCGGGCAGGGATTTCGAGTTCATGTTTTATTTTGACATCGACGCTTCGGTATACTCGCCGGCCTTTGCCCGCCTGATCGAGGAGCTGGACGTCACCCTGGAGCAGTTCTCCTATCTGGGCAGCTATTCGGAGCTGGCCTGAACCTGCGGCTGCGCGGATCCCCTCTCCGGAGGGGATTTTTCCGTATCCGGAAAGATTTGCGGGCAGCCGCGGAAAAGCAGTGGCATTTTCCCCGCCTCCTGTGGTAGAATAGATAGCAAGAAACGGACGACAGATTCCGGAAATGAAAGTGTGGATGGGATGAAAAGCGATAAACTCTGGATTTCCAGTGAAGTATACCGGACGGAGGACGCCGCCGAAGTGCTGCGCGCGTTCGCGGAAAAAGCGGGGATCACCGGGAGCAACCTGCTGCATATGAACCTGCTGGCGGAAGAGACGCTGGGCATGGCCAGTCACATGCTGAAGCAGTTTACCGGGGAAATCTGGGTGGAAAAAACCGCAGAGGGATATGATATTATCCTGGAGGCGGACGTGCGGCCCGGCGAAGAGGGAAAGCGGATGATCCAGACGTCTCCGGCGGGATTCATGGCCAAGGTGGCTGAGATGCTGAACTGCTCGTATATGTTCGAGAGCGTGGCTGAGATGCCGGAGGCGCTGGCGGATATGCTGCCGGACTATATCAGCTACGGGCTGCGGACGGGCGGCGGCCCCGCCTGGGCGGGGAGATGGGCCCTGTCCGCCTACCGGAAAAACCTGCAGGAGCAGGAGGACCGGCCGAAGGCGGAACCGGTGCTGGACGAGCTGGAGAAATCCATTGTCGCCCGGCTCGCCGCGGAAGTGACGATCGGCATCCAGGGCAGCAAGGTCCGGATGGTGATATCGGGAAAGCTGTCCTGAATTTAAAAAAGCGCCGCGCGGCGCTTTTTTTATGCCTAAATCCGGATGGTCAGGACGTTCATGCCCAGGAGGTTCCGGCCCAGGGCTTTCCCCACCAGCAGCTGGGAACCGCTGACCAGCATGATGCTGAGCGCGAAGAGAAAATGGTTCAGCGGGGAATAGAACCCGATGGCGCTCATGGCGGTTTTCCCCACGACGTTGCTGGCAAACAGGCTGTCCACGATTCCGTTGGCGGCGTTGATGACGAGCATCAGCACCTGGTAGGGCAGCAGGCGGAAATACAGTCGGGACAGAAGCTTATCACTGGAAACAGGTTTCATTCGCTTCATCACTTTCCTGTTCTTTTTCAGGAGAATGATACATGAGCCGGGGAAAAACCGCAATCTTTTTCCGGAATGTATGGTATAATTCCCGCTGTGAGCCGGCGGCGGGGGACATTCCGGACAGAAATGAGTCAGTGAGAACCGTCCCCGGCGACTCATTCGGCGGGGAAAGGGAGCGGAGCGGTATGGAACTGTACGACGGAAGGCCGGAAAACACGGAAGGGCGCCTGGAGCGCGAGATCCGGACCTATGATTATCTGGACGGGCTCGGAATCGCCTATCAGCGCACGGACCATGAGCGGGCGGACAACATGGAAGCCTGCAACGCCATTGACGCGGTGCTGGGCGTGGTGATCTGCAAGAACCTGTTCCTCTGCAACCGGCAGCGGACGGAATTCTGGCTGCTGATGATGCCCGGGGACAAGAAGTTCAAAACAAAGGAGCTGTCCGGGCAGATCCATTCCTCCCGGCTGTCCTTCGCGTCCCCGGAGGATATGCTGAAATACCTGGATATCGAGCCCGGCGCCGTCAGCATCATGGGGCTGATGAACGACCGGGAGCGCGCGGTGCGCCTGCTGATCGACGAGGACGTGCTGAAGGATGAATACCTGGGCTGCCATCCCTGCGTGTGCACGTCCAGCCTGAAGCTGCGGACAAAAGACGTGACGGACAGATTCCTGCCCGCCACGGGTCACACCTATGAAACTGTTGTCCTGACCGGGGAAGACTGAGGACCGGCCTCACCAGCGCGGGAAGGTTTCCAGCGCCCTGTCCCAGGCGTCCAGCATCCTGTCGCACCAGTCGTCGAAGACCGGGTCCGGAACCTGGCATTCCGGATGGGAATAGATATAGTCCACGCATTCCCGGGCGCCCCGGGAGAAGTTGGTCGTGGTGGTAAAGGCGGGCACGGCCCGCTTTATTTTTTTGCTGTCGAAGAGGACGCTGTTGCTCTTGTCCCCCAGGAGGCCGCCGATCTGCTCCGGCCAGAGCAGGCCGATGGTTTCGGTGGGGATGTGCACCGCATGGACCTCGCGGCCCAGGGCGGCGCCGACCAGGTCATGGATCTGGTTCCAGGTAAGGCTTTCGTCGCCGACGATCTGGAAGGTTTCGCCCATGGCGTGGGCGTTGCCCATCAGGCCCTCAAAGGCCACGGCGAAGTCCCGGCTGTGGGTCAGGGCCCAGAAGGTGGTGCCGTCGCCGGGGATGATGACGCGCTTTCCGGTGCGGATCCGCTCCAGCACCTGGAAGGATCCCTTATTGCCGTGGAGAGCCAGGGGAACGCTGCGCTCGCAGTAGGTGTGGCTGGGCCGGATGATCGTGATCGGGAAGTTCCGCCGGTCATAGGCGTCCCGCAGGATCCGCTCGCATTCCGCCTTGTCCCGGCTGTATTTCCAGTAGGGATTGTGGAGGGGCGTTCCCTCGTTGATCCAGGGGGAGGCAAGCGGCTTCTGGTATGCGGAGGCGGAGGAGATAAAGAAGTACTGGGCGGTTTTGCCCTCAAAGAGCCGGATGTCCCGTTCCACCTGGGCCGGGGTGAAGGCGATGAAATCCGCCACCACGTCCCAGTGCTCGTCACCGAGCACGGCGCCGGCTTCCGCTTCGTTGTTGATGTCCGCCTTCAGCAGGCGGGCGCCTTCCGGAAAGAGGTCCGCGGTCCGTCCCCGGTTCAGCAGGGTCAGATCCCATCCCTTTTGGACGCAGAGCTTTGAGATCTCCGTGGAGATCGTGCCGGTCCCGCCGATAAACAATGCTTTCATGGCTGTTTCTCCTTATCTGTTAAGATCCGTCCAGGCGGACTGCAGGCTTTCGATGATGTTCAGGTGCTGGGGGCAGGCGGCCTCGCAGGCGCCGCAGCCGACGCACTGGTCCGCGCCGGCGTTCTTTTCCTTTATGCCGCGGAACTGCCAGTCCTTCTTCGGATCGATCCCGTAGAGGGAAACGTTGTTCCAGAGGGAGAAGATGCCGGGGATGTTGACGCCGTTCGGGCAGGGCATGCAGTAGCGGCAGCCGGTGCAGCCGATCTTCGTGCGGCTGAGGTAGGCCTCCCGCACATTGTCCATCAGCTGCAGCTCCTCCGGGCTCATGATGCCGGGCTCCACGGTGTCGAAGATCCGCAGGTTTTCCTCAATCTGCTCCGCCTCGTTGCAGCCGGAGAGCACCACGCCCACGGCGGGATGGTTGCACAGCCAGCGGAAGGCCCATTCCACGGCGGAACGCTTCACCGGGAACGCGTCGTACAGCGCCTGCACGTTGTCCGGCGCCTTGGACAGGCGGCCGCCCAGCAGGCCTTCCATGATGACCACCGGGATGCCCTTGCTGCCGGCCAGCTCCAGACCCTTCGTGCCGGCCTGGTTGTTGATGTCCATGAAGTTGTACTGGATCTGGACCATATCCCAGTCCGAATCGTTCAGAATGTACTCGAACTCGTCGTAGGGACCGTGGAAGGAGAAGCACTTGTAGCGGATTTTGCCCTCGCGCTTCATGTCGTCAAAGAATTCCGGGGCGCCGATGGATTTGAAGTATTCCCATTTCTGCTTGTTGATGCCGTGCATCAGATAGAAATCGATATGGTCTGTCTGCAGCTTTTTCAGCTCTTCCGCCAGCAGCGCTTCCATGCTGGCCCGGTCCTTCACGGCGCCGTCGGGCATCTTGGTGGCGATGGTCACCTTTTCCCGGTACCCGTCCCGCAGGGCCTTGCCCAGGACGATCTCCGACGTTCTGTCCAGGTAGACGTAGGCGGTGTCGAGATAGTTCACGCCGCCGTCGATCGCCTTCCGGATCAGGGAAATGGCCTTCTGCTCGTCGATGATGCTGTCCCCGGAGGCGGGGCCGTTGAAGCGCATGCAGCCCAGGCCGAAGGCCGAGGACTGAATGCCGAGTTTTCCCATGGTGCGGTATTTCATGCTTTTTTCCTCCCTGCTGTTCAAAGATGATCGGTTTTTACTGTCCGCGCGGCCTGCCGCCGGGCGGAATGAAACGGAATCCCATACGCTGTTTCCAGATTACCCCTTAAAGTTTACTCTAAGTCAATAGTTTTTTGCGGAAAAAGAGGGAACGGCGGGCCTGCGGAATCACTTTCCGAGAATCCGCAGGAAATTGAACAGCCCCAGGTTCCAGATGTTGAAATCGTGGCCGCCGTCGCACTCCTGCCAGTACCAGTTGGACGCGTTAACCCGGTCGGTATAATCCGGCAGGCTTTTCGCCGCCTGGGAGGCGGAAGCGTACGCGGTGCCGTCCTGCAGGCCGCAGATGCTGTAGAAGAAGCGGATGGGGCAGTCCTCAAACTTTTTGATCTCCGACGCGACTTTGGCGGCGGTATAGCTCGTGGGCGCGGCGGAGAAGGCACCGAAGGCGGAGAACAGGTCCAGGCATTCGCACAGGCCGATATTGATCGTCTGCATGCCGCCCATGGAAAGGCCGGCCATGTACCGGTGGTCCCGGGAGGCGGACAGGTCGTCCGGCGTGTCGGAGCCCCAGGTGGCGTAATGGGTGTCCATCCAGGGCAGCAGATCGTTGCGGATCTCGCTGCCGAAGGTGTAGAAGGACGCCATGTTGCCGAAGCTCGTGTCCCTGAAATTGGGCGTGGAGCGCCCGTTGGGCATGACGATGATCAGCGGGCGGATTTCCCCTTCCGCGATCAGGTGGTCCACGGCGTTTTTCGCTTCGCAGTACGGATTCGGGAAGCCCCATTCGCTTTCCGTGCCGCCGATACCGTGGCAGAGCACCAGCAGGTCGTACCGGTTTTCCGGGGAATAGCCCGCGGGCAGGTATACGACGGCACGCTTCGTGACGTCCGCACCGTCGCCGGTATAGTCCTTCGAGGGGTACTGGATCCATTCCACCGTGCCGCAGTTTTCGTGCATGGTCTTTTTGTATTCGGCGGGGAGCCGGTCCGGGAGCTCCGGAAGCGCCGGCGCGGATTCCGCGGAGGAACCGGCGGCTGCGCAGAGCAGGCCCAGCAGGGCAAGGATCAAGACAGCGGTTTTCATGGGGAACGCCTCCTGTGTATATTTTTTTCTTTACTGATACTATAGCTTTTTCCGCACCGGAATACAACCGGAAAAAAACGCCGGCGGAATGTAAGCGCCTGCTGACATTTTCACGGCGGAATGTCCGCGCGGATTGGTTGACGCGCAATATTTCAACGGGTAGAATTACTCTGAAAGGTGGGAAATGTATGATCGGGAAGAACCTTCAGAGGCTTCGGAAACAGCGGAATCTGACCCAGGAAGCGCTGGCGGAGGCGGCGGGCGTGACCCGGCAGACCATCGCGAAATGGGAAGCGGAGGAGAGTGTTCCGGATCTGGCGGCCGCCGGCCGGCTGGCCGACGCCCTGGACGTGGTGCTGGACGATCTGGTGAACGCGCCTGTGGAGGAGCTGGACGAGCAGTCCGGCCTGAAGGGAAAGCACATGTTCGGGCTGGTGACCGTCGGCGACAAGGGGCAGATCGTGATCCCCGTCCGGGCCCGGCGGATTTTCAACCTGCAGCCCGGGACCCAACTGATGGTGCTCGGGGAGGAAGGACAGGGGCTCGCGCTGCTGGATGCCCGGATGTTTATGGCGTTTGCGGAGGGAATGAAAAATGGGTTCTGAAAAAGTTTCTCCCCTGGAGGTTCGGGGGCTTACCAAGGTTTATCCCGTGTTTAAGCTGGAGGAGGTCTCCTTCCGCCTGGAGCCCGGGACGATTACAGGGTTTATCGGGCGCAACGGCGCCGGCAAGACCACGACCATCAACTCCATCCTGTCCTTTGTGCGGCCGGACGGGGGAGCGGTTTCCTTCTTCGGCCTGAACGCCGCGGAGCACAGCCGGGAGATCCTGGAAAGGATCGGCTTTGTTTCCGCCGGCATGACCTACTATACCCGGAAAAAGCTGAAGAAGATCACGGAGGTGGTCCGGACGTTCTATCCCGGATGGGACGAGCAGGCCTACCGGGCGCGGATGAGCGCCTTCGGCCTGGAGGAGGAAAAGACGCCGGCGGAGCTTTCCAACGGCATGAAGATCAAGTACGCCCTGGCGCTGGCCCTCAGCCACGGGGCGGAGCTGCTGATCCTGGACGAGCCCACCAGCGGGCTGGACCCGGTGAGCCGGGAGGAACTGGTGGAGGTGTTCCTGAAGCTGAAGGACGAGGGAAAGACGGTTTTCTTCTCCACGCATATCACCTCCGACCTGGAGAAGTGCGCGGACAGGATTCTGTTCCTGCAGCGGGGAAAGCTGCGGGCGGACGATACGCTGGACGGGTTCCGGGATGCCTGGCGGATCGCGGAATGCGCCGCGGAGATCCCGCAAGCGCTGCGGGAAGCGGCCCGCGGATGCTGCCGGGTCCGGGACGGGTATACGGTGCTGGTGCCGAAGGAGGGCGCGGAAGCGTTCGGCGCCCGGGAGGCCAGCCTGGAGGAAATCATGATCCATCTGGAAAAGGAGGCGGACGAGGCATGAAACTGCTGATGAAGGAATGGAAGCTCTGCATGCATCCCATGGGATTCCTGATGCCCCTGTGCGCCGCGCTGGTGCTCGTTCCGGGGTATCCCTACGGCGTCAGCTGCTTCTATACCGGGCTGGGCATCTTCTTTATCTGCCTGACGGCCCGGGAAAACCACGACGCGGCGTTCACCCTGACGCTGCCGGTTTCCCGCGGGGAGGCGGTCCGCGCTCGGATCCTTTTCTGCGCGATCCTCGAGGCGGCGACGATCCTGCTGATGGCCCTGTTCATCCTGCTGAAGAACCTGATCGGGAACACGCCGAATCCGGCGGGGCTGGACGCGGGGCTCGCGACCATCGGCGAAGGGCTGATCCTCTTCGCGCTGTTCAACCTGATTTTCTTCCCGCTTTATTTCCGGGATGTCAGCAAGCCGGGGAAAGCCTTCGCGTTCGCCGCCGTTCCGGTGTTCCTGTGGATCATCCTGGAGATCGCGGCGACCTACGCCGTGCCCTTCTTCCGGGACGTCCTGGACCGGCCCGATCCCGCGTACATGGCGGAAAAGGCGCTGTTCACCCTGGGCGGCCTGGCGCTGTTCCTGGCCGGAACGGCGAAGAGCGTCCAGCTCAGCGTCAAGAGGTTTGAGGAACAGGACCTGAGCCTGTAAACCCGGCGGAAAACATGATTCCCTGCCCGTGCCGCGCCCCGGCCGGACAGGGGTTTTTTATCTTCAGAAAACAGTTTACAGGAAACGCGATTCATTGTATGATCACAGCAGAAAAGATCCGGAATGAAAACGAAAACAGAAGAGGGGAAGATTGCGCGATGATGAACCTTGTTCAGGACACACTCAGCCGTTTTGTATCCTCCGGTGAGATCGCCGGATGCTCCGCACGGATCCTGCGGAATGACGAAGTCATCTTTGAAGGCTGCTTCGGGTACGCGGATATCGGGAAGAAAACCCTGATTTCCGACCGGACCATTTTCCCGATCGCCTCCATGTCCAAGGTGGTCACCGTGGCCGGGATCATGCGCCTGTACGAGCAGGGGCTGTTCCGGATGTGGGATCCCGTGAGCGCCTTCCTGCCCGGGTTCAGAAACCCGAAGGTGGCGAAGGAATACCCGGACGGGTCCTATGAGATCGTGGACGCGAAGGGCGAGGTCACCATGCGCCAGCTGTTCACCATGACCAGCGGCGTGCCGTACCCCTGGGGCGATACCGCCGCGGGGCGGATCCGCGTTGAGAAGGAAAAGGAATACCTGGAGCAGGGGAAACCCGAGCCCGGAACCGTTGAATACTGCAACCTGGTGGGGCAGCTGCCGCTGGCCTTCGAACCGGGGGAGCGGTGGATGTACGGTTTTTCCATCGACGTGCTGGGCGCGGTCATCGAGGTGCTGACCGGGAAAACCCTCGGGGAATACCTGAAGGAGAATATCTTCGATCCGCTGGGCATGGAGGATACCGGCTTCTTTGTGCCGGCGGAAAAGCAGTCGCGGATCGCCACGCTCTACCATATCAATGAAAACCTGCGGCCCGACGACCGGGATTACCCGGCGGAAAAACCCGCCTTTGAAAGCGGCGGAGGCGGGCTGTTCTCCACGGTGCGGGACTATTCCCGCTTCGCGCAGATGCTGCTGCACGCCGGAACGCTGGACGGCGCGCGGATCCTCGGCCGGAAGACGGTGGACCTGATCTCCACGGATCACCTGACGCCGGAGCAGCGCAAAGGCGACAGCTGGGACACCCAGCGGGGCTACGGCTACGGCCTGGGCGTGCGGGTGCTGACCAATCCGGAGTATGCCGGAAGCAACGGCTCCGCCGGCGAATGGGGCTGGGACGGCGCCTTCGGGAACTGGTTCTGCGTGGACCCGAAGGAAAACCTGACCTGCGTCTACCTGACCACGAACCTGCCCGGGGACCACTACCGGTTCATTCCCCGGCTGATGGCTTCCATGTACGCGTCCCTGGACTGAGGCGCGCGGAATAAGATGAAAGTGAGGGACAAAAATGAGCAGGCTTACAGTGCACACCGGTGAAAAGCGTTTTCCTGCCGCGCCGGACCTTTACGGCCTCTTTTTTGAGGATATCAGCCACGCCGGGGACGGCGGGCTGTATCCGGAGATGATCCGCAACCGCTCCTTCGAGGATTCCCTGCTGCCGGAGGGGTGTGTTTCGGAGGACGGCGGCAAAACCTTCGTGTCCCCCACCGGCTGGATCGACGAGTTCAACGGCGGGGAAGGAATGAACAAGTGGGTGGAAAGCAACCGGGTGGTGCCCACGCCGGTTCCCGGCTGGTACGCGGAGGGGGCGGAAATGTCCCTGGACGCGGAGCATACCCTGAACGCGAAGCGGAAGGTGTCGCTCCGGGTGATTTTCACCGCCGGCGGGGTTCTCCGCAATATCGGCTACGGCGGGATCCCCCAGGAGGCGGGAAAGGAGTATCATCTGTATTTCCTCGCCTGCGCGGAGGAGGACGTGGCGCTCTTCGTCAGCGTTGAGGAAGCGGGCCGGGTGTCCGCGTCCGCCGAGGTCACGGTCCGGAAAGGGGACTGGGCCCGTTACGATCTGACCCTGACCGCTGCGGAAACCACCGGGACCGCGGCACTTGTGATCCGGAGCCGGGAAGCGGCCACGGTGCGGTTCGGCTTCATGTCCCTGATGCCGGCGGAAACCTTCATGGGCCACGGCCTCCGGAAGGACCTGGTTGAAAAGCTGCGGGACATGCATCCCGCGTTCCTGCGCTTCCCGGGCGGCTGCATCGTGGAGGGCTTCACGATGGAAACGGTGTGGTACTTCCGCAACATGGTCGGCCCGGTCTGGGAGCGCCCGACCCAGTGGCTGCTGTGGCATTACCGGACGACCAACGGCCTGGGGTTCCATGAATACCTGCAGCTGTGCGAGGACCTGAACCTGGCGCCCCTGTACGTTTGCAACTGCGGCATGACCTGTCAGGGCCGCGGCCCGCACTACTTCAACGAGGAAGAGCAGGCGGACATGCTGGAGGACATCCTGGCCGCGCTGGAATACGCCCTGGGACCGGTGGATTCCCGCTGGGGCGCCCTGCGGGCGCGGATGGGCCATCCGGCGCCGTTCCGCCTGGATTATCTGGAGATCGGCAACGAGAATTCCGGCCCCGAGTACGAATGGCGCTTCGACATGGTGAAGCAGGCGGTGCTGGAGCGGTATCCGGGTATTAAAATCATCGCCAACGACCGGGGCCGGACCCGGAAGCTGGAGGCGGACATCGCGGACGACCATTATTACAGCATGCCGGAATTCTTTGCCGAGAACATCAGCCGGTACGACAGCTACGACCGGCAGGACCTGGACGTGTTCGTCGGGGAGTTCTCCGTCAACCAGACCTACGAGGGCCAGCTCCGGGCCGCGGTGGCCGAGGCCATGTTCATGGTGGGCCTGGAGCGGAATCAGGACAAGGTGAAGCTGGCGTCCTACGCGCCGCTGTTCCAGCACGTACATTACGGCTCCTGGTATCCGAACCTGCTGATCTACGACAATTACCGGAGCTACGCGATCCCGACGTATTACGCCTGGCGCCTGTTCGGCGGCAGCCGCGGCAGGAATGTGCTGAAAACGGAGGAGGAGGTCCGGAAGATTCATTATGATCTGCACGGCCTGCCGGCGCTGTCCGGGGACGACGGGGTACGGTACCGGAACCCGCTGTGGAACGGGAAGCCGGTTCTTCCGTCCCGGAATATCATGGCCCGCCGGGAGGAAGGCGAAAACGGGGAGATCGCCGTGTTCGGGGACGCGCCGGAGGGAAACCGCCGCTTCCCGTTCAGGGTTCTGCCGCTGGTGACCCTGGGAGAGGACACGGAGGCCCGGGAAGGCACCTTCGAGGTGGACGTTTTCTGCGGGGAAGGGAAGGATATCGCCCTGGGCGTCCTGGTTTCCCCGAAACCGCTTTCCTACTATGACCGCAACAATCCGAACCCTGTGGATCCCTGGAGCATGCGCTTCCTGGAGGCCTCCCGCTGGATTCTGTCCGGCGGAAAATCCTGGGTGGCCCGGGGCACTTTCCCGCCGAAGCCCCTGTCGGAACCGGTGGACGTCCCGCTGCGGCAGAACGAATGGAACCGCCTGAAGTATACCGTTTCCGGCCATACCCTGGCGCTGGAGGTCAACGGGAAGCCGGCGGGCACCGTGGAGCTGGCGCATTATCCGGCGATGGGCAGCACGGCCGCGGACACGGAGGACGCGCTGATCCTGAAAATCGTGAATTTCGCGGACGCGGAGGAGCCGGTGGAAATCACGCTGGACTGCGACGTGGAATCCGCCTATACGGTGGGGCTGCTGACCGGGAAGGCGGAGGACGAAAACAGTCTGGAGGATCCGGAAAAGGTCCGGGATGTCCGGCTGGAGAAGGAGGGCGCCGCCCGCCGCTTCACCTACCTGGCGCCGGCCCTGTCCGTGAACATCCTCACGCTGAAAAAGAAGCGCGGCTGAGGGCGCCCGGCCTTTGACAAACGGCGGGGGACGTGTCATAATCATCCGGCAGGCCTCCCGCCGCCGACGCGGGGCCGATGAAAGGACAAAACCGGAAATGAAGAAAGTCATGTGCGTTTTCGGAACCCGCCCCGAAGCCATCAAGATCTGCCCGCTGGTGCTGGAAATGAAGAAGCGCCCGGGGCTGGAGGTCGTCGTGTGCGTCACGGCGCAGCACCGGCAGATGCTGGACCAGGTGCTGGCCACCTTCGGCGTGGAGCCGGATTACGATCTGAACATCATGAAGGACCGGCAGACGCTGTTCGACATCACCGAAAATATCCTCACGTCCATCCGGAAGGTGCTGGAGGAAGTGAAGCCGGATATCGTGCTGGTGCACGGGGACACCTCCACCACCTTCGTCACGGCCCTGGCGTGCTTCTATCTGCAGATTCCCGTGGGCCACGTGGAGGCGGGGCTGCGCACCTACGATATTTACTCGCCGTATCCGGAGGAGTTCAACCGGGAAGCGGTGGGAATCATCTCCCGGTACAATTTCGCGCCGACGCCCCTGTCCGCGGAAAACCTGATCCGGGAGGGCAAAAAGCCGGAGAATATCTTTATCACGGGCAACACCGTGATCGACGCGATGCAGCATACCGTCCGGAAGGACTACACCCATCCGGAGCTGGACTGGGTCGGAAAGGACAAGCTGATCTTTATCACCGCCCACCGGCGGGAGAACCTGGGCGAGCCCATGCACCGCATGTTCCGGGCGATCCGCCGGGTGCTGAACGAGCACCCGGACTGCAAAGCCGTCTACCCGATCCATATGAACCCCGCGGTCCGGGAGGCCGCGGAAGCGGAGCTGGGGGACTGCGGCCGGATCCATATCATCGAGCCCATCGAGGTCTTCGACTGCCATAACTTTGAGGCCCGGGCCTTCCTGTGCCTGACGGATTCCGGCGGCATCCAGGAGGAATGCCCGTCCTACGGCGTGCCGGTGCTGGTGATGCGGGACACCACCGAGCGCCCGGAGGGCATCGACGCGGGCACGCTGCGCCTGGTGGGCACGGACGAGGAAACGATTTACAGCACCTTCACCCTGCTGCTGGAGAACCGGGCGGAGTACGAAAAGATGAGCAAAGCCTGCAATCCCTACGGGGACGGGCACGCCTGCGCGCGGATCGCCGATATCCTGGAAGGGAAGCCCTATACCCCCTGGGACCCGAAGAAGTAATCCGCGGCCCGTACAGTTCGCGCGGGAGCGGCACACGGAGCCGGGCGGTTCTTTGTGGGAAAAACGGGACAAAACGGCCATAAAATACAAACAGAAAAAACCCCGGCGGAAACGCGCCGAGAAACACCGGAAAGCTTGACAAAAAAGGCTTTCCGGTGTTTAATATGTGCCGTTGCGATTTGTGAGAGGATGCCGGGGCGGGGGCCCCGGGAATGGAGGATGAACTGCTGTGGAGTTTCTCAGGGGACTGCTTCAGGTGATCATCGGATGGTGTACTTTCTGCCTTGTGGTGATGATGGGGTACCAGCTGGTGGTCGGCCTTTTCGGATTCAGGAAAAAGGATAAGGATTACAAGGACCATGACCCGGCTTCCCGGTTTCTGATCCTGGTTCCCGCCCATAACGAGGAAAGGGTGATCGGCGATATCGTCCGGAACCTGCGGGAGCTGGATTATCCCCGGGAGCTGTACGATTATTACGTGATCGCGGACAACTGCACGGACGGTACGGCGGCGGCTGCCCGCGCCGCGGGGGCGAAGGTGATCGAGACGCGGAAGGAAAGCCCGGACGCGCCCACCGGCAAGCCCATCGCGCTGCGCAAGGCGCTGGAGATCCTGGAAGGCTACCAGAACCGGTACGACCTGATGATGATCTTCGACGCGGACAACCTGATGGACAGCAATATTCTGCGGGAAGTCAACAGCCAGTATCTCGACAAGGAGAAGCCGGACCTGATCCAGTGCTATCTTGGCGCGAAGAACAAGAAAGGCACGGTGGCCTGGTCCTATTATTCCGGATACACCGTGACGAACCGCTTCTTCGACCTGGCCAAGACCCGGCTGGGTATCAACTGCGTCATCGGCGGCACCGGGTTTGCCATTTCCACGGCGTACCTGTACGAGCGCGGCGGATGGACCTCCATGTCCCTGACGGAGGACTTTGAGATCCAGGTGGAAGCCACGATGGAAGGCCGCCGGATCCTCTGGAACCACAAGGCGCGGGTGTATGACGAAAAGCCCACGTCCCTGAAGGCGTCCATCCGGCAGAAGACCCGCTGGGGCCAGGGTCACTGGTACGTCGCCCTGACCAATACGGGGAAGCTGTTCCGCCTGGCGGCGCAGGGGAAGATCGGCGCGGGCGAGTTTATCAGCCTGCTGACGTATATGTACAGCATGAGCGCGTTCCTGCTGGCAGCTGTCCAGACGGTGGCCACGGTGGCCCTGTGGGCCATCACGCCCGGCACGTCGCTGTTCAGCCCGACCTTTACGAGCCTGGCGGTCGGTCTGCTGCTGTTCGGCTACAGCTATCTGTTCCTGTTCTATCTCGCGGACTGGATGGACAACCGGATCGCGCCGAAGTGGAACACGCTCCCGGCGATGATCGGCAGCGTGTTCGTGAACACCGTTGTCGGCGCCTACAGCCAGCTGGTGGGCCTGTTCCGCTACAGGGATCAGCAGCACTGGGTGAAGACGGAGCACGCGATCCGCGCGGACAGCATGCCCGCCGAGAAGCCGCGCCCCGTGAAGGCCAAGGCGGCCTGAGCCTGTCAGCATTCAACAGCCCCGGCGAATCCGGAAAAAGCATCCGGCGTGACTTCGGTCACGCCGTTTTCTGATACCGGGGCATAGGTTTTCGCCTTTTCAGTGAAGCGCTCACAAATGATGAGCGCTCTTTTGATGGAAAAGATTTGCGGAGTCATGTTTGTTCGCTTTTCATCACGCTGCTGTCATGCTAAAATGTTTCTGACACCGGATCCTGATCAGGAAGAATGATCCGTTATCCCGCCCTTAAGGAGGGTGAAAGAGATGAAAAAACCGAAGGAAACCGAAATGTCCAATCGCACTGTATCAGTGATCGCGGATATGGAAGCCTTATGCCGGAAATCCATTGACCTGATCCATTATGCGCGGAATCTGGCTGTTCAGCAGATCAATCTGATTGAACTGATGACCAATTACACGCTTGGGTTCTGGATTGTTGAAGAACAGCAAAACGGCCGGGACCGTGCACAGTACGGAGCCCGTGTGATTGACATGATGTCCGAAACGCTGACAAAAGAATTCGGACGGGGATACACAAGAGAATCACTCAGGAACGCCCGAAAATTCTATCTGACATACAAGGATCGGATTTCCCAAACACTGTTTACTGAATTTGCGGTCAGAAAATCCCAAACAGTGTTTGGGAAATTGAAGAAAGAATCCCCATTCATTCTTTCCTGGTCCCACTATCTGATCCTGATGCGGATAGAAAATGAAAATGAACGTCAGTTCTATGAAACAGAATCCGCAAAAAGTCAATGGAGTGTGCGTACTCTTCAGCGCCAGTATGCGTCTTCCCTGTATGAACGTCTGCTGCTCAGCTCTGAAAAAGATAAAGTGATGGAACTGTCCCGGCAGGGAGCAATTGTAGAAAAACCTCAGGATATTGTGAAAGATCCGCTCGTGCTGGAGTTTCTTGGATTTCCGGAAAAGGCAGCATACTCGGAAACGGAACTGGAGACACGGATCATTGACCATCTCCAGGAGTTCATTATGGAGTTGGGCAAAGGATTTACTTTTGTCGAACGCCAGAAGCGCTTTTCTTTTGATGAGGATCATTACAGGGTTGATCTCGTTATGTATAACCGCTTGCTCCGATGTTTTGTGCTGTTTGATCTGAAGATCGGTAAACTGAAGCATCAGGATCTGGGACAAATGCAGATGTATGTCAATTACTTTGACCGGTACGAAAAGACAGATGACGAAAATCCGACAGTGGGTATTCTGCTTTGCAGGGACAAAGATGATGCTTTGGTGGAATTGACGTTACCGAAGGATGCCAATATCTTTGCGGCGAAATATGAACTGTACCTGCCTGATAAGCAACTGCTGCAGCAAAAACTGGGACAATGGCTGGCTGAAGAAGAATAATAACCGGCTGATGCATAGCGTATCTTTTTCTTTTTGATCATACTGTACTGCAGAACCCCGGAATGTTTCGGGGCTTTGCTTTCCTTCCGGGCGGGGAAACGGTCCGAAAAATGACCGGATTTGCTCTTGTGCAATCGCTCCGGCTGTGGATAATAGAGAGTAAGGAAACGGAGGAGAGGTGAGGACATGCTCCGCAGGGATTCGGACATGACGGAGGGCAACATCTGGCTGCATCTGATTCACTTTTCCGTTCCGATGGCCATCGGCCTGCTGTTCCAGCAGCTGTACAACACGGTGGATACGCTGGTGGTGGGCCAGTTTGTCGGCAAGCAGGCGCAGGCGGCGGTGGGCTCCACCGGCCCGATCATCAACACGGTCGTGGGCTTCTGCGCCGGGCTGGCCACCGGCGCGTCCGTGGTCATTTCCCAGCGCTACGGCGCCCATGACGACGAGGGCCTCAGCAAGGCGGTGCATACGACCGTGGCGCTGACGTTTATCCTGAGCCTGGCCGCGACGGTGATCGGGCAGCTGATTATTACGCCCATGCTCCGGTTCATGCAGACCCCGGAGGACGTGATGGCGGATTCAGGGCAGTACCTTTCCATCTATTTCGCCGGCATCTCAGGCATCCTGTTCTACAATCTCGGCAGCGGCATTCTGCGGGCCGTGGGCGACTCGCGCCGGCCGCTGTTCTTCCTGATCCTTTCGGCGCTGCTGAACACCGCGCTGGATCTCCTGTTCGTGCTCGCCTTCGGAATGAAGGTGGACGGCGTGGCCTGGGCCACCGTGCTGTCCCAGATCCTGTCCGCCGTGCTGATCCTGATCACCCTGAGCATGGAAAAGGGAAATTACGGCATCCGCTGGCGCCGCGTCCGGATGGACCGGAATTCCCTGCGGCAGATCCTCCGGATCGGCCTGCCCAGCAGCATCCAGTCCGCCATCACGGCGTTTTCGAACGTTTTCGTCCAGTCCTATATCAATTATTTCGGCTCCGCCTGCATGGCCGGCTACGGCGTCTACGGCAAGATCGACGCCTTCGCCCTGATCCCCGTGCAGAGCATCAGCATGTCCTCGACGACCTTCGTCGGGCAGAACTGGGGCGCGAACCAGCCCGGCCGGGCAAGGGAGGGCGTGCGCAAGGCGACGCTGCTGAGCATCCTCTCCACCGTGGTCCTGGGGCTGCTGGTGTTCGTGTTCGCGCGGCCGCTGATGAACCTTTTCTCCCCGGAGGAGGACGTGATCGAGTACGGCATCCGCTTCATCCATATCGTGACGCCCTTCTATGTCGCCATCTGCTTCAACCAGATTTACGCCGGCGCGCTGCGCGGCGTGGGGGACGCGACCATGCCCACGGTGATCATGCTGATCTCCTTTGTGGCGTTCCGCCAGATTTACCTGGCCGTCACCAAGGCGCTGGGCGCCGGGTTCGTCGCGGTGGCCCTGGCGTACCCCGTGGGATGGATCCTCTGCTCCACCCTGCTGATCATCCGCTATTCCCGCAGCGTCCTGGTGCGGGGCCCGCAGGCGCGGAAAACGCCCGGGTAACAAATGTATATAAAACCAGCCGGTCCGGAAAGGCCGGCTGGTTTTGTGTGCGCCCGCGGGTCAGTAACCCATCGCCTGCAGGATCCGGTCCATGGTCCGGGCCACCCGCAGGGAGAACTCCCGGGGAATATGGGGAACGGCTTCGCCCAGCACGCAGCGGCTCAGCTGCTCCGTTTCCAGCGTATAGTTGCCGGGGCAGGAAACGGTTTTCGTTTCGGCCTGTCCGCCGCGGATCACGGTGTAGGAGACTTCCCCGCGCTGGTTGAACCGGTAAGGGGAGATGATTTCGCCCTCCGTGCCGAGGATGTGGAGCCGGTCCAGGCGGCCGGCGTCGGCCGGCATCCCGCAGGTCACCTCCGCCACCACGTCGTTTTCAAAGGCCAGCAGCGCCGAGGAGTACAGGTCGATCCGCCGCTCCGTGTAATAGGCGGACGCGCTGACCTGTTCCGGCTCCTTTCCCATCAGCCACAGGATCATGCTCAGGGGATAGCAGCCCAGGTCGTACATGGCGCCGCCGCCGGTTTCCTTCCGCATGCGGATGTCCGTGTCCGGCCGCCGCCCGCCCAGGAAAGCGGACTCCATGTACTTCACCTCGCCGATCGCGCCGCTGTCCAGCTCCTGCTTCACGGCGGCCGTGAAGGGGCTGTGCAGGTAGGCATAGGCCTCCATGAGGAACACGCGGTTTTCCTCCGCTGTCCGGAACATCCGGAGGGCTTCCGCCTCGTTCATGGCCAGGGGCTTTTCGCACAGGACGTGCTTTCCGGCCTGCAGGGCGCGGACGGCCCATTCGCAGTGGAGATTGTTGGGCAGGGGAACATAGACCGCCTCCACCGCCGGATCTGCCAGCAGCTCGTCATAGCTGCCGTAGGCCTTTTCGAAGCCGAAGGCCTGCTGATACTGCTGCGCCTTTTCCAGCCTGCGGCCGGCAATGGCGTACAGGGAAACGCTTTCCGCCCGCTGCATGCCGGGAATGGTCGCGCCCCGGGCGATATCCGCCGTTCCGAGAACGCCCCACTGAACTTTTTTCATCAGAGTCCGCCTCCTCTTATTCTCTTTTTTCTCCGCCGGCGTCAGTATAAAGGAAACCGCGCGGAAACGCAAGCGGGAATCCTCCGGGATGAAAACGGGCGGGAACAGAAGGGATTGGGGGCGGTCCGGGAGAATTCTTTATAAAAACGCGTACAGAGGGAGAGCTTATGAGTATTTTTATCGGCATCGCGGGCGGCACCGGGTCCGGAAAATCCACTTTCACCAACCGGCTGAAGGAGGCCTTCGGGGACCGGATCTCCGTCGTGTATTACGACAACTATTACCGGCGGCGGGACGATCTGCCCTTCGAGGAGCGGAAAAAGATCAATTATGACCATCCGGACGCGTTCGAGACGCAGATGCTGATCGACCATATCCACGCCCTGAAGGAGGGCCGGGCGGTGGAGTGCCCGGTGTACGATTACACCGTCCACAACCGGTCGGACAAGACCGTCATCATTCAGCCGGCGGAAGTGATCCTGGTGGAGGGCATCATGGTGCTGCAGAACAAGGACCTGCGGGACCTGCTGGATATCAAGGTCTACGTGGAGGCGGACGCGGACGAGCGGATTCTCCGCCGGGTTATCCGGGACGTGAAGGAGCGCGGGCGCGACGTGGAAGGCATCGCGAAGCAGTACCTGACCACCGTGAAGCCCATGCACTACCTTTATGTGGAGCCCACCCGCGCGCTGGCGGACATCGTGATCAACAGCGGCCTGAACGACGTGGCCTTCGACCTGATCAAAAGCAAAATTACCCTGCTGCTGCAGAAGTGAAAGGAGCTGTCAACATGCTGGAAATCGGCGCGCAGAGCTATACGGTCCGGGAGTACTGCCAAAGCGAGGAGGACCTGGCCCGGACGCTGGAGAGGATCGCCGCCATCGGGTACCGGAATATCCAGCTTTCGGCCATCGGGCCTATCCCGCCGGAAACGGTGAAGCGGCTGTGCGACCGGAACGGCCTGCGCATCGTTCTCACCCACAATCCGGAGACCGACTTTCTGCGGGATACGGAGGAGCTGATCCGGCGGCACCGGCTGTACGAATGCCCGTACGTGGGCATCGGGTCCATGCCGGAACGGTACCGCTCGCCGGAAGGGATCGCCCGCTTCGCGGAGGATTTCCGCCCCGCGGCGGAAAAGCTGCGCGCGGCCGGGCTGAAGTTCATGTACCATAACCACGCCTTCGAGTTTGCCCGCCTGCCGGACGGGCGGACCTGGATGGACCGCCTGCTGGACGCGATGCCCGCGGAGCTTATGGGCGTCACGGCGGACACCTACTGGCTGCACTTCGGCGGGATGGACGTGTGCGCCTGGCTGCGGGAGCACGCGGACCGGCTGCACTGCGTGCACCTGAAGGACTACGCCGTTTCCGGCTTTGAGGCCAGGATGGCGCCGGTGGGCGCCGGGAACCTGGACTTTCCCCGGATCCTGGAGATCCTGCGGGACAGCGGCGTGACGGAGTACGCCCTGGTGGAGCAGGACGACTGCTACGGCGTGTCCCCCTTCGACTGCCTGCGCCAGAGCTGGCAGAACCTGGCGGTGTATCTGGGGGATCCTTCCCTGTGGGTGAGCGTGCGGGACGGCTCCCGCTTCCCCCGCCCGAAGACGGAGGAGGAAGCCGCCGCGCCCGCGGATCCGCGGAAGCAGGTCTGGATGCTGGGTGATTCCGTCCGGATGCAGTGCCAGAAGGCGGTGGGGGAGAAGCTGGCGGAGATCGCGAAGGTCTCCGGACCGGAGGAAAACGGCAGGTGGAGCGGGTATACGCTGAATACCCTCCGCTTCTGGCTGCCGAACCTGCCCGCGCCGGACCTGGTGCAGTGGAACTGCGGCCTCTGGGACCTGGGGGACGACTATCAGGAAGGCCGGCATTTCTATCCGCCGGAGCTGTATGAGGAAACCTGCCGCAGGCTCTGCCGGGTTCTGCGGAAAATCACGGGGAAGCCGGACCTGCCGCTGGTGATCGCCACCACGACGCCGACGCTGCGCGGGGACGACACTGAACTGCGGCGGTACAACGAAATCCTGAAGAAGGTCGCCGCGGAGGAAAACGCCGCGGTGAACGACCTGTACGCGGTGGTGGCGGCGGATAAGGAAAGCATGATCGGGGAGGATCACGTACACCTGACGCCGGCGGGCGTGGAAGCCTGCGCGGAGCAGACGGCGAAGATTCTCCGCGGCCTGCTGCGGGCGGAGGCGGACGATGCGCCTTGATCATCCCTTCGGCCCGGTCTTCGGCCCGGAAAGCCGGGTCCTGATCCTGGGATCCTTTCCCTCGGTGAAGTCCAGGGAGCAGCAGTTCTATTACGGCCATCCGCAGAACCGCTTCTGGAAAGTGGCCGCGGCGGTGTTCGGGCGGGAGGTTCCGCGGACCGTTCCGGAGAAGCGGGCGCTGATCCTGGAAAACGGGCTGGCCCTGTGGGATGCCGTCGCCTCCTGCGAGATCACCGGGTCCTCCGACGCGAGCATCCGGAACGTCCGGCCCAACGACGTGCGGAGGATCCTGGAGCAGTGCCCCGTCGAAAGGATTTTCTGCAACGGGCGGAAATCCTTTGAAATGTATAACCGCTATATTCTGCCGGACACCGGGCGGGAGGCCGTCTGCCTGCCGTCCACCAGCCCGGCGAACGCGCAGTGGTCCCTGGAAAGGCTGACCGCCGCCTGGTCGGAGATTGCGTTGACGCGGCCCTGAAAACATGGTATTCTGCCGGAAGAATGAAAACTGAAAGCGAGGAATCACGCATATGCTGGACCGTAATATCGCCGCGGAAGTGCTGGCGAGGGCCGTAAAAAGCGGCGCCGACTTTGCCGAGATTTACCTGGAGGACAAGACCGGGTCGAACCTGACCCTGAAGGCGGACCGGATCGAATCCGTCGGGACATTCCGGGAGCACGGCGCGGGCATCCGGGTGTTTGAGGGCACCAAAGCCATCTATGTTTATACCAACGATACCAGCCGGGAAGGGCTGCTGGACTGCGCCGCCCAGGCGGCCGCCGCGGTGCGGGCCGGAAAGGGCTGCGCGCCCGTCGGCTTCAGCCACTGGAGCGCCGCCCGCACGGAGGAGGAAATCCGGATCATGCCGGGGGACGCCGCCGCCGCGGACAAGGCGGAGAAGCTCCGGGCGGCCAACGCCGCGGCCCGGAAGATCTCCCCGGAGATCGTGCAGGTAACCTGCGGCTTCAGCGATTATACGCAGGACATCCTGGTCTGCAACACGGAGGGCGTCTTTGTGTCGGACCGCCGGATCCGGTCCCGGATGCGGGTCGCCGCGGTGGCTTCGGACGGAAAGGAAAACCAGACGGGCACCGCTTCCCCCGGGGCCGGCATGGGCTATGAAATCTTCGCTTCGCGGATCGATCCGGAAGCCTGCGGGCGCCTGGCCGCGGAAAAGGCCGTGACCATGCTGCACGCGGACGCGTGCCCGGCCGGCGTCTATCCGGTGGTGATCGACGGCGGGTTCGGCGGCGTGATCTTCCACGAGGCCTGCGGCCATTCCCTGGAGGCGACCTCCGTCGCCTACGGGCTGAGCGAGTTCAGCGGAAAGCTGGGGCAGCGGATCGCGGCGCCCTGCGTTACGGCGGTGGACGACGGGACCATCCCCAACGAATGGGGCTCCTCCCACATCGACGACGAAGGCATGCCCACCAGCCGGCTGACGCTGATCGAGAACGGCGTCCTCGTGAATTACATGATCGACAAGCTGGGCGGCCGCCGGATGAACATGGCCCCCACCGGCAGCGGCCGGCGGGAGAGCTACAAGTGGGCGCCCACCTCCCGGATGCGCAACACCTACATCGCGGCGGGGCAGGACGACGAGGCGGAAATGATCGCCACCATGGGCACCGGCCTGTACGCGAAATCCATGGGCGGCGGCTCCGTCAACCCGGCCACCGGCGAGTTCAATTTCTCCGTGGAAGAAGGCTACTGGGTGGAGGACGGCAGAATCGTCCGCCCGGTGCGGGGCGCGTCCCTGATCGGCAAGGGCGGCGAAATCCTGATGCGGATCGACCGGGTCGGGAAGAAGATGACCATGGCCCAGGGCATGTGCGGGTCCGCTTCCGGATCCGTGCCGGTGAACGTCGGCCAGCCGATGATCCGGGTCAGCAGCATGACCGTAGGCGGAAAGTGAGGGACCGAAGATGACGAATATGGACGCATTCATCGAAAAGCTGCTGCGGGCGGCAAAGGAAGCCGGCATTGACCCGGCGGAAGTTTACTACGCGGAAAACGCCGCCTTCTCCGCGGAGGCGAAGGAAGGCAGCATTGAAAGCTATGAGGTTTCCGAAACCTGCGCGCTGAGCCTGCGGGGCATGGCGGGCGGAAAAACGGGATACGCCTCCACCGAGGCCTTCGACGACGGCGCGGTCCGGATGCTGATCCGCGGCGTGCTGGAAAGCGCCGCGCTGGCGGAGGCGGAGGAGCAGGATGAGATCTTCGCCGGGGATCCGGAATATCCGGAAGTCACGGTGCCGGAGAACGACCTGGACAGCGTGACCGCGGAGGAAAAGCTGCGCTTCGCGCTGGAGATGGAAAAGAGCGCGAAGGAGGCCGATCCCCGGATCGTGAAATGCGAAGGCGCCTATGTGTCCACCGGCCGGGGAACCCTGCGCCTGGTGAACAGCTGCGGGCTGAACCTGAAGACGGAAACGCCCCCCGGCGGATACGCCGTGGCCGGCATCTGGCTGGTCGGTAAGGACGGGGACTCCGCCGCCGTTGCCGGCGATTCCGAGGCGGGCTTCAAATTCAGGGACTTTGACCCGGAGAAGATCGGCGCGAAGGCGGCCGCCGAAACCACGGCGAGGCTGAACGCCTCCCCCGTGGAAAGCGGCGTGTACCGCGCCGTGATCCGGCGGGACGCCATGCGGTCCCTGCTGCGCACCTTCTGCGGCATCTTCTCCGCGGAGAATGCCCAGAAGAAGCTGTCCCTGCTGGACGGCCGGGAGGGCGAGACCATCGCCGCCCCCTGCGTCACCCTGATGGACGATCCGCTCCTGCCCGGCGGCTTTGCCACCGCGCCCTTTGACGGGGAAGGCTCCGCCTGCCGGACGAAGGCGGTCATTGAAAACGGCGTGCTGAAAACCCTGCTGCACAGCCGGAAAACCGCCCGGAAGGCGGGCACGGAAAGCACCGGGAACGCCCGGCGCAGCGTCAGCAGCCCGGTGCAGGTGGCGCCGACCAACTTCTTCTTCCGCCCGGGCGAAAAGGATCTGGACGCGCTGCTCTCGGAGATGGGGGACGGCCTGCTGATCACGGAACTGGGCGGCCTCCACGCCGGCGCCAATCCCGTCAGCGGCGATTTCTCCCTGATCGCCAAGGGCTTCCGGGTTGCCGGCGGAAAGCAGGGCGCCCCGGTGGAACAGATCACCATCGCCGGAAATTTCTATCAGCTGCTGAAGGACATCCGGGCCGTCGGAAACGACCTGGAGTTTAAGGGCAGCGGCATCGGCTCTCCCTCCGTTGACGCCGGTACCATCCACGTCGCGGGAAAATGAGCCGGCGGGGACGGTTTTGAGTGAGAACCGTCCCCAAAGACTTTTTTGGAGGAACAATCCATGAAGATCCATGTCTATACCAGGCCGGTCAGTGAGGAAGACTATCCGGCGGGGCTTGCCCGCAGCGTGCATTTCGCCGCGGAAACCGCGGAGGGTGTCCTCACGCCGTTCAACAAAAATTACGGAATCCTCTTCGCGGAGGGGATGATTTCCGCCCGGAACACCATCGTGCCGATGGGCGTGCGGAATCCGGGCATTTACCGCCTGGCGGACGGCACGGTCCGGATCTTTGCCGAGCGGGTGCGTGAAAACGGCGAAGCGGACGAAGCGTCCCGGGGCATGGTGCTCCTCTGGGAAACCCGGGACCTGATTCACTTTACCTTCGCCGGCATGGCGGAGCGGGCGGAGGCGGTGCCGGCGGGCGCGTCTGACACGGCGGACCTGGACGCTTCCCTCGCGGAAAGCGCCCTGCGCTGGTGGAGCCCGGTTGTTTATACCGGGACGGCCGTTCCCGAAAAGATCCGGATCCGGACGCCGGGGGAGCTGGACGCGGTTCGCGCGCGGCTTTCGTACAGCGACTGCTCCTTCCGGGAGAAAAAGGTCCGCTGGGAAACGGAAGGCCTCCGGCCGGGCACCAATACCGTGCGGGGCACCGTCGTCCAGCAGCGGTTCCGTTTTCCCCTGGCGAAGGGATACGGGGATCCGGTGGTCTTTCCCTGGGAAGGGAAATGGTACTACATCTCCACCAATGACAACAGAAACGATATCGGCCTGTACGCCCGGGAGGCGGACCGGCCGGAGGATCTGTTCGCGGACGGCGCGGAGGAGCACCTGATCCTGCCCTTCAGCCCGGAGCGCGGCTTTGAGCAGACCTTCTGGGCGCCCGAATTCCACGTGATCGGGGGCGAACTGTATATTCTCTTCGCCGTCAGCGGCCATGCCTGGGGGCCCCAGTGCCATATGATGAAAAAGAAGAAAGCCGGGCGGATCACTGATCCGGACGGCTGGGAAAACCCGGTCCGTGTCGTGCGGCGGGACGGAAGCCCCCTGGCGGAAGGCCCCATCACCCTGGACATGACCTTCGTCCGGGCGGAAAGCGGCGCCTATGTCATCTGGTCCTACCGGGAGCATATCGGGACGCCGCTGGACAGCGGATCCATGCTGTACATCGCCGCCATCGACGAACGGAAGCCCTGGCAGCTCATCAGCGAACCGGTGCTGCTGACGCGGCCCCTGCTCGGCTGGGAAAACGTCTCCGGAACCATCAACAACGAAGGCCCGTATGCCTTCGTGAAGGACGGCACCGTCTATGTAACCTATTCCGGCGGATCCGCGAACCGGTATACGTACGCCCTGGGCCTGCTCACGGCGGATACGCGCAGCGACCTGACGGACCTCCGGTCCTGGCGGAAAAGCATCACCCCGGTCCTGACATTCTATTCCGTGGAAGGCGAATACGGACCGGGGCACAATTCGTTTTTTACAAATGAAGACGGGGAGCTGATGATCGCCTACCACGCGGAAACCGGCCTGCGGGAAACGCTCCGCTGCGACGGAATCCGCCGGGTGCATTTCCGGAAGGACGGAACGCCGTATTTCGGCATGTCCGCCCGGGACGATCTGGACAGCGTCACGGTCACGGCGGAAGTGACTGTCGGATAAACCTCGGGCCGGCCCTGCTTCAGGGCCGGCCCGGTGCTTTCTTCATCGTTTTTCTTCCTCCTGTCTTTTTTCATATTCTGTTTCATATGGGTATACGGGCGCGCGGCCCGCGCTGGCAGCGGTTCGGCGGGAACCGTTCCCGTCGGTGTTTTGTATGTACAAACGGGTAAAAAAATGGTAAGATACCCCGGAGGCACGGAAGCGGAAACGCTGAACGGACCCGATGATCGGAGGCCTTATGAATTTTTTTGATATCCTGTCGCTGCTCGGCGGCCTGGCAATGTTTCTCTATGGCATGCGCCTGATGGGGGATTCCCTGAAGGAAAACTCTTCCGGCGCGCTGAAAAACGTCATGGAGAAGGTTACGGACAATCCTCTGAAAGCTTTCATACTCGGCATCGCGGTGACGGCGCTGATTCAGTCGTCCACCGCGACCATCGTGATCACCTCGGGCCTGGTGGCCGCGGGCATCCTGACCCTGCGCCAGTCCCTGGGCATCATTGTCGGCGCCAACGTCGGCACGACGGTCACCGGCCAGATCATCCGCCTCCTGGACCTGAACAGCCCGGGGGAGACATCCTTCCTCCGCTTTTTCCAGCCGTCCACCCTGGCACCGGTTGCCCTGATCCTGGGCATTATCCTGATCATGACCGGCGTTTTCCGGAATTCCCGGTCCATCGGCAATATCGCGATCGGCTTCGGCATCCTGTTCTCCGGCCTGCTGAACATGACCAGCGCGGTGCAGGCCCTGCAGAAGTCCGGCATGGTGGAATCGCTGTTTTCCGGCCTGGGGGAGAGCCCCATCCTGGGGTACCTGACCGGCGCGGGCGTCGCCTTCATGCTGCAGTCCTCCTCGGCCACCATCGGCATCCTGCAGGCCTTCTCCGCCGGCGGCCTGCTGACCTTCAAGGCGATTTATTCGGTCATCGTCGGCGTCTATCTGGGCGACTGCGTCACCACGGCCATCGTCTGCTCCATCGGCGCCAACCGGGAGGCCCGCCGGGTCGGCATCGTGAATATCGTTTACAACCTGTGCAAGTCCGCCCTGGTCCTCGTTGTGATCACTGTTCTCCATCATCTGGGCTTCCTGGACGGTCTCTGGGATTCCGCCGTGAATTCAGGCGTCATTGCCAACACGAACTCGATTTTCAATCTGGTCTGCGCCGTGTCCATCCTTCCGTTCATGCGCGGCATCGAAAAGCTCTCCGGCCGCATCGTGCGGGAAAAGAAGCTGCCGAAGAGCCCCTCCGACGCGCTGGTGGAAGGGCTGAATCCCGTGTTTTTCAACACGCCGGCCCTGGCCCTGCGCAGCTGCTACGACACCCTGACGGCCATGTTCCGCCTGGCCCGGACGAACCTCGGCAAGGCGTATCTGCAGCTCGGGGAGTTCACCCGGGAGCGCCACGCGGAAATCAACGCGGACGAGCAGCAGATCGACCGGCTCACGGACCATCTGAGCCGCTATCAGGTGCAGCTGCTGCCGCATCTGCAGAACGAGCATTTTATCGCCATTCTGAATCAGTATTACAAGCTGTCCACGGAGTATGAGCGGCTGGGGGACCAGGCGGTGAAGATCACGGACCTGGCGGAGAAGCTGTCGGCAAACGGCACCGGCTTCTCGGACACCTGCAAAAAGGAGCTGAAGACCCTGCAGGCGCTGGTGGAGGAGATCCTGAACGATACGGAGCAGGCCTTCTACGGCCGGGACGAGGAATCGGCCGGGATGATCGAGCCGAAGGTTCATGTGCTGAACGACCTGATCAGCGAGATGACCCAGAACCATTTCAACCGCATGAGCGCCGGCGAGTGCTCCATGCTGGCGGACGCGGCGTTCTCCAATCTCATGGCGGAATACAAGCGCGTCGGCGGCATCTGCTCCAACGCCGGCATGGCGACGCTGGTGCGGATTCATCCGGAGCTGGCTTCCCGGGAGCACATGTACCTGGAATCGCTGGATGAAAACGGCGACGCCGCCTACCGCAAAGTGCTGGCGGATACGCGCAGGGAATATTTTGATATGCTGAAGGAAGCGGAGCAGCCCGTCGCCGAGCAGCTCACCATGGAGATCTGAGGAAGACCTTGTCTTTTGATTCCACAGGTTGATGCCTGTTTCAGACCCGCTGGACAATATTCCGGTTAATTCCGGTCAGCCTTTCAATCTGCCGGATTGTCAGGTCTGTGCCTTTCAGTTTTTTCAGGGCATCGTTTCTCGCGGCTTTGCTGTATCGCTGGATCATCGTCCCGCTCTGAATTCCGAGCTCTTTCTGCAGGACGGACAGCGCCCATTGATCATCATGCTTGACTTCTTCGTATTCGAGGCATTCGTCTTCATTAAGAGCCCCGATGAATTCACAGTAATGCTCAAAGCTCTCCATTTTTTCACGGAACAGATCCAGTTCCATATACGCGGGAGGGTTCTGATACAGCCGGTAGCTGCTCCAACGGTATTCCGACGCCCAGCAGATTCCGGCCTTTTCAGGATTCCGGAGAATATAGCGGAAAACGGTGAACAGGTAATCTTCGGTATCCACCGGTTCGCTTCTGTACCGGTCCTGGAAGAGGTGTCCGACGCGTTCATATTTCCAGTTATAATATCCGGAATAATCCACGCCGAGTTTCTTCATGAACAGGATGATCTGTTCAGCTTTTCCGTGGGCCAGCAGATGCACATGATTATCCATCAGGCAGTAGGCGCAGATGCGCACCCCGGTTTCCATGCAGTACCGTTCCATCGACCGCAGGTAATGCCGGTAATCCGCGTCGTCTTCAAAGAGCAGCTGCCTGCCGATTCCCCGCGTGATGATATGCATGTATCCCGTAATACTCATGCGGCGTGCCTGTCTGGGCATAGTCGTGCCTCCCGGTATTATACTTTCCCGTCGTCTCGGAACAATTTTATCATAGCGGGCAATTGAAGGAAAGGCGAACAAACGGAAAAATAACGGGTTCCGCAGTAATTCGGCTCCGGGAGAGATTGTAAAAAAGCCAAAATGAGTCAGTGAGAACCGTCCCCGCTGACTCTAAACGGCATGGAAGAGATCATCAAGCGTTACCTGGCTTGTTATCATCTGACTGTAGCGGCTTTGCTGCAGTCCGAAGGTCGTGATCATCGTAAGCTGAAGAGTCTTATTGCAATGAGTTGAACGGCGGAATACCTCTGCTTTGTTTCTGAGCGACAGGTCTGCCTCTTTATCGATCAGATACGGATTAACAGAATACTTTATCTCGCAGATATTGATTACACGGTCCCGGCGTTCCAGGATCAGATCAATCTGTGCACCCGGAAGGTTTTTATCCTCATCACCCTTGAAATACCAGGATGATACTTCAGTCAGAACGCCGGAAATGCCGAGCTTCTGCTTAATCTGAGCAATATGATCCATGCATAGAAGTTCAAAAGTCAGGCCCGACCATGCATGATGGGATGGATGATCCAGTGTGTTTCGCCAGAAATGCTGGTCTTTTCCGCTGCGATCTTTCAGGAAGCGGAAATAGAATAATGAATAATAATCACATAATTGATAGCGAGATTCATTCTTCTTTTTTCCATAGAAAGGATTTTGTCGGACAAATCCTGACAGTTCCAGATCTTTCAGCACCTTGCTGAGATTTCCGTTCAGAGGAATGCTGGTGTTTCTGCCGATCTCTGTTCTTGTTATTCCACCGCGTTTCTTGCTCAACGCTTCCACAACCGAGATATACAGTTCGCTGTTTTTGAATAGTGTACGATAGAGATGTTCGAACTCATCCCAAAGTTCAGCATTCTGATCAAAAAACAGAGAATCAATATTATCCGGAAAGGACAGCTCCGGACGGAGCAGGCTGAGATAATAAGGAATCCCGCCCAGGATCATATATGCTTCTGCAATGTGATATCTGTCCCAGTCAATTCCCCTGGATATCAGATATTGTTCCGTTTCATGCAGGGAGAAGGGTTTCAGGAAAATCCTGCAGGTCTGGCGGCTGAACAGACCGCCTTTGTTTTCAGTGATATGTTCTACCATCCAGGATGTAGCGGATCCACATACAACAAGAATGAGATTCCTCTGAGATGCTCCCCAGCTGTTCCAGAACCATTCAAAAGCAGGAAGAAAGCCGGAACGCTGCGTATCCAGCCATGGCATTTCATCAAAAAAGACAACTTTCTTCTGGCCTTCAGGAAGAGTGGACAGTACATCGCGAAGCATCTGGAATGCGTCAACCCAGTCAGATGGTACACGTTGCTTTTGACCTGTCGTTTGTTTCAGTTCATATGCGAAGTTGCGCAGCTGAACCAGGCGCGGCTGCTCATAGGCGCCGGTTAGCTGAAAAGTGAACCGATCTTTGAAAAACCTATGAATCAAAAAGGTTTTTCCGACTCTTCGCCTTCCATAAACAATAATCAACTGAGACTGCGCTGATTTCATACAACGGTTGAGCTTTTCGCATTCCGTTTTCCTTCCGATCAGCCCATCTGTGATTTCCATACTCTTCATCCTCCCGAAACTGACGGATATCTGATTTGTGTTTGTTTCTTTGATTCATTATTGCAGAAAGCACAGGAAAAAGCAACGGATAATTCGTCTTTTTTGGAAGTAAATTATAAGAAAAAGACAGAATATCCGGATATTATGTCTTTTTTATGCGTTTTTCATGACAAAAAGACGAACCAGCAGAGGCCGTTCATTAACTCTGGGTAATTGTAAAAAGATGCCAAAATGAGTCAGTGAGAACCGTCCCCACTGACTCATTTTTCAGAAGGTGTAGCCTTTTTCGAGGGTGCTGGTGTCCAGCTGCTGGCGTTCGACCAGCTCGGCGAAGAGGCCGCCTTTGGCGATCAGCTCATCGTAGGTGCCGTCCTCGGCGATCTTGCCGCTGTCCAGCACCAGGATCCGGTCGCAGCGGCGGATGGTGCTCAGCCGGTGGGCGATGACGATGCGGGTGCACTTCATTTTGTCCAGGGCCTCGGAGACCTTCCGCTGGGTGATGTTGTCCAGGGCGGAGGTGGCTTCGTCGAAGATCAGGATCCGCGGCTTGGGCGCGATGGCCCGGGCGATCAGGATGCGCTGCCGCTGGCCGCCGGAGATGGTGCCGCCGCCTTCCGCCAGCATGGTGTTCATGCCCATGGGCATATCCCGGATGTCGTCGGCGATGCCGGCGATCTCCGCGGCTTCCCAGGCTTCCGACAGCTTCAGCGTCGGCGCGGAGATCGTGATGTTGTCAAAGATGCTGCCGGAGAAGAGCTTTCCGTCCTGCATCACCGCGCCGATCTGCCGGCGCACGCTGTGCAGATCCAGGTGCTGCAGGTCCTTCCGGTCGTAGGTGATCATACCGCGGGAGGGCTTTTCAAAGCCCAGCAGCAGGCGCACCAGCGTGCTCTTGCCGCAGCCGCTGCGCCCGACGATGGCCACGTATTCCCGCGGGGCGATCTTCAGGTTGAAGTCCTCAAACAGCGGCTTGCTCTCCGGGTCGTATCCGAAGGTGACGTGGGAAAGCTCGATGCTGCCGGAAAGCCGCGTCACCGTCTCCCTGGAGGAGGAGATTTCCGGCTGGGCGGCCAGCAGCGGCTTCATCAGGTTGATGATCGGCTTGATGGAAGCCGCGGAAAGCGCCATGGAGGCCAGGGACGTGAACGCCGCGGAGATATAGGAATAGGAAGCGTTGAAGGCGTAGTAGTCCGAGATGCTGACCCGGTTCTTCGTCGCCACGTAGTACATGACCGCGGTGCCCGCCAGCGAGACCGCGGCGGTCCATACGCTGCTCAGCCGGATGATGGCCGGCGGGTTGAAGGACAGCTCCGCGCTTTTGACGTACTGCTGGCTCCACTTGGCGAAGGCCCGGTTTTCCGCGCCGCTGAGGCGGATCTTCTGGATGCCGCCGATCAGGGAGTAGACGAGGCCCCGCTCCCTCGCGGTGTGCTGCATCTTTTCCTGGTCGACGCGCATCTGCACCCGGGCGCTCAGCAGGCTGATTCCCAGCGTCACCAGGGTGACCGCCAGGCTGGGCCAGACCAGGCTCGGCGCGAAGGCGAAGATCTGGAACAGGTAGATCAGGGAGAACAGCCCCGTCACCGCCGTGGAGAAAACGCTGTCCACGATGGTGGTGCACAGGGAGTCCATATAGTCGACGTGCTGGTTCAGTTCGCCCACGGAATAGTCCCGGAAGAACGTGGCCGGCAGGGAAAGGATCCGCATCATCGTGGCGGCGCTGACGTTGATGCTCAGCTTGTAGCGGATCCGCGACAGCAGCATGTTCCGGATGATCGTCAGGATGATGGTCGTGACCGTGGCGAAGAACAGGAAACTCACCACCGCGACGAGCAGCTGCGTGCTGCCGGTGGAGACGACCTTTCCGATCAGGATCTGGTTCAGCTTCGGCGTCAGCAGGCCTACCAGCGTGATGGCCAGCGCGGCCAGGCCGAAGCTGATCCCGTCCCGGAGGGTCAGGCAGCTGAGCATGTACTTCAGCAGGTCCCGCAGCTTCAGCTCCCGCTGGGGCAGGGGACGGTGGAAGCACAGCGCTTCCTCGCTGATGTTCGCCGCCGTCCGGCCATTGACCCTGACCTTTTTCCCGGTGGCCGGGTCCGTGTATTCATATCCGCCCATGTCGGAGGGCAGCACGGCGATCACCGCGCCGCTGTCCTTCAGGCTGGTGATGAGCGGCCCCATGGCGTCCCGCTGCCAGCCTTTGGACAGGATCACTTCCCGGTACAGGATTCCCGTGGGGCTCAGCAGATAGTCCAGCCGGTCCCGCAGGCCGCGGATGGTTGCGGGCACTTCCTTTTCCTTCACGCCCATGTGCTTGAGCAGGGCGGATACCGCGTCGCTCACGTCCTCCTGGTCGGAAAGGCTGCTGCGGATCTTCCGCCCCGTCACGGAGCGCGCGATATTTTCAAAGGAGTCGCTCAGGAGCTCCCGTTCATGTTTTTTCCGGAATTCTATCTGATCGTCAAACCAGCCCATGAATGAAAGCCTCCTTTCTCACTCGTTGCTGACCAGGTTCGCGTATACGCCGCCTTTGGCGTACAGCTCGTCGTGGGTGCCCCGCTCGATGATCTGCCCCTTGTCCAGCACGATGATCTCGTCGCAGTCCCGGATGGTGCTCAGCCGGTGGGCGATGATGATGCAGGTGATGCCCCGCGCGTTGATGCTCTTGATAACCTCATATTCGGTCCGGGCGTCCAGCGCGCTGGTCGCCTCGTCCATGATGCAGATCGTGGGATCCTGGCTCAGGGCCCGGGCGATCTCGATGCGCTGCCGCTGCCCGCCGGACAGGTCCCGCCCGCCGTCCAGCAGCTTGTGGCTGAAGCCGCCCTCCCGGGTCAGGATGTCGTCGTAGATGCCAGCGTCCCGGGCAGCCAGCGTCACCTCGAAGTCCTCGATGGAGTCGTCCCACATCTTGATGTTCTGGCTGACCGTGTCCTCAAACAGCGTGATATCCTGGTCGATAACGCTGACCGAGCCGGTGAACACGTCCCGGTCGATCTCGTCCAGCGTCATTCCGTCGTAGGTGATGCTCCCGCTCCAGGGCCGGTACAGGCCGGAAATCAGCTTGGCCAGGGTGCTCTTGCCGCACCCGGTCCGCCCGACGAAGGCGATCTTCTGCCCGGGCTTCACCGTCATGGAGAAGTTGGTGACCTGCGGCTTTCCCAGCCGGGAATAGCCGAAGGTGACGTCCTTCAGCTCGATGGCCCCGCTCAGCTTCTGGTATTCCGCGGTCTTCTCCCGGGGCCGGAAGGCCGGGTCCTCGGGATAGCTCATCACGTCGTCCACCCGCTCCATCTGGGTGGTCATTTCCTGCATGCTCTGCCCCGCGGAAATCAGGTTGGAGGCAGGGGACATGAAGGAGTACAGGAAGCCCTGGAAGGCCATGACCGTACCGACGGTGAACTGCCCCCGGAGCACCAGCAGCACGCCGATGCCCAGCACCGCGATGTTCGCCGTGGCCGTGATGGCGCTGGGGAGGCTCCCCAGGAACATGTTCAGCCTGGAGTAGGAAACGCTCTGGGTGTTGACGCTGGCCTGGTATCCGGCCCAGCGGCCGAAGAACCCGTTCTCCGCGCCGCTGCTCTTGATGGTTTCGATCATGCTGATGCCGCTCATGGTGGCGCTGGAAAGCTTCGCGGCATCCCGCTGCTGCACCCGCGTGATGTTCACCCGCTTCGCTGTCACGACGGAGGAGACGATCAGGTTCAGGACGATCGCCCCGACCCCGATGAGGGCCAGCAGCCAGCTGTAGTGGATCATGACGATCAGGTAGAAGACCATCATCCCGGTCTGGATGGCCAGGGGCGCGAAGGTCTGCACCAGGGCGTGGGCAATGGAGGCGTTGGTGGTCTGCCGGTCCGCGATGTCCGCGCTCATCCGCTGGGAGAAGAACTGCATCGGCAGCCGCAGCACCTTCCAGAGGTAGGCGCTGTTGCCGTAGCTGGCCATCTTGCCCTGGATTTTCAGGGAATATACCGCGGAAATCCACGACACCGTCACGGTCACCACGGCGAAGAGCAGAAACAGCAGCATGAACGGCGTCAGCCAGTCCGGGTTCGTGCCGCTCAGCAGCCGGTCCAGGAAGGTCTTGGAAAACGCCGGCTGGATAATCCCCAGCAGGGAGGAGATCGTCGTGGTCAGCACCACGAAGGCCACCGCCGTGCCGGAACCCTTGAGCCGCTCCTTCGCGTAGGAGATCACGCTCTTCGGCTTTCCGGCGGGTTTGAAGTCCTCGCCCGGCTCGAAGCACAGGCAGACGCCCGTGAACTCCCGGTCGAATTCCTCCCATTCCACCTTCACCCTGCCCCGGGCCGGGTCGTTGAGCACCGCCCGCTTCCCCTCGAAGCCGCACAGCACCACGAAATGGTTGAAGCCCCAGTGGATGATGCACGGGAAGGGCCCTTCATCAGCCAGGTCCTCCGGCTCCACCCGCCAGGCGTTGGCCTTCATGCCGTAGCTGCGGGCCGCCACCAGGATGTTCTTGGCGCTGGCGCCGTCCATGCTGACGCCGCAGTCCACCCGGGCCTGCTCCAGCGGGATCCAGTTTTTGTAGTAATGCATGATCATGGTCAGCGAGGCCGCGCCGCACTCCAGCGCTTCCATCTGCATGACCACGGGAACGCGCACGACGCCCTTCTTGACGGGCTTCGGCACCGTTTTCTTCAGGTCAAATCCAAGCAAGCCTGCCACGATCCCACCCCCTTACTGCAGCAGCAGGGAAATGGGATGCAGGTCTTCGGTCACGGCCGTTCCCGCGTACACCCCGTCCGCCAGGTCCGTGTCCGCCGGCACCAGCACCACCGGATCCCCGGCGGAAAGCTCTCCGGCCTTCAGCACGCGGATGGAGGTATCCTCCGCCAGCACTACCAGCTCGCTGTTCGCGGAGGTGTTCAGCGGATATTCCTTTCCGGAAATCTCCACGATGCCCTGCTTCATGACCCCGTCCGCCTGCGCGTAGGGGACGTAGCAGAAGCTCTTTCCCGCCTCCACCGTCACGGCTACCTGCGCGGTGGTCCGGATGTGCCCGAAGATCCCCCACAGGATCGCCCCGGCCAGCAGCGCGATTACCGCGGCCAGCACCAGCCACACCCCGGGCGAGGTCACCCGCAGGTAATCGTTCAGGGATTCGGGAGACTCCACCGCCTCCAGGCTTTTCTCACGGAACAGTTTGGTTTTCGTCTGTTCGCTCACAGGTCACAGCCCCTTCCGGCAAAAATATAGGCAGCGTAAATCAGAAGTATCCGTATAATTATATCAGAACAACCCGCCCGGGAACAACCACCCGCCGCAGGAAAAACATTTCATTTGTGAGTCAGGAGAACTGACCCCGTGACTCATGAATGCCTCCTCATATCGTATTCATCACATGATTTGCGGCCCGTCAGCCATGATCCGGAAAACTGAGAAATGCCTGAACCCTGTTCTGCAGGGTTTTTTCAATGGCCTTCAGCCTTTCCGCCGGCAGATTGTACGCGGGATGCTTTGCAAACCGGAAGCTGATCATTTTTCTCAGCTGTTCCTTCTGCCGCGGGGCAATAAACTCTTTTACGATATTCTCAAAAGGAACGCCGTAGGAGGAAGAACGGGTTTTCGCGTATTCGTCCATGGTTCTGATATCGTCCGGCATCGCGTAGTTGAACAGTGACAGTCCGTGGTCAAAGAGCGGCGCAAACGCGTAAGGCCGGTTCGTTTTGTTGTCCACCATCAAGCCGAAGTTGCCGAAATGGCGGTCTTCGTTGCAGATCAGCGCGTCGAACACCAGCATGTCCGCAAAGCTGTCATAGTATGATCCGCCCAATGTTTTCAGGTATTCGGATACGGTTCTCAGCGTGCAGTTTTCCAGGAACCGGTAAATCGGCACATAGGAATGATCGATATCGCAGAACAGCTCACAGGTGGAGCACAGGCACTTTTTCCACTGGGAAAGGCCGTACGGCACATGCGGGATCCCCATCCGTTCCGCGATCTGAGCTGCGTAGAACTCGGAATAGGGTTCGTTGCCCGTGTTTGCCGCTCCGCTGGATCCGCCCTTGTAAAGCAGGATCTTCCCGTTCAGCCGGCGCCATCCCTTACGCAGCATTCCGGCGGTGGTGAATTCCGGTGAAGAGGAAAAACCTTTTGCCCGGGAAGTGCCGTATCCCGTATAGGCGATCAGGGAAAGCATCTTTACGAAGTCGTGCTCATACAGGTTGTAATCGGCGTATTTCCCTGTGAAATCCTCTTCAACAACCCAGTAGCTGTCATTCAGGGAAAGCCCTCTGCAGACCTGCAGAATGCCCTTTGTATCGTTATGGCTCAGTCCGCTCTTCGCGAGCAGCGCGTCGACATATTCCCGGTTCCTGGGAATGATGCGGCTGCGGAGCCAGGCCATCAGGCCTTCGTCCGTTTTCTTCATGCCGATGGGAAGCATGCCGGAGTGCGCTTCGTCAATCCCGAGAATCCGGCATTTCTGGCCCTCCAGCGGATCTTCGGCAATCTCAAACGACAGCAGCGCTGTATCATACTGTTTCAGACAGAACACCGGATTCACCTCCTTCATTGCGGCATAGCCGGGCAATTCATTATATCCTGTATCTCCGCAGGTTTCAACGCATCATTTTCCGGACCGCGGAATCACTTCACGCTCCGGCCGGATCGGGTCACGCGGACAAAAAATGAGTCAGTGAGAACTCACTGACTCATTCCGGCGGAATGGATGAATTATTCCGCGGCCTGGATGGAGGCCAGAACGACGCTGGCGCCAAGCTTGGCGTTGTCGTCCGCCGCGGGTCCTACGGTCACCTCAAGGATGTAGCCCATCTGGGTCGTGAAGGCGCAGACCAGGCAGTCGTTGTATTCGTAGGAGATGCAGGGCAGGCCGTTCACGGTGCCGAATTCCAGCCCGGTCACGTCGTCGCCCTGGATGGAGGCGGCGTAGTCTTCCAGCGTCATGCCTTCCACGTTCACGTACTGGATCGCGATGGCGTCGCCGTCTTCCGCGGCATAGTAACCGATGTAGCCCTTCTCGCGGTCTTCGTCAGTCAGCTCCGCGGCCGTCATTCCTTCGGGAACGAAGAGCTTCACGGCGATCTCGTCAAAGGTGACGAACTCACCGGTGAGGCCGGAAGCCTCCAGCATGGGCGCGACTTCTTCCCAGGTGATCTCGGCGGCGGCGGCGGTTTCCGCCAGCGCGGCGAAAGCGGTCAGGCTCAGGCACAGGGCCAACATCAGGGCAAACAGTTTCTTCATGGGTATCTACCTCTTTCCATGGGGAACTTCCCCCTCTTTTTCGCGGCTGCCTTCCGGCAGCGCAACCGGAAAAACATTATACAGAAAACGGGGACGATTGCAAGTGTTTCATCTGTTCTGTATAATGTTCCCGGCGCGGGACGCGCCCGGAAAGGATGAATATATAATGAAGAAGACGCTCTGCTGCGGCCTGATCCTGCTGCTGGCCCTTCTGCTGGGCTGCGCGGCGGCGCAGGCGGAAACGACGACGCTCCTGGTTTACCTGTGCGGAACGGACCTGCAGGACGCGGGCTGCGAGGACATGGCAGAAATGGCCGAGGCGGATCTGGGGGAGAACGACAATGTGGTCGTCCTGGCCGGCGGCGCGAAGGAGTGGGAATTTGACTTCCTGGGCGGAAATACCCGCACCCTGGTGGAAATCCGGGGCGGGGACGCCTATACGGCGGACTGGGGCAGCGCGTCCATGGGCAGCGCGGAAAGCCTGCTGGAATTCCTGTCCTACGGCCTGGAAAACTATCCCGCGGACCGCACCGTCGTGGTGCTGTGGAACCACGGCGCGGGCTCGGAGGGCGGCGTCTGCTTTGACGAAACGGCGAACGACGACAGCCTGACCGTCGCGGAGATCAGCGCCGTGCTCGCAAGCCTCCCGCAGGATAAGCATATCAATATCTTCGGCTGCGATGCCTGCATGATGGGCACCTATGAGATGGCCGCCATGCTGTCCCATTACAATATCGGATATTACGTCGCCAGCGAGGAGCTGGAGCCCGGCTCGGGCTGGGACTACGCCGCCTGGATGTCCGCCCTGAAAGCCTCTCCGGCGGCTTCGGACGAGGAAATCTGCGCCAACATCATCGATACCTATCTGGAAGCCGGCACGGCGGAGGATCCGGACGCCTGCCTGACCCTCAGCGCCGTGAAGCTCTCCGAGGTCGGGGCGCTGGAAAACTGCATGGAGCGGTTCGCCGGGGTGCTCTCCGGGGAGCTGGAGCGCGGCAACATGTCCGCCGTGAGGCGCGGCCGCAGCCGGATGTACGCCTTCGGCTCCTTCCATGACGCCAGCTGGGATATGGTGGACCTGGGCGCCATGCTGGACGCCTACGCGGGCTTTGACGCGGAAACGGCCGCGGAGGCCCGCCGCTGCCTGTCCCGGGCGGTGGTCTTCTCCGCCCAGACGGACAACCTGGAGCCCTGCTGCGGCATGTCCGTCCTCCTGCCCCAGGACACCGCGGCGTCCTTTGACACCTACCGGGAGGGGCTGGACCTTGCCGGCCTGATCCCCGGCTGGACGGATTTCGTGGCAACCTACGCCGCCAGCCTCACCGGCGGCAGCCATACCGCCGGCGTCACCGGCGCGACACAGCTCACGGAGGGTGCTGAGCCCGCCGGCAGTTTCGTTTCCTTCTCCTGGCTTGGCAGCTGCCTGTCCTGGGACGACGAGTCGGAAAGCTACGGCGGGGAGTCCGCCGCGGAGGAATACGCAATCACGGACAGCGACCAGGGCTTCACCGTCACCCTCTCCGAGGATGACCTTCTGGCCCTGGACGATGTGGAGGGCATGCTGCTCCTGGATGTCAGCGATGAGGAGTCCACCGCCTATGTGGATTTCGGCACCATGCGCAACAACCTCATCGACTGGAGTACCGGCACGGTGGTCAGCCTGTATGACGGCACCTGGCCCTTCTTCGGCGGGCAGCCCGTGCCCATGTATGACCAGGCCGGCAACGACCGCAGCCGCCGCAGCCTGATCCCCGTGAAGCTGAACGGCGAATACACCTACCTGGTCGCCGTCTTCCCCGCCGGCAGCGCGGAGGGCCGCATCCTCGGCGCCAGCGCCGGCTATGACGAAAACGGCCTGCCGCTCCGGAAAATGACCAGGCTGCAGCCCGGGGACGAGATCATCCCAGTCTATACCATGTATGTTTTCGTTGATGATGAGGAAGAACCCGAAGAGACGGAATTCGACGGGGAAGTGATCCGCTGGCAGGAAGGCATGACCGTAACCTACGAGGACCTCTCCACAGACGACTCTGAAGAAAGCCTGCAGATGCTCTTCGCCTTCGTCTTCAACGACATTTACGGCGGCAGCTCCCTGAGCGACATCATCCCCTTCGAGCTGTGAGGAATGAGTCAGGAGACCTGACCCCGTGGCTCATCCCATGATCGGCAGCATGTTCCATTTTGGAGCATGCTGCTTTTTTGAGCCGGGAGATCCGTCCCCGGTGACTCATTTTGGCGGGAAAATGAGTCAGTGAGAACCGTCTCCAGTGACTCAGGGGTTGACAACGAGGGTTAATACGGGGTATAGTCCGGAGTATAAGAAAGGGGGGATTCCGGTGGACAGGCAGGAACAGCTGGACCGTATTGCTTCCCTGACGGCGGAGATCAGTGAGCTGCCGAAAGGGTATATCTCCAGGAAGGTCATCGGCTCACGGGTATATTTTTACCACCAGTGGTCGGAAAACGGCAGCAAAAAGGCCCGGTATCTCCGGGATGAAGAGATTGCTCCCCTTTCTGAACAGATTGAACGGCGCAAGGCGCTGCAGGGGGAACTGAAAGCCGCCAAAGCGGACCTTGCCGGACTCCCCGCCGGAAGAAAGAAAGCGGAGGATTCCCTTTCTCCTTATCTTCTGATGCATAAGGAGATCCCTGTCGCGGAGCTCTGGCTGGATGAAACAACCGGCCTGATTCAGAAAACAGGGACGGTCCTGGCTGAAGCGCATCTTCCGGTCGGAACGGTCTTCCGGAACAGCGTCCTGGACAGGAAGAGCATCAACGAATGGTGGATGGAACGCTCCATTCCCGCCAGCCGTTCCGGTGTCCGGGAGGCGCTGGAGACCCTGGAAATCGCGGATACAAAGACGCTTCTTGTCCGCTGCTGCGGCCTGAGCCTTTCGGATCAGTACTGGATCCGGCCGGAAGGCAGCAGCCTGGCATGGGAAGATATCAATTTCTTTACCAACGATTTTTCGGAAGATATCGGCGACATCCTGTTCGGCGCTGCCAAAAGATCCAACGCAATCAATTTTTCTTCGCCGGACAACACCTCTGACGGAAATCTGAAAAAGCGCTGGAGAATCATCGACGGCAGGCGCTGCCTGGTCAAGGGCGGCTCCAATCCGTACCGCCAGCAGCCCCTGAACGAAGTGATCGCCACCCGGGTGATGCAGCTGCTTGGGATTCCCTGCGTCCCGTATACGGTGATCTGGAACAAAGGAGCTCCCTACAGTCTCTGCGCAGATTTCGTGGATGAAAACACGGAACTGGTCCCTGCGTGGCGGATCATTCAGACGCGAAAACAACCGAACAATCAGTCGCTTTACCGGCATTTTGTGAACTGCGCGGAAAAACTGGGAATCCCCGGCGTCGTTCCGTTCCTGGACCGGATGATCGTCCTGGACTATATCATTCTCAACGAGGACCGGCATCTGAACAATTTCGGGGCAGTCCGCGACGCGCGGACGCTGGAGTGGCTCGGGATGGCGCCGGTCTTTGACAGCGGCAATTCCCTGGGCTGCGACAAGACAGTATTTATGATGAAGGACAGGGATGAAATTATCTGCAAGCCGTTCAGGAAAACCCACGAGGAACAGCTGAAGCTGGTAACTTCCTTTGACTGGATTGATTTTTCCGCCCTGTCCGAAGTCCCGGAGATCATCTCCACCGTCCTGTCCGACGAAAGGGCCGCGGATTACCTGGACGAGCGCCGTATTGCCGCGATCCGCGACCTGGCCGCCCGGCGGATAGAGGTTCTTGAAACCATCGCCCGTGCCGCCGGGCGCTGATTCACAGAAAAATCCGGCAGGATCTGTTTCAGCCTGCTTTTGACGGGAATGAGTCGGGAGAACTGACCCCGTGACTCAAGAACCACACTGACTCGTTCCTCCGATTTGATGCATAATTGGCTGTTTTGATCCTCCGATTTGATGCATTTCCTTATAAAAGATGAATCCTAAAATAATCCCCGGAAAATGGACACTTGAATTAAGTAACTGTATCCGGAATGAGATCCTGATGAGATCCGTCCCTGCCAACTCATTTCCCGCCAGAATAAGTCAACCAGAACCGTCTCCGTTTCCTGATTTTTATGTAAAATTATTGCATGAAAATAATAACCGTGGTAATATAGATGAACAAAGGGGGAAAAGTGCATGATTTTATCTGTCAAAATCAATAATTGTCTGATCTTTAATCGAAAAGTAGAATTTTCTATGATAGCAAATATGCATTACAAAAAGTTTTCCAGCAATGTTGCGAGTATTCGTCATGCTCATGTGTTGAAATCGGCAATCCTCATTGGACCAAACAATGCGGGAAAAACCAACTTTGTTCGGGTTCTTCAGGTATTTAAACAACTATTCCTGAATCAAAATCCCAATCTGAGCAATAACCTTTTTTCCTCAAATCCAATTATAGAGTTAGGGATAGCATTTATAGAAAAGCAGGAGGAATTTCAATTTGAAATAAAGTATGATACCTCCAAAGGCGAATACGTATTTGAAAAATTCTGTGAAATCCAGAGGGATCCGCATAACTATCTGAAGATAAAAGAGTATTATATGCGCGACATTAGCAGTGGTATGTTTTTTGCAGAAGACAAAGGCCTTACATCGGTTATGCAGGTCGCGGCAAAAAATAATATCCTGATACACCTTCTTGATACCACTTCTTTTCCGTACTTACAAAAAGCAAAAGAAGTGATTACTTCTTTTGCTTCCAGGATTGACATCGTGGACATGAATAATATACCGATTCAGAAAACAATTGATATGCTGAAGCAGTCGGAAAAAAAGCATCAGGCAATCGCAAAATTCATTCTGAATGCAGATTTATCTTTAGATGATTTCAGATATTTGTCAGACGATGAAGTCAAAATCGTTTTGGAAAAACAGAACGTAGAAGACAATAAACCACAGGAAAACGCGATTGCATTGTCCGCATCATTAACAGAAATGCTGCATCTGACTTCTGTATATCGCGGTATAAAAGTTCCCAGCCTCTTGTATGATTCTACGGGAACCAAAAAGATGGCGGCTCTTGCAAGTTATGTAATAGATGCCCTGGAAAACGGTCGTATTCTTGTTGTGGATGAATTGGATAACAGCCTGCATTTCCGTTTGACAAGAGCGATAATTGCATTGTTCAACAATGAACTGAATCAGAATGCCCAGATTATTGCAACTGTTCATGATGTTTCCTTGCTGGACTGCCATAAACTGTTTCGAAAAGAACAGATATGGTTTGTTCATAAAGACAAGGAAAACGCTTATTTATATTCTTTGTCTGAGTTTACCGCTGAACGGGATGGCGTACGTGATACATCAGATTTAATTCAGAAATACCGCAACGGGGTATTTGGCGCACTCCCGGAGCCGGATCTTTTTCCTGTGCTGACAGAGGAGGTGTAGCTCGTGGGACAGCGGCCTGATATCTGTCAAAAGCACAGAATATGCGTTATTTGTGAAGGATACGAAGACTATGAGTATTTTAAACGATTGACGGAGCTGAATGTCTGGAGTAGTGTTTATCGTTTTCATTTGATTAATGCAAAAAGCGCATCCAATATCCCGGCCAGATTTCAAGATGCATATCAGAATGACAAAGATGAAATTATTCTGATTTTTTGTGACACAGATAAAGCACCGCACAAGGAATATGAAAACGTAAAACGTAAAATAAATACATATCTGAACAAGAGAAAAGCTTCCGATAAAATAATCATTTATGCGAATCCCTGCACGATGCAGATTATTTTGTTACACTTTGGAGAAGTATTGCTGAAAAACCAGGGAAAGAAGACAAACAGCACTGAAATCGAAAAATGGACAGGCGTAAAAAACTATGACGCCCACGAAGATCAAATCATTGAAATCTGTAAAAAGATATTCCAGAGTTCTTATCAGAACATGCGTAATAGAGTGGCTGAGATCAATAAACCTGATTATGAGTCCGGAAGCACTAATTTTATTGTGTTTTTGCAGCACTTTGAAAATCCGGAAAATGATTGGATCGAAAAGATTAATAAGTATCTACAGGAAGAATAAAGCAGTACAAGCTAATTCGGGGGAACTGTACGCGACCAGTTATAAACGATTTACTAGGGTTATGAGTGACCAATGTTTTGACGAGCTTTTGCTCACATTCACCTTCCACGTAGTATTGGATTCGGGTGTTGGATAATCTCATCCGGTCCGCCTCCTCTCACCGCTCTGCGAGTTTGTAGACCTCAGCGGCGGAAGGCACAGTGGAAAACAGATCGTTTTCAACCGCGTTCCGGAGGGACACGTTGTTTTTCTTCAGATATTCAGACGCGAATGTACATGAGATGTGATGATCTGAACCATAATCCCTGCTCAGGAAAGCAAAGGAATGAAGAGGAAGGTCCATATCCAGGATATCCAGATTATGGGTGGTAAAGAACAGCTGGCAGTTCGGCCGGATCAGATCAATCATGGTTGAGAGAAAAGATTTCTCAAGCTCCGTATGGATATGGGAGAATTTCTCATCGCAGTAAAAGAATGCATAAGTCCCAAGTTTCATGCCGGTGATTAATTGAGCCAGTCCAACTCCGTCTTTTGTTCCGCTGGATAATTTATCGGGCGATGTGATGCTTCCGTCCTGTATAAGAACCGTATGATTGGGATAAAAAATGGCATATGAATTATCAACATTAGGTACTTTCTCGACTTTCAGAATGCGTGGATCCAGCGTCTGCAGCGTACTTTTCAATATGTCGGCGTAAAGATCATAATCGGCAGGGTTGATGGGCCTTTGCCTTCCGTCTGAAGCAAAAGGATCTTCAAACAGCCAGCTTAGTTCGGGGACAGATTCCAGGATTTTCCCGTAATAATCTTTTCCCGGTGATTCTGTAGCAACGAGCCGCTTTACAGCAGTTTCGTAGCTGTCGTTTTTGAGAATGCTGACATGCCGGACAGAAACATCCACATGTTCACTGGAGTATTCATCGTTTATATTGTGCTTTGGCTTGATATGGGCAGTGATTCGGTACAGAGTGTGTTCCGGAAAAGCAAGATCGATCGAAAAAGAAGCCGGAGCCATACAATTATCTATTAGCGGAAATAGTTTGTTGGCTTCTTTCCTGTAAATAAAATTAAAGATTCCAATCAATACTTTTCCCAGGGCAGTTTTCCCGGTGGCGTTTGCCCCCATCAGAACAACAAGTTTTTTATACCGGAAATTGCTGCGGCCTTCCAGGTGCTCATTTTCAATGGTGGTATGAACCGGCTTTTTGGGATAGGAAAGATTCATTGAAAAATCATGGAATATAAGTAGATTGTCAAGCTTAATATCCAATATCACCATGGATGTCACCTCGCACAGATTACTTCAGAAAAATGGAACTAATCATATGATACAAAAAAGGCATCAGTTTTGTCAACAGATAATGCCATGAGTCGGGAGATCCGACCCTGCGACTCCGGGAGAGCCGTCATTCCCGTGGAAGTCAAGTCCAAAAGAGGTGAAACCCGCTCTCTCAATGAATTTTTGGAAAAACGGAATCCGGCCCGGGCGTATAAGCTGATCGGGGGAAATATTGGTATTTCCGGAAAAAAGATCACCCTTCCTCATTATATGGTCATGTTTATATGAAAGGCGTCCGTGACATACCGGAATCCGGAAGGATGAAATCTCCGGCACGGTGATTCCTGACATCAGGTACCCGAACCAGGCTGAGCGAAAGCGGTTCAGCTTTTTTCGCGCGGCCGGATCATGCAGATCCGACCCTCGCGGCGCATGAAACGGGAGAAGCGTCCCCACTGACTCCCCACTGACTCATTGACAGGCGATGTTTTTTCTGGTATTATAAAGTAAATTTTCAGACAAATCAGGTATTCAGGGGGGTTTATCAATGAAGTATGTAAAGCCGGAGATCGAAGTGATTAACGTAAAGGATAACATTTTTATGGCATTCAGCGGAAATTTTACTTGTCCTCCATATGATTCGTCGAATCCTGGGAATTGCCAGAACTATGATGGCAATGGGGTTCATTGTGGTGACTATCAGCAGGGCTCAAAATGCGAAAACTTTTCGAATGCTAGTTTCACGTGTCGCGCGTATAATGGATACTCTGGAACGATCAATGGCAAATGGGTTGAAAACGGCGCCCCTGCATGCGGAGTATTTTAAGGGATCAATTTGACCGGTGCTTTCCTTACGAGGATGACCTCATGATTCACGCTAATGGCAACATGTGCATATTTTGCATATGTTGTTTTTTTGTTCCGGCAAAAGCACTAAGACTTTTATCTCATTCCGGCAGCGCCTGTTTATACCATGTCATCAGCATCAGCACGTCGCTGTAGGTTCTTCCGCCCTGTGATTCCCGGATCAGCTCAAGATTTTGGATGATCATGTGTGCCGGCAGCGTTTCCTTCAGCTCTTTCAGAATCCGGTTGATCATCTCAACCTTATATTCGTCCACTTCGCTGTCCGGATATTTGGCGCCGTAGATTTCCATCAGGTCATACAGGGAGTTGAACACGCTCTGGATGTAGTTCAGATCGTGTATATCCGTAATGTACCAGGGCGTCTGTCCGGGCGGGTACGGCTCCTCAGCGGCCCCACTCATTGCCGCGCCCTTCATTTTCAGCTGCCGCACGCCCTCGGCAACCCGCCGCTGCAGCGCGGCGGGATCCTTTCGCAGTTCGGCCTTTTCCCGGTTTCTTGCGCACCGGAGCAGGAACGGATCCCGGATTTCTTCCGGCACATCGTTCGGGATCAGCGCGAAATAGTTCTCGTTCGGGTACATCCGGTCCTCAAACAGGGGAACCACCTGCCCGATGGTTTTCCGGATGACCCTTGAATCCTTTGTCTCGCTGGAATAGGTCCGCTTCACTTCCACCTGAACGGCCTTTCCGTTCCGGATTACGATCTTCCCCCTGTCAAAGGGGATGGGAACCTGAATTGCTTTCAGATACATGCAACTGCCTCCTCATTCGAGTGTTCGAGTGTTCGAGTGCACCCGCTCCGCGATCGCCCGGATCCGTTCCCCGGACTTTTCCAGCGCGCGCTCGTCGCTCTGGATGCTCAGCATTTCCTCCGGCTTTCCGTATACGCGGTCCAGCACGATGTTCACCAGCGGCAGCTTCGCGCTGTCCGGTATTTTCGGGTTCTTCAGGATCGTTTCGATCCGGGCAGCAGCCCGGTAAGCCATTCCGCGCAGCTGCTCCAGCGCGCTCTGCGCGTCCTCTTCCGGCATGGGGCAGGGGAGTATGGTATCCCGGTCGAGGGTAAAGTGTTTCGGCGCTTCTTTCTTCATGGTTCTTCCTCCTTTGCTCACGCCCAGTACTTCGTGTCCCAGATTCTGCAGCATACGGCCGCACTGTCCGGGGCGTCGTCATGTTCGGCGTCTTCGGTGTAGTCCATAATCTGGTTGATGTATTCCGGATCCGTTCCTCGCAGGAAAACGATGTTTGGCCACCATTTCCGCAGATATGTGGCGATCTTCACATATTTGTTCTGGTTCTCCGTGTAGGATTTTCCCCATTTTGCCTGCCTGCGGAGCTGCTTGACGAGAAATCCCCTGTCGCTGTTGTCCTCGCAGTACAGCGGCCAGCACACCAGCCGGTCCGCCTCCGCGACGCATTCGTCAATCACCTTGTCCACGTGCTTTCGCCAGAGCCGGCCGTACAGGTAAAGCCTGCTGCCGCGCCTCCTGGCGCAGGTGAAGGCAGTATAATCCTTTCCGCCGAAAGCGGCGTCGATATGGGAAGTGCCGTCTCTGAGCAGTTCCGGTTCCTCCGTGAACACCGGCGGGGTTTCGAACAGCGCGTCTTCCGAAGCGATGTGGGCCAGTTCGTAGTTCGCCGCGAACAGGGAAGGCGCCATGGACTGCCGCAGCTCGTCGATCTTCTCCGGGGTCAGCAGCCCGGTGCTGTAGCAGTCGTATCTGTGGATATTCGGCATCTTGCCGAACACGTCGTCCTTGTGCCAGGGCGTCCCCAGGTTGATGATCCTTCCGCCCCGGTTCCGGATGTTCTGCAGCTCGTCGTACTGAAGCTTCGTCCGCTCCCGTTCCGCCCGGGAAATTCGGTCTGTCAGGTTGCAGATGTCGTCCGTGATAACGTAAAACGCGTGCTTCCCGGTGATGGAAGCACGCATCCCGATGCCCTGCAGCTGCCGGGCGCCCATGGGGGATTTCCAGAAGTTTGTGGTGATGTGGTCCATGCCCTCCGAAACGATCCGCAGCGGCATCCCGTGGATAACGTTCACCAGGTCCTGCAGGAACTCCGTCCGCAGGATTTTGGCGACCATTCCGATCATTTCCGCGATATCGCTGTCCGTCTTCCGCAGGAAAAGAATATTCCTGTCCGGACAGGTGATCAGGATCAGGGCGACTGCCACGGCGAGGCAGGAGCTTTTGTAGCTCCCCCGGTGCGCCTGCAGGGTGTAATCCCCCTCGCCGAAAGCCATTTCACGGATCCATTCCCCGTGCAGTTCCGTCATGTCCGGGAAACCGACCTCCCGGCCGATTGCTTCCGGATGGCTGAGCAGCTCCTCCACCCAGCTTTGAGGATTTTCATTCATGGTTCAAAGTCTCCTTTCTGCGGATGTTCTCGATGACTGCCTGGATACGGATGCCGGATTCCTCCGGCGTCCGCTCCGCCGCCTTCAGCTTCAGCAGGGCATCGGGCTTCCCGTACGCGCGGTTCAGCACGATGTCAATGGCCTGGATCTGCGCGTGCAGCGGAGCGCCCGGATCCTGCAGGATCCTCCCGATGACCTTCACAGCCAGCGGCGCGAGCGTCAGGATCTTCTCCCTGGCATCCGCCTCACGGTGTGCTGCCTGCGCCCCGGCAGGCTTCAGGATTGTTCTTTCAGTGTTCTCCATTGGCCTTTCTCCTTTCAAAAATTGCAGAAAAAAAGCTCCTCGCCCGCATACACGCGGGCCGGAGCTCACTTTCGACATCGTAATCATATCAGTAAAAAGCATTGCATACAAGCGAAGAAACATGAAGAAACATGAATTCCGGTGAAGAAAAATAAGAAAAAATAAAATAATGTACAAATGTACCCCGCAGAGCCGGAGCGGACACCGTCTCCGCGACGCTGTTTTCCTTGTGAATTTCCGCCTTTTTCTTGCAATTTTTATTAAAAATATGTTAATATAATCCGGATATACCTATTTTGAAGTACAGCCGGGCAATCCGCCCGGTTTCGGGAGTGAACTGCGGGATATGAACAAGCAGAAAACCAGCATCAATCTGGTCAAACTTGCAATGTATATTCTCAAGCGGATCTGGCTTGTGATTATCTGCGCGGCCATCGGCTTCGGCGTGATGTACTACCGCGCGACGAAGGACGCTGTAGATACATATACCACTTCCGGTACCATGTTCGTCACGAACAGTAACCCGAATCTGGTCAACTACGGTTATGCCAGCAATTCAGACTTTTCAAGCGCAGTGCAGCTGGTGAATATCTATAGTGAGGTTATTCGAAGCGAAACTGTCATGCAGCGCGTGCTGGAGTACCGGATCGAATCGCAGGCAGAAGGCGCGGAAGGCGAGAGGCTCCTGAACCAGAAATATCCCTGGCTCACGTCAGCGTACATTCGCTCTGTGATTTCCATGCATTCCGTGAATGAAACGCCAATGGTTCGCATTAGCTGCACTACAACGGACCCGCAGCTCTCTGCGGATATCTGCAACGCCGTGCTGCAGGTAGCCCCGACAGCCCTCAAGGATGTGGTCGGCGCCGGCGACGCAAAGCCGCAGGATTTCGCTACGGTTCCGAGGTTTGCCAACGCCCGCAACGATAAGCGCCAGGGGCTGATCGGCGGACTGGCCGGAGCTGTTGCGGCAATGGTTATTCTGGCAATCCTTTTCCTGATGAACCGGCGGGTTGGGGATGCGGACGATCTGACGGACAACTATACCCTGCCGATCCTTTCCTCCGTACGGCGGAGCAAGGGGGACGAAAAGGACCCCGGAAGTTTCCTCCTGAATGAGCAAAGCGACATGGACCTCACAGAAAGCTATGCCAAACTTCGCATGAACCTGCTTTATACGCTGGTTGGGAAAGAAAAGCACAGCGTAATGCTGACCAGCGCTGTTTCCGGGGAAGGCAAGAGTACTGTCGCGGCAAACCTGGCGATCTCCCTGGCTATGAGTGGAAAAAGGATTCTGCTGATCGACGCGGACATGCGCCGCGCCTGCCAGGCGGAGATGTTCCACTACGACCCTGCCGCGATTGGTCTCTCAGATGTCCTGGTTGGGAGCGCCCGGCTGCAGGATGTCGTCCTGAATTCCGGACGGGAGAACTTGGATTTGCTGCCCGCAGGCTCCGCACCGCCAAATCCTTCCGAACTGCTGGAATCCCAGGAAATGCAGAACCTTCTGGAAGAACTTGAAGCAGAGTACGATATGGTTCTGCTGGACGCCCCTCCGGTCAACATCGTATCCGACCCGCTGGCTCTTTCCACCATCGCAGCCGGTGCTGTCTTCGTGGTCCGACAGCATTTCTCGGATCACCGGGAGATCCGCAAGGCCCTGATCCAGTCGGAAATGACCGGGCTGGAACTGCTGGGCTTCGTCTTCTGTGGCGAAAAGATCCGGCAAGGCAGCTATTTTAACCATAGATCATATAAGGGTTACCAATATTACCACCAATATGAAACTCGGTCCCGTGTCTCTTCGACACCATTGATCCCGGCATCGGAAGCGAACCCGGTAATACCGGAAGAGGAACCGGAAACAGACTTGGATGAGGAATTGGAAACAGAAGTAATAGCTACGGATGACGACATCGTAAGGGGGAACAAAATCGATGAGATTCTTCCGAAAGTTGAACCGACAGCGGGTGCTGGAAAAGCTTTTACCAAGGCTGTTCGTGCTGGCACTGCTGTGCAGCCTGTCCGCAGGGGGAGCGTCAGCCGAAAGCCTGCCGCTCAGCCTGCCCACGTACACAGAGACGGAGTGCGAATGGAACGCAGACGGCCTTCTAACCGGCGAGACAGCTTACGATCTCAACGGCGCCCCAGCTGTTAACGCACGCGGCTTTCATAAGGCGGAATATACATACACGGATCAGGGAAATCTCCTGAGCGAAGTATATACCGGCATTGGCGGAGAACCCGTGAACGCGGATGGCGGTTACGCACGCGCAGAGTATTCCTATGGCAAGAATGCAGAAGGCACGGAACATCTCCTGACTGAGGATCGATATGCGGCGAACGGATCCCGAGCGGAGATTCCGGGAGGTTACAGCTACCGCCGGGATACCTGGGACGGGGGTCGGATGCTTGCTACTGAATATTTCAATGCAGATGGCAGCCCTGCACAGCCTGTCGGAGGTTATTCGAAGATTCTCTATGATGTTGAAGAAGACGAAAACTCTGTCATTATTACCAAGCGCTATCAGGCAGCAGATGGAACCCCTCTACTTGGTACTGAAGGCGGTGCCCGGATTGTATATATTTATGCCAAAAACAGAATTGCTGCATCAAATGCTCAGATTGACAATATGGGACTTGGCATGATTCTTCCTTCCAACGTGGTTGAAGCTGACTTTGCAGCCAATCTTCCTGAAGCTGATTCAGGAGGTCAGCGTCTATATGATACCCGCAAAGAGAATGAAGACCATCGTCCGATGCTCCTTTCTACAGAAATCTTCGGGATTGACGAGACAAAAATCCTTGGCGTAAAACGCTGGCATCGGGAAATTCGAAGCTATGATGACCGGGGTAATTTGATCCGTACGGACTATCTGGATGCGGAGGGAGAACCAATCCTTGCTGCTACCGGATATGCTTCCATGGAAAATACTTATGATGATCTAAACCGTGTCATTCAGATAGACTATCTGGATCGTGCTGGGAATCTGATTAAAATGCTCAATGGCTATGCTCGGGTTACATATGAATATTATGAGGGTGGAAATCTTGTTCATTATATCCGTTACTTTGGTGCGGATGGCGAGCGTACGATGATTTCTACCGGCGTATCCATGATAGAGCAGGAGTACAATGGTGATGATTGGGATTATCGGGAAACATATTATGATATTCTTGATGAATATACTCAGTCTAATGGCGGGTTTGCTCGTGTTGAATGGAAAATAGACAAATCTGAGAATATGGACAATGGCGTATCAGCATGGGTTATCAATCCCGATGGAGTGAAATGGGAAAAGACTTATGGTACAGATATGAATCTGATACAAATTAAGTCTGGATATGCGGGATATGAAAACTTTCGAAACGAATATGGACAGATAATCCGTACAGTCTATTACAATGATCAATGGCAGCCCACACGAAATGATGAATTCCAGTATGCCTGGGTGGATTATACTTATAAAGGGACTGATCCTGAAGAACCAGCTGCTACTGAAGCCTATTTTGATAGAGATGGCATCCCTGTGGAAGGTATTACCGGCGCGTATGCCCGTGCCATGGAATATGGCGGGCCAAAGCGGAATCTGCTCCTGGCGGAAGAATTTTTTGACGCCGACGGAAATCCTGATGTCAGTGTGCATACCGGCGCTCACCGTGCCGTTTACACCTACGACAGGAACCAGCTACAAACATCTGTATATTACTACAATGCAAATGGCAACTTATCCGCTACCCGCACCGGCCAAGCTGCTTCAATGCGGGAATACAATCGGAACGGTCAGCTCCTATGGGAGGCGACCTTCGGGGAGGATGGGAATCCTCTTCCTGTGAGCGGCCCCCATGCCACGCAGGTTCACTCCTACGACTTCTCCGGCCATCATACCGGGGAGAAGTATTACGGCGCTGACGGACTGCCGGTGACAAACAGCAACGGCTATGCTTCCGCCTTCTATACCTACGACGAACAGGGCGATATTACCGGTATTACCTATTTCAACGCGGAGGACAAACTGACCCTGGTAGGCGGCCGTGCACAGGTTGCCCGGGAATATGACCATGCGCACCATATGACGTACGAAGCAAACTTCGGCGTCAACGGGAAACCGATCATCATCAGTGAAGGCTATTCCGCACGTAGACTCCGTTATGATCCGGAAACCGGTGAAACAAACCGGGTGGACTACTATGGGACAGACGGAAATCCGATTTTTCTGGCCCAGGGATATGCGGCCTATGAAGTGAAATACGACCATGCGGACAACCTTATCTTTCGCGCGTACTATGACGAAACCGGCGCGCTGACGGTTCCGGCCAATCCGGGTTATGCTAAAATGGAACGGCAGACGGACGCGGAAAACCGTGTAATCGAGGAAGCGTATTACGGCGCGGATGGGAATCTTCTCGCAAACCGAAACGGATATGCAGTGATCGATACTACTTATGCCGGAAACACCGTTACAGTGACTTACCTCAGCGCGGACCGGCTGCTGGTAAAAACCGCTTTCGGTTATGCCAGGAAAGAAAGTGAAACTGATTTCCGGGGCAACAATCTGTATACTGTCTATTTCGGCGCGGACGGCAAACCGATCCGGATCGCAGAGGGCTACGCAAAAGAAGTACGCGTCTGGAACCACGAGGGTCAGCTTCTTTCCGAAAGCTATTACGATGAAAACGGTAACCCGGCGGAATGCCGGAACGGTTACGCATCCTTTATCTGTGAATACGACGTCAACGGCAATACGACCCGGGAGGTTTACTATGCCGCGGACGGCAAGGTTGCCCGGGTAGTAGCCGGCGCGCCTGAAATCCGGCGGATGTTCGATAAGGACAGCCGTCTGTTGAGTGAACGCTACTATGACGAAACAGGCGCTCCCTATATGCTGCGTGGTGATTATGCTGCTATCGAAAACACCTGGGATGAAAACGGCAATCTGCTGACAGAACAAACTTTCGGTACTGACGGTAAACTCGCCGTTTCCACGAAGGGCTACGCAAAAAAGACACTCACCTACGACGCGGCCGGAAATCTGCTGACAGAGGAATATACAGACGCTGAAGGCAACCTGCTGATGCAGGCTTCCGGTTATGCCAGAAAGGTACAGACCTGGGATGCACACGGGAACCTGACAGGTGAGGCATGGTTCGGCGCTGACGGAGCACCCGCCCTGCAGCAAAACATCTACAGCAGCGCGGGCTATACCTATGACACCCATGATAACCTCACAGCGGAAGCATGGTTTGACGCGGAAGGCAAGCCTGCTCGTTTCCCGGACGGCTATGACCGCGTGGTGCACGAATACAATGCGGTATCGCTGGACAACCGAACCCGCAGCATCTGGTATCTCAACGGCGAGATGACCACGCTGGAGGACGGCTATACCGCGATCTCCTATGAATACGACGAACGAGGGCGCCTGATTAAGGAAAGCTACTTGGACAACGTTTTCAACCGGACCACTAACCGGAAAGGTTTTTCCGCCAGAGAATACGTTTATGACAACGCAGACCATATCCTGCAGGTTCGGTACCTGAACGTGCTGGACCGTCTGGTTCGGCTGCCGGAAGGCTTCAGCGTCTGGCAGCGGGAATACGACCAGTACGGGCACGTTATTCTGGAGCAGTATCTGGATGAGAACGAACGGATTGCTTCTCTTACCAGCCGCGAACCTGCAAAACGAAATCTATACGATGCCCGCGGCAATTTAGTTCGTACCGAGTACCTGAACACCGGATTACAAGCGACAGAGACTCAGTTTGGCTATTCCACAATTCAGTATACTTATGATGACCAGGATCGCCAAATCAGCGTCACCTATCTGGATGCGGATGGGCTAAACGTCATGATTTCCCAGGGTTATGCCGGCATCCGCTATGAATACAGCGATCAGGGGAAAGTCTGGCGTACGACATATCTGGATATTGCCAAGCAGCCCACCCTGTTCCGGGATGGCTATGCCGTCTCCGAATTCATTTATGACAAGGACCTTAACCTGACCGAAATCTATTATCTGGACGATAAATACCAGCGGACATACATCAGAGCCGGCTATTCCGGCATACGCCGCACCGTTGATAAAAACGGAGATATCCTGACAGAAACCTACCTGGACAATAATAACCTGCCCGTGAACGGCGCTGGCGGTTACGCAACTATGGTAAATACCTGGGATACAAGACGCCGCCTGACCTACCGGCAATATCTGGACTTGGACGGACAGCCGGCCCAACTGTCCTCCGGATACTGTGCAATCAAATACGAGTACGATGACAACAACAACAGGATCCGTGAATCCTATTACAACGGAAACAAGGAACTGACCTGGTGCAAAGATGGTTATGCCGAGATTGTCTTCACGTTTGACCAACGGAACTATTGTATCAAAGAACAATTGCTGAACCGGCAGGGACAGGCAGCACTTCATTCCTCCGGAAAGTATTCCTCCCTGATCCGGGATGTGAACGCGGATGGTCGAGTAACTTCTGTGAAGTTCTATAATGAGATTGGACAACCGACATTCTATGCCAACGACTATGCTGAGGCACGCTACAGCTACGACCTAGCCGGTCGGGAAACTGCCGTCAGCTATTATGACAAGGAAGGTAAGCTTCATACGGTCAACCGCGGCTATGCCAGGAAAACCACAAAATATAACACGTTCGGAAACGTCACTGAAGAAGCCTATTACGACGACGCGGGCAACCTGACCGATACCACTATGGGCTATGCCATGGCTTTGTATACCTATGACGAGCTGGGTAACCGCCTGACAGAAGAATATCTGGATACGGCTAAACTACAGGTAGTACCGACAGGTGCGGCTTATGCCACTTACAAGAAAGAATATGACGAAGACGGCCATCTTATCAGCGAGTGCTATTATGATGCGTCCGGTAACCCGGCACTCTGCCGGAACGGCTACGCTTCCCATATCATCACTTATACGGAGAGCGGACAAATTCAGGAAGAGTATTACCTGGATGAAAAAGGCGCTCCCGTGCCGGTAGGTGGATACAGCCGCAAGGTTCTGGTCTCTGAAGATTTTGACGCACGAACCTACACGATGCGTGTAATGAATGAAACGCTCCGGGACAGTGCGTATATCGAATCGGAACAGACTTTCGACCGCTATAACCGCATGATCCGTATCCGCTACTTTGACGCGGAAGGCAGTCCGGCTGTCGGCTCCGAAGGCGTGAACACGGTAGCTTATGAATACACTGGGCGCGGCCAGGTATCCATGGAAACATACTTCAGCGCGGAAGGAAGCCCGTCTGCCGTAAATGGCGCCTACGGTGTGGGCAAGGAATATACACCCTTTGGCAGGGTCGACAAGGAGACCTGGCTCGGTATGGACGGACAGCCCGTCCGGAACAGCGAAGGGTATGCGGCTGTCCGGTATTCATATGACCTGACCAATGCCAGCCGCGTGGAAAAAACCACCCGTTACTATCTGAATGCGCAGGATGAGCCCTGCGCGGCAGTGAATGGCGCCTGGGGTGTCAGCATTCTATACTATCCAGCTGCCCGTGTTCATGAGGTCACCTTCCTGGATGCTGAAGGAAAGCCAGCCAACATTGACGACGGATACGCAATACTGGAATATGAAGAAGACGACAACGGCAACCGGGTCTGGGAGGGCTATTACGACAAAGACCATGCACAGACCCATTGCGCCGAAGGCTATTTCAGCAAGGAAAGCGAGTATGACAGCGAAGGACGCCTTGTTTCTGAACGTTATCTTGATTCTCACAACATCCTGACGAACAACATCCAGGGCATCGCCGGGTGGAACGGTTTCTATGATGCCAACGGCACCCTGATTGTTACCAGCCGGTATGACCAGGACCGCCTGCCTGTGCTGGTGGATCCGTAAAGGAGTGTGTCAGCAATGAAAAAGAACGCAATGTACAGACTGGCCCGGTGGACTGCCCTGCTGCTGGTGCTTTGCCTCCTGCCGGTATTCACGCTGAATGAAGCAGCAGCGGAGGACAGCGACTGGATTACGTTCCTGCTGATCTGCAACGAGGGCATGAACAATGACAGGGGCAATGCCGGTAATACTCTGATGGTGGCGGCCATGGATCCGAACAGGGGAAAAATCCACCTGATGATGTTCACCTGGGATACCTTTGTGGATTATGAAGGTTACGATGTTCCCCAGAAGCTGGATATGCCTTACCGCAACAACGGTCCGGAAGAGTCCATGAAAGTCTTTAACGACAACTTCGGCCTGAACATCAACCATTACCTGTCCCTGAACTACCTGAATCTGGCTTCCCTGATCGATGAGTACGGCGGCGTGACAGTGGATCTTTCCCGTGCTGAGCGAAACGCCCTGAACGGTATGGTGGCCTCCAAGAAGGTTCGCCTGCAGGAGGAAATAGCTTCCGGATTTCTTTCCCAGCTGGTTATTGACATGCTGGCCCAAGATTATTATCTGAATGATTTTGGCCCGGATACACACCTGAAAGGCCTGCAGGGCGTTGGCTACGGCTGGCTGCAGTATGACTCCGTATACAACTGCTGCGAGCGGGACGCGGAGGTTATCGCCTCATTATTCCACAGTGTGGGCACCTTCCTTTCCAACCGTGTTGCCCTTTATACCGATGAAACCGGAAAACCGGAGAGCACTGAAGGGAAACGGCCAATCAACCTGGACAGCGTTACAGACGACGATTACGCGTTCCTTTTCAAAATGATTGCCCCGATCTTCGAAATGTCCGCCAACAACATGGAAGAAGAGGAAATCCGGGCAATTACCTTATCCCTTGCCCGGATTGCGTTGCAGGCGCAGCGTGAGGGAACGGATATTTTTGACCTCCTGCATACAACTGTCCTTCCCCTGGAAGCAACCCAACCCTACGACACTGTTGCAGGCGCACAAGGTCACCTGATTGACAAGGAAGCCAACATCACAGCAATACGGAAATTCCTGTACAGCGACGATTAAGAAAGGGAAGAACGGCACTGACCGGATTGGCAGGCCGGGACGCCCCGGAGCATATCTCAGACCTGCCCGCAAGCAACCAAGCTCTGCGGGCAGAATCAAATCCCGGTATAATTTACTCTTTCATTCCGGGAAGGGCGGAGCTTACTCTTTTTTCTGATTTTAGCTTGTTATTCTGATATGGCAAATGTGTTTTCTTATGTAATTCCGATTCACTATGTAATTTTGTCGGAAATAGACTTATGAAAATAGAATCTTGTTGAGACAGTATTGGTATAGATATTCTAAATGAGCTTTTATAATGTTAGTACGGAGGCATTTGACACAATGGAACAATCAAATAGAAAAAGCAAAGTGATCGAATTTGTAAAGAGTGATTTATGGGTTGTTCTGTTAGATATAATCTCCGTTAATGCCGCCTATTTTTTGGCGCTTCTTGTACGTTTCTTTGTAGGAGGAAAATTTTACGAATCTTTACGGAGGCTTCCGTTTTTTTACAGTCAATTTGCTCCATATTATACTGTTTTCTGCATATTTATTTTTGCTTTGTTTAAATTATACGGAGGAATGTGGCGATATGCCGGTGTTAATGATATGAACCGGATAGTATTCGCGTCAACTATAACAGCTGTTGCACAGGTGGCGGGGACACTTCTTTTTGTTGCGCGGATGCCTTTAACTTTCTATTTTATCGGAGCAGCTCTCCAGTTTGTTTTTATTTCGGCTACTCGCTTTGGATACCGTTTTTTTGTTGTTGAACGCAATAGAATTTCACGAAAAGAAGCAGATGCTCTGGTGATAGGAGGAGGTGAGGAAGCGCATTATATCCTTCGTGTTCTGAATAATGGTATTACTTATCGTCCGGTTTGTGTTGTGGATAAAAACAACCGGGTAAAAGTGATGGATGGCTTGCAGGTATATTCATCCCTGGAAAAGGCACTGGATCATCATAGCAATGTAAAATGTGTTTTCATCGCAGATTCTTCATTGAGCGTAGAAGAAAAGCGGTTCATTCATGATCAATGTGAAAAAAAGAAGTTAATTATCCGGGACTATACCAGCTTTTTTGCTTTCCCTGCAGAGAATGATAACTTTTACGGTGCACAGGAAGTTATCCAGAGTTCAAAAGGAGACAAACAGGTTATCCCATTTAGTCCTCCGGACATCAGTAATAGTGAGATTGGTGAAGTTGTGGATACTCTTCGGTCCGGCTGGATTACAACCGGACCGAGAACCAAACTCCTTGAAAGAAGACTTGCAGCATATATTGAAACCGGAGATGCATCTGTTGATACCGAACGTGATCCGGATCGCTGGAAAAACCGTGTAGTTTGCCTGAATTCAGCTACTGCGGCAGAGGAACTGAATCTCCGCATCCTGGGAATCCGGGAAGGAGACGAGGTTATTGTTCCTGCTTATACCTATACGGCCAGCGCTTCCGCGGCAATTCATTGCGGTGCGACTGTGAAGTTTGTGGATATCCAGAAAGACGGCGATAAATCCACCCATATGCCTGAGATGGATTATGAACAGCTGGAAGCTGCAATCACTCCAAGAACAAAAGCGGTTATTACGGTAGATCTCGGCGGCATTGTCTGCGACTATGAAAGAATCTTTGAAATCGTCAAGCGGAAAAAGGATCTGTTTACACCTCTTGAACCGGATGGCACACCGCTGGGAGACCTGTCAGCCAGAATCCAGAAAGGTATCGGAAGGGTCGCTGTTGTTGCTGATTGCGCACATAGCCTTGGAGCTTCCCGGATTATTAATTTTAAAAAGACATACTGCGGTGCGATTGCAGACTTTACGTCTTTCTCCTTCCATGCTGTAAAGAACTTTACCACTGCGGAAGGCGGCGCCAGCACGTGGAACCGAGTATTAGGCGTTACAAACAAGGAAATTTACAAGTTTTACCAGCTTCTATCCCTGCACGGTCAGAGCAAGGACGCTCTGGCAAAAACAAAGGCAGGTGCCTGGGAATATGATATTGTCGGTCCCTGGTACAAATGCAATATGACCGATATTATGGCTGCAATCGGTCTTCGGCAACTGGACCGTTATCCAAAGCTGCTGGAGAAACGGGAACGGATCATCCGGAAATATGATGAATTGTGTGACGAACTGGGAATCAGCCATCTATGTCACCATGTTGATGGAATGGACAGTTCTAATCATCTGTACTTGATTCGTATTCCAGAGTTTGATACAGAGAAAAGAAATCTCTTTATAGAGAAGATGGCTGAACAGGGTGTTTCAACAAATGTTCACTATAAACCTCTCCCGATGATGACAGCTTACAAAACCTACGGCTGGGATGTGAAAGATTTCCCAAATACCTTTGATTATTATTCAAATCTGGTTTCTTTACCGTTACACACTTTGTTGACCGAAGAAGACACGGACCATATTTGTGATGTAATTAGAAAAGTTATAGCAGTCATCTGAAACAGAGGTTTATATGAAAACGATTCTTATAATTGGAGCTGGCTTTCTGCAGGATTTTGTCATTCAGAAGGCAGTCTTAATGGGGTACAGGACATTAACTGTTGATGCCGATCCGAAAGCCGTAGGCTTTTCGCACGCCCATAAGCATGCCGTCGTGAATATTATTGATGAAGAAGCATGTTTGCAATATGCGAAAAAAGAACAGATTGATGGGGTAATTACTGCAGCGACTGACTTTGGGGTTTTGACAGCTTCGTATATTGCTCAGGAGATGGGTCTGCCGGGACTGAAATATGAAGTGGCAAAACTTATAAAAAATAAGTATCGTGTACGTAAACGTTTGTATGAGCAGCATGTGGATGATACAGAGCAAGCATATGCAGTTGATAAAGATACTGATATTGAAATGCTGGCGAGACTGCTTAATTATCCTGTAATCGTAAAACCATGTGATGGATCAGGCAGTCGCGGAACAAGCAGAGTGGATTATCCGGAACAATTGGCGGAAGCGTGTATGTATGCAATGTCCGGGTCAATTACACACCAGGCAGAAATAGAGACTTTTATTACCGGACAGGAATATGGAGCAGAAAGCATTGTTGTTGATGGTCAGATACATGTATTAGGGATCATGAAAAAATGGATGACAAGACCACCGTATTATGCGGAACTTGGACATGCAATTCCTTCGGGATTATCATGTGAAATCGAGAAAAAAGCAAAAGAGTGCGTGGAAAAGGCTATTACTGCTTTGGGAATCAACTTTGGTTCTGTCAATATGGATATGCTTATTACGGATGAAGGGAAGGTATACATCGTTGACATTGGTGCACGCATGGGAGGAAATATGATTGGTCCATGCGTTATTCCCTATGGAACAGGTGTTGATTACGTTGGTGCTATGATCCAGAATGCGGTTGGAGACTCAGTAAATTTAAGTGTAAATCCTCATAAAACTGTTGCCACACGTTTGCTGGCATTTCATGAAGGAATTGTACATAGTATTCCGGATATGCGGGAAATTGAAAATAAATATAATGTTGAAGTGTTCCATCATTTGTCAAAGGGTATGCATGTGAACGAATATCACACAAACCTTGATGGCTGTGGATATGTAGTGGCGAAAGCAAATGATGTTCAAGAAGCAATTCAAAAGGTACAGCAAGTTAGTGATATTATTGAAAAAAAGTGCTTGGAGATATAAATGAAAAAGATTTTAGTCGTAGGCGGTGGGAATTATCAGGTTCCACTGATAAAAAGAATCCGAGAATTAGGGCTGGAAGCTTATTGTGCAGATAAAAACAGAACAGCTCCGGGTTTTAGAGAAGCAAATGGGTATAGAATCATCGATATTCTGAATCAAAAGGAATGCCTGGATTATGCGAAAGAGTTAAAGATCGATGGTGTTGCAACATATGGAGCAACAATTACCCTTCCGACAGTATCATTTATTGGGGAATGCCTGAACCTTCCTGCACTATCCCGCGAAACGGCTGAAATAGCAAGCAATAAGTATCAGATCAAAAAAAAGCTTATTGAATTTGGCTGTAATACAAAAGGTAAATTTGCTGTATTCCATAGCATCGATGAAATGCTTCGTTTTGTACCGGATGAATATCCATGTGTGGTTAAACCGAGCGATGGTTCCGGAAGCAAAGGTGTTGTGATTGTTCAGGAGAGTAGTCAATATGAAGCAGCCGTAAATAGTGCCTTTGAAGCGGCTCGTTTTGGCGAAGTATATGTGGAAAATTTTTTCAGAGGTGAGGAGTATAGTGCAGAAGCATTTATTCATAATAATGCGATTTACATATATTCAATCGTAAAGACTAATTTTGTGAGATATACCAGTGGAAATACCGGAATATCATATGGGCATACTACTCCACCAGGCATTGATACAGACAAAGAGAATGCAATTTGTGAGGAAATAAAAAAGGCAATCAGGATTTTAGACATTAATATGGGGAGCGTCAATTTCGATGTTATTTTATCAGAAAATGGCAGAGCCTATATTATAGATTGCGGAATCAGGGTAGGGCAAAATCTTATTGCTTCACATATCATACCTCTTGCCAGAGGTGTGAATGAAATGGATATGTATATTTCTCAGGTTTTGGGGGAAGCGGTGGATCCTGAACCAAAGAAGAATAAATGTATTGCCACGAAGCTACTGATTACTGAACCAGGAATAATTGAAGCAATAGAACCAATGGAACAATATATCGGAACGAATGGGATTCTGGCTGTTGTAATGAGAAAAAAACCAGGTGACATACAAAGGATATTTACGGACAAATCAGACAACTGTGGGTGGGTCATCTGCGGAGGAAATACTGTGGAGGAAGCTGAAAGAAATGCTGAAAATGCACGGATTCAACTTTTGAAGAACATATATATAAAGAGGTAAATATGTATAAATACATAAAACGTGGTATAGATATTCTGATTGGGATAGCTGCAATGCCATTTTTAGGGATTGTAATTATATTTGTTGGATTAGCAATAAAGATGGATGACGGCGGGCCGGTTTTTTACAGATCAAAGAGAATTGGCTTAAGAAGCAAGATATTTGACATGCTAAAGTTTAGGTCGATGATTGTGAATGCTCCGAACTGGACCAACAAAGATGGCAGTACTTATAATGCGGTGGATGATGATCGTGTCACAAAAGTTGGACGATTTATTCGAAAAACGAGTATTGATGAATTACCGCAATTTTGGAATATTCTTAAGGGAGATATGAGTTTTATTGGGCCAAGAGCAAGCGGTGCTTTGGCGTTGAGTAATTATCAACCGGACGAAATGGCTAAAATGAATGTCAGACCAGGGCTGACAGGTTATACACAAGCATATTTCAGGAATGATTTGTCAGTCAGGGAAAAAAGATTAAAAGATGCCTGGTATGCGGAGCATATGACGTTTGCCTTGGATGTTAAGATTTTTTTCAGGTCTTTTCTGACTGTTTTTAGAAGAGACAACCTTTACACAAACAAATCCAATACATCTAAAGACGATCTATGGATTGATAACGGCAACGGAAAGCCTGAAGACGATAATAAAGTTGGTAAGGAGTAAATAACTTGCATATTCTGAAATTGTCTGCATACTGCTATCCAGAACAGGAATCCAGTTCCCATCTGACGGATGACCTGTATGAAGCCTTTGCAGAAGCAGATTTTTATATTGAAAACTATGTCCCTATGCCGACAAGAGGCGTATCTGACGAAGTCCGGAAAATATATAAAAAGAAGAAAGATGAGATATTATATAACGGCCATGTGATAATTCATCGTTTTTCTATGTTTCGGGAAGGCCGGAATCCTGTAGGACGCGCGATCAGATATGTACTGGTGAATACAATTCAGTACTGGAAGGGAACTCACGCCAAAGGTGTTGACGTTGTGCTGAGCGGAAGCACGCCGCCAACACAGGGAATGCTCTGTGCCCTTGTTAAAAAGAAACTCATGAAGAAGTACAAACGCTCAGTACGAATGGTATTTGCAATCCAGGACATCTTTCCGGATTCTATGGTTACCACTGGGATCACGCATAACGAAAGCTTGCTTTATAAAATCGGCAGCAGGATTTCTAATTTCGCCTACAGGTCGGCGGACCAAATTATTACAATCAGCGAATCAATGAAGCGCAATCTGGAAGAGAAAGGAGTACCGCCGGAAAAGATCATAGTGATATCCAACTGGATTGATGCAGACAAGGTGAAGTATGTCGACAAAAGCGAAAACACTTTGTTTGAAGAATACTCTATCGACAGAAACAAGTTTATCGTAGTTTATGCCGGCAACACCGGAGCATCACAGGGAGCCAGTGTCATTCCGTCAGCGGCTCGCTTGCTGGAAAAGGAAACGGATATCCAGTTTGAAATCTTTGGGGAAGGGACTGAATTCAGTACTATTGTCAGAGAGTGTGAAAGCCTCAGCAATGTTTCTGTTCATGGCTTGCTTCCGATAGAAAGAGTCTCCGAGGTGTACAGCCTTGGAGATATTGCACTGATTACCTGCAGACGAGGCGTAGGGAAAGCAGGTTTGCCCAGTAAAACCTGGAGTATTATGGCTTGCGACACACCGATTATTGCCTCGTTTGATACAGACAGTGATCTGGAGGAAACTCTGAGGAGTGCAAACGCTGGGGAATGTGTGGCGCCGGAGGAGCCCGAAGCACTGGCGGAAGCGATCAAAAAAGCATATGCAAAGTGGAAAAAAGGGCAGTATATAAAGGCGGATACACGGTCTTTTGTAATGCAATTTGCAGACAAGAAATCATGTGTGTCTAAGTATGTGGAGACTATCAATGATTTTGCAGATAATGGAAGTGATTACAGAAAATGAAAAAAGTCATTCTTCTCGCACCAACGCCTCCTCCTGCTGGTGGTATAGCGGGATGGACAGCAAGAATGTTGAAAGCAAAACTCAAAAACGGATGGCAAGTAGAAGTCGTTGATGAAAAAAGCATTGGAAACAGAGAAGTTTTTGGGGAAAGCGGGAAGAGACATTTTGCAGAAGAAATAAGTCGCAGTTTTCAGATATGGAAAAAGCTAAAAGAATCACTACGGGATCCTGAGGCAAAAGTAGTACAATCCTGTATTCCTGCTTATACATTCAGCATGTTGAGGGAATACGTATGTGCATTAATAACAAAACAAAAAAAGCGGAAGTTTATTGTTCATTTCAGATGTACGGTACCGAATGCAATTGTTCATAGATATGAGAAGTTTATTCTGAAAAGATTGTGCAATATTAGCGACATGGTTTTTTCACTGAACAGACAGTCTAAAGAGATGCTGTGTGAATTAACAAAAACGCCAGTCAGAATTATTCCTAATTTTATTTCTGAAGATGAACTCGTTCTCGATAGAAATATAAATGATGAACTGAGAACAATTATTTATGTAGGAGGCATTGTTGAAAACAAAGGGATCAGAGAAATAATCAATGTAGCAGAAAAAATACCGGATATACAATTTCTTTTAATTGGAAAAGGTGACAGCATTTTTGAAGAAGAAGCAAAACGCAGAGAAATAGCAAATGTGGTTTTCTCCGGAGGAAAAGATCACGAAACAGTAAAAAAAGAGCTTTTGAAGGCAGATGCTTTTATTTTTCTGACGCATTTTCGCGGAGAAGGTTTTTCTAATTCTTTATGTGAAGCAATGGCAGCAGGATTGCCCTGTATTGTGACAGACTGGGCTGCAAATAGAGATATGATAGGAGAAGAAGGAGGAATAGTGATTTCTTCTATTGGTGATATTGATACAGTTGTTTCAGCAATACAATCCATTAGAAATAGAGATGTCAGAGTAAATATGTCAAAAAGAAATATTCAAAAGGTGAAAGCTGATTATATTGAGTCTGCTGTTATAAAACAATATATTGATTCATATGAAGAATTAATAGGAAAAAACCTTATCGAATGAAATAATCAAAATGAAAAAAATGGAACGATAGATGAATTTGTTCAAAAATAGTTTTATTTGTTTTTGAAATAGCGAATCAAGAGGTTTTGAATATATGCGTTATTTATTTGTTGCTCAGACGCTTTCACAAGGAGGAGCAGAACGTGTAATAACTGTTCTTTCATCAGCTTTAACGAAAGGAGGAGCAGATGTTACAGTAATAAAATATTTTAATACTGAAAATGAATATGAGATAGACGAGAAAGTAAAAGTAATAAATCTATTAAGTAGTGATACTTCCACATATAGAAAAAAAGACAAATTGATAGTAATTAATAGATTAAGGAAAGAAATAAAAAAGATTAAGCCTGACTGTATTATTCCTTTTACATTGCCAGTTGCAGAATTGACACAGATTGCAGTTGTAGGTTTAAATGTTAATGTTTTTCAATCTATTCGTATAAATCCAAAGGTTATGCCTGCTAATCGATGGAAGAGAATAATTCGGGATTGGCTGGTATATCGATCGAAATGTACATTTGTACAGAATTCTCAACAAAAGCAGTATTTTAAAGCAAGCCATCATGATCGTATACATGTTTTATACAATCCTGTTTCTGAAGGCTTTTTTGAAGTCAATCCAAAGATTCATAGTGAAAAATTTACAATTTGCGCACTTGGAAGGTTGACCGATCAAAAGAATTATCCATTGATGATCGATGCATTTGTCGAAGCATTCAAAGATGAATCATCAGTAGAATTGAGGATATTTGGGGAAGGACCTCAAAAAGAAATACTGAAGGATTATATTGATAGATATAATATGGCAACAAGAATTAAGCTTATGGGTCGTACTAGTGATGTTATATCAGTATTTCAAGAGGCAGATCTATATGTGTTATCTTCAGACTGGGAAGGTATGCCAAATGCATTGATTGAAGCGATGGCATGTCAAACCTTCTGTATATCTACAGATTGTCCAACAGGTCCATCAGATCTAATCCAAAATGGTATTAATGGATTATTGGTTCCTGTTGGTGATAAACAGGCTTTAAAAGAGGCATTCATATATGTTTTCAATTTACCATACAGTGAAAAAAAGATAATAAGTGAAAGAGCAAGAGAAACTATCAAGCGCCTGTGCTCTAGCCAAAGCATTGCATTCAAAATGAATATGATTTGTGAATCTGTTGTTATGAAAAGGAAAAAGAAATGAGAAGAATTACAGCATATGATCTATTTTCTTACTTTGGAGCTAGAGGATTATTAAATTGGATACCGGATAATGAATATTTAAAGATACAATACTATTTGAAGCTTCATAGAAAATTGCATTTAGATACACCAAAAACGATGAACGAAAAGCTTCAATGGCTGAAAATACATGATAGGAATCCAGTTTATTCTGAATTAGTTGATAAGTACAAAGTACGAAGTCATATTGAAAAGATTGTTGGCAAAGAAGTATTGCTTCCATTATTAGGCGTTTGGGATAAGCCTGAGGACATTTGTTTTAAAAAACTTCCAAATCAGTTTGTATTAAAGTCCAATCATGATAGTGGGGGCGTAGTATTGTGCAAAGATAAGACGAGTTTGGATTTTAGAGCAGTAATAAAGAAACTAAATCGAAAAATGCACCGAAACTATTACTGGGGGAATAGAGAATGGCCATACAAAAATGTTCAACGATTAGTTCTTGCTGAAGAATATATACAAGATAATTATGAAGAAAGTACATTAACTGATTACAAGTTTTACTGTTTTAATGGTAAACCTGATTTTGTATTGGCATGTGTTGATCGAAAACCTGGATATGCCAATTTCATTTTTTTTGATAGAAATTGGAATAAAATGAATTATAATTTTCAAACAGATGAAGAAGAGAAGAGGATTGTTCCTAAACCAATTAATTTAGAGATAATGTTTGAGATGGCAGAGAAGATTGCAAAATACGTGAATAGTCCATTTCTAAGAGTAGATCTATATAATTCTCAGGGGAAAGTATACTTTGGCGAAATAACTTTCTATCCGCATAGTGGTATGGATGGCACAATAAAAACAGAAATAGATAATATGCTTGGTGAAAAAATAAAGCTTCCCATTGTTTAACAGAAATGATATAAGGGAATCAGTATGAGATACATAAAGGAAAATCAAACGGGATCATCTATAAAAAATTTATGCACATGGTTGTTCCAATTGTGCGTAATAGCAGATGCGATTATCGGTTTTGATCCAAGGCTGTATATTGTTTCAAAAGGTTGCATGCTAGCTTTTTTTATAGTCATGTTGTTTAATATTATATGGAATTTGGATCTAAAGATTGGTAGTGCATTTGTATTACCAGTACTTTTCATGTTAGTTACTGTGGCTAGTTGTATGTGGGCAGATTATCCAAATGCAACTATTTTAAAGTTAACTACTCAAGTGCAATTATATGTTTTATTCTTTTTTACTTATGCACTATTTACTAATGAAACAATTGATGTTAGAAAGTATTTTGACGCACTATATATAGCTGGCATTGGAATGACACTTTTTGCTTTATATCGATATGGCTTAACTGGGATTATAAAAGGAATGAATGAGGGCAAACGCATTGGAAGAATGATAACAAACGAAAATGTGTTTGGCATGGTTTTTTCGAAAGCAGCAATAGTTGCTTTCTTTTATTATTTGAGATCAAAAAAAGCCCAAATACGGCTAATTCATATTTTTCTTATAATTATTTTTACTTTTTTTGCCTTCAGTAGCGGATCTAAAAAGGCGTTTCTCATGATATTAGCTGGTATCTTTGGTATCAATATATTAGAAAATGGAATAAAAAAATCATGGAAAACAATAATGGTGAGTGTACTAATCATTTTATGTATTTTTTTGATTTTGCAATTGCCGGTTTTTTCTACGATGAATGAGCGTATTATGGGCTTTTTTACAGGTGAAAAAGATAAAAGTGAATTGCAACGTACGAAAATGATAGATTTAAGTTTGCAATTATTTTATGAAAAACCAATACTAGGCCATGGTTTTAATAATTTTGGTACGATTACAGGATTAGGAGCATACTCACATAACAATATGACAGAAGTGCTTGTAAGTACTGGATTGATCGGCTTCATTTTATTCTATTTTCCATATGTAAATATATTAAAATGGGGTTGGAAAAATGGTGTAATGAAGAAAGATTACGTTGTGATTTTGTTTTTGATTCTTTCTGTTATATATCTAATCTTTGGATACGGAATGGTCGAGTATTATGACAAAGAATATTGGATGTTTTTAGGGGTTATGGTTGCATGTGTTGATAATGAGAAAATAATGCGAAAAGAGGAAGGAATAAATGCATCATTACAGACAATACCTTGTTAATCCTTGGAAACTCATAAGAGTTTTAGGTGCATTGGGATATATGAATTGGATTCCAGATAGATTGTTTTTGCAGTTAATGTACCGTGCTGAATTTGGTATAAAGCTTGATCTAGACAATCCAAAGCGATTTAATGAAAAAATACAATGGCTTAAGCTCTACGATAGAAGACCAATTTATTCGGATTTAGTTGATAAGTATAAGGTGAGAAATTATGTAAAAGAAAAAATAGGTAGCGAATATCTAGTTCCCTTATTAGGAGTCTGGGAAAACCCGGAGGAAATTGCATTTGATAGTCTTCCAGAGAAATTTGTTCTTAAATGCAATCACGATAGTGGAACTGTTGTTATTTGTAAAGATAAATCGAAACTAGATATTCATAAAACAGTGGAATATTTAAAAAAACGGTGCAGTAATAACTTTTATTGGGGAGGACGTGAATGGCCATATAAAAATGTAAAACCAAAAGTGATTTGTGAACAGTATTTGGAGAATACTGATATGCATGGTTTGATAGATTATAAAATCTATTGTTTTGATGGCAATCCTAAATTAATGATGATTGCAACGGATAGATTTACAGGAAAAGAAACTCATTTTGATTTCTTTGATCAGGATTTCAAATGGCTAGACTTAGAATGGGAAGTTCATCGCTCAGAAGTACCTCCTAAGAAACCAAATAGATTTGATGAGATGATGAAGATAGCAAAGAAGCTTTCAGTAGATATACCACAAGTCAGAGTGGATCTATATGAGGTGAACGACAAAATTTACTTTGGTGAAATGACCTTTTATGATGGAAGTGGTATGCAGAAAATTACTCCAGATAAATGGGATTATATTCTTGGTTCATGGATTAATTTGCCTCAAAAGGAGAGTAAAAAATGCGCATACTAATCGGGGCGGATATAGTACCTACGAGAAGTAATATAGATCTTTTCAAATCTGGGGATGCTAAGGCATTGATTGGAGATGAATTGCAGAGTATTTTCAAACAAGCAGATTATAGAATATTTAACCTTGAAGTACCGTTGACAGAAATAGAAACTCCAATTCAAAAATGTGGAGAATCGCTTATTGCTCCTGTCCAGAGTATTGAAGGCTTGAAAGCGATGAATATTGACCTTGTGACTTTGAGCAATAATCATATAATGGATCAGGGAAGACAAGGCCTAGATAGTACAATAAGAGAGTTGGAAGAAGCTCATATTGCTCATGTGGGGACAGGCTATACTTCTGATGAGGCGTCAAAACCTTATGTTTTTTTTTGTGATGGAAACAAAATTGGTGTATATGCGTGCACAGAACATGAGTTCTCTGTTGTTAACGAAAAGAATCCTGGGGCTAATCCTATTGATCTATTGGAAAGTTTTGACCATGTGTATCATCTAAAGCAAAATTGTGATTTTGTGATTGTCCTTTATCATGGTGGAAAGGAGCATTATCGCTATCCATCTCCAAACCAGCAAAAAATTTGTCATAAACTAGTAGATAAAGGCGCTGATTTAGTCGTATGTCAGCATAGTCATTGTATTGGCTTGGAAGAAAAGTATAGACAAGGAACCATTGTTTATGGACAGGGAAATTTTTTGTTTGATGGTTCCAATAGTGAATATTGGCAGACTAGTTTGTTGATTGAAATAGGTGATAGATTTTGTATAAATTATTTGCCATTAAAGAAAGAAAAAAATGTAGTAAGATTGGCTGATTCTAAAACAAGAAGAGAGATACTAGATGACTTTTTTTCTCGTAGCTGTGAAATAAAAGAAGATGGAATAGTAGAAAAAAAATATAAGGAATTTGCAAATCATTACTTAACTGATTTTCTTTCAATAGCTTCAGGAAAGAGATACGGAATTTTCATTCGTGCTTTAAATAGAATATGTGGCAATAAGATAATTGACGCATGTATTCACAGAAGATATACGAAAAGCAAATGTTTGACACTATTAAATCGCATAGAATGCGAAGCAAATAATGAGTTGTTTATTACGGGGTTAAGAATAAGCTTGGAAGGAGGAAAAATAGAAAATGTTAACAAATGAATTACGAATAAATTCCAAAAAAAAACTCAAAGAATATTTGCAGAAAGAATCTACACTTTATGAGTGCGGGTTATTACAAAGAATATTTTGTATTTCTGAAAAAGCCATATTGAGAAAGCACCAAATACTTTTGCGAAAAACAGAGTATTATACAAATATTCATTCGGTAGTTTTAAAAAACATATATCGGTTTAAACTGTGCTTATTACAAAACAAATACTCACTTCATATACCAATTAATTGTTGTGAAGAAGGTTTACATATCATGCATTTAGGGCCAGTGTTGATAAATAATAAAGCAGTACTAGGCAAGAAGTGTTCATTACATGTTAATTCTGCAATTGTTGCGAATGGAATTACCGATGAAGCTCCACATTTGGGAGATAACGTAGTAGTAGGTATTGGTGCAGTAATTATTGGACCTATTTATTTGGCAGATAATATTGCTGTTGGAGCAAACGCATTGGTGAATAGAAATTTTATGGAAGAAAATATTGCGATTGCAGGTATTCCTGCTAAAAAAATCAGCAATAATGGCAGCTTGGAATGGAACAAACAAAAAACGCAAGAGGTACCACAATGAATGCAGCTGTTTTTTTTCAAAAGCATGGGCGAGGTTTTATTAATACTGTATTGAAGAAATTATATTTTTTAATATTTATCAGAAACGACAAAGCCAGAGTTAAATATTTGCGAGACGCTGGTGCGAGTATTGGGAAGAATGTTCATATCGCGAAAATTGATCAAATTGGTACCGAACCCTTTTTGGTATCAATTGGAGACAATGTGTTTTTTTCTGGGACAGAAACACAATTGATCACTCATGATGGAGGAGTTTCTCAGACATATTTAATGGGAATATCCACACATAAATATGATTGTTTTGGAAAAATAACAATTGGGAACAACTGCTTTATTGGCATGCGTAGTATTATTTTGAAAGATGTGAACATTGGAGATAATTGCATAATTGGTGCGGGATCTGTGGTTACAAAGGATATACCAAGCGGAAGTGTGGCTTGCGGAGTTCCTGCGCGTATTATAGAAACTGTTGAAGAATATTATAATAAGAATAAAACAAAAGTTGATGATACAATTGGATGGAATACATATAATAAGCGCAAGTATTTAGAGAATAAAGGGACTGTAGAGGTTCATTGTGATGATTAAAAAAGCATGTTTTATCATGCGTGGTATTATAGCAAGAATAAGAAATCAGGGTCGGATAGTGTTACCTTTTCATTCACATTTAGAGAAACGGACTAGTATCTATACTTCAAATGGACAAATTGAATTTGGGCATGGTTTTACTTCTTCAACAAATACTGCTTTTTCTGCTGTTGATGGTGGAAAAATGAAATTTGGTGAAAGAGTAAATGTAAACAGGAATTGTATTTTTGTATGTAGGAAGAGTATTATTATTGGAAATCATTGTTCATTTGGGCCAAATGTATGTGTTTATGATCACGATCATAAATATAATAAAGAAGGAATAACAGCAGGATATAAATACGGTGAAGTGATAATCGAGGATTATTGTTGGATTGGGGCAGGAGTTACAATTCTACGTGGTTCGCATATTGGAAAGGGGTGTATTATTGGAGCTGGATGTTTGATTAAAGATAATATTCCGCCACATAGCATAGTAACAATGGAACGGTGTTTAAGAATACGGGAGATTTAATATATAATGACTAAACCAATAGAAATAATAAAAAAAGCTTATGCTATTATAAAATTGTTTTTTTCTTATATATGGGTAAAATTTTTTGCAAATGATATTATGAAAGATGATATCTGGCTCATTTGTGAAAAAATAACAGAAGCACGTGATAATGGTTATCATTTGTTTGCTTTTTTAAGACAATACCATCCTGAGATTTCTGCTTATTATGTTATAAAAAAAGACTCTGTAGATTATGAAAAAATCAGACCATATGGTAATATTATCTTTGCTAACACATTTAAGCACTATTTATATTATATTTGTGCTTTATATAACATAAGTTCACAACCAGCAGGAGCAACGCCAGAACCAAAGAGCATAATTAATAAATTAAAAAAGTTTAAAAGAAAAGATCAGCATATTGTTTTTCTACAACATGGCATTATAAAAGATGAGCTAACACATAGTTTTGATTATTCTGTATCGGGATATTCTTTGTTTGTCTGTTCTTCACAGCGGGAACAGGATTTTGTTGAAAAAACATACAAATATCCCAAGGGAATAGTGCAGAATTTGGGCCTTTGCCGTTTTGATAATTTATTGAATTCAAATTCACAGAGAAAGAAAATAATTCTGGTTATGCCGACTTTTCGCAAGTGGTTGATTAGTAAAAAAATGCCGGAGGAAGCATCAGAGAATGAAAAAGAGATTTTTCTTAAAAGCAAGTATTATTCCGTTTTTTGTGATTTACTGAATAATCACTACCTACAAAATTATCTATCATCTAAGGGATATGAGTTGGTTTTTTATCCGCATTATGCGATGCAACCATATATTCAATGCTTTTCACAATGCAGTTCTGATGTTGTTACTATAGCTGATAGATATCATTATGATGTTCAGAATCTATTAATTCAAAGCTCATGTTTGATAACCGACTTTTCTAGTGTTTTTTTTGATTTTGCTTATATGGAAAAACCAGAAATATTTTTCCAATTTGATGAATCTCAATATCGATCTACTCATTACAAAAAAGGATATTTCGATTATCGAGAAGATGGATTTGGTCCTGTATTCTATGAAGCTGATCAAGTAGTAGCATATTTGATAAATCTGATTGAGAATGGATGTAGAATTGAAGAACAATATCGAAAGCGAATCCATGCTTTTTTTGATCATCGAGACAACCATAATTGCGAGAGAACATATGAAGCAATTAAGCGATTATAGATGAGGTAATATGAAAAAAGGCAGAGGGGAAAAAGCAGTATATAATGTGATAGCAAGTATAATGTCACAGATAGTTACCGTGATTAGCGGGTTTATTTTGCCTCATTTGATCATGAGAAGTTTTGGATCCGCTTATAATGGTATAACATCTTCTGTCACGCAATTTTTATCTGTAGTTGCACTTTTACGTGGTGGAGTTGGGGGAGCAACTCGTGTTGCATTGTATAAAGCTCTGGCAAAAAACGATATGAACCAGATAAGTGCTACTATAAGAGCGACTGAGATATTTATGCGTAAAATCGCATTTATTTTCGCTGGTTTTATTGTCATTTTTTCCTGTTTATATCCTTTTCTAGTACGAGATGAATTCTCATGGGTGTTTTCATCATCACTTGTACTGATAATTTCGATTAGTACTTTTGTACAGTATTTCTTTGGAATAACCTATCAGTTTCTTCTTCAAGCAGATCAAAAACAGTACATAACTACTTTCGTTGATATTATAGCAATACTTTTAAATGTTGTATTATCAGTTCTCCTGATAAAGGCAGGAGTTGGAATACATGGCGTTAAACTTGGAAGTGCGTTTGCATTTAGTATTTTACCTCTTTTCCTGTTTTTTTATTGCAGAAAGCACTATAATATTCAGAAAGATATTAAACCTGATTTCAGTTCAATCAGCCAACGCTGGGATGCTTTTTACCATCAATTAGCTGCATTTGTACATAATAATACTGATGTAGCTTTGCTTACTGTTTTTTTCTCTCAAAAGGTTATTTCAGTATATACAACGTATTATCTTGTAGGAAATGGAATCAAGAGAATACTTTTGACAGTTTCATCCGGTGTGGAGGCGGCCTTTGGAGATATTATTGCAAAAGATGAAAAAAAGGTATTACAGGAAGATTTAAGTATATATGAAACAATTATACACATTTTATCTTGTCTTATTTTTGGCCCTGCACTCATCCTTGTAACACCTTTTGTGCGGGTGTATACTTTGGGAATGACAGACATAAATTATATAAGATATGCGTTCGGGTATATGGTGATTATTTCAGAAATGCTTTACTGCCTCCGTTCTCCGTATGAAGCCATAGTTAATGCATCAGGGCATTTTAAGCAGACAAAAAGATATGCATTTACTGAAGCAGGTTTAAACCTCATCATATCTATAGGCCTTGTATGGAAATATGAATTGTTGGGAGTAGTTATTGGTACGCTTGTTGCGATTGTTTTCAGGATTGTCGCATATGGAATTTATGCAGATACTATAATAGTTCATCGTTCGATATGGATTGGAATAAAGAGATTTATTGTAACCGGAATAACAATGCTAATAAGTTTTTTGATAAGCTATTTGATTGTTCCACCAGAGATGACTAATTATATGAATTGGATTTTATATGCGATTCCAGTGACAGTTATTTCTTTTGTTGTGACGATACTGATTAACTTACTTTTATATAGAAAAGCAACTTTGATAACCGGCAAGAAAATTGGAAATATTGCGAAAAGAATGATTAAAAGAGGAAAGAAACAAAAGAATGGATAGTATTCTATATTCAACATTAGCTTTGATACAAAAAGCATTATGGGAAAACGGATCCGCAACGATCTCTTTTAATAATGTCGAAGGTGTTTACGCCATATTAAAAGAACATGCTATTGTTATTCTTCCTGCAAAGTTGCTTGGTGACATTACAATGCCGGAAAGTTTAAGGACAGAATGGAAAAAACAAATATTACAGAAATTATATTATTATCAGAATATTGTACTTGCTCAAACTGAGATATTGACTGCATTGGCTAATGAAGGAATACCAGTAGTAGTACTTAAGGGGACATCAGCATCACAGTACTATCCAAATCCCGAGTATCGTACTATGGGCGATATTGACTTGCTAGTCAAACAAAAAGATTTTTATCTGGCAGAAAGAACAATCTTATCATGTGGATATTCCACTACAGAATCTGATCACAATATTGATCGTCATATTACTCTATCAAAAGGTTTTATACAGATTGAGCTCCATTGGCGTTATGCATCGGAAAACATAATAGAAAACCCTGAAGAGTTTGACAAAATGCTTTTTGACGATATTCAATTTGGTCAAACAGTGCTTTCTGATCCAATTAATGGTTTGGTTCTTCTGGAACACATCGCACAACATTTAAATAATGGAATCGGATTCAGACAAATAATAGACTGGATGATGTATGTAAACAAATGTTTAGATGATAAGATGTGGGATGAAAAATTTATTTTTTTAGCTGAAAATACTGGTTTGGAAAAATTAGCTATTTATGTGACTCGGATGTGTCAGTTGTTTTTGGGCTTGAAGGAAGAAAATATCACATGGTGTAAATGTGCAGAGGAAGACACATGCAAAAACCTTTTGAATTATATAGCCAATTGTGGTAATTTTGGCCATTCAAGAAGTTCATGGGAATCAGGCGAGATAACAAAATTGCCGTCTCCTTTACACCCTATCCTGTTTTTTCGCTATTTACAGAATCGCGGTCAAAGGAGTTGGATTCTATCCCAAAAACATCCTGTACTAAAGCCATTTGCCTGGTGTTATCAATCATTCAAATATATTAAAATGGCCAAAGAACAGAAAAAAAATGGAATTACAGTGAAAACAGTTTACGATGAAGGAGATTCGAGAAGATGTTTGTTCCAAAAGGTTGGAATCAGTATTAAGAATGATTCTTAAAACTAAATCGGGAGTTGAATGATTATCAAAAAAAAAATAGCTGCTAGTATGATATGTGCCTTTGTTTTGCTATCAATTATACATATTAATTCAAATCAAATAATTAGAAAAGAAGAAGATATTTCTTCAGTTTTGGTTGAAACAAAAATATCAGAAGTGAAGCAAGACACAAACGATTATTCAGATGAAAATGGAATTCAAACTGCTGCTGATGATCAAAGTAACATAATCATAAAAAAGAAAAGCATAAAAAAGGGCACAGGTATTCTTGAAGAATATTTTGATAACAACAATAATCCTGTTACAAATATTGAAGGATATCATTCTATACTCAGAGAGTATGATAACAAGGGAAATAATATTAAAAATACGTATATGGATTTCAATGAAAATCCTATTATTAGTTCTACCGGATATGCAATTGAAAAAATAAGTTATTCAGATGATGGAAGAAAGATATCTATCAGGTATTTTGACATAAATGAAAAGCCAATATGCATTCCCTCCTACGGATATGGGAAAGACAATGAATATGATGAGAATGGAAGAGTATGCAAAATAACATATGTCGATGACAAGGGGAATCCTTATAAGATAAAACGTGGATATGCAATTATAACACGAACATATTATCATACAGAGGATATCAACAATGGGAAAATTGAATATGAGTTTTATTTTGATGAAAACAATAAACCAATAAGTTTGGCAAACGGCGAATATGGTTTTCATAAGGAACATCGGGATAATCACTCATTTCTAACATATCTAAATGCGAATGGGGAGCCAATAGTAACTTTATCTGGATACACATCTATCGCTCGAACACTTAATGCGGATAATTCTGTAAATACAGAAATGTACTTTGATATTGATGGAAACCCTATGCCTCTTGCTGATGGTCAATATGGAATTAAAATTGCAAATGGAAAAACGGTATATTTGGATCAAAACGGACATGAGATGTTTAGTATTAAAACTTTTCTGTATGCGAACTCACAACTTGTTATAGCATTTGCATTTTTACTTATTATATTGTCAGCTGTTATGAAAAAGAAACTAGTTATTATTTCTCTTATATTATATATATTTGTTGTTCTGTATATGACAATAATGTTCAGGAATACAAGCAAACCTAATGTAAATATTGAACTTTTCTGGTCATATAAGCAATTATTTCGTTCTTCAGGAACGCGAGCAGATATTTTGAGAAACATTTGGCTTTTTATTCCAATAGGAGCATTATTATATCAGTTATACCCTAAGAAAATAGTTTTGCTTTATCCTGTATTTATTTCGATATTAATAGAGATATATCAATTTTTTTCAGGAACAGGATTGTGCGAATTAGATGATATAATCAGCAATGGACTTGGTGGATGCATCGGTTTCTGTGCCGAAAAGATGGTAAGCGAATTGATATCGTATGTAAAGGAACGGAAGATATTACATACTGCGTAAAGAAGGTACTCGCATGAAACGACAACAACCTCGGTGGAAGTTATTCCTGTTTGACCTGGTTTTCTATCTGTTTACAGCGCTTTTTATTTTTGTGTTGTATCCAACAACAATAGACAAATTGACGACGTTAGAAACCATCCTCCATATAGCTTTTGCCGGTGTGTGTATCTTTGCACTGCGCTTTCTTTTTAATATCTATAACCGGATCTGGCGCTACGCGGGGCAGGCAGATTACCTGTGGCTGGTGGTTGCGGATTTTATCGGCGGCCTGGCGTTTGTGCTGCTTCGGCATTTTATCTCGGCGACAAAGGTTACTTTTGTCCGCGCGGTTTCTTTGATCTGCCTGAATCTGCTCGGCGCGATCTGTATGCGGCTGGTGTATCAGTTTGCGTATCAGAACCGGAATCATAGCTCAAAGGTGCAGCGGAAGATCCTTCAGTTTTTCCAGTTTGTTTCCGGCGTTGAATTTACTCAGGAGGACGCCACACCAGAAAACCGGAAAATTCGGATTGCCATTATCGGGGCCGGAAGTGTCGGCGCGATGCTGGCGGAAGAATTGCTGAATAACCCGAAAGCAGTCTATAAGCCGGTTTGCTTTGTGGACGTCAACAAAGGAAAAGTCGGCAGGATGATCTCCAATATCCCTGTTGTGAATAATGTGAGCGATCTGAACGATTTCGACGTCCAGGAGGTTGTGTTTGCGCTTCCGAACACAGGAGATGAACGGAGAAGGGAACTCTTTGAAATCTACAAGGGAAGAGGGTACAAGATCAAAGTATACGATTATCCTTCCCTCGCAAATACGGACGGGCGCCGGCAGCTGCGTGACTTCGCCATTGAAGACCTGCTGTATCGCAGAACGGTGAATGTAATCGATGAGAAAACCGCAGCCTGGTACCGCGGGAAGAGCGTCCTGATCACCGGCGGCGGCGGATCCATCGGTTCGGAGCTGGCAAGGCAGATCGCGAAGATTGAGCCCGCACGGCTGACGCTCCTGGATATCTATGAGAACGGGGTCTATGATATCCAGCAGGAACTGCGGCAGCGGTATCCGAACCTGAACCTACGGGTGGAAATCGCGAACGTATGTGACAAGGTGGTCATCGACCGGATCCTGAAGGACCATACGCCGGATATCGTACTGCATGCCGCTGCCCACAAACACGTTCCGCTGATGGAGAGGAATGTTATTGAAGCGGTTCAGAACAATGTCTTCGGTACACTGAACATGGTGGAAGCCTGTGAACGGAACGGCGTAAAGCGGTTCATTATGATCAGCACAGACAAGGCGGTCAATCCCACGAACGTGATGGGCGCGACAAAGCGGATGTGCGAGATGATCGTCCAGAGCCGGAAAGGGGACACCACTTCCTTCTCCGCCACGCGTTTCGGGAACGTGCTTGGAAGCAACGGGTCCGTGATTCCGCTCTTCCGACGGCAGATCGCCAACGGCGGACCGGTGACAGTTACTGACAAAAGGATTACCCGGTACTTCATGACGATTCCGGAAGCCAGCCAGCTGGTGATGACCAGCGGTGCCATGGCAAAGAACGGCGAACTGTATGTGCTGGACATGGGACAGCCGGTAAAAATCCTGGATTTCGCGGAAGAAATGATCCGGCTGACCGGACTGGAACCGTACAAGGATATCGATATTATCGAAACCGGACTTCGCCCGGGAGAAAAGCTGTATGAAGAGCTCCTGATCCGGACAGAGGAAATGGACAAGACGGAGAATGAACTGATCTTCATCGAACGGGACAAACCGCTGAGTGAAGTAGAAATCAACGAGAAGCTGGGTATTCTGCGGGAAGCGCTGGCTACCGGACACAATGCCGCAGTGAAGGAAGCACTGAAAAAGGTTGTTCCGACCTACCACGCGCCGGAAGAAGTGAACGGCAGGCATAATATGGACAACTGAGAACAAAAACTGGGGAAAAGTGATTTGGGATGAGAGATGTTTTTTGTATAAAAAGCACAATTGAGTATTCAACAATGCATTCTGGAAAATATTTATATTTGCTGCATAATGAAAACAAAGGGTAGAATTATATGAATTTGAAACTGAGAGAAAAAGAAAATAGAGGCATAGATATCGCTAAGTTTTTATGTTCCATACTAGTCATAGCAATACATGTTAAGCCATTTAATTCGGATCTTGATACTGGCATATTGAATTTTATTAATTTTGCATTCAACAATATATTGCAAGAATTGCGGTTCCTTTTTTCTTTATTTCAGCGGGTTTTTTCCTTTATAAAAAAACAGGCACTATACATTTCGATATAAGCTATTCAAAAAAATATATTGTCAGGATGATAAAACTTTATGTACTTTGGAGCATTATTTATTTTCCTATTATTATCTATAACACATTGAAAAGCAATAATAGCATCTTATATTCGTTTGTTGAATATTTAAAAAAATTTATATTTGTTGGAAGTTATACTCATCTATGGTATATAAATGCTCTGATTATATCGGTTGCCATTATTTCTTTTTTACTATACAAGAAAATAAGCCCTCTAAAAATACTCTTTTTTTCTTTTGCTTTATATATTATTGGTTTATTTGGCAATTCTTGGTTTTCTTTTCTTTTGCCAATAAAAGAAAAAATGCCAACGATATGGAGCATATTAGGAATTATGAAGGATGTGATGAATACAACAAGGAATGGTATATTTTTTGGTTTCTTTTTTGTTTCATTAGGTATGAGCTTTGCACATTATGGTAATAGAGTTAGTAAAAAAAGGGCTATTATAGGATTTTCTTTTTCTATGCTTTTTCTCGGTGGAGAAATACTTTTTTTACGATATAATCACTTACCTACTTTGGGAGATGATATGTTCTTTTTTTTATTTCCAGCAACTTACTTTTTCTTTTCATATTTTGAGCAGCTTGCATTATTTGGTGATGATGATAAATACATTAAATTAAGAGCCATGAGCTCTTTGGTATTTTTTACACATTTATGGATAGCTTTTTTATTTGATGTAATAACAAAGGTTTTTTATATGAGTATAAAGATTAAAGGTATAAAATACTTGTTTGTTGTTTTTATAACCATAATTATCTCAAATAGAATCTATTGGTTATCAATGAAGGATAGATACAAGTTTTTACGGAAACTGTATAAATAGTTCAAATTCTGAAGCAATTATCATTTAATAATTTGGAGAAATTCTCATTACAGCCCCTATGAAAAATTATGCTTGACATTTGCACCGGACTGAGATTGAACGCTACTTCAGCACCGCCAAGCGGCGATACGGAATGGGACTGATCACGAAGAAACGGGAGGATACTTCCTTGACGACAATCTCACACTGTCAGTCCTGGTTACCAACATTTTCGCTTCCTTCAAACTTGCAGTTGAAGGACTGGAATCGGACTCATCAACAACGGCGTAATGCCTTGCGGTATTTGTTGCACAATGAAAATGTAGAAAGCATAATTCTTGCAACCACTTTTTACTATATTATTCCATACGGGGCATTAGCTTATTTGGGGTACTATTATATAGATATAAATATAAAAGTGAAAAGGATTATAGCAGCTGTATCATTTGTCATTTTTACATTAGTTGGAATATATTACTGGATAGATTTCGGTTCTATACAGCTTATCAGTATTGCGAAGTATCCTCCTCGCATATATTATCTTTGTTATGGTGTTACATGCTCCTTTTTTTTCTTGTTGTTTCTAGAAAAGCATCCAACTAAATTACCCCCAAACAGTCTTATACGATTCATTTCAATGCATTCAATGTGGATTTATCTTTGGCACATTCTTTGGCTAACAATTTATGAAAAGTTGCAATTGCCATCTTTTGGGCTGTTGAAATATATTTTTGTATATATTGGTGCAATAATAACTGTTATTGGTTTGAATAAGTTGCTTGATATAGTAGAAAAGAGATGCAGTTTTCCAATTTTAAAATATCTTCGAGGTTAGGTAAATTGGATATTTTGATAGATTGGTTTCTTCGTTAGTTTTATTTGTTCAACGGAGGCGGGGATGCTATGCATTGTGAAGAGCGGTTTGCTGAAATCTACGGAAGATCACCGGAAGGACTCTCTTTTTCACCTTACCGGATTTGCCCTATCGGGGCGCACAGCGACCATAACCTGGGGAAGATTACGGGGCTTGCCATTGACAAAGGGATCCATATTGCTTACCGGCCGAAACACAACGGCGTCATTGAAATGGCGTCGCTGCAGTTTCCCAAGCGCGCCCAGTGGCATATCCGGGAGATCGGGGAGAAGACCGGAGACTGGGCAGACTATCTGCGCGGAGCGACCTGGGCGCTTTGCAAGGAATATACGCTGTCTGTCGGACTGTGCGGGGTGATTGAAGGCTCCCTGCCGATCGGCGGACTGTCCTCTTCCGCAGCGGTGATTCTGGCCTTTCTGGACGCGCTGTGCAATGTGAACCGGATCAGCCTTCCGCCGCAGAAGTTGATCGATGTCGCGTTTGATGCGGAAAAGAACTATGTGGGCGTCAATGTGGGAACCCTGGACCAGAGCTGCGAGGTGCTGAGCAAAAAAGACCATCTGCTGTATCTGGACTGTATGGACAACCATTATGAACTGATTCCGACGAACCCGGTCATGAAACCGTATCAGATCGCGATCTTCTTTTCCGGACTGGAACACAGCTTGGCCGGGAGCAAATACAACATGCGCGTGGACGAACTGCGGGCGGGCGTATACGCACTGCAGGCATTCAGCGGGTGTGACTACGGAAAATTCAACCAGGCAAACGCCCGGGATGTGAGCTGGAACATTTACCAGAAATATAAAGAGAAGCTGCCGGCTTCCTGGGCAAAGCGCTGCGAGCACTGGTACACCGAATTCCGGCGGGTGGAAGCCGGCGCGGAAGCCTGGCGGAACGGGGATATTGAGGAATACGGAAGACTGTCCTTCGAATCCGGCTGGAGCAGTATTCATAACTGGGAAAGCGGCGCACCGGAACAGATCCGGCTGTACGAGATCATGCGGGAAACATCCGGGATTTACGGCGGACGGTTTTCGGGAGCCGGGTTCAAGGGATGCTGCATGGCATTGATTGATCCGGAGAAAGCGGACAGTATCCGTGAACGCGTGGAGCGGGAATACCTGACAGCATATCCGGAGATGAAAGGGAAGTATTCCTTCCATCTGTGCGCAAGCGCGGACGGGATCGCAAACCAGAAACGGGAGGGTGGCTTGATATGAAATGCATCATTCTGGCGGCAGGCTACGCGACCCGGCTGTATCCCTTGACGGAGAACTTTCCCAAGCCGCTGCTTCCGGTAGGGGACAAGACGATTGTGGACTGGCTGATCGAGGATATCGATACAGCCGGTGTTGTGGATCAGTATATCGTTATTACGAATCACCGGTTTGCGGAGCATTTCAGGAAATGGGCGGACATCTGCCCGCTGACGGTGACCGTTGTGGACGACGGAACGGAAACCAATGAAACCCGCCTTGGAGCGGTCCGGGATATTCTGTACACGGTGGAACAGCTGAAGCTGGATGATGATCTGCTGATCATTGCCGGGGACAATGTGTTGGATTTTTCACTGGTTTCCTTTATACGGTACGCGCAGGAAAAGCAGACCTCCTGCGTGATGCGGTATTATGAACCGGACGGGAAAAGGCTGACGAAGAGCGGCGTTGCCGTGGTCGGAGAGGACGACGTTCTTCTGGAACTGGAGGAAAAACCGGCAGCACCGAAATCCCACTGGTGCACACCGCCGTTCTATTTCTATAAAGCGGAAGACGTAAGGAGAATCAGCCAAGCCATAGAGGACGGCTGCGGAACGGACGCTCCGGGCAGCCTGGTGGCCTGGATGTGTAAACACGCCGTACTGCACAGCATGGAAATGCCCGGCAGCCGGTATGATATCGGGAATTTGGAAAGTTACCGGGCAGTACAGGAAAACTATAAGGGGATCACAAAATGAAGATTGCAGTTGCGGGCACAGGATATGTGGGACTTTCGCTGGCGGTATTGCTGAGCCAGCATAACGATGTCACCGCGGTGGACATTGTTCAGGAAAAAGTGGATATGCTGAACCGGTGGGAAAGCCCGATTCAGGATGATTATATTGAAAAGTTTCTGTCAGAGCATGAGGAAAGAGGCTTGCAGCTTCATGCTACGCTGGACGGAGCGTCCGCTTACGCGAACGCGGACTATGTGATTATTGCCGCGCCGACCAATTATGATCCGCAGCGGAACTTCTTTGATACATCCGCAGTGGAAAGCGTCATTGAGCTGGTACTGGCTTCTTCTGAAAAAGCGGTGATGGTGATCAAATCCACGATTCCCGTAGGATATACCGAAAGGATCCGGGAAAAGTACAAAACGGATCGGATTCTCTTCAGCCCGGAATTCCTGCGGGAAAGCAAGGCGCTGTATGATAACCTGTATCCTTCCCGAATCATTGTTTCCTGTGATGAAGGAACCCGGAAAGCGGCGGAAACCTTTGCGGCGCTGCTGGTGGAAGGGGCCGAGAAGAAGGATACCCCGGTATTGTTCATGGGGTATACCGAAGCGGAAGCTGTGAAGCTTTTTGCCAACACCTATCTGGCGCTGCGGGTGAGCTTCTTCAATGAGCTGGATACCTATGCCGAGATGAAGGGCCTGAGCACAAAGGACATTATTGACGGGGTGTGCCTGGATCCACGGATCGGGAATCATTACAATAATCCTTCCTTCGGCTACGGCGGATACTGCCTGCCGAAGGACACCAAACAGCTGCTGGCCAATTATGACGACGTGCCGCAGAACCTGGTGCAGGCGATTGTGGAGAGCAACCGGACAAGAAAAGACTTCATTGCGGACCGGGTGCTGAACAAAGCAGGGTATTATACAGCTTCCTCCATGTGGAACGCGGAGAAGGAACGTCCGATTACGGTGGGCGTATACCGGCTGACGATGAAGGCCAACAGTGACAATTTCCGGCAAAGCTCCATCCAGGGCGTTATGAAGCGGATCAAAGCCAAAGGCGCGACGGTGATTATCTATGAACCGACGCTGCCGGACGGAACCACCTTCTTCGGCTCCCTGGTAGTGAACGATATCGAGAAGTTCAAGAAGGGTTCGGACGCCATCATAGCCAACCGGTACGAAAGCGTGCTGGACGATGTGGAGGAGAAGGTATATACGAGAGATCTTTTCAGGAGAGACTGATCATGAAGCAGCCAATTGATCTGAACAATAAAACAATTCTGGTTACCGGAAGCCCCGGGTTTATCGGAGCAAATCTTGTGCTGCGGCTTCTTTCGGAGATGAAAAGCGGAACGGTCATCAGCTTCGACAATATGAACGATTATTATGATCCGAAGCTGAAGGAATACCGTCTGTCCCTTATCGAAAAAGCAGCGGAAACATCTTCAGCTTCACATGTCTTCATCCGCGGATCAATTGCCGACAAGGCGCTGGTGGATGAACTGTTCGCGAAGTACAAACCGGATATCGTCGTAAACCTGGCCGCGCAGGCGGGTGTACGGTACAGCATTGACCATCCGGACGTATATATCGAGAGCAACATTATCGGTTTCTATAACATTCTGGAAGCCTGCCGGCACAGCTATGACGGCGGAGAGACCGGCGTCCAGCATCTGGTCTATGCTTCCAGCAGCAGCGTATACGGCGGAAACAAAAAGGTGCCGTTCAGCACGGAAGACCGGGTGGACAATCCGGTGAGCCTGTACGCGGCGACAAAGAAGAGCAACGAGCTGCTGGCGCACAGCTACGCCAAGCTTTACAATATCCCGAGCACAGGACTGCGCTTCTTTACGGTCTACGGACCCGCAGGTCGGCCGGACATGTTCTATTTCTCAGCGACCCAGAAACTGGTGAGGGGAGAAACGATCTCCATCTTCAACTATGGCAACTGCAGACGGGATTTTACCTATATAGACGATATCGTCGAAGGCGTGATCCGGGTCATGCGGGGAGCGCCGGAGAAGGCGACCGGAGAAGACGGGCTGCCGCTGCCGCCATACGCGGTGTACAACATCGGCGGCGGACAGCCGGAGAACCTGCTGGACTATGTGCAGACCCTGCAGGAAGAACTGGTACGGGCCGGTGTTTTACCGGAAAACTACGACTTCGAAGCGCATAAAAAGCTGGTGCCCATGCAGCCGGGAGATGTGCCGGTGACCTACGCGGACAGCGAAGCGCTGGAACGGGATTACGGATTTACCCCGACGATCGGGATCCGGGAAGGGCTGCGGGCGTTTGCGGAGTGGTATAAAGGATATTATGGAGGAAAATAAATTGCGGATTAAGGAAGGATATGTGCTCAAGAAACTAGGCACAGGATTTGTGGTGGTGACCATTGGAGAAGCCAGCAAGAACTTTAATGGCTTCATCCGCTTAAATTCTACCGGAGCGTTCATATGGCAGCGGATAGAAGCAGGAGATGATACCCGGGAAAAGCTGATTGCGTCAATGAAGTCATATTATACGGACATGGATGAGCAGACTGCCCGGGAAGACCTGGAGGAACTCCTGAAGGGTGTGGCGTTCGCACTGGAAGAATGACAGGCGGTTTTTGCCGGAAATTAATGATTTTTGCTACTGATTTGATCTTTATCTATAACTTCTATAACTTTTTTCTTGACGGATGCTATTTCTTTTGTTAACATAAAAAAGCTAAATTGATTTTTGTGCAATGGTATGCTTTGGGATTATGGGGAGGTTATCACATGAAGAAGTACGAGAAGCCGGAATTTGAAGTGCTGGATTTTAACTTTGCAGAGTTTATGACGGGTTCAGCGGGCACCCCCTGCAGCGGGTATACGGATTCTGTAGGTCATTACTGTGGATCGTATGTACCGGGGTCGTCGTGTTCATCCTGGACTACGCCGAGCTTTAGCCACGGTTCCTGCAATAACTATAACGGAAAGAAATGCTATGGCTATACAGATAGTACGCATAGTTATTGCGCTGAGTATGGAATAAGCTGCGGAAGTTTTTAATCTTTTCCTTCTATTGTTTTTATACATTCTGGTGTTATGCAAATACGTTATCCGCGCCTTCGGGATAAAACCGAAGGTGTTTTTATGCAAAACGTAATATAATTGTAACATGTTGCTTGCTGCTTCGGGGTGACGTATTCCGATTTTATGCGTATAAAAAGATGAAAGGATTCAAAAGGAAACAAATGAAAGTCAGGACCTGGCGAAACCTTTAAAAGTGCTCAATCAGAGAGAAAAATATCTTCTTGGAAGGGAGGCGGCAGAAAAAAATACTGGAGTTTTTACAGCCAAATCGAGGATATCATATGCGCAGAAAATCGTTGACAGGGAACAGGTTTAAGTGTATACTATAAATGCTATATGCTGATTGCTTTTCATGTGTATAGCAAGTAGACTCAAGTGCAAGCAAATTTTTAAATTTTGATTATGGATAGGGGGTTTTTCAATGTCAGATCGTATTGAGCTTAATGAGCAGGAACTGGATCAGGTTGTTGGTGGTGCGTTCCATTATAATTACGCTGAAGATGGAAGCATGACCTGCCGTGTAGATGGTGCGGATACTTATCATTGTACTGCGAATGCGAAGGATCAAATTTCCGCTTACATTATTACACATAAGGGCTGCACCTTAAATGACGTGATCAATTATGCTACCCAGAATGGTTATTTCTGGAATTAAAAACAGGGGGTAACGATTTATGAAGCGCAATTATGATGGACTCGAGGCCGTGAAGATCCAGTTCGCAAACAATGACGTTATTGCCAGCAGTAACTGTGTGTCGATGATTCAGCTTGAACTGGAGAATGGTATCTGCATTAGTGATGAATGGCAATGGCAGATTACTTATATAGGTGATCAAGGTTAATTAACATAATAATGTTATGATGCATAACAGGGGCCAATAAATGGCACCCTGTTATGTTGTTTTACGAGAGATTTTAATTTGAAAGGATGCATTGTAATGGTTTTAAAATCCGGATTTGAACTGGTGGAAATTGCCGATGAACATATGGTGATACCTGTTGGGGATCATGCTGCTTCATTTCAGGGAGTTGTAGCATTGAGCGAAGCTGCCTACTTTTTACTTGGGAATCTGAAAACTCCCAAGACAAGCGATGAACTACTTAACCTGCTAATCAATGAGTATGAAGTAGATAAGGATACAGCCAAAAAAGACTTGGATGATTTAGTGAAAAAACTATTAGACCTCGGCATTGTTGAAGAATAAACAAACGTTCGATGTGTAAACAATACAATAATATGAATAATAAAGAACCTCATTCTCTTGTTGAATTAGCCAAGTGTCTTCAGGAGAAAAATGTATCAGACGTAGAGTCTAAACTAATTTTTGTGCGCTTTATTGAAAACAAGGCACGTACTTGTGGCATTCCTCTTACTGGTAAATTTGAATTAACTCCATTATGCAATCTTGATTGCAAAATGTGTTATGTGCATCTGGACAATTCAAAATACAAAGCGACAAAACTGTTGAAGGTTAATGAGTGGAAGAAATTAATCCATCAGGCATATCAGTCCGGAATGAGGAATGCGTCCATTACAGGGGGAGAATGCCTCACTTATCCCGGTTTTGATGAATTATATGTATACTTCCATAGTCTTGGGATAAAGCCAGGAATACTTTCAAACGGTATTCTGATCGATCAGGAAAAGATTAAATTGTTCTCCGCTTATCCTCCTCAAATAATACAGATTTCACTATACGGAAGCTCAGAAGATGCATATGAGAAAGTAACCGGACGAAGAGTGTTTCATACGGTTTATAACAATCTGCAGATGATTCGTGATTCCGGAATTCCTGTAAAGATCACTATTACACCTAATTCTTTTATGAGGGAGGATATTATACCGCTATTGGAAACTGCAAAAAGCCTTGGGATCCAAACGAATATCAACGCAAACCTGATTCCGCCCAGAAAAAACACCGGTCGGGAGGTTCATGACCTTACAGTTGATGAATACGTGGAAATATACAAAATCCAAAATATGATGAATAATAAGACTCCTATAGAAGTGGATCCTCTTGAACTGCCTGATGAAAGCCATGAAGGAATCAAGAGGTTTGGATTGTTATGCGGGGCAGGCAGAAGTTCATTTGGAATAAAATATGATGGAAGTATGTGCCCATGCCTTTCATTGGGGGACATATCTGTGGATGTATTGGAATCCGGATTTGAATCAGCATGGAAACAAATCAATAGTATCGCAAAAAACTATCCCTTACCGGAAGAATGCGGCACATGTGTATATCAAGATCGATGCCTCCTTTGTGTAGCAATGCACAGCAATGCACCTGCTGCAGGTCATTGTGATCCAAGAATATGTGAGCGCACAAAGAAACTAATTTCAGCAGGATTTATTCCTGTGCCAGTTCAAAACAAGGATTAATGGATATGGGTAATACTTGTAATGATACTATCTTTTTTTGTAAGATCAGTTTAGCAGGAAAGAAGATAGAAATTGAAAGCAGAAACAAACATGTTCTTGCACTATGTAAAAACTACCTGGATCAATTTGAGCATCCTGATTTTGTGATTCAGGCATCTCAAAGTGAAATTGACCAGGAAATGCAAAATGTTTACGGAAGTTTCCTTCATAAAAAGACGGCAGAAAAAGAAATAGCTGCTGAATGTACCGGTATAGAATCAAATGTTATCTACCGTAAGATTGCAGATGCCATGCTGAACTGTGAGACTATTCTCATGCATGGGGCTGCAATTGCTGTTGATCAAAAGTGCTATGTATTTATTGCTCCTAGCGGCACCGGAAAAACAACACAAATCAATCATTGGCTGGATTGTATTCCGGGCACAATAGTAGTGAATGGAGATAAACCGTTGGTCAATGTAAAAACAGAACTTGTTTACGGAACCCCCTGGTGCGGTAAAGAAGGAATGAACAGTAATGCTGCTGCAAAATTAGCTGGTATCATCATTGTTGAGCGCAGCAAAACAAATTCCATTATACCAATTTCTTTCAAAGAAATGCTGCCATCTCTTTTAAAACAAGTATATATTCCAGAAGAAGAAAACAAGAAAATACAGGCCTATAAGCTGATCGGACAGCTTGCAGATGTTTCCTGTTACCGGCTGTTATGCAATATAAACCGAGAGTCTGCCATAATTGCTTACGATGGGATCAAGAAAAATGAACGAAACAAGGAATAGCGTGAAACCTGAAAACAAAAAGTATACATTTGAAGAATTGCTTAATGAACGGGATCATATTGTTTATACCAATGTGGGAAACAGCATGATGCCTCTTCTCCGACAGCGAAAAGATATTATTGAAATAAAGAAAAAGGGATCTGAACGATGCAAGAAATATGATGTAGTTTTCTACAAACGCAGGGAAAGGTATCTTTTACACAGGATCATTAAGGTGCTACCAGATGGATATCTTATTGCCGGAGATCACTGTACGGTCATAGAGCGGGATATAAAAGACAAGGACATTCTTGGCAAAATGACCCGGGTGATCCGGAACGGGAAAAGTATCACGCCGGATAATTTCTTTTACAAGCTCTATGTCCACCTCTGGTGCGACTGCTATCCGGTCCGGATGTGGATTATCCGGACAAAGCAGCGGACCTGGCGAGTATTGAGCAGAATCAAGCATAGGGTGTTGGGATGAACAGAAGCATTCGGAAAATCAAGGAAATATTCAGCGGCCCTGCTCTGCGGGCGGTTTACCGGTGGAGCAAGCCAGCGCACGGATCGATCGCCCTGATTTCTGTGATCGGAATCGTCAGTTCCCTTATGTCCCTGGGGGTTACCCTGGTGACGAAGAACCTGATCGACGGGGCTACGGGCGGTAAGGAATCCGCGCTGTGGGCCTGGGGGATTACACTGGTTGCGCTGATTGCCGGGAACCGGCTTCTGACGGCCCTGACCGGCTATATCCGGATCAAAGCATCCGCAACGCTGCAAAAGCATCTGCAGGGAATGGTGACCGAATCCCTGATGAGCAAGGAGTATCCGGCACTGAAACCCTTCCACAGCGGAGAACTGGTGAGCCGGGTGTTTTCGGATGTCTCTGTGGTGAAAAACGGGGTACTGGGTCTGCTGCCGTCCCTGCTGCAGATTTCGGTTTCCTTTGTCGGCGCTGCGGTGATCCTGATCACCATGGACTGGCGGTTTGTGCCGGTGCTGATCCTTGCGTCAGTCCTCGGGAGCCTGATGGCGGTAGCTTTCCGTGAACCGATGAAGCGGCGGCACAAGCGGATGCAGGAGGCGGAAGCAAAGCTGCATGCGTCCACACAGGAAACACTGGAGAATGTTCGGCTGATCAAAGCATCCGTTTCCGAAGAGCGGGCGCTGGACACCATGGATGAACACCGGGAGCATCTGGTCAGTGAACAGATGCGGAACGGGAAGCTTTCCATCCTGTTCCACAACGGAATGGGAGTCGCTTTTGACATCTCCTGGCTGCTGTGCAACCTGTGGGGCTGCGTTAAGATCTACCATGGAACGTTTACTTACGGATCCCTGGCGGCGCTGATCCAGCTGATCGGTCGGATCCAGAGCCCGATTGCCAGCGCGGTGGAGCTGGTCAGCCAGATGTACGGGGTGACGGCCTCAGCAGAACGCTTGCTGGAAGTGGTCGGACTGCCGGATGAGGAAGCCGGAATCCGGATCGGGTCGTTTGATGAGATCCGGCTGGAGAAGGTCAATTTCCAGTATGAGGACAGCCGGGAAGATGTGCTGGTTGATATAAACGGAAGGATCCGGCGCGGGGATTTCGTGGCGCTGACGGGAATTTCCGGCGGTGGAAAGTCAAGCCTGTTCCAGCTGCTCCTGGGAATTTACAAGCCTGTGAGTGGATCGGTGCTGTTTGTTTCAGACGGAAAAGAGATCCCGGCGGCAAAGGGAACCCGAGGCTTGTTTGCATATGTTCCGCAGGGGAATACCCTGATGTCCGGGACGCTGCGGGATAATCTGACGATGTTCACGGACGAGGCTTCGGAGGAAGCGATCGCGTCCGCGGTGCACGCGGCGTGCCTGGATGACCTGGTGGCGGAGATCGGGATGGACGCGAAGATCGGGGAGCGGGGCGTCGGGCTTTCGGAAGGCCAGGCGCAGCGGGTAGCTGTGGCCCGGGCCCTGCTGAGCGGCGCGCCGATTCTGCTGCTGGACGAAGCGACAAGCGCACTGGACGAGCGGACGGAAGCGAAGCTGCTGGAGAATATCGACGCTATGCGGGACAAGACGGTGATCATTGTGACGCACCGCAGGGCAGCACTGGCAATCTGCGACTATACACTGCATATCGAGAACGGGCATATGACGCGGATTGACGGCGCGAAGGAATAAAATACAGGACTGGATGAAACGGGATCAATGGACAAATAATGGAATCCCATGATAAAATAAAGACAGTATCCGGAAAGATGATTCACAGATCCATACCGGACCCGCAATGCCCCAGGATTTGTCGGAGACGTTGCCTTCTTTCCGGGCTGTCCGTATAAACAATAAAGAGAATTCCGCAGGGAAGGAGGCCGGGCGCGGAGTGGAGAAAAAACTCAGTCTGCTTTTTGACTATCAGAAATTCGCGCAGAATCCGGAACTGCAGCGCGTGATCGACAAGGTACACGCACGCTTTTCCAAACGGGAACTGAGCGACGAGGAAGCGGATCTCGTGGCAGCGGCGGGGCAGCCGGAGATGGCTTCACTGCGGAAGAAACCGCGGGAAAAAGAGAATGACGAAATCCTCTGAGTGGGATGATATATACCGCCAGTACAGCGGCAGGGTGATGGGATACATGACAGCCCGGGTGCAGCGCCGGGAGGAAGCCGAGGACCTGTGCGCGGATGTGTTTGAAAAAGTATTCCGGAAGATGGAGGCCTACGACAAGGAAAAGGCCGCCATCGGGACCTGGATCTATACGATTGCGCGGAATACGGTGATTGACTATTACCGGAAAAACCGCCCGACCGCGGAACTGAACGAGAACCTGGCCTGGGACAAGGAGATCGACGAATCCATCCTGAAGGATGAGACACTGGAGGAGCTTGCTGCAGCGGTGGAGAAGCTTCCCCCGGATCTGCAGAATATCGTGGTGCTGGCATATTTTGAACGGATACCGCTCATCGAAGTGAGCAAAATTGTGCATTTCAGCTACCGGACTGTGAAACTGAAACACCAGAAAGCACTGAAACTGCTGCGGGAAAGCCTGGAGAAAGAATGAATCAGCATCGCGTTGAAGCATTGGTTCTCCGGGCTTTATGCATTTATATCCCTCACCGGGAACGGAATGGCCGGCGTAGCGGAAAACGGAATATCCAGGAACAAAATAAATAACAGAGCAGAAACAGAGAGGAAAAGACATGAGCAGATTATTTCGGAAGGCTTCCAGCAAAAACACATATACCCCTGAACAGCGGAACATTCCGTCTTTTTTAACCGGCAGGCGCTGGATCTGTGCCATTGCCCTGTGCATGGCTTTTCTTCTTATTCATACCGCGTCCGCGGAGCTGAGTACAAATCTGGGTATTCAGAAAACAATGAACCGCAACAACAAGAAGATCGAGAGCGAGACATATACGGACGCTGCCGGCAATCCGGTGACTGCAGACGATAAGGGATACGCGACAGTGAAGTATACCTATACATCCGGGAACCGGATTTCAAAGACGGAATACCTGGATCCTTCCGGAAACCTGACCAACAGCGTGGACGGTGTCGCACAGATCATTTACACCTATGCCGTAGGCGGACTGGCGAAGACAGAGTACCTGAACGCTGCCGGACAGCCGGTAAACGGGCCGGAAGGATACGCGCTGCAGGAGACCAAGTATACCTACGGGAAGCATAAAAGTACCTGGGAATATGACGCAAACGGAAATCCGGTGAACCTGCACCGGATTTCGGACCATATGAAAAACAAGCCGGGCCTGATTGTCAAGGACGGCTGGTATGATACGGCTGGAAACCCCGCGGAAGGGCCGGAGGGATATTCCTGGGTTGAATACGGATATGCCGGGACAAGGGTTTCCAGGACTGCGTACTATGATGTGAATGGAGAACTGTATTTCAACGCCGGAAAGGGATTTGCCATCCAGGAAACGGTCTATGAAAACAGAAACGTCAAGGAAAAGAGATATTACGGCGATGATGGGGAGCTGACAGCCGGTCCGGAAGGATTTGCCCGCGCGGTATACAGCTACCACCGGAAGGACAACCATTCCACGACGAAGATCATGTACTACAACGCGGACGGAAGCCTGTTCTTTACGGAAAAAGGCTACTGCGGAATCGAGCAGGCGCGTACGAAGTGGGGTACTATCTGCGACGAAAGGTACTACATCGGAGAGAACGAGCAGCGGGGACGCAGCACGGACGGGTACAGCCGGGAGACCCGGACATATAACATGCGGGGAAAACTGTCCGAACAGCGCTTTTATGACGAAAACAACAAGCTGATGATTCCGGAAACCGTCGGGTATGCCATGCTGAAGAACACCTACAGCGGCAATTACCTGACGCGTACGGAGTATTTCAACGAGAATATAAAGCCGATGATCGGCCCGGACGGATACTACGCGGCTGAAAATAAATATATAGACAGGCTCCTGGTAAAAACTACCTACTACGATACAGATGGAAAAACGCTTATAAACGGAAAAGACGGATACGCCCGGATTGAATACGAGCGGGATAAGGATAAGAAGGTCCTGAGCGAAAAGTACTTTGATGCGGAAGGAAACCGGGTTGTGGTACGGGACAACGCGGATGAAATCCGGTATACATGGGTAAACGGAAACAAGGCCAGCGAAAGTTACTGGGCCAACGGGGCACCTGCCGTGAACAGCAAAGGGGCCCATGAGATCCGGTATGAATATACGGGAGCGAACAGGGTCAGCACACAGGTGTTCCTGGATACGGAAGGGAATATTACGACGATTGCGGACGGTTATGCCCGGCTGGAAAACCAGTTCAACAGCCAGGGGAAGGTCATGTGCACGTTGTACTACGGCGTGGACGGGGAACTGGTAACGGCTCCGGGAAAAGAATATGCCTATACACGTACCATCTCCATGCGGGATAAGGACTATCTGGGAGAGGAAGAAGTGGAACCGGAACAGGAAGAGGATCCGGATGAGGAACCCGCAGAAGTACCGGAAGAGAACGAAGCAGCAGAAGAAGAACCCGGGGAAGAAGAGCCTGAAAACCATGGAGGGGATACGCTGTACGTCGAATACTATGGAACAGACGGGCAGCTGATGAACCTTGCCGCCGGGTATGCGGTTATCGTACGGCAGGTGGACGAAAACGGAAAGACGACGGAAGAGGCATATCTGGATAAGGACAACAGGAAAGTTCTGACCGCGGACGGAATCCAGGCTGTGCGGTACACCATCGGAGAGGATGGTTTTGCGTCTTCGATTGCCTATTACGGATTGGAAGACGAGCCGGTAATCAACACGCGGACAAGGTATCATCGGGTTGACCGGACGTATCTGGACGGAAACCATATAACAAGTGAAACATGGTTTGACACTGAAGGCAAGCCGATGACAACCGGGAATACGTACTGCCGGATCGAACGGGAGTTTGACGAACGGAAGAATCCGGTTATTGAACGGTATTGCGACGAGAACGGCCTGCAGATTGCCCGGAGTGAAGGGTATGATGAAATTCATCAGGTATTCAACGAGCAGAACAAAGTAAGCCGGATCGAATACTACCTGGAGGGGCAGCCATTCTGCCGTCCGGCAGGGTATGCGGGAGTCGAACGGGATTATGATGAACTAGGCCGCGTTATTGCGGAACGTTATTATGGAACAGATGGAGTAAAGGGCCCCGTTACGGACGGTTATGACGAGATTCATCAGGCATATAATGAACAGGGTAAGATCAGCCGAATTGATTATTATCTGAACGGAGAACCATTTTATCTGCCGGCGGGATACGCAGCAGTGGAGCGGGAATATGATGAAGCAGGACATATAATTACCGAGAGATACTATGACGGAAACGGTGAGAAGGTACTGCTTACAGACGGATATCACTTCTATACGCAGGTATACGGCGAAGACGGATATGTGGCATCCCTGGCATACTTTGGGCTGGACGGAGAAGCTGTTGTCAATACCCGTACGGGTTATCACAGGCTTGACCGGACGTATCTGGATTCCAGACATGTGACCAGTGAAGCGTGGTTCGGGGTGGAAGATGAACCGATTACGCTGGGAGATACGTTTGTCCGGGTGGAACGGGAATTTGATGAGCGAGGAAACCCAGGAAAGACGGATATGACGAAATCCGCCAGGTTTATGATGAAGAAAATAGACCCAGCCGGATTGGCTACTATCTGAACGGAGAACCTTTTTACAGGTCTGCCGGATATGCAGCGCTGGAACGGGAATATGACGAAGCAGGACGCATAGTTTCCGAAAGATATTATGACGGAAACGGCGAGAAGATACTGGTCACAGACGGATATCATTTCTATACGCAGGTATACGGCGAAGACGGATATGTGGCATCCCTGTCATATTTCGGACTGGACTCCAGGCATGTGACCAATGAAGCGTGGTTCGGGGTGGAAGATGAACCGATTACGCTGGGAGATACGTTTGTCCGGGTGGAACGGGAATTCGATGAGCGTGGGAATGCTACGGTACAACGGACATACGGAGCGGACGGAAATCTGATCGCCAGGAAAGACGGATATGACGAAATCCACCAGGAATACAATGAAGAAAACAAACCCAGTCGGATTGAATACTATCTGAACGGGGAACCGTACTATATGTCTACGGGATATGCAGCAGTGGAGCGGGAATACGACGAAGCGGGCCGCGTCAATATAGAACGGTACTATGACGGGAACGGCGGGAAGATGCTGCTTCCGGACGGGTACCATTCCTACAGGCAGATTTACGGTGAAGACGGATATGTGGCATCCCTGTCATATTTCGGACTGGAAGGAGAAGCCGTCATCAATACCCGTACGGGTTACCACCGGATTGACCGGACGTATCTGGATTCCAGGCACGTGACCAGTGAAGCGTGGTTCGGGGTGGAAGATGAACCGATTACGTTGGGAGATACGTTTGTTCGGGTGGAACGGGAATTTGACGAACGAGGAAACATTGCGGTACAGCGGACATACGGAGCGGACGGGAATCTGATTGCCAGGAAAGATGGGTATGACGAAATCCGCCAGGTTTATGATGAAGAGAACAGGCCCAGCCGGATTGGGTACTATCTGAACGGAGAACCGTTTTACAGGTCGGCGGGATACGCAGCAGTGGAGCGGGAATATGACGAAGCAGGGCGCATAATTTCCGAAAGGTATTTTGATGGTAACGGCCAGAAGGTACTGCTTACAGACGGATATCACTTCTATACGCAGGTATACGGCGAAGACGGATTTGTTGCATCTCTGGCATACTTCGGACTGGACGGAGAAGCTGTTATCAATACCCGCACAGGTTACCACCGGATTGACCGGACGTATCTGGACGCCAGGCATGTGACCAGTGAAGCGTGGTTCGGGGTGGAAGATGAACCGATTACGCTGGGAGATACGTTTGTCCGGGCGGATATGACGAAATCCGCCAGGTTTATGATGAAGAAAACAGGCCTAGCCGGATCGGGTACTATCTGAACGGGGAACCGTTTTACAGGTCCACCGGATATGCAGCACTGGAACGGGAATATGACGAAGCAGGACGCATAGTTTCCGAAAGGTATTTTGACGGGAACGGCGAGAAGATACTGGTCACAGACGGATATCATTTCTATACGCAGGTATACGGCGAAGACGGATATGTGGCATCCCTGTCATATTTCGGACTGGACCATGGTTTGGCGTGGAGAACGAACCGGTTACGCTGGGAGATACATATGTCCGGGTGGAACGGGAATTCGATGAACGTGGGAATGTTGCGATTCAGCGGACATACGGAGCAGACGGAAATCTGATCGCCAGGAAAGACGGATATGACGAAATCCGCCAGAAATACAATGAAGAGAACAAGCCCAGCCGGATTGAATACTATCTGAACGGGGAACCGTACTATATGCCGGCGGGATACGCAGCAGTGGAACGGGAATACAACGGAGCTGGCCGTGTCAATGTAGAACGGTACTATGACGGGAATGGAGCGAAGATGCTGCTGCCGGACGGGTACCATTCCTGCAGGCAGATTTACGGTGAAGACGGATATGTGGCATCCCTGTCATATTTCGGACTGGACGGAGAATCCGTAATCAATACCCGCACAGGTTACCACAGGATTGACCGGACGTATCTGGACGCCAGGCATGTGACCAGTGAAGCGTGGTTCGGGGTGGAAGATGAACCGATTACGCTGGGAGATACGTTTGTCCGGGGCCAGGAAGGACGGGTATGACGAAATCCGCCAGGTTTATGATGAAGAGAACAGGCCCAGCCGGATTGGCTACTATCTGAGAGGAGAACCGTTTTACAGGTCTGCCGGATACGCAGCACTGGGACGGGAATATGACGAAGAAGGCCGTATTGTTACAGAACGGTACTATGACGGAAACGGTGAAAAGATGCTGATTCCGGACGGATATCACTTCTATACCCAGGTATATGGAGAAGATGGTTTCGTGGCGTCTCTATCATATTTCGGACTGGATGGAGAGCCAGTGATCAATACGCGGAGGGATTATCATCGGATTGATCGTACATGGCTGGATAAAGATCATGCAACCAGTGAAGCCTGGTTTGATACTGAAGGGAATCCAATGACGAGGGGAAACAGCTACTGCCGGATTGAACGGGAATTCGACGAACGGAAGAATCCGGTGGTGGAACGGTACTGTGACGAAAACGGGGAAAAGATCGCCCGGAGCGAAGGCTACGATGAGATCCACCAGGCGTTTGATGAGCAGAACAGAGTAAGCAGGATCGAATACTTCCGGGACGGGGAACCGTTCTATTTGTCATCCGGATACGCGGCGATGGAACGGGAGTATGACGAGGTTGGGAATATCAGCTGCGAACGGTACTTCAACGCGGATAATGGGCCTGTGCCGTGTACGCGGGGATATGAAGTGTTCCTCCGGGAATACGATGAATTGAAACGGGTGGTTTCGGAAAAGTATACGGATGCTGCCGGAACCCCTGTGATGAGCAGCAAGGGCGTATACCAGGTCACCTATGCGTACAACGAGATCGGCAAGGTGACACGGGAAGCTTACTTTGACGAGAACGGTGAACCGATGGCAGCTATAAACGGATTTATCGCCATTGAACGGAACTGGGACAGCGACGGAAAACTGGTTGATGAGACGGGGATTCCGCCTGAAGAATTGCCGGAAGAGGAGCCTTCCGATGAACAGCCAGCTGAGAATACAGTGCCTGAAGAACAGGAAGCTGAGGAAGACGCGGCCGGTTGACGGACAGGGCTTTCGCATGCTTGGGCAAGCGGATACGCAACCTGAAAAAACGGCCGGAAAGGAGCGGAAAGATGAGGATTCGTTCGGGGTATATCCTGCAGCAGGTGATGGATATTTATGTCGTGATGGGTATCGGCAGCGAAGCTTATGTTCCCAACCAGATCATGAGCGTGAATGAGACAGGGGCTTTTCTATGGAGGTTAATTGAGAAGGGGACTGAAAAGCAGGAGCTTGTGGAGAACCTGGTGAAGGAATACGAGGTTGATGCGGAAACCGCGGAGAAAGATGTTGATGCATTTCTGACCAGATTGCGCGAGAAGGCGCTGATTGAAGAATGATCGATGAAGGAATGGCGCCGCCCTCACGCGAGGGCGGCGTTTCCGCTTTTGGCCGGTTTTCTTTTACCGCGCCGGCTTGCTTTTTCCTGCTTGCTGTGATACGCTCCGGGAAGATCCGGGAGACGAAAAAACAAGGGTGATTGGATGATCCGAATGAAGCAAAGGACCGCGGCGCTTATCATATCTGTTCTGTTTGTTCTGCTGCTGACGGCCGGGGCCGCCGCGGAGGTGAGTACAAACCTGTCCGTCCGGAAGGAGATCAATCCGGGGAACAAGCGGACTGCCAGCGAGACGTACACCGACGCGGACGGCAATCCGGTGATTGCCGACGACAAGGGGTACGCCACGGTGCGGTATACCTATACGACGGGGAACCGGATCGGGAGGACGGAATACCTGGACACGGAGGGGAACCTGGTCAACAACCGGGACGGGTACGCGCAGGAGGTCTGCGTCTACGGCGTAGGCGGCCTGACGCGGAAGGAATACCTGAACGCTGCCGGGGAGAGCGTGAACGGGCCCGAGGGATACGCGCGGCAGGAGACGAAGTATACATACGGGAAGCATGTGAGCACCTGGCAGTATGACGCCGACGGGAATCCGGTGAACCTGCACCGGATTTCGGAGCATCATCCGGAGAAACCGGGGCTGATCCTGAAGGACGGCTGGTATGACGCCGCCGGGAATCCGGCGGCGGGCCCGGAAGGGTACGCATGGGTGGAATACAGGTACAGCGGGACGACGCCGGTCCGGACGGCGTACTACGACGCTTCCGGGGAACTGTTTTACAACCCCCGGGCAGGATACGCCGTGCGGGAGGTTGTTTACAAGTACGGGAAGCTGAAGGAGATTGACTTTTACGGCGCGGACGGCGGGCTGACGGCCGGGCCGGGCGGGTACGCCCGGGAGGTTTATACCTACGGAAAGCGGGACAGCACCTCCACGAAGCGGATCATGTACTACAACGCGGACGGGAGCCTGTTCTTCAACGCCAGGGGCTGGTGCGGCGTCGAGCAGGGGCGCAACCGGCAGGGACGGACTGTAGACGAACGGTATTTTGCCGGAGAGAACGAACGGGGCCTGTGCGTGGACGGGTACAGCCGGGTGACCTGGACCTATACCCGGGGTGGGAAAATCACGTCACAGTGCTATTACGACGAAAAGGACCGGCTGACTGCCCCGGAAAAGGCCGGGTACGCCGTGCTGCGGAATGAATACAGCGGCAATTACCTGACAAGAACGGAATACCTCGGCGCGGACCGGAAACCGGTTGCCGGGCCGGAAGGGGCCTGCGTTGTCGGATATAAATATGAGAGCGGAAAGCTGATCCGGACTTCCTATTACGGCGCGGACGGAAGGACGCCCGTGAACGGGAAGGACGGATACGCCCGGATCGAGTACACCCGGGATGGGAACAGGCAGATTCTGTCGGAAAGATACTTTGACGCGGACGGAAACCGGTTTGCGGTCCGGGACAACGCGGACGAGATCCGGTATACCTGGAACGGCAGCAGCAAAACGAGTGAGAGCTACTGGGCGGACGGGCAGCCGGTGCTGAACGGGAAGGGATTCCACGAGGTCCGGTATGAATACACCGGCGGGAACAGGATCAGCGCGCAGACATACCTGGATACGGAAGGAAACCCGGTCACGACCGCGGACGGGTACGCCCGGACGGAGAACCAGTACAACAGCAGGGGGCAGATCCGGTCCGTGCTGTACTACGGAAGCGGCGGGGAACTTGTGAACGCCCCCGGGAAGGACTACGCCTATACACGGACGGTCTCCGCAAAGGAAATGGATTTCCTGGGGAAGGAGCCGGAAGGGGATAAGGAAGAGACGCTCCCCGGGGAAGCGGCCGGGCCGGAGGACGCGGAGGAACCGGGCGGCGAGGGCGCCGGAGCAGCGGAGGAGACGCCGGAGCCGGACGGGGATACGCTGTATATCGAATACTACGGGACGGACAACCGGCTGACCGACATCGCGGCCGGATACGCCACCATCGTGCGGCAGACGGACACGAAGGGGAGGACGACCGGGGAAGCATACTTCACCGCGGACGGGAAACCGGTGATGACCTCCTTCGGGTACGCCCGGATGGAACGGGAATATGACGGGAAGGGAAACATTACCCTGGAACGGTACTTCGGCGCGGACGGGGAAAAGATCCTGACGGCGGACGGGTACCATTGCTATACCCAGGTTTTCAGCGAGGACGGGCTCGCATCCTCCCTGGCGTACTTCGGCATTGACGGGGAAACGGTTGCCAACACGCGGACAGGATATCACCGGGTTGAGAAAACCTATCTGGACCGGAACCATGTGCTGAGCGAAGCCTGGTTCGGCACGGACGGAGAACCTGTGTCCAACGGGGATACATATGTCCGGATCGAGCGGGAATACGACAGCTGCGGGAACGCCATCGCGGTGCGGACCTACGGGGCGGACGGGGCGCCGGCAGCGAGGCGGGAAGGATATGACGAGATCCGGCAGGCGTATAACGCGGAGGGAAGGATCCGCCGGATCGAGTATTACCTGGACGGGGAACCGTTCTGCCTGACGGCGGGATACGCCGCGCTGGAGCGGGAATATGACGCCGCGGGCCATGTGTCGGATGAAAGATATTACAGCGCGGACGGAACGCCTGCCGTGCGCGGCGAGGGCTATGACGAATACCGGCAGGCGTATAACGACCGGAACCAGGTGATCCGGATTGAATATTACCTGGGCGGCAGGCCGTTCCTGACACAAAGCGGATACGCCGCGCTGGAGCGGGAATACGACGAAGCCGGCCGCGTCAAACTGGAGCGGTATTTTGACGAAAACGGCGAAAAAACGCTTTGCCGGGACGGATATCATTTCTATACACAGACATACAGTGAAGACGGGCTGGTATCCTCCCTGGCGTACTTCGGCACGGAAGGGGAGCCGGCGGTCAACACGAGGACGCTGTATCACCGGATTGACAAGACCTATCTGGACCGGTACCACGTGCGCCGGGAAGCGTATTTTGACGTGAACAGGGAACCGACAGCCGGGCGGAACGGGTTTATTGCCGTGGAGCGGGAATGGGACGAAGAAGGGAACCTTGTCAGCGAGACGGGAATTCCGGCGGAATGAAACGGAGGGACGGTCTTTTTCGTTTCACCTGAACAAATACATATGCTTGCGCCTGCGGGCCATGATCAGGTCGATTACGCGTTTTCGGATTTCTTCACTGTATTGATCCGCTTCATTTATGATTTTTTCCACTTCATGATAACCGAAAGTGAAATGAATCCGCGTCCCGTACAGCTGCTCAACGATATCCATCTGTTCATCAAAATCCCGGCAGAAAGTATTCGGTTTTGCCTTTTTCATCAGTTCCAGGCAGTCCTTTCCCAGCGGATAGTCCATCGATGTGTCCGACAGGAGACAGGCCCCGTTATCAAAAACAGGGCAAAGCCTGAATTCCTTTCGGTCGTTTGTCATCACAGCGATATTGTGCGTATGCCTGTCTTCATTCAGGAACAATACATCGATTGTAAGCAGCTTTGCCAGATAAATACCGAAGTTCCGGATACCGGTCACACGTTCCACCTGCTCCGCCATCATTTTCAGGCGCTCCGTGTGATCCGGAATGGCATATATCATGCTGTTCAGGCCTTTTCCGTACACCTGCTGAAACAGCCGCTCCAGCGTGATCAGCTGCCATCCGCCGAGAAAATCCCTGCTTTTGCAGCCGTTGAATATACTGTCGTTATATCGGATCTGTTCCGGTTCGTACAGAACAAACTCGTCTTCTTTCAGAGACGAACAGCACAGGAGCCTGGAAACCGTATATTCAGCCAGCCCTTCATAGCCCATATAATCTGCTTTATACCAGATCCCGTCCCGTTCAAACTTCAGCTGGTTTCCTTTGGACGATTTCCGGTTCAGATCCCGGCGGTTCTGATCATGCAGATCAATCATCGCTGTCACCTCTCAGTCCTGATCCAGAAATCATCGTCCGCCATACGGCCCTGTGTTTTCTCGATGATCATAATCGGATCGTAAAACGGGATACCAAGCTCTCTCAACTCGATCTTCATCTTATCACGTGTCGGCGGGAAACATCTGGATTCCAGAAAAGCCTCGTAGTCTTCATACGCAGGCTCCGTATTTACACCGAAGGCCCGGTACAGCGGGTTGGTGACATAGTTATGGATCTCCACCTGCCGGTTTAGCTCATCCACATCGATTACGGTGCATACGGTGCTCTTGTACATATACCACAGGCGAAGATTCAGGCGCTTCGACGGCAGTTCCAGCTTCCTTGCCAGTTCGGGCCACCTGAGCAGCAACTCCAGCAATGTCACAACCGGCCCGGTAACGGGTTCTTTTTTTGTTTCCCAGTTTTCCACTGTCCGCAGAGAGCAGCCTGTAAACGCGGCGAACTCCTTCTGCGTCATATGCAGCAATTCCCGCACCCGGCGGAAATCGTCCCCCGCCGCCTGCTTTCCGATCACATATTCTTTCATGCCGATCATCTCCCACAACATTAAACCACAAATATTGCTATCAATCAAGCAATATTAACCGCAATATTTGCTACTGAAACGGAGGGACGGTCTTTTTCGTTTCACGGTTATGGTGTGTACGGGATGTCCAGCAGGTCAAGCAGGCGGATAAAGGCATCCTGGCCGTTCAGACAGGGGTGGGTCAGTCAGCAGAAATAATGAATTTCACCAAAGTGTTCCTGCCAATCTTCAATTAACTTGCCGCTGTTTGCTTCAATGATCTTCAGCAGTCTGCGAAGGATTCTTTCAGGTATTCCCGAAGCATTATGACACAGGAGTGTTTTCCCGGTGCTTGTAATCCATACTTTTGTAGCATTTGGAATTGCACGCCCCTCTGAAATGTGAACATGTATCGGTTCAAGAGGATCGCTTTCATTGGACCAGAAATAAATCGAATAAGGCCCGATTCTAAGCTCTTGTGGCACACAATACACCTCCATCCTGTGAGAATTCCAGGATCAGATGAGCATTGTTTCGTATGAGTTCCTGAAAGAAGGTCATTTCTGATTCGCTGTAGCCATTAATATTTTCCCATCTGTATTGCGGAAGCCAGCAAACAGCACTATGGAACCCGCCGCTTTCATCAGGCGTTTCGATATAGACTTTTACACTTCCATCATCCTTCATTTCAGAATGGGTAATTTCCGTGTCATCATTCAATGTCATGTAAGGATACATCATACTGCGATACTCCTTTCCCTGATGCTGTTTTCATTATAAAGGCGAGAGCGGGAATTATCAAGGAGGCAACGGGAAACGGATTTTCGCGGCGAGTTCGCGGGCCAGGAGCCTGTGGGCTTCGGCGGAGGGATGGACGCCGTCGGGCAGCAGGACGGGGAGGTTTACGCTGTTGACGCAGGAGGCGGAGGTCAGGTCGATATACTCGACGCCGTAAAGGCCGCAGATTTCCTTCATGGTATCCGTGAACTGCCGGAGGGTGCCGCTGCTTTCCATTTCATATCCCATGGCCCAGTTGGTTTCCTCGGAGCCGAAGGTCCGGCTGAAGCCTTTGACGTTCAGGGGCAGGATCACGATGATCTTGCACAGGGGATTGCTCCGGGCAACGGCCTCGAGGGCGGCGCGCATGGCCGGGATGAAGCCGGCGACCGTTTCGGCGGAGGGATCGTCCTCCATGGATCCCATGGGGCAGCCGCTGATCCAGTCGTTGATGCCCAGGGAGACGGTGACCAGGTCGTACGGGGTGAAATCCGCGGCGCGGGCACGGACGTATCCGGGATCCCCGGATTCGTTATACGCGGGATTCAGGTAACCCTCGTTGGCGGCGGCAAGGTTGGTCAGGCTCCAGCCGTTGGCTTCCGCCACAAGGAACGCCCAGCCGATGTTCTCCCGGTCCGCGACGGAAACGGAGACGCTGCCGTCCGGATTCCGCATGCTGTACCAGCCTTCGGTGATGCTGTCGCCCAGGGCGCACCAGCGGACGGGCCGCTGCGCTTCCGCCGCCGTATGCCGCGGGAGCATGAGGATCAGCAGGCTGGCAAGAACCAGTGCTGCCGCGGTGAGAAACGGGGTGCTCCCCTGGATCCGGGTTTTACGTTTGCGTCCGCTGTGACAGCTATTGCCGTTATATTCAACCATTCCGCAGGCACCTCATCCTGTTTTTCTACAGGATAACAATGAAAACCCGGTTTTTCAACAGGATTTTTCCGGGCGCGGGGACGAATCATTCAGAAGCCGGAGGAATCTGTTGACAGGACAGAATGGAATGCTATAATAGTAAAGAACAGTAAAGAACAGTAAAAGAAATTAAAAACAGTAAAGAACAGTAAAACAATCCGGGAACAGTAAAGGACAGTAAAATGCGATCAGCGGAGGGAACGGAGAATGGAGAATCCTTTTACCATTGTGTTCGGGCGAAAACCCGCGGAAATGATTGAACGCTTTCCGCAGCGGCATGAGATCCTGGATAATTTTATGTCTCCAAATGCCAATCAGCAGCTGTATATGATCACCGGGATCCGGGGCGCGGGAAAGACGGTGCTGATGACATCCATTGCCGAGACGCTGCGCGGGGAAGACGGCTGGATCGTGGTGGAGCTGAACCCGGAGCTGGACCTGCTGCAGAATCTGGCGGCAAAACTGGCCAGTCATACGATGTGCGTTGAATGGTTCCGTCAGGCAAAACTGAACCTTTCCTTCCTGAACCTGGGAGCGGAGATTTCCGGGGAGCCGCCGGTGACCGACCTGGAAACCGCTGTGACCCGGATGCTGGAGAGCATCCGCAGGCGCGGCAAACGCCTGCTGATTACGATCGACGAGGTTACCAACACCAGACAGATGCGGGTATTTGCCGCATCGTTCCAGATTATGGTCCGGCTGAATCTTCCGGTTTTTCTCCTGATGACCGGACTGTATGAAAATATCTACGAGCTGCAGAATGAAAAGAGCCTGACCTTTTTGTTCCGGGCACCGAAGATCCAGCTGCCCGCGCTGGAGCTGACGGCGATCAGGAACCGTTACAAAAACGTGTTTCACCTGGAGGACGCGGACGCTGTCCGGATGACGGAGCTGACCGGCGGCTATCCGTTCGCGTTTCAGCTGCTGGGATACCTGACGTGGAGGAACGGCGGGAATTACCTGGGAGTGATGGAAGAGTACAGGCAATATTTATATGAATATGTCTACAATAAGATCTGGACAGAGCTTTCCTCCAAGGACCGCCAGATCCTGCGGGGGATTGCGGAGGCAGGCAGCCCCTATGTCCAGGAGATTAAGAAAAAACTGCAGATTACGGACAATGAATGGAATCCGTACCGGCAGCGGCTGATCCGGAAAGGGATTGCGGACGGCAGCCAGCGCGGGATGCTCCGGCTGACGCTGCCGCTTTTTGACCGGTTTATCCTGGACAAGGCGGAATTCCACGAAATACCCTGAAGAGCTGGCCGGGAACGCTTGACGGGGAAGGTTCTTACAGATATCATACTTTTGTACAGTGAATGAACCGGTGAGCCAAACGCGCCGCTGGGGACAGTCCGCGCTGACGCATCGGAAACGAGTCAGCGAGAACCGTCCCCAATGACTCATTTGATTTACAGACGGGAGAATGTGCGTTGAGAAAGTTTAAGAATTTAGTGATCGGCGGGATTGAAAGCAAGATTTTCAACCTGATCCTGCTTACCGTGATCCTGCTGACGATCGCGTTCCTGGGAATTAACCTTTATCAGGGGAACATGCTGTCCTCACTGACGGCGGAGACGAGCGTGAAGCAGCAGGAGACCACGTCGGAGATCATCTCCGGGGCCATGAACCAGGTGACGCGCAGGAGCATGGAGCGCACCACGGACATGGAAGCGCAGATCGTGGACAGGATGTTCCGGGGAATCCGGAGCCGGGTCATGATGGCGGCCGATTACGCGTCGAAGGTGCTGGGCCATCCGGAAGCGTTTTCCCCGGTGCCCTACGCGGGACCGGACGCTTCCCGGAACGGGGAGCTGGCGGCACAGATCATCTGGGCGGAAGGAACGGATCCAGAGGATCCGGAAACAGCCGCGCGGGCGGGACTGGTGTCCAACCTGTCCGGGATGATGATTTCCATGTGCGAGGCGACGGAATCGGACAATATTTTTGTCGGGCTGCCGGACGGGATTTTCCTGTCCATCAACCGGACGCCCGCGGACTGGTTTGGGGAGGACGGAAAGGTTATAAAATATGACGCACGAACCCGGTTCTGGTACAAGCAGGCGGCGGAAGCCGGCGGGCTGGTTTTCTCCGACCTGGAGGTGGACGCCACGACCGGGGAGATGAGTGTGGTCTGCGCGATGCCGGTGTACGGCGAGGCGGGCGAACTCCTGGGCGTGGCCGGTTCCGACCTGTTCCTGCACGCCATGGAGGACACAGTGAGCGGGCTTGTGGACGACGGCGGCTACGTATGGATCATCAACCGGGAGGGGCACGTGATCTATTCCCCGAACCGGGATCTGGTGGCGCTGAACGAGAGCGCGCTGGCGCCGGACCTGCGGCAGTCGGAGAACAAGGAGCTGGCCGCGCTGGTGAACGCCGCCATGGAAGGCCGGACGGACGTGCAGGTGATCCCGGTGAACGGGCACGATTTCTATATGCTGGGCGTGCCGATTGAGACGGCGGGCTGGACGCTGTTCTCCGCCTTCCCCAAGGAAATGGTGGACCAGGTGGAGGTCTCCCTGCTGGAGAGCTATCACGGAATCACGGAGGAGGCGCGGCAGGCCTACCAGGAGAAGAGCGGGAGGAGCAAAACCACCACCTGGATCCTGATGGGCGCGCTGACGGTGCTCGCGCTGATCAACGCGCTGGTGCTGGGCAAGAGGATCGTCCGGCCGCTGAACACGATCACAAAGCGCATCGCGGATCTGAAGGAAGGGAACCTGGAATTCAAAATGGAGGATGCCTACCGCACCGGGGACGAGATCGAGGTGCTGGCGGAATCCTTCGCGAACCTGTCCCACAAGACGCTGGATTATGTGGAGCAGGTGAAGACGGCGACGGCGGAGAAGGAACGGATCAGCACGGAGCTGCACATGGCCAACCGGATCCAGGAGAGCATGCTGCCGCACGTTTTCCCGCCCTTCCCGGACCGGAAGGAATTCGACATCTACGCCACCATGGACCCGGCGCGGGAAGTGGGCGGCGACTTCTACGACTTCTTCATGATCGATCCGGACCATCTGTGTATCGTGATGGCGGACGTGAGCGGCAAGGGCGTGCCCGCGGCGCTGTTCATGATGATCTCCAAGACGATCCTGCAGAACTGCGCGATGCTGGGCCAGTCCGCCGGGGCGATCCTGGCCAAGACCAACGAGATGCTGTGCTCCAACAACCAGATGGAGATGTTCGTGACGGTGTGGCTGGGGATCCTGGAGATCAGCACGGGGAAGATCACCTGCGCCAACGCGGGGCATGAGTACCCGGCGGTGTTCTCCGGGGCGGGCGAGAAGGAATTCGCCCTGCTGAAGGACAAGCACGGATTTGTCATCGGGGGCATGGAAGGCGTACGCTACAAGGAATATGAATTCACCATGAAGCCGGGGGACAAGCTGTTCGTCTACACGGACGGCCTGGCCGAGGCGACGAACAACGACGAGCAGATGTTCGGGACGGACCGGATGATCCGGGCGCTGAACGAAGTTTCGGACGCGGGGCCGAAGGAAGTGCTGGAGAACGTCCGGGAGTCCGTGGACGCGTTTGTCGGGACCGCGGAGCAGTTTGACGACCTGACGATGCTGTGCCTGGAATACAGGGGACCGGACGGAAAATGGAAGGCTGAGGAACCGCGGGAAAGCATATGAGAACGATCATCATCGGGGATATCCACGGGTGCGACCGGGAGCTGCGCGCGCTGCTGGACAAGGCGCAGCCGGGGGAAGAGGACCGGCTGGTGCTGCTGGGGGATCTGTTTGACCGGGGACCGGAGTCCCGGGAGGTCTACGGGACCGTGCGGGAGCTTGCGGCGCGGTTCGGGGAGCGGTTTGTGCTGCTGCGGGGAAACCACGAGGATTACCTGCTGCAGGAGAAGCTGACGCTGCGGCAGCGGTGGATCTGGGACCAGGTAGGCCGGGGGGCGACGGTGGCCTCCTTCAAAGCCCACGGGGAGCGGATGGAGGACGCCGCGCCGTGGCTGCGGGCGAACTGCCGGCTGTTCTGGCGGGATGAGGAGACCGGGCTGCAGTGCGTGCACGCCGGGCTGATGGTGGATCCCATTGAGGCCAACGACACGCAGACGCTGATACACGACCACGGGATCGCGCAGCGGAACGTATACGCGGGGCCGCTGACCGTCGTCGGGCATATCGCGCTGAAGGCGCCCACGTGGTTCGCCGGGGACGGGGAGACCATGGAGGAACTGCCCTACGGCGAATGGCGGGAGCTGCCGGAGAAAGGCATTATCTGCATCGATACGGGATCCGGCAAAGGCGGGTTCCTGACCGCGATGATTGTACAGGACGGGCGGTACCAGCTGGCCTGGGCCGATGAAGCAGCGCCGGAACGGGCGTAGGCGGCAGGAAGCATAGGGAAATGAAAAAGCAGCGGAGCGACACGCGTCCGCTGCTTTTTTCGTTTTGGCTTACGGGTTTTCCGGGGCGGCAGCAGGGCCGTTGTACCGGAAGCAGAGCATGGTCAGGTCGTCGAACTGCGGGGCCTTGCCGACGAAGGCGGAGACGGCGCTGTTGACTTCCGCCAGGAGTTCCCGCGGGGCGCCGTCCTCCCGGACGCGGAGCGCGTTCACCATGCGCTCAGCGCCGAACATTTCCTCGGCGGCGTTGGTGGCTTCCGGGACGCCGTCCGAATAAAGGAAGATCTCCGCGCCGGGCTCCAGCGTGAGGGTGTAGTCCCGGAAACGGACGCCCTCCATGCCGCCGATGACGAAGCCGTGGCGGTCCTTGTACAGGTCAAAGGGCGCGCCGGGCTGCTTCAGGGCCGGGTATTCGTGGCCGGCGTTGGCGGCGGTGAGGAGGCCGGTGGTGAGATCCAGGATGCCGAGCCAGACCGTGACGAACATTTCCTCCGGGTTCCGCTTGCAGATTTCATCGTTCACCTCGGTGAGGATCTTCGCCGGGCTGCGCCCCTGCATGGCGACATGGTGGATCAGGGCGCTGGCCAGCATCATGAAGAGGGAGGCAGGAACGCCCTTGCCGGAAACGTCGCCGATGATCAGGCAGAGGTGAGTTTCGTCAATGAGGAAGAAATCGTACAGGTCGCCGCCGACCTCCTTGGCCGGGGTCATGGAGAAAGCGATATCGATTTCTTCGCGGTCGGGAACCGCCTTGGGAAGGAAGTTGGCCTGGATGCGGGAGGCCAGGGACAGCTCCGTGGAGATGCGCTCCTTTTCCAGGGCCAGGGCGCGCCGGTCCCGGGCGGTCTGGATATAATGGGCGGCCATGGCGCCCAGATAAAGCAGCAGAGCGCAGAAGGGCAGCCAGAGGACGTGCACTACATAGCCCAGGAGCCAGAAGATCCAGGCGGCCAGGAAGCCGGCGAGGATCAGGGAAAGGCACAGGATTCCGCCGAAGGCGGCCCTGCGGCGGAAGAACAGCCAGGACGCGGCGATGCTCAGGACCGCGACGACGGCGAACTGAATGCCGTCCGGCACCTCGGTGCGGAGATTGCCCGCCAGGAGGCTCTGGATCACGTTGGCCTGGTATTCCACGCCGAACATGGGGTCCGCCTTGGAGGCGGCGGTGAAATAGGCGTCCTGCAGGGCCGCCGCGTAAGGGCCGATGAGGACGATCTTTCCGGCCCAGGCGTCGGCGGGGATCTGCCCCGTGAGGAGGCGGTAGACGGAATAGCCGTCGTCATAATCCCCGGGCTTGCCGGTGAAGGACACGTAATAGTGGCGGGCGACGTTGTCCGCGGAGAAGCCGAAATCCTTTCCCCTGGACTCGGTGTAAAGCCGCGCGGCCTGGGCGGCCATGGAATAGACCATTTTTCCGTCCGGCCGGGTCACATAGAGCAGGGCGTGGCGGAGAATGCCATCCCTGTCGCTCATGGCGTTGATATGGCCCTGGACCGTGACGGAGCGGAGCGCCTCAAAGGGCTCGACGAAGTTCACCACCGCGGAGGCGTTGCGCTCCACGGCGTGGTTGTTTTCCCAGACAATCTCCGTGCCGTACTCCGCCATGCAGGCGGTGACCACATTGCCGAGCTTTTCCGCGGCGGCGGCGAGCCGCTCATCCGCCCCGGTGCCGCTTTCGCCTTCATACAGCACGTCGATGGCGGTGACGGTGGGGCGCTTCTCCGGATCGGCGGCCAGCTTCTCCAGGGCATAGGCAACGACGGCCCGGTAGGAGGGGCCGTAGGGGCCCAGCTCGGCCAGCGTCTCCTCATCGATGCCGATGATCACAATCTCCCCGGAGGGGATGCCGCGCTGCTGATAAAGGGCGTCCTGCACCCATTTGTCCGGGGTATGCAGGACGCCGGCGGAGAGCAGCGCCAGGACAGCCAGGGCCGCCAGGAGGGGAAGGAGGTATTTCTGAAATATCGCTTTCATCGCTTTGCCTCACGCGGTGATGATTCCGAAGGGAAAAGGGGACGGGAGCGTCAGTCGTCTATCACTTCTATGAAAGTAACTGTGCCGCCGGTGGGCGAGATCTCCACATTCGGTATTTCTGTCGGGCTGATGCTATATGTAACCGTATAGGGACCGCCGGGACGGAGCTCCGGCAGGGTGACCGTAACATAGAATTCGACGGAAAGGGACGACAGATCACCCGGTGTGGGTATCCGCCCCCAATAGTGGGCAGTCACCTGACCGTTTTCATAATCCGTATATATATCATCAGCTATGGAGAGATGGGTGCTGGATAAACTTGTGTTCAGATAGACAGCTTCTATACTGCCAAAGAGATCATCATAAACATCATTTTGTATGTAGTAGACGTCTCCGTCCCTAAACAGGTCGTACTCTCCGCCGCCCAGGTTCACCTGAATTTTCACGGGTTCAATGGTCAGCTTGCCGTCATTGACAATGAAATTGACGTTGAAGTTGCCATTATTGTTTGTAAACTGATCCGTTGTCAGTCCCATTTCGTAGGTGCCCGCATTTGTTCCGGAGACGGAAGCTGTACCACTGAAGGAAAAATCTGATTCGGTGTACAACGGATTGCTGATTATAACGGGATTGTCGTCGTAGCCTTCAACGGTATGCTGGGCGCCGTTGTATACGATTGTGTCCGCGTTCGTGTTGCCGGTGATTGTTACGTCCACGTCAAGCGGGGTGATTATCAGTTCCGCTTTTTTGGTCTCAATATTCAGTCCGCCTTCTTTGGCCTTCTGAATGGAGGTTGTCAGGGTCAGCGGGTAGGTATCGGCAGCTGTGCCTCCTCCGGAAGCGGTCACCGTGAATTCGATTTCGCCGTTTTCTGTGGTTACTTTCCACTGGGCGGGATCGCTGGATACCTTTTCGGCGGAGAATTCATAGCCGGCGTAATATCCGGCATAGTGACAGTACACGCTCAGTTCGCCGTCCGCGCCGCTGTGGGGCTGCCCGTCATAGGGAACTTCCGCCTCCAGCGTAAGCTGGACGGTGAACGGCTCAATGGCGACCTCCAGCCCATCGTAGGAGATTACATAATTATCCGGATTTCCATTGGTGATTGTCGCTACAGGCTGATAGGTGTTGGGTCCGATGGCGGATACAGCGGGAACGACGACCGTCAGGGTTGCGCCGCCCGGGAGCTCAGAGAATTTGCCGGTGGTGGCAACTTCGTCTTCGAAGGTGATTTCCGCGTCTTCCTCATAAGAGACATAGTCGGCGGAGGCGGAAGCGTCCATTGCCCAAGGCTGGACCGGACAGTAGTAGAGATCACCGGAGGTGTATGTCCACAGCCAGACCTTCACCGGCAGCGGTTTGATAGTGAGCGTTCCGTAGTCTTCCGTGACTTCATAGTTGTCTTTGTTCACGGAACCCCAGTGAACGGTGCAGGTGTTGTCCCAGTCACCGGCATCCACCGCGGTGAAGTCCTCGGTGACGTAGACTTCGTCTGTATCCGCGTCGATGAGACCCTCGATCTCCGGCGGGTTGTCGGTTGTGGGCGGGTTGAAGGACGTTCCGGTATAGGTCGAAGTTTTGTTATAGGAGGTGACGGTCACTTTGACGGGGTTGACGGTCAGGGTGCCGTCTGCCGGGGTGACGTTGGTGAAATAATCGGATACATTGTTTGCTTC
>ONJM01000008.1 GCA_900318145.1 uncultured Eubacteriales bacterium
TTGCGCCTGTAGCTCAGCCGGATAGAGCAACGGCCTTCTAAGCCGTGGGCCGGGGGTTCGAATCCCTCCAGGCGCGCCAGACATGGTGGGTATAGCGTAGTTGGTTAACGCGCCAGATTGTGGCTCTGGAGACCGTGGGTTCGAGTCCCACTACTCACCCCATTTTCCCTCTTCGGTGTTGTTGGCAGTTTACCTACGTTGGGGTGTAGCCAAGTGGTAAGGCACGGGACTTTGACTCCCGCATTCGTAGGTTCGAGCCCTGCCACCCCAGCTTATATGACCCATTAGCTCAGTTGGCAGAGCACTTGACTTTTAATCAAGGTGTCTGGAGTTCGAATCTCCAATGGGTCACTTTCCCCTGCCATAGCCGGGTCTGTTCTGCGGGCGTGGCGGAATGGCAGACGCGCCAGACTTAGGATCTGGTGCCGAAAGGCGTAAGAGTTCGAGTCTCTTCGTCCGCACAGTATCCCTTTCCCCGGTTATGCGGTAGTAGCTCAGTTGGTAGAGTGCCACCTTGCCAAGGTGGATGTCGCGGGTCCGAGTCCCGTCTACCGCTCCATTCGCGGGTGTAGCTCAATGGTAGAGCTCCAGCCTTCCAAGCTGGTCACGTGGGTTCGATTCCCATCACCCGCTCACAAAAGAAGCACGGTGCGCTGCATCGTGCTTCTTTTTATGCTTTTTCCGCTCACTCGTCCGTAGGTGCCTGGATAAACGCTTCCACCCGGGCGGCGTCCCCTCCCCGGGACAGGTAGTCCCGGATCGCTGCCTGCAGCTGTTCCACATACTCTTCCAGGCACAGCCCGTTCTCCTTGATATACTTCGCGGCGGGAATCCCGACATACCGCAGGTGCCACGGCTCCGTGTTGATTTCCGTGATCTCCTTCTTGTCCGCCGGATACCGGATGATGAAGCCGTATTCGTGGCAGTGCTCAGCCATCCACTGGCACTCCTTCTCCTTCATCATTTTCTCGTTCATCCCGCTCTTCTTCGTCCAGTTATACGGGATCACGTCGCACCCGAGGCCGGTCTGGTGGTCGCTTGCGCCGGGCATGCTGACCCATCCGTCATCCTTCCCCTTGTTTTTCTTCAGGCGGTTGCTGTACATGGTTTTCTGTGTCCGGTAGCTGCGGTACGCGCTTTTCAGGTACATGGTCTGGAATCCGTCAATCTGCCGCATCTCCGCGTTCATCGCGCACAGCGCCTCCGCGCAGTCCTTCCGGAGCCTGTGTCCTTCCTTCGGAGCGCCGGTCCATTTGATGCCGCCGTTTTTCGGATCCTTCGGCACCTTGACCAGGTCCTCCGGCACATAGCTTTCTTCCAGCAGGTAATGCTTGTTGGCCAGGCGGATATATTCCGGATTCATCTCCTCCGGTTTCACCGGGAAGGTCCACAGCAGATCCTCCTTGATTTCCAGCATTTCTTCCATGTCGAATTCTTCCTCGGAAAAGCCGCCTTCGGCGCATACTGCCCCGATACTGCAGCAGACCAGAAGAATCCCCAGAAATCCAAGCAGCCTCCTCATTGCCCGTTCTCCTTCAAAAGTTCTCTCAGCACCTTTACCCTGTGGCTGATCAGCCAGGTTTCAAAGGGTACGTCCGCGTCGCGGATCTCTTTGGCGTATTCCTTTCCCACATAGCGGAAATGCCACGGTTCGGACTTGTAGCCGGTGACCGCTTCCCATCCCTCGTCATAGCGGATGATAAAGCCGAAGCGCCAGCAGTTTTCCCTGGCCCATTTTCCGCCCTCGGTTCCGGCAAAGGTGCTGCTGAGCGCTGCCTTTCCCCGCTGGCCGACGTCCATCGCCATGCCGAGATGGTGTTCGCTGGCGCCCGGGGGCGCGACGTATTCCTGCGCCTTCGCCACGTTCCGGCCGACGCTGTTGAGCTTATTCCGGTACAGCCTGCTTTGCTTGGCGTAGTCCCGGAAGCCGCTGATGGCAACCAGGTCGGCGCCGGTCTCCTCCTTGCAGGCGGCGAACATTTCCTCCAGCGCCGCGGCCGCGTCCGGACGCATCCGCCGGATCGCTTCCCGGCCCAGTACATCCGTCAGCACGAGATCCTCCGGCACATACGCGTCCGAAACCATGTATTCCCGGTTCACCAGGAAAAGCGTGCCGCCGATATCATGCTGCGGCGCCGCTTCCTGCAGCGCGCCGGAAAAGATCATCGCGCCGGCCGCCATGATAGAAACGAAATTCGTGAGCAAATCCATCCCGGTTCTCCCTGTTTATACATCCGGCTGCTGAATTACAGGACTTTATTGAGGAAATCCTGCGTCCGTTTCTCCTTCGGATTCCCGAAAATCTCCGCCGGCGTTCCTTCCTCGACAATGACGCCCTCGTCCATGAACAGTACCCGGTCCGCCACTTCCCGCGCGAATCCCATCTCATGGGTTACGCACACCATGGTCATGCCGCTGTTCGCCAGCTCCTTCATCACGTCCAGCACCTCGCCGACCATTTCGGGATCCAGCGCGCTGGTGGGTTCGTCAAAGAGCATGACGTCCGGCTTCATGCACAGTGCCCGCACAATGGCGATCCGCTGCTTCTGTCCGCCGGAAAGCTGGGCGGGATATCCGTCCGCCTTGTCCTCCAGGCCGACACGCCTGAGCAGCTCCCGCGCTTCCTTCTCCGCCTGCTCCTTTGTCATAAGCCCGGTGCGGACGGGAGCCAGCGTAATATTCTTCAGGATCGTCATATTCGGAAAAAGGTTGAAATGCTGGAACACCATGCCCATCTTCTGCCGGATTTTATTGATATCGCACTTTTCGTCCGTAATGGACTGCCCTTCAAAGATGATTTCGCCGCCGGTGGGCGTTTCCAGCAGATTCAGGCAGCGCAGGAACGTTGATTTGCCGGATCCGGAGGGACCGATCAGCACCACGCGCTCGCCCTTTTCGATATGCTGGCTGACGCCTTTGAGTACTTCCAGGTCACCGAAGTTCTTGGTCAGGTTCTTAACGTCGATCACTTGCGCGCAGCCTCCTCTCAAAAATCTCAAGCAGCCAGGTGAACAGCATGACCAGCAGCAGATATACAATCGCCGCGCCGATGTACGGATACATCGGCTCATAGTTCCTGGCTGCCACGCTGCGGGCCGCGTACAGCAGCTCCTTGCCGCCGATCACGCTGATCAGGGAGGTATCCTTCAGCAGCACGATGAACTCGTTGCCCAGGGCCGGCAGGATCGCTTTGATGGCCTGCGGAACGACCACAAAGCGCATCGTGTCCGCGTAGTTCAGGCCCAGGCTGCGCCCGGCTTCCATCTGTCCCTGGTCCACGCTCATCAGGCCGCCCCGGATAATCTCTGATGTGTAGGCGCCGGAGTTGATGCCCAGCGTCAGCGCGCCGACCATCACAAAGTTCCGGCTGGAAGCAAAGATTACCAGACCCATGATCATCAGCTGCACCATCATGGGTGTGCCGCGGATCACGGTCACGTAAACCTTCAGGATCCCGTTGACAAAGCCCAGCAGAGGATTCCGGTGTCCTTTCCGCTGCTGGTCGTGCGCTGTCCGGATCACCGCGACAATAACGCCCAGAACCACGCCCAGGGCCAGCGCCAGCACCGTCACATACAGGGTGGTCAGTACGCCGTTCAGGTACTGCAGCCAGCGGTCGTTTTCAATGAACGCCTGGTAAAAAAGCACATAGAACTGCTGCCAGATGGTGGTCGGTTCTCCGGCTGACATCATTGCTTTCCAGGCCACAAACTGCTCCATGGGAAACTATCCTCCCCTTCAATAAGAACGCAGAAAGGAAAAGGCATTTCTGCCTTTTCCTTCCGGCGGGTAAATAACGTCAGGCTTCCGTATTACTCGTTCCACTTCAGGATGATCGATTCGATGGTGCCGTCGTCAATCAGCTTCTGCAGTTCGGCGTTGAAGGCATTCAGCAGTTCTTCGTTTCCCTTCGCGATACCGAATGCGAATTCTTCGGGTTCATAGCCGGTGGAGATCATTTCCAGGCCGGGGATCTGCTTCACGTAGGCAGCGCCCACCATGTCGTCGACCATGATGCAGTCCACCTGGCCGTTCTGCAGCGCCTGGAAAGCAAGAGAATACTTGTCATACGCCAGCACATGGTCCTCGCCGAAGTTGTCCACGGCGTCAATCTGGCCGGTAGTGCCGCTCTGCACGCCGATCATCTTATCCCCCAGGTTATCCATGGTGATGTCCGCGCCAGCCTTGAAAACAACGCCCTGCACGATCGTCACATAGGGAATCGTGAAGTCCATCATAACTTTCCGTTCTTCCTTCACAGTCACTCCGGAAACGACGGCGTCCGCCTTGCCGGCACTGGGCGCAACCAGGGCGCTGTCAAAGTCAATGGCATAGGGCTCAGCCGTCAGGCCCAGGTTCCCGCAGATGATGGCCAGGATATCCGGCTCAATACCGATGACGGTGCCCGCGTCGTCCGTGCTCTCAAAGGGCGGGAAGTCGGGGCTCGTGGAATAGATGAACTTGCCCGCTTCCACGGTTTTGTACTCCGCGGCCGCCGCGGACAGGGACAGTACCATGCACAGGGCGATGGCCAACGCGATAATCTTCTTCATTTTCGTTTCCTCCTCTGTCTTCGTTGGAATGGGCACAGTATATCACCGGCATATTCGCTTGTCAACACTCTTTTTGCATTTTTATGCATGATTTTTTAGGCAATATGCCATATTATTCATTTTTAAATGCATATTATACTGTATATTCTCTGTATTTATGCATTCAGTTCGGGCATCAGCCGCTCCAGCGCCTGCTTCCGCACCCCCGGCGTCAGCCGGTAGCGCGTCGGGTCCAGATCCGGCGTTTCCGCCTTCATCCTGAAAATCCCCGCCTTGATGGGCACGCCCTGCTCCATGTACTTCTTCTCGTGCTCGGAAATATAGTTGGGCCGGAAGCCGTCCCGGTGCAGGTCCCGGGTCAGGTATACCGGTTCAAACCCGCAGAAGTCAAAATATACCAGGGAATCCCCGAACAGGGTGTCATCGTCGGTCTTGAACCAGATTTCCCCGCCCGGCCGCAGGAATTCCCGGTACTGCATCAGCTGCCGCGGGTGGGTAAGGCGCCGTTTTTCATGCTTCGGATGCTCCGTCCAGGGATTGCAGAAATGGATGTAGATCCGCTCCGCTGCCTCCTCCGGGCCCAGGACCCGGTGAATGAAGCAGATATCCGTCCGCAGGATCATCACATTGTCCGGTTCCCCGCCGCATGCTTCCGCGATATTCCGCCGCGCGGTCCCCAGCACATCCGGACTCATGTCGCAGATGATATAGTTGACCTCCGGATTGTCGGCGATCATGGCGGCGGTGCTGACACCCTTTCCGCATCCCATTTCCATATGCAGCGGCCGTTCCGGATGCGCGAAGCGCCGCAGCCACTTTCCCTTCTCTTCTTCCCCACTGTTTACATAAAAAGGGCAGGCCGCAAGTTCCGGCCTGGCCCATTTCTTTGTCCGCATATGCATGGTCCTGATTCCTCCGGCTCTTCCTTATGCCGGAAAATCATACCCTATTTCCCGTCTCTTTTCAATGCCTCCCCCGGGTGTTTCTCTTCCCCTGCCGCTGATCATGCCACCTGCGCGGTGTACAGCTGGTAATACAGTCCCTTCTTCGCCATCAGCTCGTCATGGCTGCCCATCTCGGCGATTCCCTTGTTGCTGATGTAGAGGATCCGGTCACAGTTTTTGATGGTGCTCAGCCGGTGGGCAACGATGATGCTGGTCCGGTTCTTCAGCATTTCCCGGATCCCCTCCTGCAGCAGCTTTTCCGTCTGCGTGTCGATGGAGGAGGTGGCCTCGTCCAGGATCAGGATCGCGGGATCGCTCAGCAGCGTCCGGGCAAAGGCAATCAGCTGCTTTTCACCCTGGCTCAGGTTGCTGCCCCGCTCCTTCACAACCGTCTTATACCCGTCCGGCATTCTCCGGATAAATTCGTCCGCCCGGACCCGGGCCGCCGCTTCCCGCACCTCCGCGTCGGTGGCATCCAGCCGGCCGTAGCGGATATTGTCCATAATGGTTCCGGAAAAAATGAAACTATCCTGCATCATGATCCCCAGGCGGCTGCGCAGGGAATGCAGCGTCACGTCGCTGATATCCCGGCTGCTCCCGTCCTTCCCGTGGAGGATGATCCGCCCGCCGTTCAGGTTGTAGAATCTGCACAGCAGGTTGATGATCGTGCTCTTCCCGGCGCCCGTGGGCCCGACCAGCGCGATGCTCTCCCCCGCGTTCACATGCAGGTTCATATGCTCCAGCACGTTGATTCCTTCCTCGTAGGCGAAGGTCACGTCCTCAAAGTCCGCCTCTCCGGTCAGATCCGGCAGCTCCTCCGCGCCGGGCTTGTCATCCACCGTCACCGGCTCGTTCATGGTTTCGAAAATGCGTTCCAGATAGGCGATATTGTTCACAAAGGAATTGTAGATATTCGCAAGGTTCGTGATCGGCTGCCAGAACCGGCTCACATACTGGCCCATCGCCAGGATCACGCCGAAGGAAACCATTGTGCCGCCGCCCATCCAGTAAACACCGGCGATATACAGGAACGTCAGCACAATCTGGGTCATGGTCTCGCTGGTCAGCCATACGGTATTGCTGATGCGCACCGCGCGCATCCAGGCCTGCCGGCAGGCGGCTGCCAGCTTTTTCATGATCCCGATGTTGACCTCCTGCCGGTCAAACAGCTGGCTCACCCGCACTCCGTCGATAGATTCCGCCAGATAGGCGTTGTAGTTGCTGTTTTTATTGCTCTGGTTCTGCCATGCCTTCCGCTGCCGCGGTTTGATCAGCACGATCACCGCGATGAAGAACGGAAGTCCCGCCACAATCACCGTGGCCAGTGTGACGTTGGTGGAGAACATGAACACCACGATAAAGATCAGGTTGATGATCTCCAGGATCATGTTGATAATGCCGTTGGAGAGGATATCCGAAACGGAGTTCACATAGTTGATGACCCGCACCAGGATCTTTCCCGCCGGGCGGCTGTCATAATAGGTGAAAGGCAGCTTCTGCAGGTGGGCGAACAGGTCGCTTCGGATGTCATGGATAATCTGCTGGCTGACCTTCACCATCATCCGGCTGCGGATCGTATTCAGTACGATCCCCAGGGCAATAATGCCCACGAACATGGCTGACAGCCGGCCGATCATCCCGGCGTCCTTGTTGGGCACCGCTTCATCCAGCACCCACTGGGTAATCTTGGGGATATACAGGGCCGCGACGCTTGCCAGCGCGCTGAGCACCAGCGCCAGCAGCATTTTGTATTTATGCTTTCCGACATACCTGCCGGCCATCTTCAGATGGCTCCACTGGAACGGGGACTCCAGCTTCTCGTCAACGTCAAATTTGTTTCTTGCCATCTTACATCGCCTCCTTCGCCGGAACGCCATACTGGAGGCAGTAGGTCTGCCAGTAATATCCTTTTTCCGCCAGAAGCTCCTCGTGGGTTCCGTGTTCGGTGATCGTACCGTTTTCCACCACCAGGATCTGGTCCGCGTCCCGCATGGAGGAAATCCGCTGGGCGATGATGAACCGTGTGCAGCCGAAGGGCAGGTGCCGCAGCTGTTCCTGGATGTACTGCTCCGTCTCGCTGTCCACGGCGGAGGTAGTGTCGTCCATCACCAGGATTCCCGGTCGCACCGCCATGGCCCGCGCCAGGGCGATCCGCTGCCGCTGACCGCCGGACAGGCCCACGCCCCGTTCCCCGATAATCGTGTCGTACCCTTCCGGCAGATGCTCAATGAATTCCGCCGCGTCCGCCCGGGTCGCGAAGTCCCGCACCTCATCCAGCGTCAGGCTCTGGTCGCCGAAGGCAATGTTGCCCTCCACCGTGTCCGAGAAGAGGAATACATCCTGGGTCGCTGTACCGATCCCGCCCCGCAGCTCCTGCAGCTTCCATTTCCGCACGTCGCAGCCGTCCACCAGCACTTCGCCTTCCGTCACGTCGTAGAAACGGGCCAGCAGGTGGATCAGGGAAGTCTTTCCGCTGCCGGTGGGGCCCATAACCGCCACCGTGCTTCCCGCCGGAACATGGAAACTTACATTCTTCAGAATCGGCTTTCCTTCGATGCTGAAAGCGACGTTCCGGAATTCAATCTCACCCTTCACCGAATCATGGTGAACCGCTTCCTCGTCATCCGTAATTTCAGGCTTGCTGTAGAAAAGTTCAATGACCTTTGCCGCGGAGGTGGAGAACCGCTGAAGGTCGTTCACCAGGTTCCCCAGCTCCCGCATCGGGTTGGAGACTGCCCAGCTCAGTCCGGTAAAGATTGCCAGTTCCCCCGGAGTAATCTCACCGTTGATGATGAACAGTCCGCCCACGAACACCGTCACCAGCTGGATTGTGTTTACCAGCATTTCGATCATCGGGAAGAAGGTCAGCCAGACCTTGTTGATCTGCAGGTGGCTTTCCATGAAAGCCTGGTTCCGCTGTTCAAACCGCTCCTTCTCGTATTCCTCCCGGGCAAAGGATTTCACCACGCGGTTGCCGGCAATGTTCTCCTGTGCCGCCGTATTCATTTCGGAAAGCTTTTCACGCATAAATACGAAGCGCGGGCGCACCCGTTTCCGCAGCGCCTTGCTGATCAGCATCAGCGCCGGCGTGATCACCGTCAGCATCAGCGTCAGCTTCCAGTTCACCGTGAACAGATAGATCATGGAAAACAGGAAGGTGCATACAGCGTCGATGATCCGGAAATCGATGTAGCTCATGAAGTGCCTGCACCAGTCCAGGTCCGCGCTCATACGGGTCATCAGGTCGCCGGTCCGGTTGTTGTCAAAGAAGCGCATGTCGTTGTACTGCATTTTCTCGTACAGCCGCCTGCGCAGGTTGAAGATCATGTTTTGGGAATCCGTTTCCAGCAGGATGATCATCAGGTACCGGAGTCCTTCCCGGCCCAGCTTCACCGCCAGCATGATCCCCAGAATCGAAAGCAGCGGTTCCGGATTCTGGGCCATGATCACGTCGTCAATCAGCCGGCGGCTCAGTGCCGGGTTCACCAGCAGCAGTACGCATGTGAAAACGCAGAGGCACAGCGCGAAAATCTGCATCCTCCGGTATTTCGGGTCCATATTGTCAATCAGCCACTTAATCTGTTTCCGGATCATAAGAACCTCTCAGCTTCCGTGTCGTTCCACCTGTCCCTGTTCCGAAGGAGCAGTACGTACAAATCCGAAGTAGTTTACGTATTATAGTCCCCTTTTTATGGGATTTGCTACCCGTTTTTCCATTTTATGGTATTTCTTTAAAAAAATATTTCCGGCAAAAAAAGCTCCCCGAAGGGAGCCTGTAAAAACCGGCCGCCGGCCGTCAGAATCCGTGTCCGCCGCTGCTTCCGCCGCCGCCTCCGCCGCCTCCGCCGCCGTGGCCGCCTCCGCCACTGCTGGATTCATGGTGGACGACTTTCTTCAGCCTGTTGGCGACGATCACCGTTCCGGCGCCGGCCGCCGCGGCCTTCACCACGGTCGGCATGCTGACTTCCTGTTCCTTTTTCGCCCATCCGGAAATCAGCAGGAACGCCGCCAGGATCGCCACGATCAGCGCCAGCAGCGCGTTGCTGGCATATTTCATGGGCGTGGCAATCTTCTCGCCCTGCAGCACTTTCGCGATCTGGGTGAAGGCTTCCTGCGCGCATCCCGCGTAGTCCCCCCGGGACGCGTAGCGGTATACGTTGTCTGCGATGGAGTTTTCCTCCGCCGCCGTCAGCACGCCGCTCAGCGGCCGGCTGGCGTAGATATCCAGGTGCCGGTTGTTCATATCGATGATAAACACCGTGAACCGGGTGCCGCTTCCGAAAGTCCTGTCTCCCCACTCCTGCGCCTTTGTCGCGCTGTTGCGGGTGTTCCCGGTATTCGCGTATGTCAGGAATCCCGCGCAGGCATACCGGAGAACCGGCCGCATAGCTTCCTGCACGGCCGCAAGTTCCGTGGAATCAATCAGGTTTCCCTCGTCATGGATCACCAGGGTATAACCCGTTTCCGTGTCCGTTTCCCGGACGTCCTCGCCTGCCGCGGCCGTGAAAGGAAGAATGAAGGCCAGCAGCAGCGCCAGGCAGACCCACGCTTTACGCATTGTCCTCACCTCCCTGGTGGCTCTCAAACTGCGGCAGCGGATTTGAGCATTCCCGGTTGTGCAGCAGCAGAAGTTCAATGCTGACCCAGACCACCGAGGCCAGGCACAGCAGCGCGATGAAATAAACCGGAAGGTCGTCGCTGTGGAAGGGATCCAGCACCAGCACCGCCGCGCCCATGGCCATCGCGATCAGGGCGCCGTAGCAGCCCAGCGGCGTTTTCACCCGCGTCCGTGAGCCCCACCAGAGCTGAAGGGCCATAATGCCCGTCAGCGCCGCCGCTGCGATCTTGAATACCCTTGCGTCGTTGATCTTCGAGAACTGCGTCAGCAGCAGGATCAGGAGAATCATCCCGCCGAATCCCCCGGCGGTCTCCATCGTATTCGCGCCGCCTCCCTTGGCGTGGCTGGCCATGCGCTTGCGCTGCTTCAGCCGGCGGGTCAGATCGTCCGCTCCGTCAATCGCGTTTTCCGCCGCTTCCCGGTCCCGGATATTGGTCCGCCGCCGGTTCACAAACCACTGCGCGCCCACAGCCAGCGCCATAGCGGCAATCATCACCATTTCCGGCCGCAGCGTCAGGATGCTGTTGAACAGGAAAAACAGCGGAATGGCGGCAAGCAGCGCAATCAGTCCGAACCGCGGGATGTCCATCGGCATATCCGCCGCCATTTCCCCGGTCACGCCGTTCTGGATTGCGTACAGCATCCGTCCTTTGCTGCGGATGGACATGAACCACACCGGGATCAGCGTCTTTCCGGTGCATTCCGCGTGCGCCAGCTTCACCAGTTTCTTTTCCGCGTCCGCCGTATTGTAATGGTACCCGCCCTGCAGGTCCTTCATCACGTCCTTCAGTCCCAGGCGGACGGCTTCCGCTTTTGCGAAGGGGAGATAAGCTTCTTCCTTCGTGTCGGGAATATCCGCGTAGTACCCGCTCAGGTATGCCGGGGAAAAGGGTTTGAACGCGTCCGGCTCCACCCGGGCAATCTTCTCGCTCATGGCGTCCGGCATCTCCCGGGAGGCGTCATGCAGGATGTGATCGAATTTATGGTTCAGTTCAACCGTCGTATTGTAATAGTAGGTATCGTTTCCTTTGGTTTCCGTGCCTTCCAGCACCGCTTCTCCCCGAACCGCCGCGGAATAAATGTACTGGGGAACATAAATTCCCCGGAAGCTTTCCGCCGTCACTTCCTTCTTCAGCCGCCTGTCTGCGCAAAGGCTTTTCTTCACCAGGTCCTGGTACTTCGCGAAGCATTCCTCCCGGGTAACCCGGAAAGGCGCCACCGTTTCCGGCGCCTCCATATCCGATGTCCGCCGGTCCAGCATCACCGACGCGCCGCAGTAGCTGCAGAACGCCGCCTGCGCTGTGTTCATTGCGCGGATTTCAGCGCCGCAGGTGGGGCAGGTCAGCACGTCCACCGAGAAATTGCTTCCTGCCGTCCGGTATTCCCGCTGATCCGCTTCCGTGACGGATTCTGTCCGTCCGCACCGGCTGCATTTCAGCTCCTGCCCGGGAATGTCAAAGGTCATCATGGATCCGCATCCGGGACAACCGTACATCGTTCATCCTCCTCCGTCTTCAAATGGGTATGTCAATCTCCTGTTCCATCCTGAGCGGCGCGGGAGATCCCGGCCGCCGGTCATTCAATCATACCAGAAAGCGGCAGAAAAGAAAATCCCGCACGGTTCAGAACCGCCGTACGGGATTTGTTCCGGATGCTTATTCCGCTCCGGCCTGCTTCTGTGTGCCGGGTTCCGGAGTGCCGGCGGGTTCCTCGCTGACCTTCAGCACCGGAACAGAGCCGGCGGAAGCGGCATACGCGCTGTGGAAGGTCGTGGCCGCCGGGTTGCTTTCAAGGGTTTCCTCCGCTTTCGCGGCAAGGTCCCGCAGCAGTTCATCGTTGGAGGGCACGGGTTCCGCGGCTTTTTCAGCCGCCTGCTCCGGCGCTGCCTGCGGCTGTGCAGCTGCCCCGGAGCCCTTCTCCGTCCGCGCGCGGTTGATTTCGTTCTGGATGGACTTTGCGGCGCCCGTTACGCCGTTCCGGACGTTGTTCGCCATCTTCCGGATTTTTTCCTCGATCTCTCCGTCGTCATCCTCGCTCTCAAAGTGAATCTGGTATCCCAGGATCAGCGCCGCCGCAACGCCCACGATGGTCATATGCGGCGCGAAAATCAGGCACGCCAGTCCGAAAATGCTGGAAATATTGACGATCGGTTTGCCGTTCCTGTCCACCTTTACCCGGAAACGGTACATTTTCTGCAGAAAGTTCTTCGCTTTTCCCTTGTTGTTTTCCATGCTTTATCCTCCCTCCTGTCCGTACTTCAAAGCACGGGATAAGAATACACCCCTTTCGCGCAAAAATGAAGGGACAGAACCGGAAAAATACATGCAGCTATTTTTCCGGTTCTGTCCCGCATCGCCTGCTTTCCCCGCGGTTTACGCCTTCAGTTCCTTGTAGAAATCAAGATACTGCTTCGCGGACTGCTCCCAGGAGACATCCTTCTCCATGTTCCGGCGCACCATCGCATCCCACCGCGGACGGTCGGTGAAGAACAGTGTCTTCGCCTCGTTCACCGCCTTCAGCAGCAGCTCCGGCGTGTATCTGTCAAAGGTGAACCCGTTCCCCTCGTTCTTCTCCGCGTCATAGGGCAGCACCGTATCCTTCAGCCCGCCCGTTTCCCGCACCACGGGCACCGTGCCGTAGCGCATGGCGATCAGCTGGGTCAGGCCGCAGGGCTCGAAGAGGCTGGGAACCAGGAACGCGTCTGCGCCGGCGTAGATCCGGTGCGCCAGGGCTTCGTTGTAGGAAATATAGGCGCACACGTCGCCCTTGTATTTATCCTCGTAATAGCGGAAAGCGTTTTCGTATCTGGGATCTCCCGTGCCCAGGACGATCACTTGGGTGTTGCCGTCCATGATCTGCGGGAAAATGGCGTCCACCAGGTCCAGGCCTTTCTGGTCCGTCAGCCGGGATACCAGCCCGAAGACCATCTTGCCGCCGTTTTCCCGGGAAAGGCCCAGCTGCTCCCGCAGCGCTTCCTTGTTAACCCACTTCTTTTCCAGCACGTCGGTCACGTCGTACGGCGCCGCCAGCAGTTTGTCCGTGCTGCTGTCCCAGATTTCCGTATCGATGCCGTTCACAATGCCCTTCATCCGCACGGAATGATACCGCAGATGCGCGTCCAGGTGCTCGCCGAATTCCGGCGTCTGGATCTCCTGGGCATAGGTCGCGCTCACGGTGGTGATGGCGTCCGCGTAGGCCAGGCCGCCCTTGAACATATTGGCTTCATCCTCGTTCTGCTTGAAGACGGGATAATCGAACAGTCCGTCCGGCAGCCCGGACCAGTACTTCAGGTGCTGAATGCCGCAGATACCCTGGAACCGCAGGTTGTGGATCGTCAGCATGCTCTTGCTGTCCTTCAGCGGGCAGTTCCAGAACTTGGTCCGCAGGTACAGGGGCACCAGTGCGGCCTGCCAGTCATGGCAGTGGATCACGTCCGGATACCATTCCATGTAGTTCAGGATCGCCAGCGCGGCTTTGGAAAAATAGCAGTACTTCGGAATATCCTCCCACAGGCCGGTGTAGGGATTCCCCCAGTCGAAGAATTCCCGGTTGTCGATAAAGTCGTAGATCACGCCTTCCATTTCGATTTCCATGATGCCGACATAGAAGGTTCTGCCCTCCATCGTCTGATCCATCATGAAGGATCCGACGTATTTCATCTGGTCCTTGTATTTCTGCGGAATGCAGTTGTACAGCGGCAGGATGACGCGGACGCTGCAGCCTTCCCGGATCAGGGCCCGGGGCAGCGCGTACATCACGTCGCCCAGTCCGCCGGTTTTCACAAAAGGATAACATTCAGAGCCTACAAAAGCGACCTTGAACCCCGTTTTTGCCTTTCCCATACCGATGCCTCCATTGTTTATATGCGGCTTTCGCCTTTTTGAATTGAACGAACGACTTCTGTCAGAATTATTCTATCATATATTTCCCCGTATTTCCACCGGAAATTGCGCGGGATTCAGACAATGCGCCTGCGCTTGTCCTTCAGTTTTCCTTCCTTTCCCAGCGCCACCAGGCGCTCATACCGTTCCGAGGCCGCCTCCAGCACTTCGCTCCAGGGCACGGGGATCGTCCTCCGCGCGTTCTCCCCGACCATGTTCCGTTTCTTCGGATCCGCCAGGATCCCGGTGATCACGCGGGCCAGGTCCGCCGGGTCGTTCTCGCAGAGGAACCCGTTCCCGCCGTCCCGGATGATCTCCGCGGCGGTGCTGCCCCGGACCATCACCGAAGGTGTTCCCATAACGGCCGCTTCCCGCACCACCATCGGCGCCGCGTCGTACAGCGACGGGAAAGCGAACACGGAAGCCCGGGCATACAGTCCGTCCAGCAGCGACGCATCCGTCACGTGACCCAGCATCTGAGCCCGGTCCTGAATCTGCAGTTCTTCCATTTTGCCGCGGATCGCATTCATATCCACGCCCTGTCCCGCCAGCACCAGCCGGAAGCGCTGCCCCTGTTTTTTCAGCATCGCGCAGGCTTCCAGCACCGTAAGGATATTCTTCTTCCAGTCCATCTGCCCGACGAAAAGGATCACCGGATCATCCCCCAGGGAAAACCGGCGCGTCACTTCCTCCACGTCCGACGGATGCGCGGTCCGCAGCGTCGCGCCGTTGGGCATCACCTGGATTTCGCCTTCGTATCCGTAGCTTTTCAGCACATCCGCCGTGTTCTTGCCCACTGCCCATACTTCGTCGCAGCGGTTGTAGAAATTCACCACAAATTTTGTCATCATCCGGGCGACGGATTCCGATTTCGTGGCCTTCAGAAAATCGTCATAGTATTTTGAATGGAAAGTGGCCACCAGCGGCAGCTTCCGCACGGCGGCGAGCCGCAGGGCTTCGGATCCCGCGGTAAAAGGGCTGTGCGCGTGGACAATATCCAGGTCCACCATACGGATCCGCCGGCGGTAATGCGCGTCCAGCATGGCCTCCCCCAGCTTGTACTGCTTCATTCCCGGCAGGCTGATCCCGTTGAAATCCACGAGTTCAAACGGGAACCCGGCACGGGATCCCGTATCGTACATCGGTGCGACCACAGTCACCTGATGACCCATGGCGGACAGCGTCTCCGCGTACGCGTATACGACGCGCCCCACACCGTCCACCACCGGCAGAAAGGTATCGGAAAACTCACCTATCTTTAGCATCGCCTTTTCCTCCGCCGGTATTATCTCATGAAAGCCGGAAAAAAGCAAACCGGGCAATGCCGCCGCGCTCTCCCCGGTTGCGTTTCCGCTCGCTTTGTGTTAGGATGCAGGGAACCCGAAAACCCGGAATTGTAATGTGTGAAGGGAGAACGCCGCGTGAAGAAAAAGGTCTGGGCAGCCTGCCTGATCCTGGCTGCTGCCGCGGTTGCCCTGTGCTTTCTGCTGCTCCGCCCCGGCGGTTCTTCCTCCGGCGCCGAAGTCCGTGTGGACGGCCGGGTCCTTTCCTCCCCTTCGGTCTCTCCGGAAAAGCAGGACGATCTCCGGGTACATATTACCCTGGACGGAGCGGAAATCGCGGACCTACCCTTCAGTGAGCCGCATACGGTCCGGATTCTTCAGAAAAACGGGGATGAAAACACCGTTCTGCTTACCGGAAGCAGCGTCCGCATGGAAAGCGCCAGCTGCGACGGGCAGGACTGCGTCCATATGGAGGAAATCACCCGGGACAACCTGGAAACCCGGGTCATGTTCGGAATGATCATCTGCCTGCCCCACCGGCTCTCGGTGGAAGTCCGTTAAAAAGGAGCGGAAACCATGAATCTCAGGATTCACAAAGACCTCGCGGAGCATTTCCGCCATACCGGAAAACGGGAAATTGTCACAAGTTACCTGCATATCCTGCTGGGCTGCCTGCTCGGCGCTGCCGCGTACCCTGCCTTTCTGATTCCCAACAACATCGCTCCCGGCGGCCTCACCGGCGTCGCGACCATCCTGAATTATCTGTTTCACTGGCCGGTAGGCACGGTTTCCCTGCTGCTGAACGTTCCGCTGTTTATCATCGGATACCGGTCCATGGGCAGGATCTTCGCCTTTCGCAGCCTGATCGCCACCCTGCTTTTTTCCGTCCTGATCGACGTGCTGCCCATCCGGCCCGTCAGTGAAGATCCGCTGCTGGGAACGCTGTTCGGCGGCGTGGTCCTGGGCGTCGGCCTGGGGCTGATCCTCCGCGGCGGCGCCACCACCGGCGGCACGGACATGATTGCCCGGATGGTGCACCGGCGGCTGTCCTTCATCTCCGTCGGCATGTTCCTCTTCGCCATTGACTGCCTGGTGGTACTCGGCGCCGCCGTGGCCATCGGCACCGAGCAGGCGCTCTACGCCTTTATCTGTATCTATGTCTGTTCCCGGGTCATCGACGCGGTCATGATGGGCTTCGGCAGCAACAAAGCCTGCTTCATCATGTCCGCGCGCTGGGAAAGCATCACGTCCCGCCTCATGGATGAAATCGGCCGCGGCGTCACCCACCTGGACGCCCGCGGTGCCTACAGCGGCAGGCAGCAGCCTGTAGTCCTGTGCGTGGCCGCCCGCCAGGAAGTAATGGCCGTCAAGCGGATCGTCCGGGAGGAGGATGAAAAAGCCTTCCTGTTCATCACGGAAGCACATGAAGCGCTGGGCGAAGGCTTCACCCGTCTCGACAAGGAGGACTGAAAAACCGGAATCCGTTCCGGATCCCGGCAGGTTTCATTCCGCTTCCGTAATAATAATCTGTACGTTGTCCGGACCCGTAAACCGGAGTTCCCGCCTTCCGGTATACGGGTCTGTTTCATATCCGCCCGGATCAATCCCGTGCGACGCCAGCCTTTTCCGGATTTCCGACAGTCCCGCGGCGCTGATGCACAGCGTCTGTGGCTGCGCGGAGCCTTCCCCGCCGTCGCAGCAGATTTCAATCCGGCTCTGCCCCAGCCGCAGCATCAGGTGGTTATCCTCGGCAGTGGATCCCCGGTCGTGCCGCACGGGGCGGTATCCCAGCTTCTTCACGTAAAAATCCCACACCGCCTGCCGGTCCGTTCCCCGCAGCTGCGTGCAGTTGGCGCCGATGGCCCGGCGCCGCGGATACAGCGCCTTTTTCCGGGCGCCTTTCCGCCAGGCGCGGTCGCTCCGCAGATCTGTCCGCCAGTCCGGATGCGTCAGCACGTAGGCCAGGAAAATATACAGCAGCTGCCCGATCAGCCCGCCAAGGGTATTGGAAATCATATCGTCCAGGTCATACAGTCCCCGCTGGCTCATCAGCTGCATATTCTCCGTAAAAAAAGACAGCAGGAAACACACGCCCACCGGCCGGGTCCACACCCGTTCCCGGAACCACCGGAAGGTGTATGGCAGCAGGTATCCCAGGGGAACGAAAACCATCACGTTCATATAGAACTGGGCAAGGTCCTCCGGCCGCACCAGCCGGACGTTGGCAAAAGCGGAAAAGCCTTCTGTGAACAGCCGGGAGAAAACATCCGAAAACCCGTGATCCGTCCGGAACGCGTTCTTCAGGTCCTCCAGCGGCGCCACGTGCACGGCGTAATCGTTCATGGCGGAGCGGGACAGGAACGTCAGCCAGAAATAGATCAGCAGGTAAACAGCCAGTCCGGCTGTCAGGATGCCCTGCCGCGCCTTCAGCAGCTGGTCCGCCCGGGGATTCCCGCTCACGCCGCCCCGCAGGTTCAGTCCTAGCCGGCCGCAGATTTTCCGGTCCGCCCAGGGCAGCACAATCACGAGCAGCGCCACAACGGCCGTCACCCAGAGGTTCGTGCCCAGGCTGTTCGCGTCAAGCGTCATCGTTTCTTCGTCCTTTCTTCCCCCCGCGGCGGCAGCAGGAAAGGAACCGCCGTGTTCCGCGGATCGTCTTCCGGCAGGCCGCTCAGGTAGGACCGGTTGCCGATTGTCTCCGCCAGTTCTTCCATGCTGATCTCCGACAGGAAAACATACCGGAAGGAAGCCTCGATCATTTCCGCGGCTTTCCGGCGCGCCGCTTTGCGCATTTCCGCGAACCCTTCCGTATACTTCAGAGATTCGTCATGGCTGTGGGTCCATTCCGCCCGCTGCCGGTTCTCCGCGTCTGTACCTTCAAAGTGCGAATGCGCGTAAGCCAGGGATCGCAGGGTCGGATGCCTGAGCCGTCCGGCAATCCGTGAAAAAAAGCCCGCCGGGTTTTCCAGCACCCTGTAGCACATCCTGTACCGGGGGCCGGCATGGTTCAGGGCGCTCCAGCAGTTTTCCCAGCCGTAAACCTCCCGGAAAACGGCGTCAATATCTTCCCGCATGGTTTCCGGCAGCCGGATTTTCGGGAAATAGTGGTCCGTCACCGGGTGTCTTTCGCCCCATACGCCGGCCCGCTCCATTTCCAGCCGGTCCAGCGTGTGCTCAAAACTCATGTGCCCCCGGGATATTTTCGTCTTCTTTTCCGTCATATAGATGATGTAGGGATGTGTTTCCGCGTCCAGCGCGTAATGGCAGAGGAATCCGGCCAGGTAGGAAAACATTTCCTCCGGGCAGCGGCTCTCCTTCGCCCGCCGGGCCAGCGCTGTCAGGAACTGTCCCGTCCGGGTGGTGTGCATCCGCCGTCCCCGTCCCTCCCGCCGCTTCCAGGGCTGGTACATAAACCAAAGGTCCGGTCCGAAGAGGGCGAAAGTATAGGGAACCTCCCGGATCTTTTCCGCGGTTTCCTTTTTCAGGTCCGCCCGGACCTCCCGCCCGAACGCCGCGTGTACAACAACATCCGGCATGCTCCATCCTCCTGTTTTCAGCGTCATTCCCGCCCGGATTATACCATTATTCCCCCGCCTCAACAAGCCGGTTTGTCCCCCGCGGCGGTTTATGGTATAATAGGATGAAAGATTCTCATGGAGTAAACGGAACAGGCCGGAACGGAAGGGGTTATCCATGCGTAAATCTGCTTTTTCCGTATTCATCGTGTGCTGCTGCGCGCTGATGCTTTCCGCGCAGCTGTTTGCCCTGCCTGCCCTGGGGGAATCGGAGCCCGTGGATGTCCTCGCGCCCGGTCTGCCGATCCTTGTGAATAAGGATTATCCCCTGGACGAGGATTTCATTCCGGCGGATCTGGTGTACCTGACCGATATTCTGGATCCCTCCCTGGTCCGGATGAAAAACAACAACACGAAAATCCGGGCGGTCCGTGCCGCGGTGGAAGCGCTGGAAACCATGCTGGAAGCCGCGGAGGCGGACGGGATCAGGAACTGGCAGATCAGCACCGCCTACCGCAGCATTCAGGATCAGGAATCCCTGCTCAATAACAAAATCAGAAGCTATCAGAAAAACAATCCGAAATGGAGCCGTTCCCGGGCCAAATCCGCCGCGCTGCGCACCGTGGCGGAGCCCCGCTGCAGCGAGCATCACCTGGGCCTCGCCTTCGATGTCAACGTTCCCGGCACCACCTTCAAGGGGACGAAACAGTGCAAATGGCTCCACGCCCACTGCTGGGAATACGGCTTCATCGTCCGGTATCAGGAGGACAAAACCAAAGTCACGGGGTTTGCTGCCGAAGCCTGGCATATCCGCTATGTCGGCGTGGAGCATTCCCTGTATATGCGCGACAACAATTTCTGCCTCGAGGAATACCTGGAGGCGGTGCAGGCGGAGCCGGAGCCTGGCCTGATCGTTGAGGATATGGATGAAGATGAAATCGACTTCGAAACGCTTTTCGCCGGAAAAAAGCCGGCTGCCTGACGGAAACCGCCGCAGCCGGCTGTAACAGTATGCTTCCCGGACCGGCACCCCGCCGGTTCTTTCTTATTCCAGTTCAAACGCGCCGGTATACAGCTGGTAATACTGCCCCTTCTGGGCGATCAGCTGTTCGTGGCTGCCGCGCTCGATAATCCGTCCGTGGTCCAACACCATGATGACGTCGCTGTTCTGCACGGTGGACAGCCGGTGGGCGATCACGAACACCGTCCGGCCTTCCATCAGCTGGTCCATGCCCTTCTGCACCAGCGCCTCCGTGCGCGTGTCGATGGAGGAGGTCGCCTCGTCCAGGATCATGACCGGCGGATCCGCCACCGCCGCCCGGGCGATGGAAATCAGCTGCCGCTGTCCCTGGCTCAGGCCGCTGCCGTCGCCCTTGAGCACAGTCTGGTAGCCTTCCGGCAGGCGGGTGATGAAATCGTCCGCGTTCGCCAGCTTTGCCGCGGCGATGCATTCCTCGTCCGTGGCGTCCAGCTTTCCGTAACGGATGTTGTCCATCACGGTGCCGGTAAACAGGTTCACGTCCTGCAGCACCACGCCCAGGGATTTGCGCAGGTCCGATTTGCAGATCTTGTTGATATTGATGCCGTCATAGCGGATCTTTCCGTCCGCGATATCGTAGAACCGGTTGATCAGATTGGTGATCGTCGTCTTTCCCGCGCCGGTGGCGCCGACAAAAGCGACCTTCTGCCCCGGCCGGGCGTACAGCGATATATCATGCAGCACGGGCTTTTCCGGAACGTACGCGAAATCCACGTCCACCATCACCACGTCGCCCGCCAGCTTCGTATAGGTCACGCTGCCGTCGGCGCTGTGGGGATGCTTCCAGGCCCACATTCCGGTCCGCTCTTCGGCCTCCGTCAGTTCGCCGTTCACTTCCTTCGCGTTCACCAGGTGCACATAGCCATGGTCCTCTTCCGGTTCTTCGTCCATCAGCTTGAAAATCCGCTCCGCGCCGGCAACCGCCATGGCGATGAAGCTGATCTGCTGCGCCATCTGGTTGATGGGCATCATGAAGTTCCGGCTCAGGGTCAGGAACGCGGCGATGCTGCCCAGCGTCAGCGGTCCGACGCCGCCCAGGCTCAGGTTGGTCACGTTGCTGATGGCCAGCGCGCCGCCCGCGATGGCAAGCACGATGTACAGCAGGTGGCCCATATTGTTGTTCACCGGGCCGAGGATGTTGCCCAGCTTGTTCGCTTCCGTGGCGTTTTCGCACAGCTCGTCGTTCCGCCGGTCGAATTCCTCCTTCGCTTCCGGTTCATGGTTGAACACCTTGACCACCTTCTGGCCGTTCACCATCTCTTCCACATAGCCGTTCAGGGAGGCCAGGGATTTCTGCTGTTTCATGAAGAACTGCGCGCTGCCGCTGCCGATCTTCATCGTAACCTTCAGCATGAAGAAGGTGCCGGCGATCATCAGCAGTGTCAGCCATACGCTGCAGCGCAGCATGGAAATGAACACAACCGTCAGCGTGATCAGGGAGGAAACCGTCTGCGGCAGCACCTGGCTCACCAGCTGGCGCAGGGTGTCCGCGTCGTTGGTATAGTGGCTCATGACCTCGCCGTGGGTATGGGTGTCGAAATAACGGATCGGCAGAGTCTGCATATGCGTGAACATCTCGTCCCGCACCTTCCGCAGCACGCTCTGGCTGATCACAGCCATGATCCGGGCCTGCGCGTACGTGGCGATGATCGCCAGCGCGTAGATCACGGCCATCCGGATGATCGCGCTCACCAGCCCGCCGAAATCAGGATTGGCCTGGGCGAGCATCGGCATGATATGGTCGTCGATAACCTCTCCGAGGAAATTCGCCGCGGAAGCCGTCGCCACCGCGTTCAGGATCACGCAGCCGAACACCAGGATCAGCCGTGCCCAGTACGGTTTCACGTATCCCAGCAGGCGCTTCACGGTCTCTTTGCTGATCGGTTTGCGGGGCCCGCCCATTGCCATGGCCATTCTCCGGTTACTCATCCGCGCCGCCCCCTTTCGTCTGGGACTCGTAGACTTCCCGGTAGATTCCGCACCGCTCCAGCAGCTCCTCGTGGGTGCCGGTGTCCGCCACCCGGCCGTTGTCCAGCACGACAATCATGTCCGCGTCCTGCACGGAGGATACGCGCTGGGCGATAATCAGCTTGGTCGTCTCCGGAATGTAGCTCCGGAAGCCCGCGCGGATCAGCGCGTCCGTCCGGGTATCCACGGCGCTGGTGCTGTCGTCCAGGATCAGGATTTTCGGTTTTTTCAGCAGCGCCCGGGCGATGCACAGCCGCTGCTTCTGCCCGCCGGAAACGTTGGTTCCGCCCTGTTCGATTTTCGTTTCATACTTGTCCGGGAAATCCTGGATAAACGGATCCGCCTGCGCCAGGCGGCAGGCCTCCTCCATCTCTTCGTCCGTGGCGTTCTCGTTGCCCCAGCGCAGGTTTTCACGGATCGTGCCGCTGAACAGCTCGTTCTTCTGCAGCACCATGGCCACGCTGTCCCGCAGCGCGGTCAGGTCATATTCCTTCGCGTCCACCCCGCCGATCCGGACTGTGCCCTTCGTCGCGTCGTACAGCCGGGGAATCAGCTGCACCAGCGAGCTCTTGCCGCTGCCGGTGCCGCCCAGGATACCGACCACCGCCCCGGAGGGAATATGCAGGTCGATGTCCTCCAGCGTCTCCCGTTCGCTGTCCTTCGCGTAGCTGAAGCTGACATGGTCAAAATCAATGGAGCCGTCCCGGACTTCCGTTACCGCGTTTTCGGGGGATTCGATGTCCGGCTCCTCCTCCAGCACCTCCACGATACGCTGGGCGGAAGCCCGGCTCATGGTAATCATCAGGAACGTGAAGGAGACCATCATCAGGCTGGAAAGGATCTGGATCACATAGGTGATCAGGCTCATCAGCTGCCCCGTCGTCAGGCCCGCTGCAGGATCGTTGCCGGAGGCGATGATCGCCTTCGCCCCCAGCCAGGAGATCACCAGCGTACAGGTGTAGATGCAGGTCATCATCAGCGGGCTCATCAGGGCGATGTTCCGCTCCGCCTTGACAAAGTCCGTGTAAATGGAGCCGGAAATCCCGGTAAATTTCTTTGTCTCGTAATCCTCGCGCACGAAATTCTTGACCACCCGGATGCCGTGCAGGTTCTCCTGCACCACGTTGTTCAGCTTGTCGTAGGTCTTGAATACCCGCTGAAAAATCGGATGTGTCCGGCTCATGATCATGTAGATCCCGAAGCCCAGCACCGGGAGCGTGAACAGGAATACCGTGGAAATCCGTGCGTTGATCGTCATTGCCATGATCAGCGAGAACAGCAGCGTCAGCGGCGCGCGCACCGCCATCCGCAGAATCGTCTGGAAGCTGTTCTGCACGTTCGTCACGTCCGTGGTCAGCCGCGTGATGATGGAGGAGGTGCTGAATTTATCGATATTGGAAAAGGAATAGTCCTGAATCCGGTAGTACATGTCGTGCCGCAGGTTCCGCGCGAAACCGGCGGAGGACACCGCTGCCATCCGTCCGCTCATCACACCCGAAAGCAGTGAAACCAAAGCGGCAGCCAGCAGGAGCCCGCCGTACAGAAAAACCTGTTCCATGCTGCCGGGCCGCGCGTCCGTCCCGATTCCCCGGTCGATCAGCATCGCCATAATCATCGGGATCAGCGCTTCCATCGCCACCTCTCCTACCATGAAAAGGGGCGTGGCGATCGCCTGTCTCTTATACTGCCGGACTCTTGACGCCAGTTTTTTGATCATTCGTTCCGGTCCTCTCTTCCCCCGCGGAGTACCCGCGCTGTTATTGATTGCTTGCGGCTGCCGGCCGCCATCCGCCGGCCTCTGACCATTAATCTACCACAAACCGGCCGCGACTTCAACGCAGAGTCCGGGTGTTTTTCATTCGTTTTTTTCTTGTTCCGCCCTGTGCTCCATGGTAAAATAATAAGGATATCCTGTATGGAAAGGACTTTGCCGCATGAGGAAGCTGCTCGCCTGTCTGCTCTGCTTTTTCTGCCTGTTCAGCGCCGCTTCGGCCGGGCAGGTTTCTTTCGGCGATGTCTCCTTTGATTCGGCAGCCGAAACGGTCGATCTGGGGGACCGGGCCGTCGGATCGAAGGAATGGCCGGAATTCATTGCCTTCCTGAAGGAGTTCCCGAACCTGAAAAGGGTGGATATGTTCGCCACGCAGATCGACCGGGATCATGTGAGCCTGCTGGAAAATGCCCTGCCGGGCGTGGCGTTCGGCTGGAAGCTGCAGCTCATGAAGTATAAAAACAAACACATCGTCCGCACCGACGCGGACTATTTCTCCACCCTGCACGGCCAGTGTCCGAACCATAATGACAGCGATTTCCTGCTGATCGGATACTGCACCGGCCTCCTGGCCCTGGATCTGGGGCACAACTACCTGAAGGACCTTTCTTTCCTGCGGAACATGCCGCGCCTGCGGGTGCTGATCCTGGGTGAAAACCCGACCCTGAAAAACATCGACCCCATCTCGGAGCTGCGGGACCTGGAATATCTGGAGCTCTTCACCTGCGGCATCACGGACATCTCTCCCCTCGCGAAGCTCCCGAACCTGACCGACCTGAATCTGTGCAACAACAAGGTGCAGGACTGGCGCCCGCTGAAAGAGATGAAACAGCTCCGGCGCCTGTGGATCTCTGGCATGTGCGCGAAAAAGATGACCGCGGAGGAAAGGCGGGAGCTTCAGGAAGCGCTGCCGGATACGGAAATCGTATTCAGCAGCAAAAGCCCGACCTCCGGCGGCTGGCGCTTCTTTAACGACAGCAAAGGCAACAAGGACCCGGAAAACAGGGTCCCCCACTATGACGTGATTTACAGGATGTCCCAGGAAAACCGCTATATCCCGTTTGAGGAATCTCCGCCGCTTCCCGGGGAGGAAGCGCCTTCTCTCGTCACAGAAGATATTGAAGAAATACTTCCTGTCCCCGGCGAATGATCCCGCCGCCTGTCGCTCCCCGTGTCATCCTGAACGCGGTAAAGCATCTTCCTTTACCCTGAAGAATCATATAAAGAAAGAAGGAACCAGCCATGCCATCCATCGAGACCCTCTGCATCCAGAGCGGCTATACGCCGAAGAACGGAGAACCCCGCCAGATCCCGATCATCCAGTCCACCACCTTCAAGTATGACACCAGCGAAGATATGGGAAAGCTGTTCGATCTGGAAGCTTCCGGATATTTCTATTCCCGCCTGCAGAACCCCACCTGCGACATGGTCGCCGCGAAAATCTGCGCGCTGGAGGGCGGATCCGCCGCGATGCTGACCTCCTCCGGCCAGGCCGCCAATTTCTACGCGGTGTTCAACATCGCCAACGTCGGGGATCATGTGGTGGCCTGCTCCGCCATCTACGGCGGCACCTACAATCTCTTTGCCGTCACCATGAAAAAAATGGGAATCGATTTTACTTTCGTTTCCCCGGACTGCACCGCGGAGGAGCTGGACGCCGCCTTCCGGCCCAACACAAAGGCTGTCTTCGGCGAGACCATTGCCAATCCCGCGCTGTGCGTGCTGGATATTGAGCTGTTTGCCGAAGCGGCGCACCGTCACGGTGTTCCGCTGATCGTGGACAACACCTTCGCCACACCTGTCAACTGCCGTCCCATCGAATGGGGCGCGGATATCGTAACCCATTCCACCACCAAGTACATGGACGGGCACGGCAGCGCCGTGGGCGGCTGTATCGTGGACAGCGGCAGGTTCGACTGGACCGCGGATCCGGAAAAGTTCCCCGGCCTCACCACGCCGGATGAAAGCTACCACGGCATCGTCTACACCGAGAAATTCGGCCTGGCCGGCGCCTTTATCACCAAGGCGACCAGCCAGCTCATGCGCGACTTCGGTTCCGTCCAGAGCCCGCAGAGCGCCTTCCTGCTGAATCTGGGGCTGGAAAGCCTGCATGTCCGGATGCACCGCCACTGCGAAAACGCCCAGGCTGTCGCGGAATTCCTTTCCGGCCATGAAAAAATCGCCTGGGTCAGCTACTGCGGCCTCCCCGGCGATAAATACCATGAACGGGCCCGGAAGTATCTTCCGGAAGGTTCCTGCGGCGTTGTCTCCTTCGGCGTCAAAGGCGGCCGGAAAGCGGCGGAAGCCTTCATGAAGAAGCTGAAGGTGGCCGCCATCGAGACGCATGTGGCGGATGCCCGCACCTGCTGCCTCCATCCCGCCAGCGCCACCCACCGCCAGATGAACGATGAGGAGCTGCTGGCCGCCGGTGTCTCGCCGGATCTGGTCCGTCTCAGCGTCGGCCTGGAAAGCAAAGAGGACCTGATCGCCGACCTGGCGCAGGCCCTCTCATAAGAAGCACTGAACCGTAAACGCTTAATCCTGCTTTTCCTTCCCCGCCCTGTGCGCGTGCAGGCCGATCTCGCCGATTTTCAGCAGGTGCAGCAGCTTCAGAAACTGGAAGAATTCCGCGAGCTCAATGAACCGCTCGTGCTGAACAAGCCCGAGATAGAAAGGCAGGATCGCCAGAATCTGGATATTTGTCATGAAATCTATCATATACCGCCAGTGCGGCCGCGGGTGCCCCTTAAACCGGATGTCCGCTGTCCAGAAGCCGAGGATCAGCTCCAGCGTAAAGATTCCCACCGTGATCGTCTCAATGATCTCAAAAGTCTCGTGATACGGTTCAAACCGCTCGATATCCCAGATCAGAAAAAAAGTAATGCTCAGAAGGATCAGGACGATCAGCATCCAGCTGAAAATCCGCGCGGCGGTATTTCCCCGCAGTCCGCCTTCCAGCACTTCCAGCACCCGGTGCTTCAGTCCCTTCCTGCCTTCCACGGAACGTCCCCCCTGTTTTGTTTTTTCAGAATACACTGCCGGCTCTCTCAACTGTCAGTATATCACTTTTCCTTTGCGATGGCTACCCTCTTCCGCGGCGGCGGGCCTGTCCTTTTTCCGGATGCTCCGTCGTTCCCCGGCGGCCCTTCCGGCCGTTTTTTTGTCCGGGTGCGGGTTGAATTCGTCCGTTGGTACGTTTATAATATGGAGCAATACTTTTTCGCGCTGCTCAGCGGAAACGCGTAAAGGAGTTAAAGGAGTATTTTCATGATTCGGTTCCGGAAACCCGCGGCGCTGTTTGCTGCCGTTCTGATTCTTTTCTCCGCCGCTCTGGCGGAAGACAACATGGAGGTCGACGATATTTCCATCGATGACCTGCTGGACCAGCCCGCTCCCGAGGAAGAGCAGGCGCCGGAATCTTCCGGCGAAGTCTTCATCCCATCCCACGGCAGTCCCTGGGATCATGATCTCGGTTCCTCCTACTGGACCACGCCGATGGATATCACCGATGAGGAAACCGTCTGGAATATGCTGATGGAGCCCATCAATGTAATCGACCTGGGCAGCGGCGCCGGGAAGAACCATTCCCAGCGGACGAAAAAGAACCTGTATATGTACCGGGAACCGGACGAAAATTCCAAAATCGTCGGGGAAATCACCAATCTTTCCCAGGGTGTCCGCGTCATCGAACACCTGGATAACGGCTGGTCCCTGGTGGAGTGCTATTCAAGTTCCTTCGCCAACCATCCGAAAACGATGATTTCCGCCTGGAACATTCTGGTTTCCGGCTACATCCGGTCTAAATATCTGACCCAGGTGCAGCCGACGGATCAGCTTGCCCTCGTTGTGGACAAGCTCTCCCAGCGTCTCTATGTCTTTGCGGAAGGTAAAATGATCGCCGAACTGCTGTGTTCCACCGGTCTGGTGCAGAAAAACAGCGACGGGAAATGGCAGCCCTATAACGAGACGCGGTCCGGCGAATTCCTGATCATCAACATGACCGGCAGCCTGGACAGCGATAAGCTGAAATGCGCCTACGCGATGCGTTTCAACGCGGGAGATGAGATTCACGAAGTCCCCCACATGGTGGACCCCAGGGATAAAACCTGGAAATACAACACCACGGAGCCGTCCCTCGGCTCGAAGAAAAGCCACGGATGCATCCGTGTCCAGCGGCTGACCAACCCCGACGGCATCAACATGAAATGGATCTATAACCGGATCTACAGCAAAAAGCTCGTCGGAAAAGTTAAAATCGTAATCTGGGAGGACTGGCAGGGGCGCCAGCTCCCGGTTCCCTCCCCCGACACCGTCCTGTATTACAATCCGAACAAAGGGCAGTATTACCACAGCGCGGAGCACTGCAACATGGCTTCGAAAATCACCTTCACCCCTTTCCTGTATTCCCAGCTGGAGGAGGAAGGCTTCTCGAAGCTGAAGGCCTGCAATTTCTGCTCTCCGCCCCGCCGCGAATCGGAGATCCAGGCGATCAACGAAGTCTATGCCCCCGGCGGCGATCATGAGGAGCGGCTGAATATTCTCCGCCAGGGCTATTATGATTATCTTGCGAAACCCGATCCCTGATACAGCACTTTTCCCTTGCCCTTCCTCCGCAGGTTTGGTATAATGGCAAAAGTGTTCCGATATTACTTTATGAACGGAGAGATACCCATGAAAAAGAAAGCTTTGCTGGCCGTTCTCCTGGCCATGTCCCTGCTGCTTTCCTCCTGTGCCCTCATCGTGAAGGATCCGGCGGTGGACGCCGCTACCGTGATCCTGAAGCTTGGTGACAGGGAAGTCACCAAGGCGGAGGTGCAGAGAAGCACCACCTACTACCTGAATCAGATGGAGCAGTATAATGCCATGTTCGGCCAGAACCTGGACATCACCAGCCCCGACGTGATCGCCTCCGCGCAGGATACCGCCGTCGCTCAGCTGAAGCAGGATATGGTGCTGCGCGCCAAGTCCGCGGAGCTGCAGCTGGATCAGCTGACAGAGGAAGAACTTGCCTCCGCGGAAGAAGACGCTCAGGCAAGCTGGGAAGAACTCAAGGACGATATTAAAAACTACGACCTGTCCGATGAGGAAAAGGCGCTGGAGGGTGAGGAACTGGAAGCCGCGATCCAGGCCAAGCTGGATGAATACGGCATCAAGTATGAGACCTATCAGGCCCAGGCAAAGGACAATATCGTCAGCAAAAAGCTGAAGGACTATGTGATCAAAGACGTCGCCGTTACTGACGAGGAAGTCAAAGCCGATTACGACAGCAAGGTGGCCGCCGACGAGGAAAAGTACAAGGAAGACGCGAACGCATGGGTCTCCGCGGACCAGAACAGCACCACCTTCTACTATACGCCCGCCGGTATCCGCCGCGTGAAGCAGATTCTCATCAAGTTCAAGGCGGACGATCAGGCGGCGATCGACGAAGCGAAGAAAGCGGTCACCGAAGCCAATAACAATCTGACCGCCGCCCAGGACATCCTAGATGACGAGGAAGCGTCCGCGGAAGACAAGGCGAAGGCGGAAGAGGATAAGGCAGCCGCGCAGGAAGCCCTGGACGCCGCCAACGCCGCCGTGAAGGAAGCGACCGAAAAGGCTTTTGAAAACCTGGACGCTGATGCCGATGCCGTACTGGAAGCCCTGGCCGCCGATCCCGACAGCTGGGACAAGCTGCAGGAGGAGAAGAACGAGGATCCCGGCATGAAGCCCGGCGCCGCTCACGCCGAAAAGGGCTACTCCGTCTGCGAAGGCATGACAAGCTTTGACAGCGCCTTTGTGGAAGCCGCCATGGCCCTGCAGTCCGTTGGGGACACAACCGGCAAGATCCGGGGCGAATCCTACGGTTACTACATCATCCGCTATGTGGGCGACGAGCCCGAAGGCCCCGTGGATTTTGATTCCGTAAAGGAAGATCTTCACAGCAAGCTGCTTTCTGACAAGCAGGATGAAACCTATAAAACCACCGTTGACGGCTGGATCGCCAACGCGGGGATCAAAGAAGATCTGGGAGCCTTGAAAAACTGATGTTTTATTCTGCCGTATTTAAGGCAAAAGCGCGCGCGGTCCTCCAGCAACACTGGCAGACCGCGCTGCTTATTGCGCTGATTGTCAATCTGCCTTCCCTGCTGGTGCAGGGAATCGCCGCGTTCACCAATACCGATCCGATCATCCGTCTGGAAAATCTGGTGCTGGACGCCTCCCGCAGCACAGCTGCCATGAACGCCCTGCCGGATACAGTCCGCGCGATGCTTTCGGAAACCGGTATCCTGGTGATGGCCGGCCTTGGCATTCTCGCCTGGCTGGTAACGCCCGCCCTTTCGCTGGGCATGAATCACTGGACGCTGGACCGGATCCGCGGTGAGGAAGAACCTGTCTCCGCCGTATTCAGCCGGCTGAGCATTTTCCTGAAGGGAATCGGCCTGCGCCTGATGATTGCGCTGAAGGTGCTGCTGTGGATGCTGCCCGGGATCGCTGTTTTCCTGGCGGGTTTAATCCCCCTCTACACGACGGATTTCGCATCCAGGGAAGCGGCTCTCTCCGCGGCGAATACCAGCCTGCTGATCATGTACGCCGCGATGATGGCCATGCTGGTGCTGGGGCTCATGGGTTACCTTCGCTACGCCCTGGCGGATTTTATTCTGGCGGATGAGCCGGAGGAGCGCGTTCTTTCCTGCCTCCGCCGCAGCCGGGAACTGATGAACGGCCGCCGCGGCGCCCTGCTCGGGCTGCTGGTCAGCTTCATTCTCTGGTATCTGCTCATCAGCATCGTTTCATCCTTTGCGGCCGGATTCGGCGGAAGTGTTTTCTCGCTGATGGTCCAGATGCTGGGCAGCCTGTTTGTAAGCGTTTATATGCTCACTTCCGAGGGTGTCTTCTATGAGGGACTGCGCACGGCGCCGGTGCAGGCGCCTCCGGCGGAGGATGCTCCCGAAATTCAGTAAACCGCGCGGTCTGAGTCACCCGCTCCGCTTTTCGGATCATCATATGAGCTGTTTCGTAATAGTGCATTTTTTCCATTCGAAAAATGCACTATTTTCGTATTCTCCTTGCCTTTTCCGGCGCCGACCGCTATAATACGGACATTCGCATGAATCCAGGACGATTGGAGGCATTTCCATGGCGCTGACGATTTCCCACCGTTGTCTCAATATAACCCCTTCCCTGACGCTGCAGATTGATACCCGGGCAAAGGAAATGGCCGCTGCCGGCGTAAACGTAATCGGTTTCGGCGCCGGAGAGCCCGATTTTCCGACCCCGCCGCATATCTGCAAAGCCGCGAAGGAAGCGCTGGATCTGGGGATGACGCGGTATACTCCCGTTCCCGGCACCATGGAGCTCCGGATGGCCATTACCCGGAAAATGGAACGCGATCACGGGCTGACTTACTCGCCGCAGGAGATTCTCGTCTCCAACGGTGCCAAGCATTCCCTTTTCACGATTTTCCAGACGATTCTGGATCCAGGGGATGAAGTGCTGATTCCCACTCCCTGCTGGGTTTCCTATCCGGAAATGGTCCGAATGGCCGGCGGCGTCCCGGTCTTTATCCCCACGAACGAAGAAAACCGCTTTATCCCCAGCAACCGGGATATCGCGTCCCATATCACCCGGCGTACAAAGGCGATTGTCATTACTTCGCCTTCCAACCCCAACGGCTCCATCTGGTCCAGGGAGCAGCTCCAGTATGTAGGCAATCTTGCCGTGGCCCATCCCTTCTATATCGTATCGGACGAAATTTACGAAAAGCTGATCTATGACGGAAAGGAGCACCTCTCCATCGCCCAGCTCGGCGAGCAGATCAAGGCGCAGACCTTTATCGTCAACGGCGTAAGCAAAACCTTCGCCATGACCGGCTGGCGCATCGGCTACTGCGCCGCGCCGCGGCAGGAAATCGCCGCGATGAGCGCTTTCCAGTCCCAGGCCACCAGCAATGCCAACGCCATGGCGCAGCATGCTGCCGCCGTCGCGCTGGACGGGGATCAGAGCTGTGTGGATGAGATGCGGGAGCAGTTCCAGATCCGCCGGGACACCATGGTGGACGGAATCAACCGGATTAACGGCATAAGCTGCCTGAAACCCGAGGGCGCCTTCTACGTAATGATGAACATCCGTTCCCTCCTCGGCCGCAGCTACAACGGCCGGAAGCTGGAGGATTCCATGGACTTCGCGGAGCTGCTGCTGGCGGAGAAGCACGTGGCCGTCGTACCCGGCATCGCCTTCGAGGCGGAAGGCTTCTGCCGGCTGTCCTACGCCATCTGCACCGAAAAGATCGAGGAAGGCCTTTCCCGGATCGAGGATTTCATCAAGGAGCTGAAATAACGGTCTTCCCCGTGTCATCCTGAACCAGGCAAAGGACCAACTCCCCCGTGTCATCCTGAGCAAAGCGAAGGATCCTATCAAAAGAGTCAGGAGCTTAAATAGATGCTGAAATTTGACCAGACCACCAATCTGCTGATGCAGTCGAAATACCACTACTCCCTCCAGGACGTGGAGGAGCCGAATCTCTACCGGGAAATCTACGACTATTCCCACATCCCGAAGGTTGCCTTCAACATGCGGCATGTTCCCATGCGGATGCCGGATGAAATCTGGATGACCGACACCACTTTCCGGGACGGGCAGCAGTCCGTCAGTCCCTTCACGCCGGAGCAGATTCTGCATCTGTTCAGGCTCATGAGCCGCCTCGGCGGCCCGAACGGCATGATCCGCCAGAGTGAGTTCTTCCTCTATACCGCCAACGACCAGAAGGCGCTGCGGCTCTGCCAGGACGCGGATCTCCCCTTCCCGGAGATCACCGCCTGGATCCGGGCCAATGAAAAGGATTTTGAGCTGGTAAAGAAGGCCGGCGTGCCGGAAACAGGAATTCTTGTATCCTGCAGCGACTATCATATTTTCAACAAGATGCACCTGACCCGTTCCCAGGCGATGGATAAATATCTGGGCATCGTGAAATCCGCGCTGGAATACGGAATCCGTCCCCGCTGCCATTTTGAGGACATCACCCGCGCCGATTTCTACGGCTTTGTGGTTCCCTTTGCCACCGAGCTCATGAAGCTTTCCCGGGAAAGCGGCATCCCCATCAAAATCCGCGCCTGCGATACGATGGGTTACGGCGTCAGCTATCCCGGCGCCGCCCTGCCTCGCAGCGTTCCCGGCATCATCTACGGCCTGACCCATTACGCCGAAGTGCCTTCCGCCATGCTGGAATGGCACGGCCATAACGATTTCTATAAGGTTGTTTCCAACGCCGCCACCGCATGGCTCTACGGCTGCTCCAGCATCAACTGCAGCCTTCTGGGCATCGGGGAGCGCACCGGCAACTGCCCGCTCGAGGCGATGGCGGTCGAATATGAGTCTCTCCGGGGTGAAAGCAACGGGATGGATCTCACGGCGATCACCGAAATCGCGGATTATATGGAGCGGGAAATCGGCATCGAAATCAGTCCCCGCCAGCCGTTCGTCGGCCGCCATTTCAACGTGACCCGCGCCGGTATCCACGCGGATGGAATGCTGAAGGATGAAGAGATTTACAACATTTTCGATACAGCCGCCATTCTGAACCGCCCCGCTTCCGTTGCCGTGGACAGCCGCGGCGGCACCGCCTCTGTGGCCCACTGGATCAACGCCTACTTCCGTCTCACCGGCGAGCACACCATCGACAAGAACGATCCGCTGGTCCTGGAAGTCCGGAAAAATGTGGATCGGCTGTACGCGGACGGCCGCAACACCGTCATGGGCGATGAAGAGCTGGAAGTAATGGTCCGCCGTGCCGATGTGGCCCGCTACGAACGCCTGCTGTTCCATAAGAGCAAATAACCGCACCGAAAAAAATGAGCGGCGCCGGATTCATTTCCGGCGCCGCGTTTTTCATATGATCAACAGCTGTCTCTGTGCCCGCCCGTCCTTTGCCGCTCCCGGGGAAACCGTATTGCCATGAGCGCCTCCGGCTGCTTCAAACAGTTCTGGTTCGGAATTCCTGTATCCTTTCAAAAGGTCTCCTCTTCAGCCGCTCACCCCCTGCATGCTTTGTAACGTTCCTTTATCCTGGCATCATTATTGCACAATATATTTCATTTGTCAACAATTTTTTAATATTTTTGTAAAATATTTTCTCGTTTTATGTCTCATTCATGCTGCAAAACATCGATATGTAACAATTTTATTATACAATTTCTTCATATCTCTTTACAAATAAGAAATACTATTGTAATATATAGATGCATTCCTGCACACTGTCTGAAAACAGCCGGGAATGAACTGACAGAAATGACGCAACTGTGAGAATCAGGAAACTGTGAGAGGTGAAACGCTTTGAAGAAACGTTCAGTAAGAATCCTGTCGGTTCTTTTGATCCTCATATTCTGTATGAGCTCCGGTCTGTGCGAAACGCTCCGTTTCGGCATGGACGGAGAAAATGTCCGGACGCTGCAGCAGGCGCTGATTGACACAGGCTATCTGGCCGGCAGGGCGGACGGCATTTTCGGCGCAAAGACGGAAGCGGCTGTAATTGCCTTCCAGCGGGAAAACGGGCTGAAAGCGGACGGCCTCGCGGGGAAAAAAACGCAGGCGGCGCTGAATATCACGATCGTTGACAGCAGCCAACCCGGCTGGTTTTCCAACGATTACAGCCTGATCAGGGATACATCGGATCCGGCCAGGATCCGGCTGCTCCAGCGCGCGCTGATCAAAATGAATTACCTGAAAGGCTCCGAGGACGGTTCTTTCGGTACGGTCACCCGCTCCGCGGTCAAAACCTTCCAGCAGTGCAATAAGCTGAAGGCGGACGGTAAGCCCGGCGAAAAAACGCTGAAGGCCATTGAAAACGCTCTGGCTTCGGGCCATAAGGCCGTCAGTCTGCTGGACGCGGAACCGCTGCCGAAGGACGCCGGAAAAATGGACGCTCCCCCGAAGAGCAGTATTGAACTGCTCCACTGGTACGATGATATCAAGCCATCCCTGAAAAGCGGCGCGAAAGTGCTGGTATACGAACCGGTTTCCGGCCTCGCCTGGACGCTGATGGTTCACTCCAAAGGCCGCCACTGCGATCTGGAACCGCTGACGCTGACGGATACGCAGATCATGCTGAAAGCCTTTGGCAACAAGAACACCTGGTCCCAGAAAGGCGTATACGTCCAGCTGCCGGACGGCCGCTGGACCGTCGGCGCCACGCACACCGTTCCCCATCTCACCGGGTATATTAAAAACAACGGCTTTGACGGCCATCTGTGCGTCCATTTCTTCCGGGATATGGATGAATGTGCGGAAAAGGATCCGAATTACGGCGTAAGCAACCAGCTCACCATCCGTGCGCTGTGGAAAAAAGTTTCCGGCCAGAGCGTGCAGTAAACCGCCCGCTCAGGCGTTCTGCAGGGCCATCAGCGCCATGCAGACCAGAAAGGTGCCGGCCAGCATCACAATACTGGATACCGCCATCTTCCCGCCCTTGTTGAATCCGTAAAAATCCTCCCAGCGTTTTTCAGCCGGCGCGTATATGTTTTTACGGATATACAGGAGCCCGTACAGGAAAACCGGAAGCAGTCCTGTCAGGGACTGCGTGAAAGTCATTCCCCGCCTTTCAAAAGCAGAAAAGGAAACAATTGCGAGCACCGGTGTGATCAGGTGCATCGCCAGATCGTGCGCGGTGCCGGTCAAAAGCTTTTTTTCCCAGCCTTCCCCGATGCTCGGCGCCAGGAAAAGAAACACGGTCAGCAGGGTGACGGTCACCGCGGCTGTACCGGTGTATTTCAGCAGCCACACCCATTCCGGCACTTCCCCGGCAACGGTGAAAACAGCGGTCAGCAGGCATCCCGCCGCGCACAGCACATTGCTCTGGCAGGTGAAAAACCGTAAAGCTGTCTTCAGCCTCTCCGGCGTCCGCCGGCCGTCCTTCCGCGAAAAGCCCGTGAGGATCGCGGCTGTAACCAGAAAGATAAACAGGTTCATCACAATATCCATTTTCCGCCTCCGGATCCGCCCGTCTGATATTCTTTTCTGATATTACCCCATCTCCCGCCAAAATACAAACACTTCCTTCTTTTCCGGAACTTCCGCCGCGAATCCGCATGAAATGTTTGAATTATGTGTTTAAAGTGAGTATGATAAAAAAGGTCCGCTGCAGAGTTCATAAAAGCCGCGGATGATTTGCCGGATTTGTGGGGGATTTTTCAATGAAAAAGTACGCTCTGCCCGTCCTGATGCTGGCGGTCTTTGAGGCGGTGGCCGTTACGCTGTGGCTGACAAAGGACAACATCTTTTATCTTTTCAATTTCAGTTACATCGGGTGCTCAATTGCGCTGGGAATGTTTCTGTATATCCGGAAAAACAAGTATGCCCGGCGGGTTGTGCAGCTGCTGGTCGGGCTGTATATGCTGGTTTACCTCGGCCTGATCTGCGGGGAAAATATGCAGATCGAAGGTTTCTGGTATTATCTGTTCACCGGCGTTTTTGAGGCTGCGACGATTCATTACGCGGTCGCGAAGATTTTCGGGCCGGTCCTTTTCGGTCGGGGCTGGTGCGGCTACGCCTGCTGGACGGCGATGGTGCTTGATTTTCTCCCCTACAGGGTGCCGGCGCGCCCCCGGAAGAAGCTGGGATGGATCCGTTATGTTACTTTTGCCCTGTCGCTGGGGTTCGTTGCCGCGCTGTTTCTGGCGCATGTCGGAAACATCGGGAGAATCATGTTCTGGGCGTTCATCGTCGGCAACGTCCTGTATTACGCCTCCGGAATCATCCTCGCGTTTGTCTTTAAGGACAACCGGGCGTTCTGCAAATATGTCTGCCCCGTTGCGGTTTTCCTGAAGCCCATGAGCTATTTTGCGGTCATGCGGATAAAATGCGACAGGGAAAAATGCATTTCATGCGGGAAATGCAAACGTGTCTGCCCGATGGACGTGGATGTCACCGACAATTCCAGGAAACGGGAAAACGGCACCGAATGCATCCTCTGCATGGAATGCGTCAAAAACTGTCCGAAAGGCGCGCTTTAAGGACGCGCGGGCAATACAGGACAGGCAGCAAAACCATATTAAGCCAAAGGAAACAGGAATGCGGCCTCCGGACATTCTCCGAAGGCCGCAACCTTTATAAAACAGTGGTGCCGGAGGTGGGACTTGAACCCGCACGCTTTTAAGGGCAACGGATTTTGAATCCGCCGCGTCTGCCATTCCGCCACTCCGGCTCGCAACGCACGGATTATATCATAATCCGGAGTACTTGACAAGGAATCAGCGGGCTGTCCGTAGAAATTTAGTGTGTTACGCATTTGGAAGGAAGTGTCATGCTGATGAAGAAAATCGTCCTGACCGGCGGAGGTACCCTGGGGCATGTAACGCCCCATCTGGCGCTGATTCCGCGCCTGCGGGAAAAAGGATATGAAATCCACTATATCGGCACGGAGAACGGGATGGAGGCTCCGAAAATGCGCGCCGTCCCCGGTGTCACCTACCATGCGGTAAAAAGCGGAAAGCTCCGCCGTTATTTCTCCTGGCAGAATTTTACCGATCCCTTCCGGGTCATCGCCGGCGCTTTCCAGTCCGCCCATCTGATGGGAAAGATTAAACCGGACGTGGTTTTTTCAAAGGGCGGTTTCGTAGCGGTTCCCGTTGTCTTCGGCGCCTGGCTGCACCGGATCCCCGTACTCTGCCACGAAAGCGACCTGACTCCCGGCCTGGCGAACAAGCTCTGTAAACCGTTCGCCCGGCGCTTCGCCACCACCTTCCCGGAATGTGCCCGCGCATTGGGCGCCAAAGCGGAAATGACCGGCACACCCCTGCGTCCGGAGCTCTTTACCGGCGTCCGGGAAAAAGGCCTCTCTCTGCTCGGTTTTGACGGAAGCAAGCCGGTCCTGCTGATGATGGGCGGTTCTTCCGGCGCGCAGAGCGTGAACGCCTGCCTCCGCAAATCTCTTCCGGCACTGACGCGGGATTTTGATATCGCGCACATCTGCGGAAAAGGCAACCTGGATGATTCCGTCGAAGGCACACCCGGCTACCGGCAGATCGAATTCCTGGACGCGGAACTACCGGATGTGCTGGCCTGCACCGATCTCGTCCTCAGCCGTGCCGGCGCCAACGCTCTGTGTGAGTTTCAGGCCCTTGGACGTCCGATGCTGCTGATCCCCTACCCGAAAGGCGCCAGCCGGGGAGACCAGATTCTGAATGCCCAAAGCCTTGAAACGCGCGGTCTCTGCCGTGTCCTGCTGCAGGAAAACATGAATGAGGATTCCCTTATCGCGGCTGTCCGGAAAACCTGGGAAGACCGGGAAATCCTCGAAAAAGCCCTCCGGGACGCGCCGCCGGCCGACGGCACCGCCCGCGTTCTCGAAATGATCGAAGAAATACAGAAATAACGCCGCCTTACCGCGGATTATATTCCACCGTCTCCTGATAGGCTTTGTACGTCGTGGTGTGCAGCAGCTCCCGCCGGATCTCGCGGTCGCCCTGATACCAGATCTTCCAGGTATCCACCACGTACCCTTTCCGTCCGGTGACGGTCTTTTTGCTTTCACCCGGAGCCAGGCTCGTGTTCACCACATAATTGGTGCCCTCCGGCTGCGGCAGGGTGCGGGTCACTTCGCTCGCCAGGTCAATTTTGATGCCGGCGCCCAGGCTCATGCCGTAGATGTTCACCGTGACCTTCTGGTTGCTGTATCCGGCAACGATGAATACAGGCCAGTCCGTATTGTTCCTGAACTTGAAATCCAGCCCCGGCCAGTTCACCGTGGCGTCGAACCCTTTCTCAACATAATTGGAAGGCCAGGCGTGGGCGTTCCGCTCGATAATCTCCAGATCCGCCCGCACCACTGCGTTGAACAGCGTGGAACTCGTCTGGCAGACGCCTCCGCCGATTTCATCCTTGCTCTGTCCGCCGGAAATCGCCGCCGCTTCCTTGTACCCTTTCTCCGCGGTCCGCTCGCCGGTTGTTCCGTTGAAGGAGAAGATTTCTCCGGCGTTTACGGTCTTTCCGTTGATCGCCGCCGCGCTCAGCTGGATATTGTTGTTCCGGTTGCTGTTTTTTGTGGTGTTGGTGGTATAGGAGGAAATCAGGCCGAAACGGTTCATCAGCTCCGCCTTGGTCATTTCCGCCTCAATGCGTTCCGGCACCACCCGCACCGTGGAATTGCTCACGCCGGTATCCAGCATCGTCGCCAGCCGGGAATACAGGTCCTCCGGATCAACCTTCGCGCCCGGACGGTCTTCCGTGAACGTAAAGGTCTTGGTGCTGAAGTTGAAGCTTTCCACCGTGCTGTTCACAGGTTTCCGGTCCACATAATTCACAATGCTGTCCGTCATGGTCCGCAGCGCCTGGTGGTCATAATCCTGTTTTGTCACATAGGTCTGCGGATAAGAGCGCATTTCCGATACCTGCTGTACCCGCTCCTCAAAGGGCGTCTTTCCGCTGCCCCGCACGGTATCCGTATTGCTCCGGCCGTAAGCCCAGGCCTTCTCCACGGTCTCCCTGGTATTGCGGGAGATCGGGACGCGTTCATTGTTTACATGCCAGTATTCATTGCCGATGGACACAACCAGGTCGAACTGCGCGTCAATATCCTCGTTGACCGCTTCCACCGCCCGCACCGCTTCGTCCCGGGTCATGCCGCCCACATGAATATTGTCAATATAGACGCCCTGGTATATCCGGTCCGTGTAGATTTCCTGCCTGCACGCGTCGTGGATCTGTTCCTTTTCCTGATCCAGGGATATGATCGCGCCGTTCACGAATCCGATATTCGGCAGAAACTTGTACCGCACGCCCGTCAGCTGGGGAACCATCAGCACGCCCAGGCCGAACAGGATCACCAGGCAGATCACAATCGTCGCGACCCAGCCGCCGTTGTAGTGTTTCGGGTCCTTTTTCCGGGCCCGGTTTTCCAGCTCCGGAATACTGCTGAACCGGTCGAAATCGTCAAACAGCGGAGAGGACGCGCCCAGGCCGTCATGCTCGTTCCGGGCGAAATAGCGGTTGCGCGGCTCCCGGGGATTCGGGGAAACCGGTTTCTTTTCCCCGGTTTCCTCCCGTTCCTCCGGGGGCGTGTACTTTTCAGGGATAATATCCCCGTCCCCCTCGTAGAGTTCGTATCTTTTCAGTCTCGCCATACCGTTCCCCTTATTTCCGGTGGTTCCGGACCGGTCCGCGCAGCAGATCCCCCGCTTCGCAGGAGGGCAGATCCATCAGTATCGTTTCGCCCGCTATCCCCAGCGTCTCCAGTTCCTCCCCTGTTTTTTCACGGATCAGGGCGGACGCTGTGACCTCCCGGATACCGTTCCGGGTCATCAGTTCAAGTGTTTCGCCCGCAAAAAAGCGATTTTTCAGTTCAAGCCTTGTTTTTCCGGTTTTTTCGTCCCGCCCCAGCACCCGCGCGGTATACTCCCGCTCCTGGTGGAAACCTTCCGCTTCCCCGGGAACCTCCGGCTGCCCCAGCAGAAATCCCGTATCGCTGTCCCGGTGGCTGGCGCTCCGCAGCTCCCGCATCAGTTCCGGCAGCGCGCTGTCAAACGCCTCCCGGCTTTCCGCCAGCAGATCCAGCGCCCGCCGGTACGCGCCGGTTACAACCGCCACATAGTATTCGCCCTTCATCCGGCCTTCGATCTTCAGGCTGGAAACGCCTGCTTCGCACAGCTCCGGCAGAATCGGCATCAGGCACAGATCCCTTGCGGAAAACAGGTATGTTCCGCGTTCGTCTTCCGCCACGGGAAAGTATTCGCCCGGCCGTTTTTCCTCCATCACGGCGTACTGCCATCTGCAGGGCTGGGCGCATTCGCCGCGGTTGCCGCTGCGGCCGGTCAGATAGGCCGAAAGCATGCACCGGCCGGAATACGCCATGCAGCTGGCGCCGTGTACAAAGGTTTCCAGCTGGATGCTGTCCCCCAGCTTCTTCCTCATCGCGCGGATCCGTTCCAGGCTGACCTCCCTTGCCAGGATCACCCGCTCGCAGCCCATTTCCCTGTACATTTCAGCGGCGGGGGTATTCACCGTGTTCGCCTGTGTGCTGACATGCACCGCAAGCCCGGGAACTTCCCTGCGCAGCAGGCGGATCGCGCCCGGATCGCTGACAATCGCCGCGTCCGCGCCGGCGGCTTCCGCTTCCCGCGCCGCGGCGGCAAATCCTTCCAGCTCATCGTCGAAAGGATAGATATTCATCGTCACATAGAAACGGGCGCCGGCTTCATGCGTCCGGCGCACAGCGTCCCGCAGGCCTTCCGTGTCAAAGTTCCCCGCGAAAGCCCGCAGCCCGTAGCGTTTCATTCCGCCGTATACGGCGTCCGCGCCGAAATGCAGCGCCGCCTCCAGTGATTCACGGCTTCCCGCCGGGCACAGCAGCTCCGGCTTTTTCATTGCTCAATCCCTCTGTCCTGATCGTACTGCTTCCACAGCGGCGCGTAGACCGCCACCGCGCGCTCATGCTCCTCCAGTGTCCTGGAGAAATAGAGTTCTCCGCTCTCCGGCTCCTTCGCGCAGAAGAACAGGTATTTTTCCGAGATCATCATGGAATCCGGATACAGCGCGGCCTTGATAGCCGCGGGGGACGGATTGCAGATGGGGCCCGGCGGCAGTCCTCTGTACAGATAGGTATTGTACGCGTTCTGCTGGTTCAGGTCCTGTTCGGACAGCGACATTCTGCGCACGCCAGTGATATAGTGGATCGTCACGTCGCTCTGCAGCATCATTCCGGATTTCAGCCGGTTATGGAACACCGCGCTGACCCGGGCGAAGTCACCTTCCTTGGCTTCCTTCTCGATCATGCTGGCCAGGGTCAGCACCTGGTCCATGGTCATACCCAGCGTTTCCGCCCGGTCCATGTATTCCTCCGGGAAAACCGCTTCCGTCTGGCTCAGCAGTTTCCGGATCATCTCCTCTTCCGTCGCGCTGGTATAGACCTCATAGGTATTCGGGGCCAGGTATCCTTCCAGCACATACTTCCGCGCCTGGGCATTTCCCCCGGCCAGCACGTCCGCGATGTAGTAATAATCACTGAATTCCGTACCGGTCCGGCAAAGCTCCAGGAAATGGTCCGGGCTGTCCAGCGCACCGGTCTTCACAAGTTTCGCGGCGAAATCCTCCACGGTCTCACCCGGAATCAGCGTAATGTTCCGCACCAGCGGATTTCCGTCGCCGGCGGTCAGGCGCTCCGCGATTTCCGTCATGGTCATATCTTTCCGCAGCGCGTAAGTGCCGACCTGAATCTTCTGGCCCATGCCGGCGAAATCGCAGTAATACTTGAAAACCGTCCTGCTGCGGATCAGCCCCGCCGCTTCCAGGTTGGAAGCAACCCGGTTCAGGCTCTGCCCGGAAGTGATCTCAAACGTGTATTCAGCGCTGTCCTCAGTATCCGCGGGCGCGGCAAACTCACCGTACAGTTTGTTCCATACGGTCATGCAGATCCCGACCACCAGCACCAGCACCGTTATGGCCACGAGCACCGGCCGCAGCGCCTTCCACAGTGCGCTGTACCAGAAAAACCCGTACTGCCGCTCATCCCGGATGCTTCGGTACGTATACTCTTTCCCGTCGTTCAATGCTTACCCCTCTAAGCCCGGAATGCCCAGCTCCACGTCAGCCGCTTCCGTAACAATTTTGAAAATGTCCGCCATCGCCTGCTGCAGCCGCATCTCCGCCATCAGGAAATTGCTCACTTCCTGCTTGGAAAACAGCAGCGTGGAGATGCCGGAAAAGCGCTGCATGGTCTCCGCGTCCGCGCTCTGCCCGCTGACGGCGGACATCTGCAGCGTCACCTGCAGTTTCCGGTATTCCCGGATCAGGGCGGCTGTCGTCTCTTCCCCCATCACGGATTCCTTCAGCGCGTGATAGGTTTTGTATTCCTCGCTTTCGCGGATATCCTTCGCCAGCCTGTATGCCGATGCGTAGTCCACAGCTTCGCCCTCCTCACAGAAAAAAACGGTCAGAAAGGGGATTTTCTTCCCTTTCCGACCTGTATTATACCGATTTTTGCTGTTTTCCGCAACGCTGCCTCAGACGTCGAGAATAATGGGCAGGATCATCGGATTCCGCTTGATCCTGTCAAAAATAAACTGATGCACCTCGTCCTTGATGATATTCTTCAGATCCGGCCAGTCCTCGCCCGCCAGGCTGCTGCTCGCCAGGATCTCGCGCACAAGGTTCTGGGTCTCGTCGATAATATCCTCGTTCTCCTTGACGTAGATGAAGCCGCGGCTGACAATGTCCGGCCCGCTGACGATCTTCTGTTCGTCGCGGTTGATGGCGATCGCCACGATCACCAGGCCGTCCTGACTCAGGTGCTTCCGGTCCCGCAGCACGACGTTCCCGACGTCGCCCACGCCCAGGCCGTCCACCAGCACGCCGCCCACCGGCACCTGCTCGCCCAGTGCCAGCACATCCTGGTTCATTTCGATCACCTGGCCCAGTTCCGGAATCACGATGTTCTGGCTCGGAATGCCCATGGATTCCGCCAGAATCGCGTGCTGCCACATCATCCGGTATTCGCCGTGTACGGGAATGAAGTATTTCGGCCGGATCAGGGAATGCAGCAGCTTCAGCTCCTCCTGGCAGGCGTGGCCGGAAACGTGCACCTCCGCCATCGCGCTGTATACGACCTGCGCGCCCAGCCGGTACAGCTGGTTGATGACCCTGGAGATGAATTTTTCATTTCCGGGAATCGGCGTGGCCGAAATGATCACCATGTCGCTCTGTCGGATCTGGAGTTTCCGGTGTTCCGCGTATGCCATCCGCGTCAGGCCGGCCATGGGCTCGCCCTGGCTGCCGGTGGTCATCACCAGGATCTCGTTGTCCGGATACTGGTCCAGCACGTCCATATCGATGAGGTATCCCTCGGGAATCTGAAGCTCACCGATGCTCATCGCGACGCGGCTGACGTTCACCATGCTGCGCCCGATGAAACATACGCGCCGGCCGTACCGGATCGCGCTGTCGATGATCATCTGCATCCGGTGGATATTGCTGGCGAACATGGCGACGATCACACGGCCTTCCGCCTGCGCGAACATCTTCTCAAAGGTCTCGCCGACCTTCAGCTCGCTCATCGTGTATCCGGACCGTTCCACGTTCGTGGATTCGCAGAGGAACGCCAGCACGCCCCTCTCCCCGTATCGGGCAAAGGTCTGCAGGTCCGTCACCTGCCCGTCGATGGGTGTATAGTCCACCTTGAAGTCGCCGCTGCAGATCACCGTGCCCGCCGGGCAGGTAATGGCAATGGCGCAGGCTCCCGCGATGGAATGGCTCACATGAATGAACTGGCAGCTGAACTGCCCCAGCTGGACCGTGTCCCTGGGCTGGACTACATGCATCGGAATCCCTTCCACCCGGTACTCCTTCAGCTTCAGGTCCACCAGCGCCATCGTCAGTTTTGTCCCGTAGATATGGGCCGGCGCCTGTTTCAGGATGTATGGCGTCGCGCCGATATGGTCTTCGTGTCCGTGTGTGAAAAGATATCCGCGGATATGATCCCGTTTCCCCATCAGGTAGGTGATATCCGGAATTACCAGGTCGACGCCCAGCATATCCTCCTTCGGGAATACGCTGCCGCAGTCCACAATGACAATGTCGTCCTCATACTCGAAGACGTACATATTTTTTCCGATCTCGTCCACACCGCCGAGGGAAACAATTCGAAGCCGGCTGATCTCCTTTTCCTTCTGAACTTTTGTGCTCACTATTTTCGCCTTTCATCTGCACATGTACGACCGGGGAAGCACAGGTTTCCAATCCCGCGTTTTCCCGGGTCGCTCTATGAAACTTACACTTAATAGGAGTATAGCATGTTTTTCCTTTTTTCGCTACCCTGTTTCCCCGGGAAAATTGTTACGAAAAAATAAAATCAGAAAAAGGAGCGGCCGCTTTGAACCGCTCCTGAATTGCCTGGTGCTGCGCCGGGCGTTCGCCCGTCCGGCTCAGCCGTTTCCTTCGTCCTCCTCAAGGGAGTTTACCGGAACCCATACCCGCCGGTATTGTCCCCTGCTTCCGTCATAGTATTCAAACTGCGCGTACAGTCCTTCATATGCCCATACGGTTCCGGATGTTCCGGCCGGAATCTGGTCGTTGTACATGGAATAGCCGTATCCCGGCCCCCAGTACGGATAGACGGAACAGGTCAGCTTCGCGACCTCCTGCGGTTCCTCCGTCCGCACCATGTCCGCGCTCATCTCCAGCCGTTTCACGCCGGTGTAGACCCTGCGCTGCTCGTTCAGGTAGGTCAGCTCCACCTGGATCCACCAGATCCCGTTCTTGCTGTCGTACGCGGCGGAAAGGGCTCTGACCCACGTTCCCTGCTGGAAATAGGACCCCAGCTCCGTGTAGTCCGTTCCGGGGCCGGAACGGGTTGCCAGCCGTTCCTTTGTGAGCACCTGAATACCGGCGTTTGGATTGGCTGTCGGGCCCATCGTCGGCCGGGGCGTTGCGGTCGGAATCAGTGTCGGTGCCCAGGGCTGCGGCGTCGGTGTCCATACCGGATAGGGATAATACCCGCCGCCGTTGAAGATGTTCGGTCCGTACAGTTCCTCCGGCGTCGCCGACAGGAACACCATATCCGCGATCCGCATTTCGTACTTCTTGTTGCCTTCTCCCTGGTACCAGCCCTTGATGAACAGGTCCACCCGGGTCACGTTGTCGTACCGCATCGGCAGTGACAGCCGCTGGTATCCGTCAATCCAGTTCTGGTTGAACAGCGTGGTATCGATGGAATCCTGCAGTTTAAAGCGCGGAATCACATAAGCGGTATCCCCGCACCAGACGGTCATATCCAGAATCATGATCCGGGCGTATTCGGTGTAATACTCAGAATCCCACCCGTTCCGGATCCACAGGTCCCGGATGCTCGCTCCGTTGAAATAGAAGGAGATATCCGGAATATCGTCCAGCGCCTCCGTATTCCAGCCCATAAAGCCCATGGACGTGCTCCAGTTGCCGTCCAGCGCGTACTGAATCCCCCAGCCGATCGGCGCACCGTTATGCTGCTGTACTTCCCAGTTGCTGTTGGGCATAACGCGGTCCAGCCAGATATTCACCGGAGCGACGGAATAGCCGGAATACGCTCCGTCCGCGCCGGCCGCGGAACATACGGAGCACAGGACGCAGAGCGCAGCCGCAATGCACAGAATCTTCCTGATCTTCATATTTCTTCCCCCTTTGCCTATAAAACGGGAAAAACAGGCCTTCCCTTCCCGTCTTCCCTGAAAAACAATACGTTTTGATGTCTCCGTGCCATCCTGAACACGGCAAGGCATCACACCGGCCGCCGGCCTCACAGCAGCGCCCGCTGGATCTTCCCGCTCACGGTCTTGGGCAGCTCGTCCCGGAAAACAACGATCCGGGGATACTTGTACGGCGCGGTATGCTGCTTGACGTAGTTCTGGATTTCCTTCTTCAGTTCCTCCGTCGGTTCCGTTCCCTTCGTCAGCACGATGCTCGCCTTGACCACCTGGCCGCGCACCTCGTCCGGCGCGGCGCTGACACCGCACTCCAGCACATAGGGCAGCTCCATGATCACGCTCTCGATCTCGAACGGCCCGATCCGGTAGCCGCTGGATTTGATCACGTCGTCCGCCCGGCCCACGTACCAGTAGAAGCCGTCCTCGTCGCACCATGCCAGATCGCCGGTATGGTACCAGCCGTCGTGCATAACCTCGTTCGTCTTTTCCTCGTCCCGGTAATACATCCGGAACAGGCCGATCGGAATGCCGTTGGAGATATCCACGCAGATCTCGCCTGTCGTACCGGCGGGCACAGGATTGCCTTCCGGACTCAGCAGCGCGACGTTGTAGATCGGCGCGACTTTGCCCATGGAACCAAGCTTGTGGTCCGCGCCGGCCAGGTTGCCGATGATCATGGTACTCTCCGTCTGGCCGAAGCCTTCCATCACCTGCAGCCCGGTCTGCTTCTCGATCTGGCGGAAAACCTCCGGGTTCAGCGCTTCGCCGGCGCTGGACGCATGGGTCACGGAACTCAGGTCGTATCTGCTCAGATCCTGCTTGATCAGCATCCGGTACATCGTGGGCGGCGCGCAGAAGGTGGTGATATGGTACTTCGCGAACAGCGGCAGGATATCCGCCGCGTCAAAGCGGTCAAAGTCGTATACGAAAATGGCGGCTTCGCACAGCCACTGGCCGTAGATCTTGCCCCATCCAGCCTTTGCCCATCCGGTGTCGGAAATCGTCAGGTGCAGCCCGTTCGGATTCACGCAGTGCCAGTACTTGGCGGTGTGCAGGTGTCCCAGGGGATGCTTGTAGCTGTGGGCGGCGATCTTCGGATAGCCCGTGGTGCCGGAGGTGAAATACATCAGCATCAGATCGTCGCCGCAGGGCGTTTCATCCGTCCGTTTGAAATGGGTGGAATACATCTGGTATTCCTCGTCGAAGTTTTTCCAGCCTTCCCGCTCCCCGTTCACGATCAGCTTCAGCTCCAGGCTCGGGGCGTTCTTCGCGGCCAGCTCCGCCTGGTGCGCGGTGTCCCCGTCCGCGGTGCAGATGATCGCCTTCACGCCGGCGGCGTTGAAGCGGTATTCAAAGTCGTGCTCCTGCAGCTGGGCCACAGCCGGGATCGCGACGGCGCCGATCTTCTCCAGGGCCAGGATCGCGAACCAGAACTGGTAGTGCCGTTTCAGCACCAGCATCACCCGGTCGCCCTTTTTGATGCCCAGGGATTTGAAATAGTTCGCGCAGCGGTTGGACGCGCGCTTCATATCGTTGAAGGTGAACCGGTGCTCGTTCTTTTCCCGGTCCAGGTGCAGCATCGCGAGCTTGTTCGGCACTTCCTCCGCGATCGCGTCGATAACGTCGAAGGCGAAGTTGAACTTCTCGGTGTTCTTGAAAGTGATTTTCACGGGCGTGCCGTTCTCATCCTTTTCCACATCCGCGTAGCGGTGCCACACGCGGGTGCGGCCCTGCTCCGCCGGGAATTCCTGCAGGGCTGTGCCGGGCATGGCCTTCTCCGGCGTCAGCTCGGGAATCGGCGCGCCGGTGGGATTCAGGACAATCGCGTAGAACAGGCAGTCCTTGCCGCCCACGGCGATCATCCCGTGAGGCGTGCCGGAATCGTAGTAGATGCTGTCCCCGGGATTCAGGATGCTGATGTGTTCCCCCACCTGCACCTTCAGGCTTCCGTCGATAACGATATCGCACTCCTGCCCCTCGTGGGTGGTCAGCTTAATGTCTTCCTTCTCCGCTTCCGCGCTGTAGGCCGCCTGTACGTACAGAGGCTCCGCGATCCGGTTCCGGAAGGAGGCCGCCATGTTATAGTAGACCATGTCGTGCGCTTCCTCGATCCGCTGCCCTTCGCCCTTCCGGGTTACGGTAAAGGAGTTCAGGTTCGGGCTGGAACCTTCGATGATGTCCCCGACGTCGACGCCGAACGCCAGCGCGCAGCGGTACAGGAACGCGAAGTTCAGGTCGCTCCGGCCCATTTCGCATTCAATATATTCCTGTTCGCTGACGCCCGTCTTTGTCGCCATCTCCGCGATGGTGAAGTTCTCGATCTCCCGCAGTTCGCGGATCCGGTGCGCCATCTCCTGAATCTTGTAGTTCAGTCCGGTCATCTGTGCCATGGTCTTTCTCCCTTTCTCTGTCCGCGGCAGAATGCTCAGTCCGCAATTTCTTCAGGCCGTTGGGATCCGGAGGCTTCCAAAGGGCGCTTATACCGCCGGCTTCGGAAAAACTGATCCCGGAAAGTCCTTTGGGCTGACGAAAAAAGCCCGTCTCAAATTGCTTTGAGACGAGCGTATCAGCATAATACACCCGCGGTACCACTCAAATTGCGGCGTTCCGCCGCCCCTTCAGGCTCCCGTGAAGCCCTTTTGCCCTTACGCGGCTGATTCGGGAAGGTTCTACTTGCTTTCGCTTTCTTCCTTCCGGCTCCGGAGCTACAGCCATCGGTCCCGTCCCGCGGCTCGCACCGTCCGCCGCGTCTCTGTTCTCAGGGATTCCGCCGCCCTCTCCTTCAAGGCCTTTATCGGGAGTTTACGCTTTTCCCCGCCGCTTGTCAACTCCCGCGGGCGTTTTTTGCTGTTTCTTTCCTGTATGCCGGAACGGCAGGGACGCTCTGGTTTCGTTCCCGCTTTATGAAACAATTCCGGATGCCGTGCAAAATCAGGCTCAGCTCAGCTTTCTGTACTCCCGCGGGGACAGGCCTGTGGCTTTTTTAAACGCGTCCCCGAAGTAATTGCTGTCGCTGAATCCGCATCGGTCCGCAATCTGTGTCACGGTCAGCCCTGAATTCAGCAGCAGATCGCAGGCTTGCCGGATCCGGTACTGAATCAGATATTCCCGGACGCCGAAACCTGTCTCCTGATGAAAAACCCGGGAGAGATGCGACGGACTGACCGCAAAATGGGCAGCCACCTCTGTCAGGGTAATCTGTTCTCCCGCATGCTCGCAGAGATATGCCGCCACTTCCCGCATACGGCTGTGGGATATGTCCTCGTTTCCGTCGTTTTCTTCCTGTCCGTCGCGGTATCGGTGCAGGGAAATCAGCAGTTCAGCCAGAAGCGTCATGCAAAGGCTTCTTCCAAGGGCAGGCTGGTTCTCAAATTCATACAGCATCCGGTTTACCTGCAGCAGAATCGCTTCCTGGCGCTGAACCGGAGCTTTTATTTTTCCTGCCCGGAATTCCGTTTCCGCCACTTTCGCTTCCAGAAACGCGTCAATCTTTTTAGCGGTATCCGTGGAAAAGGAGATAACGTACTTTGTATTCTGCCCATGGGAAGTAAAATCCGTCTTATGCAGCGTTCCGGCGGGAATCAGAGCAAAGTCCCCGGTTTGCAGCCGGTATGTTCTCTGTCCGATAAATACACTGCAGCGGCCTTCCGCGATATAATAAAGCTCATGGTATCTGTGAAAGCGTTCGTTCTCTTCGCGGGCCTGGCCGATCTGGCTTTCTTTCAGGATTTTGAAGTCAACTGTCCGGTGTTTTCGCTCCATGGTTTTCCTTCCCCTTTCCGTGCCCTGTTTTGCCTTTTCCCGGCTGCGGATCACCTCCCGCACGGGATATTATACCTCTGATTCGCTTTCCGGAACAACAATAAATCTGTAGTTTTTAAGAATTATGGCATACTTTCAGTAGATTTTCATTTATTTTTGCTGTATGATCTCTGGCGTTCCCGGAAATACCGGTTATCCTCTCCGGGAACAGAATTATTCCGGCAGTAAAGGAGATTTGAAATAAGATGAACACCATTATAAAGAATTCGGAAAACAACGCCAGTGTCTGGAGCCGCTTCTATGAAATGGTCCGGAAAACGGCCGCGCGTTCTTCCCGCAGCGATCTGGAGTTTTTCAGCTACAGTACCCTGCCCGCGCTGCTGACCATGCAGTCCGATTTCAGATCCGAACAGCTCTGAGTCAGCATTCGGAATCAAGTAATTTCCAGGCTGTTTCGAAAAAAGGGGCGCTTTTCATTGCGAAAAGCGCTCCTTTTTCATGGATAATCCTCGCGAAGCCATTGCGGAATCCGTCAGCGGGCAGGAAAAAGCAGACTGCGGCGTCCTGTCCGGTCCTCCCTTACTCGATCCAGAGGATCCGCAGGTCGGATTCCCGCAGTTCCCGGTCCGCTGTCAGTTCTTTTTTCTCCCCGGGATACAGTGAAATCCAGTTGTCGGAAAACCTGGCGTCGCCTGCCTGCAGCTCTACGCCTGTGCAGAAGGTGTCCGCCTCCAGGAGAATCTTCGTCCCCGCGCAGGAAACCCTGATTTCCGGCTTTTCAAAAGGAAAGTATTTCGGCAGGGTGTACAGCTCCTCGCATTCGCTGACCGTACTGCCGTCCTCATCCCGCAGCACGCACTGCACGATTTTCATTTCCTCCCCGTTCTCCGGCAGGATCGTTCCGGCGCGTATGCTGCTCATCGCCGGGCATCGGACATCCAGCAGGCATTCCCGGATCCGTCTGCCCTTCTCGTCGCGGACAATACAGACTGCCTTTCCCCGGAAAGCTTCCCTGCGCTCGTTGGCCACCCATACGGAATAACCGTTCTCCTCCGGCCGGAGCGTCACAGCTGCCGGCGCGAAAAAGCGCCTGGACGCGTACTGGAGCGCTTTCCATCTTCCGGCCGAATCAATCCCGGCCCAGCTTGCCACCGGCCAGCAGTCGTTGATCTGCCAGTAAATCGCGCCCATGCAGCGGCCCCGGTTCCTCCGCCAGTGCTCCACCCCGGCCCGCACCGCTTCCGCCTGCAGCCATTGACTCGCGTGAACCAGCTTCTCCATCGAGAACGGATACCGGAGCGTCTGGCTCAGGTAGTACAGCGTTGTCGCGTTCCCGGACCGGCACTTCTGGTGGCTTTCCATGGTCCTGGAAAAAGGATTCATCTCCCGCTCCTCATGTACAAATGTCCGCAGCGTATCCATGCAGGGGAAGGACTCAAAGCCGAACTCCGAGCAGAACCGCGGATACCGCTTCGTAAAGTCTGAGAACGGTCTCCGTCCGTGCCAGACGGACCAGTCATGCACGTCTCCCCGGTCCAGGCTGTTCGGGTCGTCAAACCCGCCGCCGGAAGAGGGAGAGGACGGCCAGTAAAAGCTGTCCGGCGCTTCCCGCGCGCTGACCTCCTTCAGCAGGTGCTCAAACTGTTCCAGATAATCCTGCTTCAGGCCGTCCGGCTGGTTCTTTACGCCGCCCCAGTCCATCCAGGCCGTTTCCATTTCATTGTTCCCACAGATCAGCCCCAGGGAGGCATGATGGCGGATCCGGCGCAGATTGTCCTCTGCCTCCCGGACAATGTTTTCCCGGAACGCGTCCGTCAGCTTGTAGGTATTGCAGGCAAACATCAGATCCTGCCAGACAACCAGACCCATTTCGTCGCACAGGTCGTAGAAATCATCGTTCGGATAGATGCCCCCGCCCCATACCCGGATTGTGTTGAAGTGGCAGTCCCTGCAGTCCCGCAGCAGCCGCCTGGTTTTTTCCCGGTTCATCCGCGTCAGCAGGCTGTCCTCCGGAATGTAGTCCCCGCCCATGGCAAAGAACTCCGTTCCGTTGCAGCACAGGGCAAAGCTTTCGCCCCATTCGTCCTTTTTCCGGGAAACGGTCATGGTGCGCAGGCCCAGCCGGAGCGTCTTCACGTCCTCTGTTTTTCCGCCGGTCAGAGCTTCGACCTTCAGGGTATACAGCGGCTGTTCCCCCAGCCCGTTCGGCCACCACAGCCGCGGGTGTTCCGCCCGCAGGCGCAGTACCCCGCCGGATTCCCCGCCTGCTTCCGAGACCGCCCTGCCTTCCGGGTCTGTCAGTTCCGCGCGGATCTGCTCCGCGCCGGTCTGTACGCGGATCTCCAGGTCCGCATGGTCCGGGCCGTGCTCCTGGTGCACCCGGATGTCCTCCAGCCGGATTTTGTAGAATTCAATCCGGACCTCCCGCCAGATGCCCGCGTCCGGAAGTCTCGGACCCCAGTCCCATCCGAACATGTAGTGCGCCTTCCGCAGAAATCCGGTTCCCTTCAGCTCGCTGCCGCCGTCATAGGATACTTCCGGGTTTTCCCGCGCTGCTTTCCCGACGTAATCCATCGCCGGGTCAAAGAAAACGCGCAGGCTGTTTTCCCCGCTGCGGAGCGCCTGCTTCACCGGAATCCGCCACGTCCGGTGCATATTGTCTGTCCGGGCAATCGTCCGCCCGTTCAGTTCCACCGCGGCCAGGGTGTCCAGCCCTTCGAACACCAGGTCCGCGAAGGGGTTTTCCAGCGCTTCATCCGAAACCGTGAACGTACGCTGAAAACACCACCTGCGCCGGGTTTCCGCGCAGGCGGCGAATTCATTCAGTCCGTCAAACGGATCCGGAAGTACTCCGTGGTCCAGCAGCGTCCGCAGCACGCTTCCCGGCACTTCGGCCGGAAAGCTGCGTCCGTCCTCCCCGGTCATCTCCCAGGTTCCGCACAGATTCAGTTTTTTCATATGGCTGATTCCTCTCTGTCGGAGAAATTCCTGACAAAGCAATCGGTTCCGTCCGGTGCCGGTTACCGCTTCATGTATTCCAGGTTCCTGCGGATCAGTTCCGCCCGCTGGCGCACGCAGTCCGGACTGCGCAGAGGATCCTCCGGCGTGTTGAAAACATAGTCCTTCAGCCGTTCCACGTCCGTCTCCGCCACATGCATCCGGGTATCGGAGGACGCGTAGTAGATGTACACTTTTCCGTCGTCATCCGCGATGGCGCCGTTGGTAAACACCACGTTGCTGACGTCGCCGGTCCGTTCCCGGCCCATCGGCCCCAGCAGCATTCCGGAAGGCTCCGCGATAAGCTTCGAGGGATCCTGCAGGTCTGTCGCGAAGGCGTACAGCACATACCGCAGCCCCGCCGCCGTATTCCGCACGCCGTGGGCAATGTGAATCCATCCCCAGTCGGTTCTGATCGGCACCGCGCCGGCGCCATTCTTCGCTTCCGTAATCGTATGGTATTTCCGGCGGGAGATGATCTTTTCCTCCCCGATCACCGGATGCGTGATGTCCGCGCACAGCCCGAAGCCAATGCCACCGCCGCTTCCCGTCTCTATGAAGTCATCCATCGGCCGGGTATAGAACGCGTATTGCCCGTCCACAAATTCCGGATGCAGCACCACGTTCCGCTGCTGCGGGGAATTCAGTGTCACAAGGTTCGGCAGCCGTTCCCACGTTTCAAGGTCCTTCGTCCGGACGATCCCGGCCGCGGCCACCGCGGCTGACAGGTCCGCGTTGTCCGGATCCTTGCTCTCCGAGCAGAATACGCCGTAGATCCATCCATCCGCGTGCTGCGTCAGCCGCATGTCATAGACGTTGGTTTCCGCTTTTTCCGTATCCGGCAGAATAACCGGATAGTCCCGGAACCGGAAGCCTTCCGTGGGCCGGTCGCTCTCAGCCACCGCAAAGAAGCTTTTCCGGTCCATGCCTTCCACCCGGACCACCAGGCAGTATTTGTTCCCCAGTTTGATGGCGCCGCTGTTCAGCGTAGCGTTCACGCCCAGCCGCTGCATCATGAAGGGGTTCGACTCCGGGTTTGCGTCATACATCCAGAACGGCGGAATATGCTCCCGGGTCAGCACCGGGTTCCGGTACCGGGTAAACAACCCGTTGTAGAATCGCTCGTCCGCGGGATTCGGCCTTGCCAGCAGCCGCTCATAGGATTCCATCAGGGAATCAAAACTTCTGCTTCTCATTTTGTTTCTCTCCAAAAATGGTTTCTTTATGTGCCCGAAGGGGATCCTAAGGGGCGCAGGCCACAGTGCGGCCTGCATTGGTTCCGACCGGAAAGCCCCCTTAGCAGCTCTCCATTGCTTCACCAAAAGCGACAGTGCCCGAAGGGGATCCTAAGGGGGCGACCGGAAAGCCCCCTTAGTAATTCTGCACTGCTTCATCGTCCCCGCCGTGGAGCACGCTGTGTTCCTTGATATAGTTCACAACGCTGTCCGCCGTCGTAAACGCCAGTCCCACGTTCGTATCAGCGGCGCCGTAATAGATGGCGATCCGCCCCGTCTCCCCGTCCTGCAGCGTCGCGCAGGGGAAGACCACATTCGGCACGAATCCCGTCACCTCGTAATTCTCTTCCGGTGTCAGCAGGTGATTCGCGCAGCGGTACAGCACCTTGCTCGGCTCGTTGATATCCAGGATCGCCGCCCCCATGGAGTACACAAATCCGTTGCACGTAGTGGCCACGCCGTGGTAGAACATCAGCCAGCCTTCGCTGGTTTCGATCGGGGCCGCGCCGGCGCCGATCTTAACGCTCTCCCACCATTCCCCGCCGCTGCCCATCACGTGGCGGTGTTTGCCCCAGAAAGTCATGTCCGGGCTCTCGCTGATAAAGATATCGCCGAAGGGGGTATGTCCGCTGTCGGAAGGCCGGCTCAGCAGCCGGTAGGTGCCGTTGATCTTCCGCGGGAACAGCACCGCGTTCCGGTTGAACGGAATAAAGGGGTTCTCAATCCGGGTGAATGTTTTGAAATCCTTCGTCTTTGCCATGCCGATGGACGCGCCGTAGAAGTCGCCGCACCAGATGATGTAGTAGGTATCCTCCACCTTCACCAGCCGGGGGTCATAGGCGTAATGCGGCATCTTCGGATTTCCGTTTTCGTCCGTAAAGGGAACCTTCTCCCGTTCCACGTCCCAGTGGATGCCGTCCTTTGAATGCCCGAGATACACGTACGGAATGCCGTTGATCTGTTCCCCGCGGAGCACCGCGATATATCCGTCCTCCCACGGAACCACCGCGCTGTTGAAGATCCGCGCGATTTCCGGCGTGGGATTCCTGCCCATCACCGGGTTGCCGGAATACCGCCATACAGGGCTTTCCGTCTTCAGGTCCGCAGGCCTTTCCTGCCACGGGATATTGGGGAGCGCGTCCACGTTGATCATTTTCACTTCAGGCATTTTTTATACTTCCTTTCTGTTTGTCTGTTCCGCTGTTTCGTTCAAAGCTTTTTCCGATTCCCGGTAGACCGGCTGTCCGCCCACCACGATCCGGCCGAACGGCTGATCTGTTCCCGCGCATCGTTCCAGCAGCTTCTGGATGGCCAGGGCGATCATCTGATCTGTATTGATCCGGAACGTGCTGAGTCCGATTTCGTTTTCCCTGCCCGGCGGATAGTCATCGAATCCGGTTACGGATACATCCTCCGGCACCCTGTATCCCCTCTCCTGCAGCCGGTCAATCAGCAGCCTGGCTGCAAGGTCGCAGTCGCATACGAATGCCGTGGGCATTTCCTCCGGAAGCTCCGGCGCCTTCAGGTCTCCTGCCGGTTCCCGGTCCGGCAGCGTCCAGTCCTCCCGGATCGGCAGTCCGTGCGTCAGCATGGCCCTGCAGTATCCCAGGTACCGGTCCATGATGCTCGCCGTAGCCAGCCGGTTCCCCACAAAACCGATCTTCCGGTGCCCCTGCCGGATCAGATGGCTCGTCAGTCTGTAGGATCCGTAGGTGTTGTCGCCGGCTACCGCGTCGGCATTGGCCTGCTCGTCATAGAAATCCAGGAATACCACCGGAGTCCCGGCCAGGGCGATCTTCCTGTAATAGGCCTTTTCCGGCTCTCCCAGGAGGATCAGCCCGTCCACGCGTTCTTCCTTCAGCAGGTTCGGTATTGCCAGATTCTGCTCGTCTTTTGCGTTCAGGATCTCCAGCAGCCCGAAGTGGCCCTGGCCTGAAAGCTTCCGGATCAGTTTTCTGTACATCTCCGCGTAAAAGGAATCCGCCTGGAAATACCTTTCCGGAATAAGAATCCCGATGTTCATGTGCTCCGGCAGAACCCTCCGCCCGCTTTGGGGATACCGGTATCCCATTTCTTCCGCTTTCCGGAGAATTCTGGCGCGCAGCTTGTCGCTCATGCCGGCTTTCCCGGCAAGGGCTTTGGAAACAGTCACCGCGCTTGTTCCTACTGCCCGCGCGATATCCCGCATGGCAGGCTTCTTTGCCGACATCTTTTCCTGTCCTTTCCCGTCCGCGTCAGATTTCTTCCGGCAGGTCCGCGGCAATCAGCCGAAGGCACATCCTGCCGTTATGGTACGGGCATTTCCATTCCTCAACGATCGGTTTATGGACAGAGGTGCCGTCCTCCCGGATCTCGTTGAACCATTCGCTTCCCTCCCGGGGATCCACGATCGCCCGAAGGATATAGCCCCACTGGATTTTCATCCTGTCCGGCCACGCCCGGTCTCCCGTCATCCGCCAGCCGAACTCAAACCCCAGCATAGCCTCCGCCTGCGGCCACCAGGCCCGGATGGTGTTCACCTCTCCGTTCACGATTTCATAGTGCAGCCCGTGGTCCGTAAAGGCGCGCTCCGTGGGGCTCGTCAGCAGGTCCAGGCACATTGCCCGGTAAGCCGGAAGCTCCTGCCTGTCCAGCATCGTTTCCGCCGCGTCCCAGATCAGCCAGCTGCCTTCAATGTCGTGCCCATAGCTCTGCATATCCAGGATCGGCCGGTAATCATTGTCAAAGAATACCTCCATCCGCCGTTTCACTGGATTGTAAACCGTCTGCAGCGCCTGTGCCATGCAGAACCGCCCTGCCTTGCGGACTTCTTCCGCGGGGTTTGCCCGGTACAGTTCGGCATAGGCTTCCGCCACATGCAGCAGCGTATTCATGGTCCGGGACGCCATGACCCCGTTTTCGCTCAGCTTCTCATTGCTTTCCGGGGTGAAATCCGCCTTCAGCGCCTCCAGGTACCCCTTTTCGTCCCGGCATTTTGTTTCAATCACCCGGAAAAGGTCCATGGCTTTTTCCAGCGCTTCCCGCTTTCCGGTCAGCCGGTAATAGGCCGCGAGGCCGTAAACGGCGAAAGCCTGGCAGTAGGTGTGCTTTGTGGTATCCGCCGGCTCCCCGCCGGAAGTCACCGACCAGAACACCCCGCCGTTCACCGGATCCAGGAATTTATCCAGGAATGCGTAGGCATGGTCCGCGTAAAGCCGGAGGCCGTCCTGTTTCAGCACCCGGGCCGCTGTGGCGAAGGTCCAGAGAATGCGGCTGTTCAGGATGCAGCCCTTGTCCGCGTCCTTTTTCAGGTTCAGTTCCTCGTCCATATATCCGAAGAAACCGCCCTGCGCGTCATCCTTCAGCTTCTCCCAGAACGGAAGAATTTTCTTCTCCAGATGTTCCCTGATTTCATTTTTAATCATGGAAGGCACCTCTTGTTAACCTGTTTGTTAACCATTGTACATTGTTTCCCGCAAATGTCAACCGCCTGCAGCACCGGGCAGGAGGCTCACCCGGCGCCGCGGACGGATTCAGCCCTTGACCGCGCCTGCCACCATACCCCTGATGATCTGGTTGCTGAAGGCAAAATACAGAACCACGATCGGGCTCATGGTAATCAGCATGGCTGTCATCTGCAGCGGATAGTCGGATCCGAACTGGCCCTTGAACTGGGTCAGCGCCAGCGGAACAGTCTGCAGATGCACATTCTGGATCAGTACCAGCGCGAAGGAGAATTCGTTCCAGCATCCGAAAATCTGGATAATCGCCACGGTGACAAGGATCGGCTTGCACAGCGGCATGATGATGGACCACAGCGTCCGGCTGAAACTGGATCCGTCGATCGCCGCCGCTTCCTCCAGGGAAATGGGAATCCCTTTTACATAACCCTCCACCAGGAAAATTCCCATCGGAAGGCCGAAGGAAACATACGGCATCAGGAGGGTATACCACTGGTTGCTGATGCCAAGGTTCCGGAACAGCACATACATCGGGACCAGCAGGGAGTGGATCGGAATCAGCATGCCCATCAGGAACATGACATACAGCGGCCGGTTGAGCCTGAACCGGACCCTGGCAAGGATGTATCCGACGATAAATGTGAACAGGACAATCAGAACAATGCTGATCGCCGTCGTCCGGAAGCTGTTCCACATGGATTCGCTGAGATGGTAGTCCGGATTGTTCAGGATGTCCGTATAGTTCTGCAGCGTGGCTGTCCCGAACGGGATGCTGATTACGTCCGCGTTGAACTGCCGTTTCAGCTTCAGCGAGGAATAGAACATCCAGACCAGCGGGAAAATGCAGCTGAGGGAGAAAATCCACAGTACAATATTGATGCATATTTTGCCGATGTAATATCCCGCGCCTTTGCTGCCGCGTCCCGCGGGACTGAAGCTGCTTCCTGCGTAATGTTTCTTTCTGCTCATCGATTATCCCTCCAGTCCGCGCGTGGCTCTTTTCACAATTGCCTGGCTTCCGCCGATAACCAGCAGCGACAGCACAAAGATGCCCACGGAAATCGCGCTGCCGTATCCCAGGTTGCTTTGCTGGAAGGATGTGGTATATCCGTACAGCGCCATCACATAGGAGGAATATCCGGGTCCGCCCGCCGTCATGGTCCAGATGCTGTCGAAAGCCTTCATGTTGCCGGCGATGCACAGCGTCAGGCAGACCAGCAGTGTGGGACTGATCATGGGAAGGGTGATATAGATTGCTTTTTTAAAGCCGTTTGCCCCGTCAATCTCCGCCGATTCGAAGATTTCCTGGTCAATGCCCGCGATAGCGGAGAAAAGGATTACCATGTAATACCCGATGTACTGCCAGACCAGGGGAATGGATACATACAGCATGACGTGGTTCGCGTCCCCCAGCCATGTCTGCTTCGTGCCTCCCAGCACATTTACCACAAACCAGTTCAGCAGGCCGTATTTGGAATGGAAAATGATACTCCAGATCAGGCCGATGCAGACCGCGGAGATGGTACTCGGAAAGAAACCGAAGGTACGGTGAACCGCCTTGCCCACCGCGAGCTTGGAGTTGGCAAACAGCACAAAAACGAAGGCAAGGCCGATCTGCCCGATGATACACACGACCACCAGGTAAATGTTGTTCCAGAAGGAATTCCAGAAAATCGAATCAGCGATCAGCGCCTTATAATTTTCCACCCCGTTGAAAACTGCCGTGTAGATTGTCTGTCCGCTTTTCAGTTCAAAAAAGCTTAAGTAGACCGCCGTCAGCAGCGGTACAAATACAGAGAATACAAACAGTGCCACCGGAACGAGCAAATAAAGCCAGATCGTGGTTCTTCTTGGTTTGATGGCATCGAGCACGCCCTGTCCCCCCTTTTTTCTCTTTTGAAAAAACGCCCTGTCCGCACAACACGGGCAGGGCGGCCGGTATTGACTGGTCGTTTTTGTTCCGCTGATTTTCCGCTCCCCGCGAGGGGGAGCGGAGCTTCAGCGTCAGGCAGCACCGGGATTATTCAGCCTTCAGGTAATTTTCCTCGTAGGCAGCCTGGGTATCCGCGGCTACTTTTTCAGGATCCATCTGGCCGTTCAGCATCGCCTGGACTTCCGTGTTGAACACGCTCCAGACAGCGGAATTGATGTAGGAGTCATAGATTTCGCAGGTGGTGGTATCAACATAGGACCAGTTATAGAACGCGACGGTGATCGGGTCAAACTTGGAGAAGTCGACTTCACCGGCAGCGGTCAGTCCGCCCAGGGCATAGTTCTCCGCGACGTAGCTGGAGAAGGCGGGGCCGGTCAGTTCCTGAGCCAGGTCGATGGCGGCAGCCAGCTTATCGGGATCCTCTGCAACCTTGGGATTGATGGCCACAGCGTAGCCCAAGCCGATATTCTGGGAGTTGGGGGCTTCGGTGGCGTCCGCGGGCTGCGGCAGCACAGCAAAGGCCATGTTGTTCCACTTTTCTTCGTTGGTGTCCTTCAGGGTCTGCCAGATGTATGCTTCGTCCCAGTTGCCGCCGATGAACGCGGCAGCGTCTCCGGAGATGTAATACTCACGGGCATCCTCATTCGTCACGGTGTTGAAGTCATCGTTGAAAATCTTGGTTTCGGTAAAGAGGCGCTTGGTCTCCTTCAGGGCTTTCACAAAAGCTTCGTCGGTGAAAGCGGCGCCGCTCTTGGCAATCAGGCTGGCGAACCAGTCGGGGCCGGTGTAGCGGTTGCCCAGGGTGGAAATAAAGTCAGAGTTCATCTGCCACTGGCCGCCGTTGCCGAAGGAGATCGTGTCGATGCCTTTGCCTTCGAAATACTCGTCAGCCTTTTCCACTTCTTCCCAGGTGGTGGGGAAAGCGTCGTATCCGGCTTCTTTCCACATGGCCTTGTCGTAGATCACTACGGTGCAGGTACCGCCGGTCAGGACGGGGTAGCCGTAGATTTTTCCTTCAGAGGTAAAGGGGGTGAAGTAGGCGGTATTGTAATCATTGTAGTAGGGAGACGCCTTGATGATGTCGGTCAGGTCCATCACCAGATTACCCTTCGCCCAGGCAATGGTGTTCATGCCCTGGAGCAGGAATACGTCCGGCAGGTCATTCGCGGTAGACCGTGTCGCGATGGTCGTCTTGTATTCGGCGTTAGCCAGTACTTCTTCTTCCAGTTCAATGTCCGGATGGGCAGCCTTCCAGGCAGCCAGGGTGGTGCGGAATCCGTCGGAACCGCCGTTGCCTTCGGACTCTTCGGAAGTGGAGAAGTGCATCAGATGCAGCTTGCCTTTGTAGGCCAGTTCAGTTGCCGCGACAGGGGTAGCCGCAAAAGCGGAAACGATCCCCATCGTCAGGGCCAGTGCCAGGACCAGAGCTACGAGTTTCTTCATAATCCAGTTTCCTCCTAAATTTTATTAAGTTAACAAGTAAACTTGTTGTTTGGATTATATAATACTTTTCAGGAAGCTGTCAATATGTTATTTTTACTTGCTTTTTGTTCGTACAAGTATCTTTCAGGAGTCCTCTTTCTGGCTTTCCGCAAGATATTATGCCCGTTTTTGATTTACAAATTAATTTACAATATTCCGTTCGCGACGAAAAAATTTTTTTGAAGAAACGACAAGAGGTGTCCCCGCCGGTCCGAAGAAGCCGTCAGGTGCTTGGCACGGGGATTCAAAATTAATTTTTTTGAAAACTTCTTTTTGCATTTTTGTCATCGTTGCTGATTGACACATACTGCCGTTTTTTCTATTATACAAAGAAGTTTTTTCGTATGAAGGAGGGCATCACATGGAGAACAACAGGCGTCCTGACGATATGCGGCGGATTACGACTCCCGAACTGGCGGAAGCGTTTATTGAGGAACAGGTTGCGGCCATCCGGCAGCAGGTTGGAAACAGAAAGGTTCTGCTCGCCCTCTCCGGCGGTGTGGACAGTTCTGTGGTAGCCGCCCTGCTGATCAAAGCCATCGGGCAGCAGCTTGTGGCCGTGCACGTCAACCATGGCCTGCTCCGCAAAGGCGAACCCGAGCAGGTGATCGAGGTTTTCCGCAACCAGATGAAAGCCAATCTGGTATATGTGGACGCGGTGGACCGTTTTCTGGACAAGCTGGCCGGTGTCAGCGATCCGGAGCAGAAGCGGAAGATCATCGGTGCTGAGTTTATCCGTGTGTTTGAGGAAGAAGCCCGCAAGCAGGACGATATCGCGTTCCTCGCCCAGGGCACGATCTATCCCGATATTACCGAGAGCGTCGGCGTCAAGGCGCACCACAATGTAGGCGGCCTGCCCGACGATCTGCAGTTTGAACTGGTCGAGCCTGTCAGGCTGCTCTACAAGGATGAAGTGCGTGTCGTCGGCAAAGCCCTCGGCCTGCCTGACAGCATGGTATACCGCCAGCCCTTCCCCGGTCCCGGCCTGGGCGTGCGCTGCGTCGGTGCCATTACCCGCGACCGGCTGGAAGCGCTCCGTGAGGCGGACGCTGTCGTCCGTGAGGAAATCGGCTCCCTGCCGGAAATTCCGTGGCAGTACTTCTGCGTCATTCCGGACTTCAGGTCCACCGGTATCAAGTATGTGGACGGCAAGGGCGTCCGCTACATGGGCTGGGCTGTAATCATCCGTGCCGTCAACACGGTCGACGCTGTCACCGCCACCGTTCCGGAAATTCCCTTCAGCGTTCTGTGCCGCATCCGCGACCGTATCATTGCCGGCGTCGACGGCGTTAACCGCGTCCTTTGGGATATCAGCGAGAAACCCGTCGCCACCATCGAGTTTGAATGATCGCCAAAAACCCCGGGCGCCTTGTTTTTTTAAAGGCACCCGGGGGTTCTTTTTGCTTTGGATCAGCTTTTAATCCACTTTTCCGGACTCATTATTTTAATATACGTGAACGATCAGGACGCCCCTTATCGTTCCCTTTTTATCTGCTCTCCGGCTGTCCCTTCGGATACTGCCGGCAGAAACCCGCCGGAATATCGTCTGACCAGGGTGCCCTTCACCGGCACGCCGGAGGGGACCATGTTCTGCGGGCGCCGGGAAACGGGGCTTTAAGCAATAAGACACACTCTGCTTCACGGAACGTTATCAGCAAACACCCGTGATCCTGTCGCGGGCGTTTTACAGGATTAAGCAATAAGAAAGGCATACGATGATGAAACCGGTTTTCGCTTTTTTGAAGAAGGAAATGATGCTGACGCTGTCCTTGCTGGCCGCGCTGGCGGCGCTGATCATTACGCCTCCCTCGCCGCGGCTTCTTGAGGATATCGACTGGCGCACGCTGGGAACGCTGCTGATGATGCTGTGTGTTCTGGAGGGCTTCAAGCAGGAAAATGTTCTCCGTCCGCTGGTCGGCCTGGCCGGCAGCCTGAAACGGATGACATCCCTTTCACTTTTCCTGATCTTCGGCGTTTTCTTTTCCTCCATGTTCGTAACGAACGATGTTTCACTGATCATCTTTGTCCCGCTGACCATCATGCTGTTCCGGGACGGCGGAAAGGAAAAATACATCCTGCCGGTTATCTCCATGGAAAACATTGCCGCGATCCGCGGATCACTCCTGATGCCCTTCGGCAGTCCCCAGAATCTTTTCCTGTATGGGAAAGCCGGCGTCAGCGCCGGACATTTCATGCTCCATATGCTGCCGCTGTGCGCAATGTCAGCGCTGCTGCTGATCGCGTTTGTCCTTGTTCTTTACCGGAAGGATCCGAAGGAAGGGATCTCCGCCTCCGCGGACCGGATGCCCTGGCCGCCGGATGGAAAAATCCGCCGGATCGGCTATGTCTGCCTGTTTGTGCTGATCCTGGCCGTGATCGTCACCCGGACTTCGCTGTGGCCCTGGGCAGTCGCCGTCGTGTTGGCCGGTATGCTGATCCTGGACCGGAGGATCCTCCTGAAGGTCGACTATGTGCTGCTGGTGACCTTTCTGTGCTTTTTCATCTTTTCCTCCTCCATCGCCGCCAATCCCGGCATTTCCGGCTTCCTGAAAAAGGCGGTCGCCGGCAATGAATACTGGTGGAGCATCGGAATCAGCCAGATCATTTCCAACGTGCCGGCTACGATCGTGCTTTATCCGTTCACGGAAAACTTTTCCGGCCTGATCTACGGTGCGGATACCGCCGGCCTCTGTTCCCTGATCGGTTCACTGGCTTCCGTGATCAATTACCGCATCTATGTCCGGGAATATCCGGGCAGCGGAAAAGCCTTCATCAAAACCTTCACGCTGGTCAGCTGGGCGTTTTTCCTGATCGTGGTCCTCCCCGGCTTCCTGCTGTCCCGCTGGCCCTTCTTCTGATCCGCCGTCTGCCGGTTTGATCCCTGCTGGAAACCGCCGGAACGTCTCAAACGCCGACAAATGTTTTCCATTTCCTGGATATTTCAGCTGTCATTTCATTTTGTTCCTGCGTATAAAGAGATGTCAGCGCCAAAACAGGCGCTGTGAAAAAGCCGGTTCTGAAATATGGACCGGCTTTTTCGGCGCCCTTTTGTTTTTGTTACTGTCAGTATATAAAAATATTATTCTGTTAGTATTACCGGTATGTTCATTTCCCCATGCTGTTCTGATACAATACAACCGGAATATCAAAGGAGGCCGTATGGATGGAAATAGAACTTTCCGAAAACAAAACCGGTGCCAAAGAAATCAAAGCGCTTCGCCGCCCGTTCCTGCGGGAGCTTTTCCGGGAGAACAGGTTCAATCTGGCGATGACCCTGGTCTCGGCAGCCCTCATGGCCGCCGGGGAGCTGGTCGTCTCCTGGCTGATCAAGGAGATTGTCGACCTGATCTCCGGCACCGGCGGATATACCTTTGGTGTGTTGCTGGCCATTGCCGGGGGCGGACTGGCGCTGATGGCGCTCGCCGCGGTGATTGACTATGTCTTCCTGTCCCGCTTCCGGGCAAAAGCCATGAAGCAGTACCGGGAATACGTGTTCCGCAGGCTGCTGGACAAAGGCATCCAGGCGTTTTCCGGTGAAAACAGTTCCCTTTATCTTTCCGCCCTTTCAAATGATGTTAACACCATCGAACGGGATTTCATTTCTCCGCTTCAGAACATCATCGGCACAACCCTCGCGTTTGCCGGAGCGCTGGGGCTCATGCTGTGGTACAGTCCGCTGCTGACGCTTATTTCCATCGGTTTTTCTCTCCTGCCGGTTATCGTTTCGATTGTGTTCGGCAGCAAAGCGGAGAAAGCCGAAAAAGCGGTTTCTGACCGTAAAGAGCATTACACCGGCATGCTCAAGGATACGCTCACCGGTTTTGCGGTGATCAAAAGCTCCAAAGCGGAGCAGAGCATTGCCCGGATGCACGATGCGCAGAATGAAAGCGTGGCGGATGCGTCCGAAAGGCGGACCGGGATCGGCGTGCTGATCGGGTATTCCTCCGGAATCTCCGGCGGCGTTCTCCAGTTCGGCGTATTCTTCGTCGCCGCCGCGATGGCGCTTTCCGGAAACAACAGCGTTACCGGCGGTACAGCCATTGTTTTCGTGCAGCTGCTGAACTATGTCCTCGGGCCGATCCAGGCCTTTCCCACCTTCTTTGCCGGGGCAAAATCCTCCTTCGGCCTGATCGGCAAGCTGGCTGAAGCCCTGAACCGGAACATTCCGGACGAAGGGGACCCCATCGCACCTTCACTCACGGACAGCATCTCGGTCCGGAACCTTCATTTCGCCTATGAGGAAGGGAAACCGGTCCTGGACGGTGTAAATATGGAACTGCCCGCGGGTGGCTGCTACGCGCTCGTCGGCGGATCCGGCAGCGGTAAATCAACGATTCTGAATCTTCTCATGGCCTCCTCCCGGGATTATCAGGGCGAAATCCGCTATGACGGAAAGGAGCTGAAAACCGTTTCCCCGGGTTCACTCTATGACCTGGTATCCATCATCCAGCAGAACGTATTCGTGTTCAACAGCACGATCCGCAACAACATCACCATGTTCTCGGACTTCCCGAAGGAGGAGGTGGACCGGGCGGTGCGCATGTCCGGTCTTGAAAAGCTGATCCGTGAGAAGGGTGAAGATTATCTGTGCGGTGAAAACGGATCCGGTCTGTCCGGCGGCGAACGGCAGCGAATCTCCATTGCCAGGGCGCTGCTGCGCAAAACGCCGGTGCTGTTTGTCGACGAGGCTACCGCTTCCCTCGATGCTGAGACAAGCTTTGAAGTTCTGGACGCGATCCTGAAGCTGGACGGATATACCCGCGTAATCGTCACTCACGATCTGGACGAGAACATCCTCCGCCGCTGCACCGGTCTGTTTACACTGAAAAACGGCGCGGTTGCGGAGAAGGGTACTTTTGATAACCTGATGGAAAAGAAAGGCTACTTCTATTCGCTGTTCACCGTTTCCCAGCGATGACCGGCCGGAGCATCCGTACACTTTTATCGTGATTTCATCAACGTGCTGTCAGTGCTCCGTTTCGCGAAAAAGCCCCGGGCCGCCTTATAGGATAAGACGCCCGGGGTTCTTTTCTGCCTTGCGGCCTGTTTTGGCCCAACGCTTTCTCAAATGACTTTCATGTCTTCCGGAATCACACGCCGGAATAGGCTGAGAACCCGCCGTCAATCGGAATCGTCACGCCGGTAATGAAGCTGGCGGCTTCATTGTTCAGCAGGAACAGCACCGCGCCGCTGAGCTCCTTTTCACTGTCGCCGAAGCGTCCCATGGGGGTCGCCGCCAGGATCTTGCCGGTACGCGCCGTGGGCGTTCCGTCCGGATTGAACAGCAGCGCCTGGTTCTGCTTCGTGGAGAAGAAACCGGGAGCGATGGCGTTCACCCGGATCCCGGCTTTGCTGAAGTGCACCGCCAGCCACTGGGTGAAGTTGGTCACGGCCGCTTTTGCCCCGGAATAGGCCGGAATCTTTGTCAGCGGGCAGTAGGCGTTCATGGAGCTGATGTTCAGGATGCTGCAGCCTTCCCTTCCCACCATCTGCCGGGCAAACGCCTGGGTCGGCAGCAGCGTGCCGATGAAATTCAGGTTGAAAACGAATTCCACGCCGGATTTGTCCAGATCGAAGAAGGATTTGGTATCGCTCTCGATGTCGCCCGGCTCAAAGTACTCCTTGTCCGTCGTGGCTCGGGGATTGTTGCCGCCCGCGCCGTTCAGCAGGATATCGCAGGGGCCGAGATCCGCCAGCACCTGGTCTGCCACGGAATAGCAGATATCCTTGTCCAGCACATTGCAGCTGTACGCTTTGGCAATCCCGCCTTCGGCCGTAATTTCTTCCGCGAACTGATTGGCCGCGTCGAAGTTCAGGTCCAGCAGCGCCACCTTCGCGCCTGCCCGGGCCAGCACCTTCGCGAAATAGGAGCACAGGACGCCGCCCGCGCCGGTAACGACGGCCACCTTGCCCGTCAGATCGGTATTCAGCACATTCTTCTGCATTTTCTTATTTCCCTTTCTGCTCTTTGTCGATCGCTTCCCACAGGCCGTTGATATAGGCGGCGCCCAGCGCGCGGTCATACAGGCCGTATCCCGGGCGGCCCTGCTCGTCCCAGATCATGCGCCCGTGGTCGGGGCGGATATAGGTATCCGGGCAGGTGTCGTAAATGGCCTTCACGATCTCGTACAGGTCCAGATCCCCGGTGCTGCTCAGGTGGGCCGCCTCCCGGAAATGATGGTAGCCCAGGTACTTGACGTTCCGCACATGCATGGCCCCGATGCGGTTCATCCCGCCGAAGTGGCGGATGATGGCCGGAATGTCGTTGTCCGGATTGGATCCCAGGGAACCGGTGCACAGGCAGAGCGTGTTCGCCGGGCTGTCGTGCAGCTGCACCATTTTGTCAAAATCGTCCTGGCTGTGGGTAATGCGGGGCAGGCCGAAGATCGGCCAGGCGGGATCGTCCGGGTGGCACGCCATGCGCATGCCGACTTCCTCGCACACCGGAATCACCGCGTCCAGGAAGTATTTGAAATTCTTCCGCAGATCGTCCGGTCCGATATTTTCGTACTGCTTCAGAGTCGTCTCCAGCAGTGCCAGGCGTTCCGGCTCCCATCCGGGCAGGGTGAAGCCCTTGCTGTCCTCGGCGGTTTTGCGCACGATTTCCAGCGGACCCATTTCGCCCAGGTCCTTCTCGTCAAAGTACAGGCTGTTGCTGCCGTCTTCCGGAATCACCCGCGCCAGATCCGTCCGCAGCCAGTCGAACACCGGCATGAAGTTATAGATAATCACTTTAACGCCGTGCTTCGCCAGCATCCGGATGGTGCTGATGTAGTTCGCGATGTACTCTTCCCGGCTGGGCAGGCCCATTTTGATGTCCTCATGCACGTTGACGGACTCGATGACCTCGATCTCCAGTCCGGCTTCGTTCACTTCCTTCTTCAGCGCCGCGAATTCCTCCTCCGGCCAGTCCACGCCCGCGGGTTTGTCCAGCAGGCCCATCAGGCCGGACATGCCGGGAATCTGTTTCACGTATTTCAGCGGGATCGGGTCGATTGCGCTGCCGTACCAGCGGAATGTCATTTTCATCGTTGTTTCCTCCTTTTCTTTTTAACAGGCCGCAAAGAAGATTCCGGGAATGCGCTTTGCGTCCTTTCGGATCAGAAAAACCTTCTTTTCATCCGAGCATTTCCTTCAGGATGCCGTAATATTTTGCTTCTTCCTCCGGGCCGTATTTTCCTGCCAGGAACAGCGGCAGGATCTCCTCGCTGAACCGTTTCCAGGAAGCGGCTTCGTCACCCGGCATAATGGGATAGAACAGGGCGCCTGCTTCATGCGCTGAAATACCGTCGCTGTCGGTATCCCCGAGCATCAGCGCCTTCACATGATCCCCGCACCGGGACATGGCTTTTTTCAGCTGCGCTGTCTTGCTCCCGTCCTCCTGGCTCATCATATAGTCCACAAACGGGGTCAGTCCCCCGGCCGCCCAGTCTTTTTCCAGTCCCGCTTTTGCGGCGGAGGACACCACGGCGATCGCCGCGGACGGCCATGCTTTCTCCATGGCCTCCCGGACGCCCGGATAAGGCATCAGCCCCTCGCACGCTTTGGTGAACAGTTCGTCCGCCCGGTCCGACCAGGCCAGTACCCGGTCCAGCTCAGCGGAGGGATGGCCTTCCGTCCAGGCCTTCAGCGTTGCGGGCGAATAGCGGGTCTCCCCCTGAATATAGGCGCGCAGGTCTTGAAGTTCAGGGAGCCCTTTTTCTTCCGGGAATTCTTTCGCAAGCCGTTCAAACACCTCCAGCAGTCCCGGAAAACGGTTGATTCCCCGCAGGGAGGAGAAAAGGTTTACCGTCTTTTCGATTTCCGTAAAGCGCGCGGCTGTTTCCTCCCGCATGGGCCATATTTCAAGCGCCGCGGGAATAAACGCGTCCAGGTGTTTGATATTCATGCTGTCGAAAGCGGTACCGTCCGAATCGATACCGATCAGAAAACCGGATGGCGTCATCAGATTTCCCCCCTGTCAGTTGTTTTCAATCGCGTGCAGCCTTTCCTCGACCGCTTTTGTCTTTTCCGCGTCAAGCCCCATATAAGCCAGGCTGTCCCGCAGGGTGATCACGCTGGCTGCTGCCGCCGGCGCCGCCTGCTGCCCGCCCGTAATCTCCTCCAGGATCTTTTTCCCTTCGGGATGCTCCGCCAGGTACAGCAGTGTGCAGTCCAGGTTCAGGGTTTTCTCCCGGTTGCCGTTGATTTTTCTGCCGAATCGCGGCTCTGTCAGGCCGCTGCTGTCCATTCCGCCCATCACGTCCGCCAGCCAGCCGATGCTGTCCTCCACCCAGGAAGGGTAGCGGCTGCAGAAGCCCGGGCGGTTGACGCTCGGATCCCCGGTGGAAAGGCCGTGCGCGCCGTTTGAATAGATATGGCTTTCAAAGGCGATGCCCTGCGCGCAGAGCGCGTCGATCATATGCACCGCGTTGGCAACCGGCACCAGGTTGTCGGTCCGGGTGGCGAAAACGAAGCAGGGGCACGTGTTCCGGTCCACCGCGGAGGGTACGTCCGGCGCGGAAGGCAGGTAGTCGCGGGCGCAGTCCCCGTCGATCACGGGGTAGCCCAGAATGGCTGCCGCGGGCCGGTGCCTGGACATCGTGGCCGCGCAGGCCGCCAGGTGTCCGCCGGCGGAGAAGCCGATCACGGCAATCCGGTCCGGAACCACGTGCCATTCCTCCGCCCGTGCCAGGATCAGCTCCATAGCCTGCTCATAATCCTCCAGCGGCTGCGGCCACGCGGCCTGTTCGTTCAGGGAATACCGAAGGATGAATGCCTGGTATCCGGCCTTCAGGTAGGGAAAAGCCACCGGATCCGCCTCCCGGTCGGAGCAGAAATGGTATCCGCCTCCGGGGATGACCAGCACGGCAGGCCGCGCGGTAATCCCGCCGAATTCACCGCCCGCCGCCTGGAGATATGCGGTAAGGCTGACCTTCCGCGTTTCGTTCAGGACAATATACTCTTTCTGCATAGCCGATCCTCCTTACAGTCTTGTATCCCACCGTCCGCAGAACACGGTGTCGTCCGCCGTTCCCCGGAAGGCGCTTTTCCCGGTGATTTTCTCCACAGCTGCCCGGATGTTTTCGCGGTTCGGTCCGTAGGCGTTCACAAAGGTGTGGATGTTCGCGCAGTCAGCCAGGTGATTGGTGTAGTTCAGGCTGACGCCGACCGTCGGCACCTCTTCCGTATACCAGGGCATCTCCATGCTGTGGCCGCTGCTCCAGCTGAGTCGTTCCACGTTCCGCTGGGCATATCCCTTGATATTGATGAACACGAACACGATATCGTAATTCTTCCGGAAATCCTCCCGCCGCCCCGGTTGCATCATCCGGACGAAATTCATGGGGTGTACGCCGTTCTCAATCTCCAGGTCGTAGAAGCTGGGGCACTGGGTAACCGTGAAGCCGGCCCGTTCCAGCTCCTCCGTAATCAGCTGCCGCACGCCGTCGCCCCGGTAGCCTTTGCTGTTGGGGGTGCTCTGGACGTAGACCAGCAGCGCCCGTTTCCGCTCCGCCGGGCGCACAGGCAGCAGTTGCCGGGTATCCTTCACCAGGGTCACGCCCCTGTCGGCAGCTTCGGCGGTGTATTGCCTGTGTTCCGCGCAGCCGACCGCTTCCAGCCCGGCTTTTTCCGGATACCGTACGGAATCCCGGTACAGCTTCAGGTGCGCTTTCAGTCCCAGGATGCGGTGCAGCGCGTCGTCCAGCCGCGCCTCCGTCACGATTCCCCGCTCCATTCCGGCTTTCAGATATCCCAGGTCTTCCTCGGTGTCGTTGGTGAACAGGAACATATCGCATCCGGCGGCGATGCATTTCGGCACCGCCTCGCTCCGCTTCATCACGCCCGCCATTCCGATCATATGGGATGCGTCGGAAATGATCAGGCCGTTGAATCCCATCTGTTCCCGCAGCAGATCCTGCAGCAGCTCCGGCGCCAGGGACGCGGGCATGATCTCCTCGTTCCGGATCCCGGGGCGCAGCTTCCGGCTCATCTGCGGCAGGGAGATCTGCCCGGTCATGATGGTCTCCAGGCCTTCGTCAATCATCGTCCGGTATACCCGGCCGTAGCTTTCGGACCATTCCTCCGGGTCCGCTTCGTTATGCGCCGGTGAATTGTGGGGATCCAGCTCGTCCCATCCGTCTCCCGGGAAATGCTTGCACGTGCAGGCCATGTTCGGCGCCGCGTCCTTGATGCCCCGGATATAGGCCCGTACGCAGTCCGTCACCCGGTCCGCGTCGCTGCCGAAGGAACGGGTGTTTACAATGGTATTTCGCCAGTTCCGGTATACATCCGCCACCGGGTTGAACATCCAGTTCACGCCGATGGCCGCCGCTTCTTTCCCGGCTACATACCCCATCCGGTACGCCGTCTCAGTTCCCTCTTCGGCCCCGGCTTCCGCGGCTGTCGCCACAAAGGTGCCTTCCTGCGGCAGCACGCCGTTGCCGCCTTCGTCGCAGTTCCCGGCGATCAGTACGGGAATCCTGCTGTACCGCTGGAAGAGCGTGTTCTGCCGGAACACGGTTTCCTTGTCTCCGCCCTGCCAGCGCATTCCGCCCGGCCGGGCGCTTTCCATCAGCGCCCGGATCTGTTCCTCGTCCGCCCCCGGAACCGGCTTGAGCAGCACGAACAGCTGCCTGAGCTTTTCGTCCATGGTCATGGATCCGATTGTATCCTCCACCCAGCGGATCTCCTCATCGTTGAGGTAAAAAGGCTTTGCTTTCAGGTCAACCATCGGTCTTCTCCCTCATCCTTTTACAATCTCAGTCAGTTCCCGGATGCTTTCCATGTTCCAGTCCCCCGCGCCGTTCTTCGCGGCGTCTCCGACGCAGGCCACCATCATGCCGCCCCGGTGGCCGGCTTCGGCGCCGGAAACCGCGTCTTCCACCACCAGGCACCGGTCCGCCGGAATTCCCAGCATCTCCGCCGCTTTGACGAACACCTCCGGATCCGGCTTGGACCGGGTAATATTGTTGCCGTCGCTCACCGCGTCAAAGTAGTTTCCCAGCCCGATCTGCCCCAGGATAAACGGCGTGTTCTTGGAAGAGGATCCGATCGCCAGCTTTAGTCCTTTGCCCCGCAGCGCGTCCAGCGTTTCCTTTACCTCCTCCGGCAGGTCCGCCGTACTCATCTCCCGCAGGGATTCCCGGTACAGGTCGTTTTTCTCCCGGGCCAGATCCTCTTTCTGTTCGGGGCTCAGCGCCGGCCCCTTGTATTTCTCCAGGATGATCTCGAGGCTCGCCATCCGGCTCACGCCCCGCAGCCGGTTGTTGACTGTCCGGTCAAACGGGATCCCCATGCCGTCCGCCATGGTTTTCCAGGCTTTGTAGTGGTATTCGTCCGTCGAGCAGATCACCCCGTCCAGGTCAAAGATCACCGCGTCAAACTTCATGGTTCTGCCTCCTTAATATTTCAGGTATTCTTTGCCGCAGTAGGGATCGACAGGGCTCACGCCCCTGAATTCGCTGCGGCCCATGATTTTTTCCATAACCGCGAGCCGGTACTGCGGTTCGCTGCTGTATGCGTTGATAAAGGTTTCGGCCATCGGCGCGTCAAAAAGATGGTAGGGATAACCCGTGGAAATCATCAGCACCGGAACCTCCGCCGTAAGCCACGGCGCGTCGTCGCCCAGGCCGAACACCACATTCCAGTTGAGGCGCAGGGTTGTGTTGTTGGAGGCGTTCTGCATGTTGCAGATATAGACATAAAGATCGTAGCACTTTCGCGTATCCTCAACGCCCCGGTAAAGCTCGCCCATCAGGGCGGCCTTCTCCGGGCTGAGCGCCGGCGCGTCAAAATCCGAAGGTTCAATGCTGACGCGCCGGTCGCGTACAGTCACCTCGAAACCTTCTTTTTCGAAAGCTTCCTTCCACGCAAGGACGAAGGAATCGTCCGGGTCGCAGCTCTTCTGGATCACATTCAGGTACAGGCGGGGATACTTCGCCGGGGAAATGGGCAGCAGCCCCTGGCGGTCATGCACCAGTGTGACCGCCTGATCGGCGACCGCGCGGCTCCAGGCGCGGAATTCCGGCTTTCCGACTTCCGCCAGCGCTTCGGGCGGCGGAACCAGCGTTCCTTCCTTTTGTTTTCTGTGCAGGCCGAGGGAAGCTTTCGTCGCGAGAATCCTCGTCACAGCTTCGTCAAGCCGCTCCATGCTCAGCAGCCCTTCACGAAGGCCCGCGAGCAGATATCCGTAATCCTCCTTCAGGTCCTTGTTGAACAGGAACATATCCGCGCCGGCTTCGATCGCTGTCGGAACCGCCAGGCGGCGCGGCATGGCGGCGGTAAAGCCGATCATGGCGGAGGAGTCCGTTGAAATCAGGCCGTTGAATCCCAGTTCGCCCCGCAGCAGCCCGGTCATCAGCTCGCGGCTCAGGCTGGCGGGCCGCGTCATTTCACGGCGGGATGCGTCCGGATTCAGTTTTTTCACCCAGGCGGGCTGGGCTATGTGGCCGACCATCACCGTCTTTGCTCCCTTTTCGATCAGTGTCCTGTAAACCCGTCCGTAGGTCTTCATATACGTCTCGCAGTCCAGGGAGTTCACGCTGGTGACAATATGCTGATCGCGCTCGTCCACGCCGTCCCCCGGAAAATGCTTGATGGACACAGCCACGCCGCATTCGTCCGCGGCATCCAGGTAGCGGGATGCGCAGGCGATCACCCGGTCCGGATCGGAGCCGAAAGTGCGGGTGTTGGTAATCGGGTTGTGGAAATCCATGTCGATATCCACAATCGGCGCAAAGGACCAGTTGAGGCCCATCATTGCGCCTTCATGGCATGCGGTATAGGCCATCCGGTAAGCGTTTTCCGGATCGCCGGTTGCCGCGACCGCCATCGGCGCGCCGAATCCTGTGCCCTCGAAGGACAGGCCGCTGCCGCCCGCTTCTGTGTTCGCCGCCAGCAGCAGCGGGATCTTTGCCATCTCCTGGATACGGCGGTGCGTCTCCTGGATCGCCGCCTTCGGTCCGGGCCTGTACATGATGCCGCCGATCCCGAGGCCGCAGACCATGCCGCGGAGTGCTTCCTCGCTGCCGGCGAGCCCCAGGGGGCAGAAAACCTGGCCGGCCTTCTCCTCCACGGTCATGGAGGCAAGGGTTTCGTTTACCCACCGGACCCCTTCGTCGTCGAGAAAAAACGGATTTGCCCTAAGATCGATCATCTCGCTTTGCCTCCTTAAAAAGCTCTCAGTTCAAACAGCCGGCGGGTGCCCTCCGCCACCATCTGCGGATTGAATCCGCGGAAGAACAGGAACTGCAGTTCCCGCAGGGACATGCTCAGGAATTCCGCGTCCCCGGAGCGGATCAGCCCAAGGGCTTGCGGCAGGTCCTTCTCCAGAACCGCCAGCGCTTCCGGATCCTCCCGCATCTCGTCCAGCCGGCTTTCCATGCTGTACTTCATCCGGTAATCCCTGTCCGGCCGGTAGGTCTCCTCATATTCGCCGGCCGCCAGCTCAACCGTCCTGCCCGCTCCCGGCAGCGCGGCTTCCGCGCTGCAGCCAAAGGGAACCCGGAACCGGACCGTCAGCGTTCCGTCCTCATTGATCCGCCAGCCGGAAGCGTACTCCCCGCTCACGGAATCGTAGGCGCATGAAACCTCCTGCACCCGGAAGGTGGGCTGGGGCTCGAAGCGCACCCGGGTGAAGCCGGGTTCCGTTCCCCGGATCCCCGCCAGGTCCCGGTATACGTATTCCATCACGGAGCCGTAGGAATAGTGGTTCAGGGAATTCATTTCCGTGCCGGAGATCGTTCCGTCGTCCAGCACCGAATTCCAGCGTTCCCAGATGGTGGTGGCCCCCAGGCCGACGCAGTGCATCCATCCCGGGAAACCCTTCTGGAAGAGGAAATAGGCCGCCAGGTCCTCCATCCCGTTCTCCGCCATTACCCGGCACATCATCGTGGCTCCGACAAAGCCGCCCTTGATCCGGTAGCAGTCCTTCTGCAGCCGGGTCCGGAAATCCGCGGTAATCCGGTCCTTATCGATGTACACCCCGAAGTTCAGGCACAGCAGGTACGCCGTCTGGGTTGTGACAGCCAGCCGTCCGCTGGGGGTGAAATATTCCCGCAGGATCGCCTCCCGGATCTCCCCGGCAAGCTTTCCGTAATCCGCCGCGTCGCCGTCCTTCCCCAGGATCCGCGCTGCCCGCTCCGTCTTCCGGGCGGACGCGTAATAGTACATGCTGGCGACGAAATAGTCGTCCGTGCCGCCCTTCATGCTCTGGGGCGTCACCCCGTCCTGGGCCAGCCAGTCGCCGAAGTGGAAGCCGAAGTTCCACAGCCGGCCGCCGCCCCGCTCATCGTCCTGCCGCCGGATCCACTCCAGCCAGTCCCGCATCATGGGATACTGTACCTCCAGGTCCGTCCGGTTTCCGTAGAAGTCGTACAGCGTCATCGGCAGGAAGGTGGCGATATCTCCCCATACGCTGGATCCGCCCGGCATCCCGCCCAGGTTCGGCAGGAAGTTGGCAACCGCGCCGCCGCTTTTCACCTGGTCCGCCCGCAGGTCCCGCAGGAATTTCCGGTAGAATGCCCGGGTGTCCATCTGGAAGCACGCCGTAGGCGAGAAAACCTGGGCGTCCCCGGTCCATCCCAGCCGTTCGTCCCGCTGCGGGCAGTCCGTGGGCATATCCAGGAAATTGCTCCGCTGGCCCCAGAAGGCGTTCTTCGCCAGCCGGTTCAGGGCCGCGTCGGAGGAGCGGAAGCGGATGGAGGTATCCAGCTCTGAGTAAACCACCCGCCCGGTGAAATCCTCCTTCCGGACCTCCCCGGGCCATCCGGTCACCCGCACATAGCGGAAGCCGAAATACGTGAAGTGGGCCCGCACCGTTTCCTTCCGGCCGTCCGACACGTAAATCATCTGCGCCTTCGCGGTGCGGTAGTTGTCGTTGTAGAAGTTTCCTCCCTGCAGGATCTCCCCGTGGTCCAGGACAATCCGCGTCCCGGCAGGGAAATCAGCGGTGTATTCCGCGTATCCGGTGAAGTTCTGCCCGAAATCCAGCACCGTTTCCCCGGCAGGGGTCCGGATCACTTCCTGTACAGGCAGGCTGTCCATCACGGTCACCGGCAGGCTGCGGCGGTCTGCCAGGGGACGGTCCGGCATCAGCACGGCTGCCCGGTCCGGGTTTTCCTTCCCGTGCCACAGCATCCGGTCCAGCGTTTCGCCGTCGTAGATATCCGTGGCCGCGAAGTCGCTGCCCCGGTAGCGCCACGTTTCATCCGTGGCGACAATCTGCTCCGTTCCGTCCGCCAGCCGGATCCGCAGCTCCGCCAGGACCTGGAACCGGTTTCCGAACACTTCCCGCGCGCCTTCATATCCCAGCCGTCCCTTGTACCAGCCGTTCCCGGTAAGGATTTCGATCCGGTTTTCCCCGGCGCGGAGCATTCCGCCGGCGTCGTAGGTCTGTACCTGGACCGCTTCGTTATAGTCGTTGCAGAAAGGCGCCAGCAGATCATTGCCGGCCTTTTCACCGTTCACATACGCCTCGTAAAGTCCCAGCCCGCTCACGTACAGCCGGGCGGATACCGCCTCCGCCGGCAGTGTGAACGTCCGGAAGAACACGGGATGAAAACGGTCCTCCTCCCGGGTCCCGATCCATTTTCCGGCCCAGGGCTCATCCATTTTTCCGGTTTCGAAGAAAGAGGTGCCTTCCGCCCGGTCCCCGGCGTCGCCTTTCACCTCCGCCCGCCAGTAATAGCGGGTGCGCGGCGCGGGAGTAAGCGGAATCTCTTCTCCGGAAGAGCGTAGGACTTCCCCTGCTTTTTCGTACAGGATACCTTTGAATTCCGGATCTGCCGCCACGGTGATTTTCGTTTCGGCGGGCTTTGCCGATGCGGTTTCCCGGACCTTCCAGGACAGGGAAAAATGCGGCAGCGCGAATCCGATCGGTTCACGGATGCCGTTGATGCGGAGGTCGGTCACTTTCATAGGCTGTTTTTCCTTTCAAAAATGGCGGGCGAGGTTGTCTTGCCGTCGCCCGCCGTTCAGGTGGTTGCAGGGTGGCCGGAACCGGCTATGCTTTAAGCGGTTCCCGCTTCCCGAATATTTTTCCGGTCAGTTTCCGGATATTCTGTCCCTGCCCGGCCACAAAGTTAACCAGGAACACGAACAGGCCCATCATTGCGGTGGAAATTGCGGCGCCGAGCTCCGCCTTGAAAACCAGCTGCAGGCCGTATTTCATCAGGCAGATGGAAATGGAGCCCATAATGATGCCGATGGTATCACCGCAGAATACTCCGATATACAGTCCCACAAACACCGGCAGGATATTGCTGAACAGCTCGCCCACCGTGCTCAGCGAGGAGAAGATCGCGTCGCGTTTCCCCAGTGAACTCCAGATAATCGTTGCGAATCCGAAGATCAGGCCGCTGTAGATATAGCTGATAATCACGTTCCGGTTTTCTTTCACGCCGATGTTCACCGCGGACTGCTGGTTCTTCGCCAGCAGTACGCTCTGCTTGCCTGTGGTTGTCAGGTAATTGTATACCGCGTATACACCCACGGCGCCCGCCAGGGGAATCAGCACCAGCGGATAAGCGGACAGCTGCTTGATGAATTTGACGGAAACCAGGTTGATTCCGCCGCCGCCGAAGATCTGGCTGGTAATGGATTCATACAGCAGCGCCATACCGATGGTGGCGATCATGATCGGCAGCCGCCCGTAAACGTATACCAGGGCCACCAGCACGCTGAAGGCTACGCACAGGCCGACGCAAAGTACCCCGAAGAGCAGGGGGCTGCCTGTTCCGGAGTTCTTCGCGACGTTTCCCGCGATAATGGCGGAAAGCAGCATGATCGAACCGCCGGAGAAGTCAAACCGCCCGCTCTTGAACTGGAGGCCGATGCCCATGGCGCAGGCAATGGATACCGCGATACTGGGAATCAGCGCCTGCCACATTTTCATCGTTCCGAAAAAGGTATAGCCGTTGGCGTCGCACAGAATCTTCATGATCACGAACATGATCACGGGGAGCATCAGCGTACCGGCCACGCGCTTAAGGATTTCCAATGTTTTCTTCATGGGCATCAGCCTCTTATCATTCGTCGTTCAGGAAACAGGGAACAGGGAATCCGTTCTTATTTCATGTAGCCTTCCACAGTGAAGCTCTGGCAGTATTCGGTCAGGGCCTTGTAGCTGGCGTCGGGGTTGACGGAGGTGAAGTAGTCCTTCATGTCGTCCCACTGCGCCTGGGCTTTGCTCACGTCCAGCGTGGGTCCCATGGGGGAATTTTCGATCATGGCCTGGAACTTCGCGCTGCTGTTGATATCAAACACGGAGGAGTCCATCCGTTCCTTTCCGGGATAGTCCTTGTACATGTTGCCGGAGATGGCGGCATCCAGCATCGCGATGGGCCAGATGGCGCTTTCAATGCCCTGGATGGTCAAGGAGACGATGTTCTTGTCGTCGCCACAGTCCGCCAGCAGGTCAGGATCGTTGTCAAAACCTCCGGTGATCAGCTGCAGGTCTTCGCGGCAGAAGCCCATGGCCTTGGCTTCGATCATCTTGGGATAGATGAAGGTGGTGCCGGCGCAGAAGCCGACGATGCATTCCAGTTCGTCACGGCCGGGCTCCAGGAAGTAGCTGTCGCTCAGGGGCTGGAAGGCCAGGACTTCCGCGTCGCCGACGATTTCAATGGGTTCCGCGGCAGTCTCGTTGTAGGCAGCGATCGCGGCACGGAAGGACGCGTCCGCAACCGTGTGCTTCGGATAGGCGAATGCCGGGAAGATGCAGGTAGCAACCTTCTTGTAGCCGCGGGCGATGACTTCCTTCGCGTATGCTTCGCCCAGGGCCTGGCCGCTGATGTAGTTGTCGCCCATGTTGCCCAGGAACTTTTCCCGGTTCATGGCATCGTGGCTGGGGCCGTTCTCTTCGAACACGGAATCCATATCGGAGAAGAAGCCGACCACCCACAGGTCCGGATATTCATCCATGATGTTGATCACGCCGCCGTCCATGGAAATGATGATTCCCTTGACATCCGAGGTGTAGGAATTCTTGACCTGTTTCAGGTTTCCGGCGGGGTCGTTGGACATATCGCCGTATACAACGTCGAAGGTGTAGCCCAGGTTTTCGGCGATCATCTTCCAGTACGCGACATAGAACTCATACTGGATTCCGCTGTTCAGGTTGGACAGCCACAGGATCTTGCCTTTGGACTCGGCGGATGCGGGAGCGATCGCCAGTCCCAGGAGCAGGGCCAGGGTCAGGAGCAGGGCAGTCAGTTTTTTCATTTGGGGGTTCCTCCTTTATTGTCTTTGGGGTTAATTTCTCAGGACAGGCGTTCCTGCCTGTTGAAAACGGAATCAGCGGGGCAGCGGGCCGCTCTTCTGGCGGCAGGTAATCAGCACGACCACCAGGAAGATAATCGCCTTGATCATGAAGGTCATGCGCGTGGGCACGCCGATGATCGGCAGGCCGACCGCCAGCAGGGAGAACGTCAGGGCGCCGATCACGGCGCAGGACAGGCGGGACTTCATGCCGCCCTTAAGCGGCATGCCGCCCAGGATCAGGGATACCATGACGTTCATTTCAAATCCGGTTCCCGTGGCGTCCGAAGCGGCGCCGGTGTAGCCCATCTGGAACAGGGAGGCTGTTACCAGGCAGAAGGCCAGGAAGATGTAGGGGATCACCCGGTACTTGATGATGTTGACGCCGCTCTGCGCCGCCGCGGTCTGGTTGGCGCCGATGGAACGGGCATACTTGCCGAACTTCGTGAAGTAGAAGAAATAGCCGATTACCAGGTACTCGATCACCAGCACGATCACCATGTTGACCGGCGACCGGAAGAAGCTCAGGTCCACCCCGGACAGGATGATGTTCTTGCTGCCCACGTTGGAGTAGATGATCGTCGTGATCCCGCTGATCACCATCATGAACACCACGGAGGAGATGACGGAATACATGTGCAGCAGCTCGCCCGCGGCGCCGTTGATAATACCGATAATCACGGCGACCGCGATGCACGCCAGGATGCCGGGAAGCAGGCTGCCTGTCGCGTTGCCGATCAGCACCAGCATCGTGCTGTACAGGCCTATCTGCCGGCCGATACTTACGTCCATGTTCCCCAGGGAGTAGATGAATACGGCGCCGACCGCCATCAGTGCGGTCACGATCACGTCTCCGATCAGCGTGGAGAGCTTGTCGCCGGACCAGATGCTTTCGCCCTTCAGTCCGGTGCCGATCGTGAAGAAAATAATGCAGAAGACCAGGCCGCCCAGGGAGGCAACGGTGGAACTGTGTTTTTTAATCCACTGGGTCAGGCTTTGCTTTTCTCTCTCCTGTGCAATCGCAGTCATAGCGGCCTCCTTAAATCATGTATTCAATCAGGTCGGTTTGCTGCAGTCCCGGATTGCGCTCCACCTGATGGGTCACCTGAAAGTCCTTCATGATGATCAGCCGGTCCGCCATGCCGATCAGCTCGCTCAGCTCTTCGGAAATCATCAGGATGGCCTTCCCCTGCTTCTTCATTTCCTCAATCAGCGAGTACATGGCCTGCTTTACGCCGATATCCACGCCGCGGGTCGGGCAGTCCATGATGATGACCTCGGATCCCTTCGCGGTCCATTTCCCGAAGGAAACCTTCTGCTTGTTGCCGCCGGAAAGCGTATTCACGTACTGTTTCCCGCCGTGGCACTTGATGCGGTAGTTGTCGATTTCCCGGTCGCTCAGCTTCTTTTCCGCCCGGGGGCTGATGAAAGTTTTCCGGATCAGCGCCGGAATGGAGGGAAGCACGATATTGTCCTGGATCGGCCCGTTCAGGATCAGAGCCTCGGTATCCCGGTTCTTGGAGATGTATCCGATGCCGCTGTTGATGGCCTGCAGGGGCGTTTTGATTTCCTTCCCGTTCCGGACAACCCGGCCGCCGCTCAGCTTTTCCAGTCCGTAGGCAATACGCCCGATATCGTGCATGCCGCAGCCGCTCAGGCCGCCCATGCCGATGATTTCGCCCTTGTGCAGCTTCAGGTTGAAATGCTGAATCCTGCCCAGGGATACGTCCTCCAGCTCCAGGGCGACTTCATCCCGGTGGCTGGTGTCGTAATCCTCGCGGTAATACTTGTCGCCGATCTCCCGGCCAACCATCATGTACCGGATGGTTTTCACCGAATCCGGAGCGTCCATTTCCGCCCGGTTCAGGTGGCCGATGATTTCGCCGTCCCGCAGCACGGTCAGGTCGGTGCACTGCTCGAGGATCTCGTCCATGTCGTGGGATACGAAAACGATGCCCTTTCCTTCGTCAGCCATCCTGTGAATCAGCTTGTACAGGATCTCACGGCCTTCCAGGGACAGCGCCGTGGTGGTTTCGTCCACCACCAGGATTTCCGTCCGGTCCGTCACGCAGCGGACCAGTTCGACGAGCTTCCGGTCCTCGAAGGTGTATTTGTCGATCAGGTCGCCCGCCTTGATGTGTCCGATGCCGAAGCTCTCCAGCACCTTCCGGGCTTCCTTCTTCATCTTCTGCATATTGATGATGCCGAATTTCGAGAACTCTGCCTCATGGCCGGAAAAAATATTCTGGGCCACGGTCACGCCCGGAATGGTGTTCGCCTCCTGCAGGATCATGGAGATCCCGGCATCCTGGGCTTCCACCATGCTGCCCGGCTTCCAGGGCTGACCCTTGTAGAACATTTCGCCCCTTGTCGCTGGCTGCATGCCGGAGGCTATGGACATGATCGTTGATTTTCCGGATCCGTTCTCCCCGACCAGCCCGCGGATCTCTCCCCTGCGCAGGGTAAAATCCACATCCTTCAGGGCGATCGTCGGGCCGAATTCCTTCCGCATGTGCTTCGCTTCAAAAATGATTTCCTTTTCCATCTGCACCATCCCGCTTTTCAATGAGTCGTCAGTTATGGAGGATATGTATTCAGGCGCACCGTTATCTTCATGTACAATATATCATCTTAAATTCCCAAATAACACATACTCGTTTCACTTGTTTTAGCACAATATTCACATTCTGTTGAAATGATCCTGTTTTCATGATAATGTTAGCACAGAATTAACCTGAGCAATAACGCAAGGGGTGAAATCTATGATCCTGCTGGATCTGCAGGATGTCTTCCGGATCATCCTGGGTGCGCATCGTGTGCAGTATCTTCTGCTGCGGTCGGACTGTTCCTCTCCCGAGGCTTCCGCCCTGGATTTCCAGTTCCGGGACAGGCTGTATGAAAATTTTGATTACGCGGCCTTTGCCCGCGGAATCATGGAGGTCGTCCCGGAGGAATCCGTCATCGATTACAAGGATTCCTTCAGCCTGCATTATCTTGTTTTCAGGGGGCGGAACACGGAAGCCGGTTCCTTCTTTTTCTTCGGACCCTTCCTGTATCATTCATACGGGGAGGAGGATTTCCTGCGGATGGCTGAACGCCATTCGCTGCCGCCGGACGCTCTGGAAGCCATCCGCTGGTATTTCAAGCGGATTCCGATCCTGCACGATTACCTGGCCTGGCAACAGATCCTCGCTTCCTTTCTGGCCCGCTATCTGGCCAATCCCGGCCTGGAGATCCTCCGCGTGACCTGGGACAGTCCGGAGCGGTATGAGCGTAAGCCGTCGGTTGCCCTGTCGGCAATCCCGTATGCCTCTGTGGAAGCCCGTTACGCGGTGGAGGAATCCATGCTGGATGCCATCCGGCGGGGTGATATTGCCGAAGCAACCTATCAGCAGAACCTGTTCATGGGTTTCTCACTGGACCAGCGGATCCCGGACCGGCTGCGGGATGCCAAGGATATGGTGATCGCTTTCAACACACTCTGCCGCAAGGCGATCCAGCAGGCTGCCGTCCATCCGCTGTATATCGACGGGATCAGCGGACAGTTTGTCACGGAAATCGAGGCCGCGGAAAACCCGGAACAGGTGAATGCCCTGATTCCGAAAATGATCCGCCACTACTGTCTCCTGGTGCAGCAGCATTCGCTGTCCCGCTATTCGGCAACCGTGCGGGACTGCCTGAACTATATTGACTTCCATTATATGGAGCCGCTGAACCTGGAAAGTCTCGCCGCCCGTTTTTCCGTGAACAAGAATTACCTTTCAGCCCGTTTTCACAGGGAAGCGGGCATGACAGTCACGGATTATATCAATCAGATCCGTGTCAACCGGGCCTCCGCCCTGCTCCGCCATTCCTCCCTGTCCATCCGGGAGATCGCCGAGCAGTGCGGGTTTGCGGACGGCAACTACTTTACGCGGATCTATAAAAAGGTACAGGGCTTCACCCCCAACGACTACCGGAAATCCGCCCAGCGGAACCGCTGACCGCGGGAGCTTCCGCCGCGAAGCACCGAAAGGAGAATGCGTCATGAAGGAAATCAGTCTGAACAGCGGGTGGATCTTTGATGCCCTGCCGGAGGACGCGCCGGAAGCGTTCCCGGAATCCCCCGCGGAGCTTCCCGGAACACCCGTTTCCCTGCCCCATGTGTTCTCGAGGGATGGAAAGCCCTGCCGGGGCAGGGGGATCTATTCCCGCCTCGTGGAAGGGGACGCTTCCTGGAAAGCCGCTTACCTTTCCTTTGAGGCGGTGGACCAGTGCTGCCGGATCCGGATTGACGGGGCGGAAGCCGGGCATCATGAAGGCGGCTATTCCCGGTTCCGGGTTCCTGTTCCGGAAAGCGCCCTGCGGAAGGGGAACTTCCGGGTCGACGTCCTCGTGGACAACCGGCTGAATGAGCATGTCAGCCCGCATTTCGGGGATTTCACCGTCTTCGGCGGTATCCTGCGGCCGGTTTCCCTGCTCGTCTGCGATGAAACGCGTTTCGACCGGGCTTACTTCGGCACGGACGGCCTGATTCTCCGGGCTTCGGTGGACGGGAACGGCAGCGGCCTGGTCCGCCTGGAGCCGCATATTATCGGCGGAGAACAGGCTTCCCTGCGGATCAGCCTGCTGGACCCCGCGGGCAGTGAAATCCTGCTGGAGGAATCTCCCTGCGTTCCCTCCCTGTCCCTGCGCGTTCCCTCCCCGCGGCGCTGGCGGGGCCGGGAGGATCCGGCCCTTTATTCCCTGCGGGCGGAGCTGATCCGGGACGGGCAGGCTGTGGACCGGGTTTCCCTGTCCTTCGGGTTCCGCGGCCTGGCGGCGGACGGAACGGGGCTCCGCCTGAACGGGCAGCCGGTTTTCCTCCGCGGCGTGGCAAAGCACCAGGACCGGGCTGACGCCGGGCCAGCGCCCTCCCCGGAGCAGATCCGCGGGGATTTTGACCTGATCGGTGAGATCGGCGCCAACGCGGTCCGCCTCTCCCATTACCAGCATCCGCAGGCCGCCTATGATGAGTGCGACCGCCGGGGACTCCTGGCCTGGGCGGAAATACCCATGCTGAAGATGACGGAGGATCCCGCCCTGCAGGAGAACGCCCTGCTGCAGCTTACGGAACTGGTCCTGCAAAATATCCATCACCCCTCCGTTTTCTGCTGGGGCATCCAGAACGAAATCGCCATGTTCCGGGACGCGCCTTTCATGCATGAAAACTGCCGTCAGCTTCATCAGAGAATCCGGGAACTGGATCCGGGCCGGCTTTCCGCCTCCGCCAACCTCTACCCGCTGAAGCCCGCCAGCAAACTCAACAGGATCACCGATATCGTGGGCTACAACGTCTACTTCGGCTGGTATTACGGGGAAATGCAGGACTTCGGCCCCTGGCTGGACCGGTTCCATGAGGCGCAGCCGGACGTCTGTCTCGGCATCACCGAATACGGCGTGGATGCCAATCTTTCCCTGCATTCCGAATCGCCGAAGCTCAAGGACTATTCGGAGGAATACCAGCTGCTGTGGCACGAGACCGTATACCCTCAGATTGAAGCCCGCACCTGGCTCTGGGGCAGCTTCATCTGGAACATGTTTGATTTCTCCAGCGACCGGCGCGACGAGGGCGGGCAGAAGGGCGTCAACGCGAAGGGGCTGGTCACCCATGACCGGAGCACCCGCAAGGACGCGTTTTATTACTATAAGGCACGGTGGTCGGAAGAACCCTTCCTGCACCTGTGCGCAAAGCGCTTTCAGATCAGGGCAAGGGAATGCGCGGATGTAAAGTGCTGCACAAACCTGCCGGCAGTCCGCCTGGAGGTCAACGGGTATTTCTTCGGCGAAGTTACCGTCTCAAACGGAACCGCCCTTTTCCGGGATGTCCCGCTGCGTATGGGAGAAAACAGGATCAGCGTTTCCGCCGGTGCCTGCGCGGATGCCTGCGTATGGACGCGGGCCGCGGAAGAGGAGCCGTCTTACCGGCTGCCGGAAGCGGAAGGCGGCCCGGTGCGCAACTGGTTCCTGGAGGAAGACACTTTCCGCCGGGAAGGATATTTCTCCGTTGAGGATACAGCCAACGATCTGCTGGAGGATCCCGCCGCCAGGAAAGTCCTGGAAGCCTATGTCCCCGCCCTGGTCCGCGTCATGACGGAGCAGAACGTCATCCCGCTGGGGCTCGCCATGAAGTCCATCCTGACCCACGACCCGGAGAACGCCCCGGACCTGAAAAAGATTAACAGTGAACTGAACCGGATTCCCAATGCGTGAACGGAGAAAAAAATATGAAAAGATCGGAAGTGTTCGCCCGGGCCGGCCTGGATATTCCGCCGGCTTCCCGGATCCGCGTGCTGGTGGACACGGACGCGAAGAACGAGGCGGATGACCAGTACGCCGTCATGCACCATCTGCTGACGCCCATGTTCGATATCCGCGGAATCGTCGCCGCGCATTTTGAGCAGAAAGCCGGAGGTTCCGGCGAATCCATGGAAAAAAGCTACCGGGAAATAGAAAAACTCCTATCCCTGGCGCGGATCGATGATGTTCCTTTCTTCCGCGGCTGCGCCGCGCCTCTGAAAAGCCGGAACGGCGCGCCGGACAGCGAAGGCGTCCGGCATATCATCCGGGAGGCGCGGAAGCCCGGAAAGCTGTTTATCGCCGTCCTGGGCGCCATGACCAACGTCGCCTCCGCGCTGAACGCCGCCCCGGATATCGCCGGGAACGTGGTCGTTCTGTGGAACGGCGGCGGACCGTACCCGGAAGGCCGGCCGGAATTCAATGTGATGCAGGATCCGGAAGCTGTCCGGGCCCTGCTGGATAGTGAGGCGGAGGTCTGGCAGATCCCGCAGAATGTGTACTGCACGCTGGAAGTAACGCTGGCGGAGCTGAAGCGCCGCGTATTCCCCTGCGGGGATCTGGGCAGGTACCTTTATGAGCAGCTTGTGGCGGAAAACTACGTTGAGTATAATCCCGGCTTCCTGCTCCGCACCGGCGAAAACTGGATCCTGGGCGATAATACGACCGCGGCGGTGCTGCTGATGAGCCCTTTCCGCGGCAACTGGCACACGGAGCGCGCACCGGTCCTCTCAGAAGACCTGACGTACGGCGCGAACCCGTCCGGAAAGCTGATCCGCGTTTACGACAGCATCGATGTGCGCATGGCGCTGGAGGATCTGTTCTGCAAACTGGAACTGTGCTTCGGGTAACGCCTTCCTGTCATCCGGTAAAGCGGAGCGTAATCTCCCGCGCTGTTTGCCGCGCGGGCGCGTTTCTGGTATAATGAGCTGACAATCTCGATGGAGGAAAAATATATGCAGCATAAAAATCCGCTCCTGCAGGGACAGCCTTCGGATCATCGTTTCATCACCATGGGCGAAATCATGCTCCGGCTGACGCCGCCCAACTATGACAAAATCCGTGTAGCCAACAGCTTCGAAGCCAGCTACGGCGGTTCGGAGGCGAATATAGCCCTTGCCCTTGCGAACCTCGGCACGGACGCCACCTTCTTTTCCGTCGTTCCGGACAACAGCCTCGGAAAAAGCGCCGTGCGGGCGCTGCGTTCCAATGATGTGCACTGCACGCCGGTCATTCTGGCCACGCCGCAGGAAGTTCCCACCCACCGGCTGGGAACCTATTACCTGGAGACAGGTTTCGGCATCCGTCCCAGCAAGGTCATCTACGACCGGAAGCATTCCGCCATCACGGAGTACGATTTTTCCGGGGTGGACCTGAACGCCCTGCTGAAGGATTTCACCTGGCTGCATCTTTCCGGAATTACGCCCGCCCTGGGTCCCCGCTGCGCGGAGCTGGTGCTGAACATGCTGAAAACCGCGAAGGAGCTGGGTCTGACGGTTTCCTTCGACGGCAATTTCCGTTCCACCCTGTGGACCTGGGAGGAGGCGCGGGATTACTGCACCCGGTGCCTCCCCTATGTGGACGTGCTGCTCGGCATCGAGCCTTACCATCTGTATAAGGATCCTGAAAATCCTTCTCTCGGCGACTGGAAGGACGGGGTGCCGCTGCAGCCCTCCTATGAGCAGCAGGATGAAATCTTCCGTGCCTTCATCAAAGCTTACCCGAACCTGAAATGTATCGCCCGGCATGTGCGTTACGCGCACTCCGGGTCGGAAAACAGCCTGAAAGCCTTCATGTGGTACGACGGGCATACCTTTGAAAGCAAGCAGTTCACCTTCACGATCCTGGACCGGGTGGGCGGCGGCGACGCTTTTGCTTCCGGCCTGATCTATGCCATGATGCACGAGAACCGCCCGATGGATATCCTGAATTTCGCAGTTGCCTCCAGCGTCATCAAGCATACCATCAACGGCGACGCCAATATTGTCGACGACGCGCAGACGATCCGGAACCTGATGAACATGAATTATGATATCCGGCGGTAACCTGCCTGCCGGCGGACCTTGACTTTTCCGCCGCTTCCCGATAGACTCCTTCCTTGCGGAAGGAGTTTTTTCATGAAACGGGAAATAAAGCTCGCTTTGCGGTACGCGAAGCAATACTGGTGGCGTTATCTGCTCGGCCTTGCCGCCCTGTTCCTGGTGGACCAGGTGAACGCCAATGTTCCCCTGCTCTCCGGGGAGCTGACGGACGGCCTCACCGAAGGCCGGCTGGACATGGGCGGTGTCTGGGGTATTGCGCTCCGCCTGCTGGGGATGGGCACGCTGATCATGGCCGGGCGTTTTCTGTGGCGCGTTTTCCTGTTCGGTTCCGCCCGTATGGTGGAGCGGGACCTGCGCAGGGATATGTTCGCCCATCTGGAAACGCTGTCCATGTCCTGGTACAACGAACATAAAACCGGCGACCTGATGGCGCATTTCACCAATGACCTCGGCGCGGTGCGGAACCTGATGGGCGGCACGGTCATCACCGCTTTTGACGCGACGGTCATGCTGCTGCTGGTGCTGATCAGCATGATTCGTTTTGTCAGCTTCCGGCTGACCGTCATCGCGGTCATCCCGCTGATCATTATCATCTTCGGGGACATCTGGTTCGGGAAAGCCATGCATAAGCGTTTCCTGGCCCGGCAGGAGGCCTTTGCCGCCCTGACGGATCAGGCGCAGGAGGCGGTTTCCGGAATCAGGGTCATCAAGGCTTTTGTGCAGGAGCGGAAGGAACTGGCCGCTTTCGCGAAAGCGAGCGCGAACAGCCGGGAGAAAAACCTGCGCGTGGTGAAGCTGATGGCTCTCGTACTCCCGCTGCTGGATCTGGTCGTCGGCCTTTCGCTGCTCCTGACGCTGGTATTCGGCGGACGGATGGCCATCTACGGTGAAATAACGGTCGGCCAGTTTGTTGCCTTCAACGGCTATGTCACCATGCTTGTCTGGCCGATGATCGCCGTCGGCGAAAGCGTGTCCGGCATGAGCCAGGGCATGGCTTCCCTGCGCCGGATTCTTGGGATCCTGGATGAAAAGCCGGAGATCCTGGATGAAGGAGATCCGTCCGTAACCGCCCTGAAGGGGGAAATCGAGTTCCGGGACCTGACCTTCCGCTACCCCGGATCCGCGGACACTCTGCCGGCGCTGGAGGGCGTGTCCGTCCGTGTGGCTGCCGGCGAAACCCTGGCGGTGATCGGCCGGACCGGCTGCGGAAAAACGACGCTGATGAATCTGCTTGAACGCCTGTGGGAGGCGCCGGATCCGGATATGATCCGGGTGGACGGCAGGCCCCTCCGGGAAATCCCGCTGGGGGTGCTGCACCGGGACCTCGCGTATGTGCCGCAGGATTCCTTCCTCTTCAGCGATACAATTGAGAACAATATTGCCTTCGGGGTGGAGCGGGCCTCCGCGGAGGAAATCATGGCTGCCGCGAAAGCTGCCGATGTCCATGAGGACATCATGGTTTTCCCGGACCGGTATCAGACGTTGCTGGGCGAGCGGGGCGTTACGGTGTCCGGCGGCCAGAAGCAGCGGATTTCCATTGCCCGCGCCCTGATGAAAAACGCGCCGGTTCTGATCCTGGATGACGCGCTCAGCGCCGTGGATACGGATACGGAGGAGCGGATTCTGGGCAGGCTGCGGGAACTGCGCCGCGGAAAAACAACCCTGATCATCGCGCACCGGATCTCCACAATCCAGCACGCGGATCACATTCTGGTGCTCGAGGACGGAAAACCGGCCGAATACGGCACCCACGCGGAACTGCTGGCTAAGGGCGGCCTGTACCGCTCTGTCTTTGACAGGCAGCAGCTGGAAAAGCAGCTGCGGGAGGACCGTCCGGAATTTTCCGGCGTTCCCGTTCCGGGAGGTGATCCCGCGTGAAGAAGGAAAGCAAAACCTCCCTGAAAGCGCGCCTGGCTTCCCTGTTCCGTCCGGAAGAGGAGGAGCAGCAGGATCTCCATTATCATGGAAAGCCCATGCGCCGGCTGATCGGATACCTGAAGCCCCACCGCAGGATTTTTGTCATCTGCCTGCTGCTGGTGCTCGCGCTGACCGTGCTGGAACTGGTCCGGCCTATCATTATCGGAAACGCCATCGACCGGTATATTACCGGGTCGAAGAATGAAACGCTGCTGGCGGAAAACCGGGACCAGTGGAACCCCGGGGAGCAGGCGGAAGAGCGCTTCAGGGGCGTGCTCGCCTCCGCTGGCCTTTACCTGGCGGTCCTGCTCCTGCTGATGGGCTGCAACCGGATGCAGATGCTGCTCCTGCAGAAAATGGGCCAGGATATCATCCATGACCTTCGCGTCGAACTTTTCCGGCATACGGAAAGCCTGACCATGCGCTTTTTCGATACGACGCCGGTGGGAAAAATCGTGACCCGGCTGACAAATGACGTGGAAGCGATCAATGAGGTGTTTGCCAACATCCTGGTCAAACTTTTCCAGAATGTAGTCAAAATGCTCGGCCTGGCGGCCGTCATGCTGACCCTGAATCCCCGCATGGCGCTGTACAGCTTTGTGCTGCTGCCGGTCGTCGCGGCGCTCACGCTCCTTTTCCGCATGATCAGCCGGAAGACCTACCGCCTGGTACGCACGCGCCTGACCGCGCTGAACACCTTCCTGTCCGAGCATCTGTCCGGTATGAAGCTGATCCGGGTTTTCGGCCGGGAGGAGCGGAAGTTCCTCGAGTTTGAACAGAAAAACGGAAGCCTCTACAATGCCGGCTTCCGTGAAATGATGGTGTTCGCGGTTTTCCGCCCCTTTATTTATCTGCTGAGTATCGTCGCGCTGATGATTGTCATGGCGGCCGGCGGATCGGAGGTGCTGGGCGGGGCCATAACGATCGGCACGCTCTATGTTTTCCTGCAGTATATCAATTCGTTCTTCCAGCCCATCCAGGAGCTGGCCGAACAGTTCACCACCCTGCAGAGCGCGATCTCCGCTTCCGAAAAGATCTTCACGCTGCTCGACACGGAGCCGTCCATTCCGCCGGACAGCGATCCGGTCATTCTGCCGGAAATCAAAGGAAAAATCACCTTCGACCACGTCTGGTTCTCCTACACCGGCCGGGAGGATGACTGGGTCCTCAAGGACGTCAGCTTCACCATTCAGCCGGGTGAATCCGTCGCTTTTGTCGGCGCGACCGGCGCCGGGAAAAGCTCCATCCTGAACCTGATCGGCCGGTACTATGATATCCAGAAGGGCACGATACGGATCGACGATACGGATATCCGGCGGATGAGCCGGGAGCAGATCCGGAAAGCAATCGGCCAGGTGCAGCAGGATGTATTCCTCTTCACCGGGGATATTGCCTCCAATATCCGGCTGCGGGATGATTCCGTTTCGGACGAAGCGGTCAGGACTGCCGCCCGCGAGGTGAACGCGGCCCGGTTTATCGACCGGCTCCCGGACGGCTACGCCTCCCGGGTCACGGAGCGCGGTGCGACCCTTTCCGCCGGCCAGCGCCAGCTGCTTTCCTTTGCCCGCACGCTGGCGTATGACCCGGCCATTCTGATCCTGGACGAAGCCACCGCGAATATCGATACGGAATCCGAGCAGTGGATCCAGGAAGCGGTCTCCCGGCTGATGAAAGGCCGCACCAGCATTATGGTGGCCCACCGCCTTTCCACCATTCAGCGCTGCGACCGGATTATCGTGATGCACCACGGCCGCGTCCGGGAAAGCGGCACCCACCAGGAGCTTCTGGCCATGGACGGCATTTACCGCAAGCTCTATCTGCTGCAGCGTTCGGAAAGCCGGCCGTAATCCCCGTTTCCCGCTCCGCGCCGTGCCTCCCTGAAACTCCGCCTGTGCGGTTCCGGCGGGAAAGCATAAAAAAAGCAAAAGCCTCGTTGACTTTAGCGTAATAAAGTGTTATCTTTGCAAAGTAGTTCCGGCAGGAACAAACCATTGAAAAACAGGAGGATATGACGAATGAAGAAGTTGATTGCGCTGCTGCTGTGTGTGATGCTGGCTGCCGCGTCCGCGCTGGCGCTGGCTGAGGGTGAAAGCGACAAGGCTTATGTTGTCGGAAAGGGCAAGCTGGTCGTCGGGATCACCGATTTCGAGCCCATGGATTATAAAGACGCTGACGGAAACTGGATCGGCTTTGACGCTGATCTGGCCCGCGCTTTCGGCGAATACCTGGGCGTGGAGGTTGAGTTCCAGGAAATCGACTGGGACAACAAAATTCTCGAGCTGGATTCAAAGACCATTGACTGCGTCTGGAACGGAATGACCCTGACGGAGGAAGTCGTCGCCGCCATGAACTGCAGCAAACCCTACCTGAACAACGCGCAGGTGGTGGTGCTCCCCGCGGATAAGATCGCGGATTACGCGACCGTTGAAAGCATCAAGGGCCTGACCTTCGCTGTGGAAGCCGGCAGCGCCGGTGAGGCTGAAGCTACCGCCATCGGCCTCGCGGTGAACGCTGTGCAGAACCAGGCCGCCGCGCTGATGGAAGTCGCCGCCGGCACCTCCGACGCCGCGGTCATTGACGCCCTGATGGCCGCCGCCATGGTCGGCGAAGGGACCAGCTACGCGAACCTGGGTTACACCCTGCCCCTGAATGAGGAAGAGTACGGCGTCGGTTTCCGGAAGAATTCCGATCTGGCCGCCGAACTGGATGCTTTCCTGGCCGCCTTCGATGCCGATGGCAAGCTGGAGCCGCTCGCCGAAAAGTACGGCGTGCAGGCCGCGCTCATCGCGGAAGGTTAATTCCTTCAGGTTTTCCCCGGCAGGCGGAAGTCTCCGCCTGCCGACTGTTTATTTGTACTTCCGGAGGCTTCCATGAGTTTTGCTGAGCAGCTCCCCATTGTTTTTTCCTCCCTGAATACAGGTTTTCTGCAGACCCTGCGGCTGTTTCTCATCACCCTGCTGGGCGCGATTCCGCTGGGAATGCTCCTGGCGGTCGCGGAAATGTCCCGCCTGAAGCCCCTGCGCGCGCTGATAAAAACAGTCGTCTGGGCTGTGCGCGGATCGCCGCTGATGATCCAGCTGCTGATTATTTTCTATTTCCCCGGCCTCGTGTTCAAAAATCCGCTCTGGGGCAGCGGCGAAGCCGGCCGCTTTACCGCCGCCGCCGTTGCCTTTGTCATCAACTACGCCTGCTATTTCTGCGAAATCTTCCGCGGCGGCATTCAGAGCGTTCCCGTCGGCCAGGAGGAAGCCGGCCTTGTGCTGGGCATGAAACCGGCGCAGATCTTTTTCCGTGTGAAGCTCCTGCAGGTCATCAAAGCTATCCTTCCGCCCATCTCCAATGAAATCATCACCCTGATCAAGGATACGTCCCTGGCCCGGATCATCGCCCTGCAGGAAATCATCTGGGCCGGCCAGTCCTTTATGAAGGGAAGCCAGGGGATTTCCGGCGCCATCTGGCCGCTGTTCTTTACCGGCTTCTATTATCTGGTTTTCACCGGAATCCTGACGATTTGCTTCGCGAAGCTGGAAAAAAAGCTCAGCTACTTCCGCTGACAGAAAGGAGGATACCCTTATATGCCCATCCTGAAAGTGCAGAAACTGCGGAAATCGTTCGGCCAGACCCTTGTGCTGGATGATATTTCCTTCTCCATGGAGAAAGGCACCGCCCTGTCCATCATCGGTTCCTCCGGCAGCGGAAAAACGACCCTGCTGCGCTGCCTGAATTTTCTGGAGCAGCCGGACGCTGGCATCATCCGGGTCAACGATAAAACCCTGCTGGACGCTCCCCTTGACCGTCCTTCCGATTTCCAGCGGGATATCCGGCTGAAGCGGCTCCATTTCGGGCTTGTCTTTCAGTCCTTCAACCTGTTCCCGCAGTATACAGCCCTGGAAAACGTCATGCTGGCCGAAAAACTGCTGGCCCGTGAAAAGCCGGGCTGGCGGGATCAGAAAGCCGCCCGTGTCCGGAAAATTGAGGAGCACGCCAAAGATCTGCTGGCCGACATGGGCCTGCAGGACCGCATGAACAATTATCCGCATCAGCTGTCCGGCGGACAGTGCCAGCGGGTCGCCATTGCCCGCGCCCTGGCGCTGGACCCCGATATCCTTTGCTTTGACGAACCGACCTCCGCCCTGGACCCGGAGCTCACCGGCGAAGTCCTCCGCGTGATCCGCGGGCTTGCCGAGCGGAACACCACCATGATCATCGTCACCCACGAGATGTCCTTTGCCCGGGACGTGGCGGATTATGTGATTTTCATGGATGAAGGCAAAATCTGCGAGGAAGGCACGCCGGCGGAAGTCTTCGGCAGCCCGAAGCAGGAGCGTACGCGCCAGTTCCTCTCCCGCTACGCGGATTGATCCGCGCGCTGAAAGTTTCAGATAAAGCAGTCACCTCCCGCCTTGCGGCGGGAGGTGACTGCTTTTTTGTTGTTCAGTTTTTTGCTTCGTCAGTCGGACTGTTTCCGTTTTTTCTGCCTTTTTTCCAGTCCGATCAGTACCGCAAGTCCGAGTGCGCTGCAGGCGACTACAGTGATTGCCAGCGGCAGGTTGACCGTATCGCCGGTTTTCGGAACCTTGTAGTTGATAATCTTGCCTTCGTTGTAGCACCGGTCAACCGCGTCCGCGAATGTACCGACGTTCTCGTACTTGGTCTCATATCCCGGCAGCGGATCTTCAATCACATAGTACTCGTTATCTTCCACGCTCAGCCACGCGCTGTACTCCCAGACCTCGTCGCTGATCTTCTTCCTGTTGAAGCGGTGCCTGTACGTGGTGCCGTCTCCGCGGTAGAAGGTGAACGTGATGTCGCCTTCTGTTCCGCCCACCCATTCCTTCCTGAACTTGAACGGATACCGGGGTTTCTCCTCCTTCAGCTTGTTTGTAAAGGTCGTCGTATTCCCGATCTCCGACCGGCCGCTCATGGAATAGCCCTCGGGCATCCGGCCTTCCTTCCAGGTATACTTGATTTCTTCTCCGTTCTCGTCATACTTCGGCAGGCCGGTAACTGTAACGGTCCATTCGTTCTCTGAGTTCAGTTCGTATTCCGTTCCGTTGGACAGGATTACCGTCAGGCTCTCCGGACGTTTCTTTTGCCTGTCGTTTTTGTCATCCCAGATTTTCTTTACGGTCACCTCAACAGTTTCCGGAGCATATGTGTTGATAAACCTGATACTTTCTGCTTCCTTGTCCGGGCTTGCCGTTATTTCGCCGTTTCCGTTGTCGTGCAGCGTCACGGTGATGAAGTATTCCTCTGTGCTGTACGTCATGCCGGGCTTCCGGTTCTCCTCGTCCGGCACGTCTTCCTTGATCAGATAGTACTTCTTCGCGTCCGCGTAGCCCTCGTCCGTCAGCTCCAGGTCTTCTTCCGTATACGTGATTTCCGTGAAGGTCACGGTTCCGTCTTCCGCGTTGCTCACGGTCTCGCT
>ONJM01000022.1 GCA_900318145.1 uncultured Eubacteriales bacterium
CCATCCATTATGGCAGCCTCCTCGACATCCTTCGGAAAGTTTCTGAAAAAATTCATCATCAGTATCACATTATATACGGGGAGACTGCCACTTAGGATCAGGCCAGCCATGTTGTCCATCATGCCATAATTCTTCATGCACATGTACCAGGGAATGGTTCCGCCATTGAACAGCATGCAAAATACCACAATCCACATCGTAACGTTTCTACCATGAAACTCTCGTTGACTGCGGGATAAAGGATAAGCTATTTGCGTGCCTTATGTTTTACAAAATTCGATAGTGTCGTGAACGTCTGTCACCTTCTGCTGCAATCTTTTCCTCATCTACCAATTCGGCCAGCAGAGCTCTTGTTCTTGACAAACTTAGTCCAAGTTGTTCTGATAATTCTGCAGTACTGCAAATACGCTTTTTCTGAATAAAATCCATAATTGTTTGTTTGTGTCGAACTGTTTTTGCCAGTTTCCCATTATCACCTGTTTTTATCGCTTTTTTTTGTCGCCTGTTTTTATCGCCTGTTTTTATCGCTTGTTTTTCGAATGAAAGCGTCAGAATCGTGCGGTCGGGATTATACTGTTCTTCCACTTCCGGAGCTTTCCAGCCTTGCGATTCCCATACTGCAAAGATATCAGGCACTCCGCTGCCGGCACGTTCTCCGATGCCGATCATATTGAACATCTTCATCAGTGCTTTGTTCCGCGGATCCGAAATACCGCCCTTGAGCATCTGATCTTTTCCGGTTCTGATGTAGCCAGGATTTTCAATTGTGATGCTGCTTGCATCCTTCCGGATCACGACCCCGCGGGGAACAAAAAAGTCTGTGTTAACCAGGCAATTTGCAAGCGCTTCCCGAAGGGCTTTGTGAACCGGTGTGTCGTCGATGCGTGTAATCCCTTCCAGCTTGAACGGAATCTTCAGATCTTTTGCCAACTTGGAATTGACCCGGAAGAAGAAATCAAAGAGGTTTCCGGTCCAGTCCCCGGAACTGGACTGAAGTCTGTCTGTCCAGCGGATGGTTGGATCAAGCATTTCCCTGTAATCCAGAAAGTATTCCGGATACTCATATAGGATGCGGTATTCCTCACCAAACATCAGCAGTCCTGCGGCAGTCGGATGCAGCTTCCCATCTCCCTTGGCCCGTTTTACAGCTCCGATGCGTTCAAGGTATGTTTCATCCGTCAGACCTTCCCAGACATGATCATTCCGATACGCAGCATGGCGATTGCGGTATGCGTGAACAGTTTCTGCGTTGAGATCGGAGATATCCATATCCTCCAGTACTTTCATGTCAGCGGTTTCCTCAGTCTGATCCCGCAGCATGGCTTTGACTTCTGCTTTCGTGCAGTGATAGTCTCCCTCACCGTTCCTGCGGAACGTTCCGTTCATCATATCATCGTTTACGAAGACCGGCTTATCCTCCCGCTGTGCTCTGGGAACATGTATAGCAAGAATATCTTTGCCATTCAGCTGCAGAATCCTCACATCATCATCTGAAAGCAAATTAATGCTGACTTTTTTTCGATTGTTGACTGTGTTCCAAAAATCCTTTTTAAGTTTAACAGCATCCGAAATACCTGTGGCAGAAAAGCTTCCATCTGAATTCTCCGTAACGCCAAGCAAGATCATTCCACCATAGCAGTTTGCCATGGCTGAATAGGTATCCCACAGGTTTTGAGGAAGACTATCCTTCGCCTTCTTTGCTTCAAGCCGGTTGTCCTCCCGGTACTCATCGAATCTGTTAACATCGAATTCCATGCGTTCCTCTTCCTTCTTCGTCCGAAATACGTAAGGAGCTGGATGCAAATCGTGTGAAATGCGCATTTCACAAACAACATGAATTATAGCTGAAAACCCCTTTTCTTTCAACGCATATGCTTTGTTATGAGTGAATGCTGACGGTGAAAAATACTTTATCACGATGCCTTTTTTCGAAAAACGGTACACGATGGAACAGAATGAAACAAAATGGAACACATGCGGCTATTGTAAATCACATGCCGACATGATAATGTTACGATGGATATATTGAAAGCTGTCATCCTTCAGGACTCCCGCATATAGCCGGGTGAATTCTGGCAATCAGTAGTGAAGGATTCAGCGGATGGCATATGATAACGTATCGCTGAAAATACAGGCAATAGTACTGCCACAGAGAAGCCACTGCCCGCCAAGCGCAAAATTTGATACTCAATGCTAAACGATAAGACAAAATGTTACACGATAGCATATTGATGATACAAGCAGGGGTATGATATTGTATGATTGTCAGATCAATAAAAAGTCCGCCTGATGTGGCGGGCTTTTATTCATCTCTCTGTCAACGGCCTTTTCCTCTGATTTTTTACAAATTTCCGGAAGGATTCGGAAAGAAACGGAAGCATTCGGAAACATGCGGCTATTGAGAAGAAAGCCAAAGTATGATATTGTTATACTCGTCAGAAAAGAAAAATCTGAAAAAAGAGACGGAATGAGAAAGAAAGAGACGAAAAGAGAAAAAAAGAGAAAGAAATAGATATTGAATTACCGATCAAAAGCTGATATCGTTATTCTTGAAAAATTAAGAGTTGCGTCTGCGAAAGACCACCGACAGCAATGCCGGTGTTTTTTTATGCCCATTTTGAAGGAGGTGGTGCCTATGAGTGTGCACAGATCAAACTAATACAACTAGGAAACCGGCGACATAACGGAAGCCGGTGCAAGAAAGACAGAAGAAGTCTCTGCAAGGAGCCTTCAGAAAGCAAAAAGTTAGGAGGATTATTACTTTGAGTACAACCATCATCGCCGTAGATCATGGCTACGGCAATATTAAAACGGTCCATGAGATTTTTCCATCGGGGGTTACAGCCTGTAAGGATGAACCGACACTTTCCCAGGATAAGCTTAACTGGGCAGGCAGGTGGTATATCATCGGAGAAGGACATAAAGAGTTTACGGATGATAAAGCCCAGGACGAAGACTATCTGCTGCTGACGATGGTCGCTATGGCCATGGAACTGAAGCTTCAGGGTAAAACGGAAGCAGAAGTCCATCTGGCAGTCGGATTGCCCCTTACGTGGGTCGGTGAACAGAAGGAAAAGTTCCGCACTTATTTCCTTCGTATCCCTGTGTTGGACTACAACTATAACGGTGTTGACTACCATGTGGAGCTGACCGGCGTAAGCGTTTATCCGCAGGGCTTCGCTTTCGCTGTCACACACATCCGAGATTTCACTGGCATTAATATGCTCTGCGATATCGGAAACGGCACTATGAGCAGCATGTTCATCAATGACTGCCGTCCTGTCAGCGGAAAGATGTTCATGGATAAACTGGGAACGTATCAATGTGTTCTCACAATTCAGGAAGCACTGATGAAGACCTGTCATCTTTCCGTGGAAGAGAGCATCATTGAACAGGCTCTTCGCGGTGAAGCCACTCATCTCAGCAGTCGTGTACAGGAGGGAATCAACGGTGCTGCTGCAGAATATGCGGAAACCATCATGCGGCGTCTCCGGGAGCATGGCTACAATCCGGAATTGGTGAAGCTGCACCTGATGGGTGGCGGTGCGTGCATTCTCCGGAACTTCGGAAAAATCAATGCCGATAATGTATATTTCACGGAAGACATTCACGCAACCGCCAAGGGCTATCAGTTCCTGGCAGAGCGAGAACTGGGGATAGGCGGTGCCTCTATTGAAAAAGGAGAATGAATACTTTTTCAATGTAAGGCTGAACCTGAAGAAGGCTGATTATCGGAAGGCTTACAACCGGCTGATGAATCGTCACAGCCAATCAATTTCTGACTGTGTTGTGGATGCATTGTGTTTCATGGATGAATCGCATCCGCAGGTGCTTCAGTCAGAGCAGCTTCAGGCGGCAGTCCGAAAGGAATTGAGGGATTTCTTTCAGGACTGGAAACCGCCTGAAACCATGACTGCAGCAGTAAGCGGAGTCGCAGGGAAGGACTCCGCACCAACAGAAGATGATCTGGCTGCGGCCATGGACTTTATGGATTCACTGTAAGTGATATCGGAATGGTATCACTTTTTTTCATGCTTATGAAGAAGTGATACCAAATCGATATCACATACCGGGAGTCCAGAGGGAAACCCTCTGGGTCGGGTGCAGGGTGACAACGCCTGCCGGGAGTGCAGAGGGCAGCGCCCCTGCCCGGAGTCCAGAGGTGGAACCTCTGGCCCAGTCATGTGTTGGGCCCGCAGGGTCCGACACATAGTACTGGGTATTACCTGTCGTTCCAACAGGCTTTTTAGCGCCTCAGCTCCTCCCCGCCACCCCATAAATCCTCAAACAGAAAGGAGGTGAAATCTTTATGGGATCTCAAAGGGTAACCCGCCACAGCGGTCGCTCCGGAAAAGGCGGTGCTTACAGTTCCAAACACAATGACCGGCAATTCGATGCTGAAAACGCGGAACACATTAACAAAGAGCGCATGAAGCAGAATGTCTATTGGGATTATCTGAACGGAGAACGAACTCATGCCGAACAACAGAATGGAGATTACCCCTCCTTCCAGGCTGTCGAAAAGCAGTTCTATGCGGAACGGTACGGAGATTATCTTTCCGGCCAGGCTGAACGAAACCGAAAGTCAGGTCATTCCAATCGGAATCGGACTGTAGACGATCTGCTTCATGATAAGCGCATCTGCCCCGAAGAAACAATCTTTCAAATAGGAAAAAAAGGAAGTGAAACACCGCCAGAAGTGCTGTTAGAAGTGATTCATGATTATCATGGCCGGTTCAATCAATTGTTTGGAGAACATGTTCATATTATCGACTGGGCCTTGCATCTGGATGAAACAACACCCCATGTTCATGAACGACATGTCTTCGATATGACAAACAACCATGGAGAAATCGAGCCAAAGCAGGAAAAAACGCTGGAAGTAATGGAAATTCTGCTTCCGAAGCCCAGTGAGAAGCCCGGCAAGTACAACAATCGGAAAATGGCTTTCGACGCGATTTGCAGGAATCTGTTCATTGATGTCTGTAAGCAGCACGATCTTTCGATCGAAGAAGAACCAATCTACGGCGGTCAGGCTTATCGTGAGAAAAATGATTATATCATTGAATCACAGCAGGCAGAGATTGCTGAACAGCAGCAGGTTCTTAGCAGCCAGCTTGCACAACAGGCGCAGAATAATCAGCTTCTGACTCAGCAGCAGGCGCAGATCGAAAGAAATGCCGATCTGCTGGAAGATGAAGAAAAGTTCATTGCCAGTATTGCTGCGCAGGCTCATGACGAAGCGGTACACATGACTGCAGAAAAAGTCATCCGGGAAGTCCAGAACGAAACAATTAACGCACTCTCTGTATTCAAAGAAATGAATACTTCTCCGGAAAAGAAACTGAAGCCGGCCATTCGGGAAACAGTCATTGCTTACCTTGATGGCGCGATCTCTACGATTCGGAATCGCACTGAAAAGCTGATTAGCCGGATCAGGAAAAAGCTGTTCAGTCCTGAGCTCCGTACGGAGAATACCAAAAAACTTGAAAAGAAGCTTGCTCCGTCCATTCATGAGCAGCTCCGGGCTTTCCGGCAGAAACAACTGGAAATGCCATCCCGGCAAAGGAAGATTCATCGGGATGATCCATCCAGGTAACCTATGAAAATTGAATATTTTTTTCTTCGGTCATCCGCGACCGGAGTTTTTTAAGCAGAATGTATTCCTACATTTCTGAAAAGCGGGGAACCTGATGAATTTATTGTGATGAAAGGTTCCACAAGAATTCGTACTCAACTGGAGCCAGCAGATTGTTCTCCCGGCTTTTTTCTCGACTGTTATCATTTTAAGGAGGAAATATTCGGTGAACCCTTTCCCTATTGTAAAGGCTGCGGTTACTGTCAAAGATGCCGCTGTATTTTATGGAATGAAAGTCGGACGGAGCAACATGATGATCTGTCCTTTCCACGATGATCATCATCCGTCCCTGAAACTTTATCCGGATCATTTTCATTGCTTCGGCTGTCATGCATCCGGAGATGTAATCACTTTTGTCGGAAGACTGTTCAATCTTACCCCGTATGAAGCTGCCAGGAAGATCATGGCAGATTTCCACATCGACCCCACCGCTCCTTCTTCGGCGGCTGCTCTCCCCATGGGGGAGCAGCTGCGTGAAGCGGAGCTCAAATGTCAGGGAACGCGGTGTGTCCGTGCCCTGGTACGTTTCGAAAACCTGCTGAAGAAGGAACAGGAACAGTACGCTCCTGCCACCATGGACGAACCCTGGAATGATCGGTTTGCCCGAGCCTGCAATGCTTTGCCGCAGATCAGCCAGTATCTGGATGATCTGTTTGACGCGGACATAACCGTTCGACAGGAAACTGCCTATGATCTGATCAGCAGCGGAGAAATTGAGCGGATTGAAAAGATCCTCGCTCAGGAAAGGAAGGAAAAGTCTCATGGAGAAGACCCCTGCAGAGCGGCCTGAATGGTGGCCGGACTGGTATGACGGAAAGAACATTGACGAAACAATGTTTTGCGGGTCTTTCATTCAGAATCATCCGCTTGTTTATTGTGAAGAAGCCTTTTTCACCCGAGAAGGAGTTTTATATGATCACTCTGTTCTGAAAAAGATGATCTTCGCTACCATCCATCCTTTCGTGCATACCAATGTATCCAAAAAGATTACCAACCTGGTGGAACTGATGAAAATCACGGCGTATACCAGCAGCCTGCCTCCTCAGGATGACAGGATTTATCTGGCTAATGGAACGCTGTTGCTGAACGGGAGCTTCTATCCGCAGAAAAACGAGATCGTGCGTAGTCGTTTTCCGATCTGCTTTAACCCTAACGCAGCTCCACCTGCGTGTTGGCTGCATTTTTTGAATGAACTGCTGTATCCGGAAGATATCCTGACACTTCAGGAATTCATTGGATACTGTCTGATTCCCAGTAATAAGGGACAGCGCATGATGGTTATCAAGGGAAACGGCGGTGAGGGAAAAAGCCAGATAGGTGCTGTTCTTCTGAAGCTGTTCGGTAACAGCAACGCCAAGGATGGCAGCGTAGGAAAGGTATCTGAAAACCGTTTTGCCCGGGCTGATCTGGAGCATATTCATCTGATGATCGACGATGATATGCGGATGGAAGCCCTGAAACAGACCAACTATGTCAAATCCCTTGTGACCGCGCAGGGCAAGGTGGACCTTGAACGGAAAGGAAAACAAAGCTATCAGGGCTACATGTACGCGCGGTTGCTCGCTTTCTCCAACGGTGATCTTCAGTCATTGTATGACCGGAGTGATGGTTTTTATCGCCGTCAGTTGATTCTCACTACGAAGGAAAAGGCACCGAACCGTACAGATGATCCAAATCTGGCAGCCAAGATGTGCCAGGAACTTGAAGGCATCTTTCTCTGGGCCTTTCAGGGGTTGCAGCGCCTGATCGCCAACAGCTTTCGTTTCACGGAAAGCGAACGGGCCAAAGCCAACCGGAACGTCGTCAGGCAGGATGCCAACAATGTGATTTCCTTTATGGAATCCACCGGATACTTCTACTTTGATCCGAAGGCTTCCATCAGTTCGCTCGAACTGTATCAGGTATATCTTGTCTGGTGTCAGGAAAACGCTTGTACACCCCTTAAACAGCGGAGTTTCAGCGATTATCTGATTACGAACCAGAAGAAATACGGACTTGAATATAACAACAACCAGAGCAACTCTGCTGGACGAAGAGTCAGAGGTTTTAAGGGGATCGCTGCTAATATTGACCTTTCTATAGCAATTGCCAAGCGCCTGCCGGATGCGAATCCCTTAGATAAGCTATTTAGGAGCTTTTCGCAGTAAATTTACGTACGTCCGTACAAGCGTACCATATAATGAACGTACACAGGTACGCACGTACGCGGAAAAAGAAGCCATTCTCACTATACTATGAAAGGAGTGTTGCCTGTGTTTGATCAGGCTTTACCGCTGAAAACTCAGAAAAAAACCTGTTCTGATTCCCAAATAGAGACGGCTGTCAGGTTTCCTTCTGTGCCGCGGATGACCCTTACAGTTGAGGAAACAGCAGATGAACTGCATCTTTCCAGGCCTGTCGCCTACGAACTGGTTAAGGAACCGGATTTTCCCTCATTCAGGATCGGTAAACGAATTCTGGTGAACCGACTGGGGCTGCAACACTGGATTGATGAACAGAGCAGTCAACCGCTGTCTGAACCGGCGGATACCGCAGCATAAAGTCACACTGAAGAAATAAACCAAACGAACCATTGCCCCACAAGGCTAAGACTGTTATCATAGACACAGGGGAAATCAAACACCCCTGTGAACCTTGATAACTGAATCAGATAGCTTTGTGGGGCATTTTTATTGGAGGATAAAGAAAATGTCTCGCAATCAGTTAGCTCAGCGAAGCGATGGACGCTTCAAGGTAAACTATAAAAACAAGCAGTTTTACGGAAAGAGTAAAAAAGAAGCACTCCGTAAACGCGATGAATATGTCGCATTGGAAAGAGCGGGAATCGACTACGATTGCTGCGACACGCCATTCACGGAATACGGGCTGAGATGGCTCGAAACCTATCGTGTTGATTGCAGTTCCCGTCAACAGCAGCAGTATGCCGGTATGATCAGATATGCCGGTGAGAAGCTGAATAATAAGCCGATGCGGCGCATTACAGTGACAGATATTCAGGCTGTCACCAATACACTCTCTGTTTATTCCACTTCCTATGTCAACAAGTTTCTGACCACCATGAGGGGAATCTTCCGCACAGCTTTTGCAGAAGGCGCGATCCTGCGCAACCCGATGGACCTGGTCAAACGTCCAAAATGTAAAAAAACCGAAGGGCACCGGGCCCTCGAAGAGTGGGAACGCGATTTGATCTGTTCCACTTATCAGGAGCATGATTTCGGTCTTGTGGCGATGGTCATGCTTTTCACCGGCCTTCGCAGGGGCGAAGCAATCTTTATCAATGTTGATCGGGACGTGGACTTTGAACGGAATTTGATTACGGTAAGAGGCGCGGTAACTTTCACCAACGGAAATCAACCGGAGGAATCAGAGGGAAAGACCGAGAACGCAAAGCGGACTATTCCCCTTGTAAAGCCTCTGGCAGATGCACTTCGGGGGCATCATGGACTTTTATGTACAAAAGAAGACGGTACACTTATGTCGCAGACCGCTTTCGAACGAAAATATGAGTCCTATATGGCATTCCTGGAAACCAGGATTAACGGATGTCCGAAACGCTGGTATGGCCGTACCAGAGCGCATAAAGCGCTTTTGGCCGCCGGACAGGAGCTTCCACTCTGGAAGGAAGTGACGATTCGTTGTCATGACTTTCGGGTTGACTTCTGTACCCGGTGTTATTACGCCGATATTCCCGTCGTAACCCTGCAGCACTGGATGGGGCATGCATCTCTGAAAATGATTCTGGAGATCTATACTAAGCTTTCCAAGGCTGCGGAGGAAAAAGACGCCACCAAGCTGGCTGCATTTATGGAGAAAGGGCTTGTTCCCCAAGTTCCCGAACAGGAGCAGTCTTCATTCAGGGCCAGCTAACCGTCAGATGCTCTCAGACCTTATATAAAGCCACATCCGGTCGTTTTTTCCTGAACCGTTTTTGAACCGTTTTTGAACTGTTTCGGTACGTAAAAATGGGTAAAAATACGTGATATTATGTCTCGGACATGTCGGATCTGGTTAACATAGGATTTGAATAGCATCAATGTGAAAAACGCTGGAAGCGTTGAAATATAAAGGAAAAGGAGACTTCTTTCGAAGTCTCCTCTCTGGTGAGCCCGGCGGGATTCGAACCCACGACCTTTTGATTCGTAGTCAAACACTCTATCCAGCTGAGCTACGAGCCCACATGCTGTTCCTGACAGCCCAATTATATTATCACAACCGATGAAACGTGTCAAATCTTTTTTTCCTTTTCAGCAGCGGGTATAATTGCGGTGCGGAGAATGAACGAATCCGGAGGAATTTATGGCTTATGAACTGAAATCTGCCCGCTTCCTTGCGCGGGAGGCACTTGAGCGGGCTGTAAAAGCCGGGGATGTCCTTGTGGACGCGACCATGGGGAACGGGCATGACACGCTGTTCCTGGCGGAACAGACGGGGGCAGAAGGGCATGTTTATGCTTTTGATATCCAGGAAGACGCTGTGGCTTCCACACGAAAGCTGCTGGAGGAGCACGGCATGTCGGACAGGGCCACGCTGCTGTGCCGAAGCCATGCGGAAATAGAGGAAACCGTCCCTGGGCCGATTGACGCGGCAGTGTTCAATCTTGGATGGCTGCCGGGCGGGGATCACGGCATTACCACGCGGTGCGAATCCACGAAAAAGGCGGTACAGGGCGCGCTGAAGCTGCTGCGCCGCGGGGGAATCGTTACAGTCTGCGCTTATCCAGGGCATCCGGAGGGGGAGCGGGAACGGGATATGCTGGCAGCGTTTTTTGCCGCATTGCCCAACAGAGAGTATAATGTGCTGCGGCAGACTTTTCCGAACGCGGGAGAAGGAGCTCCGGAGTGCTTTGTCATTCAGAAGCTCTGAACAGGTGATAAATCAAAAAGAAAGGAAATATAAACCGATGAAGTTTGATCTCAGCCAATTGCCGGATCCGGACACTTTGGATACCGGAAGCCTCCGGGAGCTATACAGCCAGCTGGAGGAACTGTACGGGGAAATTGAAGCGCAGGAGCCGGAGGACGAGGAGAGCGAGGAATACGATGCCTGGCTGGATGACCTGGAAGAGGTTGAGGACCTGATGGACGAGATTGAAGAGCGCCTGGAGGACTGAACGGTTCCTGCAGGCAGAGACGCAGAAAGGGCTGCCGCGAGGCAGCCCTTTTGAAACCGGTTCGGGTTCTGAATAATGTTCAGTCAATTTCCTGATAATTCGCGCCTTTTTCAAAGAGCTCTTCCACCTCGGCGGAGGGAGCTTTGGTGCACAGGGCGACCAGTACGGCGGCAACCGCCCCGCAGATGAATCCGGGAACAATTTCATACACACCGGTTGGCTTGGACAGGAGGATCAGCCAGAGGATATCCGTTACCGCACCGGTGATGATGCCGGCCATGGCACCCGCAAAGTTCAGGCGCTTCCAGAAGAGGCTCAGCAGGATAACCGGTCCGAACGCGGCGCCGAACACGCCCCAGGCGTTGGACACCAGACTCATAATGTTTCCGGCGTCGGGGTTGGAAGCAATGACCAGGGCAATGACCGCGATGATCAGCACAACCATGCGGCCGGTCCAGAGCATTTCACGGTCGCTCGCTTTGTTGCCGCGGACGATGGGTTTATATACGTCGCTCGAGAAAGCAGAGGCGGCAGACAGGAGCTGGCTGTCCGCGGTGGACATGGACGCGGCCAGAATCGCGGAAAGCAGAATGCCGGACACCACCGAGGGGAAGATCGTGCGGACCATGGTGATGAACACCCGTTCGTTCTTGACGATTTCAGCGTCCAGGCCGATCATCTGCCGGCCGAAAATACCAACCAGCGCCGCGAAGACCAGGATCAGCGTCGTCCAGGAGATACCGATGACCGCGGACCTGCGGACAGCCTTCTGGGAACGGACGGAAAGGAAACGGATGATGATATGCGGCATACCGAAATAGCCGAGGCCCCAGCCAAGGCCGGAAACAATATCCTGCCAGCTGGTAAAGACGTTGAAGAACGCCGGGGTTTCTTCCGTGATCGTCTTCGCATCCACCTTCAGCATATTCATCGCAAAGATCGGCGCAATCAGCAGGGCGCCAAGCATCAGCAGGCCCTGGAAGAAGTCCGTCCAGCAGACAGCTGAAAAACCGCCCAGGAAAGTGTAGGCGATGATGATGCCTGCCGCCAGGTACATGGCGAAGCTGGGATCCAGGCTGGGGATAACCGTCTGGAACATCGAACCGGCGGCCTTGATGGAGGAGGCGGCATAGATGGTGTAGGCCACAAGGAAGATGACCGCGCAGGTAACCTGAAGCGCATAGGACTTGGAACGGAAGCGCCGGGTCAGATACTGCGGAATGGTAATGGCGTCGTCGGAAACGATGGAGAAGGCGCGCAGACGCGGCGCTTCAAAAATCCAGCTCAGCGCATAGCCGACAGCAAGGCCGACCGAGATCCAGACCTGTCCGAGACCGGCGGCATAGATCGCCGTGGGGAGTCCCATGAGCACCCAGGCGCTCATGTCGGAGGCGCCGGCGGATAGCGCGGATACCCAGGGCCCCATTTTCCGGCCGCCAAGGAAGTATTCCTTCTCGCCGCCGCCGCGGGAGCGCAGGAAGAAGAAAAGGCCGATGCCTACCATGAAGCTCAGGTAGATAATGAAGACAATCAGTTCAGTGTTCATTCAATCACCGCTTTCAAATGATTTAAAATACTGAATCCTGTATACAGGTCAGTATTATATGCGGCAGGCGCGGACGACGCAAGAACACTTTCGTACATTCTTTGTTTATTGTGATAAAGCAGAAAACAGAGGATGGTCCAGGTCCCGCACGGCAGGCCGGCAAACCGATAAAAAAGGGAAAACCGGAATTGCAATCCGAAAAACCGCATGATATAATTCAGTTGTTAAGGAGATAGGAAAGGGCATGGGCGCTCCGGGAGCGCCGGGAAGGAAACATGCCGACGGAGGGAATATGAATATCACAGATGTAATCAAGCTCCTGGGCGGGGTTGCGATGTTCCTGTTCGGAATGTCGCTGATGGGGGACAGCCTGAAAAAAGTTGCGGGCAATAAGCTCGAACTGATTCTTTACAGGCTTTCCGGCACACCGCTGAGGGGCATTTTGCTTGGTACCGGGGTCACGGCGGTGATCCAGTCCTCTTCCGCGACCAGCGTAATGGTGGTTGGCTTTGTAAACTCCATGATGATGAAGCTGCGCCAGGCGCTGGCGGTGATCATGGGCGCCGTGGTGGGCACCAGCATCACTGGGTGGCTGATCTGCCTGAGCAGCGTGGGCGGCAGCGGGACATCCACGGTGCTGGAGCTGCTGAATACGGAAAACCTCAGCGCGATCGCGGCAATCGCCGGGATTCTGATGCGGATGATCTGCAAAAAGAAGGCGCTGATCCATACCGGGGACATCCTGATGGGTTTCGCGGTGCTGATGTTCGGAATGAAGACCATGAGCAGCGCGGTCTCCGGACTGCGGGAGGATCCCGGGTTTGTTTCCTTCCTGACGAACTTCAACAATCCTTTTCTGGGAATCCTGATGGGCTTTGTGTTCACGGCGATCCTGCAGAGCGCGAGCGCTTCCGTCGGTATCCTGCAGGCTCTGAGCAGCACCGGGATCATGACTTTTTCCGAAACGCTGCCGATTATTCTCGGTATCGCCATCGGCGCTTCCGTTCCCGTGATTCTTTCCGGACTGGGTTCTTCCAGGGAGGGAAAACGGGCGGCTTTTTCCTACCCCGTGATCGAAATCCTGCGGGTGATTCTTTTCGCCGCCGTATTCTATGGGCTGAACGCTTTTCTGCATTTCTCCTTTATGGAAGACAAGGTGAACATGTTTAGCATCGCGCTGATGAATACGCTCTTCCGGGTAAGTACGGTGATGGTGCTCGCCTGGTTTATTCCGCTGATTGAAAAACTGATGATCCGGCTGGTCAAGGGAGATCCACGCGAGGAAGAAGAGACGGAGGACATGAACCGTCTGGAGGAACGTTTCCTTGCGTATCCCACGCTGGCGGTTGAGCAGACCCGGCTGACCATGAACAAGATGGCTGAGCTGACCAGAAAATCCATCCAGACGGCGATGGGCATGCTGGATGAGTATTCCGCCAAGGCCATGCAGGAGGTTGTATCCCTGGAAGGCATTGTTGACCGCTATGAGGACAAGATCGGCAGTTACCTGATGCGCCTGACAGGCCAGGAAATGACAGAGACGCAGAACAAGGCGGTCAGCCAGTACCTGCGGACGATTACGGATCTGGAAAGAATCAGCGACCATGCCCTGAATATTGCCCAGCGGGCGGAGGAAATCCAGGAAAAGAAAATCCGCTTTTCCGACAAGGGCGAGAAGGAAATGGAGAAGCTTCGGGAAGCTATCGGCGCGATTACGGAGCTTACGATCGAATGCTTCCTCTCCAATGACACGGAAACAGCGTACAGGGTGGAACCCCTGGAACAGGTTATCGACGTCATGTGCCGGAGAATGCGGGAAAAGCATACCGCCAGGCTTCAGAAGGGGAAATGCACGATCGCCAACGGCTATGTGTTCAATGATCTGATTTCCGATTTCGAACGCGTTTCAGACCATTGCTCCAATATCGCGATTGTCCAGATTGAACTGGAGGACAACGCCCTGGATGTGCATGAGATGTCCGAAGCCCTGAAACAGGAGCATACGCATCAGTTCGACTTCTTTTTCGAAGAATATTCGGAACGTTACCTTAAGAAAAAAGAAGAAACAGCCTGAGCGGCCGAAAGCGCCCGCGGAGAAACCCGCGGGCCTTTATTTTCTTTGACATGCGGGAAAAGATGTGATAACATAAACTTAATAAGCTCCCGTTAATTCCATAATATTCAGAAAAGAGGAATGATCTGATGTTCAGCAATATCGGTCGCAAGGTCAAAGGCCTGGCTGTATTTCTTTGCGTGATCGGGATTCTGGGGTCCGTCGGCACAGGCGCGTTCCTGTACCTGTCGAAGCTGATGGAGCTGATTCCCTGCATTGCAATCGCGGCCGGCGGCGCGGTGGTCAGCTGGCTGAGCTCCTGGGTTGTGTATTGCATCGGGGATACGCATGTGCGGGTTGAACGGCTTGAGAACAAGCTGATCCCGAAGCCTGCCTACGCGGAATACCTGGCGGGCAGTTCAGCGTCCAGGGGGGCCTGCGAGATCTGCGGGAAGGTGACGGATCTGATCGACGCAAAGATCGAGGATCAGCTCGGCACCCGTTACCGGAAGGTGTGCAGGGAATGCTTCGCGGCCAATCATTGCACGGAAGCGGAATAAAACCTGCCGCAGGGCTGCGCCGGTTTCCGGAATACCGGAATGAAAAGCGTTCTTCGGAGCGCTTTTTTTCTTGACTTTGTTTTTGCGTAAAGGGTATAATAACCGGGTAGTCCGGCTCCGGAATCGGCCGGAGAGGATATCGAGGGCAAATGTAATAAGGAGGGAATGTCATGGACGCTGGGAGTAGCAGCGGCATACCGGTCGGGCGAAGTATGCGGAACCTGAGCGCCACGGCGTTCCTGTTCCATCTCAGATAATTTCAGGCGGGGCTTCGTCCTCCCGTATGCATCGTGTGCTTACTGCTGGCTTCATCATCCTGTGAATGGGAGGGAGCAAGCATGGCGGATCATTCTGTCACGATGGAGAACACTTTATCCACTCTGCTGTCAGACAAAAAATACGCAACAATCCGGGATGTGCTGGTAACCATGAACCCGGCGGATATTGCCGCGGTCTTTTCCGGGGTTGAAACGGAGAAACTGCCGCTGCTTTTCCGGCTGCTGCCGAAGGAGCTCGCTGCCGAAAGCTTCGTGGAAATGGAGAGCGATCAGCAGGAAGCGCTGATCCGGGGTATCAGCGACAGTGAACTGCGCCAGGTCATGGACGAGCTGTACGTGGACGACGCGGTGGACATTGTTGAGGAAATGCCTGCCAACGTGGTCCAGCGGATTCTCGCGCAGTCCGATCCGGAGATGCGCAAGGAAATCAACGAGATTCTGCAGTATCCGGAAAATTCGGCAGGTTCCGTGATGACTACGGAATATGTCAAGCTGTCGCCGAATATGACGGTGGGGGACGCGATCCTGCGCATCCGCCGGACCGGCGTGGACAAGGAAACGATCTACACCTGCTATGTGCTGGAGAACCGGCTCCTGGTGGGCACGGTTTCCGTCAAGAGCCTGCTGCTGGCCCCCAGTGACCTGCAGACGATCGACAGCATCATGGAATCGAACCTCATCACGGTGACGACGCATACCGACCAGGAAGAAGTTGCCCAGATGATGAGCAAATACAACCTGCTGGCGATTCCTGTCGTGGACGGGGACAACCGGATGGTCGGCATCGTTACATTTGACGACGCCATGGACGTCATGGAAGACGAGGCGACCGAGGACATCGAGATCATGGCCGGTATGACGCCGAGCGACAAGACCTATCTGCGGTCTTCTCCTCTCGACCTTTTCCTGCACCGGATCCCCTGGCTGTCCCTGCTGCTGATTTCCGCGACGTTCACCGGCCTGATTCTGACGAACTTTGAGGAAAAACTGGCGGTAATGGTCTGCCTGACGGCGTTTATCCCGATGCTGATGGATACCGGCGGCAATTCCGGATCCCAGTCTTCCGTTACGGTGATCCGTGCCCTGTCGCTTGGCGAACTGGAGTTTAAGGATATCCTGAAGGTCATCTGGAAGGAACTCCGCACGGCGGTGCTGTGCGGTACTGCGCTGGCAGCGCTGTGTTTCGCAAAAATCATGGTTGTGGATCATCTGCTGCTGAAGACGGAGGATGTAACGGTAACCGTCGCGCTGGTCGTAAGCCTGACCATGTTCGTTACGGTACTGTGCGCCAAGATGGTGGGCTGCACACTGCCCATGCTGGCGAAGAAACTCGGGTTTGACCCGGCGGTGATGGCGAGCCCGTTTATTACCACGATTGTGGACGCTCTGTCGCTGCTGGTTTATTTCGGGATCGCGACCATGCTGCTGCCCCAGCTTCAGATGATCGGGTAACGGCAGCGCGCCGCTGCGCTTCACAGGAGGAATGGCATGAGTACGAAAAAGAACGCGGCGTATAATGTGGCCTACCGCATGTTCTCCGTATTCCTGCCGCTCGTGACAGCCCCATACCTGTCCCGCACGGTCGGGACGGACGGTGTGGGGCTTTATTCATTGGCGTGGAGCGTTTCCTACATTTTCTGCCTGATCGGGATGCTGGGCCTGAACGATTACGGGGTGCGCACGATTGCTCAGGCACGGGATGACCGGGAAAAACTGGACCGCACATTTTCAGCCATCTGGCAGATGCAGCTGCTGGTGGCCGGCACGACGCTTGCTGCATGGTTCGGGTACGTGTTCCTGGTGGCCGGGGAGGAACGGACAATTGCCCTGCATCTGACGATGATGAGCGTAAGCTGCCTGTGCAGTTTTGACTGGTGCCTGATGGGGCTGGATATCTTCAAGCCTATCGCGCTGCGGAATACCTTCGTGAAGCTGGCGGCCGCCGCCTGCGTTTTCCTTTTTGTAAAAGAAAAAACGGACCTCTGGATCTACGCCTTTGTCTGGAGCCTTGCGACACTGGCGGGCAACCTGCTGAGCGCCGCGTCCCTGCGCGGGAAAGTGACATACAGGCGTGTTCCGCTGCGGGAAAGCCTGAAGCATCTCGCGCCCTGCGCGGTGCTGTTCATTTCCGTGCTTGCGGTGAACGTCTACCGGACCATGGACAAGGTGATGGTCAGCGCCATCGCCGGCGTGGAGGAGAACGGCCTGTATGAAAACGCGGAGAAGATTATTTACTGCCTGAGCGGGTTCATTTCCGCCATCGGAACAGTGATGATGCCCAAGGTGGCCCATATGCAGGAAAAAGGCGAGACGGAACGGATCGGGCGTCATATTGACCGGAGCATGGAACTGATCCTGTGCATGGTCAGCGCCATGGCCTTCGGCGTTGCGGCGGTGGCGGATCGGTTTGCTCCGCTGTTCTACGGGGAAGACTTCCGTTATTCCGGGACGCTGATGATTCCGCTGGCGTTCACGCTGATCATGATCGGTTTCGCCAACGTGATCCGGACACAGGTGGTGCTGCCGCAGAAGCGGGATCATATTTTTGTAAAGAGCGTGTGCTGCGGGGCGGCAGTGAACCTGATTGCCAACGCCTGCCTGATTCCGGGGCTGAAGAGCATGGGCGCGGTGGCCGGAACACTGATGGCGGAAATGACGGTGCCGGTGGTGCAGTACCTGATTCTCCGGAAGGAGCTGCCCTACAGGCAGTATCTGCGCTACGTCGGAATCTACGCCGTGTTCGGACTGGCAATGCTCAGATGCGTCCGGCTGGCAGGAATGCTCCTGCCGCGGGAAACATGGCTGAATCTTGCGATCCAGACGGTGACGGGCGCCACGGTATACGGAGGCCTTTGCCTGGGATACTGGAAAATCACGGGGAAAAGCTTCCGGGAGATCGGCTGACAGCCGACTGCGGGAGCGAAACAGAAAGGGCTGCGGAAGAACCGCAGCCCTGATCTTATGCCCGGAAATCATCAGTTGGCCGGATAGTAAGCGCCGTAGATGAACTGATGGAGTTCTTCTGTAGTCTTCTGTATACTGGTCAGCTTGACTTTGCCGTTCTGATAGCCGAAGCCGGTTTCCCCGGGAATCCGGTTTTCCTCGATCAGGGACGTCATGCTGTCCAGATGGCTCATGATTTCGCCGTCCCGGACCGCCGGCCAGAGCTTTTCAAACATGACCTGCAGGTTCATATTGGTGACAAAGTATTTCGTCAGATCCATCAGCAGATTCAAAGGGTTCAGTTCCCTGCTCTTGAGCTTTTCGGCAACAGGATGCAGCAGTGCCTCCAGCAGGCGGCGGGTGCGCCCGGTGCGCTGCAGGTCATTCTGCCCGGCAATACTCCGGGTACGCGCGAAAATCAGCCCCTGCAGGCCGTCCAGATGCTGCACGCCGTTCTTCACGTCCAGCGCTTTGCGGCCCTTGGAATGCGTATCGTACGTCATTTTGGAGCCTTTGTCGTGAATGTATTTGTTGATGGCCTTTGCCTCGGCTTTGGTGAGGTCGATATCCACGCCGTTGAAGTATTCAATGATTTCTTCCACGCCGTAAAAATTTGTGGCGATATAGTACTGAATGTTCAGCTGGAAGTTGTGGTTTACGGTGCGCATCAGGATGTCGGGACGGTCCGCGGAATGATGGAAGGTGCCGTTCTCAAAATACCGGACAGCAAAGGCATTGTTGATGGCGCCCGTGGAATAGCCGACACCGTTTGACTTGGGAATGTCCACAAGCAGGTCACGGGCGATGGAGGTCAGCTTCAGGGTTCCCTCAATCCGGTCGATGGAGAGGATCATTACCACGTCGCTGCGCTTGACATGGCCGTTATATGAACCCATCTGCTGATCGAGATACTGTTCCGCTTTCCGGGTCTGCGTCCGGTAGTCGAGGCCGATCAGGAGGATGTTGATCACATCATCCGGAAGATTTTCGTTGATGTCCAGCTCATCATAATTGATCGTGGAATCATCGGCCAGCAGATCCCCGATGGGCCCTTCGTCGGCCGACTCCTCCTCCGGAGCTTCCTCTTCGTCGGGAAGGACGATATTTCCGTCGTCATCCAGATCCAGGTCAATATCCTCGTCGTCAAAGAGATCATCCAGGTCGATTTCCTCTTCTGTTTCGGCGAAGGAGAGGACGGGCAGGAACAGGGCGAGGCAGAGCAGAAGGGCCAGTATACGTTTCATGAAAAAATCCTCCTGAAAAGGTTACTCATTTGTCGGGTGGTTCAGTTCATCCAGGGTCATTTCAAAGGCAGGCAGGAAATCCCGCAGGAAGTCGCGCACTTCGGGGAGACTGATTGCGTCCAGGCTTTTGCGGACATTCTCCGCCGCATAGTCGAATTCGCGGTTGCCGGCCCGCTTTTCCTCCAGGCATTTAATGTACGCGGAAATCTTGTCCGCTGCCTTGACCACATCCCGGTCGTACCCTTTTTCCTGCTTCAGGCATGGCGTAAAGGCGGGACGCAGATCTTCCGGCAGGAGCGCAAGGAGCCGGTCCGCCGATACGTCTTCCAGTCGGCGGTAGGCGCCGCGAAGCGCTTCGTTATGGTACTTCACAGGCGTTGGCAGATCGCCGGTCATAACCTCGGTGGCGTCATGGTAGACCGCAAGGGTCAGCACATGCTCCGGATCTGTATCCCGGTGATACCGGTCCCGCCCGATGACGGCGATCGCGTGGGCGATCATGGCAACCTGGAGGGAATGCTCCGCATCGTTTTCCGGCTGGGTGTTGCGCATCAGGCTCCAGCGGCTGATGAGCTTAAGCCGGGAAAGATAAGCAAAAAAAGCGTAGGACATAGTGACTCCTTTCACGAGCCATTATACCCGGGAGGTCCGGAAGTTTCAAGACAAAAAAGCATCCGGGCCGGAGGCCCGGATGCGGGAAAGGAAGTAAAATCAAAGCTGCTTGAGATCCTTCAGGCAGGCAGAGCAGATCATCTTGTCCTTGTACGGGGTGAGGCCGCGGCTGCTGCCGCAGAAAAGGCAGTCCGGCTCATACTTGTGCAGGATCACGGAAGTACCCTCGACAAAAATCTCGAGCATATCCTTCGGCCCGATTTCCAGCGTGCGCCGAAGCTCAATCGGGAGAACAATGCGCCCCAGGGCGTCCAGCTGACGGATAACTCCTGTAGTTTTCATGGAAAAAACCTCCCTAATGATCTGCTGCTTTCAACTTGAATTGAGTATATATTTCAAAAAAACACGTGTCAAGCGAAAAAACAGCAAAATTGTAAAAACATATCGTTTCAGCTTTGTGGAGGAAAGATTGAACCATGCGGGCGTATTGTGTATAATAAACACGATACAACTTTTCAGAGTCGGAGGTTCGGAGTATGAGGCTGAACGTTGCAATAGACGGTCCGGTAGGAGCGGGAAAATCAACGGTCGCGGACGCTGTGGCGAAGCGGCTGGGAATTCTGCATCTGGATACAGGCGCCATGTACCGCGCGCTGGGGCTTGCGGCGCTTCGGGCAGGGATTGATACCGGAGACGAGGAAAAAATTGTCGGGCTGTGCAGGGGGCTGAAGATTGCCGTCAGCTATGAAGCGGACGGCCAGCACACGTTCATTGAAAATGAGGATGTGACCGGGCTGATCCGGACGCCGGAAGTCAGTATGGCGGCCTCCACCGTGAGCCGGTACGCCGAAGTGCGGAAGGAAATGGTCCGGATCCAGCAGCGCCTGGCCGCTGAAACGGACATGCTGGTAGACGGCCGGGATATCTGCACGACAGTGCTGCCGTACGCTGCCGCGAAAATTTTCCTGACAGCGGACCAGGAGGAACGCGCGCGCCGCAGGTATCTGGAGATGCGGGAAAAGGGAATGAACGATTCCTTTGAAAATGTGCTGGCGGAACTGAAAAAGCGGGATGAGCAGGATATGAACCGCCCCGTGGAACCGCTTCGCCGGGCGCCGGACGCGGAGCTTGTGGATTCCACTTCCCTGACCTTCGATGAGACGGTGGACGCGATTCTGCGGATTGTGGAGGCAAAACGCAATGGCTGAAAAGATCCTGGAGCCTGTAACGGATAAACGAAGCATCCTGTATGAGGTCATACGTTTCCTGGCAAAGATTGTTTTCGGGACCGTGATGCCTGTGCGGTGCTACAACAGGGAACGGCTGGACGCGGAAGCCCCCTATGTGCTGATTGCCAATCACCAGCACGCGCTGGATCCTGTCGCGATGGCCATTAAGATTCCCGGGCGGCAGGTTGTTTTCCTCGGGAAAAAGGAACTGGGAAAAGGAAAACTGGCGGAGAAGATTCTGACCCGGGCACACTGTATTCTTGTGGACCGGCACAACACGGATATGGCAGCCATGCGGAACTGCATGAAAGCCGTCAAAATGAAAAAAATCCTGCTGATTTTCCCGGAAGGCACGCGGCACCACGAGGGCCAGATGGAACAGATTGAAAACGGCGCGTCCCTGATCGCCATGCGGACCCGGGCACCGATCATTCCCATGTATATCGACCGGAAGCTAAGCTTTTTCAAGGTTACGCGGATGTATGTGGGAGAACCCATCGCCTATGACGACCTGCTGGAAAAGGGAATCAACAAGGACACCTGCGAGGAGATGAACGAGCGCTTCCGGAAGACCTTCCGGAAGATGATTGCGGAACACGGTACGGGAGCCGCAAAGAAATAAAAAAAAATTTCCGGACTTGCAGGAAATTCAGCAGGGGAAGCGAAAATACTTATAGATGTAGCGTAATTGAAAGCGAAGGGATACGGTTATGCCTCTGGAGGTTGCTGCTCACGCCGGGTTCTGCATGGGCGTCCGGCGGGCCGTGGAGATGGCGGAGAAAGCGGCGCAGGATGGAGTTCCCTCCTGTACGCTGGGCGACCTGATTCATAATCCCTCCGTTGTTGCAAAGCTTGAGGAGAAAGGGCTGGCTTCCGTACAGAATACGGAAGAGGCCGGAAACCGCAGGGTGCTGATCCGGAGCCACGGGGTATCACGGGCGACGATGGAGCAGCTGCAGGCGGCCGGCCAGGAGGTTCTGGATCTGACCTGCCCTTTCGTGGACCGGATGCACCGGATTGTGGAGGAATCCTCCCGGGACGGAACGCCGGTGATCCTGGTAGGGGAAAAAGAACACCCGGAAGTGCAGGGGACGGCCGGCTGGGCATACGGCCCGGTGTGGGTCGTGGCAGCGCCGGAAGAAGCGGAAAGCCTGCCGGAGATGGAAAGAGCAGCCGCCGTTTCACAGACCACTTACCCGCCGGAACGGTGGGAAACGGTGCTGAAGGTGCTCCGGCAGAAGATCCGTACTCTGGACGCGCACTGCACCATCTGCAACGCCACGGAAATCCGCCAGCGGGAAGCGGCGGAGATGGCTGGCCGGATGGACGCCATGATCGTGGTCGGCGGCCGGAACAGCGCAAATACGCGAAAACTTTTCGACGTCTGCAGAAGCAGATGCGAAAAGACGATCCTGGTAGAGAGTGCGGCGGAAATACCGCCCGCCTTTGCAAATATAGATTCCGAAAAGATTGGAATCACCGCCGGTGCATCCACACCGACGGATTCACTTAAGGAGGTTGTCACACGCATGAGCGAACTGGAAAACAAGGACCTGACCCAACCCGCTGAGGAGGAAAACCACAATGACTTCATGGCAGAAGTCGAATCTACTCTGGTGAGGATCCGGCCCGGACAGACGTTGACCGGAAAAGTCGTGCAGATCACCGACGATGAAGTCTGCGTCAGCATCGGCTACAAGGCAGACGGACTGATCAAGCGCGCGGATCTGGTTGACCAGGATGTCAAACTGGACGATGAGATTGAAGTCGAAGTCGTCAAAGTAAACGACGGAGAAGGCAATGTGCTGCTGAGCCAGCGTAACATCGTCAACCGCAAGGCGTGGGACGCCCTGATGGAAAAATACGAAGCAGGCGAGTATGTGGACGCGGTCGGCAAGGAAGCTGTCAAGGGCGGCCTGATCGCCGACATCGGCGGCGTACGCGCTTTCGTACCGGCCAGCCAGCTGAGCCAGCGCTACGTTGAGAAGATCGCGGATTACGTCGGCAAGGATATGCGGCTGAAGATCATCGAAGTTGACAAGCAGAAAAAGCGTGTCGTGGCCAGCCGCAAGGCTGTTGTCGCGGAAGAATCCGCCGCGAAAAAGAAGGAAGCCTGGGAAAAGCTGGAAGAGGGCGTCGTGATTCACGGTATCGTCCGCCGGCTGACCGATTTCGGCGCTTTTGTGGACGTCGGCGGCGTGGACGGACTGATCCATATCACCGACCTGAGCTGGGGCCGGATCAAGCATCCGAGCGAAGTGGTCAAGCCCAACCAGGAAGTGGACGTGAAGGTTCTGTCCCTGGACCGCGAAAAGGAACGCATCCAGCTGGGCTACAAGCAGCTGCAGCCCCATCCGTGGGATAACGCGGTTGAAAAGTATCCGGAAGGCGAGATCGTGGACGGCAAGGTTGTCCGGATCACCGATTTCGGCGCGTTCGTGGAACTGGAGCCCGGCTTGGACGGCCTGGTGCATATCAGCCAGTGCGCGACAACCCGCGTGGCCAAGGTGGAAGACGCCGTGAAGGTCGGCGAGGAAGTCAAGGTCAAGGTGCTGGGCGTGGATCCCGAGAAGAAGCGCATCAGCCTGAGCATCCGCCAGGTGCTGGAGCCGGAAGTTCCCGCCGCGGAAGAAGCTCCCGTACAGGAAGCTGAATATGAAATCGTCGCTACGGACGAAACCGTCGCCGAGCAGGTTGCCGAAGCGGTGGAAGGCGTAGTGGAAGCAGCGGAAGAAAAGACTGAAGGCTGATAACGCCCGGAAGAAGGAAGAGGGACTGCGGAGATCCGCAGTCCCTCTTCCTGTCTGTAAAAGAAGGTCAGTTGTTGGTGTAGTTGTCAAAATAGCCCTGTACCAGCACGATGGGCGTTCCCTTGTCGCCGGAGCCGCTGGTCAGGTCACAGAGGGAGCCGATCAGGTCGGTCAGCTGGCGGGGAGTGGTTCCTTCGGAAGCCATCTTTCCCTTCAGATTGCCGTCCTTGGCACGGATGCTGGATTCAATGGCTTCACGCAGCGCGTCTCCGTTCAGGTGCGCGAAATCGTTGTCCGCCAGGTACTTCAGCTTCAGCTCGTTGGGGGTGCCGATGAGGCCGGGTGTATGGGCGGGAGAGACTACCGGGTCCGCCAGCTCCCAGATCTTGCCCTTGGGATCCTTAAAGGCGCCGTCACCGTAGACCATAACTTCAACGCATTTACCGGTGGCGCTGAGAATCCGCTTCTGAATATCTTCCACCAGGGCAGTGCAGTTCCGCGGGAACAGCTTCACAGTATCCTCGGTGCTCTTGTTGGAACCCAGCAGGCCGTACTGCTCGTTGCAGCCGCTGCCGTTCACAGGCGCGTTGAGGATATCATCCAGGCCAAGGACAATTTTCGCACCTGCCGCTTTCAGAATCCGCTTGGTGCGGGCGCGGGTATGAATATCGCAGGCGATGACGGTGTCGGTATACTCAAGAATCGCACGCGGCTGATTGGCAAAAATGATTTCCGCTTCCGCACCGGCAGCTTCTATGATTTCCGCATAGTAAGCCACATAATCCACGCCGGTAAACTCGTGGCGGTTTTCACCGAAAAGATCCCGGTACTGCTTCAGGGTGAGTACATCGGAATAGGGATTGACGCCGGCAGCGTCGATCTTGTCCAGGCTGACCAGCTCGTTGCCGACTTCGTCGGAAGGATAGGAGAGCATAAGCACAATTTTCTTCGCGCCCATAGCGATGCCTTTCAGGCAGATGGCGAAACGGTTCCGGCTGAGAATCGGGAAAATAACGCCGATGGTTCCTCCGCCGCATTTGGCCCGCACATCGTCCGCAATATCCTGCACGGAGGCGTAATTGCCCTGGGAACGGGCAACGACGGACTCGGTGACGGAAATAACGTCCCGATCCCGCAGTTCAAAGCCTTCTTCCTTTGCGGCCAGCAGGATGCTTTCCGTAACGATGGAGGCGAGGTCGTCCCCCTGACGGATGATGGGGCAGCGGATGCCGCGGGAAACGGTGCCGACTCTTCTGGTGTTCTTTTCCATACGGATAATTCCTTTCCGGGGCCTGGTTTCAAAGCCCACAAACGAAAATATAATCCCGATCGTTTTAAAGATCAAGGCTTTTTTTGTCCGGATCCTGATTTTCTCCCGAACGGAGAACGGCGTTTATTCGGGCTTGTTCAGGTTTCCGGCGGCAATCTGTTCGTCCACCCACAGCTGCAGGTTGGAAACGCTCAGGGCGATCCTGTCCAGGGTCGCCTTGATTTCGGCAAAGTCCGCGTATTCGTCAGCCTTCACCTCGCCGTCCTCCACGATTTCCAGCAGCCGGTCGCGGCTCCTGGAAAGCTTGTTCAGGGAATTCAGCGTTTCTACAGCGATCTGCGCCAGTTCCTTGGATTCCGTCCGCAGGGCGGATACCTGCCCGATGGGGCATTCGTTGCAGCAGTAATAATTCCGCAGGGAGGGCGTTTTGTAATACTCCGCCATCAGCATGACGTCTTCCGGCTGAATCTGCGTACGGCCGTTCTCGATTTTTTCAATGCGCTCCGGCGAGAAACCGGGGATCAGCTCACCAGCTTTTTCGCGGGTGAGTCCCAGGTCTTCCCGGGTGGTCTGCCAGATGGATTTATTTTCCTTCGTCGATCTTCTGCCCATCTTTGCTGCTCCCTTCCGTATCTTTTGCGTCGTTTTCTTCCGATTTGTCCAGCTGAATGTATTTTTCATGCACCCAGCCGCGGAGGCCTTTTCCTTCGACCAGATAATAGCTGTCCTGCTTGTCCGCGACAGCGACCGGGGTATCCTTTTTCCATTCCGCCAGGCCGGTGCTTTTCTTATCCGGGTTCAGGTGAACGGTGGCCCGTCCGGAGACGATTACGCCGGTGGCAAAGGACTCCGGCGCGGCCGGCAGGACGGTGACGTCCTCCGGAGTAAGGTAGCCGAACGCGTCATCCCACCAGGCGTAATAAGAATCCTCGTCGCTGCTCAGAAGCAGCACCATGTAATTGCGCTTGATCACGCTTTTGCCGGTGATCCGCCGGCCGTTTCCATCCTTCAGATAGGTGCCTTTCTTCGCGGTGACCATGGCGATCCGCGGCGCGTGGGCATCTCGGCCGGAGATCACAAGATTCCGCGTGGGGACCCGCCACGCGGCTTTGTCCCGGCCAACCTTGGTGACAAGGGCTCCCACATATTCAACGGATACACCGCGGAGCCCTTCCTCCGTTTCCGCCTTCAGCCACTGCTGCCGGATCAGCCGCATGCCGCGCCGGGCGCAGTAACCGATATCCATCCAGTAGTCCGTACCGCCGTATTCACGGGTTTCGAAGAACCAGCGGATACCGGGCAGAAGGGACGGCGCCGCGGCTTCCGTGTATGTGCCGTCCTCGCTGAGGGAAAAAATGCTTTCCGGCGAGGTGATCCGTTCATAGGTGGCGCCGGGCGCGCTGTCCACGACATGGACTTTCGTACCGTCCCCGCTGACGCCGTCCGCCAGGGCAATGTGGCCGTCCACGATGCTGAAGGAGAGAAGGTCTCCCCGCCGGAGAGAATCGGCTATTTCCTTTTCAGTCGTCAGCAGGTCCTTCTGGGTCAGAAAATCATAATCCGCCGCGGCTTTTCCGATCAGTCCCGCGTTGTAGGTGCCCCTTCCTTCCACATAATAGTAGGAATAGGTTTTCGCCAGCGCATCCGGGGCCACGGCCGCGTCAGAGATTCCCATGCGCTGCAGCGCGTGGCTCAGCGCGAAGATGGCGCAGCCTGCTTTCTGCAGATCCCGCTTGGAGGAATACTTCTTTTTGTACCACCAGCCGTCCTTCTGGCTGTAGACTACATCCGGATTCTCCTGGGCCGGGGCGAATCCGGAAACCGGAACCGTGATTTCCACGGTTTCCGTATCTTCCTTGCCCCAGGAAACCGTGACACGCAGGGTATATTCGCCTTCCTGCCGCGGACGGAAGGAAGCGGTGAGGTGCCTGCCGTTATCGGGATCCTTGCTCACGGGTTTATAGGTGATTGACTTTTCTTCCCCGATAAAGAGCTCCCAGGAAATCTCCTGCGGATCCTCCCGGCCCGGCGTGACCGCAACATCCACATAATCCCCGACGCGGGGGTTTTCCGGGGAGAAGGCGGCAACCGTTTCCGCCGCCGCGGCGGAACATCCTGCCGCCAGCAGCAGGAAGCACAGCAAAACCAGCAATCGTTTCATCCGTAACTAACTCCGTTTATTTGATCAGCCAGACCGCGGCATCGTGGGGCGAAAGGGCGGCTCGAAGAACGCCGGTTTTCCGGAGCGCTTTGCCGGACCAGAGTTCCCGGCCCCGGAAGAACGGCAGTCCCGCTTCCGCGGCGGCCAGGGAAACAGCGCGTTTCCTGTCCCCCAGATTGAAGAGGGCGATATATACGCCCTGCCCGTCCTGCCGGGGAGAAATCCAGACGCTTTCCTCCGGCAGAGTGCGCAGCGGATGCGCGCACCAGCCGCTCCGCAGGATCTCCAGCACGTCCCGGCTGGTCAGCAGGGAAAGCGTGAAATCATCGTTCTTCGTCATTTCCGCGCCAATCATCAGCGGGGAGCGCATCATGCACCACAGGGTCATCATGGTGCGCTGTTCGGCATGCGTGAAGCGGGTCCGGCTATCCGGATCCTCGCATTGCCGGAGGGCGCCGACAGGGAGCATATCCGCGTCCGGCCAGTGTCCGGGACCGGCATGAATACACCATTTTTCAGCGCGTTCGAACATCCCCTTTAGGAGGCGCCAGTCATCCCAGAAATCGTCGGTGATGCGCCACATATTGGCGTTGGCTTTCAGGTGCTCCGCCTGCTCCAGCGGCGCCGGCCCGGGGGAAAGGCTCAGCACAATGTCCCGCCCGCAGTTGCGGCAGGCTTCGGAAATCAGCTCGATTTCCCGCCGGCAGCGGGGATATTCCCGGGCAATATCGTCGCACTTGACGAAGTCTACGCCCCAGGAGGCGTAGAGACGGAAAATGCTGTCATAATAGGCTTTGGCATCCGGCGTGTCGCAGCGGAGGCCGTACATATCCGGATTCCACGCGCAGACGGAGCCGGGATCAGCCGCGAGGTGGCAGAAACAGCCGCTGTCCGCAACGGGCAGGTGCGCGTGCGCCGCGGCGCGGGGCAGGCCCCGCATGATATGAATGCCAAATTTCAGGCCAAGGGAATGCACGTAATCCGCAAGGGGCCGGAAACCGGCTCCGTCCGCCGCACTGGGAAAACGGTTCACCGCCGGGATCAGCCGGCCGAACCCGTCCATCGCAAGCTCCGTGAAAGGCTCATAGGAATGATCCCTCGCGTTGGGACGGGCCCACTGGATATCCACCACCACATATTCCCAGCCGAAAGGTTTCAGGTATCTGGCCATATATTCCGCGTTTTTGCGGACGGTTTCCTCCGTTACGGCAGCTCCGTAGCAATCCCAGCTGTTCCAGCCCATCGGGGGTGTCTGTGCAATCATCACCTGTTCCTCCTTTTCCTCAACCTAACCATTATACCAAACAGAACGGGGCAAGACAAGAAAAACCGCCTGCCGCGGGACGCGGGCAGGCGGAAGTGTTTCAGCGGTTGTTCCGGATCAGATTCCGGTAAAAATCCACCGCGCCGGGGAGACAATCAATTCCGATATTCTCGTTGAGGCCGTGCATGCCTTTCATCTGCTCCGGCCCGTAAATAACGGGAGCAAAGCGGAAAACATGACCGCAGATTTCCTGGTAGAACCGGGCGTCCGTCGCGCCGGTCATCACATAGGGAGAAGCGGGGCAGCCGGGGAAGGTTTCCTCCACAACGCGGCACAGCATCCGGAACGCGTCTCCGCCGAGATCCGCGGAAGGCGTGTAATCCGAGGCGGAGAGTACTTCCGTTTCCAGGCTGTGCTTTCTTGCGCGCCTTTTAATGATTTCCAGGCTTTCCTCCATTCCCTGGTGGGGAATGAAACGCATATTGGCGCTCACGGTCGCTTCCTGGGGCATTACGTTGCAGGCGGCGGAGCCGGTCTGCATGGTGAAGGCGATGGTTGTACGGATCATGGCGCCGGCCTGGGCGCTGATGGCAGGAAGCACCTGCAGGAGCACCGGCCGGAAAAGCCAGAGATTGCCGAAAATCCATTTCATGGGGAAGGAAGCGTATGGGGCCAGGGTTTCAAACATCGCGGCGACTTCCTTCGGCAGGCGGCGGCGGAAAACCCGGTGGGTTTCCACGTCGTGTACGAAGGCGGCAAGGTTCGCAATGGGGGAATGGGGCTTCGGGGTACTGGCGTGTCCGCCGTCGGAGCGGGCGGTAAAGCGGACATCCGCCTTGCCTTTTTCAAACACCCCGATCATGGCGAAATTCCCGTGGATGCCTCCCATCGGTTCGGCGATGATGCCGCCGCCCTCGTCGCAGACGATCCAGGGGCGTACGTTCCGCCGCTTCAGCTCCGCCACAAGTTTCGGGCAGCCGTCTCCCGCCCATTCCTCCGTACAGGAAGACGAAAGGTACACATCGTTTTCCGGCTCATATCCTTCTTCCAGAAGCTCTTCCACGGCCTGGAAAAACGCCATCACCGAGCACTTTGTATCCGAAGCGCCGCGGCCCCAGACTTTTCCGTCCGCGATCATGCCGGAGAAAGGCGGACGGTCCCAGTTTCCTTCAGCGGGCACGACGTCCTGGTGGCTCATAAGCACCAGCGGTTTTTCGCTGCTCTTCCCCTTCCAGAAGAAGAGCAGATTCCCGTCGATTTCCGTTTTCTCCAGCCGGGCGTGAACCAGGGGAAACTGGGATTCCAGAACCCGGTGAAAGGCAAGAAACTTTTCCCGCTGCGCCTCTCCGGGCACGGAGACGGTTTCGCACTGAATCATCCGGGAAAGCTTTTCCGCGCATGCCTCGGCCCGCGCGGGATCCGGGGCGGGTGCATAGGTGGATTTCCGGGAAGGAATGAACAGCGTCCGGACCAGTGAAACAAGAACCGCGAGAAGCAGCAGGCCCAGCAGGCCGAGCAGGATCCAGCCGGCAATCATAGATCAGGCCGCCTCCTTCTTTTCCCTGCGCCAGCGCAGCCAGCTCAGCGCGATGGCGATCGCGCCGCTGGGAATGATCATGAAACTGGTGGAGGAGGTGAGGGAAGGTACCAGGATGAACAGGATCATCATGGCGCACAGGGGGACCGCCGCCAGGCGGGGATCCTTCCGGTAATACCGGCAGGCCATTGCGCCGAAGAGCGCCGGCACCACGTTGTCAAAAGCGGGACGGAGCACCGGACTCCGGAGCACCGGCTGCAGGGGAATCATCAGCGCCACGCCGACTGCGAGCACCAGAATCGTCACCAAGGCGGAGGTGGCAATGGACAGCGTGGAGATCACTTCGTTTTCAGCGGTGCCGGTCTTCGCTCCGGTAAGCTCCCGGGCGTTCATGGCGCACGGAATCTTCATGTTGATCAGGTTGCCGGTGATAAAGGCAAGGTAACTGCCGCCGGCACCCAGCATGGGGGTGTAAACCAGGTATTCCACAAAGCTCGATACGGTCCATACGAGCCCGACGGCCAGGAAACCGCGGCCGGCGGCCGCCAGATCCGGCATCGCGCCCAGAATGCCGCCGATTACAAAAGGAGCGCCTGTCAGAAGAATCAGCACCATGACGGAGAAGATCCGTCCGAGCCAGTGGGTATGGCTGATATAGGTATCATAGGAAAAATCACGTTTCATTTTCTGTCTCCTCCTTTCACAGGCTGACCAGGACCGTGGCGATCATGCCGATCAGCATGCTGCCGGCAATGGCGAAGTTTTCAACCCATTCCCATTTCTTCTTTTCCTTCAGCCAGATGAACACGCCCATGGCGGCCGCGGCCGCGGCAACCGCCACCAGCGGTGTCCAGTTTCCCCGGAAGGAGAAAAGGGAAGTAACATATTTCACACCATCCGCTGTCTCTTCCGGCTTCCGGGAGACAAACTCGCCGATATAGCTGCCCAGATAGGCGCTGACCATGCCGATAAACATGGCGACCATGGCGCGGTCCCCGAACCCGCCGGATTTCTTCTCCAGTTCCTTTCCTTCGAAACGCCGGAGGTATTTCCTGTTGAAGAGGGTTGTAAGGATCATGCCCCACATGATGCAGATGCTCATGAGCAGGGCAATGGTGGAGAAGGCCTGCACCGTCATTTCCCCGGAACTGAGCCGGACGCCCAGCTGTTCGGCCGCGCCTTCCGCGACGGAGGTCTCATAATGCAGCGCACCGATAACACTCAGCCGAAGCCAGGGCCAGGGCGTGCCCAGACTGCCGCTCAGCGCCAAAACACCCAGCAGGATTCCCACGCTGGGAAGGATGGAAAAGGTGGCGCTGGAGGTTACCGCCCGGCGCATTCGCACCGGATCCATGCCCAGGGCCTTGCCCGCGTGCCACGCGCGCAGAATAAAAATCACGCATACGACGGCAATCAGCGCCACGATGACGCCGCAGACCAGCCAGATGCCGCCGCCGTTCAGCTGCTGCAGTACAGTATTGTCCATAAAATCCCTCCGGAATATCAGAATGAAGGAATTATAGCACAAACGGCGGAATGTAAAAAGACCGGGACGCCCGGAAGGAACTTGACAGCCGTTTTCCGAACCGGTATGCTTCAGGCTGCGGAACGGACAGCACGCGCATGCGCAGGAAAGGAAGGATAAAGAATGGACAGGGCTTATATTCGCGGGGCGAATCCTTATATGCCGCTCTGGGAACATGTGCCGGACGGGGAACCCAGGGTTTTCGAATACCGGGGAGAAAAACGCGTTTATGTTTACGGCTCCCACGATACGGAGCGGACCGAGTACTGCGGCCCGGACTATGTGGTCTGGTCCGCGCCGGTGACGGATCTGACGGACTGGAAATGCCACGGCGTATGCTACCGGGCGGAGGACGGAAGCATCCTTTTCGCGCCGGACGTGGTGCAGAAAGGTGATACTTACTATATGTACGCGGCGGAGCGGAAAGGATCCAGGATCATGGTGGCTTCCGCGAAAACGCCCTGGGGGCCGTTCACCAATCCCGTAAAAACAGAACTGGGCTTCGATCCCGGCGTTCTGGTGGACGACGACGGGCGGGTGTACGCCTACTGGGGATTCTGCGGCTCAGCCTGCGCGGAGCTGAACGAGGATATGGCCACCATCAGACCCGGTACGCTCCGGATGCATCCGCTGACCCACTGCAACGCGCCCTGGGCGCGGCAGGACGGACACAGCGGAAAGGATTATTTCTTTGAAGCGTCCAGTCCGCGGAAAATTTTCGGCAAATATGTGTATATTTACTCGAAAAGGACGGAGGAGGAAGTGCCGGAGCTGGGTGTATATGAGCACTGCAACGGTTTTCTGTCCTACAAATGGAGCGATTCCCCGCTGGAGGGATTCAGGGACGGCGGAGATATCAGCTTCAACGGCGGGGAGATCCTGCCGGGAGAAAACGGGCGGAATGTGATGAGCTACCGCTGGGGAAACAACCACGGCTCCGTAATGGAAGTCAACGGCCAGTGGTATATCTTCTACCACCGGCAGACGGGCACGGACGAATACTCCAGGCAGGCGATGCTGGAGCCGATCGACGCGGCGCAGGGGAAGGACGGGAAGATCTATCTCGGGAAGATTACCTACCGCGGCGGAGAACCGGTTGCGTGCGGCCCTGTCGAAATGACTTCCCAGGGGCCGCAGGCCAACGGGCTGGACGCGAGGTTGTGGATTTCCGCCGGCTACGCGTGTCACGTGCATGGCGGAAAAAAGCCGGCTTATATCGCGCCGGTGTATGAGCAGCGGGAGGATATCTCCGCGCCGGTGAAGGATATCACCGACGGGACGACCGTCGGCTTCCGCTACCTGCAGTTCGGGAACAACGCGCCGCGGACCGTTACGGTGAAGCTGTCCGCGGCGGGGAAGGTCAGGGTGCGGGTACGGACCGACACCTGTGACGGAAAGGAAATCGCCGTGTTCACAGCGGAGCCCGGAACGGCGGAAATCACCGTCCCGGTGAAAGGCGCCGGCATCGGAAAACACGCGGTCTATTTCGTTTTTGAAACGGAAGGGGAAGGCACCGCGGAAATGGACCGGTTTACCTTTGACTGAAACGGTTGTAAAAAAAACGGGCGTATGATATAATGCGCCCGTTGCCATGGAGCGGTATCGAAGTGGTCATAACGGCCCTGACTCGAAATCAGGTGTACGGCAACGTACCGTGGGTTCGAATCCCACCCGCTCCGCTCGCTGGAGCCCTTGAATTTCCTACATTCTTGGGCTCCGTTTTTGTGTTTTACACTTATTTTACCCTTGTTTTTACCCTTATTGGAACGGATGACACACGAAAAAGCGGGACCGGATTGTATATGGCCTTTCCCTTGATTGCAACAATTATATTATCCGGCGATGATTGAACTGGAAATATATCCGGAAATCAGAGCGGTCCGACTGACGACCATGCCGGATCAGATGACTTATCCAGGAAACGGGTAACAGTTTGAGGTGAAGTCATGAAACGCTTTATTTCAAAGCAAATTATCACAGTTACCGCATATAGGTAGTTTTACTAAAGGGTTTTTTTTCATGATTATTACCCTTTTTTTCTCTTATTGGAGCGAATAACAGACGTAAAAAAGGAATTCGATGCCGTTTGCAGGGAATCCTGTATAAGAAAAACCCGCCGATCTGTCATGAATCAGCGGGCAGTACGGAAAAAGCGGTTTCCGGCCTGGTTCAGCAATCGCTTCCGCACAATTATGGTGTTTCTTCTAAATGGTGCAGGGTAATAGAAATACCGACGTTTTGTTCAACGCCGAAGTTTTCCCTGAATGTGGAGTAATCCTGGAATTTGATCGCTTTTCCATAGGATACGGGCACAACAAAAGTAATGGATTCAGTATCCTGTGCTGTATCCATGGGAATCAGGCATTCCCTCCATCCTATGACGGTCCCGTCTTCCAGTTTCATTTCTGTTCCCGCGGTGAAATCAAGATAAGTGCCGTCTGCCAGTTCAAGATACTCCTCATTGTGGCAATACGGACATTCAAGCCACCGCTGACCTTTCCCGTCCAGCCACTGGTTTTCTTTATCCACATCCGGATATCCCGTGACTTTGAGATCTCCCATAATCCAGTCTTCAATGACCTGATCCCATTCAGTCCCTTCATCCGGAGCGCCTTCGTAAAGGGTGATCAGGTCTGTTACGGCACAGATTCTGTAGGCGATAAAAACATGATTTCCGACATAGCAGCCCTGGCCAATCTCAAACCGCGCGCCGTCCTCTGTGGTCAGGGATGCCTCAAGTGTTTCCGCAACCTGATCCAGTCCGGCCAGCCTTTCATCCGCATATTCATCCATGGCAAGCTCCCCGAATATCCCGTATTCAGATGCGGACGCAGTGGATACTGAATAACAGGCAATGAAAATCATCAGTATCATGGACAATCGTTTTTTTGCCATAATCATTCCTCCTTCAGACACGGGTATACAACGCTATATTCCCGTTCATGATCAATAAACGATTTTCAGGCCTGATTTGTTCTGCGGAAGGTTCTTTCCGGCAAAAAGACGGAGGCACATTGTTCATCTGCAGCTTAATGCCGAATGCTCTTTGCAGACAAAAACGGCCGGTATATCTGTCCGTATACCAGCCATTTTCCGCTTGCGCCGGAACTGCCATCCTATTCCTGCGCAAGGAAGCGCAGAATCCGTTCTTTGTAATCCGGCGCTGTATCGTACGCCGCGTGGCCGTACCCGTCGTACATGTACAGTTCAACATCGGTATGATCTTTCAGCAGCTTTGCGATTTCTCCGGAAGCATCCGCTCCAAGCACCCGGTCGTCCGCAGATCCGATGACCAGCACGGGACAGGCGATCTTCCGCAGCTTTTCTCTGGCGTCGAAATCCTTCAGGCCTTCCGCCAGAACCACAAAACGCCGCAGATTTTCCTCCGTAACGTTTTTCGAGCTTTCCGCCAGCAGATTACGGGATTGTTCGAATACTTCCCGCGGCCAGACGGCTTCTCCGAATGCCAGATATAAGTCTCCGGCGTTTCCGGCTTCCGCCAGCTGAACCCATCTGCCGACAGCCTGGTACTGTTCGTCCGTTATACAGGCGGATGAAGACCCGATTATCAGCCTGCTGACGAGTTCCGGCGCTTCGGCTGCGATTTCCATGGCGATCATCCCGCCCTGCGACGCTCCGAACAGGCAGACCTGTTCCAGGCCCAGTACCCGGAACGCGGCTGCCGTATCCCGTGCCATTTCCTGAACGGAGTATTCCGCGGGCAGTTCATTCCTCCGGTCGAACACAAAAACCGTAAATCTGTCTGTCAGCAGGCTGTATGCTTTCGCGACTGCGTCCGCATAGTTCAACACGCTTTCCACGCTTAGCCCCGGCAGGATTACGAAGGCTTTTTAAAGTGTACCCCATGTCAAGGACAAAATGAGTTTTAGGGCTTTACCATCAGCTGGATATTCCCGTATACTGAAAATGCTTTACCGACAGGGAG
>ONJM01000020.1 GCA_900318145.1 uncultured Eubacteriales bacterium
AGGATCCAGGGTGATGGGCGTGAACCGGGCTTCGTCTCCCGTCAGCGCGCGGCTGGAGTAGTTCGTGATGCCGGAGTCGACCTGGATGCGGACGTTGGTTGAATCTGTCATGATGTTGTCCTTGTCATCGCCGGAGACCATCAGGCCGTTCTTCGTGACCAGGGGTTCTTCGGCGCCGGACAGGCCTGCGATCAGGCCGGCCATGACTTCCGGATCCCAGCCGGTTTCCTGGAGGGCCTGCTCCAGCAGTTCCGGGTTCTCCGCGTAGAGGCGGAGCACTTCCTCCGGAAGATCCGTCTCCTTCAGGGTGGCGATCACGAAGGACAGGGTCTGCTTTTCACCTTCGTTTGAGATGGAGACAGACAGGGACTGGCCGGCCAGGAGTTCGATATGCCGGGTTTCCCCGGTGAGAGGGTTCGTGCCGTGGACATAGGTGCGGCCGGAAACAGCGACCATCTTTTCGCTGCCCAGGGCCGTCCGGGTGACGAGGGAGGTATTTTGCCAGGAGGGGGCTTCCGAGGCATGGCCGGGTACGGTCCGGAGTTCCGCCTCCGGACAGGTCAGCGCCGTGCCGTCGTACACCTTTTCCGCGCTGCCCGTCCAGGCGACCAGCGGCGCGGGATCCACGACCAGAGTGCCGGAAATTGTCGTGATATTCGTGAAGTGCTTTGTGACGTCTTCGTTTCTGGAATTGTAGATATGGAAGGGGCCAACCTTGTTTTCGCCCCTGCCGGCGTCTGTGAGGGAGCCGGACGCGGAGACCTCGATGCTGAAGTCGCCGGGCAGGCCGCTGACCAGGACGCCGGAGGGCCGCATGAGGGGTGTGCCGTCGTAAAGCTTGCTGGCGGACTGGGCGGCCAGGGTGACTTCCTTATCCCAGGTCCAGTCACCGTCCGCGGGATACGCTGAGGACTGGTCTTCGCCACCGGAAGGTTCTCCGGAGAGGAGCTGAGGGCCCGCAGGGCTGCCGTTCTCAACGCGGCTCACCAGGGTTTCGCTGTTTTTCACGGTTTCGGCCACAAAGCCCGCGATATCCTCCGGGGTCAGTTCCGAAAGCACGGGAGCCACGCCGGCGGGGGAGCCCGGAACCGTTCCGGAGAGGTGATCGTCCGGGATGGATACCTTATGCCCGGCGGGAACGTCGAGTACGCGGCGGGAGCCGGAGGTGTCCGTGAAACTGATCTCTCCGGTGCCCTCCAGGACGCCGATGACGGTCTGGGGCCGTTCAGCGGGGCCGGCGGGAGCGCCGGGCGCGCCCTGGGCGACGTACAGCAGGGTGCCGCGGATTCCGACGGTCATGGTGGTGGTCTGGACATCGAAGCTTTCGTTTTCATCCAGCTTTTTCTGCACGTCGACGAACAGGGCGCCTTCCAGGAGGTTCAGCAGCAGATGGCCGGACTCCTGGACGAACGCCACGCGGCTGGAGGCGTCGAGGGTGACGATCTTGGTATCGTCCAGCCCGACGGAGGCCGCGCTGTTCTCCCCGGTGCGCATGGTTTCACCGCTGGCGAAGCGGACGTTTTCCAGCACGAAGCGGGAATTCCCGTCCGGATCGAAGATTTCCACCTCTCCGTCATAATGCAGGAGGCGCATGGTGCCGGCTTCCTGAGTGCTTTCCGCCGCGGCGTAGGGCGCCAGCGCGGCGTACAGAACCAGGACGAGGGCAATCAGGACAAAAAGCGGCTTTTTGTTCATATGGATGACTCCTTTGGCAAAATCAGCGGTCAGGATTGTAAAAAACAAACTGCACAGTACCGGGAAAGCAGGCTGAACACATACTTTCCCTATTCTGTAATATGATACGGCACAGAAGGGGAGAGCGTCAACAATACACCCGGCGGACCGCAGAAAAACCGCAGGAAAATTGCCGGGGAAAACCTCGGAGCGGGAAATTCCGCAGAAAAAAACCCGCGCATTGCCGCGCGGGGAAGATATCCGGGTGCTTTATCATTTGATACCGGTCAGGGCGATGCCCTCGATAAACTGCCGCTGGAAAATGGCGTAGACGATGATCAGCGGAATGGTGGCCAGGAGCGCACCGGCCATGATGCTTGGATAATCGGTGATATACTGTCCCTGCAGGTAGCTGAGGCCCGCAGAGAGCGTCATCTTGCTCTTTTCCGTGTTGACGATCATCGGCCACATCAGGCTGTTCCAGGCAAAACGCAGCGTCAGGACGCCCAGGGAGACCAGGCCGGGCTTAATCAGCGGCAGCATGATCCGGGCGTAGGTCCTGCCGTGGCCGCAGCCGTCGATCCGGGCGGCGTCCTCCAGCTCCAGCGGAATGCTCATGAAGAACTGCCGCATCAGGAACGTGCCGAAGGCGCTGAACAGGTTGGGCAGGTAGATGGCGGTCAGCGTGTTCAGCAGCCCCATCTTCTGGATGATCAGGTACTGGGGCAGGATCAGGAAGGAGCTGGGGATCATCAGCACAGAGAGGCAGAGAACGAACAGGAAGCCGCGCCCCGGGAAATGAATCCGCGCGAAGGCGTACCCCGCCAGCGAACAGAACAGGAGCTGGCCGGCCACGATGATCAGCGAAGTGAGGATCGTGTTCCAGTACATGCGGAAGAAGGGAAGCTTCTCCGGCAGGGTGGTATAGGCGTCCAGCCTCCAGTTGCGGGGAAGGATGGACGGCGGGATGGAGACGGCCTCCACCTGGGTCTTCATCGAGGTCAGGAACATCCAGAGGAAGGGCGCAAGGGTAATCGCGCAGCCCAGGACCAGGATTGCGTACACCGCCGCTTTTCCGTATTCCGGGCGTTTGCGGGGGCGGGAAAGATTCAGTCTGTTTTCCATCGTCGCTTCCTCCTTTCCTCAGTCGTAATGGACCCATTTTTTCTGGAACCACATCTGGATCAGCGTCAGCAGCATGATGATCACGAAGAGCAGCACGGCGATCGCGCTGGCGTAGCCCTTGGCGGAATACTCGAACGCGTTCCGGTAGAAATACATGACGATGCTCTGGGCATAGGTCATGGCGATGCTCTTGGTCGGGATCATCATATAAATCACGTCGAAGATCTGCAGGGTGGAGATCACGGTGGTGATGACCACGAAGAACAGGGTCGGGGTCACCAGGGGGATGGTGATCTTCAGGAACTGCTGGATTTTACCGGCACCCTCCAGCTCGGCCGCCTCATAATAGGTACTTGAGATCCCCTGGATGCCGGCCAGCAGGATGATCATGTTGTAGCCGACACCCATCCAGACCGACACGACGCTGATGCAGAGCAGCACGGTGCTTTCGCTGGACAGCCAGTACTGCGGGGTGCCGCCCAGCGCCTTGACCAGATGGTTCAGGATGCCGAAATCCCCGTTGAAGATCCATCGCCAGACCATGGAGATCGCGGCGGACATCGTTACCGTCGGGATGAAATAGATCACCCGGAAAACGTCCCTGCCCCGGATGTTCGTGTTCAGCAGGGCGGCGAGGATCAGCGCGAAGATGACGGTCAGCGGAATGATGATGACCGCGTACATCATGGTGTTTCCGAGGGACCGCCACATGGTGCTGTCCTGGAACATCCTGGAGAAGTTGCCCAGGCCGGCCCAGGAGGATCGGTTGAAGGCACCGACGTTGTACAGGCTGTCCCGGAAGACCCGGAACACCGGATAAAAGTAGAATAAACCCAGGCCGGCCAGCAGCGGCAGAATCATGCCGTAACCCCAGGCCCAGTCGATCCGTTTCTGCCGGGTTATGCGCACTTTCCCTGTCATGCCAGTGCCTCCTTATCAAGAATGCCCGGTCCGGGGACAGGACCCCGGACCGGGCTGGTATTTACCGGGAATTTTTTAACGCAGAGAGGTGATTACTGTCCCAGACGGGTCATGATGTTGCTGCAGGCTTCATCCACGCTGATCTGCAGGCTGAAGGCCTTGACCAGCTCTTCCCACATGTAGGTGGTCCATTCCGTGTTGAGGGCGGAGGGATATACATAGGCGTATTCCGCGGCGGCCTTGGAATAGATCTTCATGTTGTACTGGGGATACTTCTCGAAGAATCCGTCAGAGTAGGCCAGGTAAGAGGTGATGGTAACGCCCATCGGGCCCAGCTTCTCATTGGCTTCGGCGCCGGCCAGGTAGGACACCCAAGCGAAGGCTTCGTCCGGATGCGCGGTGGTGGCGGAGATGCAGTTGGCCTTGCCGTGGATGACGGTGGCGCGCTTGCCGTTGGGCATCAGGGGCAGCTCGGTGACGTCGATAACGCCGGACACGGAGCATTCCGGAGAGGCGTATTCCGTGACGACCCAGTCGCCGGAGAAGATCATGCCCAGCTTGCCGGCCATGAACTGCAGGTACGCCGCATTCTCTTCCAGGGACTGCTCGGAGGGGGATACGCCAGCTTCCATCAGGTCAACCCAGCACTTGATGCCGGCGCGGGTGTTTTCGTCGTTGAAGCCGAACTGCTCGTCCTTCACAAACCAGCCGTCGCAAGCGAAGACGGTGTTGTAGAAGCCCTGCTGTTCCTCATAGTTGGCGGCGATGCCGTAGATCCCGTCTCCCAGGGCGGTGATGGCTTTGGCGGCGGCAACCATGTCGTCCCAGGTCCATTCCGGGGTGGGGTAGGAGATCTGCGCCTTGTCGAACAGGTCCTTGTTGTACCAGAGGCCGATGGTGTCGTAGTCCATGGGGATTCCGTACTGCACGCCGTTGAAATTGTACATTTCATTCATGGCAGCCGGATAGTTGTTCAGGTCAATGCCGGAATTGGCGATGAGGCTGTCCAGGGGCGCCAGCACGCCGCCGTCCGCATACTTTTTGATGTTCACGCCGTTCATGTGGAACACATCGGCGATGCTTCCGCCGGTGGCGGCATTTTCCAGCTTGGTCCAGTACTCATCCCAGGAGGTGGGCTCGAGGATGATCTTCACCCCGGGGTGGGCTGCTTCGAAATCCGCTTTGCACTGGTTGTAGAACTCTTCCAGGGCGCCGTGCCAGAAGGCATAGTGGATCTCGATGTCTTCTGCTGCCGCGGTTCCGGCCAGGCCGAGGACCATGGACATCACCAGCAGCAGTGCCAGCATTTTCACCAGTTTCTTCATGTGTTACTCCTCCCAACTAAATAAAATAGAATTGATATATCCGTCCGGCTTGCCGCCGGCAAGATTCAGGCTTTCCGCAGGTTCCGGACCCAGGAGGCCATCTCCACGGCCTGTCCGGTTCTGCGGGACTCATCCGCCGCGAAGGCCAGCAGGTGGCTTTCGACGGAACGGGAAATATCCGACGGGATGTCGGCGCCGCCGGCCTCAGCGGCCAGGAAGGCGTTCACCAGGCCCACATCGCCGCCGCTGTGGTCACCGCGGACCTGGCCGATCAGGATCCGCCGCTGCTCCGCGTTCTCCGTCATGGAGGAGCGGAAGCGTGTGACCAGGATTTCGCCCGGATCGTCATCCCCCCGGATCTCCCCGTGCTCGCACATGATATGGATGGTGCGGTGCATCCGGTCCGTCATGCCGCAGAGGGTGAAAACCGCGGTGGCGCCGTCCTCATATTCCATGGCGACGCTTTGGTGGTCGCAGACGTCATTGTCGCAGCGGAAGACGCAGCGCCCGTAGGGACCGGTGCGGAGCGCTTCCAGCACGCCCGCCTCCGTCTGGTCCTCCGTCAGCACCTGGGCAGGCCAGCTGCCGATATTCGGCAGGTAGGCTTTGCGGGCGTCGAAGCGGCAGCCGGCGGCCGCCGGGCAGTCCAGGCAGCGGTCCGCGCTCCCGGCGGGAGCGTTCTCCGGCCGGAAGAAGGAAAGGCTCCCCGCGGAAAAGATACGCCGGACGCTTTTCCCGGCCAGCCAGAGGAGCAGATCCAGGTCATGGCAGCTCTTCTGGAGGATGATCGGGCTGGACAGCTTTTCGTTCCGCCAGTTGCCGCGGACAAAGCTGTGGGCGATATGGAAATTGCCGATATTCTCCGTATGTTCAATGGCGACGATCCGGCCGAGCTCCCCGCTGTCCAGGATCTCCTTCAGCTTCCGGAAGAAGGGAGAGTACCGCAGGACGTGGCACACGGCGACCCGGCGCCCAAGCTGCAGCGCGGTGTCCGCGATGTCCAGGGTTTCAGCCGGGTCAGGGGACACGGGCTTTTCCAGGAGCAGATCGTACCCGAGCCGCATCGCGGGGATGGCCTGGGCATAATGATCCCGGTCCATGGTGGCGATAATGGCGGCGTCCGCCATGCGCGGCCGGCTGAGCAGCTCCTCCGCGGTACGGAAACAGGCCTCTTCCGGGATATGAAACGCAGAACGGGCTGATTCCCGCCTGGCGCTGTCCGGCTCCGCCACGGCAGCGATCATATGTCCCTGCTCACTGGCATACCGGGCATACAGCATCCCGCGCTGGCCTGCGCCGATCAGAATCAGATTCATCTCACGCAGTCCCCTTTGTTTACTAAACTTGTTTACTAAACAATATCATATGCCCCGGGCGGATGTCAACGGGATTTTGAAAAAAGAATATGAAAATCCTGTTATTGTTTCGTCACATCTTGACAGAACAACAAGGCGGACTTATGATGGAAACAACAGAAAGCAACAGGAAGAACCGCGGAAGGGGGAATCGCTGAATGGCGAATATCCGTGACGTTGCAAGGATGGCAGGCGTGTCACCCGCAACGGTGTCCCGGGTGCTGAACAACGATACAACATACAAAATGACAGACGAAACAAAGCAGCGGGTGTTTCGTGCCGTGACCGAGCTGGGGTACAACCCGCCGCTCCGGAAATCCGACCGGGTGGAGCAGCAGCCCGCGGCGGACCAGCGGTTCACCGTAGGGTGCCTGCTGGCCACGACCCGGGGTAAATACAAAGACCCGTATTACGTGTCCATCCTCAGCGGCATCGAGGAGGAAACGGAACGGCAGGGCGGGGTGGTTTCCCTGATCCACACGGAGCAGGAGCTGGAGGATCCGGACATCCTGAACCGGACGCTGGAGGCGGGGCTGGACGGGCTGGTGATGATGCGCCCGCTGGAGGAACCCCTCTTCAACCGGCTGCGGGCCCGGATCCCGCACATCGTGGGGATCGACACCGGGCATATGCCGATCGACAACATCGAATACGACCATTTCCGGGTGAGCCGGATGGCGGTGGAGTACCTGTACGGGAAGGGATACCGGGAGATCGGATTCATCGGCGGCGGCTCCGGACAGCAGCCCATGCGGCGATCCCGGCGGTACCGCAGCTACCTGGAGACTATGGGGGATCTGGGGCTGGAAACCCGGCCGGAATGGATCCTGGACTGCGGGTGGGACGACCGGAAGTGCATGGAGCTGGTGGCGGCGGTGGCCGCGGGGCCGGGGCTGCCCCGGGCGTTTTACGCGGCCAGCGACCTGATGGCCATGGCTGCCCTGCGGGCGATGTACCAGCTGGGGATCCGGGTTCCGGAGGAGACGGCGGTGATCGGGATGACGGACATCGAGATGAGCCAGTACGCCAATCCGCCGCTGACCACGATCCACGTGCCGGTGGAGGAGCTGGGGCGGACCTGCGCCAGGGTGCTGGCGGACCGGATCCGGGGGGACGATTCGCTGCCGAAGCGGATCATCCTGCCTTCGGAGCTGGTTCCGCGGGATTCCGCCTGACGCTTTTCCCTGTGTACAGCCGGATCATTCCGGAGGACAGGAGCGGTGTTTTTATGGAAGAGATTCTTCAGCAATTCCGGACGGACGGGACGCCGGCGCGCTGCGTTCCGTACGGATCGGGGCATATCAACCGGACCTGGCTGGCGGAAACCGACCGGGGGCACCGGTATATCCTGCAGCAGGTGAACACGGCGACGTTCCCGGACGCGGACGGGCTGATGCGGAACATCCTGCTGGTGACGGAGCATCTGCGCAGGAAGGACCCGGCGCCGGGGCATGTGCTGACGCTGGTGCAGACCCGGGACGGGCAGTATTACATCAAAAGGCCCGGGAACGAACTGTGGCGGATGTACGAGTTCATTGCCGGCGGGGTCTGCCTGGACCGGGCGGAGACGCCGGAGGATTTCCGGCGCAGCGGCGAGGCGTTCGGGCGGTTCCAGCAGCAGATGGCGGATTTCCCCGCGGCGCAGCTGGCAGAGGTGATCCCCGGGTTCCACGACACACCCGCCAGATACCGGGCGTTCCGGAAGGCGCTGGCGGAGGACCGGGCCGGCCGGGCCGCGGGCGCGGAGGCGGAGATCCGCTTTTACCTGGAGCGGGAGGCAGCCGCGGGGCAGGCGGTATCCCTGCAGCGGGCAGGAAAACTGCCGCTTCGGGTGACGCACAACGACACAAAACTGAACAACGTGATGCTGGACGCGGAAACCAGGCAGCCGCTGTGCATCCTGGACCTAGATACGGTGATGCCCGGGCTGGCGGCGAACGACTTCGGGGACGCGATCCGGTTCGGCGCGTCCACCGCGGCGGAGGACGAATCGGACCTGTCCCGGGTACACCTGGACCTGGGCCTGTACGGCGCCTTCGCGGAAGGCTTCCTGGGGGCCTGCGGCGCGGCGCTGACGGAGGCGGAGCTGGAGTCGCTGCCGGACGGCGCCCGGCTGATGACGCTGGAATGCGGCGTACGTTTCCTGACAGACTACCTGGCCGGGGACACCTATTTCCACACGGACCGGCCCGGGCAGAACCTGGACCGGGCGCGCACGCAGATGGCGCTGGCGCGGGAAATGGAAGCCGAAGAGGGCCGGATCCGGCGGATGACGCGGCAGATCCGGAAGAAGGCGGGCGTCTGACCCGGGCGGCAGAAACAGAAAAAAGGATAAATTCCAGATATACGGGAAATGTTGACATCAAAAAAGAAGCGTCATATTCTGTTATCTGTGACTGCCGACAACAATCGTTTTTCAGGTGAGAGATGGACGGAAACAAGACACGAAAGCAGGAAAGCCGCAGCCGGAGGATCCGGCTGGGGCTTATTGCCCTGCTGACCTGCACCCTGCTGGCCGGGCTGTATGTGCTGATCCGGTACGCGGCTGAACTGATATCCGAGAGAAAAACGGAAGCTGAGCTGCGGGAAACCTATTACGGCAGTGAAGCGCAGAATCAGCCCCCGGAAGAGCCGGCGGCGCTTTTCACGGCAGCGGATCCGGCCGGAACGGATACGCCGGCGCCGGAGGCTCCGGCGGTACCGGCACTGCCGGCAGCAGAGGCAGCGGAGGCCGGCGGAGTTCCGGCGCCGCCGGAAGGGGAGCATCCGGAAAAGAGCCTGCCGACCGGGAAACTGCCGGCGGCCGCTTACCCGGGCAATCCGAATCTGATCGTTACCGGCCGGTTCCGGGATCTGCGGATGCAGAACAAGGATATCGTGGGGTGGCTGAAGCTGGACAAGCTGCTGGACCAGACGGTGGTCCAGCGGGACAATACCTTCTACATGACCCACGACGCAAAGAAAAAGGAAAACAAGAACGGGGCAATTTTTCTGGACGCCGCGGTTTCACTGGAGACGCGGCCGCATACGATCCTGCTTTACGGGCACAATATGCGGAGCGGGGCGATGTTCGGGTGCCTGCGCAATTATGAAGACCAGGAGTATTACAGGAAGAGCCCCTTCGCGTCGTTTGAAAGCATGTACGAAGAAGGACGCTATGTTATCTTCGCGGCGGGCAGTATCGGAATCGCGCAGACAGAGCGCAATTATATCGGCGTGTTCACAATGCTCTCGGACCGGCTGGAGGAACGGAGGGAGCTGATTCGGGCGCTGCAGGAAGCTTCCGTATGGGAAAGCCGCGTGGACGTTCAGCCGGAGGACCAGCTGCTGTTGCTGGTGACATGCGTGGACAGCGACGACCGCCGGAGAGTGGTGGCGGCGAGGCGGCTGCGGGACGGGGAATCGGAACCGGAACTGCTGCAGATCATCGCGGACAGCCGGCGGGACAGCGAATAATCCGCTCTGAAAATCCCGGCCAATGAGATACGGAAGTATTCTGAACAGTGAAAAAACGATAAAAAAAGGATCAGCGTTGCCTGATGCAGAAAAGTATGTTATGATAGACAGGATTTAAGGGAAACAACGAAACAATACCAGCAGATTATTACGGGGGGCAGGATGCATGAAAGAAAAAACTTTCAAGGCAACAATTGAAAATACTGCCGCCGCCGTCGCTTTTGTGGAGGAAGCCCTGGAAGAAGCGGGATGCTCCATGAAGGCGCAGATGCAGATCAACGTCGCGATGGACGAGATGTTCGTCAATATCGCCCGGTACGCCTACGCACCGGGAGAGGGAGACGCAACGGTGCGGTTTGAGCTGGACGAGACGACGCGCACCGCGAAAATCACGCTGATCGACAGCGGCGTACCCTTCAATCCCCTGGCCGCGGCCGAGCCGGACACCACCAGCGCCGCGGAGGACAGGCCTATCGGCGGACTGGGCATTTTCCTGGTGCGCAAGACGATGGACGACGTTCAGTACGAGTACAGGGACGGGCACAATGTTTTCTCCATGAAGAAAAAGATCTGAAGCAACGGGATGCCGGGGGACTGCGCCAGTTGAGGATATGAGTCAGTTGGAAATGTGAGTCAGTTGGGGACGGTTCTGCTGACTCATTTTTTTGTCAAAAAACGCGTCAGACAGAACAATCTCCACAAATGAGGAGGATAAAAGATGATTGATCTGAAAAATATCCGGATTACGGACGAATTCTGGCAGGCGGAACAGGAGCTGGTCCGCACGGAAGTGATTCCGTACCAGTGGGAGGCGCTGAACGACCGGGTGCCGGGCGCGTCCCCCAGCTACGCGATCCATAACTTCCGGGCAGCCAAAGCGCTCCGGGAGCGGTCGCATATGCCGGGATTCCGGGCGCCGGTTTTCGGAAATGTGCCGTTCCAAGTGCTGCCGGAGGATCCGGAAAAGGCGGATCCGGACAAATTCTACGGCTTTGTTTTCCAGGATACGGACCTGTACAAGTGGATTGAGGCGGTGGCCTATTCCCTGACGCGGCATCCGGACGCGCGGCTGCAGGCGACCGCGGACGAAGCGATCCGCCTGATCGCCGACGCCCAGGCGGAGGACGGGTACCTGGACACCTACTATATCCTGAACGGGCGGGATAAAACCTTCACAAACCTGAAGGACCACCACGAGCTGTACTGTTTCGGGCACCTGACGGAAGCTGCGGCGGCCTATCACCGGGCGACGGGAAACGCGGAACTGCTGCGGGTTGCCGAACGCTTCGCGAAATACATCGATCAGCATATCGGCGCGGCGGAAGGGAAGAAGCACGGCTATCCCGGACACGAGATCGCCGAGATGGCGCTGGTACGGCTGTACGAGGAAACCGGGAAAGAAGAATATCTGGCGCTGAGCCGGTACTTTATCGACGAGCGCGGGAAAAAGCCGAACTACTTCGCGGAGGCGGAAGGCCAGGGCAGCCCCGGCTTTGAGCGGCCGGAGGAAGCGTTCTCCTATTATCAGGCGCACAAACCCGTGCGGGAACAGGACGAGGCCAAGGGACACGCGGTCCGGGCGATGTACCTGTACAGCGGGATGGCGGATATCGCGAGGCTGACGGGCGACGAATCCCTGAAGGAAGCCTGCCGGAAGCTTTTCCGCAGCGTTACCCGGGAAAAGATGTATATCACCGGCGGCGTGGGCTCCACGCATATCGGGGAGGCTTTCACGTTCCCCTTCGACCTGCCGAATGACCTGGCCTATACCGAATCCTGCGCGGCGATCGGGTTGTGCTTTTTCGCCCGGCGGATGCTGCAGATGGAGCCGAAGGCTGAATACGCCGACGCGATGGAACGGGCGCTGTACAATAACGTGCTGAGCGGGATCGCGCTGGACGGAAAGAGCTTCTACTACGTGAACCCGCTGGAGGTCTGGCCGGAGGCTACGCACCGGGACGCCAGGAAGGGCCACGTCAAACCGGTGCGGCAGAAGTGGTTCGGCTGCGCGTGCTGCCCGCCGAACATCGCGCGCATGCTCGGATCCCTGGGCGCATACGCGTACACCGAGGACACGGGCACGCTGTACGTCCATCTGTACATGAGCTCGGAAATCACCGGGGACATCGGCGGGCAGGCGGTTTCCCTGCGCGTGACGGCAGACCGGGAGGATCCGGAAAAATGGCGGATCCGCGTCCAGGCGGACACAAAGGGAAAGGAACAGACGATCGCCTTCCGGATTCCCGGATGGTGCAAAGGATACACGCTGCGCGGCGCGGAAACAGCTGAAGCAGCGGAAAAAGACGGATATCTGTATGTGCGGAAGGAATGGAAGGACGGGGAGGAGGCCGTGCTGGAGCTGAACTGCCCGGTGCGGTTTATCCGGGCGGATACCCGCGTGCGGGAGGACAGCGGGAAGATCGCCGTGACCCACGGGCCCTTCGTCTACTGCATCGAGGAGACGGACAACGGGAAGGACCTGAACCTGGTTTCGATCGCCCGCGGCACGCGGCCGACGGATGTTACCTTTGAAAAAACAACAATTGCCGGGCGGCCGGCGGAGGTTCTCCTGGTTCCTGGACAGCGGGAGCCGGAAGTGACGGACCGGGGTCTGTACTTCGAAGCGGACAGCGCCGGAGCGGAAACGGCGCCGGTCACGCTGCGGATGATCCCGTACTTCATGTGGGCCAACCGCGGGGAGAACGAGATGCAGGTATGGATTCCGCAGCGGTAAACCTGCATGTGAGTCAGTGGGGACGGTTCTACTGACTCATTTTTTTGCAAAAACGTGTCAGACAGAATCGTCCCCCAGACTCACGGATTTGAACAAGGTCCAGGGGAAGGCGGCCGGCGGGAGGGAAGCGGCGTCCACCGCTTTATCCGCGGAAAACGGATGCGGGAAGCTGATCCGCGCGGCCCAGAGGGCCGGCGCATCCGCCCTGACTCTGCTGCCGTAGCGGCGGTCTCCGGCCAGGGGCATCCTCCGGGAAGCGAACTGGACGCGGATCTGATGGGTGCGGCCGGTGTGCAGCCGGACCCGGACCAGGGTCAGGATGCCTTCCGGCGCTTCCGCGGACTCCAGAACCTCCCATTCACAGAAGGCTTCCTTCACGCCTTTGCGGGGCCTGTCCGCCACAAAGGTCTTGTTGGTCCGCGGGTCGTGATACAGCAGATCGGAAAAAGCACCGGCGGCCGTTTCCGGGACGCCGGAAACAACCGCGAGGTATTCCTTCGTGACTTTGTCCCGCTGAAACAGCCGCTGCAGGGCCGCGCAGGCGGACGGGGTACGCGCCAGCACGCAGACGCCGCCCGTCGTCCGGTCCAGCCGGTGCGCCGGGAACACATCAAACCCCTCCTGACCGCGGATCAGATCCGGCAGGCCGGGCGATTCGGAAGAAACACCGACCGGTTTTTCACAGACAACAAGCGAACTGTCACAGTATAAAAGGCGAATCGGCAAGGGAAAAACACCTCCGGAAAGAAACAAAAACCAGATACAGCACGCTCAGCCGCCCTTCGCGCTGCCCGCCAGCCGAAGGGTGACGATTTCAAAGGGACGGAAAGAGACGGTGAACGTTCCGTCCCTGACGGGAAGAAGCTCACCGGGTTCTTCCTCCAGGGAGCAGAGGCACACCGCGCTGAACGGCAGGAAGGGATGGATCACCGCGGTGCGCGTGCCGCCCATGCTCTCATACATGCGGATGACGAGATCTCCCGTTCCGTCCTCCGAAAGCTTGACGCTTTCCACGGTAATACAGGGGTCGCTGCAGGCCAGAAGGCGCAGCGGGACGGAGGAGCCGGGCACGGTGATCAGCGGGTCGTTCAGGACTTCGGCAGCCTCGGTTACTCCGCTTGTTTCCAGCGGACCGTCCCACACGCGGAAGGCGTAGATGAACCGGTGCCGCCCGCGGTCCGCCGCGGGATCCGGATAGGTCGGGGAACGCAGCAGGCTCAGGCTGATAACGCCGTCATTGACGGATACGCCGTATTTGCAGTCGTTCAGCAGCGCCGCGCCGCGGGTGGCGTCACGCAGCGCTGTCCAGGCATGGGCGCAGACCTCGAACCGGTCCGCGTCGTACTTTCTTGAGCGGTGCGCGGGGCGGGAAATGTAACCGAACTGGATCTGATGGTCCGCGTTATCCGCATCGATACCGGTATCGAACGATACCTTCAGCAGGCGGTGGCGCTCCTGCCAGTCGACTTCCGTAATAAATTCCAGCTGCGGTTCCTCCGCCGTCAGCCGGATCTGCTGCGTGACAACGGAAGCGGAGAAGCGCGCCGTGACCGTCAGCTCGGCAAAGATCCCGCTCCGGCAGGTGATTTCCGTTTCGTATTCCGCGTCCGGCGGCACTTCGCGCCGCTCCGTCTGGCTGTCCAGGTCCCAGGCGTCAAAGCGCCGGGGAAGGTCACGGTACAGGTGAAAGACGTTGGAGGCAGCGCGGATCCGCTCCCGGCCGTCATGCAGGGTGACCAGGGACACGAGCTCGCCCTTTTCCGAAATCTCCGCGCGCAGGCAGGCGTTCTCCAGGACATAGACGCCGCCCTGACGGGTGACGGAGACCTCGCTGTGGACCGGTACCTCGGCCGGGTACATCGTCAGCGCGGACATCGGCTCCAGGCAGGCGAGCACCAGCGCCTCGCCGCGCCAGGGAGCCGCCTGGAAGCGCACGCCGTCCCGGGTGACCGCACCGCCGGCGAAGCGGCTGTCCGCCCGGATCACGCGGGTGATCCGGTGCGAGGAAGGATTGAAGACCGTCACGCCCTGGCCGTTCCGGCAGAAGGCGAGCAGCGCCTCGCGCGCGCCGCGCACGGACGCGTCGCGAACCCGGGCGATGTCCGCCCGGGCTTCCTCATAGACCCGGGCGATCGACGAACCGGGCAAGATATCATGAAACTGATTTGTCAGGAGAAGCTTCCAGTTTTCCTCAATCGCCCCGGCGGGATACTTCGCGCGGCCGGAGAAGGCGGCCATCGCGGCCAGCATCTCCCACGCGCGGAGCACATGCTCCGCCCGGCGGTTTCCCTTCTTGACCATGGCCTGGGTGGTATACGTCCCGCGATGACAGGGCAGATACAGCTCGCCCCGGTAAACGGGGAGGGGCCCGCCGCTCCGCTTCTTCAGATAATCCTCCGGCGACATCCAGTAAAGCTTCGGCGTTCCCTGCAGGTCGCGCTGGCGGCGCACCTGCTCCAGATCGGTGCGGGTCGGGCCGCCGCCGCCGTCCCCGTAGCCGAAGGGCAGGTAGAAATCACGGGAGCCATCCTGCTCAAGGCGGCCGGTCCAGCGGGCGCGCACGGTTTTCACATCCACCCGGGTTTCATAGAACATATGCAGGAAGGCGGGAACGGCGGTGCCGTCCAGCCCGCGCCAGAGGAACGCGTGGTGCGGGAACGGCTCCGAATCGTTATAGGACCAGAAAATCTTCTGGGTGGTGAGGCCGGCCATACCGAAGCCTTTGATGATCTGCGGCAGGGCGGCACTGTAACCGAAGGAATCCGGCAGCCAGGCGACGCGGCTTTCCACGCCGAGCACCTCCCGGAAATAGCGCCGGCCATACAGGAACTGGCGGACCAGGGCTTCGCCGCCCGCCAGGTTCGTGTCCGGTTCGACCCACATCCCGCCGTCGGCGATCCAGCGGCCTTCCGCAATCGCGGCTTTCACCCGTTCAAAGAGCTCCGGATAGTGATTCCGGCACAGCTCGTATTCCGCGCACTGGCTCTGGAGGAACAGGGCCTCCGGGTACTCCTCCAGAAGGCGGAGCACGGCGCCGAAGGTGCGCGCGGTCTTGCGGCGCGTTTCCTCCATGGGCCACAGCCAGGCAAGATCCAGGTGCGAGTTGGCGACGACGCCCATGGACGCGGCAAAAGTACCGTTGCGCGCGTCCGCCAGCGGCGCGATCATCCGGCGCGCGGCAATGTATGCCTCCCGGCGCTCCCGCAGGGGAAGCTCCATATCCAGGCTGTCCAGGAGGCGGGCAAAACCGTCCGCCAGGGCTTCACGGAAGGGATCATGCGGCTCCAGGCAGCCGTGCACATCCCGCAGGACCGTCAGGTCCAGCCAGAGCTGATAGGCTTCCTCATTCCACCAGCCGAAGGTACTCTGTCCGGCCGCCGCCGGGCCGGTGCCGGTGAAGGACACGCCGTCCTCCGGGAAAACGGGCCGGCCGGGATGGTCCGGCAGCGGGGTGCCGCCGTACACCTCCAGGGCAACGGAGAAGGTTTCACCGCCTTCCGCTTTGCGGCAGACCGCCTGATCGGAGATGTACTGGTGCTTCCAGGGCATCCGGTCCCCCCGCCGGGCACCGAAAACCTTCCCGTTCACAAATACCACGGATTCACCGCCGGGACGCAGGTCCATGACGATCCGCTCGCCACGGGCTTCCTCCGGCACGGTAAAGCTGCCGAACATCCAGGCGTAATCCCAGGGCTTTCCCCAGACGGTTCCGGCCGGCATAGGCGCGCGCTCACGCGCTTCCGCCTCCCGCAGGGTCAGCGCACCGGGAGCCAGGAATCCCTCCATGGGAATATCCCCCAGCGGATGGTACAGATCCGCCTCAAGGGCATCGATCAGATGCTTCAGCTGCTCCGCAATCTCATTGGTCATACGCCATGCCTCTTCAATGATTTATCAGGCGCCGGAAAGCGCCGTTTTTTTCCAAAATGAGTCAGTGAGAACCGTCCCCGGCGACTCATTTTACCACATTCAGCGCGGGGAAGAAAGGAAAACACGGCGCGGGCGGCGAAATCTCCAGCATAAAAATCTGAGGAGGCACAGCATATGTATTACAACGAAATTTCCGGGGTAAAGGTGTCGGCGCTGGGAATGGGCAATATGCGCCTTCCCAAAATAGATGGCCAGGGCGAGAAAATCGATTGGGAAAAGGCGCGGGAGATTATTGACTACGCCATGAGCCACGGCATCAACTATTACGACACCGCGTACCGCTACCACGGGGGAGAATCGGAGCGATTCATCGGGGAGGCGCTGAAGAAATATCCGCGGGACAGCTTCCTGCTGGCGAGCAAATTTCCCGGCCATATGATGGAAAAGAAGGAAAACGGCGTCATGCGGTTTACAAGCATGCTGGCGGGGCGTCCGGATACCACGGTGGACGCGCTTTTTCACGAGCAGCTTGAAAAGTGCCAGGTGGATTATTTTGATTTCTACCTGCTGCACAACATCTGCGAAAACTCGCTGGTTTTCTACAACGACCCGGAAATCCGGATCGTGGATTATGTGCTGAAGCAGAAGGAGCTTGGCAGGATCCGCCACCTCGGTTTCAGTTCACACGCCGTATCGGCCGCCACCATCGATGAGTTCCTGACCCGGCACCCGGGCGTGTTTGAGTTTGTGCAGATTCAGCTGAACTACCTGGACTGGAAGCTGCAGGACGCGAAGAGCAAGGTGGAAACAATCGCGAAGCACGGGCTGAAGATCGTGGTGATGGAGGGCGTGCGGGGCGGAAGGCTTGCCTCGCTTCCGGAGGCGCAGGAGGCCAGGCTCCGGGCGGCGCGGAAGGAGGATTCCGCCGCGCGCTGGGCACTCCGCTGGCTGCAGGGCATTCCTGAGGTCGCGGTAGTTCTGTCCGGCATGTCGACGATGGACCAGATCATTGAAAACACGGAAACCTTCAGGGAACACAATCCCGTCAGCGAAGCGGAAAAAGCGCTGCTGACGGAGGTGGCGGAATCGATGCTTTCCTGGGTGCCGTGCACAGCCTGCAGGTACTGCACGGAAGGCTGCCCCATGGAACTGGAAATACCGAAAATCATCGCGGCCTACAACGGCGTGAAGAACGGTGACCATATGGCATGGTACAACCCGGCGGAGAAGGGCACATCCATGGATCCCGCCCGCTGCGCCGGCTGCGGAAGCTGCAGGGCCATCTGCCCGCAGCACATCGATATCCCGGAGATTATGCGGGAATTTACCGAAATGATGAGGAACCGGAAATAAGAACACCGAATGAACAGAAAACAGGGGATTCGGGTCTTTATACTTCGCGGCTGACAATGTATTATGTATACACAATCAACCGCAAAGGAGCTGTGAATAATGAAGAAACTGACCGCGATTATCCTTTCCCTGGCCCTGCTGCTGACGGCGGCTGCCGCGCTGGCGGACAGCAACCTGACCTTCACCACCGGCGGTACTGCCGGCACGTACTACGCGTATGGCAACGTGCTCGCACAGTATGTCGCGGGCAACTCTGACGTCAACATCACCGCAGTCGCCGGAAACGGCTCCGCGGACAACATCGACAAGCTGGATATGCAGGTTGCCCAGCTGGGCTTCGTGCAGAACGACGTCGCCTACTACGCTTTCAACGGCATCCGGATCTACGAAGGCGACCCCGTTACCTCCTTCACCGCAATCGCCGCGCTTTATACGGAAACCGTACAGCTCGTTACCTGCAATCCTGAGATCAAGAGCGTCGCGGACCTGAAGGGAAAGAATGTTTCCATCGGTTCCCAGGGCTCCGGCGTTTATTTCAACGCGATGGACTTCCTGGCCGCCTACGGGATGACGGAAGCTGACATCAGCCCCACCTACCAGAGTTTCGGAGATTCCGCCGAAGCCCTGAAGGACGGCAAGATTGACGCGGCCTTCGTCGTGGCCGGCGCCCCGACTCCCGCCGTGACAGACCTGGCAACCAGCAAGGACACGTATCTGGTTTCCCTGGACGACGAACACGTTGAAATCCTGCAGGGAATCTCCGGCGCATACACAAAGAGCCTGATCCCCGCCGGCACCTACGCCGGGCAGAATGAGGACATCGTGACGGTGGGCGTGAAAGCCACCATCATCGCGAACGGACAGGTGAGCGACGACGAAGCATACGCCATCGTGAAGACCATCTTCGAAGGCAAGGACAGCATCGCGCACGACAAAGCCAAGGAGCTTGACCTGGCATACGCCTCCGAGTGCGGACTGCCTTACCATCCCGGCGCCGCGAAGTATTTCGCCGAGCAGGGCATCACCGTCGAAACGGCCAAGTAAGATTCTGTCCGGAACAGGGGAATCCGCTTCCCGGGAGGGCGCGGATTCCTTTTTCGGTTATATGATGATTGAGGAGCGTTATCTGTGAAGAAGAAAATTCAGGAACCGATCGATCAGGCAGCGGCGGTGAACGCGGACGAACGGGAGAAAACCGCGGCGGAGCTTGAAGCGATCATGCGGAAATATGACCGCGAGAGCAATGTCAGAGTCTGGGAAGGCAAGCCGAAGATCTTTGTCGGAATCGTGCTGGCGGCTTTTTCCATGTACTGCATTTATGTGACCCTTTTCGCCAACCTGCTTGACCAGGTCCGGCTCAGTTCCTTCCTCGGCCTGGTGGTGGTGATGGGATACCTGACCTACCCGGCCAGGAAAGGGCACGTGAAGGTCAATCACATGCCGTGGTACGATATCGTACTAATGCTCCTGGGCGCGGCCGCTTTCTTTTACTATACCTTCAGCGCTTCGACGCTGGTGACGATGCGCGTCGCGAAGAAACTGACGAATCCGCTGTATATTACCGCCGGGGTCGTCGGGATCCTCGTACTCTGCGAGCTGTGCCGCCGGAGCGTCGGCCTGCCGATTCTCTGCGTATGCGCCGTGTTCCTCGGCTATACGATCTACTTCTACGTCAAGGACGGGAAGCTGCTTGCCAATGTGGTGCACGAGCTTTTCTACAATGAGAACGGACTGCTTTCCACCCCCGTGAACGTATGCTCCAAGTATATTGTGGTGTTCATCATATTCGGCGCGTTTCTGGAGAAGACGGGCATATCCGAGTTTTTCATCGCGCTGGCCAACAGCCTTACGGGGCGCTTCGCCGGCGGCCCGGCCAAGACGGCCGTGGTTTCCTCGGCACTGTGCGGCATGGTTTCCGGTTCATCCGTGGGCAACACGGTGACGACGGGATCCATGACGATCCCCATGATGAAAAAGACCGGGTATGACAAGAATTTCGCCGGCGCGGTGGAAGCCGCGGCTTCCACCGGCGGACAGATCATGCCGCCGATCATGGGCGCGGCCGCGTTCCTGATGGCGGACTATCTGGGCGTGCCGTACTCCAACATCATTGTGCGCGCGATCCTGCCCGCGTGCCTCTATTTCCTGGGTGTGTTCTTCTCCGTCCATCTGGAAGCGAAACGCGTCGGACTGAAGGGCCTGAGCAGGGACCAGCTGCCCCGCATCAAGGAGCTGGTCAAGGACAGCTACCTGCTGCTGCCGCTGCTGATCCTGATCTACCTGGTCTGCTCCAATATGAAGACGATGCAGTTCTCCGCCGCGGTTTCGATTGTGGCGACCATCGTCGCGGGCCTGATCTCCAATTACCTGAAGATGCGCAAGGCGGTCAAGGATACACAGGCGGAGGAACAGGGTTCGATCAACGAAGCGTACCTGCTGCCGTTCGCAATTCTGGTATACCTGCTTCTGTCCCTGAAGTATGATGTGGAGACCTCTCTTGTCGCCACAGCGGTCATCAGCGTAGTGGTATGGTTTATCTGCTGCTATATCGTCATGCGGAAGGCTTACCGGAAGCTGCGCACGAAAGACGAGGAATTCAGGGTACAGACCGAAGAAGAGGACCGGCAGCTGTTCAAGTCCCTCAACGTGTTCCAGGCGCTGGAGAACGGCGGGCGGAACTGCATTTCCGTGGCTGTTGCCTGCGGCGTCGCGGGGCTGATCTGCGGCTGCCTGACCGTTACGGGCCTGGCTTCCACGGTGATCAACACGATCGTGACCATCTCCCAGGGCAAGCTGTTCCTCGGCCTGCTGCTGACCATGATCTGCTGTATCATCCTGGGTATGGGACTGCCCACCACGGCAACCTACTGCATTATGGCTTCCACCTGCGCGCCGATCCTGATTCAGATGGGCGTTCCCATGCTGGCCGCGCACTTCTTCGTTTTCTACTACGGCATCGTTGCGGACATTACACCGCCTGTCGCGCTGGCTGCCTATGCCGGTTCCGCCATATCCGGCGGCAGCCCGATGAAGACAGGCCTGAACGCGACCCGGCTCGCAATCGGCGGCTTTATCATCCCGTTCGTTTTCGCCCTGAGCCCGAGTATGCTGCTGATCAATACGACCTGGTATGATGTGGCGCTGATCACCGTTACCTCCATGGTCGGCATGTACGGCGTCTGCTTCGGTCTGAGCGGATTCAAGCCCGGGCAGAACCAGGGCGGCATGCTGGCGCTCGGGATCGTACAGCGCGTGCTGTCCGTCGCGGGCGGCCTGATGCTGATCTATCCCGGCTGGATCACAGACATTGCCGGTTGCGTCCTGGTTGGCGGCGTTATGCTGTGGCAGAAGCTGAGTTCCGGGAAAAAAACGCCGGATGCGGGAAAACCGGCTGAAGCAAACGCATAAACCGGGAAACAGGACCGGCGCCTTTGCGGTACGCAAAGGCGCCGGTCCTTTATTGCGGGGGAACTGTTCCCGGAGGGATTACGAGCGACCAGTTTTTTCCAAAATGAGTCAGTGAGAACCGTCCCCACTGACTCTTTTGGCTAGGGCAATCCGGCCGGCGAGGTCCGGGGGGATCTCCTGCTTTTCCCTGCGCTCGAACACGATGCCGTCAAGGAGAACGGCGGAGGAATGCTGCAGGCCGGATCCGGGATCCGTCGGCCCGTAAGGCAGGTAATTCCCGAAGGACCAGTCATCCGGCCCGACAACGGAACGGATTGAAGCTACCTTTTCCGGCACCCGCAGATCCCAGACGGAAACGCCCCGGAAACCGGGAATCAGCGTCAGCCCGTCGGAAGTAAAGAGCGGCGAACGGGCGGAAGAAAGGCCGGACGAGCCTTCATCCGTGAAGGAACGGACCAGGGCTCCGGAATCCAGGTCATAGACCGTCCAGCCGCAGGTGAGCCAGCTCCGGCCGTCCGCGCATTCCGAAACGGTGATATATTCATCCTCAACCGGCGTGTCCGTCCCGATCCCTTCCCGGATCGTATACAGCTCCCGGAAAGGATCCCGGGCAAAGACAGTCAGCCCGCGGCCGCTTCCGATCAGCGTCCGCCTGCCGCCGGCGTCCACGATATCCGTGATTCCCTCCAGGGTGTACAGGTACCGGAAGGGACTGCGCTGCCAGACTTCCGTTCCTTCCTCTGTCAGCGCGAACAGGACACCGCATCCGTCATAGCTGAGAATATTGGTATAGGCGCCTTCGCCTTCCCGCGCGGGGAAACCGCCTTCATCGAAGAAGGGGATGAACTGCCCGGTCCGGAGGTCCGCCCGTTTGGCTTCGCCGTCCCGGAGCCAGATCAGCGAGTCGTCCTCCAGGATCACCGCGTTATCAGTGATCCCGGTTCCGCCGTGCCGCTCCGGCGCGCCGCACAGGTCCACATAACAGTGGTTTCCCTGCGCGTCCCGCAGGAAATAATCCTTTTCCGGCGCGTCCGGATAATGGATCAGGGTGAACCCGGTTTTGCCGGCTTTGCCCGCCAGGACCATGAGGCCGTATTCCTTTGATTCAGCACGGAGATCATAACGGACGCGAGCGTCCTCCGTTTCCACATCCGGCGGGGGAGGCAGGTGAAGCATCATATCATTCAGGATGGACGGCCGCGGCTCCGGAGACTCCCGGTTCCGGGAAGCCAGATAATCCTGCTTTGACGCCACGGGGACATAGCCGCCGGCGCAGAGCGTTTTCAGCGCTTCCTCCAGCGCCTCCGCGACGCCTTCCGTTTCCTGCATGTCCGGAAGAATTTCCAGCAGCAGCTCCAAGGCTTTTTCGCTTTTTCCTTCCGCCAGGGCGCCGCGGGCTTCCAGCGCGACCGTACGGGCATACGCTTCGTATGCCGCTTCCTTCTGCCGGGACGCTTCATCCCGGGCTTCCGCCGCCGCGTGATACTGCAGGGACAGTTCCCGGTTCTGTGCCGCGATGACCCGCATCCGGTTCACGGCGTAAACGAGAAAGACCAGCGCAGACGCCAGCGCCGCGGCGCCGGCGATCAGCAGCCGCCGGTTCCGGGCCCTGCGCTTCCGGTCCAGCAGATCGTCAAACCGCACGCCGAGAACCGGCGCCAGCAGGCGGAGCTGCTCCGTTTCGAGTTTCTTTTTCCAGGCTTTGCCCGCACCGGAGATGTTCGCGGCCAGCGGTTCATGCTCCACGAGGGTGCCGTCTTCCTTTTCTTCAAAACGCAGGCTGCGGGGAAAGCTTGTATCCGGCGTGCCGTCCGCCAGCAGCGTCAGGATCCGGCTGAACCTGCCCCGGGTGATGAAACCGCCAATCTCCCGGCTGATTGCCTCATCCCCCGGTGTTTCAGGCGTACAGACCACGATAAGCCATTCCTCATGCACATCCGCGAGGCGCCGGGTCCCTGTCCGCGCGGCGATTCTTGCCGGAATCCGGAAACGTTCCAGGTTTCCGGCGAGCGTTTCCGTGACCGCCCTGATTTCGTCCGCTTTTCCCCCCGGGGCTTCCGGGCAGACGATCCGGATTTTTCCGATTTCTTTTATCATTGTCCGCCCTCCAGCCATGCTTTTGCTTTTTCGATCAGCGCGCTATCGTCCGTGAGCCGGATCAACGCCGGAAGAAGATCATTGGCGAAGACGCAGACGGTCTTTCCGTCCGGGGACAGGACACCGTTTATCTTTCCGGCCCGGAAGGGTCTGAACAGCGGCTCGCCATCCTCCAGACGGATGACGGAATAGGCCGAACCGTCGGATGTCTCCCGACATTCGTCCTCCGCCACCATCACATACTGCTCCCCGGAGGTGGTCATGCGCCGGCCGGCTTCGCTGTCCAGGTCCTCTGCCGGCCCGGTCGTCCCGTCCGGATTCAGCATACAGACGCGGTACAGATATTCGTCCTTCCACTCCGCGGAAGAGCCGCCGGAATAGGGATAGTACACATAGGCCGCCTCGCCGGCGATGCGGTATTCCCGCAGGATCCGCGAGTCCATATCGAAGCGCCAGAAGAAACGGGTGCCCGGATCTGCTTTCCGGTAGCCGGAGACCATGATGAGGCGGTTTTCCGGAGAGACATCCAGCGCGGCGATATATTCCTCCTGATCCAGAGAGAGCAGGAGGGTTTCCTCCAGCAGTTTTCCGGTTTCGGTTTCCAGACGCTGCCAGACGCAGTCTTTTGTCCAGGCCCTGTTATTCAGACTGAGCCGGACGTTGCAGATTTCCCGCCCGTCCGGAGAGAAGAACAGCTCTTCGCTGCCTTCGCCTTCCCAGAGGATTTCGTCCGCTGCCGGATCGAACACGCAGAATTTACCGCCGTATTCATGCTGCGCGATCATCCGTGTTCCGTCCGGGCTTTCGAGCGCCGCGCGGACGCTGAAGCTCCGGCCGGTTACGTCAACAGCGCGGAGCGTTTCCCCTGTCTCCGTATCGACGCAGTGATAGCCGTTCATATCATCATTTCCGCGCCATATGGTTTTCCCGTCCCGGGAAAGAAACGCGCGGCAGTGCGCGCTGGCCTGCGTGGTCCAGGAATGCTCGTTCCGCCACAGAAGCGCTCCGGTTTCCGCGTCCCATTTATAAAGGCTGCCGCGGCCGCCTTCGGTGTATACATACCTGCTGTCCGCGCTGAACAGAACCGTACGGCATCCGGTCTGGATCCCCGGCGCGTACAGGGTGACGGCATCCGAAACCTTTTCATCATTCTTTACCGTGACACTGTAGAAGTCCGCCGCTTCCCCGTACAGGACCAGCACGGAACCGCCGGAATGGGGGAAACTCCATTCATCGAACCCGCCCCAGTATACGGCGCGCGGCTCCTCCTCCGTGACGACCGCGGTGACGAGGGAACCGTCGGAATAACGGTAAACGCGGAAACTGTCCGAACAGCAGGCAAGCAACTGCTTCCTGGCATGGCAGTACCAGATCTGCCGGATCGGCGCGGGGGATTCCAGGGTGTAGACTTCCTCGAGCGTGACGGGATCCAGCAGGACTCCGCGCCCGTCCCGCGACGCCGCGAAGAGGCCGTTGGTCGTGTAGGCGTAGTGGACAAAGCTCCAGGCACCTTCCGCTTCCCCGCGGCATTCCCCGGTTGAAAGATCAAAGAGGCGCAGCCTTCCGCCTTCCTCCACGACCGCCAGGCGATGATTGCGCCAGCTGACGGACCGGATTTTTCCGGATACATCCAGTTCAGCGACCGCCGCCGACCGGCCTTTGTTATTATCCACGGCAAACAGCGCGGTACGCGCTTCCTGCCCTTCCGCCGGCTCCTCCAGCGACGCGAGGAGGAAAAATCCGTCGGGGCTCTGCCACAGACGATCTGCAAAGAAGGGCTCTCCATTCAGCGTGAAATTCCGGGAGGTTACATCGTTTCCGACGACCTGGCGCATCTGCCTGTCCCGGCCGTAATAAATCCGGTTCTCATACTGGTGCGCGACCTGATATCCGCGGGCGAAGCCCTCCGCTTCGGCTTCCATCTGCGCCGTACAGGGCTCCCGCGTCATTTCCCCGGCGGAGAAGGAATACTTCCAGACCGATTCCGGATCCTGGCCGCTGAAAAAGGTCACGGTATCGGATTCCCAGTATACCGGCGCGGAACGGACCGGGAAACCGGGCTCGATCCGCACGGTTTTTTCATAGCCCTCCTTCGGCATCGCCGGGATATTCAGCACCTGCCGGAGGACGTTCACCGCGCGGTAAGAGGCCGGTTCGTCCGGTTCCCGCGGCAGCGCCTCCAGCGCCTGCTCCACCGCGAAGGTTTCCTCGCCGGCCAGAAGGGCTTTTTCCGCTTCCCCGGCATAATAGTCCGAACGCTTTTTCAGCGCGCCGTTCCGCTGCGCGAGCGCTTCCGCCTTTTCCTGCCCGGCTTCCAGCGTCGCGGCCGCGATCTCAGTGTTTTTTCCGGAAATCACCGCCGCGGTGCGGACAGCGTACAGCGCAAACCCGACCGAGGCCGCCGACAGCAGGGCAAGCAGCCCGGAGCACACGGCAATCCGCCTGTTCCGCCGGGCAGCGGTGATTGCGGCCTCCTCCGCGCCGTACATACGGCTGAGCAGGGAAGGGATGACTTTTTTCATGGTTCCTGGCAGCGTGCGCTCCGGCACATCCCGCAGATCCGCGGCAATGGGAAGGTCCCGCAGCGGCTCCGGAACCGCCGTTTCAGCGCTCCCGCCGGTCAGCACCGGCAGGATCCGGTCCTTCCGGCCCAGGGAGATATATTCATCGATTTCCCGCATGCACCAGCGGGACTGTACATATTCATCGGAACACAGGGCGATCAGCCAGCCGCTTTCCGCCAGCGCGTCCTCAATATCCCTGCCGAGGTCGGAACTGGTGGGCAGCTCATCCGTATCCCGGAAGACACGGCGGCTTCCCGCCGCAAGCTCCCGCGGCAGGGCGTGGGTCTCCAGCCCTTTCCGGAACAGGCCGGAGATCAGCTGATCCCGGTCCCGGTGCCTGTAGCTGATAAAAGCGAGGTATCTGCCCATCCGGTATTTCCTCCGACAAGGATTATTCATTGCTTTTGCCTTCATTTTCCGCCGGTTCTATTTTCCGTTCCGCCGCCTTTTCTGTCAAGAGATTCCGGAGTGCTTTCCGATATTGACGGAAGGCAGCGGAACAGATAGAATTGAATCAACACACACGGAAAAAGGAACAAGCACTGCCGGGGAGCGGCACGGGGAAGGCCTGAAATCAGGGAGGGGAGCCGGATGATCTTTTTTCAGAAATTCTACCTGGACCGGGAAAAGGACCTGGTGACGGACCTGTATCTTCAGGGAGAGCGCCTTTTCTATGTGATCCACACGCCCAACCACCACACCGGCAACCTGATTACGAACTTCGCGCGGCTGTGCCGTCTGGAGACCAGCGAGGACGAAAACGGACTGAAGGTGATCCGCGGCGAAATCCCGTGCTATTACAACGGCGACAATGAAAGGATGTATATCCTGCGGCTGGGAAACACGAAGATCGCCAATATCTATCCGGACGGGCGGGTGGAGCTCAAGGCTTCCATTCCCGCGATCTCCAAGACGCTGATGAGCCAGACGAAGGACTACCGGCTGGGCGTGGAAAAAACGATCGTGAAGACCTACATCCGCAGCGACTGCAAGTTCCGGACGGACCTGCACACGCACATGAACGGCAACCTGCCGCCGGACGCGCTGACCGCAATCGGGCTGATCCACCAGATCCGCTATCCGTACTACTACATCAAAAAGCTCGGACTGAAATGCACGGCGGAACAGACCGCCGCACTGGAAAAAGCCCGGGCGGAGGCGGAGAAGCAGCTGGGGGATACGGGGCTGACCGGGCGGCACAGGGAACGCCGGATCGACGACCATACCTTCATCAACTTCGCCGAACTGATCCTCGGGAACCCGAAGGACGCCGCGGAGAACATCGGAAAGATCCGCAATTCCCTGACTATTCCGAAGGACGGGCAGGCCGTGTTCGCGGACCTGGAAAAAGTGTACCTGTACCGCTATGTATTCACCCGGGGAAAAGCTTCGGAATCCCTTTTCAGCGGGATCAACACGGGCGGCATCCCCGACCCGGAGGTGCGCACCTACGCGGAAAGGATGCAGCGCGACCGGGAGGACGACCGGTACTGCCGGAATACGCTGTATCAGGATCTGCTGCTGTGGATCGCGCGGGAATACCGGCGCTACGGGATCGAATACGCCGAGATTTCTGACACGATGCTGCTGAACGGCGCGGCATTCCCGGCCCGGCTGCGGGAGATCCACGAGATCATGCCGCAGATTACCCGGGAAACAGGCGTACGGCTCCGCTTCCTGGCGGGAATCCGGCGGGTGCCGCTGACGATCATGCAGGACAGCCGGACGCCGGCGGACTACCTGGCGGAGAGTCTGCGGTGCCTGCGGACGATCGCCGGCGATCCGTACGTGGCGGGCAGCGACATCGTGGGCGAGGAAATCAACGATATCCTGGAGCTGCGCGACGTGATCCGGGAGCTGACGGCGATCGCGGGGCAGCATCCCGGATTTGTGATCCGGATCCACGCGGGCGAGAACGACAGCCTGCGGGACAACGTGGCGAACAGCATCCGCTGCGTCCGGGAAGCGCTTGCCCCCGGGCAGGAGATGCCGCGGCTGCGCATCGGCCACGGCCTGTATACCTGCAACCTGCAGGGCGCGAAAGGGAAGAAGCTGCTGGAGGAAATGCGCGGCAGCCATGTGACCCTCGAATTCCAGATCACCTCCAACGTCCGGCTGAACAACCTGAGCTCGCTGGAGAAATATCCGCTGCGGCAGTACCTGCAGGCGGGAATCCGCTGCGTGCAGGGCACGGACGGCAGCGCCCTTTACGGAACCAACTCCATTGACGAGGAGCTGAGCCTGGAAAAGCTGCTGGGGCTCGGCACGGAGGAGCTGCACCGGATGCAGCAGACGGAATCGGAGCTGCTGGAGGAAAGCGTCCGCGACTTTGAGCGCAAGCAGGAACGCTTCCGGCAGGAGCGCGCCGGGGAAGATATCGAGCAGTACTATGAAAAGGCGCTCGAAAGAACGGAGAAGCCGGAGATCCGCCTGCAGCCGGCAGGAAAAACCGTCAGCGCGGAGACGGCGCTGAAGGACCGGATCGCGGCGCTGCCGGAAAACATGCTTCCGATCGTGATCTGCGGCGGCAGCTTCAACAGCAGCAGCCGCAGGACCATCGTACGCCGGGAGGAACGGGAACTGATTGACAGGCTGCTGGAACGCGCGGATCCGGACAAAGTGTTCTTTGTGGTCGGGCACACGCTGACGGGACAGGAGGGCTACCTGGCGCGGCAGGCGGCGGGACGGTTCCGGGTTTACGCCATCGTTCCGAACCGGCTGACCCGCGCTGCGGCGGAAGCGCTGCGCGCAGCCGGCACCGGCATCCTGATTTCCATTGAGAGTTCCGGACTCGGATTATACAAGAGCGTTTCCTATGAAGTCTTCCGGAAGACGCCGTCCGTCCTGCTGGCCTTTGACGGCAATTCAGCGGCGCTGAACCTGATCCAGCAAGCGCGGAACAGCAGCAACCGGCATCAGATTTTCATCAATCCGCGGTCCAGGGGACTGACGGAAAAGGCACGGATGCTGGAAGGCTATGTCCGGCAGATGCCGGACGCGGCCGGCGTATCCGAGCTGCTCAGCACGGAATAACGGCGCGGAGGCAGAGGGTACGGACGGCGCGCAGCGATGTAAGATTAAATAAATACAAATTTTTACAAAATGGAATATTATAGAATTAAATTATGATATAATATACTAGTTTTGTATATCATTGATTTGCTGTACCCCAAAACGGTTCAGCAAACGGTATTCCAAATCTCCGGACAAGACAGAAACGAAAAACAAGGATGGGAAAAAGCGTGAACAGCGGAGCAAAGAAGACGATCGTAAAACTGCTGACACTCCTGGCGGGTCTCTGCCTGCTGACAGGCCTGCTCTGGACAGCGGACACCGGACTGCGGAGCCTGCCTGCCGCGTATGCGGAAGGCGGCCACAGCGACGACCACAACAACGAGGGAGACGGAAACAAAATCGAGAGCATCCACATCCACTGGGTTTCGGCGGACACGGTGGATGACAGCGAGGCCGATAATCTGTATATCCGCACTTCCTCGACCTCCGAGCTCACGATGCAGTATCAGATTGACGTGAGCTTTTCCGGGCAGTTCGACTATGAGCCCGGCGCGATCCGGATTACCCTGCCGCCACAGATCTGGCACCAGCGGGACCTGGGAAGCAGCAAGGGAGGAACCCTGCCCGGCGGTTATGGCTCCCTGTCCCTTTCTGTTCCGGACGCGAGCATTACCTCGACGGACTGGCACTATGAGATCAATGAGGATGGAACCTATTCCATCGTCAATACCAAATCGATTGCCGCCACCAGCAAGGCAATGTTCCAGTTCACGATCCGCAAGCTTTATCCCCAGTACATGGTGGACGAAAACAAGTCGGACGAGCTGATGGCCCACTGCGAGGTTGTCACCCATGAGGGCAACACAATCTGGCTTGATTCCAACGTGCTTACGGCACAGATCGATACCCAGGAAACCCTCAGCCATGCCTACAAGAACGGAGAACTGTACGAGGATCCGGATTCCGTTCCCGCGGCGCTGCTGGAGATGCTTCCGGAGGGCGCGGACCCGAAGAATTATATCTATGTAAAATGGCGGACCTATCCCCAGTACTCCGGCAACCAGTTCTTCAGCCTGGATGTGGAAGACCAGGGCAGCGTGCCCGTGGACGGGGCATACAGCCCTGAAGCGGATCTGGCGAACAATGTAGGCTGCTACAGGGTGGTCTATGACGAGGAAGGCCATGAACAGGAACTGGTCTGGACGGCGCCTGCCGTTATGCTCGGCGAGAGCGGCAAGGGCAGCGTGGACGGCAACATCTGGACCAAGGACGTGCTGACAAATACCTGGAACAACAGCGGCACAAGTTCCTACAACAACGCGTGCACCATCTGGACGGCCTACAGCACCGAGGATATGGAGTGGGACACCACCTACCGGCTCCTGAACAAATCCACATGGACGCTGACAGAGTTTGACCCGGACGCGGATTATCCGGAAGCCCTGGGAGGGACCGACCCGCAGAGAATCACCACAGCGAGCGCCACCAGCTCCGTTACCTATACCCGGGCCAAATGGCAGTACCCTCCGGGACGCTTCATGGTATTCAAGTACACCGAGCAGACGGAGACGCACAAGCACAGCACTGCCAGCGCTGATTCATACAGAAACGGAAACTATCATCAGAAAAACTATACCTACGAGATGGCACTGAACCGCCTGCGCAAGGGCCAGGACGTGGATATGCAGTATGAAGTGCTGACCGTAGGCTACGGCTATATCTTTACCGCGGGTCCGCTGGCCAATACCGTGATGTGGGAGGATATCAACGGAGCCGAACACTCAGCCCCGCTGGACAAGGACCTGGACGAACCGTACGACGACGCGTGGGATTCCGCGGCGTGGGCGGATGATCCGGAACACTACCTGAACTGGTATTACGTGATGGACACCACGGACCGGTGGAACTGGTTCCAGAACGTGGACGGCGAACCGGAGAGCCAGCTGATCAAATCAAACTCCGACGACTATGAATTCCTGGGCGTTACCATCGCGTCCCCGGAAATGTTCGACTGGGACCGGTCCAAGAATCCTACCTATTATTATTCATCACAGGGTTCCACCTTCGGCTTTATCCCGGATGAAACCATCGCAAAGCCCGCTGTGGAGCTGTGGGTGGAGCTGGACAACGATGCGGCGGACGAGAGCGGATACGCCGTGGACAAGGATGGGTGGGTGTATGTCGGCAGCTACACCGTCCAGAGCGGCAAAACCCAGTACATCGATTTCAAAGAGCTGGGCTATTCCGGCGTGACCGGATACCGGACCCGCATCGCGTCGAACCAGGCTGCCACGAAGCTGGCCGTTTACCCGCATATCCGGCTGAAGGCTTCCGAGCGGGTAATGGGCATCGTGGAGGACCTGTTCGCCGAGAGCGAGACCCCCTCCACCACCTACCGGAACGACGACATGATGTACGTCGACCTGTATCACCACGCGGAACGCACGGAAGTGGGCGTGGACAAGGACGTGCATCCGAACCAGGCAATGTTCCTGGACGAGGATAAATATACACATCTGTATATCTGGAAGGACAACTCCCGGGCGACCCTGACCGGCGCGGGCTACGGCGTTGTGCCGAACAAGAGCGTGCGCTTTGATCCGGTGGATGACAACGATGTCGTGAACCGGCGGGTGATCCTGCACTATTCCGCCTATGTGGACGAGATGACCAACCTGACCTCCGTGGCCAACTGGCGGGAGGCAGTGGAGCTGGGCGCCGTCAAGGAGGAAAAGAGCGGCATCTGGTACGACCTGCTGCCGGAAGGCGTAATTCCCCTGACAGACACCGTCAGGCTCCGGGGCGGGGACAGCATCAATTATGTGCGTACCTACGACAACTGGGGCGGCACCGGACGGATCCTGCTGGTGGTGGACTGCAATCTGAAAGCGGTGCCTGGAAGGTATAACTCAAACAGCATTATCAGCGACCGGCCGACACTCAGCTTTGACGCCACCTACACCTGGACGGATATCAACAGCCTGGGCGGCCAGCTGGTGAACTACGTCGCCTTTGAAAGCGGAGACGACGAGCAGCTGGGCACACTTGCCGGACGTATCGGCGAGCCGGACGCCATGGTCCGCCGGAACAACAACTATACGCCCAACCGGGAGCCCGCGAATATCGTGAAAGCCCTGACCGATCTGGATCCGGACTCCGACAACGCGCGGTTCGTGTATGCCAAGGCGAATGTGAACCTGACGGTCGACCAGATGGCGCAGACGGAGTATGTCAAAAACGTCAAGAACGACCTGGACGGCATCTGGACGCAGGGACTGTCCGGACAGACGCAGGTGAACGTCTACGAAGGGCAGACCTATACATACCGGCTGCGGGTTGCCTCCGCGAAGGATACGATCACCAGCAACATGGTGATGTACGACAGCCTGGAAAACTACCTGATCCCCGAAGGCGGCGGCCAGGAGCATGACGCCTCCAAGCAGGAGGATCACGACGAGGTGGAATCCAAAAAGGACTGGGACGGAGACTGGGACCGCAAGACCGTCACTGTCGGCGCGGAAGGCTATGAAGAGGAGATCGAGGTCGGCGGCCAGTGGCGCGGCAGGCTTACGTCCATCGACCTGAACGAGTTTATCGCAAAAGGCTGCGCACCGATCATCTATTACGCCACGCAGCCCTGGCTCCAGTTCGGCGATACCACGGGAAGCGTGGTCGACGAAAGCATCTTCTTCAATTTTGAAGGCCGGTACGATCTTTCCGACAATTCGACCTGGACCCGTGTGGGGACCCTTACCAACGGCGTCTGGAACGTACCGGACGGCGTGAATGTGACCGCGATCGCGCTGGATCTGCGCAAACGGACGGACGGCAGCGAATTCCAGCTGATGAGCCAGGAAGCCGGCGCGGCCTATCTGCACATGATCGCGCCGGATGACCACGGGGACGAGAGCGCCTGGCACGCAAAGGGCGCGTACGCGCATATCAACGAGGACGGCAGTGCTTCCACCAATCTGGATATCGACTGGGACGCCGCGCTGGATCCCGTCAACAACATGCACGCCTACAACAATACCCGCCTGATTGCCCGGGTGACCTATGAGGACGGCGGAGCCTACTCCTTCCTCACCATGATCCGCAACGACTATACCCGTGTCGGAATCATGCCCCAGATTATCCGCGTGGAAAAAGTCTGGAACGACGACGACAACCATGACGCAATCCGGCCGGCGAGTGTTACCGTTACCATGAAGCGGAAGACTCTGGGAGCAGCCGGGGATTATGAGACAGTCCTCGACGAGACAACCGGCGAACCGGTGACCGTGGTACTGAATGAGGAAAACGAATGGTCCGGAATTTTCTTCCAGGCGGACGTGGTGGATAAAAACGGAACACCGTACCTGTATACCTTTGAAGAAGAAGAAATTGAAGGGTACACAGGTTCCGTCACCCGGATCGACGATACCCATTTCACGCTGACCAACACCCATGAGAATGAAAAGATCTGGATCAGCGGAGAAAAACAGTGGCTGATGCCGGACGGCAGCGAGCTGCCCGATGAGGCGGAAAGCCTGAAGCCGGCGCAGATCACCGTCAGCGTATACCGGAAGGGAAGCAGCGGGGAAGAGGAATTTGTTACTTCCGGGACCGTAACGCCGGATGCGGCGACCGGTGACTGGAAATACCTGTTCACCGACCTGGACAAATATGAGCGCGGCGGTTTCGAGTACATCTACAGCGTCGTTGAAACACCGGTGGATTATTTCTGGTCTTCGACGTCGGACGAATCGGAAATGCCGGACGGATATACCGTTCCCTTCGAGTACGATCCGGACGCGATTGATATCATCTATAATTTCTATATTCCCTACGGCGACCTGAGTGTCACCAAGAAGATTGAAAGCGCCACCAGCGTCTCAGAGGAGCAGGAATTTACCTACCATCTCAGCCTGCTGACCAGGGACGCGGAGGGTGAGGACCTTCCGGTGGAAGAGTCTTTCGAGTACACGATTTATGAAATCGACGGGACAGAGGAAGCGGAAACGCTGACCCCGGTTTCATCCGGGACCATCGGACACGAAGGCAGCTTCAAGCTGAAAGGCGGCCAGCGGATCATTATCCGGAAGATTCCGGTCGGGGTACGCTATACGCTTACGGAAGACGAGGCTGCAGGCTGGACGCAGACGGACACTGTCAACGATACAGGAACCGTTCCCACGGTGACCACCATTGCCGCGGAGTTCACCAATACCTATTCCGCCAGCGGCAACGGAACGCTGAAAACCAACAAAAAGCTGACAGGCCACAATATGACCCGGAACAGATTCGTATTCAATATTGTGGATAATAATCCGGATTCCGATACCTACGGCAGCGTAATCCGCACGGCCTACAGCCCCGCGGCGGACGGAGAGCGGGACGAAGACGACAACAGCCTCGAGGTATCCGCGGAGGTTCTGTTCCCCTCTCTCACATACACCGAGGCAGACGCGGGCAAAACCTTCTACTATATTATCCAGGAAGCGATTCCCGAAAACGCGGCGGACAACGGGGACGGAACCTTCACCCTGGACGGTTATACCTACACACTGCAGGAGCGCGAAGCCCGGGTGGACGTGACGGATAACGGCGACAGCACCCTGACGGTGACGGTCTTCTACAAGAATCCTGATACCGGCGAGTGGCTTGCCGGAACGGATTATCTGCCGGAGCTGACGAACGAGTACACTGCGGAAGGCGAAAACGCGCTGACAGCCTTCAAGGTGCTGATGAAGCGGGACCTTGAAGACGAGGAGTTCACCTTCGAGCTTCTGGACATGACGGAAGGATCCGAAACCTACGGGCAGGTGATCCAGACCAAGAAAAACAACGGGGAAGGCATCATCAGCTTCGATCCGATTTCCTACACCGAAACGGACGTGGACCGTACCTTTACCTATCTTGCCCGCGAGAAGGTTGGCAGCGATGTAACGGTGATCTATTCCGACTCCGTATTCCTGTATCATATCACGGTTCATGACAACAACAACGGGACCCTGTCCTTCACGGAAGAGGACCAGGCCGGGACCCGCACCCATACGGAATGCGCCGCGTGCGGCGGGACGGGTATGACGGGCGACCTGGCCTGCGGCACCTGCGCCGGCATGGGCTATACCCTGGGTGACGGATATACCGCCGCGGAGGGCAATGCCGCTCCGGTATTCATCAACGACCTGCACAATGGCAAACTGACCCTGAAGAAAACCATTACCTCCGGCGATCCCTCCACGCCCTTCACTTTCCGCGTGAAGTTTACGGGTATCGGCGCCGGGACGATTTCGATCGACCGTGACCAGGGCGACGCCACCGGCGGAGAGGACACCGGCGATGACGGTCAGGATGAATCGGATATTTCAGGCATTTTGCCGGTTTACCATGCTGATGACAGTGAAATTACAGGGAGAACAGCTTATGCCGCGTTAAATGTCCAAACCGGTGAGCTGATCTTCTTCCGCTGTGATCCGAACGACCGAATGGATCCGTGGGGGAATAACTTCACGATTACCAGCGGAAACCGGCAAGCGTCCGCGGACGGGAATTTTGTCTGGTACAGCGGAGTGGAATCCGGCAATCATCCCTGGACAAGCACAAGCTATACAGATTACCAGAAAATTACTTCAGTGAGCATGCGCGATCCGCTGAGGCCGGGCGGGTTTTCATACTTCTTTGAAAACTGCTCAAATCTGGTAAATCTTGACCTCAGCAAGCTGGACGTACCGGAAGGCAATTCAATCTCCATGTATGGTACATTCAGGAATCTGCAGAGCCTGAAGAGTGTAAACCTTGGAACTGTCAACATGTCCAGGACATCTGACGTTCAGTATATGTTCCGGTACTGTTATTCGCTTGAGACTGTGAATATCGGGCACCTGAAGCGTTCCGGAAGTGCACTTACAAGTACCAATTACCAAAACTATGCTTTTGACGGACCTGTCATTACACAGATCACCATCGGAAATGAGACTACATTCAGCGCAAGAATGCCCAGCGGGAATGCATGGCAGCGACAGTATCCCACGCCGCCTGCCGGTTATGAGGATCTGTGGGTGAACGTCGATACAGATGAACAGCTGACTTCAGCACAATTGTTCACGGAGGGAAACCATGGCGGCACCTGGGAGCTGGATCCCAAATACTACATTGTGACATTTGACAACACCGGCGTCGTGGGCAGCATGCAGGACCGCCGGGTGAACGTTCACCGGAACTTCTCTGTTGGCAGCACCTTCTACAAGTTCGGATACAAATTTACCGGATACACGGATCAGTTCGGAAACAGCTTCGAGGCGGACGCCAAGGGAAAGATCCTTATTCCCGCGGGAACATATAACAGTTATATGTCTGCGGGCGAGGAGCTGACCGTCACGCTGACGCCCACCTGGGAACCGCTTTCCAACGAGCTGGATGTGGAAGGCGATACCGTTACCGTGACGCTGTACCCGGGTGAGAGCGTAACGTTCAAGGATATCCCCGCCGGCACTGCCTATGAGATCTGGGAGGAAGTGCCCACCGGCTGGATTCTGACGGAACGGGTCAACGATTCCGGCGTGATTGAACCGCTGGAAACCGAAGAATCGGAATTTACCAACGAGTACGCACCCGGCTCGGTAACCGCTTCCCTGACCGCCAGCAAAATGTTTGACGGGCAGCTTTCCGCCAAACCGTTCAACTTCGGCCTGTACGAACTGGCGAACGCGGCGGATACGGAAGGCACCCTGATCCAGACAAAGGAAAACACCAGGGGCGGCGTCGCCAGCTTTGACATCATCCGTTACAATTATCCCGACGACGTCGGCCAGCATGACTACATCATCCGGGAAATTGTTCCTGACGAGGGCGATGAGGATTACGACCCGACGATTGAATATGACACCCATTCCGAACGCGTAACCGTTCTTGTTACGGACGACGGCAATGGAAACCTTTCCATCGTGACCAGCTACCGGGACGGCACCGGTGTGTTCGAGAACAATACAAAGCCCGGCACCCTTACCCTCGCAAAGACCGGTGAGAACATGACGGAAGCCGCGGGCAATTCCCTGTTCACTTTCACTATCCGGTTCCGGGATAAAGACGGCAATCCCGCCGACACCGGCGACGCGTATTATGTTTACATCGCAGGATCCGGCGCACCGGAATGGGAGGATCCGGCCAGCTCCGCCGAGAAGGAAACCGGCAAACCCAGTATCACCGTATCCGCGCCCGGAACCGCGCTGACACTTTTCCATGCCTCGGAGGAGGAACTGGCGGGTGAAGCCTGCGTGGTTATTTCGGACGGGAAGCTGACTTTCATCCGCAGCAATGAGGCCCCGTCGGGCAACACGATCACGGATATCCACGGAAATTCCTACACAGGAACGATTTTCACAGGTGTGGAAGACAGTTCGTTCTACCGTGAATGGAATAACGGGACCTACGCCGTGGAGTTCGTGGATCCCATCAAACCCAGGAGCATGATGGGCTGGTTTGACGGCTGCACAATCAGCAGCATCAATCTGGACAAAGTGGATACTTCCGCCTGCGCCAGCCTGGCCGGCATGTTCTATGAGGCGACGGTGAACCAGAACCTCGACCTGGGCAGCATGGACCTGTCAGCGGCGACAGATCTGAGCAGCATGTTCTGCGGAGCCCATCTCATGAACCTGGTGATGCCTAACCAGACGCTTGCAACCGGTGACGGCGCGCTGCTTGAATTCCTGAAGGGAGCAACGGCGAACAACATCAACATGAACGGCTGGACGCTGCCGAACGTCACCAATCTGGGAAGCATTTTCACAGGCCTGACCGCGGCCAACCTGAGCGTCAACGACTGGACCGCCGCTTCCGCAACATCAACTGTTTACAACGGCGCAAATCTTTTCGGCAACATGACCGTTGACGCGCTGAGCGCGGACAACTGGTCCGTGCCCAACGTGTCAAGCGTCGGCGGAATACTGGGCGGCAGCGCAATCACCAACGGTGTGAACATGTCCGGGTGGAACGCTCCGAAAGCCAGTACCGGAGGCCTCTTCTACAATCTGACCACGGACGTTATTACCGCCAACGACTGGACCTTTGGAAACGGCGTCGGCGGCATGTTCAGCAACACCAAAGCGGATACCGCATACGCCAACGGATGGACCTCCGAAACCAATACAGGCATGGGCGGCCTGTGCTACAGCTTCGAAGGGCGCGTGCTGCAGCTCAACGACTGGAATTGTCCGGTCAGCACAAATTTCGACGGTATTTTCTCAGGCGTTAAGGTCCATACCCTCAGCATGAAGGGGTGGAATGTGCCCGAGGTTTCCACCATGAGAAGCGGCGGTGCTTCATCCATCACGTACCTCGATCTGAGCGGCTGGCAGCCGACGCCGAAACTGACAAGTGTCACCGGCATGCTTTCCAGCACGGGAAGCCTGCAGAAAGCGGATATGACAGGCTTTGACGTATCCCATGTGACTGATTTCAGCGGAATGTTCTACCAGTGCGGGGCACTGGAACAGATTGCCGGCGCGGAGAACTGGAATGTATCCGCCGGACAGACCTTTACAGGCATGTTCTACGGGACGAAGGTCAATTCGCTGGATCTGAGCGGCTGGACGCCGGCTGGTGTTCAGAATGTCAACAGTATGTTCAGCGGCTGCGGCAGCCTCGTGTGCCTGGATGTCAGCGGGTTCAACCTGGCCGGGCTGTCCGCGTCAAACAGGACCGACGTACTGGCCGGAACCGGCGCACTGCGCCTGCTGAAGATCGGTGACGGATTTGTACTGGGCAACGTATTCCAGGCGGAAACGAAATGGACGGACGGGGAAACCGTACTTACCGCACAGCAGCTGATGACTGAGGGCGGCCACGCGGGCACATGGTATCTCGGGGAAAGCGTCAACCGTTTCCCCGTCACCGCGGATATGACGGTCACCCTCCGGGCAGGCGAGAGCATCGAACTGTATGATCTGCCCGCAGGCATCAAGTATGAAATTGAAGAAACCGGCATCCCGGACGGCTGGAGTTTCAAGGAAAGCGAAAACGAGAGCGGAACGATTCTCCCCATTACCAACATTGATTCCGTATTTACCAATACTTACGCTGCCACCGGCTATGCCTCCCTGAAGGCGGAGAAAATGGTGGAGGGAGAGATTCCTGAAGGCTTCCGTTACACTTTCCGCCTCTATGAAGCCGACGAGAACTGGAACGCCGCGGGCGAAGCCCTGCAGACCAAAACCAACAACCCGGTGGACAAGACGGAAAGCATCACGGTGGACGATGAAGAAACGGAGAACCCGGACTACAACAAGTCCATGGTGCTCTTTGACCGTATTTCCTTCAATCAGGAAGGAACCTACCGCTTCATTATCAAAGAGGACGCGGAAACGGATGATCCTACGATCATTCCGGACAACCGGGTTATTAAAGCCACCGTTGAAGTGACGGATGAGGAAGGCAAAGGTGAACTGACAGCGACCGTCACTTACGAGGAAGGCGACAACGCGGATGAAAACGGCTTCCTGAACAAGCGCAGGGACGGTTCGCTGAAGATCAGCAAGGAAATCCTGTCTGCCACGGAGGTGTCCGCGGAAGCAGAATTCACCGTGACGATCACGATGGAGGACAAGAACGGCGAACCGGTTACAGGGGCCTTCGAAGCCACAAGGACCGACAGGGACGGTACGGAATCCGACGAACCGGAAACTGTGACCTTCACAGACGGCCAGACCGATATCGTCCTGATGGGCGGCGAAAGCCTGCAGATCGACGGGCTGCCTCACGGCGCGACCTATGAAATCACTGAATCCGCACCGGACGGCTGGACCCAGACGGACGCAGCCGGCGAAACCGGAACCATCACGGGCGCTCAGATTTCCGAAGCGTCGTTTACCAACACATACGACGCGAACGGAGAAATGACCCTGTCCGTGAGAAAGATTACGGATCCGGCGGACCTGGAAATCCCGGACGGAGCGTTCTCCTTTATCCTGAAGCAGAACAAGAGCGAAATTGAACGGGTGGAAAACAACGCCAAAGGCATCGGAACCTTCACACCCATCCAATACGCCCTGAAGGACGTCGGCCAGACCTTTACCTATACCATACAGGAACAGACCAGCGTCAATATTCCGACGAACATCCAGTACGCATTTGACAATACGGAATACACCGTCACCGTGACCGTGGAGGACAAGGGGGACGGTACGCTGAAGGCGGAGCCCGTATTTACAAAAGACGGCGAAACCGTGCCGGAGATCGTTTTCACCAATTCCACCCGGGTCGATATCCCGGTGAGGAAAGAATGGGAAGGCGACGCTGACGTGATCGGCGAACAACGCCCGGCCCGGGTGGTGGTCCGGCTGCTGGCAGACGGCGAACCCGTGGCGACACGGTCCATCAGCAGCGCCGCCGCAACCGCGGAAAACAGCAACATCTGGGAAAGCAAGTTTACAGGCATGCCGGAGTACAAAGACGGCAAAAAGATCGTTTACACCGTGGAGGAGGTAACGCCTCCGAACTACGCGACAACGATCAGCAACGACGGCGATACGCTGATCCTGGTCAATACCTACTATGAGGATTCTGTGTCGTTCGGCGGAAAGAAAATCGCAAAGGGAATCAGGCTGAAGGAGGAAACATTCAGCTTCCGTCTCGAACCTCCCTACGGCGCGGCTCCGATGCCTGAAAACGATGTGGTTACCTGCGACGAGGACGGAAACTTCATCTTCGGAGAAGCCACCTTCCTGCTGAGCGATCTGGACACAGACGATGACGGTAATCTGCTCAACGATACGACGCTGACCTACAGGATCACCGAGGTGATTCCTGAAGGCGCGGTGAAGACTGAAGACGGAACCGGCTATATCCTGAACGACATCCTCTACGACGCGCAGACCTATGAGATTAACGTTTCGCTGCACTTCGACGCGGAAAACAAGACCTTCAGCGCGGAAGCGGACAAGGAACCCGCGGACGTGGTGTTCACGAATATCAGAGACTGGACAAGCCTTTCAGTCACCAAGGAATGGGAAGGCCGCACGGGCGAACCCGTGAGCCTAGTCCTTTACACGGTGAAAGACGGCGTGTACACGGAAGCGGATCCTCAGCCTGAATTTACGCACGAGGACGACGTCTATACCTGCACAGGCCTGGAGACGTTTGACGAGGACGGAAACGAAATCGTCTACGCCGTGAAGGAAAAGGCAATGGACGGTTACCTGACGGTTTACACGAACCAGAAACCGTATGAAGAAACAGATGACGCCGCATATGACGACGGTATCATCACGAACAAGTATTCAGCGGAAGGCAGATATCAGCCCGGGGCGCTGAAGAAACTGACAGGGCTGGCACTGGAAGCGGGCGAATTCAGCTTCACGCTGACGGAGACGGACGCGGACGGCAACGCGGTGACAGGAGATGAAGCCTACAGCGAGACCGTGAGCAACGCGGAAGACGGAACCGTGACCTTCACGGAAATCACGTATACGGAAAAAGACCTAGAGTCGACGGAAAAAGGCTACGCGGACACGAAGAAGTACTATCTGATCAAGGAAGACGTGCCGGACGAGGAGAACCGGAAACCCGGCATGACCTACAGCACTGAAGAGTACTTCATCACCGTGACGCTGCACGACAACGGAAACGGCGAAATCACGGCAAACGCGGACAAGGAAGCGGACAGTGTCGTATTCGTCAACACGTATTCGACAGAAGGCAGATACCAGCCCGAAGCGCTGAAGGAACTGACAGGGCTGGCACTGGAAGCGGGCGAATTCAGCTTC
>ONJM01000058.1 GCA_900318145.1 uncultured Eubacteriales bacterium
CCTTTCCGGAATTTTGTCATGTATTTTGCCCGGAATGAGAAATATCATTCCATTCTCAGCTACCGGCCCCATGAATCCTGGCTGCAGATCGACCGGAAATTCTCCGGGTCCAGAAGGGCATATATTCATCAGCGGAGGTGCCTGGTTCCCGACCGGCACGGAGAGATCCGGCTGCATGTGATCCTGGACCGGTTCAGTGTGGAAGTGTTTATCAACGACGGTGAGCAGGTTATGACGGCGACCATTCTGACAGGGTCTGACGCAAGGGGAATCTCCTTTGAGACAGATGGGAAAGCCGTTATGGATATCACAAAATACGCATTATTTGACGGGGTATAAAAAATGAAACAATATGATGTGATTGCACTCGGGGAACTGCTGATCGATTTTGCTCCCTATTCCACCAACGAGGCGGGATATCCGATCCTGTCCGCCAATCCCGGAGGCGCTCCGGGCAATTTCCTGGCGGCACTGGCCCGGTACGGCTGCAAGACTGCCATGATCGGCAAAGTGGGCGATGATTCCTTCGGCAGGGCGCTGATCGGAACGCTTCAGGAAGCGGGAATCGATACCCGGGGAATTCTGGCTGATCCGAAGGTGTTTACGACCCTTGCTTTTGTTTCCCTGGACGCATCCGGGAACCGGGACTTCAGTTTTGCCCGGAAGCCCGGCGCGGATACCTGCCTGACCCCGGAGGAAGTGGACGAGACGCTGATCGCGGATGCGAAAATCTTCCATTTCGGCACGCTCTCCCTGACAGATGAGCCCGCTGCGGAGGCTACCCGGTATGCCATTGAACTGGCGAAAAAACACGGCGCGCTGATCAGCCTGGATCCCAATCTGCGCAAACCGTTGTGGAAGCGGGAGGAAGATGCCCGGGAAGCGATCGAATGGAGCCTGCGACAGGCGGATATCATTAAGATCAGCGACGAGGAGATCGACTGGCTCTGGGGTATCTCCCCGGAAGAAGGCGCGGAAAAACTGCTGAGGGAATACCGGGCATCGCTGGTATATGCGACGCTGGGACCGAAAGGATGCTACGCGACAAACGGCGCGAACCGCGTAACCGTGCAGAGTCCGGCCGGGATCCATGTTGTGGACACGACCGGCGCGGGCGATATATTCGGCGGCAGCGCGATGAGCCAGTTTATCAGATGCGGCAAAAAACCGGCGGATCTGACAGAGACGGAACTTCGCCGGATCGTCGGTTTCGCCTGTACCGCCGCAAGCCTGTCGACGCAAACGCACGGTGGGATCACCAGCGTTCCGGAGTATGCGGATGTGGAACAGAAAATAAAAGAGTGAACGGGACTTCCGCTTTTTCAGGCGGGGAGGTAAATAACTGTGTACAGCTTCAGCCCGCGTATATTACGCGGGCTGAAGCTGTTTTACGAATCACTCTTCTACCTGGCTCAGCCGGCGGGCTGCCGGGCAAAACAGCAGAGATAATTCACAGGAAAACCCGGGCTGGCCGTGTGACTGGCTTTTTTGCATTAGTCAGAGCAATGGTCCGGCAATGAGCGAAGAAAAACCGGGCCAATACCTGACCATAAGGCAAGATAAAAACCCGGGAGCTTTTGGAAAATGGAGCATCCCGGGGCTTGAACAATCATTCGAATTCGATGGTGGCGGCGTGCTTCCTGGAGAAGGGGAAACGGCCTGAATAACCCGGAAGGCTCAGGCCTGTTCCCGGCCGAACACTTCCCACTGGCGGAGGGCGGGGAAGGCGGAGGGATCGTCGCTCTTGACCAGCCGCTCCAGCCGGAGCCGGCTGACGGTCCTGCCTCCCAGATCGATCCACTGACGGTCGGCGGTCTTCCGCAGGGAAAAGGAAAGATCCGTTCCGTCGGACAGGACGACATGGCCTGCCGTCCAGTAAGCGTCGTGGGGGAAATCCGCCCGGAGGGTCAGAGCCATTTTCTCAGCAATGACCGGACGGCCGAAATCCAATTCGCACCAGGCGTCTTCCCTTGCGCCGATCCCCCAGCTCTGGAAGGGCCATTCTCCGTGAAAACTGTTCAGGCGCAGGCCGTCGATGACGTTCCGGGCACAAAAACAGGCTTCATTCCTGGTTTCCACATTGGCGGTGCAATGGGGATAAAAATCCGTGTCCCCCCGCAGGTCGGCGGGGTTCAGCGCCAGATTCCGGATGCGATGAAGCCCGCTGTCCGGAACGGCCGCGGCAAAGATGATATGGCGAGGTGCTTCGAAGGTGCCGGGGGCATAGGCCAGGCGGTGCTCGCCGGCAGGAACCGGCCAGGTCATGACGCCTGACGGCAGGAAAACCTCGCCGGCGGGGAGGGCCTGGTCCATCCGAACCCGAAGGCGGGAGGAGCCGGTGATCCGGATCACGTCCCCGGGCAGGTATGCCCGGTCCACGGAGAGCCACGCTTCTTCGGGATGCTCTGCATATGCAAGGACCGTTCCTTCGGATGACTGAACTGTGATGGAAATCATAAATCAAATTCTCCTGTTTACAGTTTGCGGAAACCGAGCTGGGCTCCGCAGCTTTCACGGATGACAAGGGTGGCATCCCGCACCATGGCGAAGGAACGGGAGGAAGACTCCCGCGCCAGCAGCAGCTCGCGGACAGCACTCTGGGCCATTTCTTCCGGATGCAGATCCACGGAAGTGAGGGAAGGATCGGTATAAGCGCAGAAGAACTGGTTGTCGCACCCGATAATGGCCATAGGGCAACCAGATCGTTGAATGTGACGATGGCGGTAGGCCAGCGGGATGAATCCAGCCCGGACAGCATCCGCAGGACGGCTCTTTCCCCGCTTTCCATATCATAGCCGGCATCCACGTGATAAGCCGGATCATCCGGCAGATCCATCAGACGAAGCTGCTCCAGGAAGCCGATGCCCCGGCGGGAGGTATCCTTGCTGTGCATGGAGCCGCCCAGAAAGGCGATGCGCCGGTGACCCAGCGTATGCAGATGCCTGACGGGCAGGCGGGAACAGTTGACCAGGTCGCTCTGGATGCAGATGCATTCCAGGGAGACGTCCGGCGGACAGATCGTGGCAACAGGCATGTACCGGCCGAGCTTGGCCAGGGCAGTGTTCAGGTCGTCCCGGTCGGCAGACCAGATGCTGCCGGCGAACAGGACGCCGTCCATTCTGCAGCGGATCAGCTCGCTTACCAGATCCGGGGAAATGGCCTGGTTCTCCATGGTCTGGAAAAGACGGATGCTGCAGCTGTTCTTTTCCGCTTCCCAGTACGCGGCGTCCAGGATCCGGTTGAAATACAGGTTGGAGATGACCGGGAGCACCACGGCCAGGGTCCGGCTGCGGCCGCTCTCAAGGGACTGGGCGGACAGGCTGGGCGTATAGGCGTGCGCGTCGATGATCTGCTGGACCTTCAGTCTGGTGGCTTCCTTCACATGCGGATCTTTGCGGACCACCCGCGTCACCGTGGCAGTGGAGACGCCGGCTTCCCGGGCGATATCATAAATGGTAGCTTTCCTGTTCATCTTTTTATCCTCCGGGGGAGAGAATACCATGGATCCGGAGAAAAAGCAAGAAAAATGTTACCGATAACATGATATTTGTTTGAAAAACACGGAACAATTTCAAGAAAAATGCTTGACAATAAGGGCAAAAAGCAATAGTATTTAGACAAATACAGGGAAAGTCGAGGAAAAACGGCACGGAGAGGCCCACGTTCGACGCTCCGCAGCTTGAAACCGATAACATTTCCCGAACATTGATGGAGGAGGATACTCTCATGAAGAAAATGCTGTCTGTGCTGCTGGCCGCGATGATGCTTCTTTCGCTGCTGGCCGTGCCCGCCCTGGCCGAAGACCAGGTGCTGACCGTGGTGACCTGGGACGCCACCACCACCGCCTACCTTACAGCCCAGAAGGAAGCGTTTGAAGCTTCCCATCCCGGTGTGACCATTGAGTACGTTGACTGCGAATCCGGCAATGAGTACGGTGTGAAGGTCAGCACCATGCTGGCCGGCGGAGATACCAGCGACGTGATCATGCTCAAGGAAAATGACCAGGTGGTTCAGTGGCAGGCTTCCGGTTTTGCAGCTCCGCTGACGGACTACATCGGAAGCTACGATATGTCCGGTTTTGTAGGCATTGAAAAGAACTATGCCATCGACGGCGTACAGTATGGCATTCCGTTCCGCAGCGATTTCTGGGTGCTGTTCTACAACAAAGACCTGTTTGACGCAGCCGGTGTGGAGTATCCCACCAACGACATGACCTGGGATCAGTACGCCGAACTGGCCAAAAAACTGACAGACAAGGAAAAGGACATCTACGGCACGCACTATCATACCTGGCTGTCTACCGTTGCGAACTGGGCTGTGTGTGGCACTGATTACACGTTGGCTGACGGTAACTATGACAACCTGCTTTACTTCTACAAGCTGTATCAGGACCTGGAAGACTACGGCGCCTGCATGAGCTTCGCGGATCTGAAAGCTTCCGGTCTGAAGTACGGCGCTGCCTTTGAAAACGGCAATATCGCCATGATGCCCATGGGCTACTGGCAGGTTTCCACGTTCATCAATGACATTAAGGCCGGCACCGCCAGCCTGAACTGGGGCATTGTTGCTGTTCCCCACGCAGAAGGCGTGGCTGCGGGTTCCTCCTTCGGCAACATGACAGGAGTCATGATGAACGCAAAGTCCGAAAAGAAGGACCTTGCCTGGGAGTACATGTCCTGGCTGTGCGGTCCGGAAGGCGCCAAGGCGACCGCTTCCGTCGGTGCCCGTCCCGCCTGGGTTTCCGAGGAGATTGCGGAAGCGATGGCTTCCGTGGAAGGCTTCCCGGCTGATGAAAACAGCAAGGCTGCGCTTCTGCCCACCTCTGTGGCCATGGAGTGGCCGGTCGGTGAGAAGGTTCCGGACATCAAGACGATTGTAAACGAAGAGCACAGCCTGATCATGGCCCGTGAGATTACCCCCGAAGAGGGTGTTGCGGAAATGAACGAACGGGTAGCTGAACTGCTTAAGTAATTCTGTATAATTCTTTATGAAACCCGGGCAGGGAAGGCGGCTTGCCTTCCCTGCCTTTTTCAGAACCGGGGAAAGGAAACGATGACACATGGGGCAGGCTGAAGTGAGAAAAGTCCGGCATAAGATGGGAAAACTGGAAAGGAAGAATACGCTGGTAGCCTATTCTTTCCTGGCTCCGAATTTCCTTGGTTTCGCTATTTTCACGCTGGTTCCGGTCGTCTGCGCAATTCTGCTGTCACTGTTCGAATGGAACGGCGGCGATCTTTCCAAGCTGAAGTTTGTCGGCCTTGAAAACTATGCGAACATCTTCGCTGTTCAAAAGGTGGCGGAGAAGGGTATCGGGTATTTCTTCAACCGGGCGGATCTGGGTATCACGCTGAAAAACACGGTCTACTATACGGTGGTTACGGTACCCCTGACGATCGTCTGCGCGCTGGCGCTGGCGATCCTGCTGAACAAGATTAAGGGCGCACTGTTCTTCCGGACCGTTTTCTTCTTTCCCTATGTTTCTTCCATGGTGGCGATCTGCGTGTGCTGGTCATTCATGCTGATGAGAAACGGCCCGGTGAATCAGATGATCATGGCACTGGGAATCGACTTCAACAAAGGCTGGACCGCGGACAGTACCATGGCGATGTGGGCGATCATCCTGGTGAGCGTCTGGCGAAACATGGGTTATTACATGGTCCTGTACCTGGCGGCGCTGCAGGGGATTCCCCGGGAACTGATGGAAGCCGCCACTGTCGACGGCGCCAACAAATGGCAGCAATTCCTGCATGTGACACTGCCGCAGCTGAAGCCCACAACGTTCTTTGTCTCGGTGATGATGGTGATCTCCTGCTTCA
>ONJM01000057.1 GCA_900318145.1 uncultured Eubacteriales bacterium
TGGCCTGAGCGGCAACAAAACAGATACACTGAAAGATCCGGACGCGTACCTGAGCTGGAACGGCCGCCTTTTCCGCTGCGCTGTAAAAAACGGTTACGGCAAAACGGTATATTCCAGCACGGCAAAGCTCACCGTCATCGCAAAGCCGGCCATTACCGTTCAGCCGAAGAATACCGTTACGACCAACGGAGGCTCCTGCAGCTTTTCCGTCACCGCAAAAGGCACAAGTCTCAGCTATCACTGGCAATGGTCGGAGGACAGCGGGACCAGCTGGAACGACATCGATTCCACTTCGAGGACGATTAAATACAGTAATACCAGCATTTCCTGGAACGGCTATCTGTTCCGCTGCACCGTTTCGGATTCCTACGGCAATTCCGTAACTTCCGAATCGGCCTATCTTACCGTGGTCAATGCGCCGAAAATTACCGTACAGCCCGGAAGCCAGAAGGTGAACGCCGGGACGTCCGTCAGCTTCAGCGTAACCGCCACCGGAACAGGCCTGACCTACCAGTGGCAGGGCTCCAGCGACGGAGGGGTTACCTGGACCGACTCAATACTATCCACTGCCAATAACAGAACATTAACCTTTAACGCCGTGAAATCCATGGCCGGCAACCACTACCGCTGCATCGTGAAAGACAAGTACGGGTTTACGGACACCTCGGAAGGCGCTGTCCTGACGATTCAGACCGAAACTGTATACCGGGCGCTGCTCATCGGTGAGACCAGTTTTTATAAATACAACAAAAGCACCCAGAAGTATTATAACGAGAACGCGACAAGGAACAGCGTCGACGTATCGATCATGCGGACGATGCTGCAAAGCGCTGCAGGTCCCGGCGGCGGCTCCTACAGCGTAACCACAAGCAGCAATGCGGGTTTCGCTACAATACGCTCCCTGATTTCCAGTACTTTTGCCAATACCACGGAAAACGATGTTTCCCTGATTATGATCTCGACCCACGGTGACGCTACGGCGACGGACAGCAGCGGACATATCACCGCCAGACATAACGGAGACCTGTGGATGCCGTTCCTGGGGACGGAGGACGAGATGAATGTCCGGGATAACCGGGCAAATTACCGCTGGAAGGACAGCGACGGCGTCGAGCGAGATCATACGGAGTGGCTTTCATTCAGCACCCTGGTGGGTTGGCTTAACACGTATGTCAAGGGCGAAGTGATTGTGCTGATCGAATCCTGCGGCGCCGGCGCGGCGATCTGGGAAACGGACCTGGAGCAGAACGGAACCGGCAGTGAAACAATTTCTGATTCCGGTGTCGCGGCGGCGTGGATCAACCGGGCGATCAGCGCGTTCTCCGCGGGAGATCCGGGCCTTTCGCCGGATGAAGGTGAATGGGAAGCCAATACCGGAGAAATGCGGGTGCTTAATAAGTATTACGTACTTGCGGCAGCGCGGTACGGGGAGAACAGTTACGGCAGCAACTCCACAGGTAATTTGTTTATCCGGGAGCTTGTCGCAGGTGTCGGGTCCAAAGGCAATATTCCGGCGGACAGCAACAGAAACGGCACGGTAGATCTGGCGGAACTGTATAATTATATCCGGCAGTCCGACGGACAGGGAGGGGATGGGAAGTATAACGACTGGTATGGCGAAAATGTCCAGCACGTCCAGCGCTACCCTGCCAGCGGCACCGGAAGCACCTATCCGCTTTTCACGTTCCGGTAAACGCCAGGTTTTCATTTCGGGTAATTGTTACAATCCATGGTTTCTAAGCTCCCGCAGGGGAGCTTTTTAACGTGTTTCATAATACGTAAAAACAGGCAGGAATGAAAAAATGAATGCTTCCGTTTCCATCCGGATTCCGTCCTATGGATATACCTATACCTTTTCCGGCGTGCTGTCCGTGCAGCACGCCTTTTCCCTGAAGATCCAGACGAATTCCGAATCCGCGACAGGATCGGATTACGTCAACGGAGCCCGGAACCAGCCGGACAGGGTGGTCCTGTCCGTCATTGAGACGGACGTAGGGCACGCCGCCGGCCGGGCGGACCGGATGCTGCAGGCAATGGAATCAATCAAGCGCACCCGGACACTGTGCGATGTGGTGACGCCGGCAAGGACGTATACCGCCATGCTGCTGTCCGAGTTCACCGCAACGGTGGATGAGTCCAGCCAGTCCGGCTGGAAGGGGACGCTGACCTTCACCCAGTATATCCCGCCGGCAGTGCCTGAAAAAATCAACGACAACAGTTCCACGACAAAGCATACCGGCAGCGCTGGGTCTGTGAAAACGGTGACCGCGTCGCAGCTGAAGCAGATCTTGCAGAGAGCGGGGATCTTTTAATGTATTACATCCTTCCGGTTTCCGAAGATCCCCGGCAGGTGTTCACCCTGGATATGGCCATCGACGGGGTGTCCTTCCATGCCCGGGTTGAGATCCGGTACCTCTGGGCGCCGGATTGCTGGGTAATCTCCGTCTGGGACAATTCCACCGGGGAACTGCTGGTGAACCAGATCCCTCTGGTCTGCTCCTACGGGGAGGTTAACGACCTGTTCCTGCCCTTCCGGCATCTGCGGGGCGGGCAGGGAATGGGATCCCTGTTCGTACTCCGGGATATGGACGAGCCGCCCACCCCGGATCCGGCGGAAGGAAACCTGACAGCGTTTCAGATCATCTTTGGAGATACATATGCCTGATGTGAATCGCCGGCTCTCTGTCCTGGCGGACAGTGAGCTTTTCGCGCCGGACTGCCGTTTCCGGCTGTCCGGCACAATGCGGACCGGTCTGTTTCCGTCCCTGTTCCTGCTGGAGTGCCGGAACCTTTCGGATGCGGATGTTTTCCGCCTGCGGAACACGAAGGAGCTTTCCGTCCTGCGGGAGGATTCCTGCCTGGCTTCCGGGCGGGTATCGGATGTGTTCTGCCGGACGGTGCCGGAAGGGACGGTTACCGCCGTGGCTTTTTCCCTGGGACTGGACCTGTGGGAGACTTCCGTTTCCCTGTCGGTTCCCGCCGGCGTTTCGGTTTCGGAAACGGTCCGCCGGATCCTTGCGGCCTCCGGCACCGGCGTTCAGCTGCTGTCCTTCCCGGGCAGCGATCCTGTCTTCTCCCGCGGTCAGGCTTTCTTCGGCCGGGCGGCGGAATGCGTCGCGTCCGCGCTCTCCGCGGCATCCGCGCGCTGCTATCTGGTTCCCGCCGGGCTGTGCGTCCTTCCGGCGGAGCCCCTGCCGGCGACCTTGCATTTATCCGGAAAGGATCTGACGGACCGCCCGGCCCTGGCGGACGGCGGGAAGAAGCTGATTCTTTCCACTTCGGTGACGGGATTCCAGCCGGGAGAGGAAATGACACTGGCATACGGCGGAAAAACGTATGCCGGCCTGATCCTGGAGCGCATGACGGAAGCGGATACGGCGCTGGGTCCCTGGAATACGCAGCTGCTGGTTGAGCTGCACGGATGAGGTTGTTATGACGGAAAAAGTATCCCTGTCCCCGGAAGAGCGGGAGGCCCTGAAGCAGGA
>ONJM01000029.1 GCA_900318145.1 uncultured Eubacteriales bacterium
TGCGGTGCATGACAGTTTTATAGAAAACATCGGTACTGTGGGACTATGAGCGGTTGCCAGCCGCTGTCTGTTGTTCGCCTTTTTGCCGAGGGAAAGGAAGATACGGCAAAAGCAAATTAGATCGATAGTCATATGGTCAGGCATCGGACCTCCGGTGCCTGATTATAAAGGAAACCATGGAGGTCGTCATGATGGAAAGAGAGATACCAGTTTATGAAAAGTATGTGCTGTCCACAGAGGAAGCTTCTGATTATTTCCATATTGGAGTTAACCGACTACGGAAAATGATCCGGGACGAACCGGAAGCGGAGTGGATTCTCTGGACAGGAAGCCACGCGGCCATTAAACGCAAGCTGTTTGAAAAGAAAGTCGATGCAATGAGCGCTGTTTGATAATTACAATAAAAAATGCACAGATGAAATCCTCGTAAGAACTCTTTCGGTATGGTATAATCACCATGAATCGAAAGAGTTCTTTGCGCTATAAGGGAAAGGAGGGTTTATGTCTGGAAAGCGCAAAGATAAAAAAGGTCGAATACTGAGAGATGGTGAAAGCCAACGGAAGGATCTTCGTTATGACTACCGCTATACAGATCCTTGGGGAAAGCGTCGCTCTGTTTATGCAGATACGTTAGATGAACTCAGAAAAAAAGAACGCGAGATTAAGAAAACGCTCGAAGAAGAATCAGGTGCAAACTATGCTGCAGGTCAAATTTCGATGCTGGATCTGGTAAAACGTTATCTTACGTTGAAGATTGCATCCCGGTATAACACCAAGATCAATTACAGTACAGTTCTGAATCTACTCACCAAAGATCCTTTTGCTCAACGGCCAATCAGGAGTATCAAAGTGTCAGACGCAAAACTTTGGTTTATTCGTTTACAGCAGGAAGGCAAGCGATACTGCACGATTACAAACATTCGCGGTGTAGTCAAGCCGGCGTTTGACTTGGCGTGGGATGAAGAGATCATTCGCAGAAATCCTTTTTCCTTTAAGATTACGGACGCGGTGGTGAATGACACTGTGCCGCGGGTGGCTTTAACTGAGGAACAGGAAACGCGGTGGATGAGCTTTATTCGGAATGACAAGACATATTCGAAGTATTATGACGAATTTATCGTTTTGTTGGGTACCGGAATGCGAGTCAGTGAATTCTGTGGATTGACCAAGAAGGACGTCGACTTTGATAAGCGGGAAATCCATGTAGATCATCAACTGATCAAGGAAAGGCATAAGGATCACCGCAGTTATTTTGTTGAAAAAACCAAGACGGTCAGCGGATGCAGGGTCATCCCGATGACGGACGAGGTTTACGAAAGCCTGAAGCGCATCGTGGATAAGAGGAAGAAACCGAAGACGGAATTGATCGTTAACGGATATACCGGATTCATTCTGCTGGATACGAACGGCAATCCAAAGGTGGCACTGCACATTGAAAATGAATGTCGCTGGGCGATGTACAAGTACAACAAACTGCATCCGAACGAACCGTTACCTCACATCACGCCGCATGTGTATCGACACACGTTCTGCACGAGGATGGCTCAGAAGGGGATGGAAGTGAAAGCGCTTCAGTATCTAATGGGGCATTCAGATGCATCCGTGACGATGAATGTTTATACACATTCCAATTATCAGTATGCGGCGGAGCAGCTGAAGTTGATCACGAAGAAAAAGGATGAAAACGCGATGTAAGCTGTCCGAATTCGTACGCCACAGATACGCCGAAAACCCAAAATCGTACGCCAATTGGACGCAAAATCGTGGCGTAAATACGTGCCAAAACGTGTAAATTGGTGCGATAGTCAAAAAATGAGGCGAGCGGGAGCCATTGAAAATAAAGGTTTTCATGACAATAAGTGAGGGAAAATTCGGAAATGGTCAAAATCTTATTTATCTGCCACGGCAATATCTGCAGGAGTGCCGCGGCGGAGGTGGTGCTGAAGCAGATGGCGGCGGAAAAAGGGCGGCGGGATCTGCGGATCGCGTCGGCGGCGGCGACCCGGGAGGAGATCGGCAACGACATCTATCCGCCGATGAAAAAGGCGCTGGTGAACGCCGGATACACGTGCGCGCCCCACGCGGCGCGGCAGACGGTGCGCGCGGATTACGCGCAGTGGGATTATATCATCGGGATGGACGACGAGAATATGTGGGATATGAAATCCATCTACGGCGGGGATCCGGAAAGGAAGCTGTCGATGCTGCTGGACTGGGCCGGGCAGCCGGGGCAGGAGATTGATGATCCGTGGTATACGCGGGATTTCACCGGCGTGCTGAGGCAGATTGAGGAAGGCTGCCGGGGAGTGCTGGAGAGGACAAGGCATGGATGACGCACTGAAAAAAGCCAGGGAGATCCTGGCGGAGGTTACGCCGCTGAAGGCGGACTGCGGAAGAGTCTGCGGGGCGCGGTGCTGCAGATCCCTGGAAGGAGAGGAAACCGGGATGCTTCTTTTTCCGGGGGAGGAGGAAGCATACCTGGAGAATCCGGAATGGAAGGTCCGGGAGACCGAAGCCGGCCTGTTGGCGGTATGCCCCGGAACGTGTGAGCGGACCGGGCGTCCGCTGGCGTGCAGAATTTTTCCGCTGCTGCCGGTAATTCGGGAGGGAACGGTCCGGGTTGCAGCGGATCAGCGGGCCAGGGCGGTCTGTCCCCTGCTGCGGCAGGGGCTCCGCGGGCTGGATCCTGCCTTCACGGAAGCGGTGCGGGAAGCGGGAAGGATTCTGGCGGAGGATCCGGAGCAGCGGGAATTCCTGGAAATGCTGACGGAGGAGCAGGATGAACTGAAAGCGCTCCGGGAGAAGCTGGGGGGATCCCGCGGCCCGGCGTCAGGCAGCTGACAGGGAAGCTTTTTCCGTCACAGGAAGAGCGGATCGAGCACACCGCGGTTGTCCCGCAGGAAGAAATCCGCTTTCATCCGGGGCAGGCCGCCGGGGAGCTTTTCCGGCGGAACGCCGAGGAGATACACATCACAGTAATCCAGGATCTGTTCCAGATCCGAAGGCAGGACGGCGTGCCCGTCCAGGTGGATCAGCATGTTGTTCTGATCCCCGCAGCCCAGCAGGTCCCAGGCCGGCTGGGCTTTCACGTATGCCAGGCACTGGCCTTCCGTGTTGTTCCAGCCTTCGGAGGTGATTCCCGTGACAAGGATCAGATGGCGGCCTTTTCCGGCGGCCAGGGCGCAGAGCATGTGCTGGTCCACGGGCAGGTGCCGGACGGAGAGGATCCGGGCAAAATTGCCGCAGAACCAGTATCCCTCCCCGCCCTGCAGGTTGGAGAAGGGTTCGTTCTGCGATTCGTTTGTCCACCGCGCCGGGCCGCCCAGGCCGGTGAGGCAGTAGGTTTTTCCGTGGTTGCAGGTGCGGTATACTGCGGTACCGCCCGCCCCGGCGCAGGCGGGAACCGTGACACGGATCCGTTCGTCATACGCGCCGGCGACGGCGGCGCTCTTGCCGAAGCGGGAGACGCCGGCGACGACCGAGCGGCCGGGATGGATGTTCAGGGCTTTTCCGGCGCCGGCTTCCAGGGCGTCGAGGATTTTGCCGACACCCCAGGCCCAGGCCAGGAGCACGCCGCGCTGCTCCCCGGGGATGGTGGGATCATACGGGTAAAGGGAATAGAACGCGCCCAGGTAACTGCTGCTGTCCTGCGCAACCAGGGACCAGTCATACTGGAACGCGGCGTAGCCCCGTTCCATGGCGCGGAGGGAGATGGGGGAAAAACCGGTTACCCATTCCTTCGTGAACCAGTTTTGGTAATGCCAAGGCCAGTACTCCAGCAGGAACGGATACCCGTCTTCGGGCGCTTCGCCGGACGGAAGGCCGGCAAGGACGGCGAAGGAAGCGCTCCGCCCGTTGGCGGAGACGGAGATGTTCAGAAGGGTTCCGCCGGTTTCCGGGGAGTTTTCCAGGGACCAGGCCAGGGTTTCCTTTGCCCGGTCCGGCATGTATCCGTACATGTATTCCGAATAAAGCGCCAGGAGCTCCTGCCTGCGGAGCGCCCAGTCCTCCGGGGTGCGGACTTCCGCGCCGTTCGCAAAGCGCAGCAGTTCGGGAAGCCCGCTGACCGCGGGCAGGTCTTCGGGACGGATCATCGGTGTATCCTCCTTTTTCTGCGGATGGTTCCGGTCCATTGTAGCGCATCTGCGGCGTTTTGTCCCGGGGCGGACAAAAGAAAACATGCCTGGGTGGAACCGGCCGGAATTGTTGAAACCGCCGGCAAAGCATTGTATAATAAGAAAAGGATCAAGGGGACAGGAAGACGGACAACTGAACAGGAGGCACCCATGTTTGAGCAGATCAGTGTGGACAGGGAAGTATTCGGACAGGGAGAGAACCTGCTGCGCTGCGGCAATGTGATGGCGTTGCCGCAGGAGATCCGGGCGCTGTACGGACAGGCACAGTGCGTGTATCTGGATCCGCCCTTCATGACCGGGGAAAAATTCATGCGGCGCAGGCCTTACGGGGAACAGGGATGGCGGACGGGAAGCCCCGCCCCGAGGTATCCGGCGTATGAGGACCGGTACACCGGGGAGAAGGAATACCTGCGACTGCTGCGCCGGATGGTGGGCGCTGCGAAGGAGCTGCTGAACGATACCGGCGTGTTTTATCTGCACCTGGACTGGCGCATGGCGGCGCAGGCCCGGATCATGTGCGACAAGGTTTTCGGGAAAACCAGGTTCCTGAACGAGATTATCTGGGGATATGAAAGCGGCGGGCGTTCCCGGCGGCATTTTTCCCGGAAGCATGACGTGATCCTGCTGTACGCCAAGGGAAACAAATATTTCTTTGATCTGACCCGCGTGCCGCTTCCCCGGGGAGAAGGCCGGCGGAACCATATGGCCAGGGGCGTGGACGAACAGGGACGGATGTACTCTTCCATCGTGTCCAACGGGAAGGAATACCGCTACTACGACGATGAGCCCGTGTATCCGGGAGACGTCTGGACGGATATCGGATTCCTGCAGCAGCGGGATCCGGAGCGCACCGGATACGCGACCCAGAAACCCCTGAAGCTGCTGGAGAGGCTGCTGCTGCCGGTGACGAATCCGGGAGACCTGGTGGCGGATCTGTGCTGCGGCAGCGGAACCACGCTGGCGGCGGCGCAGCGGCTGGGCTGCCGGTTCGCCGGGATGGACGTGAATCCGGAGGCTGTGGCGGTTGCGCTGTCCCGCCTGAAGCCTGAAAACCTGACGGTGATCTGCCCCTGCGGGAAGGGGAAAGCGGAGCTGCTGGCGGAGGATGATCCGGAGAACGGGCGCTTCCGGATGAACGGCCTGCAGGAGGAAAATCCCTGCTTCCCGGCGAAGGCGACCCCGATGGACAACCTGGAAGCATGGGAGACCGGCCGGGTGGAGGACGGTGTGTTTTACGCAGAGCAAAGCTTCCGCCGCAGCTTCCGGTATCCGGAGCTGACCCGGTCCCTCCGGGCGGAGCCCGGGAGCGTCCGCGCGGTCATGACGACGGACGCGGCGGGGATCCGGCGGGCGTACATCCGCTGAAATCTTTTTGTTCCCCTTGTCATTTGGAAACGCGGGTGGTACGATACTTTCACAGAGAAGGACCGCCTGCCGGCGGTGAGACATCAGGCGTGAAAGGATGAAGAGCATGGCTGCGAAGAAAACGGCAAAGCCCGAGAAGGAAATACAGGAATCGAATATACAGGCGGAAAAGCTCAAGGCGCTGGAGCATGCCCTGGCCGATCTGGACAAGCAGTTCGGCAAAGGCTCCGTTATGAAGATGGGGGCGGACGCGGTCGGGAAGGATATCCCCGTGATTTCCACCGGCTGCCTCACGCTGGACTTCGCGCTGGGCGTGGGCGGCATTCCCCGGGGCAGGATCGTGGAGATCTACGGGCCCGAGTCCTCCGGTAAAACCACCGTGGCGCTGCACGTGGTGGCGGAGGCGCAGAAGGCCGGCGGCATCGCCGCCTTTGTGGACGCGGAGCACGCCCTGGATCCCCTGTACGCGAAAAAGCTCGGCGTCAACATTGACGAGCTGTACGTTTCCCAGCCGGATACCGGCGAGCAGGCGCTGGAGATCGCGGAAGCCCTCGTGCGCAGCGGCGCGCTGGACGTGGTGGTCATCGACTCCGTGGCGGCCCTGGTGCCGAAGGCGGAGATTGACGGCGAGATGGGGGATTCCTTTGTGGGCCTGCAGGCCCGCCTGATGAGCCAGGCGCTGCGCAAGCTGACCGGCGTGATCAACAAGACGGGGTGCGTGGCCATCTTCATTAACCAGCTGCGTGAAAAGGTCGGCGTGATGTACGGCAATCCGGAGACGACGCCCGGCGGCCGCGCCCTGAAGTTCTACTCCTCCGTGCGGCTGGACGTCCGCAAGGGCGAGCAGCTCAAGAACGGCAGCGAGGTTATCGGCAACCGCACGAAGGTCAAGGTGGTCAAGAACAAGGTCGCGCCGCCTTTCCGCGTGGCGGAGTTCGACATCATTTACGGCGAGGGCATCAGCGCGGAAGGTACGCTGCTGGATCTGGCCGTGGAGCGGGATATTATCCATAAGAGCGGCGCGTTCTTCTCCTATCAGGACCAGCGGCTGGCCCAGGGCAGGGACAACGCCCGCATGTACCTGAAGACCCATCCGGAGCTGACGGCGGAAATCGACCGGAAGCTGCGGGACGAGCTGTTTGCCCCCAAGGAGATCACCGCGGAGGAGCAGTCCGCCGTGGCCGCGCAGAACGAGGAGGAAGAGGACGACCTGGCTCTGCTGGAGGAGGATCTCGGGGACCAGTAAACAGCGGCCGGAATCCCCGGCCGGGCGCGGGAGGACACAGGCTGTTCCGAGCGTCATGGAACGCCCGGAAAAATACAGTGAAGCGAAAATTGTTAGCACTCGTCGTTGACGAGTGCTAATTTTGTATTGATTTTGGTTTTGCGGGGTGTTACAATAACAGCGGTAAATTGCACCCGCCGCGGCGGGAATGGAAGGAAGTTTCAGAAAAATGGCAGTAAGAGAAGAAAAAGGTTCCGTATCGATTGAAGCGCAGAATATTATGCCCGTAATCAAGCGGTGGCTGTATTCCGACAAGGATATATTTCTCCGGGAAGCGGTTTCCAACGCGTGCGACGCGATCACCAAGTTCCGGATGCTGCATCCGGACAGTGAGGAAGCCATGACGGTTACCGTGGCGGTGGACAAGGAAAAGAAGACCATCCGCATTTCCGATACCGGCATCGGCATGACGGACGAGGAGGTCCGGAAATACATCAACCAGGTGGCTTTTTCCGGCGCCAGCGAGTTCATGAAGCAGTTTGAGGACAAGCCGGAGGAGAAGGGCGACATCATCGGCCACTTCGGCCTGGGATTCTATTCCGTCTTCATGATCAGCGAAAAGGTGGAGATCGAGACCCTGAGCAGCGAGGAAGGCGCGGAGCCGGTGCACTGGGAATCCGAGGACGGCATGGGGTATGAAATCTCCGAAGGCGCCCGCCGGGAGCACGGCACGGATATCATTCTGCATGTCTCTGAGGAAGAAAAGGAATTCCTGGAGGTATGGAAGGTCCGGGAGGTGCTGAACCGCTACTGTGGATACATGTCCTATCCCGTGATGCTGGAGGACGTGAACGCGAAGCCCGTGGAGAAGGAAGTACCGGTCGGGGACGAGAAGAACGAGGACGGCACGCCGAAGACCGAGAAGGTGATGGAGCTTCCGAAGCCCCAGCAGATCAACGATACCGCGCCGCTGTGGCTGAAGAAGCCCTCGGACTGCAAGGATGAGGAGTACAAATCCTTCTACCACAAGGTGTTCATGGATTTTGACGATCCGCTGTTCTGGATCCACCTGAACGTGGACTACCCCTTCAACCTGAAGGGCATCCTCTATTTCCCGAAACTGAAGAACGATTTCGGCACCCATGAAGGGCAGATCAAGCTCTTCGCGGGACAGGTCTTCGTGGCGGACAACATCAAGGAGGTCATTCCGGAATTCCTGATGCTCCTCAAGGGTGTCATCGACTGCCCGGACCTGCCCCTGAACGTGAGCCGCTCCTTCCTGCAGAACGACGGGTACGTCAAAAAGATCAGCGCGCACATCACCAAGAAGGTGGCGGACAAGCTGAACAGCCTGATGAACACCGAGCGGGAAACCTATGAGGGATACTGGGATGATATCGCTCCCTTCGTCAAGTACGGCGCCATCAAGGACAGCAAGTTCTACGAACAGGTGAAGGGCGCCATCCTGCTGAAGAAGACGGACGGGAAGTATTCCACGATCGCGGAATACAAGGCCGCGAACTTCGACAAGACGGAAAAGAAGATCTACTACACCAACGACGAGAAGCGCCAGGCGGCGTCCGTCAAGCTGTACACGGACCGCGGCATCGAAGTCGCCGTCATGAATACCCTGATCGACGGGAACTTCATGTCCTTCATGGAATATGAAGGCAGCGAGGAGGACCGGGTGACCTTCGCCCGGGTGGACGCGGATATCGACGGCCTGAAGGAGGAATCCGAGGAAGGCAAGGATCTGGACGCGGAGAAGCTGCAGAACCTGTTCCGGGGCGCCCTGGGGAACGACAAGCTGGAAGTGAAGCTGGAGTCCCTGGGCGACGCGGGCATGACCGCCATGGTTACCGAGGATGAGCAGATGCGCCGGTACAAGGAAATGAGCCGGATCTACGGCCAGAGCTTCCCCCTGCCGGACAACTTCACCCTGGTGCTGAACCGCCGGAATGAAACCGTGCAGGCGCTGGCGGAACGGGATCCGGAGGACGAGACCACAAAGATGCTCTGCAGCCAGGTGTACGATCTGGCGCGGATGGCGGCCCAGCCCCTGGAAGCGGAGGAGATCACCGCTTTCCTGGAGCGGAGCCGGAAGATCCTGAATATGGTTGTGAAAGGATAAAAAACCATGGCGGAATATATGCGGATCAACCCTTCCACCATGCTCTGCCCCACGCCGGTGGTGCTGGTAAGCTGCGGGGAGAAGGACCGCCCTGAAAACAGGAACCTGGTGACCGTGGCCTGGGCGGGAACGGTGAACTCCGAACCGCCCATGGTTTCCGTGAGCCTGCGGAAGGAGCGGTATTCCCACGGGCTGATCTCCGGCTCCGGCGAGTTTGTGGTGAACCTGGTGGACGAGGCACTGGCGAAGGCCACGGATTTCTGCGGCGTGCGCAGCGGGCGGGATCTGGACAAGGCAAAGGAGCTGGGCCTGAAGCTGGTGCCTGCGGACGGCATGGAAACGGCGCCCCGGGTGGACGGCGCGCCGGTGAGCCTGAGCTGCAGGGTGCGGCAGGTGCTTCCCCTGGGCAGCCACGATATGTTCCTCGGCGAGGTGACGGCGGTGGAGGTCCGGAAGGACCTGCTGGACGAAAACGGCGCGCTGCATCTTGAGAAGGCCGGCCTGATCGCCTACAGCCACGGGCTGTATCACCGGCTGGGGGAAGTCATGGGCTTCTTCGGCTGGTCCGTGGCCCGGCCGGAAGTGCTGGAAAAGCGGATGAAGGCGATCCGCGTCTGAGCGGCCGGTGAACGGCCTGCCGGGCAATCAGTTTAAATATAATGAATGAGAGGGCATGATGCCCTCTCATTCATTTTCGGGAAGAAAGGAACCGCTTTTGAGGCGGCGGCCCAGCTTTTTTTCCACATAGGCGCGGAGAATGGAGAAGGGAGCCTCGGCGTCCGGGGTGTTGACCCAGAGGGCGGAGCCCTCTGTCAGCGCCTTGCGCATCCAGCGGACCTGCTCCGGTGAGACGGGCACCTGCTCCCGGGACCGGCGGCATTTCCCGCAGCACAGGCCGCCTTCTTCCGCGTCGAAAAAGAGGGGCGGCTCTTCCGCCAGCGGCTTTCCGCACAGGGCGCAGTGGTTCAGGCGGGGCTTGAAGCCCTGGCAGGCGGAGAAATGGAGCAGGAAGCCGGAAAGCAGCGGCTTCCAGGGCTGATCCGAGAAAGCCAGGCGGGAGAGCGTGTGCAGCAGCAGCATAAAGAGCTCCTGCTGCTCCTGCTCCGGTTCCGCGGCGGCTTCCGCCAGGTTCAGCAGCCAGACGCCGCAGGTGAGGCGGGTATAATCCGAACGGAGCGGGAAAAAGGTTTCGATCAGGTGGACGGAGGTCACGGTGATCCGCCCGCTGTTTTCGACCAGCATATAATCGCCCAGGGCAAACAGCTCCCCGGCGTTGAGATTGTGGGATTTCGGCTTGCGGCAGTTCCGGATGACAGCGTCGATCCGGCCCCGGGAAGGGCTCAGCAGCGTGACCATCCGGTCGTTCTCCCGGTAATTTACCCGGCGGAGGACAATGGCGGTGTTTTCAGTCTGGATCATGGCGGTTTCCTCAGCGGACGCTCCGTTCTGCGATCCGGCGCCGCGCCAGCGCGCGCCGGGAGTTGGCGAAAACTTTATGCTATGCTATCATAGGGCGGAAGGGATTGCAAGGAGAACAAACGTTTTCTGCACGGATCATACAGGGAGGATGAGAACGTGGACGAGCTGCTGCTCAGGCGCGCGCGGCGGGGGGATCCGGAGGCTTTTGAACAGCTGATGACCCCGCTGGAAAAAATGATCTGGCGCGTCTGCTGGCATTATACCGGGGACCGGGAAGCGGCGTCCGACTGCGGCCAGGACGCGATGCTCCGGATCTGGCGGGGACTGGATAAATACCGCGGGGACTGCGCGTTTGAAACCTGGGTATACCGGGTGGCGGCAAACTGCTGCATGGATTTCCTGCGAAAACGGAAGCGGGACCGGAGCGAATCCATCGAACCGCTGCGGGAGCAGGGATTCGATCCCGCGGACCCGCAGGCGGGAACGGAGGAGCGGGCGGTGGCCGCGGAGGAGCACCGGCAGCTGCGGGAAGCCATCGCGGACCTGCCGGAGGAACAGCGGGAAGCCCTGGTGATGACCCAGCTGGAAGGTGTTCCGTACGAAACGGCGGCGCGGCGGCTGAACGTTTCCGAGGGAACGGTAAAAAGCCGGGTGAACCGGGCCAAGGCAAAACTAAAGGAATGGCTGTCGGAAAAAGGGGAACTTTCCCCGGGAGACAGCGTCCAACAAGGTAAGGAAAGGGGGAGTCGTCCGTGACGCGGAACGGAAAAGAAAACGAATTTGCCGCTCTGGACCGGGAACTGGCGCAGATGGCGCGGGAAACGCCGGAAATGCCGGACGATTTCCATGACCGCTGGATGGGGCAGATCCGCGCAGAGGCTGCCCGGACAAAAGAAGCCGGCAAAAAGGAAAACCGCCGCCAGTGGCGCTATGTGCTGAGCGCGGCAGCCGTGTTTGTATTTCTGATCGGAGGTACGCTGCTGACAAGAGGAAACAGGAAACCGGACCGGGCGGATAACGCGGGGACGGAGCGGCCTGCATGGACGGAACCGGCCCCGGCGCCGGCCGAGGCCGCGGCGGACATGGGTATGTACAGCGCGGCAGCCACGGAAGCGCCGGACATGGCCGTATACGACGCGGCGCCCGCGGAAGCACCGGCGCCGGACGCGGAAACCTTCGCGAACGAGACGAACGGCGCGAATTCCGCCGTCATGTACAGCGCGATGAACGGGAAAGCCCCGGAGGCGGCGAACGGGACGGTCGGCGCGTATGAGGCGGAAGCGCCGGCGGAGGAAGCGGCCGCCTTTGATGAGCCGGCGGATTACATGATGGAAATGACGGAGGGAGCGGCGGAAACAGACCTGGAGGAAGCGGCCGAAGCGTTTGCCGCATCGGAGGCCGAACCGGTCCGGAGCGCTGAAAGGGCGGAGAAGAAAGCTTCCGGAGCAGCCAACGGATCGGTTCCCGCGGCAACGGCAGCGCCGACAGCGCCGCCGGAACCGGCGCTTACAGAAGCGCCGGCGGAACTGCCCGGTGCGTCCCCGGCCGCGCGGCCGGCGGAGGAACCGCGTCGGAACGAATTCGTTTCCTTCCTGAAGGATCTGGGTATCTTTACCCTGAAGACCCTGGCCGCGGCCGCGGCCTGCGCGGCACTGGCGGTCCCGGCCGTGCTGATTTACCGGAAGAAACGGAAGCGCAGATAAAGCGGAGCAAAAGACGGTGTCCGGCGTTTCAGTGCCGGATGCCGTTTTTTTCAGCGCCGGCGGATTGTTCCCGGCCGGCGGATATGGTATCATATGGAAAGAAACAAAACCGAAAAGGAGCCCGTACCATGTTTGACGAGAAGAAGCTGAAGGACCCCGGTTATTTCCGTGAAAACAGGCTGGATCCCCATACGGACCACGCCTGGTTCCTGACGGACCGCGAGCGGGAGGCAGGGGAATGCTCCCTGCGGATGAGCCTGAACGGCCAGTGGAAATTCTTCCACGCGGTGAATCCGGGGCAGGTGATTCCCGGTTTTGAGCAGCCGGAGTACGACTGCGGCGGATGGGAGGATATTACGGTGCCCGCCCATATCCAGCGCGAGGGATACGGCGTGCCCCAGTACTGCAACACGGAGTATCCGTGGACCGGCCACGAGGATCCGATGCCCGGGGAGATACCGGAGCGCTTCAATCCTGTGGCGTGCTATGTGAAGAACTTTTTCCTGCCGGAATGCATGCGTGGCCGGCGGGTGTTTGTCTCCTTCCGGGGCGCGGAAAGCTGCGTGGCGGTCTGGCTGAACGGGCAGTATATCGGTTTTTCTTCAGACAGTTTCACACCCCATGAGTTTGAACTGACCGGCGCGCTGCGGGAAGGGGAGAACAAGCTGGCCTGCCGGGTGTACCGCTTCTGCGCGGGCAGCTGGCTGGAGGACCAGGACTTCCTGCGTTTTTCCGGCCTGTACCGCGACGTGGTGCTCTACGCGCTGCCACAGGCTCATGTGTGGAACCTGCAGCTGCAGGCGGAGCCGGACGCGGAAATGAAGGACGGCATCCTCCGCTGGAAGGCGCGGATCAGCGCACCGGAAGGCACAAAGCTGACGGTGAGGATCTCCGGCGGCGGAGAAGCGCCGGCGGAAACGGAAGGGACGGTTTCCGGGGAAACGGAGGTTTCCGGCACGCTCACGGTGCCCGGCACAAGGCTCTGGTCCGCGGAGGACCCGTACCTGTACAGCCTGGAGATGCGGCTGGCAGCCCCCTCCGGCGAGGAGGAGATCGTGCCGGTGCGCGTCGGCTTCCGGAAGATCGAGATCCGGGACAGCGTGCTCCGGGTGAACGGCGTCCGCGTGGTGTTCAAGGGCGTGAACCGCCACGATTTCTGCGGGGAGACCGGACGGGCGGTGCCGGAGGAAAAGATCCGGCGGGACCTGATCCTGATGAAGCGGAACAACATCAACGCGGTCCGGACAAGCCATTATCCCAATACCAGCGCGCTCTATGCCCTGTGCGACGAGCTGGGGCTGTACGTGATCGACGAGAACAATATGGAAACCCACGGCATGTGGGATATGCTCTGGCATAAGCGGATCAGCCCGGATGAGATGTTCCCCGGAAACCGGACGGAGTGGGAACCCCTGCTGCTGGACCGGGTCCGCTCCATGGTGGGGCGGGACCGGAACCATCCCAGCGTCGTGATCTGGTCCTGCGGCAATGAAAGCCTGACCGGCACGGTCATCCTGGCCATGAGCCGGGAGATGAAGAAGCTGGATCCGACCCGGCCGGTACACTACGAGGGCGACCGCCAGGTGGCCTTCATGGGCCTGGGCGACCGGCGGATCCGGGAGATCACGGATATCGAATCGGAAATGTACACCCCCGCGGACCGGATCCGGGAATACCTGAAGGAGCACCGGGAAAAGCCCTTCATCCTGTGCGAGTATACCCATTCCATGGGCAACTCCAACGGCGCGATGCACAAGTATACCGAGCTGGCCTATGAGGAGGAGCTGTACCAGGGCGGATTTATCTGGGACTTTATCGACCAGGGGATGACGGCCCGGGACCGGTTCGGAAAGAAGACCCTGCTGTACGGCGGGGACTGGGGAGACCGGCCGAACGACGGAATCTTCTGCGGCAACGGCATCGTTTTTGCCGACGGCAGGGGAACGCCGAAGCTGCAGGAGGTCCGGTACTGCTACCAGAATATCGTTGTGAAGGTTGACGCGGAAAAGATGACGGTGGTGAACCGGCATATGTTCACGAACACAGCTGCGTTCCGGTGCGCGGTGAAGCTGGAGCGGGACGGAAAGCTCCTGCTGCGGAAGGATGTGGAGACGGATGTGCCGCCGCTTTCCGAAAAGACGTATCCGCTGCCCTTCGGGAAGCAGACGGTGCCGGGCGAGTACGCCGTGACGGTGTCCTTCCTGCTGCGGGAGGATACGGCCTGGGCGGACGCCGGATACGAAATTGCGTTCGGTCAGGGCATCTATACCGTGGCCGGGGAGAAGCCGTGCCGGAAGGCGCGGGAGCTGGAAGTCCATGAGAACCTGTGGAATATCGGAATCCGGGGTGAGCATTTTGAAGTGATGTTCAGCCGCGGGGCGGGAGCCATCGATTCCTACCGCTGGGGCAGCAGGGAGCTGCTGAAGGCGCCGCTGGTTCCCAATTTCTGGCGGGCGCCCACCAACAACGACAACGGGAACCGGATGCCCGTGCGCTACGCGCAGTGGAAGCTTGCCTCCCTGTACAGCCATGCGGGGCTGGACCGGGAATCTGCCCGCAGGAACGGGGAAACGAAACCCGTGCGGGAAGCGGACGGCAGCGTTTCCTTTGAAATGATCTATGACCTGCCTACTGTCCCGAAGGCGTCATGCGCGGTCTGCTACCGGGTGCATCCCTGCGGGAAGGTGGATGTGCGGATGCGGTATGATCCTGTGAAGGAGCTGGGGGACATGCCGGAATTCGGCATGCTGATGAAGCTGGACGCGGATTACAGCCGGGTGCGCTACTTCGGCCTGGGGCCGGAGGAAAACTATATCGACCGGCGGGAAGGCGCCCGGCTGGGACTGTTCGAATATAACGCGGAGGAGAATTACACGCCGTACCTGATGCCGCAGGAGTGCGGCAACCGTACCGGCGTGCGCTGGGCGGAGGTTACGGACGACCGGGGTAGGGGCCTGAAGCTGTGGCTGAACGGCGGGGAGTTTTCCGCCCTGCCCTGGACGCCCCACGAGCTGGAAAACGCGGCACACGGCTATGAGCTGCCGCCGGTGAACTATACCGTGCTGAAGATGAGCAGCATGCAGATGGGCGTGGGCGGAGACGACAGCTGGGGCGCGCGGACGCATCCGGAATACCTGATTGACGTCACGCGCCCGGTGGAGTTTGCCTTCTCATTCAGGGGATTGTAATCGGAAGGGAAAGGCGTCTCAGTCCGGCAGGATGATGACGCGGGTATGGTATGGAAGGTGCGTCCAGAGCCAGTAGCTGTTCACGGGGCAGTCCGCGGAAGCGAAGGGGCTGACCCGGACGCAGCCGTGGGAAGCCCGGCTGCCCAGGAGCGGGAGGTTTTTGCTGTAGTCCTTGACGCTCCAGGCGGCATGGGGAATGCGGACGAAGCCTGTGCTGTGGATGATGTTTCCGCCCTGGTAGCGCAGAGGGTAGTCGTACCGCATGCCGTCCTGCGCGAAATCGGGACTGAAGTGAATATCGGTCAGAAAAGCTCCGGGGGGTGTTTCCCGCTGGGGCTTTTTTGCTGTGGGCAGACCGGTGGAAACGGGTACGGTGCCGACGGGGACGCCGTCCTGATACACGGTGAGCGTCTGCGCGGCTTTGTCCACCAGCACGCCGTAATGCGCCCCGGGCATCACAACGGTCAGCTTATCCGCGGGATACCAGCCGGTAATCGCTCCGGCGTTGTCGTAATTCCAGGCCCGGACCTGCGCCCAGCCGTTTTCCAGGGCCAGGATTTCCAAGCCCTGGGTGGCGCAGCAGACGGTGCCGGCGGAAGGGCTGCGCGGATCCGGGGACTCCCGCAGTTTGAAGCGAAGGGAGGAGCCCTTTTCGTTGATAACCGCCGAAGGCTTCATCATGATCTCCCAGATTTCCGCGTCCGACATGCCGCGCTCCGGCACCACCGGGCCGGTCACGGAAAGCGCTGGGGTTTCCGGCGCCGTTTCCTCCACAGTGAGCGGATACACATGGTCAAAATCCGGGTTCAGCTTCGGGTACAGGCGGACTGTGTATTCCCCCGGCGCGACCTTCTTCCGGTTTTTCCCGACGCCGTTCCAGCGGAGAATATCCCGGTCCGCGTCCTTCATACCGGCGCTGACGGAATACACGGCGTTTCCGTCCCCGTCCAGGATTTCCATGGCCACGATGCATTCAGACGGCACGTAGCATTCCACGAACCAGTTCTCCCGCCCGTCCAGGTACAGCTTGTCCGAGGAGGGGAGCGCCAGCGCCAGCGCCGGGGCGAATCCCCGGACGCGGAAGGACGCGGCCGCGGAATATTCCGCGCCGCTTTCCCCGCGGAGCACCGCTTCCATATGATAAGGGCCGCTCAGGAGCCGTTCGCCGCCGGCGCCGAGCCCGTCCCAGGAAAGGCTGTTTTCCCCGGCGGAAAGAGTCTCACGTCGGATCAGCCAGGGGTTGTCCAGGCTGTCGTACAGGCGCAGCTCCGCCTCCCCTGCTTCCGGAGCGAAAACGGTGACGGCGCAGCGCGTATATCCCTTTACTTCCTTCGGAACAGAGAGCGTGAAGCCGGCGCCTTCCGCCGCGGAAACGGCCGCCGCGCCGCACAGGAGGCGGATGCACAGCAAAAAAGCCAGGGCGCGGCAACCCCGGAGGAACCCGGAAGACCTGCGCGCCATGGCTGTCATCTCCTTTTATAATATATCACCGGCAGCGTACCGTCAGGCCGCCTCGCTGATGCCGTCGAGAACCCCCAGGATGATGATCCCGGCGATGACCGCGAGAATGCAGACGTACTGGAGGGGCTTCAGCTTCTCCTTCAGGAACAGGTGCCCCAGCAGCACGGAAACCACGCAGTAGCTTGCCACCATCGGCGCGGCTACCATGGGATTGCGGGACATGGCGAAGACGTAGAATACCTGGCCGAACTCCTCGCAGCAGGCGGCCAGCGCCTTCGGGCCTTCCGTCCGCGCGAAGGGATTGTACGGCTTCTTTTCACGGATCCACAGGAAGATCCAGGCGGCGATTCCGGCCAGCAGGAAGGTCAGGCCGTAGAGAATCAGCACGTCGACCTCGCCCAGGCCCAGGCCGACTTCCTCATCCAGGATGACACCGTCGGCGGCGGTGCCCAGGGTGTCGAACAGGCAGTACAGGATCGGGAACAGCAGCGCCAGCGCGCCGAAGCGGTATTTCTTCTCCGGCGGGTTCAGGCGGCGTTCCTCCCAGGCCAGCCGCTGCTCCACCACGGCCAGGGCGATGACGCCCGCGACGATCAGCACGGTGGCGGCGATGGTCCACGGATCGAAGGTGTCGGCAATGTCTTCCATCCGGCCGACGATCAGGAAATACATGGCCATGAAGACCGCGGACAGGCCGCCGGAAGCGTTCTGCACCGGGGATATGATGCTGACTTCCATATAGCGCAGGCCGGCGTACCCGACGACCATCGAAACAATATAGCAGAGGGAAGCCGGGGAATACTTGACGGCGTTGGAGACCAGCGCCCCGAGGGACATCGGCGTCTTGAGCTCTTCATCAAAAGGAAGGATCATCATGGCGACGGCGCATACGCCCATCACCAGGCCGACCCAGACCGCGATGCGCAGATGGGAATACCGGTCATGCTCATCCGACGATTTTTTATAGAACAGATCGGCACAGCCCCAGCCCAGGAGGCAGATCAGGGCAAAAAGGAACCAGCTCATTCGGGACACCTCGCGCTTCTCATTAAAAATCCGGTCAAGTATACCGGATAAAGGCGGTTTTGGCAAGTCGTATACCATATCTTGGAAACCCTGAAAATGCCGAAAAAAAAGAGCTTTGTTCCCCTTGCAAATCATTTTTCCTTCTGTTATAATCCCTAATCGGCACATCCTTGCGCTGCGGAAAGCAGCGCCAATAGTCCGTGAGGAGGTGAAAGAATGATGAACAGGTATGAAATGATCTACATCATCGACACCGATCTGGAGGAAACGGCCCGGAAAGAGCTGATTGAAAAGGTTTCCGCCCTGATCGAAAGCAACGGTGGTGAGATCGAGAAGGTCGATGAAACATGGGGCAAGCGCCGCCTGGCCTATGCGATCGACTACAAGACCGAAGGCTGGTACGTGCTGGTGACCTTCAAGGCCCCCGCCGAACTGCCCCGCGAGCTCGAGCGTAACCTGCAGATCAACGAGAGCGTGCTCCGTTATCTGGTGGTGAAGCTGGTGGAAAAGCGCTCCGCTGTCAAGCCCCGCGCCGTGAAACCCGCTCCCGTGGAAGCTCCTGCCGAGGAGCCCGCTCCCGCTGAGGAAGCCGCTCCCGCTGAAGAAGCTGCACCCGCCGAGGAAGCCGCTCCCGCTGCAGAGGAAGAGTAATCGCTGAGAGGAGAGGAAAGCATGAATAAGCTGACGATAATCGGCAACCTGACCCGTGATCCTGAACTGCGTACCACATCCACCGGCGTCAATGTATGCGACTTTACCGTTGCGGTAAACCGCAGGCAGCGCCGCGACGCCCAGAACGGCCAGCCGGAAGCGGATTTCTTCCGCGTATCCGCGTGGCGTGAACGGGGCGAGCTTTGCGCCAAATTCCTGGCGAAGGGCCGGAAGGTTTGTGTGGTCGGGCCGGTCAGCGTCCGGACTTATACAGGCAACGACGGGCAGACCCGCGCAAGCCTGGAAGTGACGGCTGATGAAGTGGAATTCCTTTCTTCCCGGAGTGATGCGGAAGCATCCGGCAGCTACAGTTCTGCCGCTTCCGAAACTCCCTCCGCAGAACCCCAGGCAGCCAGCTTCACTGCGGTGGAGACTGACGAACTGCCTTTCTAACGCTGAGTAAGGAGGTAAAAGCCCCATGTCTGAAGATCGTGGCGAAAGAAGGCCGCGCCCCCGCGGAGGACGCCGTCCCCGCCGGAAGGTCTGCACCTTCTGTGTCGATAAGATTGAATACATCGACTATAAGGATATCAATCGCCTTCGCCGTTTCACCAATGAGCGCGGCAAGATTCTGCCCCGCCGGATGAGCGGCAACTGTGCCAAGCATCAGCGTCAGCTGAGCGAGGCCATCAAGCGCGCACGTGCCATCGCGCTGATGCCCTACACAGTGGATTAATTCACGAGCAAAGCTGCTCCGGGAAACCGGGGCGGTTTTTTTTATGTCCGCGGGCCGGAAAAATGTGACCTATATATTTGGAAATATATGGTACAAAAGTAAATCTTATTCCAGATATTACCATCTGTAGTATGAAATATGAAAAAAATACGTCAAAACCACAATATTTTGTTGTTTTTTCTGTATTTTTTTGTATAATACATTATGGCTTGATGTATGTGTTGCTGAAATAAGCATTTCAAATATGGGAGGAATCATCGTGAAGAATCTGCGGAAATGGACAAGAAGACTGATGCTGGGTTTGATCCTTGTCTCTATGCTGGCAGGCTGCCTGTTTGCAGCCGGCGCAGCTGCAGAAAATCCCACACCGGTTATTCCCGAACACTCCAAAACGGCGAATGCTAATGGTGACGGGACGTATACACTTGAACTGACCGTAACGGGAGACGCCAACACAAAGGTTGAAACGGCAGCGAACGTTAACGTGTTGATTGTATACGACGTATCGTCGAGTATGACCAGCAACAACGTTGCGACCAGACCCGATCGTAACCGTGCGGATTACGCAGAAGACGTCATGCACTCTTTTATTGAGGGTTTGAGTGGATACCAGAATCAATCGGATCCCAGCAACATACAGGTTGCTGTGGTGACTTTCGGGCGAACTGCGAGCGGCGTACAGACATGGACTTCTGATCTGACAGGCGGCAGCAGTGGCGCAAACCGTTTCTTCGATGATGGTGTGGACGGCCAATGGACCGTATCCAATGGTTATGAAGGAAATAACGGTACCAACTGGGAAGCGGCCCTGCAGCAGGCACAGACTTATCTCAGCGCGTTGGACACAGCTGGAGATACCGATCCGACCTTCGTGATCCTGGTTACGGACGGTGCCTGCACATCGGACGGTGACGGCTCTTACTCAATATATCCGGGTGGGATCCATGTGTGGACCGATTTCCAAAGGTTTTATGAGTCAGCCACGGACGAAGCCCTTGCAATCGCATCCCGGGATAACACCAGCCTCTATGGCATTTATGCATACGGACAGGAAGCCGACCTTCTGGATGATTTGATCTATTATGCCAGCAACGGTTCGGACCGGCCGGGCATGAACGGAGATACGGTTACTGATACGCCAAACTATTTCAACGCGAATAACACTGCGGCTCTGAATGCAGCGATCGAGTCCATTTTCCAGAAGATTGTCCAGGCTCTCGGTATTTCCTCCGTCGCCATCAGCGACGGCACCACGAACCAGGTTGCTACTTCCTCAGGCGGTATCGCTGAACTGCTGGAAGTTGACGAAGGTTCATACAAGTACTGGATTTCTATCCCTGTAATCGGAGGCCAGTTTAAGCGGGTTGATCTTACAACCGGTGATGAAGTAACCTACACCGTCACTGATAACGGGAACGGCACGAGCACGGTAACATGGGGAAGCAACAGTGTAACCGTCAATGGTTCAGTCTCCGGCGGACAGCTCAAGTATCAATGGACAGCAGCGAACGCGTTATATAATTACGCTCCTCCTGCCGCTCATCTGACAAACGGCGCGGTTGACTGGGATCTGTCGTCTGTAGGAACGCTGCTGAATGGCGTTACCTATTCCGTCACGTTTACGGTCTATCCCAGCCAGACGACCCTGGACTATGTCGCTGACATCATGAACGGCCAGCCGATTGCAGACGGAAATATCAGTCAGTATATTCATGAAGATGGTACACTTGAAACCAATACCACCGCAACGCTTGACTATGAAGATACACGTACGGGATATAAGGGGCATGAAGAATACGACAATCCACCGCCTGTTGAAAGTACTGCTGTGGAACTGCTTACGGTATCCAAACAGTGGGAAAATGAACTTGACACCAGACCGAAACAACCGGTAACACTTGCTGTGCTCCGTGACGAAACGGATAATCCTTATACTGTTACCCTTTCAGATGAGAATGGATGGTCAAGCACCGTATACATTTCTATCGGTATTATGGGAGGAAGCCAGCCGCTGCCCGGTGCGGAAGGGCATGACTTTACATTCTCCGAACCCGAGGATCTGACATACCATTGGGAACTGGATGTTCCGGTTGTTCATCCGATGCTCATCGGCGAGGATGTGACCATGCTGATTAAGGAGGATGACAAGCATCCTGTTCCTGACGGCGCAACGACTTACACATTTAATAATGCGACATATTATGTCGGCGAGGTCGGACCGGCAGCGCTTACTGCCACCAACTACCGTCGTTCCAGCCTTAACATCGTAAAGGCTGTTGTGGGGGATGATGCGCCAGAGGACGCTGTATTTCCGTTTACTTTGAACGTAATCGATTCCATGGCTCCGGAAGAAAAACCATCAGAAGAGGACGATCCGGATCATAATTCTGACTGGTGGGTTTGGATTTCGGTTCAGGACGGAGATGGAAATGCTGTTCCAGACGCCGTGGTATCCGGAGCTGAGCAGGAGCATCCGGAAGCACCTAACGGCTGGTATTACGGGGAAACTGGCAAAGACATTGTATTGAATATAAAGAAAGGTTATTCTGTTCGTTTAGGCAACTTGCCTTCCGGATCGACATATACCATTACAGAGGGAGATCTTGATCCAAGCTCAGGTTTTGTCTTTACAAGTTCTGTACTGACAATTACAGACGGAACAGGAAGCGATTCCACCTTCAGCGGCAATCAGGTAACTACCGGTACAATTGAATCGAGCAATACGGAGTATACTGTTACATATACGAATACATATAAAAAAGCAAATATCACGATTGAGATTACGAAAGAACTCGCAGGAACGACAGTATGGCCGAACGGAAAGACGCTGACATTCGCTCTGACCGGAAGTACAGGCGCTCCGATGCCAGAGACCGTATCAATGACCGTGACTGCAGAAGGTACGGTGAGCTTCGGACCGATCGAATATGTTACGGCTGACGTAGGTAAAACTTATACCTATACGATCAGTGAAGGAGCCGGTTTCGGAACAGGCTGGACGTCTTCCGGTAACGTTACCGTGGCTGTGGCAATTACCCAGAACACAGATGGCACATTGAAGGCTACGCCGACGTATACGCCGACGAACAGTACGATCACGAACACGTACCATGCGTCAAAGGAACTGACGCTGACGGTGACGAAAGCGCTGGCCGGAACGACATGGCCGGAAGGCAAGACGCTGGAGAAGGGAATAAGGCCCCAATGCCCACAACCACGACAGCGACGCTGACGGAAGAGGGCAGCGTAACCTTCGGGCCGATCAAGTATACGGAAGCGGACATCGACCAGACATACAACTATACAATTTCCGAAGACGGTTTCGGGACCGGCTGGACCGGCGGCAGCGTGGCGGTAGCGGTGACTGTGGAGGACCTGGGAGGCGGCAACCTGAAGGTAACGCCTGTATACACGCCTGAAAACAGTACGATCACGAACACGTACCATGCGTCAAAGGAACTGACGCTGACGATTACCAATACGTACAAGGCGAGCGGCGAAGCCACGCTGGAGATCACAAAAGCGCTGGCCGGAACGACATGGCCGGAAGGCGCGGTGCTGACATTTACGCTGGACAAGACTGGGGATGCCCCGATGCCGAAGGTCACGGAAGTGGAACTGACGGCAGCGGGCAAGGTCAGCTTCGGGCCGATTGAATACGACGAGTCTGACATCGGCGCGACCTATACCTACACAATCAGCGAGGACGGCTTCGGAACAGGCTGGACGCCGTCGGGCGACGTAACGGCAGAAGTAACGGTAACAGACTTGGGCGGCGGCAAGCTGGATGCAGCTGTTGCGTATACGCCGAAAGATCAGACGATTACCAATACGTACAAAGCGAGCGGCGAAACTACGCTGGAGATAACGAAGGCACTGGCTGGAGCGAAATGGCCGGAAGGGAAGACTCTGACGCTGACGCTGACGGGAACGGGAGCCGCTCCGATGCCGAAAACCACAACGGTGACGCTGACAGCTGCCGGTAAGGCGGAGTTCGGGCCGATTGACTATGATGAATCGGATATCGGCAAGATCTATACCTACACGATCAGTGAAGACGGCTTCGGCGGAGCGTGGTCCGGATCCGGCGACATCACCGTGGATGTGGAAGTAACGGACAACGGTGACGGCACCCTGACTGTAACGCCAACATATTCGCCAAAGAGTCAGAAGATCACCAATACCTATAAGGCAAAAGGCGAAGTCACGCTGGAAGTGACGAAGGTGCTTGAAGGCGCGGAATGGCCGGAAGGCGCGGTCCTGACCCTGACGCTGACAGGAGACGGGGATGTCCCGGTACCTGCGGTGACGGAAATTACGCTGACCGAAGCCGGTACGGCGTCCTTCGGACCGATCCGGTACGACGAGCTGGATGCCGGCGAAACCTATACCTATACGATTCATGAGGACGGCTTCGGCAAAGGCTGGATTTCGTCCGGTGATGTCACCGTGGATGTGAAGATCGAGGACAACGGCGACGGAACGCTGACGGTGACGCCCACCTATACGCCGGAAGAACAGACGATCACCAATACATATACGGCGGACGGAAAAATAACACTGGAAGTGACGAAGGCGCTGGCGGGAGCCGGCTGGCCGGAAGGCGCGGAACTGACGGTGACGCTGACGGGAGCCGATGGCGCCCCGATGCCCGAGACCGCGGAAGTTACCCTGACCGAAGCCGGCAAGGCGAAATTCGGACCCATCCAGTATGCTGAATCCGACGCGGGCCGGACCTACACCTACACGATCCATGAGGACGGCTTCGGAGACGGCTGGACCGGATCCGGTGACGTCACTGTGGAAGTGAAGGTTGAGGACAACGGCGACGGAACGCTGACGGTAACGCCCGTGTATACACCGGAAAGCCGGAAGATCACCAATACCTATGAAGCCGAAGGCGAAGTCACGCTGGAGATAACGAAAGTTCTGGAAGGCGCGGATTGGCCGGAAGGCGCGGTTCTGACGTTCACGCTGACGGGAGACGGAGACGTTCCGATGCCCGCGGTCACAACCGTGACCCTGACCGAAGCCGGTACGGCGTCCTTCGGACCGATCCGGTATGACGAGCTCGATATCGGCGAAACCTACACCTACACGATTCATGAAGACGGTTTCGGCAAAGGCTGGGCTTCGTCCGGCGATGTCACCGCGGAAGTGAAGATTGAGGACAACGGCGACGGCACCCTGAAAGTAACGCCGACCTATACGCCGGAAGAACAGACGATTACCAATACATATACGGCGGACGGGAAAATTACGCTGGAAGTGACGAAGGCGCTGGCGGGAGCCGGCTGGCCGGAAGGCGCGGGACTGACGGTAACGCTGACGGGAGACGAGGGCGCTCCGATGCCCGAGACCACGGAAGTAATCCTGACCGAAGCCGGCAAGGCGAAATTCGGGCCGATCCAGTATGCCGCGTCCGACGCTGGCCGGACCTACACCTATACGATCCATGAAGATGGCTTCGGGGACGGCTGGACCGGATCCGGCGACGTCACCGTGGAAGTGAAGGTTGTGGACAATGGTGACGGTACGCTGACGGTAACGCCCGCGTATACACCGGAAAGCCGGAAGATCACCAATACATATGAAGCGGAAGGCGAAGTCACGCTGGAAGTGACGAAGGCGCTGGCAGGAACGGGCTGGCCGGAGGGCGAGACCCTGACGCTGACGCTGACGGGAGACGGGGATGTCCCGCTGCCTGCGGAGACGGTCGTGACACTGACCAAAGCCGGCAAGGCGACATTCGGGCCCATCCGGTATGACGAGCTGGATATCGGCGAAACCTATACCTACACGATTACGGAAGACGGGTTCGGCAGCGGCTGGACACCGTCCGGCCCTGTAACCGTGAAGGTGAAGATCGAGGACAACGGGGACGGTACCCTGACGGTCACACCCACGTATTCACCCGCGAACGGAAGGATCACCAACACCTATACGGCCTCAGGAAAGATCACCCTGGAAGCGGAGAAAGTGCTTGCGAACGGCGCGGAATGGCCGGAAGGCGCGGTGCTGACGGTGACGCTGGCGGGAGAAGGGGAAGCCCCGATGCCCGTGACGACGGAAGCGACGCTGACCGCAGCCGGCAAGGTGACCTTCGGACCCATCCCGTATGACGCGTCCGATATTGGGCAGACCTACACCTACACGATTCATGAGGACGGCTTCGGCGACGGATGGGACAGCACCGGCGATATCACCGTAACGGTGAAGGTAACCGACAACGGCGACGGCACCCTGTCTGTCACACCCACCTATTCCCCCGCGGACCGGAAGATTGTCAATACCTACGCGGCGGAAGGCGAAACCACGCTGGAAATGACGAAAGCCCTGGCTGGCGCGGAATGGCCGGAAGGCGCGGAGCTGACGCTGACGCTGACGGGAGAAGAAGGCGCTCCGATGCCCGAAACCGCGGAAGTAACGCTGACAGAAGCCGGCAAGGCGGAATTCGGACCGATCCGGTACGACGCGTTCGACATCGGGAAGACCTACACCTATACGATCACTGAAAGCGGCTTCGGGGACGGCTGGACCGGCTCCGGCGATATTACCGTGACGGTGTCCGTGGAGGACAACGGCGATGGTACGCTGACGGTCACTCCCGCCTATTCACCCGAAGACGGGACGATCACCAATACCTACGAAGCCGAAGGGGAAGCCACGCTGGAAGTGACAAAGGCGCTGGAAGGCGCGGAATGGCCGGAAGGCACAACCCTGACGCTGAAACTGACGGGAGAAGAAGGCGCCCCGATGCCTGAGAGCGCGGAAGTGACCCTGACCGCGGCCGGTACGGCGGGCTTCGGTCCGATCCTGTACAGCGAAGCTGACGCGGGTCAGACCTACACCTACACGATCAGCGAGGACGGCTTCGGGGACGGCTGGACCGGCTCCGGCGACATCACCGTGACAGTGTCCGTGGAAGACAACGGCGACGGCACCCTGACGGTAACACCGGCCTACTCACCCGAAGATCAGACGGTTACCAATACCTATAAGGCGGAGGGATCGGTCGAACTCCAGATTACGAAGAAGATCTCAGGAGCTAAGTGGCCGTCCGGCAAGAAGCTGGTCTTCACCCTGTCCGGCGGCGAAGACAGCCCGATGCCCGAGAAGACGACGGTGACCATGAAGGCGGTCGGCACCGGCACCTTCGGAGCCATCACCTTTGACGAGAGCGACATCGGAAAGACCTATAGCTACACCATTGAAGAGACAACCGAATTCGGCGGCTACTGGGTCTGCTCCGGCAACGTCACCGCGACGGTGGAAGTTCTCGACAACGGAGACGGTACGCTGACGCCGAAGGTCACCTACTCGCCCGAGAACAAGACGATTACCAATACCTATGACGCGCCGCCGCCCCCGCCGAGGGATTACAAGTTCACCTTCTACAAAGTCTGGGAAGGCGGCTATGAGAACGACCTGACCTGGACGTTCTACAGCAGCGATGGCACCGTCGTGCACAAGCGCTTCAGCAGGAGCGAAATTGAAAAGCAGCGGAAGTATAAGTACACCGGTTACTTCACGTATGATCCGGAAGGGTACTACATCATTGAAAATGTACCGGAAGGATATTCCGTGCGGTATGAGAATGTCGGCGCCTACGCGGGCGTAACGGACCGCCTGCACAACGGCGGAACGATGATCAACAACAAGATACCGAAGACCGGGGATAATTCCAACCTGCTGCTGTGGTCTGTGATGGCTCTGTCCGGCCTGGCTGTTGCCGGCGGCGCGGCGGTCCTGACCAGAAAGAAGAAGGTGCGGAAGCACTGACTGAAGCACGCGAGGAAGCGCTGACCCATTGAAAAAACAGGAAGACATGCCATATCAGTTTATCTGACGTGGCATGTCTTTCTGAGGACGGAGAATCAATGTATACCAGACTCTGGAACCGGATGGTGGATTTCCTGCATATGCTGTACAGGCGCCGCCGGCTGATTCTGATCCTGGCCGGACTGGCGGTTGCCGCCTTCGGCCTGGCAAAGCTGATCGGATACTTTGGCGACATGGTTTCCTCCCGGAATACAGACGAGGAAATCCGCCGGATCTATTACGCCGGCGTGACGGAAACGCCGGTTTCTGAAACGGCGGCGGCCGGCACGCCGGAACCGGTCCTGAACCCGGAAACACCCGAACTGGCCCCGATCCCGGAAACACCTGAACCGACACGGATCCCGGAGACGCCGGAACCCGCTGCGGCCGCCATGCCGGAACCGGTCCGGCGCCTGGCCGCTGTTGGTTATCCGGGCAATCCTGACCTGAAGATCGACAACCGGTTCAGGTACCTGCGGGCGGAAAGCAAATACATTACCGGCTGGTTGAATATAGACCGGTTGATCGACGAGGCGGTCGTGCAGCGGGATAACATCTTTTACCTGAATCATGATGTGTACGGCAGTGAAAACGTGAACGGGGCGGTCTTTCTGGATGCCGGGACCAGCCTGCAGACGCAGCCTTTCGCCTACCTGCTGTACGGGCACAACATGAAGACCGGGGAAAAGTTCGGCTGCCTGCGGAACTATGAGAACACCTCCTTTTACCATTCCAACCCGTTTATTTCCTTTGAAACCATATATGAAAGCGGCCGGTATGTCATTTTTTCCGTGGGAAACATCAGCATAGACAAAAACGATCCGAACTACGCGGACCTGTATGCCCTGATCCACCCGGAAATCGACGCACGGCAGGAAGCGATTGACGCACTGAAAAAGGCCTCCCTGTACAACTGCACGGTGGACGTACAGCCGGAAGACCAGTTTCTGCTCCTGATCACCTGCGTGGCAAGTGACGAGGAGCGGCGTGTGGTATCGGCGCGGCGGGTGCGCGCCGGAGAAAATGAGGAAGAACTGAAGAATCAGATCCGGATGAGCGGAAAATAATCCGCGTTCAGGTTACTCCGGAATGACGTAATCGCATGCGACAGAGGCGCTCCGCACCTCGTGCATGCGTTTTTTTACGGGCATATGCACCGGGTGGGTCTGGTAGGCGTCGAAGGCTTCCCGGCTGTCGAATTCGGTGATCAGGGCCAGGTCGTAGGAACGGTCGCTGCGCAGGAAGTCCGCGCCGGCCTCCAGGTTCACCATGCCCCCGATTTTGCCCTTCATGCCGTAGAAGTTTTTCACGAGCTGCGGGATTTCGTCTTTGTACTCATCCTTGATTTTGAACATTACAATGTGGCGAATCATTTTACATGCTCCTTTCCGCCCGCGTTTTCCGCGGGGTTCGTTCAGATCCGGGCAACGCCGCTGTCCCGGGCGGCCTGCGCCACGGCTTTGGCGACCGCGGGGCCGACCCGCGGGTCAAAGGCCGCCGGCAGAATGTACTCGCTGCTGAGCTGATCCGGTTCCACAAGATCCGCCAGGGCGCGGGAGGCGGCCAGCTTCATGGGCTGGTTGATATCCCTTGCCCGCACGTCCAGCGCGCCGCGGAAAACGCCGGGGAAGACCAGGACGTTGTTGATCTGGTTGGGATGGTCACTGCGGCCGGTGCCCACAATGGCGGCGCCGGCAGCCAGCGCGTCCGCCGGCTCGATTTCGGGAACCGGATTGGCCATGGCGAGGACGACGGCGCCCGGCGCCATGGAGGCGACCATTTCCCGGGTGACGACGTGGGGAGCGCTGACGCCGATGAATACGTCTGCGCCGGCCATGGCGTCCGCCAGCCTGCCGGAGAACCCTTCCGGATTGGTGATCCGGGCCATTTCCGCCTTCGCGGGGTTCGGGCTTTCCGGATCGGACAGAATGCCTTTGCTGTCCGCGATCTTCAGATGCTTCACGCCCAGGTCCATGATGTGGCGGGCGATGGCGATGCCGGCGGCGCCGGCCCCGTTGATCACGACTTTCGCTTCACCGATTTCCTTCTTCACCGCGCGCAGGGCGTTGATCAGGGCGGCGCCAACCACGATGGCCGTGCCGTGCTGATCGTCATGGAAAATCGGGATATCACAGATTTCCTTCAGCTTCCGCTCGATCTCAAAACACCGGGGCGCGGCGATATCCTCCAGGTTGATGCCGCCGAAGGAGCCGGAGATCAGATAGACGGTGCGGACGATCTCGTCCACATCCTTGCTGCGGACGCAGAGCGGGAAAGCGTCCACATCGCCGAAGGCCTTGAACAGGGCGCATTTGCCCTCCATGACCGGCATGCCGGCTTCCGGCCCGATGTCGCCGAGGCCGAGCACCGCGGTGCCGTCGGTGATCACGGCTACCAGGTTGCTCCGCCGGGTCAGGGTAAAGGATTTATCGTAATCCTTCTGTATTTCCAGGCAGGGCTGGGCCACGCCCGGCGTGTAGGCAAGGGAAAGATCCTCCTTGCTTTTGACCGGGACGCGGGACACAACCTCGATTTTTCCCTTCCATTCCCCGTGCAGGCGCAGGGATTCCTCAGCGTAGTTCAAAGAAGTTTCCTCCTTTATTTCTTGATCAGCCTTCATTATACCGGACAATCCGGAAAAAACAAGGGCGGGGGAAAAAAGACGCCGGGAATACAGAAAACGGCGGATTTCTGGCATTTTCTGCCAATCTCTTGAACAGACGGGGAAGGACCGATATAATACCTGTATACGAGCGTGAAAAACGCGCGCGGAAGGGGATGGGCCGGATGGCGGAAAGCTTTATGGTGGCCTTCAACGCGGTGGCGCCGTTCCTGGTGCTGCTGGGGATCGGCTTCGGCGCGGTGCGGCTGAAGCTGACGGACCGGGCCTTCATGAACCGGCTGAACACCCTGAATTTCAAGCTGTTCTTTCCCTTCCTGATGTTCAACAACATATACGGCGCAAAGCCGGAAAACATGCCCTCCCCGAAGCTGCTGATCATGGGGGCGGGCTCGGTGGTGCTGCTGGTGATCCTGCTGGTGGCCATTGTGCCGAAAATCGTGAAGGAGAACCCGCGGCGGGGCGTGATCATCCAGGGGATTTTCCGCAGTAATTTCGTCGTGTACGGCATTCCGCTGACGAACTATGTGTTCGGGCCGGAGAAGACCTCCGTCTGCGGGATGGTGATCCTGGTGATGGTTTCCCTGTTCAACATCTGCGGGGTGATCGTGCTGGAGCTGTTCCGGGAGGGCGGAAAGATCCGGGTGAAGCCGCTGCTGCTGGGGATCGCGAAAAACCCGCTGCTGCAGGGCTGCCTCATCGGTCTGCTGTTCTACCTGCTGCAGATCCGGCTGCCCTCCTTTATCACGGCGCCCGTATCCTCCCTGGCCGGCGCGGCGACCACGCTGGCGCTGGTGGTGCTCGGGGCGAACCTGAAGTTTGAGGAGCTGCGGAAAAACAGCCGCGCGATTTCCGCCGTGCTCGGCATCCGCCTGCTCCTGCTGCCGGCCGTGATGGTGGCCTTCGGATACCTGATCGGGCTGCGGGACGTGGAGCTGTTCCTGGTCCTGATGATTTTCGGAACCCCGGTGGCGACCTCCTCCTATCCCATGGCCCAGAACATGGGCGGGGACGGGCAGCTGGCCGGCCAGCTGGTGTTTGTGAGTACGGTGGCGAGCCTGGCGACCATCTTCCTGTTCATTTTTACGATGTCGCAGCTGGGGCTGCTGGTCTGATTTCCGGCGGAGAAAGGCAGGCGAAACGCGGATGAAGTGGCATGTATCCCTGGCGGTAAAAGTGAATATCCTGATTATTGCCGTCATTATCACGGTTTCCCTGCTGCTGATGCTGAGCAGCGAGAGAGCGTTCCGCACGGCGGTTTTCGAGCCTTACGAGGAAAAGCTGGCCGACGTGACCATGCCGGAGGGGTGCGAGGACTACCTGGAGTTTTTCTCGGGCTTCATGGGCTCGGAGGAGCTGCGGGAGGTCCGCGCCGGAATCGGGACGGACGACGACCGGTATGTGGACTGGCTGAAGAGCCAGCCCGCCATGAATCCGGCCGTTGTGGAAGGGAATACCATGTCCCTGCTTTACGACGTGCTTTCCTTTTCCGTGATTGTGGACGCGGTCCGGGAGGAATACGACATGGATTCCGTGATCGCGGAGATCGACAAGGACGGAAAGGTATACCGGGTTTTCAACAGTGAGAAGGGAAGCTTCCTGACAAACGGTTATTACCAGTTTGGCCTGGAGGAGGGCTTCAGGGATCTGCGGGCGGAGGACTTCGCGAAGCCTGTCATGAGTGTGAAAAACGATATTTACGACATGGTCCGCTGCGTGGAAACTCCCCTGAAAAGCGGGACGGCCCGCTTCTGGCTGATCTACTACATGACGGATACGGTTCAGGAACACAACGGCTTCGTGACACGGACCATCCTGTTCCTGGTGGGCATCACCGTGGTGCTTTCCGCGGCTACTGTGCTGCTGCTGCGGCGGTACGTGACCCGTCCGGTGCGGAAACTGGCGAAGGCGGCGACGGAATTTGTCCCCGGGGAGGACGGAACCTATTCCGCGGATAAGATCAGCAAGGTGGAAATCCGCACCCGGGATGAGATCGGCGCTCTCAGCCATGAAATTATTTCCATGCAGACGCGGATCGTCGAAAGCACAGATAACCTGACCCGGATGACCAAGGAGAAGGAACGGATCAACACGGAGCTGAACATGGCGACCCGGATCCAGGAGGATTCGCTGCCGCACGTATTTCCGCCCTTCCCGGACCGGAAGGAGTTTGACCTGTACGCGTTCATGCGGCCCGCGCGGGAAGTGGGCGGGGATTTCTATGATTTCTTCTTCATCGACGATGACCACCTGGCCCTGGAGATCGCGGACGTGAGCGGGAAGGGAATTCCCGGCGCCCTCTTCATGATGGTTGCCAAGGCGGTGCTGAAGAACAACGCGAAGCTCGGCGGCTCCCCCGCCGAAACCCTGGCGATCACCAACGACACGATCTGCTCCAGCAACAAGGCGGGCATGTTCGTTTCCGTATGGCTGGGCATCCTGGAGATCAGCACGGGAAAGATCACGGCGGTCAACGCCGGCCATGAGTATCCCGTCCTGTACCGGAAGGAAACGGGAAAATATGAGATGTTCAAGGATCCGCACGGCTTTGTGGTCGGCGGGATGGCCGGCCTGCGGTACAGGGAATATACGCTGAACCTGAAACCGGGCGACCGGGTCTTCGTATACACGGACGGCGTGCCGGAGGCGACGGATCCGCAGAATCAGCTTTTCGGTACGGAAAGGATGATCAGCGCCCTGAACCGGAACACCTTCGCCGACCCGGAGGATACCCTGCGGGGCGTGGAGCGGGAAGTGAACCGGTTTGTCGGCGGCGCCGAGCAGTTCGACGATATGACGATGCTTTATCTGGAATACAGGGGAACGGAAAAGACCTGAGGACCGGTTATTCCGCGTCGTTCACCACATTGCGGGCCCAGAAGTCGGACCGCAGCATCAGCAGGCCGATCACCAGCTTGATCACGTCTATAAACTGAACGCAGAAATAAATCTGCAGAATATCGAGATCCGTGTGCTGCGTCAGGAACCAGGCCAGCAGCACCGTGACTGCCCAGGTGTATACCGCGTCGAAGAAGAAGGTAATGACCGTGCGGCCGCCGGAGCGGATGGTGAAGTACGTCACGTGCGCGAAGGAATGGATGGGCAGGGAAAGGCCGGCGATAACCAGCAGGCGCCGGGTCAGGTCCCGAACCTCCGATCCCACGTTGTACAGCATGGGCACCAGCGGGGAGCAGGCGATCATGACCGCGCCGATGAGGATATGAATGACCTCGGTCAGGAAGATCAGCTTCCGGTCCACGTCCCGGGCCTCCTCCATTTCGCCCGCGCCCAGCCGCTGCCCCACCATGATGGAGACGGCGCTGCCCATGCCGAACATGATGACGCAGAACAGGTTCCAGGCGGTGCCGGAGATGTTCAGGGCGGCCACCGCGTTCAGGCCGCGGGTGGAATAGAACCGGTTGATGAAGGTCATGCCCAGGGACCAGAGAATCTCGTTGACCAGCAGGGGCAGGCCGGTGCGGGTGATCCGCCCGATGAGCCGGGAGGGCACGCGGAAGCTCCGGTAAGCGCCCCGGAAGAAGCGGTACCGGTCCGTATTCCGGTGGGAATGGACCAGCACGATCCCCAGCTCCACATACCGGGCGATGACCGTGGCGATCGCCGCGCCTTCCACGCCCAGGGCGGGCGCGCCCAGGTTTCCGTAGATCAGCACCCAGTTCAGGAAAAGGTTTGTCAGGATCGAAATAATGCCCGCCACCATGGGCGCCCGGGTTTCCCCGGCCTCCCGGAGCGTGCCGGTGTATGCCTGGGACAGGGAGAAGGGCAGCAGCCCCCACAGCATGATCCGCAGATAGCCGTTGCCCAGCCGCTGCGTCAGCGCCAGGTCGCCCCCGTTGCTTTCCCCCTGCAGGAAGGAAGCGATGAAGGACGGGCCGAAAATCAGGTAGACCAGTATGGCGGCCAGGGAGCAGCAGGTGATGAAATACAGCTTGAAGCGGAAGGTATGGCGCATTCCGTCCATATCGCCCTTGCCGTAGAACTGGGCGCCGAAAATGCTGGCGCCGCTCAGGCCGCCGAAGGTGGCCAGCATGTGCACCATCAGCACGGAATTGGCGATGGAGGCGGCGGAAATGGCTTCCGTCCCCAGGCTGCCCACCATGATGTTGTCCAGCAGGGAAACGAACGAGGAAATAAACTGCTGGATCACAATCGGAATCAGCAGCGTCAGTACGCTTCTGTAAAAGGCTTTTGTGCCGATAAACCGTTTGAACATCCCCGGAACCCTCTCCCAGTCCTATATATACATGAATAACGCCATTGTACATGGTTGAACGGGAAAGTCAACCGTGTATTTTTGCTGTCGCCGGGTTTTTTCCGGCGCCTGTTCATGATATAATCAACTGTTGTTCACGCATCACGCGCGGAACGGTCTGGAGGAAGTATGAGACTGAAGCGACTGGAGCTGTACGGATTCAAGTCTTTTGCCCAAAGGACCGAGATTGTCTTTAACGAAGGAATCACGGCAATCGTCGGCCCCAACGGCTCCGGAAAAAGCAATATCGGCGACGCGGTCCGCTGGGTCCTGGGAGAGCAGAGCGCCCGGACGCTGCGGGGCGCCAGCATGCAGGACGTGATTTTCAGCGGGACGCAGAAGCGCCGGCCGCTGAATTACTGCGAGGTCTCCCTGGTTTTCGACAACGAGGACCATACGCTTCCGCTTGAATATTCCGAAATCATGGTGACCCGCCGGGTATACCGCAGCGGGGAAAGCGAATATTTCCTGAACCGCTCCGCGTGCCGCCTGAAGGACGTGATCGACCTTTTCCGGGATACCGGCATCGGCAAGGAGGGCTACTCCATCATCGGCCAGGGCCGGATCGACGAAATTCTTTCCCGCAAGGGGGAGGACCGGCGGACCGTCTTTGAGGAAGCGGCGGGCATTGTCAAGTTCAAGGCCCGGAAGGAAGAGGCGGATAAAAAACTGGCCCGCACGATGGAAAACATGGCCCGGGTGGATGATATCCTGGACGAGCTGAAGCGCCAGCTGGATCCGCTGGAGGAACAGTCGAAGAACGCGCGGATTTACCTGGACCTGGCGGCGAAGCTCAAGGAGCTGGACATGAACCTGTTCCTGGTGCGCTCCGACCGGATGGAGGCCAGGCTGCGGGAATACGACCGGGACCTGCAGATGATCCGCTCCGTGCTGGAGCAGACGGAGATCACCCTGCGGGAAAAGGCGGAGGAACGGGACGCCCGCCAGGCGGAGATCACCGGGCTGGACGAAAAGATTTCCGGGGCCCATGCCGCGATGCTGGCGGGCATGGAGGCCGTGCACACGGCCGGGGACGCCCTGCGCGACGCGGAGGAGCGGAAGCGCGGCCGGCAGGAGAACCGGGAGCGGATTCAGGCGGAAATCCGGAAAGGGGAGGAACGCCTCGCTGAACTGGAACGCCTGTCCGCGGAGAGCGGCACCGGGAGCGAGGAGCGCTCCGGCATGCTGCGGGAGCAGTCCGAAGCGCTGGAGAAAGCCCGGGAGGAAGAGGAGAAAGCCCGCCTGGAGCAGGCCGGGAAGGAAGAGGCGCTGGAAGCGCACAAGACGGCCATGATGGACGCGGTGAACCGCCGGGCGGCCGCCCTCAGCGACCAGACGCGCCTGAAGACCATGATGACCGCCATGGAGGAGCGGCTGGGAGAGATCACCGGCACCCTTGGGGCGATGAAAAAGGCCGGCGTGGACCTGGAAGGAACGGTGCGGGAAGCCCGGGACCGACTGAAGACGGAACAGGAAGCCCGGGACCGGCTGGAGAACGGCGTCCGGGAAGTCCGGGAACGGCTGGAGGCGGCGGACGCCTCCGTGATTAAGGCCCGGAAGGATTATGACGGCAAACTGGCCGAGATGCGGGACATGGAATCCAGGCAGAAGCTGCTGGACGAGATGTCCCGGGAGATGGAAGGATACGCGAACTCCGTCCGTTCCGTCGTCCGCTACGCGCGGGAAGAGGGGATGGAGAAGGTCTACGGCCCCCTGAACCGGCTGCTGTCCGTGCCGAAGGAATATGAAACCGCCATGGACATGGTGCTGGGCAACGCCCAGCAGAACGTGGTGACCGAGGACGAGGAGACGGCGAAAACACTCATTGAGTTCCTGCGGACGAACCGGCTGGGCCGGGCGACGTTCCTGCCGGTGAGCACGGTGCGGCCGCGGACGCTGACGCCGAAGGAGCGGGAAGTGCTGAATATGCCCGGATGCCTGGGCGTGGCGTCGGAGCTGATCCGCTGCGACGAACATTTCCGGGGCGTGGCGGAAAACCTGCTGGGACGGACCGTGGTGGCGGACAATCTGGACCACGGCATCGCCATCATGCGGCGGGGCGGCCATGAATTCCGCCTCGTGACGCTGCAGGGGGACGTGATGCATTCCGGCGGTTCCATGACCGGCGGATCCGCCACCCGGAGCGTGAACCTGTTCAGCCGGGAGCGGGAGCTGAAGGAACTGACGGAGGCCCTTGCCCGGGGCCAGGACGAGCTGGAACGCCTGCTGAAATGCATGCGGGACGGGCAGGCGGAGAAGGACAGCCTGAAGGTCCGGTCCGCGGACGCGCTGGAGGAGCTGCACCGGCAGGAGATCGCCGTGGCGCGGGAAACGGAGCGGCTGCAGAGCGTCGAGGACGAGCAGCGGACGCATATGCTCCGGATCAGCGAAACGGACGCGGCCAGGGAACAGCTGATGGAATCCATGAACCAGATCGGGGAACAGCTGTCCATTGCCGACGACCGGACGGAGCGGACGGAGCAGTCCCGGGAAGAGATGGAAAAGGAAGCCGCCGCGCTGCAGCAGGCCGCGTCGGAAGCCCGGCAGGCCGCGGAGGAGCGGGCGGCGGAAACGATGCGCCTGACCCTGGCGGTGAACGATCTGCGGCATGAGCTGGAGATCCTGCAGCGGGACAGGGACCGGCTGGAACAGGAGCGGGAACGTCTCCTGCGGGAGCAGGAACAGCGCCGGAATACCATCGGGGAAATGGACGCGCAGGACGCGTCGGACGGAATCCGCGAGGCGGAGCTGCGCAAGGCGCTGGAAGAGGCCACCGCGGAGCAGGCCGGGCGGGAACGGATTACGGGCGAGCTGGAGCAGACCCGGTCCGCGCGCCAGGCGCTGCTGAAGGAACTGCTGGACGGGATGGAAGGCCTGCACCAGTCCTTCAGCCGGGACAGCGACAAGGCCCACCGCCTGGAGCTCGGGCGGGCGCGGACCGAGGGCGACCTGAAGGCGCTGCGGGACAGGATCTGGAATATGTACGAGGTGACCTACGCCGGGGCGGAGGAGTTCCGCAGGCCGGAGGGCATCAACGTGACCGAGGCGGACCGGGAGGCTGCCCAGCTGTCCGCGGAAATCCACGCGCTGGGGCCGGTGAACGTGCGGGCCGTGGAGGAATATGCCCGGACCAAAGCCAGGTACGACGAACTGTACGTGCAGCGGGAGGACCTGGAGAAGGCGGAAAAGGATCTGCGGGATCTGATTGCCCGGCTGCTCGGGCAAATGAAGGAAACCTTCACGGAGCGTTTCGCGCTGCTGCAGGGATATTTTACGGAAACGTTCACCCGCCTCTTCGGCGGCGGGCACGCGGAGCTGCAGCTGACAGACCTGGAGGATCCGCTGAACTGCGGCATCGAGATCATCGCGCAGCCCCCGGGCAAGAAGCTGCAGCTGCTTTCGCTGCTTTCCGGCGGTGAGAAGACGCTGACAGCCATCGCCATCCTTTTTGCCACCCTGAAGCTGAAACCGACGCCCTTCTGCATCCTGGACGAGATCGAGGCGGCGCTGGACGACGCGAATATCGGATACTTCGCGGATTACCTGTCGGAATACTCCCGGTCCACCCAGTTTGTGGTCATTACCCACCGGAAGGGGACCATGGAACGGGCGAACGGCCTGTACGGTGTGGCCATGGAGGAGCAGGGCGTGAGCCGGATGGTTTCCGTGTCCCTGCAGGATTACAGTGATTGAGTTTCGGAGGAAGAGAACGATGAGGAGAGTGGCGGGATTATTCACCGCGCTGGTTCTGCTGCTGACGGCGGCGGTGGGCTTTGCGGAAACCGCGCCGGATCTGTACGACCTGTACGACAGCACGGAGCAGGGGGAGCAGTGGATCGGCACGGCGGTTCCCGTGCTGGACGGGGTGCTGATCGCGTCTTCAGCGGCGGTACCGGATTCGGTGACATCCCTGAAGATCTGGAACGGGGCGGAATACCTGTACGCCGCTTCGGCGCTGCCGGCCGCGGGCGGAAGCCTGCTGGTGATCCTGGCGGACCTGGAGGACAGGCAGCCGTCCGTTCCGTACTATCCCTTCGCGGAAATGCCGGAGATCCCGAACCCCGGGGAACTGCTGGTCCGCAGCGGCGACTGGATGCGCTCCCGCGTCAACCGGGCGGTTTACGGCGCCGCGCCGATCACCTGGCAGGGACTGAACTGCCTGGCGCTGACCCTGTCCGGGGAGACGGACCTGGGCGCCCCGCTGCTGACGGCAGGCGGGGAGCTGGCGGGGATCGTCGCGGCGGAATACGCCGAAGGCGAGCACCGGTACGTGGCCGTGACCGTGCGGCAGATCGCGGAGCTTCTGCAGGAGATCGCGGAGCGGATCTACAGGGAGGATATCGCGGACACCCGGCCCGAAGGCTACACGGTCACCCTGGATAACAATGAAGCCGTCTTTGACTGGACGGACGTAAAGCTTCCGGAAGTGCCGGAAGGGCAGAAGCTTTACCATATCGTGGCGGACGCGGATTCCTCCTACCTGACCTTCAATGAGGTGAAACCGGGCGGAGATACGAAGACGGCCATGCTGCTGACGCCCGGGAGGACGTATATTTCCGGGCTGGCGGTCGCGGATGCGGACAGGGGGCCGTCGGAGCTGCCGGAGCAGTACGCCGTCACGGCGCTGCCGGAAGCGGAGCCGCTGACGGATTACGGCTTCCGCTCCGTCCGGTTTGCCGTCGCGGAAATGGCGGAAGGCGGGGCAAAGGACGCGATGCCCGTTCCGGCGGAAAAGGTTACGGAGGAGCTGCTGCGCGGCGGCAGGGGCTGCATTTACTCCCTGTCCACCTATGACGCGGACACGACAAAGGACAGCATCCCGATGCTGATTGCCCTGACGGCGCCGGACGGCAGCAATTACCGCTACGAAAGCGGCTGGTACTACGACGCTTCCCTGAAGGAAGGCGACGAATGGTATGTTCCCCTGGCGGACACGGGGCTGCTGGAGATGCTGAACGAGACCGGCTATCCGGAAGGCGTTTACGAAGTGGCCATGTATATCGGCGGAAAGCTGGCGGACAGCTTTACCTTTGAACTGACAAAATAAACGGAGGCGGAAAATTATGCCGAACTTTTCCCTGCGGGACGACGTATTCGAGCGCGCTGCGGAGCTTTTTCCGACACCTTTCCACCTGTACGACGAACAGGGGATCCGGCAGCGTGCCCGGAACCTGAACAAAGCTTTTGCCTGGTGCCCGGATTTCCGGGAGTATTTCGCCGTGAAGGCGCTGCCGAACCCGGCGGTGCTCCGGATCCTGAAGGAGGAAGGCTGCGGGCTGGACTGCTCGTCCGCCACGGAGCTGACGCTGGCGAAGGCCTGCGGCTTTTCCGGGGACGAGGTGATTCTCTCCGCCAACGCCATGCCGCCGGAGGAGTTTGCCCAGGCCCGGGCCCTGGGCGCCCATATCAACCTGGACGATATCACGGATATTGAGCTGCTGCGGACCCACGGCGGCATTCCGGAGTGCGTCTGCCTGCGCTACAATCCGGGCGGACAGTTCTCCATCGGGAACACGATCATGGGCAACCCGGGGGAGGCGAAATACGGCTTCATGCCTTCCCAGCTGCGGGAGGGCCTGGACATCCTGAAAGGGCTGGGCGTCCGGGCCTTCGGGCTGCACGCCTTCCTGTCCTCCAACACCCGGGACGAGACGTATTATCCGGGCCTGGCGCGGGAGCTGCTGTCCCTGGGGAAAAGACTGGCGGCGGAAACGGGCCTCCGGTTCGCCTATGTGGACCTGTCCGGCGGCATCGGAATTCCCTACCGGCCGGAGGAGCCGGAAACGGACGTGCAGGCCATCGGCGAGGGCGTCCGGAAGGTCTATGAGGAAATCGTGCCGGAAGGCGGCGTGGCCGTCAAGACGGAGCTGGGCCGCTGGATGACCGGTCCGGTGGGCTGGCTGGTGACCCGGGCGGTGCACGAAAAGAAGATCTACCGCGACTATATCGGCACGGACGCCTCGGCGGTGAACCTGATGCGCCCGGCGATGTACGGCGCGTACCACCATATCACCGTATGCGGAAAAAGAGACTGGCCGGCGGATCATGTGTACGACGTCACCGGCAGCCTGTGCGAGAACAACGATAAATTCGCGATTGAAAGGAACCTGCCGGAGATCCGGATCGGGGATCTGCTGGTGATTCACGATACCGGCGCCCACGGCTGGTCGATGGGATACAACTACAACGGGCGGACCCGGAGCGCGGAAATCCTCTACACCGAAGACGGGGATTACCGCATGATCCGTCGCGCCGAAACCGCGGCGGACTACTTCGCCACGCTGGATATCGATCCAGCGGCGGAAGCGCTGGGAGTTCGCCGCTGAGCCGTTGAGCTGAAGAAATCCGGGAAATTACAGCACGATATCGCCCGGCCGGAATCCGGGAGGCAGGGGCTCTTCCTCCGTGAAGAGGAAGTCCGGATCCTCCAGTACCGGCAGGAAGGCTTCATAGGGGATGTGTTCAAACTCGCAGCCGTAGCTGCTCTGGCCGAACCATCCCCCTTCCTTTGCCCGCAGGTTCAGGTCCCGGGCAAACTTGGTGTGGTTGGAGCAGTCGTGCAGGACCACGGGCCAGCGCTCATCCGCCGCGGTTTTCATCAGGGACAGGGTCAGGTCCCGGCTGACGATGGGGCTGAGGTATCCAAGCCGGCAGAAATACATATTCTCCCCGAGATAGTTCGGGAGGTTGTTTTCGTTCAGGTGCAGCTCCGCGCAGTTGATGAAGTCAATGCCGGAGGAAAGGATCCGGTCCTTCTTTGCCGCGAAGTCCGCGAAAAACTCCCGGGTCATGGGCGTTTCCACGCCCGTCTGCGGGATATACTTCTTCGCGGTCTCCATGGCGCGGAGCACCGGATCGGCGCAGCGGGTGGCGCCCAGGTTGAAGCGCAGCTCGTCCAGCCCGGCGTCCCCCAGGGCCTTCAGCTGTTCCTCCGTGGCGCCGATGCCGTTGGTGTACATATGCTGGTGCACGCCGGCCGCATGGAAGCGGGCGATGATTCCGTAGTATTTCTCAATCTCCGTGAAGGGCTCCAGGTATACGTAGGCGACGCCGGTGGGTTTGCGCTGGAGGGAGAAAAGCAGGGGCAGGTCCTCCTCCCGGTAGCGGGTGCCGCCGATTTCCCACATGCCCTCCCCGATGGGCGGAATGCTGTCCAGCAGGCCGTAATCGTAGCAGAAGGGGCAGGCCGCGTTGCACCGGTTGGTTTTGCGCACGGCGGAAAGTCCGCTGCCCAGCAGGCAGCTGCGGCAGCCGGCGGGGAACCGGTCCGCCGGGCCCAGGAACAGGGTGCAGGCCGGCCGGTCCGGGTCGTACGGAACGCCTTCCGGGCAGCCGGGAACCACGGCCCGCAGGCCGGGAATCTCCCGGAGCATTTCCGCCCGGCGGGCTTCCACCGCCGTTTCGATCTGCGCGAAAACGGCAAGGGCGATCTCCTGCTGGCGGCAGCCCAGGGGCTCCTCCTCCGGCAGGGAAGCAAAAAACCGGAACCAGTTCAGGGCGTCCCGCTTTGAGATTTTCATGGATCAGACATCCTTTCCGTGCCGCCCTTTCCGGGCGAATGTGTTTCAGAATTATTACAAAAAAGTTGACAACCTGCATTACTTATGGGAAAATAAGACAAGCGGATTTTCCGCGGATACCGATTTCGGAGGATTAACGCTGATGAAGCGCATTGTATTCTGCATCATCCTGGCGGCTGTGCTGTGCGCGGCCGCGGCTGCTTTCGCCGCTGATCTGACCTGGAACCAGGTCTGCACCCAGAAGACTTCCGCGGGGACCCAACTGTACGCGGAGATTGAGGGCCAGCTGGTGCAGTCCACGTTCCTGCCGGCGGGCACGTATATCCGCACCGCGGGCGGCAGCAAAGACGGGCTGACCTATATCGCCTACAGCATGGACAACGCCAATCCCCTGTACGGATACATCGACGGGTCCGTCATCGTTTCCGCGGTGACGAGCTACAGGCTGCCGGACGGCCGGGTTGTGTCCGTGCCGGAAGCCTGCGTGCGCAGCCGGGCCGCGCTGGCCATCTATCTGGACGTCGAGTACGGCATCACCCTGCAGGGCAATACGTATATCGACGGGGACGGCGTGGAGCACGATATCGGCAACGAGTCCATCCTGGAGGACCCGAGCGCGGCGCTGGGCGACGCGAAATGGGGCGCGGCGGTGGGCTGGGCCTACGCGAACAACGGCACCACCCGGACGTTCTGCAGGGACGACGAGGGGAATCAGACGGAGGTGCAGGTCAGCTATATGGGCCTGACCCGCTCCATGGTCGTGCTGAACGGGGAAAAGCAGCTGGTGGAAACCTGGCGGCTGAGCTGGGAGACGGAAGCGCCGGAAGGTAAAGTCCTGGCGATGATCGATCCCGAGAAGGTCAGCGGGCAGGGGGAAGCTTCCCTGCGGGCGAAGGACAGCAAGAAGTCCACGATCCTGAACAAGGTGGAGACCAACCGGGTCGTGCGCGTCATCAAAACCGGCAAAAACTGGACGCTGGTGGAGATCGACGACCCTGAAACGCCCCGGGGATACGTCCTGACCGACGTGCTTTCGTTCTTCCCGAACCAGCCGATGGCCTATACCGCCGGCGTGGTCAGCGCTGCGGGAAAGACCAAGGGGCACGATCCCGTGACCGTCTACGCGGAGGACCACCAGGGCGCCCGCCGGCTGAAGACCCAGTTCGACCTGGGCCAGCCGCTGAGCATCTACTGCCAGAGCAGCGAAGGCTGGTCCGAGGTGGACGTGGGCGGCTATCACGCGTTCATCCTGTCGAAGTATGTGACGCTGGACAGCCAGCTCGGCGCTGAATAAAAGAAATAACCCGCCGGGGAATCCGGCTTATTCCGTGAAACAGAGAATGTCAGCCACCTGCTGCCGGTTCGGGGCCAGCAGGGTCAGGCCGGCATTTTTCTTTTTCTGCCGGTAAATCAGCGTGGCGGAATATCCGCCGTCCAGGTTGTAGACCCATTCTGTTTCAAAATGCGTGAAGAAAAAAGTATTGATCCGGTGCAGGCTCAGACCGCTGGAATCCGTCCGGTTGGGCACGTGCAGCATCAGGTAGTTGTTCCGGTTAACCCGGGCGATCACCGCCCGGGGATACCGGGTGTCCGCCAGCTCCCAGGTGCCCTGCTCCGGCAGCGTGTCCACGCCGCCCTCCTGCAGGACGCACTGCTCAAAAAAAGCCCAGGTCTGCTTCGGGTCCATGGCCAGCACGGTGTCGTTTGCCGTGCCCCGGTGCAGGGTGATGCCCGCGTCCGTCAGGGCCAGCCCGTGGAAGGGGACGCCCTCCAGGTTCCGCAGCACCTCCCCGTCGGTGACCACCAGGGAGCCCAGGGTGGTGTTGAAGTAGTCGCTGCTTTCCCCCGGATATCCCTCCGGAAGGTCCGGATACGCCTTGGTGATATATCCGCTGGCGTTGGTGGACAGCACGGCGCCGGGGATTTTTGCCGTGAGCTTCCGCGGGTTCGCTTCCCGCCCCCAGTTTTCGCCCCAGGGGGCGTTCGCCTTCCGGATCTGGCGCGCCGGATCCCGCACCCAGACCTTGGTCAGGAGGCACAGCACCCCGTCCAGGGTAAAGCTCTCGATGGACCAGATCAGCGTGTCCGATTCGTAGCGGACGGAATCCTTTTTGTCAAAGGCGTATTCCGCCGGCGGGTATTCCTCGTCCTCCGCCGTGAAGCCGGTGAGGACGTCCTCTTCGGCGCGGGCGGCGGGCAGCAGCAACACGAGCGCCGCCAGCAGGCACAGCAGCCGCCGGACAGCAGGTTTATTGCTCACTTTTTCCGTCTTCCTTCTCATTCCTCCGGCTGATCATCCAGGCCGCCCCTATAATCCCCAGCCCCAGCAGGAACAGGATGCTCCCGATTTCGATCATCAGCCTGCCCGCGTCCGTATGGATATTCATTCCGACAATACTCACCACCAGCCCGGCAACCCACAGGATGCCGCCCGGCAGCACCAGCCTCTTGTTCATGGAAACTTCCTCCGTATATTGCGTGTGTTCCGCTTCATTGTACCTGTTCGGGCGGATGCCGTCAATGACCGGCCGGCGGGTCCGGCTTGCCAGTATCCGCTGAAAAGTGTATAATATTAAGACAAATGCGGAAGTTCCGGCAGGAGGTGGAATTCCTTGGGTAAAGAGCGGATGCTTGTAACCGGCGGCCATTCACTGGAAGGGCAGGTCCGGGTCAGCGGCGGCAAGAACACGGCTGTCGCGGTCATTCCGGCTACGCTGCTTTGCGACGAGCCCTGCACGATCGAGAACCTGCCGGACATTGAGGACGTCCACGCCCTGGCGGATATCCTGCGGGAGCTCGGGGCGAAGGTGGATTACGAGCCCGGCCGGATGATGCGGGTGGATCCCCGTCCGGCGGAAGGGACCTCCATTTCCTACCATAACGCGCAGCGCCTGCGCGCCAGCTATTATCTCCTGGGCGCGCTGCTGGGCCGCTGCGGAAAAGCGAAGATTCCCACGCCCGGCGGTTGCGAAATCGGCACCCGCCCCGTGGACCAGCACCTGAAGGGCTTCCAGGCCATCGGCGCGGAGGCCGGGGAAATCGGCGGAATCCTGACCGCCGAGTGCGACAACCTGACCGGCGGCGACGTGTTCTTCGACATGGTCACCGTGGGCGCCACGGTGAACGTGATGCTGGCCGCCTCCAGGGCGAAGGGCAACACCGTGATTTACAACGCGGCCAAGGAGCCGCATATCGTCGACCTGGCGAACTTCCTGAACAGCATGGGCGCGCGCATCCGGGGCGCCGGAACCGACACGATCCGGATCCGGGGCGTGCAGCATATGCACGGCAGCACCTACGCCGTCATTCCGGACCAGATTGAGACCGGGACCCTGATGATCGCCGCGGCCGCCACCGGCGGGGACGTGATCATCAGCGGCTGCATCCCGACGCATATGGATTCGCTGAGCGCGAAGCTGCTGGAAATGGGCGTCAAGGTGACGGATCAGGACGACGCGATCCGGGTCCACGTGGTGGGCCCGCGCCGGGCGATCAACGTCCAGACCAAGGTGTATCCCGGTTTCCCGACGGACCTGCAGCAGCCCATGAGCGCGCTGCTGACCACCGCCAGGGGAACCAGTATCGTCACGGAAAACATTTTTGAGCAGCGGTTCCGCCATCTGGACGAAATCCGCCGGATGGGCGCCCATGTCCGGGTGATGGGCCGCAGCGCTATCATTGAAGGCGTTCCGGAGCTGTACAGCGCGCCGATGACCGCCACGGACCTGCGGGCGGGCGCCGCGCTGATCATCGCCAGCCTGATGGCCCGCGGAACATCTGAAATCTACGAGCCCGGGTATATTGACCGCGGATACGAGCATATCGAGGATAAACTGCGTTCCCTCGGCGCGGAAATCAGGCGTGAGCCGGTGCTTTGACCGGAAGGGAGATATTCATGAACAATCCGTTCGAGGTGCTGGGGCTGAAGGGATGGGCGGATCCCGAGGAAATCCGGTCCGCCTACCGGACACTGGTGAAGCAGTGCCACCCGGACATGATCCAGGACCCTTCGCAGAAGGAGGAAGCGCAGCGGCGCATGGTGGCGCTGAATCTGGCCTATGAGGAAGCGCTGCGGCTGGCCTCCCCCCGGGGACAGATGCCGGCCGTTCCGGAGCTGACTCCGGCCGAAGCCATGCTTATGGCGAAGCGCTATCTGGCCGGCGACAATCCGGAAGCCGCCCTGCGGCAGCTGCTGCGCTGCACCGAGCGGGACGGGGACTGGTACTACCTGCAGGGCAAGGCGCTGATGGCCATGGACCAGTTTGAAAGTGCCCATCAGTCCTTCCGGGAGGCCGTGCGAAGGTGCCCGGACAACAACGTATACCGCAGCGGCGCCCTCGCCGCCGTGGTGGCCCAGCGGGAAGCGGAAACGCTCCACGGAAAAGTGAAGAAAGTGCTGAAAAGCTTCAGAAAAAAGTAAGCCGCCCGTTGCGGGCGGCTTAAAATATTGCCTTGTTTCTCAGACGAAGGGGTTGCCGTTCGCGGGCTTCTGTTTGTCTGAAATCCGCAGGAAGATGAAGCCCAGGGCGAAGAAGACGGCCAGGGAGGCCACCGCGATGTTGATGGTGCCGCCGGCCAGCTTGACCCAGGCGATGACCGCGGAGCCGAGGAAGGAAGCGCCCTTGGCGAAGATGTCGTAGATGCCGAAGTATTCCCCGGAGTTTTCCGGCGGAATGATCTTGGAATAATAGGAGCGGGACAGGGACTGGATGGAGCCCTGGAAGCAGCCCACGCCGAAGGCCAGAATGCCGAAGTGCCAGATGGTGGTGAGCGTCAGCGCGTAGAGGCAGACGCAGAAGTAACCGACGATGCACACCAGGATCAGCGGCACCGTTTTATGCTTTTTGGACAGGCTCGCGAACACCAGGGAACCGACCCACGCGACCACCTGGGTCGCCAGCAGGAAGACCACCTGGCCCACCGTGTTCAGCCCCAGGTCGGTGCCGATGTTGATGCAGTTGTCGATGATGGTGCCCACGCCGTCGATGTAGAGGAAGAAGGCGAGCAGGAAGAAGAGCACCTTCCTGTCGCTGACGGCGATCTTCTTCAGCGTGCGGCCGATCTGCCGGAAGGCGGCGCCGACCGCGCCCTTTTCAGCTTCCACGTAGTTGATCTGCTTGTAGTTTTTGATCAGCGGCACCGTCACCAGGAACCACCAGATGCCGGTGACGGCGAAGCCGATGATCTTCGACCAGCTGCCGGGCAGGATGCCCATCTTGACACCGGCGTCGTTCACCGGGCCCAGCATCTGCGTGTCCGGGCCAAGCACATAGGCGATCAGGGCGATGGTGAAGGGAATGCAGGAGCCGATATAGCCCCAGGCGTAACCGTAGGAGGAAACCTGGTCCATCCGTTCGTCGATGGTTACGTCGTTCAGCATGGAATCGTAGAAGGTGAGCGACGCGGAATAGCAGATCTTGGACAGCACGTAAATGACGATGAAAGCGACCCAGCCGGCCGCGAACCCGTTGATGATGCAGCCGGTCACCCCCAGCGCCACGGAGGTGGTGAAGAAGATCTTCTTGACGCCCTTGTGGTCCGCCAGGGCGCCCAGCACCGGGCCCAGCAGCGCGACCACGATGGTGACGACGGCGATGGCGATGGAATAATAGGCCGTGGCCTGGTCGCCGTTGATCTTCCCGGGGCCTTCCCCGATGGCCAGGGCTTTGAACCAGATGGGAATCAGGGAACACGCCAGCATCGTGAAGGCGGAATTCCCCACGTCGTAGAGTACCCAGGATTTTTCCGCTTTGGTCAGATTTTTGAACATCGCTGTTTCCTCCCGGTTGTTTGTCCTTTGCATACATCTTACTATAAAACGGTAAAAACGGAAAGGGAAATCTTAAGGCGGAGGAAACGCGTCCTTCCGGAAACAAAAATGTAAAAAAGTGGGAAAACAAAAAACAAACCGGATATTACGCGATAAAGAAGTGGGATGAAACACCCATTCAAAGAGCAAAACAAAAACGGAAACCGCGAGAAAGTGGGAAACAACAGAAATCCGTGAACAAAAAAAGAAGCGCCGCGGGGCGCTTCATAAAGGCTTTGTAAAGAACGGTTACAGGCCGAGGATTCTCGCGGCCTTCAGGATGCAGACCTGGGTCTTCGCGTCGGTGATCTTTCCGGACATCACGTCCTCCACCAGATCCTTCAGCGGAATGGAATACACATCCAGGAACTCGTCCTCGTCCAGGCTTTGGTCGCCCTTTTTCAGGTCCCTTGCCAGGTACATGGTAATGTATTCGTCGCTGTAGGCCGGGGCGGCGTAGAATCCGCCGATCTCCGTCCAGGAGGCGGCGGTGTAGCCGGTTTCCTCCCGCAGCTCCCGCTGGATGGCGGAGAGCCGGTCCTCATCGGCGGAGTCCAGCTTGCCGGCGGGGATCTCCAGGATCACCTGATCCGGCGGATAGCGGTACTGGCGCTCCATGATCACGTCCCCGTTATCCAGCACGGGGATCACGCATACGGCGCCGATGTGCCGGATGACCTCCCGCACGGCGCCGTTGCCGTTGGGCAGGCGCACGGTGTCCCGCTGCACATGCAGGATGATCCCGTCAAAAACGTCCTCCGAGCCGGTGCGGACTTCCCGCAGGCGGCGGTTTTCTTCCTCTGCGTTGTACTGCATAATGGATTCTCTCTTCCTCTGCGATCGCTGTTACCCATCCTTGCCGCGCTTTGCTTGCAACGATGGACAGCTGTAGCATGGGAAGCACGGTACGTGCCTTAGGCGCGTGTGCTTCCTCATTTCGGCTGGATCGTGGCCTTGATGCGGCGCACGCCGGCGGAGGAGGATTCCTCCTTCCGGATTTTGAAGGAGCCCAGATCCCCGGTGTTGTTCGCGTGGGGGCCGCCGCAGATTTCGAAGGAATAGTTGCCCATCTTGTAGGTGCGAACCCGCTCGCCGTACTTGCTCTCGAACAGGCCGATGGCGCCCTTCGCCTTGGCTTCCGGCACGGTCATCTCCTCCATGACCACCGGCACCTTCGCGTCGATGGCCACGTTCACCAGGCGTTCAACCTCCTGGATTTCCTCGGGCGTCATCTTCCGGCCGAAGCTGAAGTCGAACCGCAGGCGCTCGGCGGTGATGTTGGAACCTTTCTGAGCTACTTCGTCCCCCAGCACCTTCCGCAGGGCGGCGTGGAGCAGGTGGGTGGCGGTGTGGAGCTTCGCGGTTTCCTCGTTCTGCTCCGCCAGGCCGCCCTTGAAGGTGCCCTCCTGCTTGCTGATCTGCTGGTGCTCCTTGAACGCTTCGGCGAATCCGGCGGCGTCCACGGTCAGCCCTTCCTCGGCGGCCAGCTCCTCGGTCAGCTCCAGCGGGAACCCGTAGGTGTCGTAAAGGCGGAAGGCCTGCTTGCCGCTGATTTCCGTTTCCGGCACATAGGAGGGATCCTTTTGGGCCATGAACTCGTTCTTGCGGCGGATGCCCGTGATGCACTTGGTGAATTCCTTCATGCCGGTGGCCAGCGTCGCTTCGAAGCGGGCGGCTTCCTTCATGATTTCGTCCAGGATGTAGTCCTTCTTTTCCACCAGCAGCGGGTAGGCTTCGTCATAGATCTGCTCGATGAAGATCCGGCTCACGTCGGCCAGGACGGAGGACTCCAGCCCCAGCTGGCGAGTGTACCGGATGGCGCGGCGGAGCAGGCGGCGCAGGATGTAGCCGGCGCCCACGTTGGAGGGCAGGATGCCGTTGACGTCCCCGATGAGCATCGTGGAGGTGCGGATATGGTCCGCGACGATGCGCATCGCCTTGCGCGCGTCGGCGTCGTCATCATAGCTGCGCCCGGACTTCTCCTCCAGGCAGCGGATCACCGGCCAGAACAGGTCGGTCTTGTATCCGTCGGTCACGCCGTTCAGGAAGGCCAGCATCCGGTCCAGGCCGAAGCCGGTGTCCACGTTCTTGTTGGCCAGGGGCGCGTAGCCGTCCGCGTTTTTGACGTACTGCATGTACACGTCGTTGCCGATCTCCACATACCGTCCGCAGCCGCAGGCCGGGCCGCAGTTCGGCCCGCAGGGCTTGTTGTGGCGGGGATAGAACCATTCGTTGTCCGGGCCGCAGGGCGTGCCGGTGGTGCCTTCCAGCTCCCACCAGTTGTCGGACTTGGGCAGGTAGAAGATATGCTCCGGCAGGATGCCGACTTCCTTCAGCAGTCCGGCGGTCTCCTCGTCCCGGGGCGCGGCGTCGTTGCCCTCGAACACGGTGGAGCAGATCTCATTGCCGTCCAGGCCGAAAACCTTGGTCAGCAGGTCATAGCTCCAGCGGGTCTTTTCCTTTTTGAAATAGTCGCCCAGGGACCAGTTGCCCATCATCTCGAAGAAGGTGAAGTGGCTCGGGTCGCCGACGCTTTCGATATCCACGGTGCGGACGCAGCCCTGCACGTTGCACAGCCGCTTCTTTCCGGAGGGATGTTCCTTCCCCAGCAGGTAAGGCATCAGCGGCTGCATGCCGGCCACGTTGAACATGACGCCGGTGCTCCCGTCGCCGATCAGCGACACAGCGCCGATATTGATATGTCCCCGCTCCTCGTAGAAACGGATCCAGGCGTTTCTCAGTTCCTTGGAAGTGATCATCTGGCATTTCTCCCTTGTGTTTGATTGAACCTGAAAATAATAGCACAGCCGCGGGCAGAAAGCAAATGAAAAAAGGGCCGGAGCCTTTCCCTGAAAAGAAAAATGTGATAAACTGTCCCTACGCGCAAAACCGCAAGGAGGATACCCATGAGCGAAGAGAAAAAGAAAGGCCTGTTTGCCCGGCTGCGGCAGGGACTGAGCAAAACCCGGGGCAACATGACCGAGAAAGTGGACGATATGGTCCGCGAAAACCGGAAGGTTGACGAAGACTTCTATGAGGAGCTGGAAGATATTCTTCTGATGGCCGACTGCGGCATGAAGGCCACAGAGACGATCATCGACGAGCTGCGGAACCGGGTGAAGGCCGGGAAGGTGAAGGACGCCGCCCAGGCCAGGGAAATGCTCAAGCAGATTATGACTGAGCAGATGAATATTCCGCGCCCGCCGCTGCGGTGGCCCATGGTGATGCTCCTCGTGGGCGTGAACGGCGTGGGGAAGACCACCACCATCGGCAAGCTGGCGCTGCGCTTCCAGGCTCTGGGCCGGAAGGTCATGCTGTGCGCCGGGGATACGTTCCGGGCCGCGGCGGCGGAGCAGCTGACCGTCTGGGCGGAGCGCGCCCGCGTCCCGATCGTCAAGCACGCCGAAGGCGCGGATCCCGCGGCGGTGGTGTTCGACGCCATCAAGAGCGCCAAGGCCCAGCAGGCGGACCTGCTGATCATCGATACCGCCGGCCGGCTGCACAACAAGAAGAACCTGATGGACGAGCTGGGCAAGATGCGCCGGGTCATCGACCGGGAATACCCGGAGGCGGACACCCGCTGCATCCTGGTGCTGGACGCCACCACCGGCCAGAACGGCCTCATGCAGGCACGGGCCTTCAAAGAAGTGGCGGAGATCAACGGCATCATCCTGAGCAAACTGGACGGCACGGCCAAGGGCGGCATCGCCCTGGCGATCCGGCAGGAGCTGGAGGTTCCCGTCTGGTACGTGGGCGTCGGCGAGGGCATCGACGACCTGCAGTCCTTCGACGCGAAGGAATTCGTCGAGGCGCTGTTCTGACGGGAAGCCAAAATAGTTTGTTCCCCTTGTAAAATAAGGGTTTTCAGCCTAAAATAGGATCGCCCGAAAGGGCCGGGAGTGAACATACAATCGCGCAGGCGGTTGCTCCATCCCTCCGGAAGGGGGTGATGCGTATGAGAATTACGTTTCATTTCGGACGGTTTACCGTTACGATTATCGTGAAACGGACCCATACAAAGAACAGCCGCCACTCTGCACAGTGACGGCTGACGTGCGGTTAAACCGCATATAAAAAGCCTTAACTCGAGGAGCTAACCGCGTGCGTGGTTCACTCTTCGCTTATAGTTTAGGATAATCCGGTCTTTTTGTCAACATGAAAGGCTTTCAAATCTTGACAAATGATGTTCCGAAACCCATAATAATGCATCGAATTTACTGCTGAAACTGGAGGAAAGAACATGGCTGAACTGACAATGGACAAGCTGGTGGCTTTGTGCAAGAACCGCGGCTTTATTTTCGCCGGATCCGAGATTTACGGCGGACTGGCCAATACCTGGGACTACGGCCCCCTGGGCGTGGAATTCAAGAACAACGTGAAAAAGGCCTGGTGGCAGAAGTTTGTGCAGGAAAGCAAATACAACACCGGCCTGGACTGCGCGATCCTGATGAACCGCGAAGTCTGGGTGGCCAGCGGCCACGTGGGCGGCTTCAACGATCCTTTGATGGACTGCAAGGCCTGCAAGGCCCGCTTCCGCGCGGACAAACTCATCGAGGATTTCACCAAGGGCGCCGAGACCGGCGACGGCTGGACCAACGCGGAACTGGAAAAGTTCATCGCGGAGCATGACATCGTCTGCCCCGTCTGCGGCAAGAAGGATTTTACCGGCATCCGCCAGTTCAACCTGATGTTCAAAACCTTCGCCGGCGTAAACGAGGACAGCGCCAACGAGATCTACCTGCGCCCCGAAACGGCCCAGGGCATCTTCGTGAACTTCCAGAACGCCATGCGCACCACCCGGAAAAAGCTGCCGGCCGGTATTGCCCAGATCGGCAAATCCTTCCGGAACGAAATCACCCCCGGCAACTTCATCTTCCGCGTCCGCGAGTTCGAGCAGATGGAACTGGAGTTCTTCTGCAAGCCCGGAGAGGACCTGGAATGGTTCAACTACTGGCGCTCCTTCTGCCGCGACTGGCTGCTGAGCCTGGGCATCAGGGAAGAAAGCCTGCGCCTGCGGGATCACGAGCCGGAGAAGCTGGCCTTCTATTCCAAGGCCACCACGGACTTCGAGTTCCTGTTCCCCTTCGGCTGGGGCGAGCTGTGGGGCGTGGCGGACCGCTCCCTGGGCGTGGACCGCATGGTCCTGGCCTTCCTGTGCAACGCCTACGAGGAAGAGGAGCTGGAAGGCGGCGACGTCCGCACGGTCCTGCACCTGCATCCGGCGCTGGCTCCCTACAAGGCCGCTGTGCTGCCCCTGCAGAAGAACAAGCTGGGCGAGCTGGCCGGGAACATCCACGCCGAGCTGTGCAAGTACTTCCCCGTGGAATATGACGAAACCGGCTCCATCGGCAAGCGCTACCGCCGCCAGGACGAAATCGGCACGCCCTTCAGCATCTGCGTCGACTTCGAAACCGAGGAAACCCAGTCCGTCACCATCCGCGACCGCGACACCATGCAGCAGGAACGTGTCCCGCTCTCCGAAGTCCGGAAGTACATCGAGGACCGGATGCGGTTCTGAGCAAAAGCAAAAACTGATACCAAAACGGATAACTTGCCAAATCTATGCTTTTTACATAGGATTTGGCAAGTTATCTTTTATTCATAACATACATGAACCGGTCAGTTCCCCGCGGTATATGTTGACAGTGTCAGCCCCGGATGTATAATATGTATATACCGTATAACATCTTATACATTATATTTGCCGATCGGAGGGATCAGAATGGAAGTGCAGCTGAAACCGTGGGGGAACAGCCAGGGGATCCGTCTGCCGAAGTCTGTACTGAAGGAAGCCGGGATTCAGCCGGATGACAGTTTGCTGGTCAAGGCGGAGGACGGCCGCATCATTCTTTACCGTTCCTTCAGACATAAGACACTGGAGGAACGGGCGGCGGAATATGACGGTAAACTGAACCTTGAAGGTGAAATGGACTGGAGAGGCGATCCGGTCGGAAATGAGGTCTGGTGAGATGCTGAAAGCAGAGCAGGGTGATATCCTGAAGGTTGCCTCCCTTCCGTATCCGATTGTCGTCGTCAGCAAAAACTTCTTTAATGAAAGCGGCCTGGTGATGGCCTGCCCGATTGTTCCCGACGCTGTCCGCGGCCCTCTGAGAATCCGCTGTGAAAGAATCAGGCAACCCGGCTTTGTCTGCTGCGAGCAGGTGCGTGTTGTGGATCTGAAAGCCAGGCATTTTTCAAAAACAGATGAGATTCCCTATGACGATCTGATCGATATCGTGGACGCAATTCAGAGCATTTTTGATTATGCTTAGGATTCGGATCAGTCATTAAACCTGACCCCGCGACTCATGAACGAAAATGAATTTCTTTATCAAAAGAAAAGTGATTCAGATTAATGAACGGAAGCATGATACGCTTTGGTCCCATTTGATGAAGTGTTCCTGCCTGAAGCAAGAAAATGCGGAGATTGGCCAGGCTGTTGGTCATGGCTGTTCGGGTAAGCAGGTTCTGGAACACTGTTTCTGCTTCAGGTACAGACTCTTTGTTCATTTCACACATGGCGACACATTGCCCATCCATGGCCATACTTTGGCCATTGTATTCTGCATATAAATGAAATTCAATCTGGACTAAAGCCCTGAGCTGAGTGTCATCCGTGCTAAAGTTTTCAATATGTGCTTTGATTGTCCAGTTGTGCTCTATATCAGAGGGTATATTTATGATGGGATTTGAGCAACTAAAACCAAGAATTCTCCAATCTGAAATCTGGAAAGGAGAAATAATATTGTTTTCGCTCATTGCTGTCCTCCTGACTGTCACGCAACATCGATCCGGGTATCTTCCGGATCACACGGATAAGGATTAAATGTATCGCCTGATGCCGGAATATTTGCATCTTCATAATTGATCCGGACACGAACCCCAATTTTTTCGCATATTTCGCAAAGGCGTTTTACTGTGATATTGTTTGTGCCGGATTCATATTGAGAAATCATCGGTTGAGTGATCCCCAGTTCCCGTGCAAGATCTGTTTGGTTCATTTGATGTTTGACGCGATAATTCACCAATTGAAGGGAAAATTCATCCAGTGCTTTTGTTGCCATATAGCCGGCATAGTTTTCAAGAGGCTTTTCAAGCTGCCTGGAAAAATAGTCTATAACAGAGCGGGCTTCCACGAATGCTGAATTCATCATATTTTCTCCTCGTTCAATCTTTTCAGGGCAGGATCTATATATTTGGAGTATTCTGAGTTCCTGTGCCCCTGGCGTTCCTCAAATGCAAGAAGCAGGAACGCTTTTTTGTTTTCAACCATATAGAGGATCCTGAGATTCCGGAACTTTATAAAATGAACAGATCGTAAGCTTTGTGCTTTTTTCAGCACTTCAAACCAGGCTGGATGTAAAACAGTCTCCTTTCCGATGTTCTGGCTCAAAAATCCGATTCTTTGCTCATAGGCGGCAAGAAAGGAAGGTATCTCATCTTTATGAATCAGTTCCTCCAGTTCCATACGGCATTCATAATGTATTGCCACATTTGAATACTGTGGAAAAGGTATGATGCTTTTTCCTCCTTCAAACATCCTGTCACCTCTGTAGTTTATAATCTATAGATTATAATGTCAAGCTCTTTATCATTTCTAAACAATCTGCTTCTAAACAATCTGCTGTTCCACCTGCAGGCAAGTCTGCATGCACATATGGTTTCTTCTATAGAAGACCATGTATATTTTACAATGGAGAGTTGAGTAAAGAAAAGGGGAACAAAAACATTTTGAATACAAGATACATGTTTTAATGCAAATATGAGTGGGAAGTGTGTCCGGGACAGAAGGTTCAGGAAGATGTAAATATGCTTTTAGCGCAAAATAACAGATGAGAATATTATCTTTATTCAGCAATGAATGAATGTACGGGATGGACGTGAGTCAGGAGAACTGTCCCCGTGACTCATGATCTCATGGAAATAATCCCGCTATTATGGGATTGCTTCACCATTTCCGGATTCAATGAAAACCGTTATTTTGTTCAAGTATACACTGCGTGAATGAAGCATTTTCTCGTTGAATTTACATTTATTTACACTTATAATATTACCAGTATATGAGGTTTCGGAGGATAATATGAACGGCAGATTGAAAAAAATAATGGTTTTCACCATGCTTTGTGTTATCGCATGTCTTTACGGGAATATGGCCAGTGCGGCGGAGCCCACAGAGATCTTTTTTCCGCTGCCCAAAAACGATGTATATTACATGACAACCTATGAAGGACATGGAGCATCCAATGCAACGTTTCGCAGTGCGGTCGATATCACAAAGTACTGTGAAATAGGCATAGAAGGACGTGATGTATACGCAGTGGCATCCGGTACCGTTGTCGAAACTGATATGTCCAACGGCCAGATCACGGTTATGGTGCCGACCCCTCTGACGACAATAAACGGATATACTTACGGTTCCTGGTATTATACATATGCCCATATGAAGAATGTCTCAGTGGCGCGCTACAGTCAGGTAACAGCCGGGCAAAAAGTAGGGGAAACCAGCGCTGTTGGTAAGGCCAGCGGTCCGCATCTGCATCTGAGTTTCAGCTCAGGAGATAACGGCGCGACACATTGGGATTATTACAATACGGATCTTGCTATTTCTCCGTATTATATCTACGGAATGGTGGATCAGGCCGGAAACGATCTTCCCTATATGATCCACGATAAGGAAGGAAATGCTGTAACGGAATGGCTCATCAACCATGTTCCGGGAGGCGGCAGTGCTCAATCAGCAACAGTATATTTTGACGAATGCCGGGTTCAGGCAACCGATGTGGACAATATTCAGACAAGTGCGTGGATCAACAATACGGAAGGCAAGACACTCAGCCAGATCGGCGTCCAGATCGGGACAGACACGAATCACCTGACAGAATCGGTGATTACGACAAATGTTGGCTGGACCAGGGCACAGCTGAATTACAGTATGAAGGATTATTTCGGCGCGCTGGCGTCAAACTGCCCGTACTACATTCGTTACTTTACATCGGTCGGGGAACAGCGGTATTATTCCGGCTGGATAACAGCAACGACAGATAAAGATGTCATATCCTTTGATACATACAGTACAGAAGACGTTACGGACCGTGATGCGGTTTTCAGTGCATGGCTGGATAATCCGAACGCCAGGACCTTATCCCAGATTGTAGTGCAGGCTGGTGAAAGCAAAGATAATTACCAAAGCGTAATTGTTGCTGAAAACGTCAGTTGGACAAGGCCGTGTATCAAAAAAAATCTGGCAAGCATACTGGGCAAAGATCTGGATGCGGCAACAGAATACTTTGCCCGCTGTTATGCTGTATCTGACGGCAAGTATTACTATGGGGACTGGTTCGTAGTTAAGACGGCAAACGGAGATGTGACATTCGATACAGACAGGGTGATTTATGTAGAGGACATAACAGCCAAACGGGCTGTATGGATGGACAATCCCAAGGCCTTCGCAGTGACAATTGGTATCGAATGCGGGATCAATAAGACCAACGCAAAAAGTGCAGTAATCTGCAGCAACGTTGTCTGGACAAGAGCAGATTTGGCCTATGATATTCGCACATATCTCGGGGATCTTCAGCCCGGAATCCATTATTATACGCGGTATTATGTTATTGCGGGAGACAGAAGATACAACTCGGGCTGGACGGAGTTTACAACCAGTCCCCTGGAAATAACCTTTGGACCGGTTCAGGTGACAAAAAACAGTTCAGCCCGGTATATCGCCGCGTCCGAAATATATAATAATAACGGTCACAGCATATCCCTGGGTATTGAATTCAGTGAAAAGAAGGACGGAACGACGAGCCGGATTGCCCAGGAAGATATGACGTATACACACAGGGAGATCACAAGTGATTTGACTTCCATGCTCGGCACCGTGAAAGCGAATACGCCGTATCGGATTCGTTACTATGCTGTTTACAACTCAAAGTATTACTACAGCAACTGGGAAGACTGCAGCATTGAATTGCTTCCCGATTTCAGGCTTCCGAATCATCTGAAAACAATTGAGGATCAGGCGTTTTCCGGTGTGAAAAACGTTGTCATATTTGTTCCGAATACTGTCAGCAGCATTTCTTCCGGCGCTTTTGATTCTTCGGTTACAATTCTTTGCAAAGCCGGCAGCAATGCCGAAAGAATCTGCCGCGAATTGGGACTGACCGTGATAACGGAGAACTGACGGTTCAGCATCTGTGTCGACTTCGAAACCGAGGAAACCCAGTCCGTCACCATCCGTGACCGCGACACCATGCAGCAGGAACGCGTCCCGCTCTCCGAGGTCCGGAAGTACATCGAGAACCGGATGCGGTTCCGAATGAAATTAAAAACTGATACCAACGTGAGTCATGAGATCTGACCGAGACCACTGAAGAAGTAGCCTCATTTATCCCCTGACACATCATATTCATTCCGTAATGGTCAACTGGCAATTCTGATTTGTCTGAATCGACATAAAT
>ONJM01000009.1 GCA_900318145.1 uncultured Eubacteriales bacterium
CGGAAGCACTGAGAAGGAGGAAAAAAACATGAATCTTGATCGCGTCATTGCTGTGCGCAACGCCAAGACCATCTATCGGGATGGGGACCAGTGCGTAAAAGTATTCAACGAAAACTATTCCAAAGCAGACATTCTCAATGAGGCGCTGAATCAGGCGCGGATCGAGGGAATCGGGCTGCATGTTCCCAGGATCCTTGGCGTTACAATGATCGAGGGCAAATGGGCCATTCTCTCCGAGTTCATCCAGGGGAAAACATTATCCCAGATGATGAAGGAAGATCCGGACAGCAAGTCGAAATACCTGAATATGTTTGTGGATCTGCAGATGGAAGTACAGAGTAAAACCTGTCCGATGCTGAACCGGCTCAAGGACAAAATGTCCCGGAAGATCAGCCAGGCCGATCTTGACGCTACGACGCGTTATGACCTGCTTGCCCGTCTGGAAGGCATGCCCTCCCATAACAAAGTGTGCCATGGCGATTTCTGGCCCTCCAACGTGATCATCAGTGAGGACGGCACCCCCTACGTTATTGACTGGAGCCATGTGACCCAGGGCAACGCCTCCGCCGATGTGGCGAGAACGTATCTGCTGTTCTGGCTGAACGGAGATATTGACGGGGCAAAGGAATACCTGAATCTTTTCTGTGAAAAGAGCGGCACTCCCATGCAGTATGTGCAGAAATGGCTGGGCTAATGTAGTGGAGTATCATTAATCTTTCCGCCGGGGGAACATCGCTCCCCTTTTTCCGGACAGGATGCAATAAAAAACGAGGAGATAAAGCGTATGAAAGTTACAGTATGTATCGGTTCCTCCTGCCATATCAAAGGTTCCCGTTCCGTGGTGGAACAGCTGCAGGACCTGATTGCCAAAGAAAACCTGAACGACAAGATTGAACTGGGCGGCACTTTCTGCATGGGTAAATGCCAGCAGGGCGTGTGCGTCACAGTGGACGGAGAATTCTTTTCCGTATCGCCCGAAACCGTTTCTTCTTTCTTTGAAAAAGAAATTAAAGCAAAGGTGTAAGCAATGCCGAACTGTCTGACGCTGAAAAAATCCAACTGCAAAAACTGCTATAAGTGCATCCGCAACTGCCCTGTGAAATCCATTCGCTTTTCCGGCAACCAGGCCCATATCATCGGCAACGAGTGCATCCTGTGCGGGCGCTGTTTTGTGGTCTGTCCGCAGAATGCCAAGGAGATTGTGGATGAAACCGAAAAGGTGAAGGTGCTGATCCAGAGCGGCGACCCGGTGGTGGTTTCTCTGGCTCCGTCCTTTGTAGCCAACTATGAAGGCGTGGGTATCGAAGCCATGCGGGAAGCGCTGAAAAAGCTCGGCTTTTATGATGCGGAGGAAACCGCCCTGGGAGCCACACTGGTCAAACGGGAATACGACCGCATTCTGTCGCAGGAGGATCGGGATGTAGTCATTTCTTCCTGCTGCCATTCCGTGAATCTGCTGATCCAGAAGTATTTCCCCAAGGTGCTTCCGTACCTGGCGGACGTACTGTCGCCCATGCAGGCCCACTGTGTGGATATAAAACGCCGCCTCCCCAATGCGAAAACGGTGTTCATCGGTCCCTGCGTGGCAAAGAAGGATGAAGCGGAGTATTATGAAGGCATTGTGGATGCGGTGCTGACGTTTGAAGAACTGACCAGCTGGATGAAAAAAGAAGGCGTGGAAATAAAACAGGAAAAGCGCCCGGATGAAAACAGCCTGGCCAGGTTTTTCCCTACGACGGGCGGCATCCTGAAAACCATGGCACAGGATGCGCCCGGATTTACCTATCTGGCGCTGGACGGCGTGGAAAACTGTATTGCGGCCTTAAAGGAAATCGAACAGGGAAATATCCATCATTGCTTCATCGAAATGAGCGCCTGCGCGGGCAGCTGCGCCGGCGGTCCGGTCATGGAGAAGTACGGCCACAGTCCGCTGAAGGACTATCTGGCAATATCCGGGTACGCAGGAGACAGGGATTTCAATATTGAACAGCCGGAAATCCGGCAGCTGCGCAAACACTTCGAACCCATTGACCAGCGCGCCGCCATGCCCGGCGAAGATGAAATCCGGAATATCCTGCGGGAGATGGGCAAGTTCAAACCCAGCCAGGAACTGAACTGCGGCTCCTGCGGGTATAATTCCTGCCGGGAAAAAGCCATTGCCATTTATCAGGGCAAAGCAGAAATATCCATGTGCCTGCCCTATCTGATGGAAAAGGCGGAAAACGTCAGCGATACCATTGCCCGTAACAGCCCCAACGGCATCATCATGCTGAACGATCAGCTTGAGGTGCAGCAGATTAACCCTGCCGCCCTTAAAATCCTGAACCTGCGTTCCGAGAATGACGTGCTGGGAGATCAGGTGGTTCGTATTCTGGATCCCGCGCCGTTTATCAAGGTGCAGAGCACAGGCCGCGGTATTTTCCACCAGAGAAGCTACCTGGCAGAGTATGGCTGCACTATCCAGCAGACTATCGTCCCTGCCGAAGAAGGACGGATGCTGCTGTGCATTATGCGTGACGTGAGCGAAGAAGAGGAGTCCCGTCGGCAGCGGGAGGAAATCAGCCGCCAGACGGTTGAAGTGGCTGACAAGGTGGTGGATAAGCAAATGCGCATTGTGCAGGAAATTGCCAGCCTGCTGGGTGAAACCGCTGCCGAAACCAAAATTGCCTTGTCCAAGCTGAAGGAGTCCATTACCAATGAATGATCTGACTTGCGATATCGGCTATAAAAGCATCAATCACGCAGGCGAACAGCTTTGCGGAGACCATGTGGAGGTCGTGGAGCAAGAAGACGGTTCCACAGTCATCGTGCTGGCGGACGGGCTGGGCAGCGGGGTGAAAGCCAGTATTCTGTCCACGCTGACCAGTAAAATCATTTCCACCATGCTGGCTGCCGGGCTGTCCATTGAGGAATGCGTGGAAACCATCGCCGCCACGCTGCCGGTGTGTTCCGTGCGCGGCGTGGCTTATTCCACCTTTACCATTATCCGGCTGATCCGCAACCAGACCGCGGAGCTGATCCAGTACGACAATCCACAGGTGATTGTGCTGCGCAACGGTGAAAACTGGGAATATCCGCGTACGGAGACCACCATCGGCGGAAAGCAGATCTTCCGCTCCCTGATCCGGCTTCAGGAGGACGACGTGTTTATTGCCATGAGCGACGGCTGTCCGCATGCCGGCATCGGCATGGCTTATAACTTCGGCTGGAAACGGGAAGATATCATCAAGTTTATGGAAGCCATGAGCCTGTGCGGATACACGGCCAAGAACCTGTCCACCCTGCTGGTGGATGAGTGCAACAAGCTTTACGGCGGGGAGCCCGGTGACGACGCTACCTCCTGCGTGGTGCGCGTCCGCAGGCGTATACCCATGAATATGCTTTTCGGCCCGCCCAGCAACCGGGACGACGGCGACCGGATGATGAGCCTGTTCTTTGCCAAGGAAGGCAAGCATATCATCTGCGGCGGCACCACTTCCTCCATCGCGGCAAAATGGCTGAACAAACCGCTGCGCGCTTCGCTGGATTTCACAGGAGATATCCCGCCTATTGCCTATCTGGAAGGGGTTGATCTGGTGACCGAGGGCGTAATTACCGTCAACCGGGTAGTTGAATATGCCAAAGACTATATCGGTGAGAATAAACACTATGAAGACTGGAGTTTCGGGAAGGACGGTGCCTCCCTCATCAGCCGTCTGTTGTTTGAAGAAGCAACCGATATCAATTTCTATGTAGGCAAAGCCATCAATCCGGCCCACCAGAATCCCGACCTTCCCATCAATTTCAATATCAAGATGAATCTGGTGCAGGAATTGTCGGAAGCTTTGAAAAAGATGGGGAAACGCATTAAAGTCAGTTATTTTTAAGGAGTCATTATGCGGAAGTTTGATACCAAGGTACAGCATCTGAAATACAAGGTGCTCCGGGAGGTAGCCCGACAGGCCTGGAATGATACCCTGCTGGAAAACGTGCTGGACATTCCCAAAATGATTGTACCCGGCAAAGTCCCCACCATGCGTTGCTGCGTTTACAAGGAAAGGGCTATCCTGGCCGAGCGCGTCAAACTGGCGATGGGCGGAGGAAACAGTGGTAATATTATTCAGGTAATTGATATTGCCTGTGATGACTGCCCTGCCATAGGCTATCAGGTCACAGATTCCTGTCGGGGCTGCCTGGCTCACCGGTGTGAGGACGTTTGCAAACGCGGCGCGATTTCTTTTGATTATAAACACGAGGCGCATATCGACAAAACCAAATGTGTGGAATGCGGCCAGTGCGCCAAAGTCTGTCCCTACAGTGCTATTGTGAACCGCAAGCGCCCCTGCCAGAATGCCTGCAAAATCAAGGCCATTTCTATCAACGAGGAGAATGCCGCCTGTATCGATGATGAAAAGTGCATCCAATGCGGCGCATGCGTATATCAGTGCCCCTTCGGCGCGATTTCAGACCGGTCCTTTATCATCAACGTGATCGATATGCTGAAAAAAAGCCAGGGGAATACCCGTTACAAGGTCTATGCCCTGGTTGCGCCTGCCATCGGCAGCCAGCTCAATTATGCCAAACTGGGACAGGTGATTACCGGTATCAAGCAGCTGGGCTTTTACACCGTGGTGGAGGCCGCCCTTGGCGCGGATATGGTAGCCCAGGCAGAATCAAAGGAACTGACTGAAAAGGGATTCCTGACATCCTCCTGCTGCCCGGCGTTCGTACGTTATGTCAAAACCGCTTTCCCGGCACTTGTCCCTTATATTTCGCACAATCTGTCACCCATGGCCACGATTGCGAGATACATCAAGGAACATGAAGAAAACGTCAAAATCGTTTTTATCGGGCCCTGCACTGCGAAAAAGGCTGAAGTTCAGCTGGAAGATGTGAAGCCCTATGTGGATGCCGCCATCACCTTTGAAGAGCTGCAGGCGCTCCTGGACAGCAGGGATATCGACATCACATCCCTTCCGGAAGATGTACTGGACAACGCCAGTTATTTTGGCCGCATCTTTGCCCGCAGCGGGGGCCTGTCCGATGCTGTGGCCGAAGGACTGAAAGAACAGCACCTGGACGATTTTGAGCTGAAGGCCTGTGCCTGCGACGGAATCGAGGAATGCCGAATAGCCTTGCTGAAAAAGAGCAAAAAAGCACTGGATGCCAATTTCATTGAGGGCATGGCCTGTGTAAACGGCTGTATCGGAGGTGCCGGAAACCTGACCCATGGAGAAAAAAACAAGGCAGCTATGGACAGCTATGGCCGGGAGGCATTGGAAAAAACCATATTGGATGCGATCGCGCCGCTCCGATAATAAAATGGAGTATGTTCAGATAAATCTGCCCTGATCCCAGCCGTATCTTCACAAAACAAACCAATCGAACCCCTCTCCAATGCGTCGCATTGTCTTAAAACGAGCATGAAAAAACCTTGCAGGCTTTGATCTGCAAGGTTTTCTGGTGGAGCATAGGGGAGTCGAACCCCTGACCTCGACAATGCGAATGTCGCGCGCTACCATCTGTGCTAATGCCCCGAATTTGGTAACAATTCCGACCAGATTTTCCATCAGCTCCTATGGTCGGCTTTCGGAACTGATCCTGGTGTGGGGTGTAAGTACGGAAGGTTCGTTCTACCAACTGTGCTAATGCCCCGTATATGGTTCCCGGAGTGCTCCGGGGGATTCCCCTCGACTTTAACGTCCGGAGGTGTGGGACCCGCGGTTTTCAGCCGCAAGCGGAAGTATAACACAGCCAAAAGGAAAAGGCAAGCTTTTTTTGCCTGCCTTTCAGGGTCATTTTTCCATTTCCTCCCTGCATTTTTTCAGCAGGGAAATGATCGGAAGATGCTGCGGGCAGACCATCTCGCACTGACCGCATTGAATACAGTCCGCCGCGTTTCCCCGGTCCGTCGTTACGATGGTGTATTCCCGTACGGTCCGGAAATGGGGACTTCCCTCCCGCCGGTTATATACGGTGAAAATCTCCGGGATCGGAATCTGCGCCGGGCAGCCCTTCGTGCAGTAATGGCATGCGGTGCAGGGAATATCCTTCGCGGCGTCCAGGGCCTTCTGCGCCCTGGCGATCAGCTGCATTTCCTTTTCATCCAGCGGAACAAACGGCCGCATATGGCTCAGGTTGTCATCCATCTGGGCCAGGCTGCTCATGCCGCTGAGAACGGCCAGAATATTATCCAGCCCCGCCGCGAAGCGCAGCGCCCAGCTGGCATAGGACGCGCCGCTGCCCGCGCTGTCCAGGATTTCCCGCACTTTCGGGATAGGATCGGCCAGGATGCCGCCCTTTACCGGTTCCATAATCACCACCGGCTTGCCGTACGCCCGGCACAGTTCCCAGTTGCGCCTGGAGGCGACGCCCGGGTTGTCCCAGTCCGCGTAATTGATCTGCAGCTGGACAAAATCGATCTCCGGATGCTCCTTCAGCAGCTGCTCCAGCAGCACCGGATCCGCGTGGAAGGAGAAACCGTAATGGCGTACCAGGCCTTTCGCCTTCTGTTCCGCGATATAATCCCAGATATGGTACTCGTTGTATTTCTGCACGGTGCTGCGCTGCAGCGCGTGCAGCAGATAATAGTCGAAATATCCCGCGCCGGTGCGCTCCAGACTGGTCTTGAACTGCTGTTTGGCACTGGCCTCATCCGTGCACTGCATGGCCGCGTGCAGCTTTGTGCAAACCGTGTAGGCTTCCCGGGGATACCGGTCCGCCACCGCGGCTTTGAACGCAGCTTCGCTCCCGCCGTTGTCATAGACAAAGGCCGTGTCGAAATACGTGCCGCCGGCAGCAATAAAATGATCCGCCATTTCGCAGACCTGCGGTATATCGATGGTGCCGTCCGGGTTCTTCGGAAGGCGCATCAGCCCGAATCCGAGCCTGAAAGGATTCAGTACGCGAACATCCTCCATGCGGGGAGACCTCCTTGTCCGTCTGAGCTGTCTGCTTCAGGCGGAACGCTCCGTCCGCGTCCCGCCGCGGATCCTTCCGCCTGAAGCTGCTCCCGTTTTCTGTTTTTAAGCGTTTTACTGTTTTTCCGGACCGTGAGGAATTTCGCTTTCTTCCTTCCCGGCTTCCGTTTCATTTTCCGTTTCGCCGTTCTCCGGGTTTTCCGCTGTTTCCTCCGCTTCGTCCGTCTCCGGAGGCAGCTCAAGTATTACCGTTTCCGGGGTCTTCGCCCAGCGGCGCCTGAACCACTGCACAAGCAGATACATATCGTCGTTTACGCTCTTGAAGATGTCTCCCCTGAAAGCGCCCACCAGGACCGCCATGGCCACGGGGCCGCCGATCAGGCCGATGATTCCGCCGAACCGCATGCCCACAAACATGCCGATCAGGCTCAGCAGCGGGGAAATTCCGATCCGGTTGGACATCAGCTTCGGTTCCAGGATTCTGCGCAGCAGCTGCAGGAAACCGGTAAGCGCCAGCACCTGGATGCCCGCGGTTGTGTTCCCCGTCAGGAAGTATACGACGCCCATCAGGATATACAGCAGGCCGCTGCCGACCATGGGGATCATTTCCATCACGCCGGCCACCATGGAAATGACGCCGACATAATTGAAGCCGAAAATGCTCAGGGCGATCAGGCTGACGACAAGAACCATCAGCGCGAAGGTGCCCTGCACGCGCAGATAACCCACCAGGCTCCGAAGGGCGGAATTCGTCAGCTGCGTAGTGTTGCTGTCCTGCCGCCTGCGCTTGCCGCCGGGCAGGTAACTGCGGATCTCCTTATACTGAATCGTAATGAAATACAGCGCCATCGCCAGGAAGCTGAGATAGATCACGCTGTACGGCAGGCTGGAAATCAGCGACACGGTAAAGCTGACCACATCCGCCGCGGCCTCCGTCCCCCAGTAGCTGATACGGATCAGCGCGTCGTTCAGGGCGCCGCGGATCATTTCCTGAACCTGCGGGCTGAAATTGGCGGAAGCCTGATTCAGCAGATCCTCCATTGTGTGCTGCAGCGTGTTGATTGCGTCCGTAACCATACTGACGGTGTAACCCACAACGCCCGGCGCCTGCTCCGTAATGATCCGGATCGCCCAGTAGGTCAGGCCGATCAGGATCCCCAGCAGGAGCAGGACGCAGATCAGCACGGTGATGCCGCGCTTGATTTTCAGTTTTTCCTGGGCAAAGGATACCACCGGCTGAAGCATCGCGGCCAGCGGGACCGCAATAATGAACGGGGAAAGCTTGTCCCACAGCTGCGGAATTGCCCAGAAGGCAAATACAAGCAGAATGACTGCGCCGAATCCTTTCGCAGCCAGCCGCTCCGCAGCCTTTCTCTCTTCGCTCATACGCTTCCCTGCCCGTTTCCTTTTTCTGTCTGTCATTCGGTTCTGTTATTCTACTCCCTTTTTTTTCTATTTTCAACTCTTCTGTTCCGGTTTGCCTGCCGCCGGCGCTGCCGTTTTTTTCGCCGCCTTCCTTGCAAATTCTCCGGCTACCCCGTATAATCTGTCGGGATAAATAACAGGAAGGACATCCTCAGCGGGCGCTTCCGCCGGCCGGAGGAAACCCGGCAATCCTGCCGTATCTGTCTGGAGGGGAACCGCCATGCCTGAAGTTGTGGTAATCGGAGGCGGCGCAGCGGGAATGGCCGCCGCGCTTTTTGCAGCCCGGGGCGGAGCGGACGTCACGCTCCTGGAACAGAATGAAAAGCTTGGGAAAAAGGTATACATTACCGGCAAAGGCCGCTGCAATCTGACCAACGACTGCGACCGGGACACTTTCCTGTCGCAGGTACCCCGGAATCCCCGCTTTCTTTACGCCGCCCTGAATTTCTTTTCCCCGCAGGATATGATGTCCCTGCTGGAAAGCGCGGGATGTCCGGTAACCGTGCAGCGCGGGCGCCGGGTTTTCCCTTCCTCGGAGAAGGCCAGCGACGTGACCCGCGCGCTGGCTTCCCTGTTGCGGGAAGCAGGCGTGAAGGTGCGGCTGACTACCGCGGTCCGCTCCCTGGAGACGAAGGACGGCCGGATCACCGCGGTCCGGACGGACGGCGGAGAACGGATTCCCGCCGGAGCCGTGATCCTGTGCACCGGCGGATGCAGCTATCCCGCCACCGGTTCCACCGGCGACGGATACCGGCTGGCCGCGGAAGCGGGGCATACCCTGACGCCGCCCTCACCGGTGCTCGTGGGTCTGGAAACCGCGGAGGACTGGCCGCGCTCCCTGCAGGGGCTGAGCCTACGGAACGTGACCCTGACCCTTTGCCGGGGCAAAAAAACGCTCTATACGGAGCTGGGCGAAATGCTCTTCACCCACTTCGGCGTCTCCGGTCCGCTGGTGCTGGAAGCAAGCTGCCACCTGCCGGACAGCCTCTCCGGCGTTTCGCTCCGGATCGACCTGAAGCCCGGACTTACACCGGAGCAGCTGGACGCGCGCCTGCTGCGTGATTTTGCCGCATCCGGCAAAAAGCAGCTGCGGAATGAACTGACTTCCCTGCTTCCCGTCCGCCTCGCGGATATCTTCCCTGCCCTGTGCGGCCTGCCGGACGATCTCCGCTGCAGCCAGATCACCGGGGAGCAGCGGCGCCGCCTGGCGGAAACGCTGAAATCCCTGCCGGTCACGGTCCGCGCTCCCCGGCCCGTCGCCGAAGCCATTGTCACCCGGGGAGGAGTCAGCGTCCGGGAGGTGGATCCCGCCGCCATGCGCAGCCGGATCCTGCCGAATCTGTACTTTGCCGGGGAACTGCTGGACGTGGACGCCCATACCGGCGGCTACAATCTGCAGATCGCCTGGTCCACCGGGGCGCTCAGCGGGGCTTCCGCCGCCGCGGCCGTCGCCGCCGAAAAACCATTGTATCCGGAGGAACTATGACCTATATCGTATTGGACCTGGAGTGGAACCAGCCCATCTCCTACCAGAGCCGCCCCTACCGGGATGTCGGCGATAAACTGATTTTTGAAATGATCCAGATCGGCGCCGTGCGCCTCGGTCCGGACCTGAACCCCGCAGAAGCGATTTCCATTCCCATCGCGCCTACCCACTATCTCCGGATCCATCCGCGCATCCGGCGCATGACGGGACTTGATTCCGAGAAACTGGCCGGTGCCCCGAACTTCCGGGAAGCGCTTCTGCAGTTCACCGCCTGGTGCGGAGAGGACTATACCCTCCTGACCTGGGGATGCGACGATATCAGCGTGCTGTACCAGAACATCAATTTCTTCCATTGCGAGGATATTCCGATAGCGCCGCTGTGCGATATCCAGAAGCTGTTCAGCGACGTGCACCATCTCAAGGACCGCTCCGGGCTGAAAGCGGCGATGGAGATGACGGGCATCCGTCCGGATGAATCCATGTCCTTCCACAACGCGCTGTATGACGCGTGGTATACCTCCCTTGTTTTCAAAACCCTGCCGGATCCGTCGGCCGTACTCGGGTACCCCCAGCAGCCGCGCCAGCTGATACGCGCCCGCAAAGGCGCCCGGGAAAAGACCTCCGGAGAGGTTTTCGACTCCGTGAAGGACGCGCTGCAGAGCGATACAGCAATTCATCCCGTTTGTCCCCGCTGCGGAAGGGTTCTCGCGCTGGACGGCGAATATATTAGACAGAGTGCCGACAAGTATATCGCTGTGGCCAAGTGTAAAAATCACGGCCGGATCCTGATCCGCCTGCGTTTCCGGATCGATGAGGACGGAAAAAAGGTCCTGACCCGTTCCACAGCCCCCGCCACGGGTGCCAACGTGGCTTATGTGCATACCAAACAGCTTCAAATGCGCGAGCGGCAGGCCCGCTGGCTTGAGGAGCACGGCGCTCTGCCCGATCCGGATGAAGAGCTGCTGAACGCCGAACCGTCCAGCATGCCCTTCGACTAAACCCGAAGGAGGACGTCCCATGATTATCCGTTCGATGAACAACCAGAAAGAATTTCCCGAAGGGACCACCGTCCGGAACTGCCTGATAGGGCTGGATGCTTTTCCCCGCGGCACGCTGGCGGCGCTCACCGGCGGGATCGTCTGCGAGCTGAACGATCCCCTCCGGCGGGACTGCTCGCTGCTTCCCCTGACGCTGGAGCACGAGGAAGGCCGCCGCGTCTATGAACGGTCGCTGCGCTTTGTCATGCTGCTGGCGCTGCGCCATCTCTATCCCTATCAGCAGGTACGGATTGAATATTCCGTCGGCTACGGCGTCTTCGTCCGTCTGCCCGGTATTGAGCTGCACCGGCAGGATATCGTCCGCCTGGAGAACGAGATGCGCCGGATCGTGGACCTGGATCTGGTCTTTATCCGCAAGGTATGGAGCCGGGAGGACGCGATCCGCTATTTCGAGGAAGAGCGCCAGCCGGACAAGGTGGAGCTCCTCCGCCGCCGGCCCGTCCCCACCATCACCATGTACTCCATCGATGGCATGTGGGAATACTTCTACGGCGCCATGACGGTTTCCACCGGCTATGTTCCGGTGTTCACCCTTTTCGAGCTCCGGGGCGGTTTCGTCCTGCAGCTGCCCGCCGGGTCGGACTTTGACCACGCCGCTCCCTACATCTACCGCCCCAAGCACCTGGAGATATTCCACCAGAGCGCTCACTGGTGCGAGATCCTCGGCGTCACCAACGTCACCGATGTCAGCATCATGATCGAGAACAACAACCTCCGGAATTTCATCCGGGTCAACGAGGCCCTGCATGAGGCGGCGATCGACGAAATCGCCCGGAAGATTCACGACGGCAACAAGCATATCGCCCTGATCGCCGGCCCTTCCGCCAGCGGAAAAACTACCTTCGCCGCCCGGCTTGCCGTCCACCTGCAGATGTACGGGCATCCCTCCCGCCGGATCTCCATGGACGATTTCTTCATCAACCGGGAGGACCTGCCGGTGCAGCTGGACGGAACCCGGGATTTTGAGACCATCGAGGCGCTGGATGTGAAGCTGCTTTCCGACACGCTCACCGGCCTCCTCAACGGCGAGGAAGTCTTCATGCCCAATTTCGATTTCGAATCCGGCGAAAAGGATTACCTGACCCCGCCCACCTCCCTCGAGCCGGGAGAGGTCATTATTCTGGAAGGCATCCACGGCCTGAATCCCCGGATTGTGGAGCAGCTGCCCGCGGACGAAATCTACAAGATCTTCGCCAGCGCCCTTACCTGCCTGAACCTGGACGACCACAACCGCATCCGCACCACGGACGTCCGGCTGCTGCGCCGCATCGTCCGGGATCAGCAGTTCCGTTCCTATCCGCCGGAAAAGACCCTTTCCCTCTGGCCCAACGTCCGCCGCGGAGAGGAAAAATACATCTTCGCCTACCAGGAAAACGCGGACAGCATGTTCAACACGGCGCTGCATTACGAGCTTCCCATTCTGAAGCTTTATGCGTATAATCTTCTGAAGGATGTTCCGGCGGATTCCCCGAATTATCTGCTGGCCCGCCGGCTGATCAAGGCGCTGAACTATCTGCCGGATGTGGATCCTTCCCTGCTGGATGAGATTCCGCCGCTGTCCCTGCTGCGGGAATTCATCGGCGGCTGCACATTGGATCATGATGAATAACGAGGTGAAAGAAATTGAAATGTCCCCATTGCCAGGCTGAAAACGAAAACACCGCCAAATTCTGCACATCCTGCGGCGCCCAGCTGTCGCCGGAAACGAAAACTGCCCTGAAAGCCATTACTTCCGGCGGCACGGTTCTGGGCGGAGCCGCCCGGCAGGCACGCCTGAAGGAAGCCGTGGATCCCTCCGCCATCGTCGATGACCGGGTCTATAACGGCGCGATCGGCGCCATGCTGCTGTGGGGGTTCCTGACCAATTACCTGCTCTGCCTGAAGGTCGGATCCTTCACCCACCTGTTCCCGACCATGAGCCCCGTGGTTTTCCTGATCGGTTACTTTGTCGTGGCGATCGTCGGCGTCATGGTCACCAACAAGGCGCAGAACCCACTGATCGCTTTCCTGGGCTATAACCTGACCGTCCTTCCCTTCGGCCTGGTGATTTCCACCGCCGTGGAAGCCTACGGCGGCATCAGCTCCAACGCGGTCACCCAGGCGTTCCTGTACACGATGATTATCGCCGTCGCCATGGGCGCTACGGCCATCGTCTTCCCGCAGTTTTTTGAGAAGATCGGTACAGCCCTCGGAGCGGTGCTGATCGCGCTCATCCTGTGCGAGGTGATTCTGCTGATCTTCCGGGTGAACCAGATCGTCACCAGCTGGATTGCGGCGGGCCTCTTCAGCTGCTACCTGGGCTACGATATCTACCGTTCGCAGCAGTTCCCGAAAACCGTCACAAACGCGATCCGCGCTTCGCTGGATATCTATATGGACCTGGCCAACCTGTTCCTCCGCCTGCTGGAGATTTTCGGCCGGAAGGACGACTGATCCGATCACCCGCGCCCGCCGCTTCCGGCGGTTGACAGAAAAGAATCCGGGTTTTACAATAACCCCGGATTCTTTTTTTTCGTGCTTTTCAGGAGTTGTGTATGACAGCCAGAAACAAGGAACTGATCCGCGACCTGACCACGGGCAGCGTTCCGGGAACGCTGCTCCGCTTCGCGATGCCGCTCTTCCTCTCCGGCCTGCTGCAGATGGTCTACAACATGGTGGATATGATCGTCGTGGGCCAGATGGTTGGCACCAGCGGCCTTTCCGCCGTATCCATCGGCGGCGAGATGATGATGCTCATCACCTTCATCGCCATGGGTTTCTCCAACGCCGGCCAGATCCTGATTTCCCGCTATGTGGGTGAGAAGCGCCACGACCTGATCGGGGAAATGGTCAGCACGCTCTTCACGCTGCTCATGTCCGCGGCCGTGATCATCATGATCGTCTTCCTGCTCACCTACCAGGATATCATGGCCTGGCTGAACACCCCGGACACTATCTGGGAATACACCCGGCAGTACAGCATCACCTGCATTCTCGGGACCGTGTTCATCTACGGCTACAATCTTGTCTCCGCCATCCTGCGCGGCATGGGCGACTCAAAGCACCCCTTCATGTTCATCGCCATCGCATCCGTCCTGAACCTGATCCTGGACCTGCTGTTCGTCGGCCCGATGGGCATGGGTCCGCAGGGCGCCGCGCTGGCCACGGTCATCGGCCAGGCCGTCAGCTTCCTTTTCGCGCTGACCCTGCTTTACCGCCACCGGGAGCAGATTCATTTCGATTTCAAACCGTCCCATTTCCGGATCTCCCGGAACGTGATCCGGCCGCTGCTGTCCCTGGGGATCCCCATGGTCATCCAGTCCGCGGCCATCACCTTCTCGATGCTTTTCGTCAATTCCTATATCAACCGGTACGGGGAAGTGCACATCGCCGTCACAGGCATCGCCCGGAAGCTGGAAAACATGATCAGCATCGTCGCCCAGGCGATCTCCGCCGCCGGCGGCGCCATGATTTCCCAGGCCCTGGGCGCGAGGAAAACCGAGCGTGTTCCGAAGATCGTTTTCCACGCCCTCTGGATCGTCGCGATCCCTTCGGCCATCTTCGCGGTCATCACGCTCCTGAAGCCGGAATGGCTCTTCGGGATTTTCTCCCAGGACCCGGCGGTGCTGCAGGTAGTGTTGGAGCTGTACATCCCCGTCGCGATGATTCAGTACCTGGGATGCACCCTGCGGCCCCCGTCCTTCGCCCTGATCAACGGCTCCGGCAACTCAAAGCTGAACCTGGCCGTCGCCCTGCTCGACGGCGTCGCCTGCCGGATCGGCCTGTCCATCCTGCTGGGCGTCACCTTCAACTGGGGCATCACCGGCTTCTGGTACGGCAACGCCATTTCCGGCTGCGTCCCCTTCCTGGTCGGTTTTACCTTCCTGCTCTCCGGCCGCTGGAAAAACGTCCGGAAAAGCAGCCGGTGACAGATTTGTTTCAGCCGTCAGCAACGGCCGGGGTAAAAACCCCGGCCGCTTTTTTTCAGCCGCCGGCCGCCTGCCGCCGGCTGTTAATCCCCTGCCAGTGAAATCTTCCGGATCTCTTCCTCCTCCGCCGTCACGTACGCCGTCTTCTGGTGGGTGTAAATCACCTTCCCCGGCACGGCGCCGGCGGGTTTTTTGACATATTTCCGCAGCGTATAGTCCACGGGAACCGTGGAGCTGTTCTTTCCCTTGCTGTACCAGGCGGCCAGCAGCGCCGCCTGCCGGAGAGTGGCCAGGGGAATCTCCCCTTCCTTCCGGATAATCACATGGCTGCCCGGCATATCCTTGGCGTGCAGCCACATCTCGTTCGCGCCGGCGCTCTGGGTCAGCCGGTCGTTCTGCAGGGAGTTCCGTCCCACAAAAATCTCAATTCCGTCCGCGGAAACATAGCGGTACGGCCGGCTTTCCGGCAGCTGACGCTGCTGTTTCCGGCTGGTGACCCGCTTCATGTATCCGGTGCGCACCAGCTCCCGGCGGATTTCCTCCAGTTCGCTCTCCCCGGTGCAGTTCTCCGCGTCCATCAGCATGTTTTCCAGGTACTCGAGCTCTTCCAGCGTTTTGTCCCGCTGAACGGCGGCGGTTTCCCGCGCCGCGCGGGCTTTCTGGTATTTTTTGAAGTATTTCTGCGCGTTCTGCACAGGCGTCAGCCGGATATCCAGGGGCACCGTGATCGTCCCGCCTTCCGGATCGGACCAGTCCGGGAGCTCCGCTTCCGCCATTCCCTTTTTCAGCTGATACAGATTGGCCTGGACAGCCTCCCCCATTCTCCGGTATTCCTCCATCCGTTCGGCGGACGCCAGTTCCTCCTCCTGGATGGCAAGCTTCCGGTTGCAGCGTTCCGCATGCCCCTTCAGCGTCCGGATCATGGAAGCGCTCTTCTGGTTCAGCCGGTCCTTCGCGTCCCGGGCAGCAAAATAATTGTCCAGCGCGGCGCTCAGCGTCCGGAAGGGTTCCTCCCGGCCGGTGTCCTGGCTCAGGTACGGGAAGGGGAAGACATCCTCCGCTTCCCCGCCTTCTCCCCGAAGCACGCAGGGGGCCGCCATTTCCGGCAGGCGGCGGAGCAGATCCTCCAGTTTCCCGCAGGCTTCCCGCAGATCCTCCGGCCATGTTTCGCCCCGTTCCGTCACCCGGAACGCGAGCTCTTCGGCGCTCACCCGGCTCAGCCCGGTAATCTCCTCCGCCAGCGCCCTGCTGAAGCTTCCGCTCCGTTTCCGCAGCCGCTCTTCCAGTTCCCCGCTTCGCAGCGCCGCGGGATTCAGCCTGTCCTGGGACGGCGGCGCCTGATAGGCCATTCCCGGCTGAATCTGGCGCACCCGGCTCATCTCCGCGTTCACGTGGCGGGCCGCCTCCAGGATCCGGCCGTCCCCGTCCAGCAGCATCAGGTTGGAATGCCGGCCCATGATCTCCAGCACCAGCCTGCGCAGCACATGGTCTCCCATCTCGTTCACGGCGTCCAGGTCGATCTGCACGATCCGGTCGCCCTCCGCCTGGCGGATCTCCGAAATCCGGGCGCCGGTCAGCTGCTTGCGCATCAGCATGCACAGCGCCGGCGGCTCCAGCGGGTTGGACAGGGAAACGTTCGTCAGGTGGCATCTGGCGTTGTTCGGCGAAGCGCACAGCAGCAGCCTGTGATTCTCGCTTCCCGCGCGGATCACCATCACCACCGCGTCCCGTTCCGGCTGGGTAATCCGGTCCACCCGGCCGCCCTTCAGCGTCCGGTCCAGTTCCCGGGCGATAAACCCGACCGTCAGTCCGTCCATCGGCATAATCGGTTACCTCAGTTTCGCGTGTAAAATCGGAGAAAGCGGTTTGTAGATCAGGAAGGTAACGACGCTCAGCACAGCGCCCTTGAGCAGGTTAAAGGGACCGGTAATCAGCAGCAGCAGCTTCCATTCGGAATCCACGAAGCTCACCTTCGCTGCTGCGATGATTCCGTTCATATCCATATGGAACGCGCCCATATAGAAGGGCAGCATGATCCACTTGTTCACCAGCACCCCTACCACCGCTGTGCAGAGCGTACCGGCCACCATGCCGGTCAGCGCGTTCCGCCGGGTCTTCTTTCTGTGGTAGATCAGGCTGGCCGGAATCAGCAGCGCCGCGCCCATGATAAAATCCGCCAGTTCGCCGACGCCCGCACTGGAAGAATGCAGCAGACCGATGAGGCTCTTGAGCCCCAGAATGATCAGTCCCGGTACCGTACCCATGGAGAAAGCTCCCAGCATCACCGGAATGTTCGAAAGATCCAGCTTGTAGAAAGCGACGACCGGTATTTCCAGCAGGAAAAGGATGGACGCCGCGGCCGCCAGAATGGCGATGCGGGTCATTACGCTGACCGATAGCAGGGACTTGTTTGCTGAGCTTGTCATAATAAAACCTCCCGTCAATATAATACGCCTCCCAAAGCAGCTTCGCTGAGGGAGGCGGGAAGTTTCATATGCGTGGCGCACAGGGACCCCGGCCGTTTCTTCTCTCATCCAGACTTTACTGTCGGCTCCGGAATCGTCACCGGATCGGCTGAGCGGCTGCTCAGTTCGCGGGCTGTACCGCCGGTAGGGAATTTCACCCATCCCCGAAGAAGCTTCAAGTGGCTTGTTCGCACATATTATAGAGGGTTCCCCTTTGTTCGTCAATCCCCGTCCGCTTCCCGGGCGAAGATCAGTTCGATAAAGGCCTTGATCTGCGCGTCCCAGAAGCCCCATTCGTGCACGGCGTCCGGCTCCTCGTGGCTCATCACGTCCCATCCGTTCTTCCGCAGGGCCGGAACGAACGTTCTGTGCTGGTCGAAAAGGAAATCCTTCGTGCCGCAGCTGACATACAGCCAGGGCTTACGCGCGGCCTTCGCGTTCTTTTCCATTAAGTAATAGGTATCGTATTCCGTACCCTTGAGCTCCTTCAGGTCGCCGAACACCCGGTCGGTCTCCCCGCCGCGGTGCCGCTCATAGAAGGTGCTCGCCAGGTCCACCGCGCCGCTGAAGGACGCCGCGCCGGCAAAGTGTTCCGGATAGGTCAGCGCCAGCCGCATGGCGCCGTAGCCGCCCATGCTCAGCCCGGCCACGTACGTATCTTCCGGCCTGCTGCTCAGCCGCAGGAAGCGGTGCATCGTCCCCGGCAGTTCGTCGCTCACGTAATCCCAGTACTTCTCGCCGTAGACCTCGTTGCAGTAAAAGCTGTGATTGACCGCCGGCATGATCACGGCCAGGTTATGGTCCGCCGCGTAGCGCTCCACAGAGGTCCGCCGCATCCAGATGGACTGGTCGTCGCTGTATCCGTGCAGCAGGTACAGCACCTTCGGCGGCCGCTCATCCCTGGACGCGCCCATGCCGATCCCCTGGTTCGCCTCAGGCAGAATCACGTTGACGGTGGATGCCACGTTCAGCGCCGCGGAGAAAAACTGAATCTGTAAGAAAGCCATTTGATACTCTCCTTTCTGTCATGAAGCACTTACACCTTTCAAGGATCAGGAGCATTCCTCGTTATAATTCAACCAGAAATGCGGGATTCATCTGTTATCGGAGAATTATTGCGCTATCCAGATTGTTAAGAATAATAAACATAAGTCAGGCGGCAGAGATCATTTTGATTTCAAGTATATACTGTCAATTATATTTGTGCTGATGGTTTCTGCTTTGCTTGTACTGTAAACAAACGTAAAGTATACCAGTTTGTTATTCGAGATAAAATACCAGGTTGTTGTTGTGCTGCTTGACGAATCCTCTATTGTAAAGATAATCCTGACACCATTGTCATTGGTGAATTCAGCATATTCATCCCGACTGTATCTCGATTGAATCAGATTCAGTAATCCTTCGTAGTCGGAAACAATGGCATTTTGCTGAATGTCCATTATGATATCCGACTCCGTATCCATATAATATGTTTTTCCGGATGAAACAGTTGACGGATAAAAAGAATTTGGCACAGAACAGATAACATTATTGAAGAATGTCATCGATGTGAAAGAAGGAGTTGGTGTAGGTGTTGGATCAGAAGCTGATGCTTTTATACTGTTCAGACACTCTGCACTCATCTGGCCTTCGGAATCATTCGTAAACAGGAATGTGACAAGTAGCGCCTGGTTGTTAACCATAAATGCAACGCCTGAAATAGTATAAGTAGAATAAACCTCTGCAATTCCTATCATATTGATTCCATTCAAAGTTATTTCCGATACTGAGCCATAAGCTGACTGCAATGCTGACTTCAATGATGAATAACTGGAAAAATTTAGTTTCCCGTATGTCAGAGTCAAGCTGGATGTGGTATCTCTGTAAGTTATGTTCTGACTGGTTGTTTCATATAGGTAGAAAGTAGCAGGTACGCTGATTTTAGCGTAATTATACATAGAGATCGTCTGTTTTGTAGCAGGAGTCGGTGTTGGCGTAGGAATTGGCTGTGAATAGTCACGGTAGTCTATAATAGCATTCGGGCATTCGGAGAAAGTATCTTCTTCAAAATGACATCCATAGGGAATTCGGACATAAACCAGGTTGCTGCACCTGGCAAAGGCCATTTTCTCGATCGAAATGCATCCTTGCGGAAGAATCACTGCTTGGCATGCTGAGTTCATAAATGCTTCAGCATCTATACTTTTTAATCCATCCGGCAGCCAAAGGACATCCAGGTCGTTCAGAGCCGGAATACTTCCGGATTTACTCTGGATACTGAAGGCTGGGTTTTCAAAAGAATCTGACACATAAGAATATGAACCGGATGTTGTTTCTGTCGGAGAAAGCAACTCAAAGCTGACAGATACTGTTTCGGTTTCAACATGTTTCGCATCATTGCCGCACACCCGTTTTGCGATAATTGTATCGGTAGCAGACCAGTTGTATTCCACATCAGACCAAGTATGGCCTGTAGCCGGAACGATCGTCCGGGGACTGATTTCCTCAAGGCATTCCGGACAATACGATCCCCCGGTATGTCCTTCCTCTGTACATGTGGCCAACATCTCCGGATAAGCTTCTGCATGATGATTAGGACATATGATAGAAACATGAGCTGTTGCAACCAACGAATCCGTAACGTATGCGGTAATGGTCGCTTCGCCGATTTCTTCACCACTGATATTTCCGTTTTTGTCTATAATGAATATTCCTTCATCTGAACTGAAGAAACTAACCATTTTGTTCTGATAAGTAGTCCCGTCACTGGTTGTCACGGTGACAATCACAGAAGACGTTTCGCCCCTCTTCACGAAATATGTTTCCGCGTCAAATTCCACTGATACGATTGGATTGCACACTGTAACATTGCATTCACGGCAGATTCCGTTCTGGCTGGTTGCTGTTATAACAGCCGAACCGGGGCGCCTGGCTGATATCACACCGTCTTCACTGATAATCGCAATGGCTGTATTGGAACTGGACCATTCTATCTCCATGTCTGAACCGGTTGGCTCAACTTGAATAACAGAAAGCGATCCTGTCGTGCGGGTTGCAAGGACCAACTCTGTTTCAGACAGTTCGAAACTGTCAGGAGGACCGTATCCTGTAACTTCCACAGAAGCCGAAACGCCTCCAGCTTGAAGAACAATAGTTGCTGTCCCAGGCAGTAGTGCGGTAACCATCCCGTTTTCAACTCTGATTATGTCTGGCGAGGAACTGTTCCATATAATCGGTGTATCATTTAGTAAAGGCCATATGGAATAATTAAGCACAGCAGAATCATTTCTTAACAATCTGAAATTGTTTTGAAGTTCTATCAGATAGAAATCCCCACCTGAAACATTGTTTGTGTAGATCGTCTGATAACCTGTTTCCTCTGCCCAGTAATCCGCTTCAGAATATTCTTCGCAATACACAATGATTTTCGACGTGAATGCCTGGGAACTAATCTGATCGATTGTTGAAGGAATATATACCCGCTCGGGACAGTTTGCTGAATCAAATGCATTTTCAGCGATAGCGTTTACCGTATGCCCATAAATAGTGGACGGCACAATTACTTTTTGATCTGTACCGGTGTATTTTTGAATTGTAACAATATCATTGTTTACTTCATACGTCCAATAAGACCAGGCACATGGTACAACCTCCTGTGGCACAAGGATTGTTCCGCATACAGAGCAATGGCTTCCTTCCGTAAGTCCAGGCTCTTCGTCTGTTGCTGCTACCGCCTCATCGATTACAATAGTGTGAGCAAGTTTTGGTATCGTCACGTGTCCGGAAATAATATCCCCGCATATGCTGCAATGGAATCCGTCCGTCAATCCAGTAGAAGTGCATGTGGCGGGAATCTCTTCATCGTAAACAGATTCATGAGGCTGATCCAGAACGATTAGGGATGATAACTGATTATCGTCCCTGCAATACTCATAGGCATATGACCCGCAGGAGGGAATATGTATTTCCGTCAGTTTGTAACATTGGCTAAAAATCTGACCATCGGCAGATTGAACTGATGACGGCAGGTTAATGCTTAATAAATTACCACAGCGATAGAATGCAAGCGATTCAATTGTTGATAACCCTTCCTGTATAATGATATTTTCAAGATTGCTGCAATTACTAAAGGCCCATGAACGGAGTGTTACCATACTTTGGGGCAGCGATACAGTTTTGAGCTGATTGTTGTTATCAAAGCTGAAACTTTGTATTTCGGTTACACCTTCTGGAACCTCCAGCGATTCCAGTTCAGTCGGAATATCAGTCATCACAAGGCCTGCGATTGCTTCACCATCAAAAATATATTTTACATTACATTGAGTTCCTCCGATACGGAATCCTGCGCCACTTATTTTGCTTAAGGAAACAGCAGTTATACTGTCCGGATTCACATAACGAATTGCAGCACATTTATATAGTGCATATTGATATATATAGTTTATATTGTCCGGAAAATAGATTATTTGCAGATTGTTTGATGTATTGATAGAGTCTATCTCAATTCTTGTCACATAATCCGGAATGGTCAGAACAGTAAGGTCGTTCGGTACATCAGCTATGGTTATTCCCAGATTTTCTTCACCGTCAAATACATATCTGAAATTACAATCAGCGTCTTCTACGTGAAAACTGATTCCCGCTTTACTGAGAGCCATCGCTGTATCAGTGTTTAAAGCAGCGTTTCTGACCGCATTACAATTGTAAAATGTATAATAATTTATCGTTTTGATTCTGTCAGGTAAATTTATTTCAGTCAGACTCACACAGTTTTCGAAAGCGAATGATTTGATCTCAGTAAGGCTGTCCGGTAGAGAAATTGTTTTCAGATTACGGCATCCGGAAAAAGCACTGAATCCAATTGTCGTTATGCCTTCTTCGACAATTACATCCGTACATCCTGTATCATAGAATAAGGAACTTCCTCCATTCTCCAATTTTCCGCTTCCTTCAATAATCAGGCAATAATCATCGTCCATTGTCCATGATATATTTGAATCAAATGTGCCGCTTGAAATGATCTTTCTGATAATGATATATGAATATTGATTGTTGACCGCATATGTCAGCGCAGCAGAATTCTTATAACAGACAATCTGGATTATCTCGTTCACAGGCAGTGCATTTGTTCCGATTTCTGTGATATGATCCCGAATAATGATCTGATCAATAAAGTCGCAGCCTTCGAAAGCTCCGGAAGCAATTTTGTAAACCTGATATCCGCCCAGTCTTTTCGGAATATCAACGATCGTCTCATTTCCAATATACCCTGTTATTACTGCCTGTTGGTTTACTACTTCATATTCATATTCTTTGATAGTCTCATGATTCAGTCCGTTTTGTATCACATAATCTTCTGCATATGTACCTTCCGGCACTTTGATAACCAGGCTTTCTGAGCAATTCTGAAATATATCGGTACCGATAAATGAAAGTCCTTTGGGAAAAGTAATGCTGATAAGATTCCAGTTGTGTTCAAAGGCGTTATTGCCTATGCTTTTAACGCTTTCCGGAATAATAAGTTCTGTAAAGTTGTTCCCGTAGAATGCTGATTCGCCAATGCTCTCAATTCCCTCTGACCAAACAATCTCATTCAGTTCGGCACAGTAAAACGCATTTCGTTCTATGCTTTTAATACTTGAAGGAAGTAAAATTCGGGACAATTTACTGCAGAAATTAAACGCATTGGAAGGTATTACCTCGATTGTATCGGGAAGATTAATGCTTTCAAGATTTGAACAGCCGGAAAAAGCATTACTGCCAATGTTCGTGATTCCTTCATTCAATACAATATTTGTTAATCCTCTGCAAAAATAAAAAGCTGAATCACTGATCGTAGTCACATTTGCGGGAACAATTATTTCTGTGTTTGCTGTCATCGCCGGACAGCAAATCAGATTCTTAACTTGTTTGTCGTATAATACTCCATCAATAGATGTATATTCCGTGTTTGCTTCAGAAACAATGATCTCTGTAAGATGCATGCATCCCATAAAAACTTTTTCGCCTATATACGTAACACTTTCAGGAATGAAGACATTTGTTAAGCCGCATCCTTCAAATGCAGAAATGTCTATGCTCACAACTGTATCAGGAATCGTGATACTTTTAATCTCATAGTTTTCATAATAGTAAAAAGACATTGTACCAATTCTGGTTATTCCGCTATCAATTATTACATTTTTAGGATTGTATCCCTGGTCTTTCCATGGATGTTGATAGTCTGGTATCTCACCGTATCCTGAAATGGTCAATATTCCGTCATCACTGTATTTCCAGGAAACTCCGTTACCATAGGTTCCGCTGGCAACAATACCGGCATTTGCTGTCAACGGCAGTATCACCAGCAACAATCCAATAATTGCTATAAAGATTATGCTTTTTTTCATTTTATTGTTCTCCCTCTATCAATAATCATATCTTTTATTTTGTTGTGCATATTTTATCATGTTTTCTTATTTTCAACAAGTTATCAATAACTGTCGTCCGTATCAAACAGCATCCCCGTTCGATCAATATACTTTGGCAGTTCATAAAATGATTTCGGTATTTGTAACAACGTGGATCTTTTCTTATATGAATATACAAAATCACACTAATTACATTTCCGGATGAACTGAATAAAAACATCTGTCTCCCTGTCCAAAGTACTCTTTTTCATTTTAGGCAAGCATATACTCAGCTCTTGAATACGCTTGTATTCTGGCCCTTCCGGCCCTTTTTCGTCAAAAGCCTGTAGGTTTGTCAAATATGTTGGACAGTGAAAGAATTCAAGGTTTCTTTGGGAGACAGCCAGTGAAGAGGGCGCATCGGTAGGGAGTTGCTTCTTCTTTGGTGAACAGCTAGCTGTTCACCAAAGTCGGCGAGGGAATAGAAGGAGTGGGTATTGTAGAAACGTTTTTGGTCTTCTCTATGGCTTCTTTCAACCTTGCCATTATGCCTGGGAGTATAAGGGCGAATCAGCTTGTGACGGATATTGAGAAGACTTAATGCTTCTTCGAACATGTTTAATGTTTAGCCTCATTGTAGGCCAAACGGTTCGTGAACTCGAAACCATTGTCAGTTTGAACGCATTCCACCATAAAGCCTTTTCTTTTGAATTCGTCAACAACCTTGAGTAAGAACAGGTAAGAAGAATAAGTGTTTTGTTCCGGATAAGCACCGAGGATCCGGTAACGGGAATACTCGTCAATAGCAGTGTACTGGAACAGTTTGAGTTGCAGATCAGCAATGCATTTGCGAGGGACTACCTTCACATCGATCTGAACTCTTTCTCCGGGATGAGTTATCTGCTGGTAAGGTTTTGGCTTATAAGGATCTTTCTCTTTGACTGCTATGAGCCCTTCGCGTTTCAGTACCCGCCAGAGGGATTCAAGGCATCTGGAATATCCTCGCTTTCGCAGCCTGCACCAGAGCTCGACCATTCCTAGTTTAGGGTTTCGTCGCCTTATGTCATGAATGAGCTTCAATTCTTCCGGCGTATGTTCATTCGGATGGTGGTGAGGTCGTCTTGATTCTGGACGAAGTGATTCAATGCTGCCGTTCCAGCGCTTCAGCCAGAAATAGATGTATGACCTGGTCCTGTTGTACTTACGGCTGGCCTTGCTCACGCCGTGAGCAGCCGCATATTTCATTAGGGATTGCTTGTACTTCATGTCTTGTGTTATAGTTGCCACGCAAGGTAAGCTCCTTTCGTAAGTTTTGTGTAGCAACTCAACTATAACCGATTGTCGCTTGCCTTGCATTCTTTTTTTCACTTGTCCAAGATGTATTGTATTCCTACACTTCCGGCCCTTTTTCGTCAAAAGCCGTCATTGACTTTTTCCGCCGTTTCCTGTATCGTTTATTAGGTTGGACATTTCCCTTCCGGCCTGTCCGGAAAAGGGTTCCAAATAGAATGTATAGGAGGATTCCGAGTATGAAAAAACCCGTTGTACTGGTTGTGATGGACGGCGTGGGAGAAACCCCTTCCGAACTGGGGAACATGGTGAAGCAGGCCACCACGCCCACCCTCGATACCCTGAAGGCCAACGATCCCTTCCGGATCATCAAGGCGCACGGCACAGCCGTCGGCCTTCCCTCCGATGACGATATGGGCAACAGCGAAGTCGGCCACAACGCGCTGGGCTGCGGACAGATCTATTCCCAGGGCGCCAAGCTGGTCAACGAATCCATCGAATCCGGCAGCATCTACGCTTCCGAAACCTGGAAGAAGCTTGTTGACGGCGTCAAGGCTTCCGGCGGCGCGCTGCACTTCATCGGCCTGCTGTCCGACGGCAATGTCCACAGCAATATCAGCCACCTGCTCGCCATGCTGAAGGAAGCCAAAGCTGAAGGCGTCGGCAAAGCCCGGGTACATATCCTGCTGGACGGCCGCGACGTGCCCGCCACCTCCGCCCTGGACTATGTGGACCAGCTGGAGGAAACGCTTGCTTCCCTGAACGATGCCTCCTTCGACGGCCGTATCGCTTCCGGCGGCGGCCGCATGCAGATCACCATGGACCGCTACCAGGCCAACTGGGGCATGGTGGAAAAGGGCTGGAACATCCATGTGCACGGTGAAGGCCACGCCTTCGCCTCCGCGCGGGAAGCCATCGAGACTTTCCGCAATGAGCAGCCCGGCGTCATCGACCAGGATCTGCCCGGCTTCGTCATCGCGAAGGACAGCGCTCCCGTCGGCCCCATGAAGGACGGCGACAGCGTAATTCTCTTCAACTTCCGGGGCGACCGCGCCCTGGAGCTCTCCATGGCCTTCGACGGCGACGCGTCCTTTGACAAGTTTGACCGCGGCGTGATGCCGAAGGTGCTCTACGCCGGCATGCTGGAGTACGACGGCGACCTGCATATCCCGCACAAATACCTGGTGAACCCGCCGCAGATCCGCCATACGCTGACCGAGCTGCTGGTGGAGAACGGCATCAACGAGTACGCCTGCTCCGAAACCCAGAAGTACGGCCACGTGACGTATTTCTGGAACGGCAACCGCAGCGAGAAGTTCAGCGAGGAGCTGGAAACCTGGCAGGAAGTTCCTTCCGACGTCCGTTCCTTTGACGAATGCCCCTGGATGAAGGGCACCGAGATCGCGGACCTGGTCATCGCGGCCATCGAGTCCGGCAAATACGGCTTCATCCGCTGCAACTTCCCCAACGGCGACATGGTCGGCCATACCGGCAACCTGTACGCCACCGAGATCGCCGTTGAAACCGTGGACCTGTGCCTCACCCGCATCCTGAAGGCCTGCGACGAGCACGGCTGCATCCTGGTTGTCACCGCCGACCACGGCAATTCCGACCAGATGCTTGAAAAGAACAAGAAGGGCGTTGTCTCCGTGCGCACCGCCCACAGCCTGAACCCCGTTCCCTTCATCATCCACGACAAGGACGCCCGCCACGAAATGGACACCGAAAGTCCCTTCGGCCTGGCCAACGTCGCCCCCACCGTGGTGGAGCTGCTCGGCATCAAACCCTATGACTGCTGGGAAAAGTCCATGCTGAAATAACTGTTTTCCCGGCCGGGTCCCGCGGGACCCGGCCTTTGTTATCTTTACGTTTTCATGGAGGTTCACTATGCTGACAATTCCCGTAACCTTCGGCGATCCCCGCCTGCGCCTGCTGGGCCGGATGGATCCGGACCAGGCGCCGCCCGCGCTGGACTGGACCGGCAGCGGCCTGGAATGCGCCTTTCACGGATCCGACCTGTGGGCGGAGCTGGAAGCTCCCGCCTTCGCGCCCGTCATGTGGGTGATCGTCCTGTCGGACGGAGCGCCGGTCGCCCGTTTCCCCGTGGAACCCGGCGTCCGTTTCTATCCCCTGGTGCTTGGCATGTCCCCGGAAAACACGCGGGTGATCACCCTCCTGAAGGAAACGCAGTGCATGCCGGATACGCCCGAAGCCACCGTGCTGCTGCGTACGCTCCGGATGAACGGAACCCTGGAGGCGCTCCCCGCCCGGGATCTGAAAATCGAATTCATCGGCGACAGCCTCACCTCCGGCGAAGGTTCCCTGGCGCCCCGGGGCAACGACGAATGGATCACGCCCTGGTTTTCCGCCCGGGGCAATTACGCCTGGTACGCCTGCGGCGAGCTGAACGCGGAATGCAGGATCCTGTCCCAGAGCGGCTGGGGCGTCTGCTGGGACTGGGAGCACAACCCGGACCATACGCTTACCGCCCACTATACGGAAATCTGCGGCGTTCTCCGCGGCGCCGCCGCGGAAAAGCGCGGCTGCACGAAGCCTTATGATTTCACCGCCTGGCGGCCGGATATCGTCTGTATCCGCCTGCTGACCAACGACTGCGGCGGCATGAACATGCGGAACAGCTTTGACCGGGACCGGGATACCGCCGTGCGGGGCGCCGTTTCCCTGCTCCGCCTGGTGCGCGCGAACAATCCGGCCGCGAAGATCGTCTGGATCCTTCCCGCCTCCGACTGCCATCCCGAGCTTGCGGAAGAAGCCGCCGCGGCGGCGCGGAAGGAAGGCCTTTCCGGCCTGTTCACCTTCGCTCTGCCGGACTACCATGAGGAGGACATGGGCGCCCGCTCCCACCCCAACGCGGCATACAACCGCAGGGCCGGCCTGCTCCTGGCGGATTTCCTGCGCGGGGAAGTTCTTTCCGCCGGATCGTAAGGCAAACCTGCCCCCTGCCGCCGTTCAGCGGCCGCTGAACGGCCTGTTCTTTTCCTGCCTTTCCTGCTTCCGCGAAGGTTCCCGTTATTGACGGGGAATCGCGAAGTCCCTATAATGCATTTAATTCCATTTTGTAAGGAGGCGGAACGCCATGGCCAAACTGACCATTGACCGGGAGACCTGCAAGGGCTGCGGTCTGTGCGCCGACGTTTGTCCCAAACATCTGCTGGCCCTCAGCCGGGAGATTAACGCCAAAGGATATCATCCCATCGGTATCGAGCAGCAGGATCAGTGCATCGGCTGCGCTTTCTGCGCACGGATGTGCCCCGACGCTGTCATTAAGGTTGAAAAGTAAGGAGGAAGCGTATCCATGGGTCAGAAAATGCTCATGAAGGGAAACGAGGCGATCGCCGAGGCTGCCATCCAGGCCGGATGCCGCTTCTTCTTCGGCTATCCCATCACTCCCCAGAATCAGATTCCCGAATACATGTCCAAGCGGCTGCCGAAGATTGAGGGCGGCTGCTTCCTGCAGGCAGAAAGCGAAGTCGCCGCCATCAACATGGTCTACGGCGCGGCCGGCGCCGGCGGCCGGGTTATGACGTCCTCTTCCAGCCCGGGAATTTCCCTGAAGCAGGAAGGCATCAGCTATATCGTCGGCGCGGAACTGCCCTGCGTCATCGTCAACATGGTGCGCGGCGGCCCCGGCCTCGGCTCCATCCAGCCCGCCCAGAGCGACTACTATCAGTCCACCCGCGGCGGCGGCCACGGCGACTACCGGATGCTGGTGCTGGCTCCCTCCTCCGTGCAGGAAGCCGTCGAGCTGACACAGGAAGCCTTCGACTTGGCGGACAAGTACCGCAACCCCGTGCTCATCATGGGCGACGGTCTGATCGGCCAGATGATGGAGCCCGTGGAAATGCCCGATCATAAGGACCGGGCGGATCTTCCCCCGAAGACCTGGGCGGCCACCGGCTGGAAGCCCGGCTGCGGCAGGGACAGGGCGATCATCAACTCCCTGTATATCGATCCCGCCGTGCTGGAAAAGCACGTCAATCACCTGTATGAGAAATACGCCGCCATGGAGCAGGCCGAATGCCGCTGGCAGGAGGAAATGACCGACGACGCCGACTATGTCATCTGCGCCTACGGCACCACCGCCCGTATCGCCCGCAGCGCCATGCGCAAGCTCCGGGCGGAAGGCATCAAAGCCGGCCTGATCCGGCCGATTACCCTGTGGCCCTTCCCCGCCGCCCCCATCGCGAAGGCCGCGGAGCACGCGAAGGCTTTCCTGACCGTGGAAATGAGCATGGGCCAGATGGTGGACGACGTGAAGCTGGCTGTGAACGGCAAAAAGCCCGTCCGTTTCTTCGGCCGCACCGGCGGCATCGTGCCCACCGTGCGCGAGATCATCACCCAGGTTGAAACCATGGCAAAGGAGGGGAAATAAGCATGGCTGTCGTGTATGAAAAAACAAAGATGCTGACCGATAAGCCCCTGCATTACTGCCCCGGCTGCACCCACGGCATCATTCACCGCCTGGTGGCCGAGGCCATTGACGAGCTCGGCGTCCAGGAAAAGACGATCGGCATCGCGCCGGTCGGCTGCGCGGTTTTCGCCTATGACTATTTCAACTGCGACATGATGGAAGCGGCGCACGGCCGCGCTCCCGCCGTGGCCACCGGCTGCAAGCGGGTGAATCCGGACAATATCGTCTTCACCTACCAGGGCGACGGCGACCTGGCCTCCATCGGCGCCGCGGAAATCACCCACGCCGCCACCCGCGGAGAGAACATTACCGTCATCTTCGTGAACAACGCGATCTACGGCATGACCGGCGGCCAGATGGCCCCGACAACCCTGCCGGGCCAGGTGACCACCACCTCCCCCTACGGCCGGGATCCGAAGCTGTGCGGTTATCCGATCCGCGTCAGCGAGATGCTGGCCACCCTGGACGGGCCCGCCTACATCGCCCGCGTTTCCGTGCATGACGTAAAGCATATCATGGAAGCGAAGAAGTGCATCAAGAAAGCCTTTGAAATGCAGATCAACCGCAAGGGTTTCTCCATGATCGAAGTGCTTTCCGCCTGCCCCACCAACTGGGGCATGACCCCGCAGGAAGCCCTGAAATGGCTGGCGGACAATATGATCCCCCAGTATCCCCTGGGCGTCAAAAAGGAGGTTGAGTAATCCATGGAAGCTCAATTCCTGATTGCAGGTTTCGGCGGGCAGGGCGTACTGCTGATCGGCCAGCTGCTGGCCAAGGCTGCCATGCACGAGGGCATGAACGTATCCTGGATGCCTTCCTACGGCCCGGAAATGCGCGGCGGTGAAGCCAACTGCGCCGTGGTGATCTCCGACGAGCCCATCGGTTCCCCGCTGGTCACGGAGATCCCGATCGCCGTCATCATGAACAAGCCCAGCATGATCAAGTTCACGCCCGCGATGGAAAAGGGCGGCATCATGCTCTACAACTCCTCCCTCATCGATATCAAGCCCGACCGGGATGACATCACCGCCATTCCTGTGGACTGCAACGGTATCGCCGAGGCGCTGGGCAACGCCCGCACGGCCAACATGGTCATGCTCGGCGCCATCCTGAAGAAGACCGGCGTGGTCTCCATCGATTCCGCCATGGAAGCGCTGAAAGCCACCTTCGGTCCCAAAAAAGAGCACCTGCTTCCCATCAACCGCCAGGCCATGGAAAAAGGACAGGAAGCTGTCGGTTAACCGCGCCTGAATCTCATCCCCCGGATTGCCCGCAGTCCGGGGGTTTATCCTTTACGCAGCTTTCTGAGAAAGGAGAAAAACGCCATGAACAGTCTTCTGCTGGCGGATCAGGCCGGGGAACTGCTCCGGGAAGAGCCCTGGTACGTTTCCGCGTTCAGCAACATTTCCTCCCTGATCATGACCTCCCTGCCGGACCTGAACTGGGCCGGTTTTTACCTGATGCGCGGGGGAATGCTGTGCGTCGGCCCCTTCCAGGGAAATCCGGCATGCATCCACATTCTGCCCGGCAAGGGCGTCTGCGGCACGGCCGTGGTCCGGGATGAAACGGTGGTCGTTCCGGACGTCCACCTGTTTCCGGGGCATATTGCCTGCGACAGCGCCTCCGCGTCGGAAATCGTGATCCCGGTGCATGAAAACGGCCGGGTCCGCGCCGTCCTGGATATCGACAGTCCGCTGAAGGACCGGTTCGGCGCCGCCGAGCGGGAATGCCTGGAAGCGCTGGTGCGCGAAATTGAAAAGCAGGCGCGCTGGGACTGAGGAGGATAAGCCCCGCCGCCGGAACACCGTAAAACGGGAGAAGGCCGCTGACAGCTGTCAGCGGCCTTCCGTATTTCAGGGATCTTCTGTTATTTGATATATTCCAGCGCGCTTTCCGCCGCGATCCGCCCGAAAATCACGATGTCGGCCACAGCGTTGCCGCCCAGGCGGTTGCCGCCGTGTACGCCGCCGGTCACCTCGCCCGCCGCGAACAGCCCGGGAATGGCTTTCCCTTCCGTATTGATCACCTGCGCCGCGGTGTTGATCTTCACGCCGCCCATCGTATGATGGATGCCGGGAGCGATCTTAATCGCGTAATACGGCGCGGCGGTCAGGTCCGCGTCCATGCCGGTGGTCCGCCCGAAGTCAGGATCCCGCTGGTCCTTGACATATCCGTTCCAGTCGTTCAGCGTCTTCGCCAGCGTCGCGGGATCGATCCCCAGCTGTTCCGCCAGGCCTTCGATGGTGTCCGCCTGCACGGTGATTCCGGACTTCACGTACTTTTCAATGGCCTTCAGGTGGTCCCGCAGGTTCTGGTCAAAGATGATGTAGGCATACTGCCCTTCCTGCTCCAGCTCCGCGGCGGATACCGCGTCGCGGGTCAGCAGCTCGTTGGTAAAGCGCACGCCGCCCTGGTTCACCAGGATCGCGCCGTCGCCGCGCACGGATTCCGTGATCAGGATAGAGGTTGTCTGTTCCACCGTGGGATGCAGCTGGATCTGCTCGATGTCCACAAGATCCGCGCCGAGAGCCTGCGCCATGACGATGCCGTCCCCCGTCGCGCCGGGAGCGTTGGTCGTCACCGTTCCCTTCAGATCCGGGCGGTACTGGGTGTACATTTCCTCGTTCGCGCCGAAGCCGCCCGTCGCCAGGATAACCGCCCTGCAGTTGAAGGTGTAACTGGCGTCTTCGCCTTCCGCCTTCACGCCGCAGATTTTCCCTTCGCCGTCCGTAATCAGCTCCGTGGCCGTCGTGTTGTACAGGATCTCCACACCCAGCTCGTTCAGCTTGGCGGAGAAATGATCCACCAGATAGCCGCCCACGCCGGAGCCGTCCTCCGGCGCGTGGATCCGGTTCACGGAAGCGCCGCCGGAATAGGAAATCTTCGGCAGGGACGCGTCGATGGTGTCCAGCCAGTCGATCGCCTCCGCGGATTTGTTCGCCATCACGGCTACCAGCGCCGGATCGTTCAGCGCGTGGCCGCCCTTCATGGTGTCCGCCGCGAACAGGGCCGTGGAGTCCTCAATTCCCTGCTCCTTCTGATAATGGGTTTCCGCGGCGTTCATGCCGCCGGTCGCCTTGGTAGTATTGCCGCCGGCGTAGGGCATTTTCTCCAGCAGGACAAAATCCTTCCCCGCCTGGTGCAGCATGATGGCGGCCGTCATTCCGGCGCCGCCCGCGCCGATAATCACGATCTCCGTATCAACCGTTTTTTCTCCCTTCGGGACATCCTCCCCGCCCTTGTCCCAGCGGTTCGCGTCCAGCGCGCCGATATCCGCGCCGGCCGCTTTCAGCGCTTCCGTGGCCGCCTGGATGATCGCGTTGCTGGTAATTGTCGCGCCGCTGATGGCGTCCACATTCGGCGTCTGCGCCTGCAGAATGGCCGCGGACAGCTTGCCGGCTGCCATGCCGCCCAGTTCGGGCGTCTCGCCGGACGGATCGATGATCACGCTTGTGATCCGGTTCCCGCTGACCGTGATCTGCACCTTCACGGGCGAGAAAATTCCCTGCGCCTCGGCGGTATAGGTGCCCGGAGTGAACATTGTCTCCGCCGGAGCGGTTTCCGCAAGGGCAGCGGCGCTGAAAAGCGCCAGCGTAATGGCAAGGAACAGGCAAATCAGTTTTTTCATGGGGTCCTCCTGTCTGTCGTATCGTTTCGTATGGGGTTGTCCTTCTGTTACCATTATATCCCAGTTTCAGACCTCGCGCAACCGTTTCCTTCCGTTATTTCACGGCAGTTTTCCTGCCCGTCAGGCGTAGCTGTGTATGCCGGGCAGGAAGGTATTCACGCCGATATAAGTGAAAATCACGCAGACGAAACCCGCTACGGCAAAGATTGCCGCCGCGCGTCCCTTCCACCCCCTGCGCAGCCGCAGATGCAGGTATACCGCGTAGATAATCCATGTCACCAGCGACCAGGTTTCCTTCGGATCCCAGCTCCAGTAGCTTCCCCAGGCGCGTTCCGCCCAGATCGCCCCCGTCAGGATCGTCAGCGTCAGAAACAGCAGTCCCAGGCATACGCTGCGGTAGGAGATAACGTCCAGCTTGCTTTCCTCCGGAATATGCTGATCCAGGAATCCGCCTTCCTTCACCTTTCTCCGCAGCAGGAAAATCGCTCCAAGCGCCGCGCTTACCCCGAAGGAACCGTAGGCAATGATCGCTGTGGAAACATGAAACGCCAGCCATCCGCTCTGCAGCGCGGGCATCAGCGGCCGGATATCCCGGTTCTGCATTGCCGCGTATCCCATAATCAGGAAAACAATCGGCATCGCGAACACGCCCAGCACCGGAAAGCGGTATTTCCGGATGAAAACCAGGCTGACGCCCGCCAGCGCCCACGCGAAGCACGTGGCAAACTCGTACTGGTTCGTCATGGGCAGCCGTTCCGCCGCGATTCCGCGCAGCACCAGCGCCGCGGTATGCAGGAGCAGGGCCGCGGCCTGCAGAATTTCCCCGGCTTTTTCCATCCGGTTCTTTTTCAGCGCGACAAAGAGAAAATAGCATGCCATTGACAGGAAGTATCCGATCATCGTGACTGTAAAAAGAATGTTCTCAGCGTTCTGCATTGTGTTCCCCCTTTTCCGCTGCTTCCGCCGCTTCCGTCAGCTGTTCCTTCATCAGTGCCTGCCCCTTCCGGCAGCGGCCCCGGAGAATCCATTTCCCGTCCGCTCCCCGCACCGCCCAGAGCGCCTTCGGCTGCAGCAGGAACGCCAGCGCCAGTCCGCAAAGCGTGATCATTCCGCCCGCCAGCGCCAGCGGCGCGAACCGGTCCCGCCGCGCCACCAGCAGCGTGAACGCCGCCGGCGTCATCTCCACCGTATCCTCACCCAGATCCATGGAGCCTTCCCCGAGGAAATAGAAGCTCCGCTCCGGCTCTCTGTTCCGGTACAGGTCAAAGTAGTAAATATTTTCCGCGTCTTCCCCCTGCGCCCGCTGAATTCCCGCGAAATAGAAGGCGTATTCCGGCTGGCTTTCCAGTCCCATCACACTGTCCATGCCCTGCTGCGGCAGCAACGTCTTCCGCTGCAGTGTCTTTCCGTCCCGGATCACCGCGACGGAAACCGCGGTGCCCGTATTGTTCTGGTACAGGCGGAATCCGCCGGCGTCCGCCGGATTGTTCACGCTGACCTCTTTTTTTTCCGTCTTCCCCGTTTCCGGATCCCGGATCGTGATCTCTGTCACATACTGGGCGATACTCGTGTCTTCCCGCGTTTCCGTCCGGAAATCCTCCACCGTGATTTCCAGCCCGGTTTCCGGCATAATCCGGGTATCTCCCGGAATTCCCCAGATCACGGTTTCCCGCAGGGTAGCCTGCCCCAGCGCGAAGCCTGCGATCAGCAGCAGCACACCCACATGGCAGACCCAGGCGCCCCAGTGGCCGATCCGGTTCCGGCTGGCGTACAGCGCCTCGGCGCCGTCCTCCGCCGCGCATTTTTCCGGTGTCATGCCCAGCGCGGCAAAAACCGCTTCCGGATGCTCCGTCTCCGTTTCCCCCAGATCACCCGCCGTCCGGATTGCGGCCGCCGCGTCTTTTTCCTGCCTGTACCGGTGCAGGAAGGCCGGAAAGCGGATGACGCTGCACAGGATCAGGTTCAGGCACAGAAAACCGCTCAGCGCGATAAACCAGACGCTGTGGTAGGCGTCATTCACCTGCAGCGCCATGATCAGGGATGCGGCGCCTTCCCCGTAGCGGGCGGTATACGCCTCCCGGGACAAGCCCTGTTCCACCAGCGAACTCAGCGCGCAGGCCGCCGCCAGCAGCACCAGCAGCGCCACCGCGAACCCCATGGAGGAGAGAAATCTCCAGACTTTCTTCATTTTCCCGGAATCCCTTTCCTGAAAGAGAAGACCGCCGCGAAAGGCAGCGGTCTTCCCATAATGATTTTCCGTAAAACTGCTTATTTGCCGACCTTCTCCAGAATTTCCACAACGGCTTCCTTCACGGCGTCCGTGGAAATCGTCGCCCTGGCCACCGCGTCAATCTCAGCGCTCTGATTTGCCACGACTGCCTTTGCCCAGGCTGTTTCGTTTTCATCCGTCACGAGATCCGTCTGCCCCTCCTTCGCTTCGCAGAGGATTTTGCAGTCCGTGATCTTTCCGTCCTTCGCCGCGGCAATCACCCGGATCACGCTGAAGGGCGTTTCCCGTCTGGCCAGGTAGCCTCCGTAAACCGTTCCGCCCTGTTCCGCTTTTTCTTCCGCCTTCGCGGGCTCCTCCGCGGATTTTTCCTCCGCGGCGGGTTCGCCGCCGATCTTCTCCAGAATCTCCGCGACGGCTTCCTTCACGGCGTCCGTGGAAATCGTCGCCCCGGCCACCGCGTCAATCTCAGCGCTCTGATTTGCCACGACTGCCGTTGCCCAGGCCGCTTCGTTTTCATCCGTCACGAGATCGGTCTGCCCTTCCTTCGCTTCGCAGAGGATTTTGCAGTCCGTGATCTTTCCGTCCTTCGCCGCGGCGATCACCCGGATCACGCTGAAGGGTGTTTCCCGTCTGGCTAGGTAGCCCCCGTAAACCGTTCCGCCCTGTTCCGCTTTTTCTTCCGCCTTCGCGGACTCCTCCGCGGGTTTTTCCTCCGCGGCGGGTTCTTCCGGAGCGGGCTGCTCCGCCATGGCCGTTTCGCCGCTGATCTGCCGCAGGATGTCCGCCACGGCTTCCTGTACGGCGCCGGCGGAATACTTCAGCGTCGCACCGGTGATGGCATCGGTATCCGCCGTCTGGTTTTCCACGATGGCTTTCGCCCACGCCGTCCGGATTTCCTCTGTCAGGTAATCGTTCTCCCCCTCGGATGTAATCCGGCAGTCCGTGATTTTCCCGTCCTTTGTGCCGGCGAACACCCGGATCACGCTGAAGTCCGTTTCCTTCTCAGCCAGATAGCTTCCGTAAACCGTTCCGCCCTGTTCCGCTTTTTCTTCAGTCTTCGCGGGCTCCTCCGCGGGTTTTTCTTCCGCCGCGGGTTCTTCCGCCGCGGGCTCCGCGCCGCCGATCTGCCGCAGGATCTCCGCCACGGCTTCCTGCACGGCGCCGGCGGAGTACTGCAGCGTCGCGCCGGTAATGGCATCGGTATCCGCCGTCTGGTTTTCCACGATGGCTTTCGCCCACGCCGTCCGGATTTCCTCTGTCAGATAGTCGTTCTCCCCCTCGGATGTAATCCGGCAGTCCGTGATTTTCCCGTCCTTTGTGCCGGCGAACACCCGGATCACGCTGAAGTTCGTTTCCTTCTCTGCCAGATAGCTTCCGTAAACCGTTCCGCCCTGTTCCGCTTTATCTTCGGTCTTCGCGGGCTCCTCCGCGGGTTTTTCCTCCTCGGAGGGTTCTTCCGCGGGTTTTTCTTCCGCCGCGGGCTCCGCGCCGCCGAGCAGTCCGTTCACCGCCTTCAGCACAGCGTTGGAGGTAACCGTCGCGCCGCTCAGCGCGTCGATTCCGTTTTCACCGTAGGTGAAAGGCCCGGCCTTTCCGACAAACTGGTCCGTAAACGCCGCTTCGGAAGCCCGCTGGCCCAGTCCGACCGTTTCGTCCGGCGTTTCAACCGCCAGGGTCTGTACCGTTCCGTCTTCGTTCAGCGTAAGCTTTACTGTCACCGCGCCGCCGAATCCCTGCTCAGCCGCGGTCAGGACTCCTTCCGCTTCCGGTTCCGGTTCCGTGCTTTCGGGAGCTTCCCCGGTCAGCAGCGCCATCGCTTCGGCAATCTTTTCATCCGCGGTGTCCAGGCAGCGGAGCGAAAGTTTCGAATTGTGGGCGCCTTCGGAATTCTCCACATAGCAGAAATCAAAGAACCACTGGGCTTCCCGGTGCAGCTTGCGCAGCGCGTCCAGCTCCTCTTCCGTGAGGTTCCCTTCCGAAACCGCCGCTGTCAGCGCGTCCTTCAGTCCGCTCAGCCGGTTGCCGGTTTCGGTTTCCCGGGCAGTTACCTTTTCCTGCGTCGAGGTCACCAGCGTCCTTGCCGCGTCAGCGCTGCCGTGGCAGGCCGCGCAGGTCGCCATCAGCGTTTCGCTCTGCAGCGGGCTCACCAGGTAATGGCTGTGGTAGGTGCTCCCGTCTTCCGCGGTTTCCTCTGCCATATGGCAGCTGGCACAGTTCAGACCCATGTTCGCGTGGGCGCTGTAGAGGAAGGTTTCCATCTCGGGATGCTGTGCCTTCAGCATGGGCGTCCCCGTTCCGGGCTGTTCCCAGTCTTTGAAGCCCATTTCGTCATAGTACGCCAGGATGGCTTCCGGCGTCATTTCTTCCCTGCTGCTGTACGGCATCATGGTTTCGCCGTCTTCCGGCGTAAAGTAATACTCGATATGGCACTGGCCGCAGTTCAGCACCTTCGGATCGATGGCGGAAGCGTTCTCTCCCAGCGCTTTTTCCACATAGCTGTGGGTGATCACGATCTGGCCGTTGTTCCCTTTGTCGTCCCCGTGGCAGCTGTAGCAGGAAATCGCCTGCGTCATCTGCTCCATGACTTCATCAAAGGGCCGGGTATAGACCTCCACGCCTTCCTTGTTCACCATCTTGGTGAAGTCCGGCGTCTTGCAGGTAATGCACTGGGCCTTCGCGTGGGGCCGCTCCGTCTTGGAGACGTCCTCCAGCGTAAAGGAGTGGCCTCTCGCCGCCTTGTAATCCTTGGCGAATCCGTATCCCTCGTAGATGTTCACCAGATATGGATCCTGCTTCAGGTAATCCTCCGCCGCGCTGTTTTCCGCGTTCTGCCCCATGGTCACCGTGATGCCTTCCATCATGGGGGTCAGCGGTTCCTTCACCTGATAGGTCATGGGCTTGCTGCCGATAACGCCCGTCAGGAACAGCACCGCGATGATCAGCGCGATCAGGCTCAGGCCGATCCGGGTCCACTGCTTTCTCTTGAACTCGTTCATTTTGTTAACTCCCCTCACTTCATCCTGCCGGGGTAATGACTTTCACCGGGCACTTGGCCGCGCACTTGCCGCACAGCGTGCACTTTTCGGGATTCACCCGGGCCAGCGTCCCGTCAAACTCGATGGCTTCAGACTCGCACTGCTTCGCGCACAGGCCGCAGCCGATGCAGCCCGCCGCGCAGACCTTCTTTACCTGCGGGCCCCGATCCCTGTTGGAGCACTGCACCCGTACGATCCGGCTTTCCGGGATCAGGGAGATCAGTCCCCGCGGGCATACTTTCGCGCACAGGCCGCAGCTCACGCACCGGTTCCGGTTCACAACCGCGACGCCGTTCTGAATGCTGATCGCCTGTTCCGGACAGACCTCGGCGCAGCTGCCGAAGCCCAGGCATCCGTAATTGCAGTCCGTCACATTCATGCCGGAGAGCACCGCGGCGCGGCAGTCCTTCACACCGATGTAGTTTCCCTGGTTCTTCGTTACTTCGCAGGTACCCTTGCAGGCCACGAACGCCGTCTTCCGCTCCAGGGCGCCGGCGGTGGTTCCCATAATGTCACCAATGGCCTGCGCCACAGGCGCGCCGCCTACCGGGCAGGCGTTCACCGGGGCTTCCCCCCGGGAAATGGCACCGGCCAGCGCGTCGCACCCGGCGTATCCGCAGGCGCCGCAGTTATTTCCGGGCAGCTTCTCGCGGACCGCGACTTCCCTTTCGTCCACTTCCACGGCAAATTTCTTTCCCATGAAAACCAGTCCCGCCGCCACCACGACGCCGATCACGGCAATTACCAGGGTCGTAATCCAGATAATATCCATTCGCGGCCCCTCCTTACAGCGTCAGCCCGCCGAAGCCCATGAAAGCGATGGACATCAGCGCGGCGGCGATCATCACGATGGGGGCTCCCCGCAGGGGCGCCGGAAGATCCTTTTCGTTGATCCGGCTGCGGATCCCTGCCAGCAGGACGATGGCGATGGTATAGCCCACGGCGGTTCCGAAGCCGCTGGCCACGCACTGGATAAAGTTGTAGCCGTCCTGCACGTTGTTCAGCGCCACGCCCAGCACCGCGCAGTTGGTGGTGATCAGCGGCAGGTAGATGCCCAGCGCGTTGTACACGGCCGGGGATTTTTTCTTCAGGAACATCTCGACGATCTGCACCAGCGCCGCGATAACCAGAATGAAGATAATCGTTTTCATGAAATCCATTCCCAGGGGCTGCAGCACATAATCGTACAGCAGGCTGGCCACCGCCGAGGCGATGGTGATAACGAAGATCACCGCGCCGCCCAGGCTGATGGAAGCCTTCATCTGTTTGCTCACGCCCAGGAAGGAGCAGATGCCCAGGAACTGGTTCAGCACCACGTTGTTGATCAGCGCCCCGGCGATGATAATCATAATCAGGCTTTTCACTTCTGCGCTCCTCCCTTCTCCTCAGCCTTCGCCGCCGGTTCGGCCTTCACGGCTTTTTCCGCCGGCTTCGTTCCGCAGTCCGCAGCGGTGGCGCACAGCGCGCAGTTCCCGTCGCAGCCGCTCTCCACCAGCTTCCGCTGGCGCGTCTTGATGCCGACAGCGTTCAGGATCGCGATCATCAGCGCGAACACCAGGAACGCTCCCGGAGGCTGGATGAAAATCGTCATTCCGAAGCCTTCCGGCAGCAGCTGCGCGCCGAAAACCTTGCCCGTTCCGAGAATTTCCCGGATCGCGCCGGCCAGGGTCAGTGCCGCCGTGAATCCCAGGCCCATTCCGATTCCGTCCATCACGGACAGCATCGGCGTATGCTTGTTGGCGTAGGCTTCCGCCCGGCCCAGGATGATGCAGTTCACAACAATCAGGGGAATATAGATGCCCAGCTCCTCATACAGGGCAGGCAGGTATGCCTTGATCAGCAGCTCCGTCACCGTCACCAGGCTCGCCACGATCACGATGTAGGCGGGCAGGCGGACCTGATCCGGAATCACTTTCCGCAGGCAGCTGATGACCAGGTTGCTCAGCACCAGCACCGCCAGCGTACTCAGGCCCATGCCGATGCCGTTGGCCGCCTGGGTGGAGACCGCCAGCGCCGGGCACATGCCCAGCATCAGCACCAGCACCGGGTTTTCTTTCACCAGTCCGTTCCAGAGGCGTTCCAGATAACCTTTCATGTCAGTTGCCTCCTTTCAGCACCGTCTCATAGAGATCCAGGCCGGCGTTCACCGCGCTGATCACGGCGTTGGAGGTCACGGACGCGCCTGTGATGGCGCTGATCTCCTGCTCTCCGGAGGCGGCTCCCTTTACCAGCGTCAGCTGTCCGCTCTTTCCGGCGAACTGATCCCTGAAGGCCGGCTCCGCCGCCTTCATTCCAAGTCCTGCGGTCTCGTTCAGTTCCGTAAAGGAAATGCCGGTAATCTGTCCTTCCTTCGTCAGCCCCAGCGCCAGCGTCACATCTCCGCCGAATCCCTTGGAGGAGATATTCAGGGCATATCCGATCGTGTTCCCGGCCTTGTCTTTCGCGATGTATGCCTCGTTGACACGGGTCGTCTTTCCTTCCCCTGCCTTTATGGTTTCCGCCGCTTCCTCCGCCGCGGCAAAGGAATCCGCGTCCGCGCATACGGCCTTGTAGGCTTCCGTCTTCTTGGCCAGCTCCTGCGCGTCGATGGCTTCCTTCGTCACGGAGAAAACGCCGCTCAGCGCCAGTCCGGCCAGCGCGGCGATCAGCGTCAGCGCGATCACCGGCTTCGGGATCCGGAAAGGCTCCCGTTTCACGCGGCGGGTCTTTCCGATCTTCCGGTATGCCAGCGGCTTCTGCACAATGTAGGTATCGATCAGGGGCGTGCACACGTTGCCGATGATGATGGCATAGCTGAAGGAGTCCGCCGTGTTGCCCCACAGCCGGAAGATTCCGCCCAGCACGCCGATCAGGCAGCCGTAGATGAACTGTCCCAGCCGGCTCACCGGGCTGGTCACATAGTCCGTCGCCATGAAGAAAGCGCCCATCACCACGCCGCCGCCGCACAGGTGCGCCAGCAGGAAGCGGGGTTCAAAGCCCTGTCCGCCGAACAGGCCGATCAGCAGCGTGAAGCCGATCAGCACGCTGAAGCAGATCTGCCCGTGGATGATATCCAGGCTCCACAGCAGCAGCCCGCCGGCCAGCAGCGCCAGGATGGATCCGCCGATGACGCCGTCCGCCGTGCCCAGGAACATCTTCGTGATATCCACCTGTTCGAAGGCCTTCAGGGCGCCCACCGGCGTGGCGGACGCCACCGCGTCCACCGCCGGCTTGATCGCCATCGCGTTCGCAAAGGAGATCAGCAGGAAGCATCTCGCCGCCAGGGCGGGATTGATGAAGTTCTTGCCCAACCCGCCGAAGCAGCCCTTGCAAACCACAATGGCGAACACGGAGCCGATGACGGGAAGATACAGGGGCGTCCGCGGCCCCAGGGAAAGCGCCAGCAGCAGACCGGTGATGGCCGCGCTGCCGTCCCAGATGGTGTCCGGTTTATGGCAGATTTTGTTGAACGCCCATTCGCTGGCCACCGCGCTTACCACGCCCAGCGCCACGATGCCGAAGGCCTGCCATCCGTTCACCAGGATGCCGACCGCCGTCGCCGGCAGGAGGCTCAGCAGCACCATCCGCATGATGTATGGAGTCGTCCATCTGTCCCGCGTATGGGGGGCAGAAGAAAGGTTCAGTACGCCGTTCATTTCTGGCCGCCTCCTTCACGCTTTTTCTTTTCCAGGATTTCGGCCTTCGCCTGCTTGAACGTCTGCATCAGCGGGCGCTTCGCGGGGCAGGCCACCGTGCAGCTGCCGCACTGGATGCATTCCAGGCCGTAGAGTTTCTTTTCATACCGGGTCAGATCCCCGGCGATCGCGGCGTCCGCCATCAGCTGGGGCATCAGCCCCACGGGGCAGACCGTTGTGCACCGGCCGCAGTGCAGGCACGCGGTCAGCAGCTTCTCCGCCTGTTCAACAGGGTCCTCCGCCAGCAGCGTCAGCCCGTTGTTCTGCTTCTGCACCGGCACGTCCAGGCTGCCCATCGCGACGCCCATCATCGGTCCGCCGGCCAGCGCCTTCACCGCTGTCATGCCTTCCTTCACGCCGCCGCAGGCTTCCAGCAGCTCGGCGTAGCTCGTGCCCACCCGCACAAAGAAGTTCGCGGGTTCCTTTACCGCCTCGCCCGTCAGGGTGAAGCACTGGCTGAACAGCGGCTCGTGGTACAGAACCGCCCGCTGCACCGCGTACAGGGTTCCGACGTTCTGCACGATGCATCCCACGTCCGCCGGCAGCTTGCTGATCGGGAAATCGATTCCGGTCACCGCCTGGATCAGGCTGCGCTCGCCGCCCTGGGGATACTTGGTGATCATCGTATGTACGCTGATCCGCGGCTTTCCGCTCGCGGCGATCTCCATCGCGTGAATGGCTTCAGGCTTGTTGTCCTCGATGCAGACGATGCCTTCCGCGTTCGGGAAAAGCTTCAGCACCAGCTCCAGCCCTTCAATGATGGCCGGCGCGTGGGTGCGCATCAGCTGGTCGTTGCAGGTCAGGTACGGCTCGCATTCCGCGCCGTTGGCGATCACGTATTCAATCGCGTCCGGATCCTTCGGCTTCAGCTTCACATGGGTGGGGAACCCGGCGCCGCCCAATCCGACAACGCCCGCGTCCTGTACCCGCTGGAGGATTTCGTTCGCGGACAGATCCCCCGAGTTGTCGCGCACCGAGTAATCCGCCGCCGGTGTAAACTGGCCGTCGTTGTCAATCACGATGCATTCCGCCATTCCGCCGCCCAGCACCCGCCGCTTCTCAATGGCCTTTACCGTGCCGGAGCAGCTGCTGGTGATATGCGCGGAAACGAAGCCGTCCGCCTCTGCGATCCGCTGGCCGGCCAGAACCGTATCCCCCTTCCGGACGATCGGTTTCGCGGGCTTTCCGATATGCTGCTGCAGGGGAAACACCATTTCCCCCTTTGGATCGTACAGGCGCAGCCGCACGTCCCGGCTCAGATCCTTATGCTCTGCCGGATGAACGCCGCCGCGAAAAGTGTTTCTCACAGTCTTCCCGACTCCTTTCCCGTTCCTGCCGCGCTGCGGCCGTATTTCTGATTGTACCTGCGGTTTCCGCAGACTATTCCTTCATATATTCTATCAGACAATAATTGGAAAGTAAAGCTTCCTCCGCGCCGGAAGTCACCTGAAAGTTCACTGAACTCAGCTTGTCATAAACCCGTGCCGCGCGGCCGCGCGCCAGGCTTTCCCGTGGCCCGGCCGGCCGCATCCGTTTTCCCCCGTTTCTGTTCGGTTCCTTCATGAACGCGGAAGTGTTTTTCTGTATTATACCATTCCCTGTCTGCCGCGCAAATCTGTTTCTGTTTTTTCCCCGGCCTTTATCCGGTGGAAAATCGGAAAGCCATAAAAAACCGCCCGGACGTTTCGTCCGGGCGGAAAGCCTGACGGCTGTGCTTTTTATTCCGCGATGAACCGGATGCTCACCGTGGCGGAAACGATAATCTTCGCGGCCTGCACCACAGTGCCGTAGCCCGCCGCTTCCTCAGCGCCCCGGTCCATCGATTTTGCGGAGAAATTACCTACCATGTTGTCAAAGCTGTACACGCTGCCTTCGCTGATCTCCTCGATGCCTGTGATCTTCATTCCGGCGGCTTCCGCCAGCACTTCGGCCTTGGCCCTCGCGTCCGCCACCGCGTCCCGCAGCGACTGCTCCCTGGCTTCCTTCGTATCCGAAGCGGAAAAAGAGATTCCGTTCAGCGTATTGGCGCCGGCTGCAAAGGCTTCGTCGATCACTTTCCCCACAAGCTCCATATCCGTTACCTTTACCGCCAGGGTGGAGCTGGCGCTGTATGCCTGCACCTGCTCCACATCGCCTTCATAGTCATAGATCGCGTAGATGTTCATGTAGTCCGTATTGATGTTTTCTTCCGGAATGCCGCTGCCGGTCAGCTTCTCCCGGATTGCCGCGATCACTTCATTCACCTTCTGCTGCGCCTTCAGCACATCCTTGTCCCGTGCGCTGACCCCCAGGGTAACCACCGCCGTATCCGCGCTGACCTGGGTTTCCCCCGTCCCGCTCACTGTAATCTTCGTCGAATCCGCCAGCGCCGCGGAGACACCCAGCAGCATGATGGCCGTCAGCACCGCAAGTATTTTCCGTACCGTAATCTTCATGGGTCAAACCTCCTTTTTCCGGTCCCTTTTCCGGGCTCCATTATATCAGACGCCGGCCGCGTTGAAAAGTTCCCACCGTTTTTTGTTTTTTCCGGTCCGCTTCCGCGCGGACGGAAAACGGGCCGGAAGCATTGGCTTCCGGCCCGCAATGTCTTGTTTTATTTTCGCGGTTCGTAGCGGAAGGTAACCTCCAACGTTCTGATCTTCTGCATTTCCTCCGCTCCCTGATCCAGCAGCGTGGCGGAAATGCCCGTCAGGTCTCCCACGAGCACCCGCGCGCCGTCCCGGGCGGATTTCATATCCACCCATTCGTTGTACAGGTTGGTCCGGGTGCAGTGCCCGTCATCCGCGCACGTGTAGTTCCTGCCCTTCAGCTTCACGGCGGTTCCGTTCACCTTCAGTTCGGTGATCAGGATGCAGTATCCCGGATATTTATCCTCCCCGTTGGAAATGCCGACGGCGCTGAAAGCGGTGTTGTTCGCGTACCCGGCTTCCGTTCCGGTGAAGTCCAGCGCCACCGTGTAGGTTCCCGGGCCGGTGATCTCCGCGTCCGTCGGAACAACTCCTGGCGTGATGGAATCCGGCGTATAGACATCTCCCACGCTGTAGCTGACAGCCCAGTCTCCGGCGCTGAACATGATCCATGCCACGCAGCTGTCCGCGGAAACGTTCAGCCGGTTCTCCACCAGCGATTCCGGCGCCGCCGCCTCCGCCGCGTCAAAAGCGGCCTTCCCGGCGGCTGCGATCTCCGCGTAGTCCTTCCCGGCTTCGCTTTCCGCGTTCCGTCCGGCGTAGACTTCCGCCATCTCCGCTTCGGTGATCTTCAGCTCCCGGCGGACAAAGAAACCGCTGCAGTCCCACAGGCAGGAAGTGTAGTCCAGCGCGTCGCAGCAGTCCAGGAACGCCCGGTGATACGCCGGGGCGTTTTCCTTCATGATCCCGTCGCTGCCCGGCAGCGCGCCGTATTCACCGATGACCACGCCGTATCCCGCCGCCGTGAACTTCTTCATTTTGCTCAGCGTGGCATACATCTGCCCGTAATCCTTCTGTTTTCCCCAGGGCGTCGCGCCCTTCGCGGTCGAAGCGCCGCAGTAGCTCCACGGATCGTAGTAATGCACGGAAACCATCAGCTTCTTTTCGGCGGAATCCTTCGGCATATGGAAGCGGGAATCAAAGGTCTGGTCAATGTTGGTGCCGAATCCGGCGATCAGCAGGAAGCGCCGCGCGTTGTTTCCGCCGAGCGCCCGGACCGTATCCACGAACGCCTGGTTCACCCGGTTGGTCAGGGCATACCGTTCGCCGTCCGGCAGGCGGCTCACCAGGGAATCCTGGCAGTACAGCGCCGAGTTTTCATCGAACCGCGCCCCGAGTTCCTCGTTCGCGCTCTCGAAAATCAGCCGGCTGTCATATTTCCCGAAGCGCTCCCCGATCTGCTTCCACATCCCGGTATACGCTTCCATGGCCAGATTCCGGGTTGCTTCCGTTTCGGAGCCGAACATGCCCCACCATCCGCCGTCCCAGTGGTCGTTAAGAATCACGAACATCCCGGCGTCCAGGGCGTAATTCACAATTTCCTCCACCCGGTCCAGGTAGGCGGGGGCGATTGTATAGTCCCCGTCCTTCAGGTGCGTCGCGTTGGTCATCCAGGCCACCGGAATCCGGATCGTGTCAAATCCGGCCGCTTTCATGCCCTGAAGCATCTCCGGAGTCGTGACCGGCTGCCCCCACAGCGTCTCATAATGCCCGGGGTTGTCCGTTGTATTGCCGCCCCGGTTGCTGGCGTCGCAGGATTCCATGGTATTTCCCAGGTTGATGCCGTTCCCCATAAGCCGGGTCATTTCAATGGCAGTCAGGTCCTCCGGCAGTGCCGCCCTTTCCGCCGCTGCCGGCAGGACTGCCAGCAGAAACGCCGCTGTCAGTAGCATACTGATGAATACTCTCATACCGTTTTCCCTCCTGACGGAAAACCCCCTCCCCGAACGGGAAGGGGGCTCTTTTTTACTTGCTCAACGCAGCCTGTTCCTGCTGAGCTGCCCAGCACTTTGCCGCTTCCTCTTCGCACCATTTCACATAGTCGTCGTAGCGGTTGGCTTTGCACTCATTGATCATGGTGGTAACATGGAAGTTGAACTCTCCGTCATTCTTGGCGTAAATTGCCCGCCAGCTGTAGGTCTTTACCGAAGTCATGATCATTTTGCTCTTGGCCTTCAGTTCTGAATCCATGTCGCCCGGCGCGTAGTTGCCTCTGGAGAGCATCAGCTTGTAGGGATGCGCGTCCAGGTACTGCTGCAGCGTATCAAATCCGGACCAGGCACACCAGTCCTGCTGGATGGGAGTCAGGGATCCGTTCACAATGCTGACCCAACCCTCTTTATCCAGTGTTTCCTGTTTTTTGCTGTCCGGATTCAGCTGGCTGGCAGTCAGGGTTGTGTTGTTTATCTGCAGGGCACCGTCATTGTAGGTGCCGGACTGCGGATAAGCTTTTCCGGTCCGCGGCCCGGTCAGGGTCACGCCGGTCATGTCGTGCTTCGGGTCCTTGTTGGTCAGCTCGCCCAGCTCTGTAAAGCACGCGCCGCCTTCCTCATCATAATCCCAGGTCAGTCCCTTCGGGCCGTACCACATGGTCAGGCTTCCTTCCGGTGTCGCCAGGTAATCAATAATCGCCAGGCACAGCTCCGGATATTCCGCGTCCGCGCCAATGGTCCACAGGCGGTTGCCGCCGGCAGTGGATACGCCGTAGCAGATGGGCGTGCCGTCGTCCGGCACCATGGTGCCCATGAATTTGCCTTCCGCCATGTGCTCCGCGGTGTTGAAGATGGAGGAGCCCGCGAAATTGAAGATGCTCCAGAAGGTTCCGCCGGCTTTCACCTTTTCGCTCATCTTGTCAAAGGTGTTGCTGGAGGAGTCCGGATCCAGCAGGCCTTCCCGGTACAGGGTGTTGAAGAACTTCAGCATCCGGATATACATTCCGTCCGGTTCCAGACAGCCCTGGAACTCTCCGGTTTCCGTGCTGATCAGTCCCTGCTCGAATTCATCCCATCCGTAATATGCTGTCGCCAGGGATTTGACGTACATCACCATGTTTCCGTCCCAGTCCGGCCAGAGGGAAACCGCGTAGGTGGGGTTGCCGTTCGCGTCCGTGGGGCAGATTTCCTTCATTTTTTTGAACAGTTCAACCAGTCCGTCCAGGTCCTTTACCTGGGGATAGCCGAGTTCCTTGTACAGGTCCCAGCGCAGATCCCAGGTGTAGAAGAAATTTTCATGGCTCCCGGCGTTCAGCGCCACATTGTGGCCGAAGCCGTGGATTTTGCCGTCCCCGCTCTTGGCCCGGTTTGAATTCAGGGCCGTCTGGTAATGCTCCCAGATGTACGGAGCGTATTCCTCGCACAGGCCGTCTTCCTCCCAGTCCAGCAGCAGGCCCTGCTTGACAGCGTCCTTATAGTTGTCTCCGTCCGCACCCCAGACCACGATATCCCCCAGGTTCTTGCTTTCCATCCGGGTAGCGTAGGTGCCGTCGGAATCCGGGATAATGTTGATTTTAACATTGAACATGTCCAGCAGCAGGTCCGCGCTCCAGTGGCCCTGCAGGCCGCTGTAGTTGGCCAGCTGGCTGTACACGTTGATGGTGATCGGTTCTCCGTCGTATACGCCGATCTCCGCCAGTTTGTCATAGATGGTTTTGTCCTCTGCTGCCGCTGCGGATAATCCCGTCAGCATTGTCAGCGCCATCACGGCTGCCAGGAATGTAGCCAGAATCTTTTTCATGGTGTTTCCCCTTTCATATATAAATTATAAATATTTCCTTTCAGCTGCCTGTCCGGCCGCTGTGCGGTACGGTCCTTATCCCTTCACGGCACCGAGCATGATACCCTTGACAAAGTAGCGCTGCATGAACGGATATACCAGGAGGATCGGAATAATGCTGACCATGGAAACCGTATACTGGATCACCCGCTGGTTCAGCATGCTCTGAGCTGCCTGTTCGCTGATGGTGCCGCCCTGACTCATCATGGCGCCCAGATTGCTGGACGAATTCAGGTAGATATACAGCCTGTGCTGCAGGGTATAGAGATCCGGACGGTTGTTCATCAGCAGCAGGGAATCCTGGAAGGAGTTCCAGTTTCCCACGGCGCCGAAGATCGCGATGGTCGCCAGAATCGGAATCGAAAGCGGCAGGATAATTTTGCGCCATACGGTAACCGTGGAGGCTCCGTCAATGACAGCACTTTCCTCCAGGGAAGCCGGAATGGATTCGATGTAGGTCTTCACCAGGATAATGTTGTAGGGAGCCACCAGTCCCGGAATAATATAGGCCAGGAAGTTGTCCGTGAGGCCCATCATCAGCATATTCATGTACCACGGAACAAGGCCGGCGTTGAAATACATGGTTACCACCAGGAACCGGTACCAGAAGGAACGTTTCCACATTTTCTGCTTGGTCACCAGGTACCCTGCCCACGCGGAAACAAGCACCATCAGCGCCGTACCGATCAGTGTGCGGGAAACGGTGACGATTACGCTGCTGCCAAGGTCCTGCACGTTCCGCAGCGCCGTATAATTGCTGAAGTGCGCACCGAACACTGCTTCCCCGCCGGTGCTCTTAACCAGCGGATAAAAGTTCACACGCCCGCTGGTCACAAGGTCATTGTCGGAAATTGTGTTGATCAGCAGGTAATAGAACGGGAAAATGCAGATGAAGGTAAACAGGCAGAAGAATACGATCAGAGCGATGTCAAAAACCCAGTCCCCCTTGCTCCGCCTGATGTGGAGGGCTTCAGCTTTTTCTTTCTTTTTCACTGTGCTCCCCTCCTTATATGATGCTTTCGCCGCGGATGGCTTTGGATATGCCGTTGGCGGTAAAGAGCAGGATAATGCCGATCAGCGATTTGGAAACGCCGACCACTGTACTCAGGGAAATCTGGTTCTGGCCGATACCGATGTTGTACACATACAGATCCAGCACCTCAATCACATCTTTGTTCATGGCGTTGGAGAACACCAGGTACTGTTCCATGCCGTTGCTGAGAATGCCGCCGATGCTCATCAGGAGCATGACCATGTAGGTCGGCATCAGCCCGGGGATCGTGATATGCCAGATGCAGCGGAAGCGGTTCGCGCCGTCCACCCGTGCCGCCTCGTACAGCTGCTGGTCAATGCCCGCGATGCCGGCGATGTATACGATCGCGCTCCAGCCGATTCCTTTCCAGGTGCCCCACAGCAGCATTTTCAGCCAGGTATGGTCCGCAATCTGCAGATAGTTCGTGTTCGCGCCTGTCTGGTGAAGCACGTTCGTCAGGAAGCTGTTGATAAACCCGTCCGTGGAAAAGATACAGATCGCGATCGCGTATACTAGCACCCACGAAATGAAGTTCGGAATCGTGGTGAAGGTTTGCACGAAGCGCTGGAATTTTGTGCTGCGCACTTCCGCCAGCAGTACCGCGAAGGCAATCGGCAGCCAGGAGGTCGCAATGCCGAGGCCGCTCATCACCAGGGTGTTGCGCAGTACGCGCACCAGGTCCCGCGCGTTTGCCGGGTCGTTGAACAGGAAATTAAACCACTTGAAACCGACGTAGTTCTCAGGACCCACGTTTCCGCCGGGGGTGTAGTCAAAGAACGCGAACCGCCAGCCCCAGATGGGCAGGTAGCAGAAGACAAAAGCCAGCAGAAGCACCGGAAGCATCATCAGGAACAGGCGGTACTTCTCGTCCATTTCCATCCTTGCTTCCGGATTCGTTTCCTTTTCTGTCATCAGGAAAGCAAGCAGCGCGGACGCGAGCAGAATACCGGCAAACACACAGAAGACGGTAAAACCGCCCGGAAGGATGATTTTAATGGTATCCAGCTTGCCCGTTTCCCCGCCATGCGCCATCATAGCCGTATAGGTCCTGTGAATCAGGTATAAACCGGCACCCATTACCGGTGCGCCGATCAGCGGCAGCACCAGCCCTCTGCGGCACATTTTCCGGTTTCCCAGGCTCATGCATGCGCCTGTCGCGCACAGGATGATGCCTGCCATCACAACGCAGCACGCAACCATCAGCATGGTTATATCGCTGTTCCGGATCCACTGGGAACGCAGGATCCGGCCCATGCTGTTTGTGATCGTACCGTAACTGATACCGGTTGTGAACAGGCTGGCGGATTCATTGATTTTTTCACTGATCCGCCCCGGATTGGCCGGCGGGAAAAACATGGCCATGATCACAACCAGCGCAGCGATCCGGAAAAGCCACAGCGGCACCCGTGCCGCCTGCTTTTTTTGCTGCCTGCTGCCTTCCACTTGATCTTCACACTCCTCTGCTGATGCTGCGGGACACAGGGACAGCCTCCCGCACTGCCGGCGGCTGTCCCTGTGTCCCCGGGAAAAGTCGAGGAGCACCCGCTTCAGGGCGCTCCCCGGCTTGCCAGAAAATTGAATTACCAGCCGCTGACGGTAAAGGTAATTTCAATCGTTTCATTCGCGCCGGGCACAGTGTATCCGAAGGGATCCTCGCTCTGCGCGTAGGTGTTGATCACATCGATGCGGGCATAGTCGCCTTCCTCGATATTGACATTGGCGCCGTCCTGAGTGGAGCCGCTGCCGATCTTGGTCTTCACGTCACTGATGGTCAGGAATCCGCCCTTCATCAGCTTATTCGGAATGTCGGTGGATACGAACAGCAGGTTGAAGGCTTCAGTGGTTCCGAAGCCCATATCGCCCGTCGTCAGGGATACGGTGTAGGTGCCGTCACCCTTAATCTCGACATCCTGGAAGGTTCCGCCGTAATCCACGGCGTTATTGTCAGCATCCCAGCCGGTCAGGCGGTTGAAGAAGGGGTTTTCTTCATCGTTCAGACCGTAGTTATCGTTCCAGGCATTACGGAACACATAGGTGTCCTTGCCCTGCACGCCGATATAGGCATGGAATCCGGCTTCCTTCGCGGCCGCGGCTTCTTCCTCTGTCATCGTCTCGGCTTCTTCCACCGGCGGTTCGCCGTAGATGAAATCAAAGGTGGCTTCGATGGACTGAATATTTTCAATCGTGTTGCTGATGATCACGGGAGAGGCGCCTTCCAGGTCTCCGTCCGCCCGGCGGGCGTCGGCAGGCAGTTCGCTGACCCATTCATTGTACAGGTTGTAGCGCATTTCAACCTTGTCGTCGCTGGAGGTATAGCCCTTCCCCAGTTCGACGGCTTCCCCGTTCACCTTGACTTCCTTCACATCAATAAAGTATCCGGGATACGCCACGTTGCCGTTGTTGATCTTCACAGCCGCGAAGGCCAGGCCGCTGAAGGCTTCCGGGAATTCAAGGCCGACCGTGTAGGTGCCTTCGCCCTTGATATCGGCGTTTTTCGCCGTCGCAACGGTTTCGCCGCCGTCGTTCCAGTAGGAAACAGCCCAGTCCGCGCTGGCCATCACGATGGCCGCGCTGAGGTCCAGGGGCTTCACCTCAAAGTCCACTTCCATGGTCTTCACGCCGGTGAACACGCTCTTTTCCACCATGATGGCAGAAGCGTCGGAGGTGTCTCCGTCCCAGGAACGGGCGTCGGCCGGCACGCCGGTAACCCATTCGTTGTAGATGTTCATGCGGGTCGCGCCGTCTTCATCGTTGGTGTAGCCCTTCTTGAATTCCACAGCTTCGCCGTTGATGCGGATCGCGGTGATATTCAGGCACATCTTGGGGAACGCTTCGATGGCGCCCTTGACGCCCAGCGCGGTGAACGCGGTGTCCACGCCGTCCTCAGCCGCCGCAGTGAAGTCCAGCGATGCGGTATAGCTGCCTTCGCCGGTAATCACGGGGTTCATCGCCGCAACTTTGGTCTCGTCGCCGTTGTTCCAGTACTGGATGCTCCAGTCGCTGTTCGCGTACATAATATACGCTTCTACGGGAGCCGCTTCTTCCGCAGCGGCGGGAAGGATGCCCAGCAGGCTGACTGCCAGCGCCAGGCACAGGATGATTGCCAGGGTCTTTTTCATGGTTCTTCCTCCTTGTTTTTATGTTTCTTCCATTGAAACCTTTTTATCGCTTCCGCTTTTCAGCGGGAAAGCTCTTTCAGGGTATCCCCCTCCAGCAGCGTTCCTTCCACCGTGATCTGGCGGGGAATATGCTCCTCGGGGTTCTCAATCGCTTCCACCAGCAGCTGGATGGCTTCCCGGGCGATGGCTTCCGCGTTCTGCCGGTAGGTCGTCAGCATCGGCTGGATCATCCGCGTCATCCGGATTCCGTCGTACCCTACCAGACTCACTTCCTCCGGAATCGCCACGCCGTCCGCTTTCAGATCCCACAGGGCGCCCAGGCAGCTGTAATCGTCCGGGCAGAGAACGCAGGTCGGTTTTTCCGAGCCTGCCATCATTTCCCGCACAATCACGGCGCAGCCTTCCGGATCGTGGAACTTCCCTTCCCGCACAAAGCCTTCCGGCACCCGGATGCCCAGTTCCGCGCAGATCTTGTAGTATCCGGCCAGCCGCTCCCGGCTCACGGCGCCGGGCTGCCCCGTAATGCAGGCGATCATCCGGTGGCCGCGCTCCCAGGCATAGCGGACAATCCGCTCCATGCTGGCCCGGTTGTCGCTGCTGACGCAGTCGCACCCTTCATAGATGTGGTCGATCACCACGGAGGGCATGTCGCTGCTGGCCAGCCGGATCACATTGGCGGAATCGAAATCCGCCTGGATGACCACCACGCCGTCCAGATTCCTGCGCCGCGCGTGGTCGTAGTAGCTTTCACCGCCCTGCCCGTTGTTTTTTCCGATCAGCGTCAGGTCGTAACCGCTTTTCTCCGCCGCGGAGCGCAGCTCATCCAGCAGGGAACTGAAATACTCGTGGTTCATCCGGTCTTCATACAGGATCCCGATATTGCTGGACCGGCTGGTCTTCAGCGTCCGTGCCGCCGCGTTCGGATAATAACCCATCTCCCGCGCGATCTGGCAGATGTATGCGGTCCGCTCCTTATTCTCATTGGTCAGCCCGTTCAGCGCCCGGGATACCGTTGCCACCGATACGCCGCAGGCTTCCGCAATATCCTTGAGCCTGACCATGCCATCACTCCTGAAAAAACTTTTTGTGCAATTTCTGTAATCGTTTGCGTTTTTATCTTAACGCAGCGATTTGTATTTGTCAACATGTTCAACCAAACTCTTTTTATCTTTTTTTTTGCTGTAAACCTGCCAATTTCTGCCGTTTTTTTTCGCCGGCAGCCCGCGGACGCTGAAAAAACGGCGGTTTTCAGCCGCCGTTTTTTCTGATTGCAAACCTTTGCATTTTTGCTGTTTTTACATTTTCCCCTTGACCATGGTCAGGGCAATCCGCTTCTTTTTCTCGTCGACGCTGACCACCCAGACCTTTACCACGTCCCCGACCTTCACGACCTCCGCGGGATGGCGGATGAATTTATCCGCCATCCGGGAGATATGCACCAGCCCGTCCTGGTGCACGCCGATATCCACAAAGGCGCCGAAATCGATCACGTTCCGCACGGTGCCTGTCAGCTCCATGCCCGGCGTCAGGTCCTTTATATCCAGCACGTCCGTGCGCAGCACCGGCTGCGGCAGCTCGTCCCGGGGATCCCGGCCCGGCTTCTGCAGTTCGGCGATCATATCCTTCAGGGTCGGCAGGCCGATGCCCAGCTCTCCGGCCAGCTTCTCCTCCCCGTAGGCTTTCGCCTTCAGGGGAATCTCCGGCAGTCCGCCCCGCTTCAGGCTTTTCAGGTCATATCCCAGCTTTTCCAGCAGTTTTCCGGCCGCCTCGTAGCTTTCCGGATGCACACCGGTCGCGTCCAGCGGGTTTTTGCTGTCCGCGACCCGCAGGAATCCGGCGCACTGCTCAAACGCCCGCGGCCCCAGCTTGGGCACCTTCTTCAGCGCCTGCCGGGTGGGAATCCCGTTCTCCTCCCGGTATGCTACGATGTTTTTCGCCAGCGCCGGGCCGATCCCCGCCACGTGGCTCAGCAGCTCCGCGCTTGCGGTGGAAACCTCCACCCCCACCTGGTTCACGCACTGTTCCACGACCCCGTCCAGGGCGTCGGTCAGCTCGTTCTGCTTCAGGTCGTGCTGGTACTGCCCCACTCCGATCGCTTTCGGATCGATTTTCACCAGCTCCGCCAGGGGATCCTGCATCCGGCGGGCAATGGAAACCGCGCTGCGCAGCGTCACATCGTAATCCGGAAACTCCGCCGCCGCCAGCTTGCTGGCGGAATAGACGGAAGCGCCGGCTTCGCTGACGATCATATAGGCCGTTCCCGGCAGCTCCGGCAGCAGGGAAACGATGAACTGCTCGCTTTCCCGGCTGGCGGTTCCGTTCCCGATGGCGATGGCCGTCACGCCGTATTTCCGCACAAATTCCCTGATCAGCCGGGCCGCGGCGGCCTTGCCGGCTTCATTCCCGGGCAGTGTGAAGTATCCGACGCCCGTATCCAGCACCTTTCCGTTCGCGTCGATCACCGCCAGCTTGCAGCCGGTGCGGAATCCGGGATCCACGCCCAGCGTCACCTTGCCCTTGATGGGCGGCTGCATCAGCAGCTGGTGCAGATTCTGGCTGAAGACGCGGATGGCGGACACGTTGGCCCGGTCCGTCAGATCGCTGCGGATCTCGCGTTCCAGGGACGGAAAAATCAGCCGGCTCCATGCGTCGTCGCAGGCTTCCGCCACCTGCGCCGAAGCGGCGCTTTCACCGCGCACGCGGCTTCCGCGCACCTCCGCCAGCGCCTTTTCCTCCGGCACCTCCAGCGTCACCTTCAGGAATTCTTCCCTTTCTCCCCGGTTCACGGCCAGAATCCGGTGGGCCGCCATGCTCCGCACCGGTTCCCGGAAATCGTAGTACATGCTGTAGACGCTGTCCTCGTCCTTCACGGCCTTCACCGCCAGGACGCCCTCCCGGCTGATCATTTCCCGCAGGGCTTTGCGCACGTCCGCGTCGTCGCTGATGTCCTCCGCCAGGATATCCCGGGCGCCTGCCAGGGCGCTTTCCGCGTCCGGCACCTCTTTCTCAGGGTTGATATATTTCTCCGCTTCCTTCACCGGATCGCCCCGGGGATCCTGGATCGTCAGCCAGAGCGCCAGCGGCTCCAGGCCCCGCTCCCGGGCGATGGTCGCGCGGGTTCGCCGTTTCGGCCGGAAGGGCCGGTACAGATCCTCCAGTTCGCTCAGGGTTTTCGCTTCCTCCAGCCGCTGCTCCAGCTCCTCCGTCAGCACATCCTGCTCCGTCAGGCTTTTGCGGATTTCATCCCGGCGCTTGTCCAGGTTCCGGAGATATTCCAGGCGCTCCGACAGTTCCCGGAGCACCTGGTCGTCCAGGGAGCCGGTGGCTTCCTTTCTGTAGCGCGCGATAAAGGGAATCGTGTTGCCCGCGTCCAGCAGCTCCACCGCCGCCGAAACCTGCTGCGGCCGCAGGGAAAGCTCCGCGGCCAGTATGCCCGTATAATCCATGTTTCATCCTCCATCGGCAGGGACGTGCTCCGCCCCGCCGCGTGTTGTGGTCCGCTGCCTATTCTATGCCCTCCGGCCCGCTTCCGTCAAACTTGTTTTTTCGGAGGTTTTTTCTGGCGCCATGCCATGATTTATGGTATAGTTGCTCACAGTACAGCGGTAAGGAAGTGACCGTATGCATGATGAATTTGTAATGGGCAACGAGGCAATCGCCCTCGGTGCCCTGGCCGCGGGTGTCAACCTTGTCTGCGGCTATCCCGGCACGCCTTCCACCGAGGTGCTGGAAACCGTAGCGAAGCGCCGCGGGGAAAGCACCTATGTGGAGTGGTCCGTCAACGAAAAAGTGGCGATGGAGCTTGCCGGCGGCGCCGCCTACGCGGGCGCCCGCGCCCTCGTCACGATGAAGCAGATGGGCCTGAACGTGGCCTCCGATCCGCTCATGTGCCTGGAATATATCGGCGTGAAGGGCGGGCTGGTGGTGCTGGTGGCGGACGATCCCGGCCCCATCTCCTCCCAGACGGAGCAGGATACCCGCTCCTTCGCCGCCTTCTCCAGGGTTCCCCTGCTGGATCCTTCCTCTGCGGAAGAAGCGTACCGCATGGTGCAGGAAGCCTTTGAGCTCTCGGAAAAGTATCAGACGCCGGTTTTCCTCCGGCCCACCACGCGCGTGTCCCACGGCTACGCCTCCATCCGGGTTAAGGATCCGGAGGAATACGTTGTTCATCAGGCCGAAGGCTTTGTGAAGGACAGCGGCCGCTGGGTGATTTTCCCGCGGCTTTCCTTCGCGAATCACCGGAAAATCGAGGAGCGGAACGCGCTGCTGCGGGACGTGTTCTCCGATTTCCCCCTGAACCGGACCGAGCCGGAGGATCCTTCCCTGGCCGGCCTTCGCAAAGGCGTCGCCACCGGCGGGTTCAGCTGGACCTATGTGATGGAAGCCCGGAAAAATCTGGGCGCCCTGCGCACGCTGAAAGTCTCCACCCCCTTTCCCTTCCCGGAAAAGCTGGCCGTTTCCTTCCTCTCCGGCCTGGACGAAGTGCTCTGCGTGGAGGAGCTGGATCCGTACATTGAGCGGGAGCTCGTTTACGTCTGCGGCAAATACGGCCTGAAAACAAGAATTCTCGGGAAAACGACCGGCCATATGCCGCTCTCCGGTGAAAACAGCCGGGACAGCGTACAGGCCGCCCTCGCGGCTTTCATGGGGCTGCCCGTTCCCGCCGTGCCGGCGGACAATCCGCCGCCCCTGCCCGTCCGCCCGCCGGTGCTGTGCGCCGGCTGCCCGCACCGGGCGTCCTTCTACGCGGTCAAACAGGCCATGAAGGGACGGAAAACCGTCTTCTGCGGCGATATCGGCTGCTATACGCTCGGGAACGCCATGCCGCTGGACATGGTGGATACCTGCCTGTGCATGGGCGCCGGTCTCGGCATCGCCCAGAGCCTGAACCACCTGGAGAAGGACCGCTCCTGCTTCGCCTTCGTCGGGGATTCCACCTTCTTCGCTTCCGCGCTTCCCGGGGTGGTAAACGCAGTATACAACCAGGCGGAGTTCACCCTGATCGTGCTGGACAACTCCACCACCGCCATGACCGGCCATCAGCCGCATCCGGGCACCGGACGCACCATGATGGGCAGCGTCGTGGAAAAGGTCAGTATAGAAAACATCCTCCGGGGCATCGGTGTTTCCGCCGTGGAAACCGTGGATCCCCTGAACCACGCCCTGGCGGTTGAAACCGTCCGGAAAACAGCGGATCTTCCGGGCGTCAAAGCCGTCATCTTCCGTTCTCCCTGCGTCGCGCTCTTCCGTTCCCCCGCGCGGGTATCCGTCGATCCGGCGGCCTGCGTCGGCTGCAAAAAATGCATCCGGGAGATCGGCTGCCCCGCCCTCAGCGTCCGGGACGGAAAGGCTGTTGTGGATTCCGCCCAGTGCAACGGCTGCACCCTTTGCATGCAGCTCTGTCCCGCCGGAGCAATCCGAAAGGAGGAAGCGCGATGAATAAAAATATTATCCTCTGCGGCGTCGGCGGCCAGGGAACCGTGCTGGCTTCCCGCCTGATCTCCGCCTCCGCCATGGCTCGGCAGATCCCGGTGCTTTCCGCCGAGACCATCGGCATGGCCCAGCGGGGCGGCAGCGTTTTCAGCCATGTACGGATGGGGGACGGGCTGTACTCCCCCATGATCGCCCGCGGCGAGGCCGATCTGATCATCGGCTTTGAGCCCGGGGAAGCCGTCCGCCAGCTGCCTTTCCTGAAGCCGGACGGGCAGATGATCGTTTCCTCCCGCCCCGTCATGCCCGTGACCGCCGCTCTTTCCGACACCGGATACCGGGCGGAGGCTATGCTGGAATACCTTTCCTCCCGCGTTTCCCGGCTGGTCGTCGTGGACGCGGAAAAGGCCCTGCGGGATGTCGGTTCCCCCAAGGTGCTGAACCTGATCCTGCTGGGCGCCGCGCTCCGCGCGGGCGCCCTGGGCCTGTCGGCGGAAGACCTGAAGGCTTCCGTCCGCCGGCTGATCCCGGAAAAGTTCCACGCGCTGAATTTCCGGGCCCTGGATTACGAACCCTGATCCCCGCTGTGTCATTCTGAGCGAAACGAAGAATCCTAATATTATACAGAAAGAAGGTACTCACCCATGCGCATTTCCGATTCCCAGATCCGGCTGGTCAACGGCCGGATCGAAGCCCTGCTCGCGGCGGACAATTTCTACGGCAAGAAGCTGAAGGAAGCCGGTATCACATCCGTTTCCACGCCCGAGGAATTCGAGGCGCTGCCCTTCTCTGAAAAGAGCGACCTCCGCGACGCCTATCCGCTGGGCCTGATGACCGCGCCCGAGGATCAGATCGTCCGGATCCATTCCTCCTCCGGCACCACCGGCCTGCCCGTCATTATCCCCTACACGAAGAAGGACGTGGAAGACTGGGCCATCATGTTCGCCCGCTGTTTTGAGTACGCCGGCATCACCAATAAAGACCGGATCCAGATCACGCCCGGCTACGGCCTGTGGACCGCGGGAATCGGCTTCCAGGCCGGATGCGAGCGCCTCGGCGCCATGGCGATTCCCATGGGCCCCGGCAACACCGAAAAGCAGCTGCAGATGATGCAGGATATGGAATCCACCGTGCTGTGCTCCACTTCCTCCTACGCGCTGCTCCTTTCCGAGGAGATCGAAAAACGCGGTATCAAAAATAAAATCAAACTGAAGAAGGGCGTCATCGGTTCCGAGCGCTGGAGCGAGAAGATGCGCACCCGCATCGCCGAATCCCTGGGCATCGAGCTGTACGATATCTACGGCCTGACCGAAATCTACGGCCCCGGCATCGGCATCAACTGCAAATACAATACCGGCATGCACTGCTGGGATGACTATCTTTACATTGAAATCATCGATCCGAAAACGCTGAAGCCCGTCCCGGACGGTGAAATGGGAGAGATCGTCATTACCACCCTCGTCAAGGAGGGCGCGCCCCTGATCCGTTACCGCACCCATGACCTGTCCCGGATCATCCCCGGCGAATGCCCCTGCGGCAGCAAACATCCCCGTCTCGACACCATCATGGGCCGGACGGACGACATGATGAAGATCAAGGGCGTCAACGTATTCCCCAGCCAGATCGAGGAGATTCTGCAGGCCTTCCCGGAGGTCTCCAGCGAATACCAGATCCGCATCTCCCACCTCGACGGCAAGGACACCATGCGCATCTACGTGGAAACGAACGGCTCCGTCAACTTCCTGGAGCTGGCCGACCGGATCGCCGTCAAGGTCAAGAGCGCCATCGGCTTCACGCCCCTGGTCAAAGTGGTCGAAAACGGCCTCCTGCCCCGCAGCGAAAAGAAAACCAAACGCGTCATCGACGAACGGTACGACTGATTTCCGCCCCGGCAGCAAGGGAGCGCGGTTCCGCATCGGAACCGCGCTCCTTTTTATACCTGTGGGTTATTCCTTCTGTTCCGGCGCCTGTTCGCCGCCGTCTGTTTCAGCGGAAGCACCGGCTTCGCCTTCTGTTTCCGCCGCGGTTCCGGCCTCCGCCTCCGTTCCTTCCGGAGCTTCCGCCGGTTCCTCCTCTTCCTTCTCCGCGCGGCACACGCCGACCACGGAGCTGCCTTCCGCCAGGCGCATGATCCGCACGCCCTGCGTGGAACGGCCGCACAGGCGGATATCCGCCGCGCGGGTCCGGATAATCGTGCCGTCGTCGGTGATCAGCAGGATATCCTCGTCCTCATGCACAAAGAGCAGCGCAACCAGGTCGCCCGTCTTTTCCGTCAGCTGCATGGCCTTGACGCCCATGCCGCCGCGGCCCTGCTCGCGGTATTCCTCCGGATCGGTCCGTTTGCCGTATCCCAGTTCAGTAATGGCCAGCACGGTGGTATCCGGCTCCAGGGCGGCGATATCGATCACCTCATCCCCCGGCATAATCCGCATGGAACGTACACCGATGGAGTTCCGGCCGACCGCGCGCACATGCTGCTCATTGAAACGGATGCACTTGCCCTTGCGGGTGGATACCAGCATCTCGTCCGATCCCGTGCTCAGCCGCACACCGATCAGCTCGTCCCCCTCGCGCAGCGCGATGGCAATCAGCCCGTTCTTCCGCAGGTTGCGGAACTCACCCAGGGAGGTCTTCTTGATCATGCCGTTGCGGGTTGCCATCACCAGGTTGTATTCCTGCTCCGCTTCCCGCGGCATCGGCAGCATTGTGGAGACCTTTTCACCGCCGGCGATCTGCAGCAGGTTGATGATCGCGGTGCCGCGCGCCTGCCGTCCCGCCTCGGGAATCTGATAGCACTTCAGGCTGTATACCCGGCCCAGGTTGGTGAAGAACATAATTTCCTGGTGCGTGCTGGTCACGAACATCTGGGTCGTGTAGTCCGTTTCCTTCACGTTCATGCCGGATACGCCGCGTCCGCCGCGGTGCTGCGCCCGGTAAACGGAGGAGGACACGCGCTTCACATAGCCGTCGTGCGTCATGGTTACGACCATGTTCTCTTCCTGGATCAGATCCTCGATATCAATATCGTCCTCGGCGATGGTCAGCTCACTGCGCCGGTCGTCGCCGTACTTGTCCCGGATCTCGCCGATCTCGGTTTTGATCACGTTCATGAGCAGCTGCTCGTCCGCAAGGATCGCGGTCAGCCGCGCGATCGTCTTTTCCAGCTCCTGATATTCCTCCTGCAGCTTTTCCCTTTCCAGTCCGGTCAGGCGGGCCAGGCGCATGTCCAGGATCGCCTGCGCCTGCCTGTCGGAAAACTCAAAGCGCAGCATCAGGGCTTCCTTCGCGGTGTTGGTGTCCTTGCTGGCGCGGATGATGGCCACAATCTCGTCAATGTGGTCCAGCGCCTTCAGCAGGCCTTCCAGGATATGAGCCCTGTTCTGGGCCTTGTTGAGTTCGAACCGGGTCCGCCGGGTCACCACGTCCTTCTGGTGCTCCAGATAATAGTAGATCATTTCCCGCAGGTTCAGCACCCGGGGCTTCCCGTTCACCAGGGCCAGCATGTTCGCGCCGAAGTTTTCCTGAAGGGGGGTATGCTTGTAGAGCATGTTCAGCACGACCTGCGGCTGGACGTCCTTCTTCAGTTCAATCACGATCCGCATGCCCTGCCGGTCGTTGGATTCATCCCGAATGTCGCTGATGCCCTCAACCTTTTTCTCGTGCACCAGATCCGCGATTTTCTTGACCAGGACCGATTTATTGACCTGGTAAGGAATCTCCGTTACAACGATGCGGCTGCGTCCGGAACCCATCTCCTCCACATTGGACTTGGCGCGGACGGTAATCCGGCCGTGGCCGGTGAGATAAGCCTCGCGGATTCCGCTGCGGCCCATGATCAGTCCGCCGGTCGGGAAATCCGGACCCTTGATGTGTTCCATCAGGTCTTCCACCGTGCATTCCGGATTGTCAATCATGCAGATAACGCCGTTGATGACTTCCCGCAGGTTGTGAGGCGGGATGTTTGTCGCCATACCGACCGCGATACCGTTCGAACCGTTCACCAGCAGGTTCGGAAACCGGGCCGGCAGCACGGAGGGCTGCTGCAGCGTCTCGTCAAAGTTGGGATAGAAATCCACCGTATCCTTGTCAATCCCGTCCAGCAGGTGCATCGCCAGCTTCTGCAGGCGGGCTTCCGTATACCGCATGGCGGCCGCACCGTCGCCGTCCACGGAGCCGAAGTTTCCCTGGCCCTCAATCAGCGGATAGCGGATATTGAAGGGCTGCGCCAGGCGGACCATGGCGTCGTACACGGAAGAATCCCCGTGCGGGTGGAATTTACCCAGAACGTCGCCCACCACACGGGCGCTTTTGCGGGTCGGTTTATCCGGCGTCATGCCCAGTTCCTCGGACATGTCGTACAGGATCCGCCGGTGCACCGGCTTCAGTCCGTCCCGTACGTCCGGCAGGGCCCGGTCCACAATCACCGCCATGGCGTAGGCGATGAAGCTCTTTTTCATTTCCTGTTCCAGGTTTACCGGGATCAGTTTATCCTGAATCATTTTTCTTCTCCTGTGATCGCTTTATACATCGAGGTCCTTGACGAGATCGCTGTTCTCCTGAATAAACAGCTTTCTGGGTTCCACCTGGTCCCCCATCAGCAGGGTGAACAGCCGGTCCGCCTCCATGGCGTCGTCCGGCGTGATCTGCATCATCATGCGCGTCTCCGGATTCATGGTCGTGTCCCACAGCTGCTGGGCGCTCATTTCACCCAGTCCTTTGTAGCGCTGGATATCCGGCTTCGGGTCCCGCCCGATTTCATCCAGCAGCCGGTTCAGCTCGTCGTCGTCATAGACGTAGCGGGACATTTTCCCCTTGGTGACCTTGTACAGCGGCGGCATGGCGGCATAGACGTATCCTTTCTCCACCAGGGGCCGCATGAAGCGGTAGAAGAAGGTCAGCAGCAGGATTCGGATATGCGCGCCGTCCACGTCGGCATCCGTCATGCACACGATCCGGTGATACCGCAGCTTGCTCTCGTCAAACTGGTCGCCGAAGCCGCATCCGAACGCCGTGATCATCGCGCGGATCTCGGCGTTTTCCAGGGCCCGGTCCAGCCGGACCTTCTCCACGTTCAGGATCTTGCCGCGCAGCGGCAGAATCGCCTGGGTCTTGCTGTCGCGCCCGCCCTTGGCGCTGCCGCCTGCGGAATCGCCCTCCACCATGAAGATTTCGCATTTCGCCGGATCCCGTTCGGAGCAGTCCGCCAGTTTTCCGGGCAGGGAGGCGCTTTCCAGCACAGTCTTGCGCCGGGTGGCCTCCCGGGCCTTCCGGGCGGCTTCACGGGCTCTCTGGGCGTCTACGCAGCGGCTGACGATGGCTTTTGCCACGGCAGGGTTCTCTTCGAGGTAGGTGCTCAGCTCCTCGCTCACCAGGCTGTCCACCACGCCGCGGACCTGCCCGGAACCGAGCTTGGACTTGGTCTGGCTTTCGAACTGCGGATCCTCCATCTTGATGGAGATGATGGCCGTCAGGCTTTCCCGCACGTCCTCTCCCTTCAGGTTCGGCTCGTTGTCCTTGAGGATTTTGTAGCGGCGGCCGTAATCGTTGATCGCGCGGGTCACCGCGGTGTTGAAGCCCGCCAGGTGGGTACCGCCGTCCGGCGTGGCGATGTTGTTGGCGAAGGAATAGACGTTTTCGGCATAGCTGTCGTTGTACTGCATGGCCATTTCGACCAGAATGCCGTCCCGGATGCCTTCCGTGTAGATCGGTTCGGGGAACAGCACCGTTTTGTTCTGGTTCAGGAACTTCACGAATTCCCGCAGGCCGCCCTCAAAGCAGAAATCGTTCTCCTTCGGGGTCTCTCCCCGCTCATCCCGGAAAACAATCCGTACGCCCTTGTTCAGAAACGCCATTTCCCGCAGGCGGTTGCGCAGCGTTTCATATTCGAACGTCACGCCTTCCTCGAAAATGCCTTCCGGGTTTTCCCCGCTCCGGATATCCGGCCAGAACTGAATCGTCGTGCCGGTGCGGTCCGTTTCCCCGATCACCTTCAGGTCGTACAGATACTTGCCCCGTTCATATTCCTGCTGATGGATCTTCCCGTTCTGGTATACCGTAACGGTGAAATGGCTGCTCAGCGCGTTGACAACGGAAGCGCCCACGCCATGCAGGCCGCCGGATACCTTGTATCCCCCGCCGCCGAACTTGCCGCCGGCGTGCAGGACCGTCAGGCATACCTCCACCGCCGGGCGCCCCATCTTCGGATGGAGGCCGACGGGGAAGCCGCGCCCGTCGTCCATGACGGTGACGCTCCCGTCCGGATTCAGCGTAACGTTGATCCGGTGGCAGTAGCCTGCCAGCGCCTCGTCCACGGAATTGTCCACAATTTCATATACCAGGTGGTGCAGTCCCCGGGCGTCCGTGGATCCGATATACATGCCGGGCCGTTTTCGCACCGCTTCCAGGCCTTCCAGCACCTGTATCTGCTCCTCGCCGTAATCCGCCGTGACGGCCGTCACCTGTTCCAGGTTTACTTCAAATTCTTCAGCCATGATACACCTCTTGTCGGAGTCTTTCGCGTGCCTGGGGAACGCATGTGCTTTCCGGCCGTTTCCGCACCGTTTCTGAAATCCGGAAACCCGTTGAAAAACATAGCATTACAAGCCTTCCTATTATACCACTTTCAGGGTGAAAAAGGAAGGTTTTTCAGATATTTTCTTTCCTATTATATATAGAGCAGAAAATAAGTCCGTACTGATTCCGGCGCGGTTTATGCCCGGTACGGCTGCCAGCCGTCCTCCCCGGCAAGTACGCTGTCCACGGTTATTTCCGCCGCTTCCGCGTCCGTCAGCCGCTTCTGCGCCGGGTGACGGGTGCGCTGGTCCGCCCGGGCGCCGGATGTCCGCCATTCACCGCACCGGCCGGTGATCACGCGTTCCGCGTCCCAGTCGCTGAAGCCTTCCGGCGCCACATGCGCGTCCATTTCGCACGCCAGGAAAACGGTCCTGGCCCACTTCCGCCAGGGCCTGCCCAGGAAAGCCGCGCCTTCCGCACATTCCCCCGTCAGCGCGCAGTTGTGAAACACAAACCCGAAGGGCTGCGCCTCATTGGTATTCGCCGCCGTATACCAGCCTCCGCGCTCGTTCATGAACAGCGTGCAGCCCTCAAACCAGCACCGGTACGGCCCGAAGATAAAATCCACGTCGCCGCGGATCAGGCATTCTTCAAAATACTGCCTGCTGCGGGTCAGCGGCCCGTCCTCCACCCGCGTATAAGCCTCCGCGCAGCCTGCGCGGCTCCCGATGGCTTCCCCGAGGTTCGGCAGGCGTACAGGCCCGCAGAACAGCGTGTCCTGATGCGCCAGCAGGCTGCAGCAGCGCCAGATGCCACGGTCCCCGGCCGCGTAGACCGCCACCGCCTGTCCGGCTTTCCGCCCGTCACCCGCGTCGTTGCGGACCGTCATGTTCTCCACCGTCACGTCCCGTCCGGTCACCGTCAGCGTGGCGGAAAGAAAGGTCCCCTTCTCCGTCCCGTCCGGGTAAGTATCCTTCGCGCATCCGTTCCAGGCCAGCACGGTTCCTTCCCGGTCCGCGCCTTCCAGGCGGACGCCGTTTTTATGAATGACGACCCGTTCCCGGTATTCCCCTTCCCGGACCAGGATACGGGCCCCTTCTCCCTCCGCCGTGTCCGGTAGCGCGTCCACCGCATCCTGGATGCTTCGGAAATCCCCGCTTCCGTCTTTTGCGACAATAATCATTCCTGTCCTCCGCCCGTTTTTTGATAATTGAAAAGCCGGCGGGCTGTCTGCCCGCCGGCTGATTCCGCCTTACAGCACCATTTCCGTTTCCCCGTCGAACACGTACATGCTCTCCTGGGGAATGTAGAAGCGCAGCGGCTGATCCGTCTCCGGCGTATCGTGGCTGTCCACCTTCAGGATCGCCTGCTTTTCCCCGCAGGTGATATAGATGTTTGTATTGTCGCCCAGCATCTCTGTCAGCTCCACCTGGCAGTCGATCCGCGCGGCTTTTTCCCGTTCCTGCAGCACGATGGATTCCGGCCGGAAGCCGAAGACGATTTCCTTTCCTTCCATACCGGCCAGATCCGGGCGCGCGGCAGCCAGGTCGATCTTCTGTCCGCCGAAATCGATGGTCCCGTTCTCCACCCGGCTCCGCACGAAGTTCATGGGCGGTTCTCCGATGAATCCCGCCACGAACACGTTGGCCGGCTTGAAATACAGCTCATACGGCGTGCCTACCTGCTGTACGTATCCGCTCTTCATGACCACGATCCTGTCTGCCAGGGTCATGGCTTCCGTCTGGTCATGGGTGACATAGATCGTCGTCGCTCCGGTTTCCTGGTGGATCTGGGCGATTTCGCTGCGCATGGTCACGCGCTGTTTCGCGTCCAGGTTGCTCAGCGGTTCGTCCATCAGGAATATGCCCACCTTCCGGATCAGAGCACGGCCGATGGCGACGCGCTGCCGCTGGCCGCCGGAAAGCGCCCGGGGCAGCCGATCCAGGTATTCCGTCAGACCGAGGATTTTCGCGGTCTTGTTCACCCGTTCCTCGATCACGTCCTCGTCCACGCCCTGCAGCGTCAGTCCGAAGGCGATGTTGTCATACACCGTCATCTGCGGATACAGCGCGTAGCTCTGGAAAACCATGGCCACTTCCCGCTCCCGGGGACCTTTTTCATTTGCCCGGGTTCCGTTGATCAGGAATTCGCCGCTGGAGATATCTTCCAGTCCGGCGATCATCCGCAGCGTGGTGGACTTTCCGCACCCGGACGGTCCGACGAATACCACGAACTCACCCTTCTCGATTTCCAGGTTGAAATTGTGCACTGCGTGGAATCCGTTGGGGTAGATCTTGTTAACATTCCTGAGGGTTAAATAGGCCATGAAGGTTTACCTCCTCTTGATCTCCGTATAGCACATCAGCAGGGGCGCGACGCCCTTGGCGTCGTTCTCCACAATGGGTTCGGAGAGGTAATAAGCGATGGAACCGTCCCGGCGGCGGTTGTTCTCCGGTCCCAGCCCCGCTACCAGGCAGATATGGTTCAGGTTCAGCTCCTCTCCGGTGAAGGAAAGGTTCGTCCGAACAATACCGTCAAATGTTTTCTGCCCCAGCGCGGCAAAGGACGGATCCAGGATTCCCAGCCTGGCGCCTTTCAGCATGGCATAGGCAATCATGGAACTGCCGCTGGTTTCCTGATAGTTTCCCTGCGCTTCCGGATGGTCCACCACCTGGAAGTACATCCCGGTTTCCTTGTCCGCAAAGGGCGCCAGATCCCGCATCAGATCCCGGAAAACAGGTTTCAGCTGCTCCGCTTCCTTTTCGGGAAGAATCCCGCTCAGGTCTGCCAGCGCCACGGAGAACCAGCCGATTGCCCGCAGCCAGAAGCTGGCGCTCAGCCCGGTCTCCCGGTCGCACCAGAAGGCTTTCCCGGAAGCGTCGTACCCGTGGTAGTACAGGCCCGTTTTTCCGTCCCGCATATGGCGGACCACAGTACCGATCTGGGAGAGCGTATCGCTGTAGTCCCCCGATCCGAAGTGCTTCTCGTACAGGGCCGCGAAGGGCTGGGCCATATAGATCCCGTCCAGCCACACCTGGTCAGGATAGATCTGCTTGTGCCACCAGGAGCCTTCCCGTGTCCGCGGCTGCTGCTGCAGAAAGCGGTGCAGGAAATCCGCGGCTCTGCGGTACTTCTCTTTTCCGGTGCATTCGTAGAGCTGGAAAAGGACCCGGCCTTCGTTCACGTCGTCCAGTGCGTGCCCTTCCGCCTTGAATGTGCGGATCGAGCCGTCCTCTTCCACAAAGGCGTCGATGAAGGACTCGACAAAACTGAAGTATTCCTTTTCTCCCGTGATTTCCCACAGGGAAAGGAGCGCGGTCATCATACAGCCGTCAATGTAGTTCCAGTTGGCAGGTACGCCCTGACGGATCTTCTCCACGTTCCAGATAGTGTGGTCGGGAGAAGACTGGGTAATCAGACGGTGTACATACTGGTCCAGGGCGGCATAGTTCTTCGTCTCAGCCACGGATCGTCACCAGCCTTTCCTTTTCCGGGATCCGGACGGGATCATCCGCCGGAGGAAACCTTTTTCTTCGCGTCCTCGACAACCCTGCGCATCATCTTTTTGACCCCCAGAAACAGCAGATCCCAGAGGGTGACAAAAAGGCCGAACAGCAGGGGTTCCACCCCCAGCGCTGCGGTTGCCGCATCCGGCTTCGTAAGGAGCATGTTGATCCCGTTGTAGGTCATGATCGTGCACAGGACCAGCACCAGGGCATAGAGGATATCCAGCGGCAGGAAAGCCAGGCTCTTCCCGGGAATCATCATCCACCGGTCGTAATCCCCTTCCTTTTTGGCAATAAACCGGTAGATATTCTTCGTCAGCAGGTAGGTAACCCCTCCCAGTGCGACGGCCAGGATGACGATCAGATCCCACTGGTTCAGCCGGTAGGTGCTCAGGCCCCAGATGAAGAAGTAGCAGATGACGCCCGCGAACCAGTACTTCAGCAGGATCGCCTTGATCCAGTCCGGAAGATGCCATCCCGCGGAGGAGCGGTATTTCCGCATCTCCTGCTTCGGCACCGGAGGAGAGTTCTCCGCGTTGGCCGTCACCAGGTCGTCCACGGCCTTCAGCTTCAGCTTGTAATAGCCGGCTTCCTCCGTTTCTCCCGGGTCCCCGGAGGCTTTTTTCTCCCCGGGCGCGCCGCCGGCCGGGCGGACCGGACTGTCGTTCAGCGTAATCCCGCTGGGAAAAGGAAGCTTTTTCTGCTTCCGTGCGGAAGCTGCCGTTTTTTTCTTTGCCATGATTATTCCTGGGAGATATCGATGGCTGCCATATCCCCGCTGCCCTCAACCTCAATATTGGTATTGATCTTCTTCAGCAGCGGCTTGTAAACCGGCAGCAGCGCTGTCAGCGCCAGTCCGACAATCAGGATGATCAGATGCACGTTCAGCATATTCTTCGCGTTGGTCACGAAGATATTCTTGCCCGTGGGGTCGATCCTGTTCTCCTCCCGGGTGATGGCCACCGCAATCCTGCCTCCGTAATAGGTATCAAAGAAGATCAGCGCCGCGACCATGAGCAGCATCAGCACCAGCATCGGGATGTTCACCTTTTTCCGGTGCGGGAAGGCGTTCATGAAGCAGACCAGGCTCAGCACCGACAGCAGCATGGTGCCGAATTCCGTCAGGCCCATGTGCGGTCCGTTGATCAGGGCCGTCGTGTTGGATACCTGGGACAGGTTAAACGAATAGTAAATGAAGGCGATCGCCAGGACCACCAGCGGGATCATATGGGGCTTCCGTTTCAGCCCCACCAGCCGCTTGCGGCAGTATTCCTTGATTCCGGTCGGGTTCTTAGCCATGGATTATTCCGCCTCCTTTCGGATGGCATTCGTGGTTTCGGGGTCGAAGAAATGCATCCGGTTGAAATGTACCGGGACCAGATCTCCCACCTTGTTGTCTGACCAGCCCCGGAGCTTGGCTGTGATGTGGATGCCTTCGCCCACGGTGCCGTGCACCAGCGTGTTCATCCCCAGGTTTTCGTTATTGCCCACCCTGATCTCCAGGGAACCGCCTTCCGCGATATCCTCCGGGCGCACGCCCAGGATGATCTTCTTCCGGGCATAGGGAGCAAGCAGGCTTTGCTGCTCCGGTGTCAGTTCCGCGCTGAATCCTTTTCCTTTCAGCACGCCATCCTCGAATACCGTATCGAACATGTTCATGGGCGGCAGGCCGATGAACGTTGCCACAAAGGTGTTGTTTGGCCGGTCATACAGCTCCAGCGGGGTACCGATCTGCTGGACATGCCCCATGCTCATGCACACGATCCGGTCCGCCAGCGTCAGAGCTTCGGTCTGGTCGTGGGTCACATAGAGGATGGTGGCCTGCAGCCGCTTGTGCAGCAGCAGGATTTCGCGCCTGGTGGCGCTGCGCAGTTTCGCGTCCAGGTTGGACAGCGGTTCATCGAACAGGAACACCTTGGGATTCCGGACGATGGCCCGGCCCATAGCCACGCGCTGGCGCTGGCCGCCGGACAGCTGATTGGGCTTCTTGTTCAGCTGCGCAGTCAGGTCCAGGATCTCGGCCGCCGCCAGCACCTTCTTATGGATCACATTGGGATCTTCCTTCCGAAGCGTCAGGGAGAAGGCCATGTTCTCATAGATGGTCATGTGGCCGTATAGCGCGTAGTTCTGGAACACCATGGCCATATCCCGGTCCTTGGCCGGCGCCTGGGTGATATCCTTTCCGTCCAGCAGCAGATGGCCGTTGGAAATATCCTCAAGTCCCGCGACCATCCGCAGCGTGGTGGATTTTCCGCAGCCGGAAGGGCCCACCAGCACGATGAGTTCCCCGTCTTTTACGTCCAGATTGAAATCATAGACAGCCTGAACCTTGTTGTCATAAATTTTATCCAGATGCTGCAGTTTAAGCTCTGCCATTTTGCTTCCTCCTTACGCATTTCCTGCTTCCAAAGAAGCAATATGGTCGGAGAGCGCCTTGCTCTTGCGCCAGTTGATCAACGCGGCTCCCACCAGGCAGACCGCGGAAGCGGCCAGGCAGATGATCATGAAGATGAACTGCCCGTCGCCGATGACTGCGGCGCCGCTGACCTTTGCCGCATGCCCCTGCACCGGGTAGATAAAGATCCGGACGATCTGCCCGCAGGCCAGTGCCAGCAGCAGCCATGTGTAGTTCCGCTGATAGCCCTTCACGCCTTCGGACGCGAGGAACGTTGCCAGCAGGAAGACCAGGTTGTAGATGATGGACGCTCCGATCAGGATGGTGTAGTAATAATTCCCGACATCGGATTTATACAGGCTGATAAAGAAGAGCACATCGAAAACGATGGCCAGGATCGCCAGGCGGGAGGACGAAGTGTTCTTCGTGTAGCGCATGCGGTCAAGCCGCGTATATTCCTCGTTCATGCTGACACCGCCTTTCCGGCCAGGAGGGCTTTCTCGCCCTGCATGAGCCTTCTTTTCCAGATAACATTCACAATCAGGAGCACGGCCGCGATAAGGACCAGTGCGAATACAAGGTAATGGATATCGAACCAGAATGTGGAGCTTTTCGTCAGGGCCGGGGTCTCCCAGATTCCGGACCACATTTCCAGCGCGTCAAAGTCCACCGTATTGATGAACTGGGACTTAAAGGAGCTGATCTGAAGATGCGCCCAGACCGAAACCCCGATTTCCGCCGCTACGTTGAGGCACGTGGCAACATAGTTCCCCGCGTAGTACTTCCTGCGGGAACTGGTTGACGTGACAAAAAGGAAAGCGGCCAGCAGAATCAGCGCGATGGCGCTGATCACAAGCTGATGGTTGAACGGCTGCATGTCATAGTAGATGATGGAGCCTGGTACATCAGTCTCTTCCAGATTATCCGGGTTCCTCATCATGGGGTAGAGGCTGTCATAAAGGTCTGTCAGCATCCCCAGCGAATAGATGAACACGCAGGCTGCAGCGATCAGCGCGAAAATGCAGAAGATCCGCTGGAGCTTCATTTGCTTCCTGTACATGACGATTCCCCCTGTTAAGATTTCCCGTCCCGCCCGCCCGGAAGCGGGCGGGACAGGAATGCGCTAAGTTTATTTACGGACCTCGGGATCCGTTTCAGGTCAGTTCAGTGCGCTGTAGTAGGCCACCAGTTTCTTCCAGGCAGCTTCGCGCAGCGCCAGATACTGCTTGCCGTGCCAGTCACCGGTCACTTCGGCAGCCTGCTCTTCGGCAGTCTTGCTCAGGCCATTCACGATGATGTCCACGAACAGGTTTTCGCCGCCCTTGTTGGAGGCAAACTTGCCGTTGGAGGTCAGCTCAGTGTAGGTGTTCAGCATGTCGGTCTCGGTCTTGGTGTTGGGCAGCACGGTGGGGATGGAGGTGTACCACGGATTCTCAGCGACCTCCAGCAGCGGGTGCTTGATGGTGCCCAGGCCGATGGCGGCGGAGATGTGGCCGGCGCCTTCGCGGCCGACTTCATGGGTGCACTGGTATTCGAACGCCTGGCTCTTCACGAAGGACAGGGTGGAACCCAGGAACTGGCGGGCATAGTTGGTGTAGTTGCCCTTGGCCTTGTCCCACAGTTCGGCATAGGTGGCGTCCGCGATCACGGGCATTTCCTTGCCGTTGAACAGGAAGGTCTCGCCTTCCTTGATGAAAGCCTTGGGGCCGTAGCTCATCAGGATCTGGCCTTCTTCGGAGTAAGCGTAGTCGATCAGGGCCAGGGCCTTGTCCAGCGCGCCGGGGTTGGCTTCAACGCCGGCTTTGGAGATGGCCCACGCGTCAGTCTTCACGGAACGCCAGGATTCGGTGAACCGCATGAACACACCGCCTTCGGTGCCGTCAAACCACTTGGCTACGGGCACCATAACCGCCATGTACTTCTCGCCCTCCTGCAGCTTGGTGGCGTTCATAACGGTCTGGGTCTGGTTGTAGTCGTAGGAGACAAAGCCGTTGTCATTTTCCAGATAGGTAGAGGAGTTCTCTTCAGCGCCGTCGACGAACGCCTTGGAGATCAGTCCTTCAGTCACCATGTCATGCATCTTGGCCAGGGCTTCGTAGGCAGCCACGTCCTGGCGGGCATCCTTCAGGGCGCCGTCCGTGCCGAAGTACAGGTAATCCTGGCGGGATTCCATGCCGCGCACGCCGAACAGGTGGCCGGCAAAGCGGAACAGGTCAACCCGGCGCTGGTTGTTGTTTTCCTCGCGGGAGAACATGCCCTGGATGGTATCGGTGCCGTTCAGCGTCTGGGGGTTCGCAACCACGCAGCGCAGCAGGGCGACCAGTTCGTCCACGTCCCAGGCGGCGTCCTGTCCGATGAACAGGTTGGACCGGGTGGTGCCGTAGTATCCGTCATAGGCTTCGTCGATGTAGGTGCGCAGCATGTTGACCGCTTCCACACCGGACATGGCGCCCTTTTCGTTCATCTTCGCGATGATGTTGCCGGCCTTGTCATAATTCTTGGTCAGAACCTGGGTGGCCGTGCCGTCGGCGGTGGGCGTCTCGATCGCCACGGTGCCAGCGGTGGGCATGTAGGGAGTGTAAACAGGAGCCGCGGTATCCTTGCAGGCGTCAGCGTCAAACTCACCTTCGCCGTCCAGCAGCTTGGCCGCGTAGTCGGCACGCATCAGGGGCATACGCTCGATGTCGTTTACACCGTCAAAGTAGGGGCTGAAGTAGATCGCGCCGGTGGTGGTGTTGCCCATGATGGACAGCCGGACAATGGGGTTGGCGTCCAGATACGCCTTGAAGTTCGGCAGCTTGTCCATGTACTCGGCCAGGTTCACCAGGGAACCGGTCTCGCCGTACTCGTTCAGCGTGGCAGCGGAACCGGCCACCATGTCCACTTCCGCCAGGCGGTCTTTCCAGTACTCAAATTCCTTGGCAGCGGAGTTGCCCTGGTATTTGCTCTCAAATTTCACGCCCAGGATCTCTTCCAGGGCAACCCAGGTGGGCTTCAGGGAGCCGGCTGTATAGGTCACGCCGTCCGCCAGGGTCACGCCCTCGCCCGCGGTTTCGGAGTCGAAGGTGATGCCGGTCTTGGCGCTGTTATAGCCGGTGGCCATCCGCAGCGTCACAGTGTCGTCCGCGCCCGCAACGGCGATCATGGAGATCATCATCGCGGCGCACAGTACCAGTGCCAGAATTTTTTTCATAATAGGTCCTCCTTACTATTTTATTGCTACATCCCGGAGCGCCGGAATGAAGTAATATCAGAACAGGTTATTCCTTCACACCGCCGGCGTTGGCGCCCTTGGCGAAATATTTCTGGATAAAGGGATAGATGATCAGAATCGGGATGATGGAGCACACGATCAGGGCGAAGATCAGGGAATCCGCCGCGTAATTCTCCGTCCAGGTTGCCAGCTGTTCCAGGTCGGTGTACTGTTCCAGCTTGTTCCGGATGAACACCTGCAGGGGCTGTTCATTCGTGTTGGAAATCATCTGCCTGGCCCAGAAGTAGCCGTTCCACCGGCTGATGGCGAAGAACAGCGCCACGGTCGCGATGGTGGATTTGCTCATGGGGATGAACACCTGGCGGAGTACCTGCATCTCGGTGGCGCCGTCCACGATGGCGGCTTCCTCGATCTCGGATGGAACCCCTTCAAAAGCGTTCCGCAGCAGGATGATGTTCATGGCCGCCATACCCATGGCGATGACCACCAGCCATTTGTCATCCATAATGCCTATGCCGTTGAACACCTGCTTGGTGGCGATGTAGTTCAGGTACTGAGGAACGATACCGGCGCTGAACCACATGGTGAAGACCAGGAAGAAGTTGAAGGCCTTCCGGAACAGCAGCCGCTTCTTGCTCAGGGCGTAGCCGCCCAGGATCGCCACGAACAGGGACCATACCGTGCCGTAGATCGTCAGGAACAGGGTGTTGGAATAGGAATTCCAGAACTCGTTGCTGCTGAACATGGCCCGGAATGCGTCAAACTGGACCGCTTTGGGCAGCAGGATGATCTCCTTGTACTCCACTGCGTGCCTGCCGCTCATGGAAGCGGAGATGGCGTAGAGGAAAGGATACAGGCACAGCAGCGCGAAGACGGTCAGGAAGGTGTAGGCCAGGATCCTGAAGATCAGCTCGGAGATTTCAAGCTTCCTTTTCATTCTTTTTCTGAACCTCCTTCCATCAGTACAGGCTCACGTTGGAGGCCTTGCGGGCAATGGTGTTCGCGCCGATGACCAGCAGCATGCCCACCACATTGTTCATCATTTCAGCCGCGGAAGCCAGGCCGCTCTGATTGGTCTTGATGCGCCACGCGAAGGTGGAGACCACTTCTGCCGTCTGGTAGGCGGCGATCCGGCCTTCGCTCAGCAGCAGGACCTTTTCGTAGCCGATGCTCAGCATGGATCCGATCCGGGTGATCAGCATGATCACGATGGTGGACAGGATGCTGGGCAGCACCACATAGCGCATCTGGGCCCATTTGCCGGCGCCGTCGATCTGGGCGGCTTCGTAGCTGGTGGGCGAGATGGCGATGATGGCCGCGAAGAACACGATGCTGTCATAACCGGCCGTTTCCCAGATACCGGAGATCTGGTAGATCGCCCGGAAGTAGGCCGGATCGTTCAGCAGGCCGTTCTGCGCGGTCTCCCGGGAAATCAGGCCCAGGGAAGCCAGCGCCTGGGAAATGATGCCCGGAGGCGTCTGGCTGGCGGCCGACCCCTGCTTGATCAGCATGACCACCAGAGAGGTCATAACGACCGTGGACATGAATTTCGGCAGGTAGGTCATGACCTGCAGAGCGCTGCGGGTCAGGTTGCTGCGGATCTCGTTGAAGAACAGGGCCAGGATGATCGGCATGGGGAACCCGAACAGCAGGCCGTAAAAGCTCAGCAGGAAGGTGTTCCGCATGGCGCGCCAGAAATCCGTGCTCAGTCCGGCGTAGGTTCCGGTCCCGAGCAGCAGCCCCTTAAAGTTGGAGAAGCCCTTGAAGAACTGGTCCGCAACGGGCTTGACAGCGTCATCCACCTTGAAGGAGCCCAAAAGCTCGTACATCGGCAGATAGCGCCAGAACAGGAATACCAGGATCGTGGGAACCAGCATCAGGTACAGACGCCAGTCCTTCAGAATGGTACGCCCGACGTGGAGCCAGTAGTGTTTTTCCACGTCATCCCGGACGACCTGTTCGGGATCCTCCCGCCAGGTGCCGGTGGCCTCGTCGAGGATCAGATAATCCCCTGCCGGATGCTTCATGCACATTCCTCCGTTCATAGCCCGGGGTATAAAGGGTGCGGGCCTTGTTCTTAAGAAACCGGGGTAAGAATCAGGTCTTGTCTTCCTCCTGAATCCGTCTGAGATAATGGTTCTGATCCTCCAGAATCCCGTCCAGGCGATGGACAATCCAGAGGATCACCAGGGTAAACAGGTCGGTGATCGCTTCCGTCGTAAAACACCCCAGTGCCAGCACGGGACTGGCGCCGAAGATCATCGTCATTACGGCTCTTCCGGCCTGGATCAGCAGCAGCACGGCGATCCCGAACCCCAGCGCTTTGGTGCTTTCCTTCCAGATGCCCTGTTTCTTTCTCCATCCGGAGAGCCAGGGAAGCAGCGCCAGCGGAAAGAGATTTCCGACGCAATAGATCAGGTAGCGTGATATGGAAGTCTGCGCCTGGATACAGGCGATCAGGCCGCCGAGAACGGCGTGAACCGCCGCCCAGGGACCCCACCGGACCAGGACAATCGCGATCACCGCCGGAACCAGGGATACCGTGTAGGGCTGGCCGGGGAACCACCGGACAGACGCCAGAAGGATGATGTTTTCAAAAACAATCAGAATGGCGGCGAACAGGGAGCAGTCGATGGTCCGGTACCGGCTTACCGTCTTTCTCCCCTGCACGCGCATACCTCCGAAGTTTTCAGTTCATGTTGAAACTGGCAATATTATACACGAATTTGTCCGGTTTAGTAAAGACTTTCCGAGAAAAATCAGGGCTGCTTTCCGATATAGGCCAGGATGCCTCCGTCCACGTACAGCACGTGTCCGTTCACGAAATTGCTGGCGTCGGAAGCCAGGAATACCGCGGGGCCCTGCAGGTCTTCAGGCGTTCCCCAGCGGGCAGCGGGCGTCTTCGCGACGATGAACTGGTCAAAGGGATGGCGGCTGCCGTCCGGCTGGCGCTCCCGCAGGGGCGCGGTCTGGGGCGTCGCGATGTAGCCCGGTCCGATGCCGTTGCACTGGATGTTGTATTCGCCGTACTCGGAGCAGATGTTCCGGGTCAGCATCTTCAGGCCGCCCTTGGCTGCCGCGTAGGCGGATACGGTTTCCCGGCCCAGTTCGCTCATCATGCTGCAGATGTTGATAATCTTGCCGTGTCCCTTTTTGATCATGGAAGGAATGACCGCCTTCGCGCAGATGAAGGGAGCGTTCAGGTCCACGTCGATGACCTTGCGGAAATCCGCCGCGCTCATTTCAATCATGGGAATCCTGCGGATAATGCCGGCGTTGTTCACCAGGATATCGATCACGCCCACTTCCGCTTCAATCTGCTTCACCAGCGCCAGCACCGCGTCCTCGTTGGTCACGTCGCAGACATAGCCTTTGGCGTCAATGCCTTTCTCGGCATAGGCCTTCAGTCCCCTGTCCACCAGCTCCTGGTTGATATCGTTGAAAATAATCGTCGCGCCCGCCGCGGCATATGCTTCCGCGATCGCGAAGCCGATTCCGTAGCTTGCCCCGGTGATCCATGCGTTTTTCCCCTTCAGGCTGAAAGCGTTCATATCCATGTTGTTTCCTCCCCTTTATTCCCGTTTTTCCGCTGTATGCGGATTGTCTGCATCAATCCCTGAATTCTGCCGCCCATCCTCCGGTTTTCTGCCCATTCTCCCCGGATGCCGAAGGAGGTCCGGAGGGCGGCCGGAAAGCCCTCCCGGCTTACCGCAGATCCGTTGTCGCGATATTGTCCATATCGTCAAAGGCCTGGTTTTCTCCGCCCATCGCCCAGATAAACGTGTAATTGCTGGTGCCCGCGCCGGCGTGGATGCTCCAGCTGGGGGAAATCACCGCCTGCTCGTTCTGCATCACGATGTGCCGGGTTTCCTGCCCTTCGCCCATCATATGGAAAACCACGTTGTTCTCCGGCACTTCGAAGTAGAAATACACTTCCATCCTGCGCTCGTGCGTATGCGCCGGCATGGTGTTCCATACGCTGCCGCTTTCCAGCACCGTCATGCCCATGCTCAGCTGGCAGGTCTTCAGCACGGAGGGATGAATGAACTGGTTGATCACCCGCTTGTTGCTGGTGGCCGCGTCGCCGCAGGGCTTCTTCGCCGCGTCGGCGATCTTGATCAGCCGGTTCTCGTAGCTGCAGTGCGCCGGCGCGGAAACAATGTAGAATTTTGCGGGCTTTTCCGCGCTGTCCGAGGAGAAGAGTACTTCCCTCGCGCCCCGGGTGATGTACAGGCAGTCCTTGTAGCCCAGCTCGTATACCGTGCCGTCCACGGTCACCTTTCCGGCGCCGCCCACATTGAACATGCCGCATTCCCGGCGTTCCAGGAAATATTCCGTCCCGAAATTGTGCCAGATATCGATGCCCTTGTCGATGGAGACGGTTTCCCCGACCGGCATGACGCCCAGGGTCACCATCCGGTCCACGTGGCTGTAGACCGCTTCCACCGTGTCCGGCGTAAACAGTTTTTCAATCAGGAATTCCTTCCGGGTCTCCTCCGTGGTGTATCTTTTAAAATCCCGCTGATTGCAGCTGTACCGAATATCCATTCCGTTCCCTCACCTTTCATTGATTTCTTCCACGTTTTCCGCGTCCAGCCAGGGGCCTTCCGTCCCTTCATGCCGCACGCGGTCCAGCGTCACTTTCCCGACGTTCTTCAGAATCATTCCCCGCTTCCGGCAGGGCTCCACCTGCTCCGCCATCACCGGAACATACGCTTCCGCTTCCGGATCAAAAGTGAAGCTGCAGTCCTTCAGCGCAATATGCTCCGCCGGCTGTTCCGGCAGTCCCAGCACATAGGCCGCGCAGGCTTTGCAGCCCGTTGCCTCCACCTGCTCAAACCGGATTTCCCCGATCCGCGGCGTGGTCTCGTCCACAGGCTGCTTTTCCCGTGTCTGCACCCATTCGCTGTGTCCGTCCGGATCGCAGAAATACATGCTGTTGACAATCAGGGGCATTTTCACCCCGTCCATCCGGACTTTTTCAAACAGGATGTCGTCAATCACCCCGTCCCTGCCGCGCCCGCGGCGTGTCTTGATCCGGAGTCCCCGGTCGTTTCCCCGCATATAGCAGTGGTGAACCCGGACATTCCGGATCCCGCCGGCCATTTCACTGCCGAGCGTCACCCCGCCGTGCCCGTCCAGCATGGCGCACCAGGCGATCTCAACGTTTTCGCAGGGCCGTTTGTATTTCTTCCCGAGCCGGAGCTTTCCGGATTTCAGGGCTATGCAGTCGTCGCCCACGGAGATTTCCGTTCCCAGCAGCCGGACGTTCCGGCAGCTTTCCGGGTCAAAGCCGTCTGTGTTCGGGCTGTCCCAGGGCGCGCGGATCTGAACGTCAATAAAGTCCAGGTCCTCGCTGAAGGCGGGATGGAGATTCCAGCTCGGGCTGTTTACAAAGGTCAGTCCCTGCACGGTAATGCCTTTGCACCGCTGGGTATACAGCAGATGCCCCCGCCGGGCGATCCGCTTTTCCTTCGGCCGGATCCACCAGTCGCCTTCCCCGCCCCGTCCGTCGATGACGCCCTCGCCGATCACCGCCGTATCCGTCACATCGATTGCCGTCAGCGCCGAGGCAAATCCGTCTTCGCTGTTTCCTTCCCACAGGCCCATCAGCACTTCGCCGTCCGGGTTGTCCGCGGGAACGGTTTCCGGCAGGATCGGAAAGCGGTTCCGGTCAGTTTCCAGCAGGAGGGTCGCTCCGGCCGCGATTTCCAGGGTAATCCGGCTTTTCAGGAAGAGCGGCCCCGTGACATAATCCCCGGCGGGCACCAGAACCCGCCCGCCTGCCGGGCAGCTGAGAATCGCCGCCTGCAGCATGGCTGTGTCGTCCGCGGTTCCGTCGCCCTTCGCGCCGAAATCCCGCACGTCCAGGGTGCACAGTTCCCCTTTCGTCCGGAAGGTAAGCGTTTCCGCTCCGCCGCTTTCCGTCCGGCTTTCCAGCGTGTATTCCGTGTCCGGTTCCAGGTCGAACAGGGACGTCACGGAGCGGTATTCCTCGTCCAGCGGTTCCCCGTTCAGGGTCAGCATCCGCTTTTCCCGGGCCTGGTAAAGGCCCTCCGGATCCAGCAGCACGCTGCAGCTGCGGGAGGTGATGCACAGTGTTTTCATTTTCTCAGCCCCGTTTCATGAAAAGCCTCGCGGCCTTCGTGTTTTCCGGTTTCTTTCCGTACGCCGGGCTTCCCGGGCACCTTACACCTGCTTTTTCTCAAATCCGAAATAGCGGTTCGCGTTGTTGTAGCTGATGTCCGCCACGATTTCCTTCAGGGTATCGTAATCCTCCGGATAGAAGCCTTCCTCCACCCATTCGCCGAAGATCCGGCACAGGATCCGGCGGAAATACTCATGCCGCGGATAGCTCAGGAAGCTCCGGCTGTCCGTCAGCATCCCCACGAAACCGGCCAGGTAGCCCAGGGACGCCAGGCTCTTCAGCTGATCGCTCATCCCGTCAAAATGATCGTTGAACCACCACGCGGAACCGTGCTGGATCCTGCCGACAGCCGTTTCGTTCTGGAAGCATCCCAGAATCGTGTCGATCGCGGCGTTGTCGTTGGTGTTCAGGCTGTAAAGGATCGTTTTCGGCAGTTTTCCCGCGTCCTCCAGCGCGCCGAGGAACGCCGCGGTCTGGGCGCTCGGCGCGTAGTTGTCCACGCAGTCGAATCCGGTATCCGGCCCCATCGCGCGGAAAGCCGGGGGATTGTTGTCCCGGCGGCAGCCGTAGTGCAGCTGCATCACCCATCCGCGCTGCGCGTATTCCGCCGCCATAGCGGTCATAAAGGCGCACTTGAACGCCGCTTCCTCCTCCGCGGTGGGGAGCGTGCCCTCCATCCGGTTCCGGAAAATCTTTTCAATGCAGTCCGCGTCCGCCGGAGCGTAAACCACATAGTTCAGGGCATGGTCGCTCAGTTTGCAGCCGTGGGCGGCAAAGAAGTCCAGCCGCCTGTGCAGCGCTTCCTTCAGGTCTTCAAAGGAGGAGATTGCCATCCCCGCCGCCGCTTCCAGCTGCGCGATGTACTCAGGATAGGTAACCTTTTCCAGGTTCATGGCCTTGTCCGGGCGCCAGGCCGGCAGCACCGTTACCGGGAAGCTCCTGTCCGCCGCCAGCTTTTCGTGCCACTCCAGGCTGTCCGCCGGATCGTCCGTCGTGCAGATCGTATCCACGTTGCTCATCCGGATCAGGCCGCGAGCGGAATACCCTTCGCTCCGCAGCTTCGCGTTGGCGGTTTCCCACACTTCCTTCGCGGTCTGTTTGTTGAGGATGCCTTCATACCCGAAGAAACGGCGCAGCTCCAGATGGCTCCAGTGATGCAGGGGGTTGCCGATGGCCTTGCCCAGCACTTCCGCGTACTTCTCAAACTTTTCCCAGTCGGAAGCGTCCCCGGTGATATACTTCTCCGGCACGCCGGCGGAACGCATCAGGCGCCACTTGTAGTGGTCCCCGCCCAGCCATACCTGGGTGATGTTGTCATAGCGGATATCCTCATAGATTTCGCGGGGGCTCAGATGGCAGTGGTAATCGATGATCGGCTGCTTCTCCGCGGCCTCATGGTAAAGCTTCTTCGCCGCTTCCGTATTCAGCAGGAAATCCTTGTCAAGAAACGCTTTCATTTTCTGGCTTCTCCTTACACATCTGTCGGTCGGTCACGGAACGCCTGAGGCTTACCGCTTCACGCGGGCGCTGCCGTTGCCCATAATGCTTTCCACTTCTTCCTTGCTGGCCATGCTGGTGTCTCCGGGGGTGGTCATCGCCAGGGCGCCGTGGGCGGCGCCGTAGTTCACGGCCAGTTCCGGATCGCCGGTGGTCATCAGACCGTATACCAGACCGGACGCGAAGGAATCACCGCCGCCTACCCGGTCCAGAATCTCCAGGCCGTCATACGCCTTGGACATATGAACCTTTCCGTCCGCCCAGCAGATCGCCTTCCAGTCGTTGACCGTAGCGGTCTTCACCGTCCGGAGGGTCGTCGCGATCGCCTTGAAGTTCGGATACTGCCTGGCCGCCTCTTCGATCATTTTGTAGTAGCCTTCCAGGTTCAGAGACTTCAGGTTTTCGTCGTTGCCTTCGACCTGCAGTCCGAGGCAGGCGGTAAAGTCTTCCTCGTTGCCGATCATCACGTCCACGTATTTCGCGACTTCCTTGTTGACCTCCCTGGCTTTCTCCAGGCCGCCGATGGCGGACCACATGGAGGGGCGGTAGTTCAGGTCATAGGAGATCACCGTGCCGTACTTCTTGGCGGTCTTGCAGGCGGCGATCACCGTTTCGCAGCTCTGTTCGGACAGGGCCGCGTAGATTCCGCCGGTATGCAGCCAGCGCACGCCCAGCTTTCCGAAGATATAGTCAAAATCAAAATCTTCCGGTACTGCCTTGGAAATCGCCGTATTGGCACGGTCGGAGCAGCCTACGGCTCCCCGGATGCCGAAACCGCGCTCGGTGAAATTCAGGCCGTTCCGGCAGATCCGGCCGATTCCGTCCGTCTTTTTCCAGCAGATGAGGCTTGTATCCACGCCGCCCTGCTCGATCAGGTCCTTCAGCAGCCTGCCGACTTCGTTGTCCGCGAACGCGGTCAGCACGCCGGTTCTCAGGCCGAAGCACTTATGCAGGCCGCGGACCACGTTGTATTCGCCGCCGCCTTCCCATGCCTTGAACTCCCGTGCGGTGCGGATCCGGCCTTCGCCCGGATCCAGGCGGAGCATAATCTCTCCCAGGGATACAGCGTCATAACGGCATTCGTCAGCGGGTCTCAGATTAAGATTCAGCATATGTTCTCCTCCTGTAAGTTCTGTTTCATTCCGGCGTCTCCGGCGGTTCGCCGTCCGCCCTTTCAGCCCCGGATCTCCTTCACGATTCCGGCCGCTTCACGGACAAGCTTCTCGATCTCGTCAAAATTGCCTTCTTTGACCAGTTTTCCGCTGACCATCCAGCTTCCGCCGCAGGCCACGATCCGGTCATAGGCCAGGTAATCGCGCACGTTCGCCGCGCTGATGCCGCCTGTCGGCATGAAGTTCACGCCCACATAGGGCGCCGCAAGGGCCTTGATCATCTTCAGGCCGCCCGAGGGCTCGGCCGGGAAAAATTTCAGCACGTCCAGTCCGAACTGCAGCGCCGCTTCGATTTCCGTCGGCGTGCAGACTCCGGGCGTCATCGGCACGCCCTGCTTCAGCACGTACTCCGTCACTTTCGGATTGAAGCCGGGGCTGACAATGAATTTCGCGCCGGCGCCGATCGCCCGGTCCGCCTGTTCCACCGTCAGTACGGTGCCCGCGCCGACGATCATATCCGGGAATGCCTTAACCATCTGCCGGATGGATTCCTCCGCCGCCGCCGTCCGGAAGGTCACTTCCGCGCAGGGCAGTCCGCCCGCTGTCAGACGCTCCGCCAGGGGCAGCGCGTCCTCCGCCCGGTCCAGCACCACTACCGGCACGATACCGATCTTCTGCAGTTTTTGCATCATTTCCGTCATACCTGTCATCCCCCTGTCTGTCATTTTGGCTGTATTATTTATGAATGAAACCTCAGATTTCGCCTTCCGGTCAGAGTGTCACGCCCTTTTTGAAAATCGCCAGGTCGTGGAACCCGTTCACCTCATTGCGCGTCTGTTTTCCCGAAGCCGTATCCAGTACAAACCGCATCAGCTCGGCTCCGATCTCCTCCAGCGTCTTTCCGTCCAGCAGCACGCCGGCGTTGAAGTCAATCCAGTTCCGCTTCCGCTCCGCCAGCGGCGTATTGGAAGCGATCTTCACCGTGGGCACCGGGCATCCGAAGGGCGTTCCGCGCCCTGTGGAGAACAGGACCATCTGCGCGCCGGAGGCCGCCAGCGCCGTGGAAGCCACCAGGTCGTTCCCGGGAGCGGAAAGCAGGTTCAGGCCTGCCTCCGCCGCCTTCTCCGCGTACGCCAGCACGCCCTTCACCGGGGAGGAGCCGCTCTTCTGGGTGCAGCCCAGCGCCTTGTCCTCCAGGGTGGTAATCCCGCCGGCCTTGTTGCCCGGCGACGGATTTTCGTATACCGGCATCCCGCTCGCTTCAAAGTAGCGCTTGAAATTGTTGATCAGCTGCACGGTCTTTCCGAACAGTTCCTCATTTTCGCAGCGGTTCATCAGGATCGTCTCCGCTCCGAACATCTCCGGAACCTCCGTCAGGATCGTGGTGCCGCCCATGCCTGTCAGCAGGTCACTGAAGATGCCGATCGCCGGGTTCGCGGTAATGCCGCTGAGCCCGTCCGATCCGCCGCATTTCAGGCCGATCACCAGCTGGTCCGCGCCGCAGGGCTGCCGGCGGTCGCTGCGCATGCGCTCCGCCAGCTCCTCCAGCAGCTTCATACCGGCTTCCAGCTCATCCTCCGCTTCCTGGCAGATCAGGAAGCGGACGCGGCTTTCGTCATAGTCTCCCATATAGGGACGGATCTGTGCGATGCCGCTGTTTTCGCATCCGAGCCCCAGCAGCAGCACGCCGCCGGCGTTCGGGTGCGTGGCCAGGTCCGCCAGCACTTTCCGGGTATTTTCCTGGTCCTCGCTCAGCTGGCTGCAGCCATAGGGATGCGGGAAGGCGTACACGCCCTCCACGGATCCGCCGGCCAGCTTCTGCGCCCGCTGTGCCAGGGTTTTCGCCACGTCGTTCACACAGCCCACTGTCGGCACGATCCACAGCTCGTTCCGGATTCCGGGACGGCCCTTTTCCCGCGGATAGCCCTGGAAAACCGCCGTCTCTGTTTTCCGTGTCTGCGGATGCATGGGATGCCACGCGTATTCCTTTTCGCCGCTCAGCAGCGTCCGCAGGTTATGGGTATGTACATGTGCGCCCGCGGGGATATCCTCCGTGGCTTCTCCGATCGGATAGCCGTATTTGATCACGGCTTCACCCTTCCGGATGTCCCGCAGCGCCGCTTTATGCCCCATGGGAATGTCTTCCCGCAGTGCCAGCGTCCCGCCGTTCCAGCCCGCGTTCTCCCCGGCCTTCAGGGGGTGCAGCGCCACCGTCACCGCGTCCTGCGGTGCAATACGTACCAGATCGTTCATCTGCGTTCCCTCCGGTTATTAAAGGCAGCTGCGGAACAGTTCCTTCGCGCCGTCCCTGCGGATCGTCTTCAGTCCTTCGGCCACGGCCTTTTCCAGTCCGTCCACCGCTGTCAGGTCCTGTCCCCACATCTTTTCATTGCTCAGCACCGCGTGCACCAGTTCCTCCTCGGAATCCGCCCGGTGCGCCAGGTAGAATTCCAGTACGTCCCGGTCGTCGCTCACGGTGTAGTCGTTTCCCTTCGGGCGCCGGCACACCAGGCCTTTTTCGTTCAGCTCCTGAATATCATTGGAGTAGAACGCGATATAGGCGGCCAGGCTGGCGGTCAGGCAGGGGGGAAGCTCCTTCTTTTCCGCGACATATTCAAGGAAGGAAGGCATGTTTCTCGCCCGCCACTTGGACGTGGAATTCAGGCTGATGCTCATCAGCTCGTGATTCACAAACGGATTGTTGAACCGGTCCTGCACCGCGCGGGCAAAGTCCTCCAGGTCCTTCCGGTCCAGCGGCAGCGTCGGGATCACTTCGTCGTACAGCATCCGGTTCATGAAACCGCGCACCGTATCGTCCTCCATGCAGTCCCGCACGATATCGAATCCGGCCAGGTAGGCGCCCAGCACAAAGCCTGTATGCGCGCCGTTCAGGATCCGCACCTTCCGCTTCTTGTAGGGCGTCACGTCCGGCACGACAATCACAGGAGTGCCGGCTTTTTTGAAGGGCAGCCGGTCCTCCAGGCCGTCCGGACCTTCGATGACCCAGATGCCGAAGACCTCGCCGATGTCCGTCAGCGGATCGTCATACCCGTTCTGCTCCGCCAGGCGCTTCACTTCCTCCGCGTCGCGGATCCGGCCGGGCACGATCCGGTCCACCAGCGTGGAGCAGAAGATGTTCTCCCCGTTCACCCAGGCGCGGAAATCCGCTTCCAGCTGCCAGTCCTCAATGTACTGGTTCACGCAGCGCAGAAGCTCCTTGCCGTTGTTGTCAATCAGTTCGCAGCTGAGGATCACCAGGCCCTTCTGCCCGGCTTTCCACCGTTCATACAGCACCCGGGTAAGCTTAGCCGGGAAGCTGACCGGCGGTTCCTGATCAAATCCGCTCTCCGTGTCATGCACGATGCCGGCTTCCGTCGTGTTGCTCACCACGATTTCCAGGTCTGCGCTGCGGGCAACCTCCAGCACCTTGTCCCATTCCCCGTAGGGATTGAGGCACCGGCTGACGCAGCTGATCACACGCTTTTCGTCCACTTTCCGGCCGTTTTCGCTGCCCCGCAGGTACAGGGTGTACAGGCCTTCCTGCTGATTGATCAGCTCCGTAAGTCCCTGGGCAATCGGTTGTACCAGTACGGCCTTCCCATTGTATCCAACCCGTTCGTTCGCCAGGTCAAAAAAGTCATCAACGAAGGCCCGCAGGAAATTTCCTTCCCCGAACTGCAGAATTTTCTCGGTCCCGTGCTCCAGCACGTATCCATCGTACCCGGACTCCTTCAAAACCTTGTAATTCAGCTGTTTCATCTCATTTTCCCCCTGGTTTTTCCGCCGGGTTGCCCCGGTCTTGTGCTTGAAGTATACAACAAGCCTTGCACGGCTGTCAATACGTCTGTAAAATCTTTATAAAAAGAATTATTGGATCCCGCAAACCTTTTCTTGACTTTTGTTGTATACATGTATATAATCCAGGTGAACGTGCAGAAGCACCGGGCATAACAGAACACGCCGCTGAAAGGAAGTCTCCGTATGTCTGAAAATGAGCTGAATCTCTCCAAGAGCCTGAAACAGGTTGCTTATGAAACTTTAAAGCAGAAAATAGTATCCTGTGAAATCCTCCCCGGTTCCACCCTGACGGAGGATATGCTCTGTGAAATGCTGAACGCGTCCCGCACGCCGGTGCGCGACGCCGTTTCCCGGCTGGAGCAGGAGCATCTTGTATCCATTATGCCCAAAAAGGGAATCCGGGTGAACCGCGTCTCCATGAACAGTATCCGGGAGCTGTTCGAGGTGCGCTGCCTGATCGAGCCCGCGGCTGTCCTCAAGTACGGCAACCGGATTTCCGACGAGGTGTACGCCCGCTACACCCAGCAGTTCCGCCGCAAAAACCTCCCGACCGAGGAGCTGTACCGGGTGGATGACGAGTTCCATCAGATGTTCATCACAGCGTCCGACAACCGTTATTTCCGTTCCGTCTACGCCATGATCGCGGATCAGGTGGTCCGGTACCGGGTGCTCACCATCAACGGGCCCAGGGACGAGATCGCCCAGGAGGAGCATTACGAAATTGCCGCGAACTGTATCCGCGGCGAATGGAAGCAGGCCTCCCGCCTGATGCTGCAGCATATCGAAAATTCCAAGCTGGCGATCATTCACCATGTGCTGGATACCAACCGGAACGCCCGCAATGTGTTTCTGGAGGAAGAAAACCTCGATTCATAACGATATCCGTTTTCTGTAAAAAGATCAGTTATTCCGCGGCCGGCGCTTCCCGCTTCAGCGCGGGGGAGGACAGATCCGCCCACAGAACGGGGCAGATGCAGCCGCTCGCCAGCGTGACGTTGCAGTCGCTGAGGCCGCCGCCGTTGTTTACGCACGACGCGCCGTGCTTTCTGCCGCCCGGGGAGCGCAGCATCCACCAGCCCGTTCTTTTCCCTTCCGCTGTACGGATGCTTTCCTCCACATGCGCGCCGGTTTTCACCGCGTAATCCGTCGGCTCGATCCTGGATTTCCTGCCGTATACGTCCTTTTCCATGCCGAGATATTTATGCGCCTCGGCATAGCTCAGCAGGTACACATAATCCTGCGTGTCCGGCTCCTTCGGTTTTCTCCATTTGCCGTACCGCTGGGCAGTGCTGTTGTCCACATCCGTCAGCAGGATGGCGGTTTTTTCCTCCTCCGAAAAAGCATCCCGGTAAAACTCATTGTTCAGCCAGGCGCGGAGCGCGCACGCCTCCCATGTGACGTCCGTGTCTTCCGTATGGTAAGCCATGGCGATCAGGCCCCGTTTGCTCATCAGGAAGCCTTTGCCGTCCTGCACCGCCAGCACGACCCATTCGATCGGCGTCCGGTCCGTTCCCTCCGCCGTCTGCGGAAACGTTCCGATAAAGACCCGGTCGCCTTTCCGGATTTCCCGCGTCTCCTCCCCCGCCGCGGCGGAAACCACCAGCACGGCAGCCAGCAGGACAAGCGCCGCGATTCTGATCCGTTTCTTCATTATCATATATACCTTCCTCCCGCGCCGCCGCGCGGGCGCGGAACCTTACGGTTCCCCGTCCGCGGGAATGTTTTCCATAAAGTCGTCGTGCAGAATATCCGGGCCGACCGTGCTGGCGTACAGGCCGAAGCGGTTGGCCGGATAACGTTTCACACCGTATTCCTCCACGGAGAAGGGAACCAGCTTCCCGTTGAACGTATTTCCTTTCCCCGCCTGCGTCACATGCTGCTCGTAGGCTTTCTGCGCCAGTTCGTTGGCGGTCAGTCCGCCGAATTCCTCCCGGGGAACCGTGAAATCAAACCGCGTCTGTTCCGCCTCATCGCCGTACAGGTGCAGATACAGCTTCTTCACCTGCCAGGCGCCGAAGGCGCACGCGGATTCAGGGTACACGTCCGCGTCCGCGGCCCGCTCAAAGCAGGCCTTTGCCGAATCCGCCACCATCCGGTGCTGCGGATGGCCGTATTCTCCCTTTTCAGCGTGCGTCACCACAACCTCCGGCCGGTACTTCCGGATGATGCCCGTCATCCAGCTCCAGACGCCATCCTTTTTCCCTTTTGCCGCGTTATAGGCATCCTTCATCAGTCCGGACGGAGGATACTGGTCGCTGAACGGGCCGAATTCCGGGTAATGGCGCAGTCCGAGCGTCCACAGGCCGTTCAGCGCCTCGCTCCTGCGCGTGGTGTTGCTGCTGGTAAAGTAAACCACCTGGATATTCCGGTGATCCGCCAGGCTGCCCGTCGCGATCGCGCCGCCCATGAAAAGCAGTTCATCATCCGGATGGGTGGAAAAAAACAGGATGTCGGCTTTTTCGTACGGTTCCTCCCACCGCTGGATCCAGCCGGGGATTTCTCCCGCACCGAAAACAAAAATCTCGTTGAATCCGAGGGTTGCTTTCTTTTCGCCTTTCGGAACCCGGATCTCAATGTCCGTGGCGCCGTCCAGCGGGTAGAACACATGGTGGAACCGGGTATCTCCTTCCGCCAGCAGGCTGCCTTCCCCGTCCAGGATCCGGTAGCTGTCCGGCATGGTCCGGAAGCACAGGTACAGTCCGCGGACCGGCGTTTCGCTGCGGATCTTCACATAGGGCTCCCACTGTTTGTCACTGCTCCAGTAGGTCCTGTAATCGCCGTCGGTAATGGAATTTACCTGCGCCCTGTTCGCGCTCAGTTCAAAAACGCATTCGGACGTCAGGTTTTCCGCCTCGTCCGCGCAGGCGCGCGCCGCATACAGGCACAAGGCCAGCAGCAGAAAGAACAGTATTTTGCCCGGGTGCTTTCCGTTCATGGTTTCTCCTCTTCTTCACCGCTGCAGTCCGGCCGCGGCGAAGCTTTTCTCGCTGTACAGTATATTCCATTTTACCCGAAAAGGAAAGCTTTGCCGTTGTCCTTCCGCAGCCGGTTAGTGTAAAGTATTTCCGGGAGAAATGAGTTGAAACGGAAGAGAAAGACGTGGAACAAGGAGTACGCAGACCAGCGGACGCGGCCGGATAAGTCCAAGTAGACGGAAGCAAGAGTCAGAGTAGCTATGCCGGGGTTTCAGAGCCTGCGGGAGCGTAGCGACCAAGGGCTCTGAAACCCCGGCGGCCGCGTCAATTCGGGGGCATAGAAAACGGAAGAAATCAAACGCAAAGAAAGGAATCTTCCATGGAGATTATACAGCAGATTGCAGTCAAAGCAGTAGAGAAATTTTTGAATCAGTCAAGGCAACCGGAATAAATGATATCGGAAAGACAGTAAAGGCTCTTACGCCTGTTGTTTCAAGGACAGTTCTGAATGTCGTGACATCATTCCTTGAGGATATGGATGAAGCACTTGTATGGTACTTTCTCGTCTTCCAATTTATCAAATATAATCATCTCTGAGGGTGTTACCAGTATAGAAAGCGATGCTTTTTACGGATCAAAGATTAGCAGTATCACGATACCCGACAGCCTGGTAAGTATAGGAGAAAATGCATTTGGGCGATGCCACCCGGAAGAAATACATATTTCAAGCCTGGAAGCATGGCTTTCAATCAGTTACGGGGATTCTGAATATAGTCATCCCAATTTCTTTGTTGAAAGTAATAATAAAAAGTATTTCCGCATGTTCCTCAATGATATGGAACTGACCAACGCAACGATTCCGGAAGGCGTAACTAATATCCCTTATTATGCTTTCCGGTACTGCAGCAGCTTTGAACAAGTCTCTTTTCCGTCAAGCCTGGAAGGTATTGGTGAATATGCTTTCTCTGATTGCTGCAACCTGCTGTCCGTTAGTTTGCCGGAAAACCTTGTCCATATTGAAAGCTATGCTTGAGGAGCTTAATCCCCATAGTCCAGGAAGACATCTGTGCATCCCAGGAAAGCATCTTCTGCAATACTGGTTACACTCTTTGGAACCCATACATACCTAAGCTTCGTGCATCCGGCAAACGCCTTTTCCCCGATTGATCTGCAGCCATCCGGAAGAATAACCGATTCACATGATGCTCCGGCAAATGCTTCCTGTTCTATGGCTTCTAAACCTGCAGGAAGAATCAGGATATCCTTCAGCTCGGGATCCCTGACTCCGTCCTTTCCGGTCAGAACCAGTTCCATCGGTGTGTATTGGGAAAGAATCTGTTCATCATACTCATATTTTATTGTTTCATCGCTGACAATAAAACAATAGCCATCTTTATAGTTTCCGGAATCATATTCAGCTAACAGCAGATGATCAGGATAACCAATCGTAAACAAATCGATGTTTGTGATATCTGCAAGGTAGTTTTCGCCGGGATTCAGCATAATAACATTCCACAGATGAGCTTCGCCATCCATGTCTCCGCTGACAGTAATCACTCTGGTATTTCCTGAAAAATCAGTCAGGTCGCATAAATACTGGTAGGCTTTTGCATATCCTTCACAAACAACTTTTGTATCCGGATCGTCATCGAAAACCCAGATCAGCTGCCAGGGATTCCCATAAGGGACTTCCTCATTCAGGGCATCATAGTTATAACTGACCCGTTCGCATATTTTATTCGCATATCCGCGCAAAATAGATTCATCCGCCTGACCGGCAAACTGGGATACTATTTCCCGGGCATTTTCAGAAGCGGCCTGGGCGTTTATTCCGTAAGAAGTATCGAAAACATACGTCTGACCGTCCTTTGCATATTCCGAAGCAACCGGAAAACCGACCGTGACAGACCCGTCAATGGAAATCGATTCCCCGTCAGAATTAAAGCTGATCGGATATCCTACGCCTACTCCCTTTGTTTTGTCGAACCAGTACAATTCATACGGACAGTCCAGCAGCAGCGCGGAAACGACAGAATCCATGCCAAAATAAATAATGCCGTGGATCGCGTCGATCGCCTCCTGTGTGTATCCGGAATTGTCAAAGATTTCATTAACCCCCAGTTCTTCTTTTGTATAAGTGGTTTTTTCGTAAACTTCCTCTGCCGAATAAACCAGTTTAGTAGAAGAATTTTTGCCATTTGCAACAGATAATATATCAGCGGTAATCAGGGAATACATGTTCCGGGCAGGTCCGGAAAGATGTTTGCCGGCAGAAGCCTTGTTGCTCTCAAAGGAATCCATTCCTGCCGCCATCGTCTTCGATATAAAACCGGCTGCAAGCTGGCTGCTGTCTTCAAGCTGTTCTGCTGAATATGTCTTTTGAAGAACCGGAATTGTCAGCGTAACATTCTCTGTCCGTGCAGGCTGATTCATGAAAAGCATAACAGCAATAACAGAAAACAATAAAAACCGTTTCATACAGATTCCTCCGCTTTGTTTTCCGGACCGAAGACTTTCAGATGCGTTTAAATATGACAATCGTTTATCCTTCATGTATCGTATAGTAAACTTGCTTCTTCAAAAAAGCAAGTTTATTGGACACTATTATATTTTTATCTGAAATTGCATCCTGTGTCATATAACAGAAAAGGCGCTTACAGCGCCATCATCCACTCGTAATCGCAGGATTTGCAGCGATAACACGGGGGTGTGCCAAAGTCCACCGGTCCGACCAGAACGAGGTCCCGGCTCTGACACTTCGGGCAGTGGGGAGTGTCCTCGTATACACCGCCGGACACCTGATGCAATTCTTCCTTGTCCAGTTCCTTTATCATAGCGTTCATTTTTTATATCCTCCCATTTTTTCTGTGCTACCGGGCGGTATTTTTCGCTCCGGCATCTTTTTGTACGCAGGAACGAAAAAAATGGCAGCAGAAAAAAACGACCGTGCTGTCGGACATGCCGGCAGCGCGGTTATTTTGATCTGAGCTTTAAATCAGCAACTCATTCGGGACTGACGGATACCGCGTCCGGACCGCTGACCCAGAGGACAGGACGGACACAGACATCGGCACTATCCGCCTGAACCGTTCCGAGAACGCCATAGTGGTTGACCCTCGTCGCCCAGTTAAGATAGGAACCGGGAGAACGGAGCCACCAGACGCACTTCCCGTTCGATTCATTCACAAAAGCACCCTGCGCCTTGGCGTACTCCGTAGGGAAGCACGCCAGGTCGTCTTTTTCTGTTAAATATTCGGAAGCTTCCGTATAACTCAGGATAAAAACCCGGTCTTTTGTGTCTGACTGCGTCAGTTTTTTAAATTTCTCATTGCCCTGTTTGTCTGAATTGTCCGTCAGGTTCTCCTGAACAGTTTTCTTTTCCTCTTCCGTGAAAGCCGCGGAAAAGAAATCCTGGTTAAGCCATTTCCGCAGGGTGCATTTCTCCCAGACCACCTTATCCAGCGGCGTAATAAATGGCATGGCGTCCAGTCCGTATACGCTGATCAGAAGCAGGCTCCCGTCGTCTTTCCGGTCCAGGACCAGCCATTCAACCGGTTCCGGACCGTTTGACGCGTCGTTGTCCTGCTCATAGTGTCCAAAGAAAACACGGGATCCTTTTTCAACGGGCGCGGCGCTGTCTCCCCGCGCTGTTCCGCCGACAAACAGAGAAACGCACAATGCCAGGCAGATTAAAAGAACCAGCCGTTTCATCACAAAGCACTCCTTTTAAAAAATCTGATAATATTTCTGCTGGACAGATCCCCTAAGGATTAAAAGCTGTTCCAGTGGGCTATATACGTACTCCCGGGTTTTATGGCGTTTTGCAGTGCCTTTCCAAAGGATCCGTCCTGAATTCGATTATAGATACCGCTCTCTTTTTGTCAACACCGCGGCTTTGTTTGTCCGTGTTTGCGCAGCCGCGTTTCCTTGACACGCCGCGCCGGAAACGTATAAAATACCTTTCGGAAGCCCCGGAGGCGGAAACCGGGGCGGCGTGCTGCCCGGCGGGCAGGCGTCATGAGGAGGATCCGGATGAAAAGAGTTTTTTGTTTGCTCGCGCTGGCCGTATTGCTGGCGGTCTCCCTTTCCGGCGCGGCCGCCGCGGAGGACGCGCAGGACACGGAACAGCTGCTGCAGAGCTTTGAGCTGCGCCACGGGGACCGGAGCGTGAAAAAAGTCGCGGTCACTGTGGACGACTGCTACAAGAACCGGCGCGAAAGCATCAGCCTGGATGTGGAGCTGTGCCTGAAGTACGGCGTCCGCATGACCTTTTTTCCGATTGTATACACCGGCTGCCTGGAACCGCAGTACCGGGACATCTGGCAGTCCGTTCTGGACGCGGGCTGTGAAATCGGTTCCCACAGCTGGTCCCACTGGCAGCTGGGCAACCGGACCAGCGCCGGAATCATTCAGGTGCTCGGGGACTGGCAGCAGGCGATCGACGAAACGCTCGGCTATCACTATGAAACCCGCTGGCTCCGTCCTCCCTACGGCAGCATGACGGACAACCTGAAGGGAAACGACTCCCATACCCGCGTCACGAAGGCCATCCGGACCTACGGCTATGAGCATGTGGCGCTGTGGGACGTGAGCCAGACGGATCCGGACAAGGCGCTGAAAGCCGTCAAAAACGGAAGCATCATGCTGTTCCACGCCACGGTCAAGGATACAAAGTGCCTGGAGAAGCTGATTCCCGCGCTGTTGGAGGAAGGCTACGAGCTGGTTACGCTCAGTGAGCTTTTCGGTTTTGATCCGCCGGAAACCGGCGGCGAGCTGTATGTGTTCGACAGGGAAATGTATAAGGGGAAGTGAACGGAATGCTCAGAAAATGGATCCCGGCGCTCCTGGCGCTGCTGCTGCTGTTCTCATCCGCCGCCGCGGAGGAGGAATTGCGCGGATATGACGCGGAAGCAGGATACATCTATGTTACACTGGGAGAGTATCCTCAGGTGATTGACGGCGGCATCCCGGATGACGGAACCCAGGCCTGGCGCTGGCGTAAATCGTTCCAGAAAAACAAAGTACCCGGAGAAATGCGGGAGGAAGGCATCGACCGGGACACGGTGGAGCCTTCGCCGATCCTGTGGCGGGTTTTACGCTTTGAGGAGGGGCAGGCGTTCCTTCTCAGCGAATACATCCTTTTCCCTTCTCCTGCACACTCGAGCACGAAAGAATATGAAGCAATCGGAAACGACTTCAGCCAGACAGATCTGAGCCGGATCCTGAACGGTGAGTTCATGGAAAAAGCGTTTACCGAAGCAGAACAGAACGCAATCATTCCCTATGAGACGCTTGGTAAAGTCTTCATTCTTTCCACAGCGGACCTGAAGGATCCGGACATCGGTTTCGGAAAAAACAAGAAAACCCGGAAAGCCTGGGCAACAGAATATGCGATCCGGGCATGCGGCGCTTTCGTCTATCAGACAACAAACGGTAACCATTCCCCCTACTGGACGCGAGACAAGTACCCGAACAAAGTGAAAAAGGGCAGTCCGGACTATAATCCCCATGCCGCCCAGTGTACAAAAGCTGACGGGTCCGTCGGCTATTACAGCTGTACGAACCCGGAGGAAGGCGCCCGTCCGGCGCTCTATCTGGATATCGCGAAACTGAAAATCACGGAAGGGGACGGGACAAAGGAAAACCCGTTCCGGCTGAGCGCGGAAGAGTAAGCTTCGCGCGCTTCTTTCAAGGAGCAAAATGAAAGCAATCAGGATTATTCTGTTTACAGTCCTTTCGGCCCTTTTCCTGGCAGCGGCTTGCGCGCTGGCGGAATACAGCTATACCTCCTCCTGTCCGCAGTCCTTCCGGCTGCAGGGAATTGTGAACGCCGGAGACGAGGCCGCGATGCGTTCCTCCCCCGGCAAATCAAAAGCCGTCGCCTCTCTGAAGCCCGGTACGGTTGTCCGGGTCACAGGCATCGAGGACAAGTACTTCCGGGTTGAGCTGGAGGGGAACGAGGGATATGTCCGCACGAACCGGATCAGGCTGACCGCTTCGGCCTGGAAGGATACCCCCGAAGCCTTCTCCGGCACCTTTGCCCTGGAGAGAACGATGCCGTCGCGGGCGGAAAGCAACCGCATCACGTTCTCCGGCGAACTGCGCGCTCCCGCTCCGGTCAGTTCCTTCTTTTTCATCTTCTGGGACGAGCGGCAGCTGGCCGTGGAGAGTGTTTTCCCGTATCTGCCCGCACAGCCGGTGAGCGAAATCGACGGCTCTGCTTTTTATGACCTGATCAACGCAAGCCAGGTCAGCGCCGGAAGGAAAACCCTGGTGATCCAGGGAACCACGGAAAACGGACAGGTGGTTCTGGCCAGGCTGTTTCTCTATATCAGCGGCAATGAAGCCGAACCCGCCCATATCACCGGTCAATGTACCTTCAGCTATCCGTGGAGCCTGGCCGACGACCGCCTCAATACCGTCTGGAAGCCGGATGAAAAGGAGCCGTCGCTGACCGTCGGATTTCCCGAAGGCGCCGGCGCGGCGCTGGTGACGCTGGAATGGTCGGTTCCGCCGGAATCCTGCGCTGTCCGGTATCTGGACGCGGGCGGCGCCCTGCTTTCCGAGGAAACGCTTGCAACCGGCTTTTACCTTGATTCCCTGGAGCCTGTCAGCGGGGCCGCTTCCGTCCGCATCACGCCGGAAGGAAAAGGCTGCGCGCTTGCCACCGTGCGGGTTTATCCGGAACGGTACGCGTCCTTCGCGGTGCAGAAGTGGGAGCCGCTTCCCGAAAAAGTGGACCTGATGCTTTTCTCCACCCATCAGGATGATGAAGTCCTCTTCTTCGGCGGCATGATCCCCTGGTACAGCGCCGCCGGAAAAACCGTTGCCGTCACCTATATGACAAACTGCGGGCGTGGACGCTACCGGGAGGCGCTGGACGGCCTGTGGACCGCGGGGCTGAAATACCATCCGGTCTTCCTGGGCTGGGCGGACGGGACGGAGGAAATGCAGTCCAGGGTGGAAAACGCGTATAACATCTGGCGGCGGGACAATACGCCGGATCCGCTCCTGGACCTGGTCCGCCTGATCCGCAGATACCGGCCGGAAGTGGTCGTGACCCATGACTTTGACGGGGAATACGGAAACATTCAGCACCGCCTGACGGCGAAGCTGATCCCGGAAGCGGCGGAACTGGCGGCGGATCCGGCGTATGACGCGGATTTCAGCACGCCCTGGACGGTTAAGAAATGCTATATTCACCTGTATAAGGAAACGGAAATCATGCTCGACTGGGACCGGCCGCTTTCCCCGGAGAATCCCGTGTTCACGCCGCGTTTTCTGGCAGAGGAGGCCTATGACAAGCACCGTACCCAGCACGTTTTCTACACGATGAAGATCGGAGAGCTTTATGACAACCGCTGCTTCGGCCTGTATTCCTCCGCGGTCGGGCCGGACATCCTGAAAAACGACCTGTTTGAAAATATTCCCTGAAAGCTTTTTCGCCGGAAACTGTTGACAGTTTCCGGCGAGTGCGTTATATAAGGGAAGCCGATATTTTTCGGTAGGAAAGAAGGTTTGTAAATGGTTAAAATCAATGTTATCTCCGGCTTCCTCGGCGCCGGCAAAACCACCCTGATCAAAAAGCTCCTCACCGGCAGCCTCCGGAACGAGAAGGTTGTCCTCCTGGAAAACGAATACGGCGAAATCGGGATTGACGGCGGCTTTATGAAGGACGCCGGCATCACCGTTACCGAGCTGAACGCCGGCTGCATCTGCTGCACCCTCGCGGGCGACTTCCAGGCGGCTGTGGACCAGCTGATCGACACGTACCATCCGGACCGGATCCTTGTGGAGCCCACCGGCGTCGGAAAGCTCAGCGAGATCCTTTCCGCCGTGGAGAAGGCAAAAACCCGCCATCCCGAGATCGAGGTCGGCGGCAGCGCCACCGTGGTGGACGCCGGAAAGTGCCGGATGTATATGAAGAATTTCGGTGAGTTTTTCCTGGACCAGGTAAAGAGCGCCTCCACGGTCATCTTCAGCCGCACCCAGCTGCTGGACGCCGCCCGGGTGGAAAAGAGCCGTCTGCTGATTGCCGAAGCGCATCCGGACGCCCGGATTATCACGACTCCCTGGGACGATCTGGAGCCTGATTTCATGCTGGACGTCATCGAAAACGGCAAACCCCTTTACTTCGCGCCGCTGGAAGACGACGATGACGATGACGATGACGATGAGGATGAGCATGAACATCATCATCACCATGACCATGAGGAAGAGCATCATCACCATCATGACGGGGATGACGACGATGACGATGACGGCGGCGATGAGGATGAGCATGAACATGAGCATCATCATCACCATGACCATGAGCACGGTCACGAACATCATCATCACCATCACCACCACGGCGAGGGAGAGCACGACGCGGATGAAGTCTTCGGCAACATCGGCCTGGAGACAGCGCAGCGCTACGGGAAAGAGGAAATCCGATCCATCCTGGAAAAGCTGTCCGATGAAGAGGAATACGGCCGGATCCTCCGCGCCAAGGGCATCCTGCAGACCGAGGACGGGGAATGGTTCCAGTTTGATTATGTTCCCGGTGAAATTGACCTGCGGGACGGCAGTGCCGATTATACCGGCCGCCTGTGCGTAATCGGAGCCGACCTGAACGAAAAAGCGTTAACGGAGCTGTTTCATTTATGATTCGCAGATTTGTACCGGTCTATCTGATCACCGGATTTCTTGAAAGCGGCAAAACCACGCTCGGCCTCACGGTTCTGGGGAACGAGCGCTTCACCAACGGCGGAAAAGCGCTGGTCATCTGCTGTGAGGAAGGCGAAAAAGAGTGGGATGACGAATCCCTGAAAAAGAACAAAGGCGTCCTGGTCATGCTGGAGGAGGCGGAAGAGCTGACCTCCGCGCGCCTGCAGGCGCTGGAGGATGAGCATAAACCCTCCTGCGTCATCCTGGAGTACAATTCCATGTGGGGAATCGACAGGCTGGATACGCTCCGCCTTCCCCGCCTCTGGGACTGGGCGCAGATGGTCACCGTCGCCGACGGCGGCACCTTCGACAACTACATGACCAACATGCGCAAGCTCCTGACGGATCCGATGAAAATCGCGGATATGATCTGCGTCAACCGCTGCGGCCCGGATTTCAGCAAGGCTTCCTGGCGCCGCCAGCTCCGCGCCATGAACGGAAACGCCACCATCTTCTTCGAGAATCTGGACGGCACCGTGGATGACGGGATCACCGACGAGGATCTCCCCTATGATATGAAAGCCGATCCGATCGCGATTGCGGAAGACCAGTTCGGGATCTTTTACGTGGACAGCATGGACCACCCCGAGCGGTACAGCGGAAAACGCGTCCGGCTGGTCGGCCAGGCCTGGAAGCGTTCCGGTTTCCCGAAGGGATACTACTATTTCGCCCGCAACGCCATGACCTGCTGCTCCAACGATATCGCCCCCTGCGGCTGGGTCTGCAAGGGGGAACGCACGCCGGACAACAAGACGTATTTTACCCTGACCGCCCGCTGCCAGCAGGTGCAGGGGCCGGACGGGCAGACCGCCCTCATGCTGAACGAACTCGCGACGGAAAAAGCGAAAACGCCGCATGAAGAGCTGGTGAGCTTTGTGAACCTGTAACGCCGGAAGCCGGCGCCCTTTCTCTTTCAGTTATACACAGATTGCACTGCACCTCCGCGCTGTCTTATGCTATAATGCATCGCGGAGGTGCGCGCATGATTTACCAGTTCCTGATCGGTCCGATCCGGATTCTTCTTGAATATATCTACGGCTTCGCAAACAGCCTGCTGAACAGCCCCGGCCTTTCCATCGTGGTGCTGAGCCTGTCCGTTAATCTTCTGCTCCTGCCCGTTTACAGGCGTGCGGACGCCATCCAGGAGCAGGAGCGCGCCGCTGAAAAGAAGATGGAAAAGGTCGTTTCCCATATCAAAAAAACATTCCGGGGCGACGAGTGGTTCATGATGCTCCGCGCGTACTACCGTGAAAATCATTATAAGCCTTATTATGTGCTGAAGGGCTTTCTTTCCCTGGCGCTGGAGATTCCTTTTTTTATTGCCGCCTACGGTTTCCTGTCCGGCAGCGCCGCCCTGTGGGGCGCAGCTTTCGGCCCTGTTTCCAACCTCGGCGCGCCCGACGGGCTGCTGAAGATCGGCGGAATTACCGTAAACCTCCTGCCGCTGCTGATGACAGCCGCCAATCTCGCTTCAGGAGCCGTCTATACGAAGGGCTGCCGCCCGAAGGAAAAAATCCAGCTGTACGGCATTGCCGCGGTCTTTCTCGTGCTGCTCTGGAATTCCCCGTCCGGCCTGGTGCTCTACTGGACGCTGAACAACCTTTTCTCCCTGGTGAAAAACCTGCTGCTCGCGGGAAAAAAGCGGCGGAATGCCGCGGCGGCTCCCTGCCCTTCCGACCCGGCGCCTGCCGCGGGCGGCAGAGCTTTTGTCTGCGGCGGAGTGCTGCTGGCCGTGCTCACGGGCGTGCTGATTCCTTCCTCCGTGGTGGCTTCCTCCCCGGCGGAATTTATCAACGTTTCAGCCTACCGCCCGCCTGTCCTGCATGTCCTTGATTCAGCGCTGCTGGCCGCGGGCGCCTTTGTCTTCTGGCTGAACGTGTTTTACCGCATGTCCGGGGAAAAAGGAAAACGGCGTTTCACGCTGGCCGTATGGATCCTGTGCCTCCTGTCCCTGGTGAACTATATGTTCTTCGGCACCGGCCTGGGCCTCCTTTCCGCGGAGCTTCACTACGGGAACCGGCCGGAGTTTTCCGCCGGCGCCGTTCTCCTGAACCTGGCGGTTCTCGCGGCGGTTGCCGTCCCGGCGGTCCTGGTCTTTTTCAGATGGCGGAAAGCCGTCTTTCCGGTCCTTCTGGTGCTGCTGCTGGCCCTCTCCGGCATGGCCGGGGCAAATCTGCTGAAAATCCGCGCGGACTCCGCGGACCTTGGACGGATCGCCGCTGCCGCCGATGAGGAAAAAGCCCGTTTCACCCTCAGCCGCAACGGTAAAAATGTGGTGTTCATCATGGCGGACAAAGCCATCGGCAGCTACTTTCCCTATCTGCTGGAGGAAAAGCCGCAGCTGAAGGACCAGTTTGCCGGATTTACCTGGTACCCCAATACGCTGTCCTTCGGCGGCCATACCCTGTTTTCTTCCGCCGCGCTCTTCGGCGGCTATGACTACCGTCCGGCGGAACTGAACAGGCGAACCGGAGAACGCATGGCGGAAAAGCAGAACGAAGCCCTGAAGGTGCTGCCGGTCCTTTTCGGGGAAGCCGGATACCGGGTGACAGTCTGCGATCCGCCGCTCGCGGGTTTCCAGTGGATTTCGGATATCTCGATCTACAGCGAATACCCCTGGATCCGCGCCTTCAACACGGAGCAGGGGCAGTTCGCCCCGGCGGTCCGGGAGTCGCTGGACCTGCTCTGGCAGCGTAACTTTTTCTGCTACGGCATCATGAAATGCTGCCCGCTTCTGCTTCAGCCGACGGTTTATTCCGAAGGCACCTATTATTCAGCCATCCGGGAATGCCCGCAGTTTGAAAAATCCTATGCGGTGCTGCAGGCGCTGCCCTCCATGGCGCAGATCAGCGAAGGCAGCGAAAACACCTTCCTGGCCATGTGCAACCACACCACGCACGACCCCATCGTGCTGTCCGAACCCGCCTATGAACCGTCGGACAGGATTGACAATACGGAATACGACCGGGCGCATGAATGGCGCACGGCGGAAGGAATGCAGCCGATCCGGCTGGAAACGGAGGACCAGATCATCCATTACCACGCCAATATGGCCGCGATGCTTCAGATCGGCCGCTGGCTGGACTGGCTGCGTTCGGAAGGGCTGTACGCCAATACCCGGATTATCATCGCCGCGGATCACGGATACCGGCTGCATCATTCCGAAAGCTGGATTTTTGACCCGGATCTGGAAGGAGGAGACGCCATGCTGTACAATCCTCTGCTCCTCGTCAAGGATTTCGGCAGCACGGAGCTCACCCGGGACGATTCCTTCATGACCAACGCGGATGTCCCGGCGTGCCTGCTGCGGGATCTCGTGGAAAATCCGGTAAACCCCTTTACCGGAAATCCCGTCACCTCCGCCGCGAAGGAAACGGAGGAAATGCAGGTAACCACTTCCTATGACTGGCAGTTTGCGGAAAACAACGGCACGGCCTTTTTCCCGGCCGTCTGGTACGCGGTAAAGGACCGGGTGCTGGACGCTTCCTGCTGGAAAAAGCTCGGCGAATGGTAAGGAGGAGGCGCGCATGATGCTGCTGTACATCGATCCCGGCACGGGAAGCATGCTGTTCACCATCCTCCTGGGACTGCTGGGCACGGCGGGCTATCTTCTGCGGAACATATTTGTGAAGCTCCGGTTCCTCTTCAGCGGCGGAGCCGGAAAAAAAAGCGGCGGGGAGCGGATTCCCTTTGCGGTTTTCTCGGACGACAAACGCTACTGGACCACCTTTGAGCCCATCTGTGACGAGTTTGAAAAACGCGGCCGTCCCCTGGTGTATATGACGGCTTCCCCGGACGATCCCGCGCTGCGGAAAAGCTATGAGCATGTCAGCTGCCGGTTCATCGGGGAAGGCAACCGCGCCTACGCGAAGCTGAACCGCCTGCAGGCGGATATCCTGCTGTCCACCACGCCCGGCCTGGACATCTACCAGTGGCGGCGGTCCAAAGGCGTAAAATGGTATGTCCATGTGCTGCACATGGCCACGGACCCCACGACCTACCGGATGTTCGGCCTGGACTGCTACGACGCCGTACTCCTCTCCGGCGCCTATCAGGCGGATCAGATCCGGACCCTGGAGAAACTGCGCGGCCTGCCTGCAAAGGAACTTCTGGTCACCGGCCTTCCCTATCTGGACCGCCTGCAGAAGCGGTATGAGGAAGCGCCTCCGCTGCCGGATCACCCGGTCACGCTGCTCCTCGCCTCCTCCTGGGGCGCCAGCAGCCTGCTGAACCGGTACGGGGAGAAAATCCTGAAGGCCGCCCTGGCCACAGGATACCATATCATCGTCCGTCCCCATCCCCAGTCCTTTACCGCCGAAAAGGAGCTCCTGGCACGCCTTGCTGCCGCGTTTCCGGACAGCGGGCAGCTGGAATGGAACCGGGACGCGGACAACTTCGACGCGCTCCGGCGCTCCGACATCATGATCTCCGATTTTTCCGGCGTCATGCTGGACTTCTCCCTCGTGTTCGGGAAACCGGTGATCTATGCCGATACCTCTTTTGACAAAAGCCCTTACGACGCCTGGTGGCTGGAAGATGAAAAATGGGTGTTCAAAGCGCTGCCGCGCATCGGCAGACAGCTCCTGCCGGAGCATCTGGACCGCCTGAAGGAGATTGTGGACGAAACCCTGAAAAGTCCGGGAATGCGGCAGTCCCTGGAGGAAGTGCGGAACGAGGCGTGGGCGCACCGGGGAGAATCCGCCCGGCTTGTGGCGGACTATCTGCTGGAGAAGGAAAAGGAACTGGACGGCAGCGCGCGGTAAATACAAAAGCGCGGGGCCTTTTTACGGGCCGCCGTGCCTGTGCGGGAACATACTCTTTACACCGGGATTTCCCGGTTTTTTTGTTTCAGAATCCGATGATCAGCCCGCGGCGTTCCGCGTAAAAGCTGTCCAGCCCTCGGGTTTTCATCAGCGTTACCCGGATCCCCCGGAAAGCCTGCTCCAGCTGTTCCTTCAGCGCCAGCGCGCATTTTTCGTTCTGGCAGTGGCTGATCACAATCTCTTTCCCGGCGGTTCCGATTCTCCGGATCTCGTCCACCAGGAAACGGATCATGCTTTTTTCACCCCGGGCTTTGCCGCGGATGGCGATCTCGCCCTCGTCGCTGCCGATACCGATGCCCCAGAAGCCCAGGTGCCCGGCGATAAACCCGATCAGGCGGCTCACCCGCCCGGCCTTGATCAGGTTCCGGTAGCTCGCCAGGGCAAAAACGGTGTGTATTCTCTCCGCTTCCCGGTTCAGGGCCGTTTCGATCTCGTCAAAAAGCTGCCCTTCCAGGATCATGTCCCGGGCTTTGTGAATCAGCATTGCCACTTCCGGTCCGGTCGCCTTGCTGTCGATCACGGCGATCTTTTTGCCGGGCTCTTCTTCCTGCAGCATCTGTTTTGCCGCGCACGCGCTGTTATAGCTTCCGGACAGCGCGCTGGAAATGGTAAAGGCGATCGCGGGGCCTTCGGCTGAAAGCTTCTCGCGCCAGTCTTCGGGAGAAGGGCAGGCTGTCTGTGCCAGTTCAGCCTGGCTCTCGTTGTCTGTCAGCATTTCTTCAACAGGCATATCGTCGTTATCGGTATATTCCCTGCTGCCGATCCGGATCGTGAAGGGAATCGTGGTGAAATCGAATACGCCTTCCCCTCCCTCCAGCGAATGCAGGTCGCAGCTGGAATCGGACACAATGTGCCACATTGCTCCTCATCTCCTTTTCTGTTCTGCGGCGGTTTCCCCCGGAAGCCGCCTCCCGGAAGGTCCGTCAGCCCCAGAGCGCCGTCAGGGCGGGAACCAGTTGCTTCTTTCTGGACACAAGGCCGGGAATAAACACATCGTTCTCCCGGATTTCCCGGAGATCGAAGGCGTGCTGGATGACTTCCCCGTCGCCCAGGAACAGCAGGTCTGTTCCCTCCCGCAGCACGTCCGTAATCATCAGCAGTACCATGTCCGCTTTCCGGTCCTTCCGGATTTTCTCCATCTCCGCCAGCAGCTCCTGCTTCCTGTTCATCAGGGAAGCGGAATCCATCGTGGTAATCTGGCTGATGATAATATAATGGTCGCTCAGGTTGAATTCCTTCAGATCCGTTCCCAGCAGCACGTCCGCCGTCTTGTCCGATGAGCTGGCGGAGAATACCTCCTGCCCGAGCTTTTCCAGGTCCAGCCCGGCGATCTTTGCCAGCCGCTCCGCCATCCGCCGGTCTCTCGGCGTGGTGGTGGGGGATTTGAACATAACCGTATCGCTGATGATGGCGGCCGCCATGAGGCCGGCCAGTTTTTCCCCGGGCATCAGCCCGTTCTCCTGGAACATGGTGGCAATGATCGTGTTCGTGGAGCCCACCGGTTCATTCCGGACATATACGGGATATCCGGTCTGTACGTCCGCCAGCCGGTGATGGTCGATCACCGCGGCAAGCTCCGCCTGGTCCAGTCCGGCTACAGACTGCCCGGTTTCGTTATGGTCCACCAGTACGATCCGTTTCCGACGCGGCTGCAGCAGGTGGTACCGGCTCAGCGTGCCGACCACTTTCTCCTGCCGGTCCAGAATCGGATAGCTCCGGTGCCGGCTCGTCAGCACCGCTTCCTTCACATCGTCCAGATAATCGTCCAGATGAAAAACCTTTACTTCCTCCGTTTTCGCGATCCTGCCCACCGGCGTGGCCAGATACAGCCACCGCGCCGCGCGCCATGCGTCCAGCGGTGTGGAAATCACACAGGTTTCCGACGCGATGCCCCGGTATTGTTCCGCCAGGCTGCTCTGGCAGAGAATTACGCACCCCGCGCCCTGCTTCAGCGCCGTATCCACAACATCCGGCTGGCTGCCGCACAGCACGATGCTTTCCCGGCCGATATTACGCAGATTGTCCCCGCCGCCCGGCAGCGCGATGGTCACCTCGCCGGATATGCTTTCGAAATAGTCTTCCTCCCGGTTCAGGATATGCCCTTCCAGCGCGCTCAGCACGTTCAGGATCGGCGCGTCATGCACCACCGGCGTCTGGATCGTCTGCATATCGTTCTGGGCGATCGCGCTCCCGGTGATGACCCCGTACAGCGTCTCATCCTCCCGGATGATGGGAAACATGCTCAGGTTCGGATATTCCAGCATCAGGTTCCAGGCGTAGCTTACCGGAACGCCGGCGGCAAGGCGCGGCGGCGTATCGTATTCCACGTCCCGCACCTGGGTGCGCACGGAGGTAATCCTGGCCGGCGGCTCAAACCCGAACCGGTTCAGCAGAAACGTCGACTCGTCGTTCAGGTGTCCCAGCCGTACCGGCACATAGTCGCTCTCCCCGAGCATGTTGTACAGCGCGGCGTAGGAAATCGCCGCGACAATGGAGTCCGTGTCCGGGTTCCTGTGACCGCATACATACGTTGTCATGGTTTGCCGCGTCCTTTCCCGCTGTCAGTCGTTCCCGTCTCCTGTCCGGTATCCGTCCGGGTTCATGCTCTGCCACCGCCAGGAATCAGCGCACATGTCTTCAATGCCGTACTGCGCTTCCCACCCGAGCTCCTCCCGGGCTTTTCCCGGATCGCAGTAGCATTCGGCGATATCCCCGGGCCGGCGGGGTTTCACGGCGCAGGGAATCGCGTGCCCGCAGGCGCGTTCAAAAGCGCGCACCACCTCCAGCACGCTGTACCCGTGGCCGGTGCCCAGGTTGTAAACCCGCACCGCGTTCTCTTCCTTGAATTTGCGGAGCGCCGCCACATGGCCCTTCGCCAGGTCCACAACATGAATATAGTCCCGCACGCCGGTTCCGTCCGGCGTATCGTAATCATCCCCGAACACTCCGAGCTCCGGCAGCTTTCCGATCGCCACCTGCGCCACATAGGGAACCAGGTTGTTGGGGATACCCTTCGGATCTTCCCCGATTTTTCCGCTCCGGTGCGCGCCGATAGGGTTAAAGTACCGCAGCAGGATCACGCTCCATTCCGGATCGGAGGTATGGATATCGGTCAGGATCTGTTCCAGCATCCACTTCGTCCATCCGTACGGGTTGGTGCACACACCCTTGGGGCATTCCTCGGTGATCGGCACAAAAGCCGGGTCCCCGTATACCGTGGCGGAAGAGCTGAAAATAATTTTCTTCACGCCGTGCTTCCGCATCAGGTCCGTCAGCGTCAGCGTGCCGTACAGATTGTTCGTGTAATATTCGATGGGCTTCGCCACCGATTCGCCCACCGCCTTGTAGCCCGCGAAATGAATCACCGCGTCAAAGCTGTGCTCGGCGAAAACCCGTTCCATAGCCGCCCGGTCGCACAGATCCGCCTGGTAAAACACCGGCGTCTTCCCGGTAATCTCCGCAACCCGGTCCACCGCTTTCCGGCTGGCATTGTACAGGTTGTCCACAATGACAACCTCGTGCCCCGCTTCCAGCAGCTCCACGCAGGTATGGCTCCCGATGTATCCTGCTCCCCCGGTAACCAGTATTTTCATTGTCAGCCTCCTGTTACTTCGGTTTCTTCTCTGATTTTACCATGAATTTCCTGAAAGAACAACCGTTTCCCGGCCTCCGGGCGCAATGCCGGTCCGCCTTGAACGCGCGGCGGTTTTTGTGATAGAATAGCCGGTGCTGCGGCCCGGCCGCGGCGAAAAACGCCCGCGCACACGGAGGTGTTCGGAATGGATATCAGTACGCCGTATAATCTCACTGCCTACCTGATCGCAATGGGAGCGAGCGCGTTGTGCGCCTGCGCCCTGCTCTTTTTCAGCTTCCGGAAGGAGCCTGCCGTCCGCGCGGACCAGGCTCTTTCCATGAGCGCCTGCGTTCTGCTGCTGGGCTGCCTGCTCGGGATTCTGGGCGCCAAGCTGTTTTATTTCATATTCAATCTTTCCTATCTGCTGCAGCAGGATGCCGGCGCGTTCTGGACTTCCCTGCGCGCGGAGGAGCTGTCCTACTACGGCGGCGTCGCCGGTGTAACCCTCGCGGCCGCGCTGACCGGAAAGCTCTTCGGCCTTCGTCCTGTGCGGGCGCTGAACGCCTTCGCCCCTGCCGGGGCGCTGATGGCCGCCGCCGCGCGCTTTGCGGAATACTTCCTCTACCCGGTCGGAACCGGCGCCTATCTTGACGCCGCGCTGCCTTTCCCGCTGGCGGTCGGCGTCTGGTACAGCGAGGATTATACGGAATATGTTCTGGCCGTCTTCATGTTCGAGGGCCTGGTTTCCCTGGCCGCCTTCGCGCTTTCCCTGGCGCACCGCGGCGAGCCGCGCCGTTTTCTCCGCACGCTGTTCTACCTCTGTATGCCGCAGGTCCTGCTGGAAAGCCTTCGCAATGATTCCATCAGCCTGCTGTTCATCAAACTGGAGCAGCTGACCTGCTTCCTGTTTGTGGAAGGCGTGCTGGTGTGGTACGGCTGGGCCTGCAGAAAAAAAGGCTTCTCCGCGTGGATTCCGGCCGTTGCCGGCCTCGTGGTCTGCGGGCTGACGGTTCTTGAGGAGTTTATGCTCGACGGCAAGGTGCGCGTCGGCGGCACGTTTGTTCCCGAAATCATTACCTATTCCATGATGGCCGCCGGCCTGGCGGTGCTCGCCGTCATGGAGCACCGGGGGAACCGCCTGCTTTACCTGGAAAAATCCGCGCTGGCGAAATAAATTATATCCCCGATATCCCTCGCGTTGTTTTTCGTATCCTCCAGGTTTACCTGGCTCTTCAGATAAATCATCTGCGCGGAGTTTCCTCCGTCCAGCACATACAGCGTCCTGCACGACGGCACGAGGCTGAGCGCGAAATCCCTGAACTGCGCCAGGTCCATGCCGTCCCAGCATGTCAGCACAAAATAGCTCAGCCGGTCGATCTGGCCGATGCACATCCGTGCCGTATGCTCGTCCGGGTTAGCGCCCCAGGGTGAATGCGCGGGATCTGTGACATATTCGTCCGCGACGGGTTCCCCGTTCAGCACCAGCGCCGGTCCGAACTGGAAGGCGTTGATCACTTTCCTGCCGTCAATCTCTTCCTTGCTGATTCCGGCAAGCTCCGGCCCGCCCGGAATCACATGGAAATCCCCTTCCTCGTCAATCATCAGCATGTCGAGTTTTTCAGCCAGCGTGTCCCGGTATATTTTCCCCTGGCGCAGGCAGAACTTGCTGCTTTCGGTCTGCACGTGGAAATTGCTGAAATCCCCGTTGACGGCGAGCACCGCGTTCACCCGTTTGGCCATGTTCTTGGCCGGGCACCACCGGGCGCGGTTGAAATCGGTTGGATCTGCCGCCGCCGTCCGCAGCTGCGAAGCGTGCTGAATCTGCACCAGGGCATAGAAGTAGAATACCTTTCCCTGGTTCGGCACATCCGTCTTTCCCTTGAAAAACTGAACGCTGATCGTGGGATCCTCGTATGATTCGGGATTTGATTTGTATGTCTGCTTATAAGGCGCGCCGCCGGAAAGGTCGATCGGAAGTACAGCAATTTCACTTTCCGCAAACCCCGCGGCCGCTGCCGCCGCCAGCAGCATGGTGATCAGCGCCAGCAGGCTGATCCGGATCATCGTCTTTTTTTTCATGGTTCCCTCCTGCAATCTGTATATTCACGCGAATCGCACCGGATTCTCAGGGGATGTTTTCAAACAGGTCATCTTTTTTCACGTCTTCCCCGACCCTGGAAAAAAAGAGGCCGAAGAGGCGGTTGTCATACAGGACGCCGTGTTTGTCCATCTGGAAGGCCTCCTGCTGGGACCGGTGCTTGCTGTATGCTTCCTTTGCCAGGAAAATCGGCGTCAGCGTCTTCTCCGTCCCGTCCTCCGGGGGCCGGGTCCAGTCCATTTCAATCTGTCCCTGTTCATACAGGTGGATATATACCTTCTTTACTTCCCAGGGGTCCAGGCCGGAATCCGGATCGCAGGACGCGTCCCCCGCCAGGACGGCGGCCTCGGAAATCAGCTCCGCTGTCAGAATATGCTGTACGTGGCCGTACTCGCCGTTAAAATCGTGTGTCACCACCACTTCCGGGCGGTATTTCCGGATCACCCGCACCATTTCCAGCAGCGGATCCCGCTTCACATCCTGCGATACGTTCCTCCACATGCTTTTGGCTACGTTTATGCTGCCTACCAGGCCGTCCCGCCAGCCCATGAACACCGGATGGTATTTCATGCCTGCCGTCCACAGGCCGTCCAGCGCCTCCGCGTAGCGGTCCCGGCCGCAGTCGGCCATATAGACCACGCCGACCGTCTTTCCGGCCGCGCAGTAGAACGGAATCATTCCGCCGAAAAAGAGCAGCTCGTCGTCCTGATGGGCGGAGAACAGCAGCAGGTCCACCTTGTCCGGAAGGGGTTCCCACCGCTGCACCGCGAACGCCGCGTATTCCTCCGGGTAAATCCTTACGGTACCCAGGGCACACCGGCGTCCTGCCGGCGTGACCGTAATCCCGCCGACCTTGTCGTCCAGGGCAACGCTGTCCGCGTAAAAACCGGTTTCATAACGTGTTTCCGAGAGCTTTTCGCCGTTTCTTCCGGTCAGGATAACCGTGAAGTGCTCCGGCGGTTTTTTCCATTCCAGCGTCAGCAGCGCGGCGTTCACATCCGCGGGTATCTCAATTTTCAGGGAAGGATTCTCCTCCCTGGGAGACCAGGCTGATTCCACATTGCTGTCCAGCAGCGACTTGTAGGGAATTTTGCACAGGTCCGTAATGTGGCGCGGATCCTTTTCCCTGCCCGGCGCCGTAAAAAACAGCCTGCCGAGCACATACTGCTTCCCGCCGGCGCTTCCCTGGATTACCAGCGTTTTCCGGCCGCCCGCAAGCCTGCCTGCGTTGACGCTCTGATCCATCACCGACGCGCTGACGGTGTCCGACGGCTCCTTCAGCTGCAGAACCAGCGCTTTTTCCAGCGCAAGCGCGCGCTCATCCCATATATACAGGAAAAGCGTATCCACCGCTTCCGGCGCCCAGAGGTCGCCGGAAAATGTCAGATATCCGAAAAGCGTCTGCGCCTGGATCGGGTTCTCCACCCGCAGTGTATCCGAGATGGATTCCGCCGTTTGCTCCGCCGCTTCCCCTGTCAGATCCAGCAGGTCTTTATGAATATAGCCGGTTTTCCCGTTGGCTTCCGCGAAATAATGGATTCCCTCCCTGCCGAGCACAGACACGGCCGTCCCCTTTTTCAGGCGGATCCGCTCCCCGGATTCGAAGCTCCCGACGGAAAAGGTCGCGGCGTTATTGACCGTCCCCAGCATCCTGAAGGACTGCGGACAGGAGCTTGTGAAGCCGGACGCGCCAGCGGCGGCGCACAGTGCGGAAAACAGCAGGCAGATCCCTGCGAGAATAACGGTAACCAGTTGCCTCGGACGCTTCATAATCTCCTCCGGCTTGCATTTCACTGATTTTATATTATAGCATTAAACCCGATCCGCGGGCAACCGCGGCGCTTCTCCTGCCGGTTCTTTTTTGCTGTTTTTTCCCCTGCCGCCCGGCAGGTTTTTCTCCGGGAGGAGGAACAAAACCCTGTTGAAGAATCGTCAGATTTATGTAATACTTGTTTTCGTCAGAGGGGCCGGCGCGGTTGTATGAAAACGCGCGCCCCTGCAGGAAAGAAAGGAATGTATGCCATATGAAACGGATTCTCTCCCTGCTGATGCTGCTGGTGACGGTGTTCTGCGCTTCCTCCGCCGGAGCGGCCGGATCGAAGGCCTCGCCGACGCCGCCTCCCGCGGAGCTGGACGAAACCTTCACGGAAGAGATCCCCTTCGAAATTCAGAACCTGCTGGACATCGTCCGTACCGAGCTGGAGGAGACCGGCGGGAAAAACCTGAAGAAGAAAAACAAGTACACTGCCTGGTTCAATCAGTATGAGTGGGAATGGTGCGCCGGATTTGTCACCTGGTGCATGAAGGAAGCAGGCATTCCCCAGGAGGATTACCGCACGATCGAACCCGCGGAGAAGGAAGGCGTCTATCACGCCACCGCCTCCGCCCCCGGCAAGATGGTGGAAGGCTACTCCCGCATGTACCGGACCACCATGATCCCCCGGAAGGGCTTCATCGCCGTTTACGGCAGCAAAAACTACGGAAAATTCTGGCATGTGGGCTTCGTGTATGATGTGGAAAAGCTCGATAACGGCCGGCTCCGCCTCACCACCATCGAGGGAAATGTGAACAACCACAGCGTATGCATGTTTGTCCGGGATTATGATCCCCGCAGCGAAAAGAAAACCTCCAACTTTTTCCAGGTGCCAAAGGACGAACGCGTCCGGGAGGAGGATAAGACTTTCTCCTACAAGTTCACCTACAATGACAAAACCCAGTATGTAACGATGTTCCTGATGCCCTGGGTCCCGGAGTCCGCCGGAGAGGAGTAATACAGGCCGTTCCGCACCGGATCTCCCGAAGAAGGAGATCCGGTGCTGTTTTTGGGCGGTTTTCCGGCCAAAAATGATTTGTATGCACAAACCGCAAAACATGATATAATGAGATGATGCGGTTGTGACGGGGCTTTATTGCTGTTTTATACGTCCTTATTTTCACCCCGCTCCCGCAGGACAAACGCTCAAGCCGACATTCGGAAGGAGGCCATCATGAGCAATATGGATATTCTGCAGGTCAGCGCGCGTCTGGAGGAAGACCGCCGGCTCTGCGTCCTGTTTGACATTCTGCGGGATTACGGGGACACGCCTGCCGCTCTCTGGCTGAAGGGAGACAAGGAGCTGTCCCTTTCCTTCGCGGAAATGACCCGCCGGGCGGACGATTACGCCGCGTATCTTACCGCCAATACGCCTGAAGGCGGCTGGATCGCCATCGCCGTGGACACCTGCCCCAACTGGCCCACCCTGTTCTGGGGCGTCATCCGTTCAGGGCACAACGTGCTGCTGCTGGACGCCTCCGCGGCGGACAGTATGGTGCAGAGCCTCCTGGAGGAAGCGGGCTGCAAAGTGATCATCTCCCGCAAGCCCCGGGGGCTGACCGGCGATATCCGGCAGATCGACTATAAAGCCGTCGCCGACTCGCCGCGCACCATCGGCTTCACCCCTGTCTGGGGCGATTATGTGGCCATGTGCACCAGCGGAACCACCGGCCGCAGCCGGATCTTCGCCTATTCCGGCGCGGCAGTCTGCGAACAGGCGCTGGCCACCGTGCAGATTCACCGGGAGAACACCCGGATCATCCGGGAGGATAACCGCGGCCGCCGCGCGCTGGCTTTCCTGCCTTTCCATCATGTGCTGGGTTTTATGGCCAACGTTGTGCTGGTTCCCTTCTGCGGCGCTGCCAACGTGTACCTGCCGGACCGGACGCCCAATTCCATCATGAACGTCTGCCGTCACTTCCCGCCCAACCTGCTGATCGTCGTGCCGCTTGTCGGCAACAACCTGATCAAGTCCCTGAAGAAATCGGTCAAAAAGGAAAAGCCCTTCAGGCGCTGGCTTTTTAAAGTTTCCTCCGCCCTGTCGCTGGGCGTGCAGTCCGTGGCGCCGTCTTTCGGCCTGCGCCTCGCGGAAAAAAAGCTTTTTGCTTCCGTTGATTCCCGCCTGCTGGGCACTGAGGTGGACGTGGTGATTCTCGGCGGCAGCCATACGCCGCTGGAAACCCTGCGCACCCTGAACGCCCTGGGGTACTACACCGTCAACGGTTTCGGAATGACCGAAACCGCCATCAACGGTTTTGAAACCTCCCTGAGCCTGCGCAAAAGGCTGAACGGCTCTGTCGGCGCCACCCTCGGCGCCGCCGAGTACCGCATTGCCGGCGGGGAAAACGCCGCGGGGGAACTGCAGATCCGCGGTGCCGGCATTCATTCCGGCCGCGTTGTGAAGGGCGAAATCCTTCCGCCGGATACGCTGGACGGCGGCTGGTTCCCGACCGGCGACGTCGCGAAGATGGACGCTTCCGGCCGTGTTTTCATCAAAGGGCGCCTGAAGGATGTCATCATCAACGAATCCGGTGAAAACGTCTATCCGGATGATCTGGAGGATTCCTTCGCTTCCCTTCCCGGCGTGGAGCAGCTCTGCGTGGTGGGCTTCCCCCGCAACAAGCGGGATAACAACGAGGACGTGGTCCTCGTGCTGAATGTCGGCGAGAACTACACCGACAAGAATTACCTGAACGCGCTGGCCGGCAGAATCGCCGCGGTCAACGCGCGGCTCCCCCTCTACGCCCAGCTGGACCGGGCGCTCGTCACACCCATGTCCCTGCCCCTGGTCAGCGGAATCAAGGTCAAGCGGATAGAGCTGAAGCGCCTGTATGAAGAGAAGGAACTGATCTACAAGGAGCTGGATCTCCGGGCGCAGAGCGCCGGCGCGGAAGTGGCCGTTTCCGAAAAAGCCCGCACCAAGTCCGCCGTGCAGGATGAAATCCGCAGGAAGGTCCGGGCGATGTACGCGGAAGCCCTGGATATCCCGGAGAAGGAAATCTCCGACAGCGCGAATTTCATCGAGGATCTGCAGGGCGACAGCCTCCAGGTGCTCAGTATTGCCCTGAAAGCCGAAGAGGAATGGGGAATCACCATTCCCGCCGAAGAATACGGCCAGTGCGCCACCGTGGAGAGCATGTCCCGCGTGGTGGAGGATCTGCTGAACGGCACCGCCGATACCGGCAAACCACGGGAACGCGTTCCCGTGCGTCCCATCACGCGCTTCGAGGATTCCCCCGAATACCTGCATTTCCTGGAACGCCAGAAGGCGCTCGTCGGAAACGGTGACAATCCCTATTTCGTCGCCCATGAGTCGCCCCTGCTGGATACCGGCATCGTCGACGGAAAGGAAATTCTCGAATTCGGCAGCTACAATTATGTCGGAATGAGCGGCCGAAAGGAAGTCATGGACGCCGCGAAGGCTGCCATCGACAAATACGGCACCAGCGCCAGCGGCAGCCGCCTGCTGGCCGGTGAAAAAATGATCCACAAGGAGCTGGAAAAAGAACTGGCCGACTGGAAGCATACCGAGGACGCCATCGTCTGCGTCGGCGGCCATTCCACCAATGTCACCTTCGTGGGCAACTTCTGCGGCAAAAATGACCTGATTCTTTACGACGCCCTGGCCCACAATTCCATCGAGCAGGGCTGCAAGCTGAGCGACGCGACGTCCCGGCCCTTCCCCCACAGTGATGTGGCGGCGCTGGAAACCATCCTGAAGAGCCAGCGCGCCTATTTCGAAAAAGTCCTTATCGTCATTGAGGGTGCCTACAGCATGGACGGCGATATCGCTCCCGTGCCGGATTTTGTCCGTGTCAAGAAGGAGTACGGCTGCTTCCTCATGGTGGACGAGGCCCACAGCGCCTGCGTCATCGGCGAGCACGGCGGCGGCGTGGACGAGTACTTCAATCTGGACGGCAATGATATCGATATCAAGTACGGCACCCTTTCCAAGGGCCTGGGCACCTGCGGCGGCTATCTGGCCGGAAAGAAGTGCCTGATTGATTACCTACGGTACAATATGCCCGGCTTTGTCTTCTCCGTCGGTATTTCCCCGGCGCTTGCCGCCGGCTCCCTGGCCGCCATCCGTACCCTGCGCAGCCACCCGGAGATCATGGAACACCTGCGCACCGCGATCCGTTCTTTCACCGAGAGTGCCAAACGCCGCCACCTGGACATCTGCCTGGCAGGCGAAACCGCCGTCCTTCCCGTTCTGGTCGGCAAGGACGAGGACGCGTGGTTCCTGTCCAACGAACTGAAAAAGCGGGGAGTCAGCGTTCCCCCCGCCATGTATCCCGCCGTTCCGAAGGGCAAAGCCCGCCTCCGCTTCTGCGTGATCAGCGAACATAAGCCGGAGCAGATCGAACGCGCCCTGGATATTCTGGAAAGCACCGCCGCGGAATTCGGCATCGAACTCCCGCGCCGGAACTATGATCAGTAATCTCATTATCTGACGGCCGCCGGCCGCTGTTATGAGGAGGATATTGTTATGGAAACCGGAGTAGTTGTAGCCATCGCCGTCGTTCTCTTTATTGCTGTCTTCGCGGTTCTGATCTGCGTTTTCGGCAGCGTGGCCGGAACAGTCAGTGCCATCAAGCACACCAATGATGAGGACACCCAGGCGTAAACGCGGAGCCTGAGGCGGCATCGGAAAAGGGCGCGGACAGATTCCTGTCAGGATCTGTCCTGCGCCCTTTTCTGCTTTTCAAGCCATACTGTCAGCACCGCCACATCCGCGGGATTCACGCCCGGGATCCGGCCGGCCGCCGCCAGCGATACCGGTTTCTGCCGGGCCAGCTTCTGCCGGGCTTCCAGCCGCAGATGCTCAATCTGTTCGTAGGGAATATCCTCCGGCAGCCGGGTTTCCTCCATGCGGCGCGCCTGTTCGATCATATGCTTCTGCTTCTCAAGATAACCGGCGTATTTTACGGCAATTTCCGCCTGTTCCGCGGCGGCGGGCGAAACCGCCTGCCATTCCGGTTTCATTTCCCGCAGGTCCGTAAGGGAGATTTCCGGCCGGCGCAGCAGCTCTTCCGCGTTCAGGGATCCCGCTGTCTCCGGCTGGCCCCTGCCCCGCAGGAAAGCGTTCAGCGCTTCATTCGGCGCGAATCGCGTCGTGCGAAGCTCCCGCAGCAGTTTGTCCGTTTCTTCCCGTTTCCGCCTGGTCCTTTCCAGCCTTTCCTCTGACGCCAGTCCCGCCCGGAAACCGATTTCCGTCAGCCGCAGGTCCGCGTTGTCCTGCCGCAGGTACAGCCGGTGCTCCGCGCGGGAGGTCATCATCCGGTAGGGTTCGTCGGTTCCCTTGGTGGTCAGGTCGTCCGTCAGCACACCGATATACGCCATATCCCGGGTCAGGATCACCTGTTCCTTTCCCTGGATCCGCAGCGCGGCGTTCATGCCGGCCAGCAGTCCCTGACAGGCCGCTTCCTCGTATCCGCTGGTGCCGTTGATCTGCCCCGCGAAATACAGCCCGCCGATCCGCAGGCTTTCCAGCGTCGGCCGCAGCTCCAGGCTGTCGATACAGTCGTATTCGATCGCGTATCCCAGCCGGGTGAACTCACATCTCCGCAGGCCCGGGATCGTCCGGTACATGGCCCACTGCACATCCTCCGGCATGGAAGTGGACATGCCCTGCACATACCACTCCCGGCTTTCCTTCCCTTCCGGCTCCAGGAAAATCTGGTGCCGGTCCTTATCCGCGAAGCGAACCACCTTATCCTCAATGCTCGGGCAGTATCTCGGCCCGATCCCGTGGATTTTCCCGCTGTACAGCGGCGCCCGGTCCAGGTTGTCAAGGATAATCCGGTGCGTCTCCGGCGTTGTCCATGTCAGGTAGCAGCTGTAGGTGTTTTCCAGTTTCCTGTCCGTCAGGAAGGAAAACGGAACAACGGGCTCGTCGCCTTTCTGCTCCTGCATCTCGTCAAAATCCACCGACCGTACGTCGACCCGCGCCGGCGTCCCGGTCTTGAACCTGCGCAGCGTAAATCCGAGCTCCGCCAGGCTGCCGGAAAGCAGGGACGCGTTCATAAGTCCCTGGGGCCCGCCGTCATGCCGGTGTTCTCCGATGATGATGCTGCCCTGCAGGTATACGCCGGTGGCCGCCACCACGGCGCGGCAGGGAATCCGCGCGCCCGTGGAGGTAGTCACAGCGGTCACTCTGTTGTTTTCTGTCTCAATGGAAGCCGCCTCACCCTGCCGTACCGTCAGGTGTCCGCAGGTCATCAGCGCCTTCCGCATCCGGTTCTGGTATGCCTGCTTGTCCGCCTGCGCCCGCAGGGAATGGACCGCGGGCCCCTTTCCCATATTCAGCATCCGGCTCTGCAGGAACGTATCGTCAATCGCGAGGCCCATCTCGCCGCCCAGCGCGTCCAGTTCCCGTACCAGGTGGCCTTTGGCGGAACCTCCGATTACCGGATTGCAGGCCATCAGCGCTATGCCGTCCATGTTCAGCGTCAGCAGCAGTGTATCGATGCCCATCCGGGCGGCGGCCAGGGCCGCTTCACATCCCGCGTGCCCTGCGCCGATAATAATCAGGTCAGCCATTTTATTCCTCTGTTACAATGGGCGGAGCCAGAGTCGGTTCCCACATGTGCGACGACACTCTGGACTGGCAGCTGAGTTCCTTCTGGACATTTTCCGGAACGCTCCAGCGCTGCCCGTTCTCCAGATCGTATCCTGTCACGGTGATGACCGCGTAACCCAGCATACCGTTCTCTTTATAGTTGATAAACCGGAACTGTCCGTGCTCGGACCGGCCGCCGGCATATATGGTCTGCGAATAGCTCGCGTCTAAGGAGGTGCTCACGCCGTCCGTATTGCAGATCATCGGATGCGCCCAGGTATCGTAGCATTCCACGCGCATATTGACCCGGGTTACGTTAAATTCCTGGCTCATGTTCACAATGGTCATCCGGATCTTATTGTTTTCATCGATATACGCGCTCTGGCAGAAAACCATTCCGTCGAAATCGTCCACCTGCACATTTGTGGAAGTGGAGAATCCGCCATCCTCAGTGGTGGCTGTGATGGTCACCCAGCCGCGCCGCCGTCCGTAAACCTGGCCGTAGCTTGTTCCGACGCTCTTGATGGTGGCGACGGACGTATCGCTGCTGCTCCAGAGAATCCGCTGGTTGTTCGCGTTGCTGGGGTATACGGTGGCCTTGAGGTTGTAGCCCCTGTAAAGCGGCGCGTAATACATCGATCCCATGGGATTGATGCCTTCCACCGGCTGGATAACGCTGACCCTGTAGGAACGGCTCTTCCCGCTGCCGTCCGTCGCCTTCGCGACGATGTCCGCCTGGCCTCTGCTGATGCCCGTGACGATACCGTTCGCGTCCACGACGGCAACCTTCTCGTTCTTGCTGCTGAAGGTGACGTCCTTGATGGACGCGTCGTCCGGAAGAACGGTCCAGTCCAGCTGGATGCTGTCTCCGACGTTGAACGACTGCCCCGCGGGCGTCAGGAACCGGACCTCCGTAACCATCTGGATCACGCGCACCGGAATGCTCGCCGAAACCGACGGGTTGGACGCGCTGGTGCAGGTAACGGTACAGGTTCCCGCCTTTTTGCCGGTAATGCCGCCGTAGCCGTTGACGGTCGCGATGCTTTCATCCGAGGAGCTCCAGAGAAGCTTCTTGTTGTCCGCGTCCTTCGGCTCCACAGTCACATGCAGATTCGACGCGGTTCTCTTTGTCGCCACCGTGATATCCGTTTCCTTGATGGAAAGGCCTGTCACATCCTGCATGACCGTAACAAAAATCGTTGCGGTAACGTTCGTTCCGTCCGCGGATTTCGCGTCGATCGCCACCTGGCCTCTGCTGACGCCTGTCACCAGGCCGTTCTCGTCCACGGTGGCGGTCTGCGGTTTGCGGGAGCTCCAGACGATGCGTTTGTCGCTCGCCTCGGCAGGCAGGGCTTCTGCGTCGATCTGAAGCGTGCTGCCGGCAAACACAGTTCTTTCCTTGGTGTTGATCTGGATCTTTTTCACAGGCTGAACAACCAGCACGTGGAACGTCTCCGTCACCTCGGGGCTCTGGCTGCTGTGAATAATCAGCCTGCATTCCCCGGCCTTCAGGGCGGTCAGCACGCCGTTCCTGTTCGCCAGAATGCTCTCGTCGCTGATTTCAAAGGTCGCTTTCTTATGCGCGTAGGCCACGTCGCCCGGCGCGTAGGTGATCCGGGGCGTGAAGCCCTTCCCGACGGACATTTCCAGCACCCGGTCCTTCAGCCAGTTTTCACCGGTTTCCTCTCCTTCCGCGCTGCCTTCCGGTTCCTCTTCCTCCGGCAGGCGGTGAACCAGGGACAGGATTTCCGCGTCATCCGGCTCATAGACCCTGAGCCCCTTCGTGTCCAGCGTAACGCTTTCGACCTTGCGGAACACTTTGATTACGGTCTGCGCGCGTTTGACGGTTTTTCCGTCCTTTTTCAGGTCCGCGTACAGGTACATTTCACCGGGGCCGATGCCGGTTACGGTTCCGGTCTGATCCACCGACCCGACCTTTTCCTTTCCCTTGTTCTGGGAAAAGACCAGCTCTCCTTCCGTGAACTTTCCGTCCTGCAGAAGCTCAGGCTGCACGGTTTCACCGACGAAAACATTCACCGTCTGCTCCGCGAATTTGAAAACGTCGGCAGCCAGCGCCGGCAGCGAGGCAAGCAGGCAGACGATACCGATCAGAACCGCCGCAGCCAGTTTTTTCTTCATGATATAAGTCCCTCCCAAATCAAACTGGATCCTTCCGCTTATTCAACGGGTTTTCCGTCCTTCTTCTTCCCAAAAAAACAGACGGTGCATTTTTCAGCGCCGTCCGCTAAAGTCAGTGTGTCTCCAGGTAGGATCGGACAAGCTCCTCCAGCAGGGTATCCCGGTCCACTCTGCCGATCAGGCTTCGGGCGGAATTGTAGCTGGTGATGTATGTTGGATCGCCCGTAATGATGTAACCGACAATCTGATCCACCGGGTCGTACCCTTTCACCTGCAGGGCCTGATAGACGAACATCAGGATATCCCGCGCGTCGTTCCCTGTTCCGACAATCGGATTATGCTTCATGGTGTTGAACTGATCTTCCACACCAATCCCCCCTGTCTGTTTGTTCTCTGATTTAATATATTATACTCCATCCGGCATTGTCATGACAAGCGTTTCATTGACTGTTTTGCGCTGTTTTTGCGCTTTTTCCTCCCTTTTTAGCACACAAAAAAAACTTGTGCGTGCTTTGGCCGCGGTACATAATAAAACCGGATCCCGGGAAGCCTTCCGCGGTTTCCCGCACAGAAAGGATGGGTTTTCGTGAAAATCGGCTGCGTCAGAGAAATCAAGAACAATGAATTCCGTGTCGGGTTGACTCCGGACAACGTCCGTGCCTATATTGCGGCCGGGCATCATGTCTATATCGAAAAAAGCGCCGGCGTCGGCTCCGGCTTTTCGGACAACGAATATGTGGACGCGGGAGCGTCCCTCATCGACAACGCCGCAGATGTCTGGCACCTGGCGGATATGATGGTCAAGGTCAAGGAGCCGCTGGAAAGCGAGTATCCGCTCTTCCGGAGGGGTCTGATCCTGTATACCTATCTCCACCTTGCGGCGGACAAGCAGCAGATGGACGCCCTGCTGGCGGGCGGGGTCAATGCCGTGGCGTATGAAACCCTGCAGGAGAAGGATCGCTCCCTGCCCCTTCTCTCCCCCATGAGCCAGATCGCGGGCCGCCTCTCCATTCAGGAAGGCGCCAAGTACCTGGAAAAGAAATTCGGCGGCGAGGGCATTCTGCTGGCCGGTGTTCCCGGCACCCCGAAAGCCAACGTGGTCATCCTGGGCGGCGGCACCGTGGGCATGAACGCCTGCAAGATCGCCGTAGGCATGGGCGCCAACGTCACGATCCTGGATATCAGCCTGAAGCGGCTGGAAGAGCTGGACAACATGTTCGGCGCCCATATCCAGACGCTGGTTTCCAACGACAGCAATGTGGAGCGCGTTCTGAAGGACGCGGACCTGGTGATCGGTTCCGTGCTGATCCCCGGCGGCTCCACGCCCAAGCTTTTCAAGAAAAAGTACCTGCCTGAAATGAAAGACGGCGCCGTCTTTGTGGACGTCGCCATCGACCAGGGCGGCTGCGGCGAGGCTTCCCACGTCACCACCCATGATGATCCGGTATATACAGTGGACGGCGTGGTACACTACTGCGTCGGCAACATGCCCGGCGCCGTTCCGCGCACAAGCACCATCGCCCTCACCAACGCCACCGTCCGCTACGGGCTCGAGATCGCGTCCGCCGGTCTGGAAGCAGCCTGCCGCGGCAGCGAAGTCATTTGCTCCGGCGTCAATACCTATCTCGGCAAACTGACCAACCGGAATGTGGCCGCCGCCCACGGATATGAGTACTCCGACCTGCGGGAACTGATCGGCTGATCACGCCTGACCGGGCCGGAAATCCTTCAGGATTTCCCCGCCGTGCTTCCGGATCATCCGGTCCACGTCCTCCCGCGCCACCATTGCGGTGATTTCCGTGCCGTTCTCCGTATGCTCCTCCGTGATTACCCGCCCCAGGGCGTGAATCTCCGACAGGATGCCGTACCGGCTGAACGGCACCGAAAAGGTCACCGGCGCGTAGGTTTCCTGCAGTGCCGCCGCAATCGCCGCCTTCAGGTCTTCCAGTCCCTCGCCGGTCTTTGCGGACACCATGACCGCTCCGGGGAACGCCGGCGGCGGATCCGCGATGTCGCATTTATTGATGACTTCGATCCGTTTCTGATCCGCGGCCCCGAGTTCTTCCAGCACCTGTTCCACCGTGTCATGCTGCGCGGCCATGTCCGGACTTGCCCCGTCGGAGACAATCACCAGCACGTCCGCCAGCGCCGCTTCCTCCAGCGTGGACCGGAAGGCGTCGACCAGCGTATGCGGCAGTTTCCGGATAAATCCCACCGTATCTGTCAGCAGGTACGGTGTTTTTTCTGCTGTTTCCATGCGCCTGGAAACTGCGTCCAGCGTGGCAAACAGCTGATCCTGCACATAGACGTCCGCTCCGGTCAGCGCGTTGAGCAATGTGGATTTTCCCGCGTTCGTATATCCCACCAGCGCCACGACGGGCACTTCGTTCCGCTCCCGGTTTTTGCGCCGGACGGAGCGCTGCTTTTCAAGTTCGTCCAGGCGCCGGCGCAGCTCCGTCATCCGCTCCCGGATCCGGCGGCGGCTCATTTCCAGCTTGCTTTCGCCGGGGCCCCGGGTACCGATACCGCCGGCCAGCCGGCTCAGCACCGTCCCCATGCCGATCAGCCTTGCGGACCGGTACTGCAGCTGGGCCAGTTCCACCTGCAGCTTGCCCTCCGCGCTGGCAGCCCGCTGGGCAAAGATATCAAGAATCAGCGTGGTCCGGTCGATTACCTTGACCCGCAGAATCTCCTCCAGGTTCCGGACCTGCATTCCCGTCAGTTCCTCGTCAAAAATGCATACGTCGGCTTCCAGCGCCTGGCAGTCCCTTGCCAGTTCCTCCGCCCGGCCCTTTCCGATGTACAGTGCGCCGTCCGGTTTGTCCCGCTTCTGGAGGAAAATGCCGGCCACCTCCGCTCCCGCGGTTTCGGCGAGCCGTTTCAGTTCCTCCAGGGATTCGCGGCTTTCAATGCCCATCAGCACCGCCTTTTCACGTTCCGCGGAAAGCGTCTTCGCCTCCTCCCGGCCCACCAGGGAATCGCTGATCTCAATCTGGCTTATCCATTCCGTGTCCGGAACTTTATACCAGCGAACCGGTTCATCCATAATCAGGCTTTCCTTTTCTCCCAGAAAAGCGGTCTGAACAAAGGTCGGCTCACCGTCCCGGACTCCGACGGCAGTCATGGCGTCATACCGGAAGATTTTCAGCGCGCTCAGATCCACGTCGCTCAGCCGGCCGTCGCCGTCCGGATGCGTATGCACGCAGCGCACGCGGCTCAGCCGGTTCGCGTTGCGCCGCAGCCTGTAATCCGTCAGTTCCACGTCGCAGTCCGTGCCCACCGCAACGTTCACAATCTCGCCGTCCCGGGTAATGTACACGGCGATTTCCCGGTTCAGCGCGCACGAGCACTCCGCCAGAAGCTTCATCAGCTCCCGCGGAAGAAAGGCGTCCTCCTCCGTCTCAAAGCTGTACAGGCTGTCCAGCCTGGCCAGCATGGCGTCCCGGATGCCTTCGGTGTTTCCGTTAACCTGATATTTCATGCGATTCCTTTCCTTATCCGTTCGGCATCGCCAGCGCGGCGGATCCGCCGCCCTGCAGATGCATGGCCGGCGCGCTCTTCGGCAGCAGGAAGGTCTCGCCTTCCCGCAGCGCCATCCGGCCGTTTTCCCACTCCAGCGTCAGTTTTCCCTGCAGCGCGGTCAGCAGGCCGAATTCCCTGACCTCCGGCAGGCGCTCCGCCCCGCCGCACCGGATCACGTCCAGCGTAAATCTTTCTTCGTTCACAACCCGGTGAATACCGCAGGTCTCCGGCACCCGCACCGGCAGTGGAGCAAAGTTCAGGTCCGCTACGTCCAGCGCTTTGTCCAGATGCAGCTCCCGCCCTCTTCCGGCCGCATCCTTCCGGTCCCAGTCATAGAACCGGTATGTAAGGTCGGAGGATTCCTGTATCTCGTACAGCAGGATTCCCGCGCCGATTGCATGGATGCATCCCGCCGGAATGTCGCATACGTCTCCCGGCCTGACACGGACCCTGCGCAGCAGGGGTTCGACTTCCTTTCCCTTCTCGCAGGCTTCCCGCAGCTCCCGCAGTCCGGTTCCCGGCTTCAGCCCGTATACAAGCTCGCTGCCTTCCGGTGCTTCCAGCACCAGCCATGCCTCGCTCTTTCCCAGCTTGCCGTGCTCATTGGCAGCCGCGTATGCGTCTCCGGGGTGTACCTGTACGCTCAGCTGTTCCCGGGCGTCAATCAGCTTCAGCAGCAGCGGAAACTGCCTGTCCGCGTATTTTCCGGCCAGCTTTTCCCCGAATTCGCGGACCAGGTCCGGCAGCTTCCGGCCCATCGGGTCCGTGCTTTCCTTTCCTGGAATGCAGCTGGCCTCCATGCTTTCTCCGGTGCGCGGATCCGCGCAGTTCTTGCCGTAACGTTCCCGCAGCTTTTCCCCGCCCCAGGGCGTTTCCGCGCCGCAGCGGAATGCGGGAATCATCCGGACAGGCCACAGCGGCGCTTCCGGAGTCAGCGCTTTGTCAAAGGCGATATTGTCCCCGGGAACCTCTGCCCAGTGCAGCCGGCCGCAGCGCCGGAAACCCTGCTTTTCATAGAAGCGGATCGCCGGCAGATTTCCTTCCGCTGTGTCGCAGCGGATACAGTCGCACCCGCCGTCCCGCAGCAGCCGCTGTATTTCCTCCAGCATAAGCCTGCCCAGTCCCGTACGCTGCGCGGAAGGATCCACCGCCAGCCGGTGAAAGCTTCCGGGATGTACGCCGCAGGTCCAGGAAAGCGCGTCATACGCTTCTTCCTGCCCGAAGGTGATCCCTGCCGCCGCCGCTATGGCGCCGCCGCTGCGCAGACAATACTGGTTTCCGTTTTCCACGTCCCTGCGGATCATTTCCGCGGTGGGGTACAATCCCCAGTGCCAGTGGCGGATCCCGTCCTTTTCCATCCTTTCCGCGGTACGCTGATAAAACAGAAGCAGCTCCTCCAGGTCCTTCCCGGTCGCGCGGATAATCTCCATCTCTTTCTCTCCTTTATTTTCCGGTGGATCCGAATCCCCCGGAACGCTCTGTGAACTCACTGTCCTCCTCCGCGGTTCCGTAGGGCAGAAAAACCCCCTGGCAGAACCGTTCCCCGCGCCCGATCGTTACCGGTGCGTCCGACGGGTTCCGGAGTTTTACCATGATGTGCCCTTCATTCTTCGCGAAGGCATAATCGCTGTCAATGATGCCGGCGGTATTGCTCAGCCGGATCCCTGTCCTGATACCCAGGGAGCTCCGGGGGAAAAGCATCAGCACCCATCCCGGCTCCATCTCCGCCCGGATCCCCGTATGGATCAGCGCGCTGCCGCCCGCGGGGATCACCGTCTCCGCAGGGGCGGTAAAATCGTAGCCCGCGCTCCCGGCGGTTGCCCGGCGCGGAAGCGGAATCTCTTCCAGCGGAATCGCGTCCGCCGCCCTGTCACCCATGGCTTCCTTCCATTGTTCCGGGGATATATGCCCGAATCTTGCGATACTCATCCGTTCCTGCCTCCCTGTGCCCCGGCGCTGCCTGCTTCCAGCCGCCGGCCGCTGTAAATCGTATCCGCCAGCCGGCCCAGCTCCTCCAGGGTCAGCTTCTCGCCGCGGATCATCGGATCGATGCCCGCCTGCTCCAGCCAGCCCTCCGCTTCCTGCCGTTCCGTCCGGAACACGGCGCAAAGGCTGTTCAGCAGGGTCTTGCGCCGCAGCGCGAAAGCGGCGTTCACCGTACGGAAAAACATTTCCTCACTGCGCACCTTCACCGCCGGTTCCGCCCGCAGCGGCAGAACCACGAAGGTGCTGTCCACCTTCGGCGGCGGTGTAAAGCATTCCGCCGGAACCTCCATAGCCCGCCGCGGTTCGCACATGTACCGGCAGCGCACCGCCAGAGGTCCCCATCCTTCCCCGCCCGGGGAGGACAGAATCTTGTCCGCCACTTCCTTCTGCACCATCAGGGCAAGCCGGCTGACGGGAAGGCCGCATGTCAGCAGCCGCTGAATCAGCGGCGTTGTGATATAGTACGGAATATTTGCAACCACGGCAAACGGTTTCCGAAGTCCCTCCGTCACCTTCCGAAGATCCAGCTCCATGATGTCGCCCTGAACGGCGTGCCAGTTCTTTTCCCCGGCCAGGAACGCCTCCAGCAGCGGGATCAGGCGTCCATCCAGCTCCACGCTCACCACCTGGTGCGCCGCCGCGCAAAGATGCTTCGTCAGGCTGCCGCACCCCGGGCCGATCTCCAGCACGTCCTCCGTATCCGTCACGCCGGCCGCCTCTGTCAGCGCCGCCAGCAGCCCGTCGTCGTAGATGAAGTTCTGCCCCAGCGACTGTTTGTACCGCAGATTGCTTTCCCGGATCCGTTCCTTCGTCTTGCTCATGGTTCCCCTCTGACAATTTTTTCATCGTATTGTATCATCTATGAAGCGGCAGGGCAAGCCGTTTCCCGCACTGCAGCGTTCCGCCCGGCCATTGACGGTTTCCGTCTCCGGATGGTATACTTCGGTGGGTTTTCCCGGCGTTCCGGGCGAAGGACGGTTCCGCGCCGATCTTCAGTGACAAACAGTTCTGTCGAGGTTTCAGATGATGCGAAAAATCCTGTGTGCCCTGTGTCTTCTCTCCGTTTTCCTGCTTGTCTTCACCGCGTCCGCGGAGCAGGACGGTATCACTGTAAAGGAGGAGGACGGCGGCGAATTCCGGCCGCTTCCCGTCAGTCTGGAGGGCGGTTCTCCTCTGCCCTTCACCTATAAATACAATCAGAAGCTCTCTTTTTATGAGGATCCCACCATCCGGGTGGACCGTTATCGGGTAGACCATTCCGAATGGGGTGTCACTTACTGGTACGCGGACATTACCATCCGGGATCCTTCCCAGATCCGTACGGCCGCCGCCGATGAAAACACTCCTTTTACCGGCTCCGCCATGGTGCCCGGCACAGTGATCGCGAAACGGAAAAAAGCGGTGCTGGCCGTCGACGGAGACTACTGCGCCTCCTTCTCGGGGCAGAAGCCTCCGAATTATATTCTCCGGCAGGGCACCGTTTACCGGGATATCGTTACGCCCAACCTGGAAATCCTGCTGATCGATGAGGATGGGGACTTCCATGTCGTCCGTCCCGCCGGCACGGATCTGGAAACGCTGGACAAGACCACCGTGGACGGGAAAAAGGTCATCAACGCCCTGCAGTTCGGCCCCGCTCTTGTGCTGAACGGGGAGCCCGTTCCGGATGAGGTGGTCCTGGATTACGACCGCTCCCCGACATATTCCGAACCGGACCGCCGCGCGCAGCGCATGTGCATCTGCCAGATTGATAAACTGCGCTACAGGGCTGTCAGCTGCGCGAACTACGGTACGGATCTTGCCACTTTCCGGGATCTGGTGATGTCCCTGGGCCCTGTTCAGACCGCGTATATGCTCGACGGCGGAGAATCCTCCCAGATGGTTTTTCTCGGCCACCGCATCAATACGCCCAACTCCTCCAACGGAAAGGACCGCGGCCTTACAGACGCGATCTATTTCGCCAGCGCCTGGTTTACTGACTGATCTGATACGGAGACACGCGTTTATGGAAGTACGCCTTGTACCTTACCTGATTTTTACCGGATGCAGTGCGGCCGCCTGCATCCTCTGGTTTTTCCTTGCGGACCGGCAGCGCCGCCCGGACGGAAAATCCCTGTCCCTCAGCCTGCTGATCCTGCTGCTGGGCGTGCTGTCCGGCGCGGCCTGCGCCCGCCTTGTCTGGGTCCTTTTCCGGATCATGATGCGCCCGCCGCTTTTCGCCCTGCCCGTAGAGGAACTCTCGTATTACGGCGGGGTCGCCGGAGTGATCCTGGCTGTAGCCGCGGCGGCGCGCGTCTGCGGGCGCGGCCCCCGGGAAACCCTGAACACCTTCGTGCCCGCGGGCGCTTTCCTGGCGGCAATGTTCCGCTTTGCGGAAGGCTTCCTCGGCACGCTCGGTTTCGGCACCTATCTGGAGGAAGGAATCTTCTTCCCCGTCACGGTTGAAATCGTCTGGGATGAATACTTCAGTGAATATTACATCGCGGTTTTTATGCTGGAAGGATTCCTTGGCCTCGCTGCCATGGTATTCGCGCTCCTGCGCGCAAAGGACCGGAACCGCTGGATCCGTACGCTGTTCTATCTCTGCCTTCCGCAGGTTCTCTGTGAAAGCCTCCGGATCCAGTCCATCCGCTGGCTCTTTATCCGTGCGGAACAGCTGGTCTGCTTTCTCCTGTGCGAAGGTGTGCTTGTGTGGTACGCGCTGCGCCGCGGCCCGCGCGGCCTTCGTTCCTGGTTTCCCGCGCTTACGGGGCTCCTCGTCTGCGGGCTGGTGATTGCCGTCGAATTTGCCCTGGACGGAAAAATCACCGTCGGCGGCCAGGGGCTTTCCCCCTGGCTGCTGTATGCGCTCATGGCCGCCGGCCTTTGCGCTATGGCCGCCGCCGAGCACTGCGCGCACGGCACGGACAGCCGGGCTGTCTCAGGCCGCTGACTGCCGGCTGCCGGACGCCGGACGGAATTGAAAAAGGGGATTGCCGCTTATGCGGCAATCCCCTTTTCAGTTGGTTTCTTATGCCTGTCCGGCCAGTTTCTTGTAGGATTCGAGGCGGAACTTGGCATCTTCCTCCTGCTGCACGAACAGCTTCGCCGCAGCATCCGGGAACTGCTGGGCCAGCGCGGTGTAACGCACTTCGCCCTTCAGGAATTCCTGGTAATCGCCGGTGGGATCCTTGCTGTCGATCGTCATCGGCTTCTCCAGGGTCGGGTTGTAGCGGTACAGCTGCCAGTAACCGCAGTCCACTGCCCTCTTGATTTCCGCCTGGGCCTTGCCCATGCCGCCCTTGGCCTTCAGGCCGTGGTTGATGCAGGGCGCGTAGGCGATGATCAGGCTGGGTCCGTCATAGGCTTCCGCTTCCAGCATGGCCTTGATAACCTGCTGCGGGTTGCTCATGGCGACCTGCGCCACGTACACGTAACCGTAGCTCATAGCCATCATGCCCAGGTCCTTTTTCTTGGTCCGCTTGCCGGCCGCGGCGAACTTGGCCACGGAACCGGTGGGCGTCGACTTGGAGGCCTGGCCGCCGGTGTTGGAGTACACTTCGGTATCCAGTACGAGGATGTTCACATCCTGGTTCTGCGCCAGTACGTGGTCCACGCCGCCGTATCCGATGTCGTATGCCCATCCGTCGCCGCCGAAGATCCAGATGCTCTTCTTGGTCAGCAGATCCTTGTTGGCCAGGATATATTCACGGCGTTCGCAGCCCTTCTTGTCGGCCTGCGCTTCCAGCGCGGCAACCAGCTTTTCGCCGGCGGCGCGGGAGCCTTCCGCGTCGTTCATGTTCTCGAGCCATTCCTTCGCGGCCGCGACCACTTCTTCAACCTTGCCCACCTCGGTGACCTCGCGGATCACGTCAGCCAGCTTGGCGCGGCGCTGCTGGGTAGCCAGGTTCATGCCGAAGCCGAACTCCGCGTTGTCTTCAAACAGGCTGTTGGACCAGGCGGGACCGAAGCCCTTCTCATTCGTGGTATAGGGGCAGGTCGGAGCGCTGCCGCCGTAGATGGAAGAGCAGCCCGTCGCGTTGGCGATCATCATCCGGTCGCCGAACAGCTGGGTAACCAGCTTGACGTAGGGCGTCTCGCCGCAGCCGGCGCAGGCGCCGCTGAACTCGAACAGGGGCTTCAGAGCCTGGCTGTTCTTCACGGAGTTCTTGTTCTCCAGCTTGATTTCCGGAACGGTCATGGCGAACTCCCAGTTCGCTTCTTCCTTCCGCTGGCTGTCCAGGGGCTTCATGACCAGCGCCTTCTGGGTGGGATCGTCCTTCTTCTTGCCCAGGCAGACGTCAACGCAGTTGCCGCAGCCGGTACAGTCGAGCGGAGATACCTGCACGCGCAGCTTCATGCCGGCGAATTCCTTGCCGATGCCGTTCTTGGTTACATAGCCTTCCGGTACTTCCATATCGGCGGGGCTGTAGATCGTGCGGATGGCGGCGTGCGGGCACACCACGGAGCACATGCCGCAGCTCACGCAGATGTCGGGCTGCCACTCGGGCACGGTCACGGCGATGCCGCGCTTTTCGAACTTTGTGGTGCCGGTGGGCACGATACCGCGGGGATCCATCTTGCTCACGGGCAGCTTGTTGCCTTCCTGAGCCAGAATCGGCGCGACGAATTCATCGAAGTAGGGGGTGGTTCCCGGAACCTTGGCGGGTACGGCGCCTTCCGTGGTGGTCGCCCAGTCGGCGGGAATGTCGACCTTGACCAGACCGGTCAGGGCTGCGTCGATCGCGGCAAAGTTCATGTTCACGACGTCCTGGCCCTTCTTGCCGTAGGAAGCCACAACCTTTTCCTTCATGTACTTGTCGGCATCCTCATAGGGAATGATGTCCGCCAGCTTGAAGAAGGCTGCCTGCATGGTGGTGTTGGTGCGTCCGCCCATGCCGACCTTGCGGGCCAGGTCAATGGCGTTGATGATGTAGAATTTCGCGTGCTTGGCCGCCAGCTTGTTCTTCATGGAGGCGGGCAGGCGCTCGTCCAGCTCCTTCACGTCCCACTGGCAGTTCAGCAGGAAGGTGCCGCCGTCACGCAGCGGGGAAACCATGTCGTACATGGTCACGTACGCCGGGTTAGAGCAGCTGATGAAGTCGGCCACGTCGATCAGGTAGGGGCTCTGGATCGGAGTGTCGCCGAAGCGCAAGTGGGAAACGGTCAGGCCGCCGCTCTTCTTGGAATCATAGAAGAAGTAGGCCTGCGCGTATTTGTCGGTGTGGTCGCCGATAATCTTGATGCTGTTCTTGTTGGCGCCGACGGTACCGTCGCTGCCCAGGCCGTAGAACATGCAGGCGCTGGTGCCGGCGGGAGCGGCCGCGAAGGTCTCGCCCAGTTTCAGGCTGGTGTTGCTCACATCGTCGTCAATGCCGACGGTGAAGTGGTTCTTCATTTCGCCGTCCAGGTTGGCGAACACGGCCTTCACCATGGTGGGGGTGAATTCCTTGCTGCCCAGGCCGTAACGGCCGCCCACGACCTTGATGTCGCTGCGTCCGGCTTCCGCCAGGGCGGATACGATATCCAGGTACAGAGGCTCGCCCAGGGATCCGGATTCCTTCGTCCGGTCCAGAACGGCGATCTTCTTCACGGTCTTCGGAAGCACCTTCATCAGGTATTCCACGGAGAAGGGACGGTACAGATGGCACTTCACAACGCCGACCTTTTCGCCGCTCTCGAGCATCTTGTTCACGGTTTCGTGCGCGACGTCGCAGCTGGAGCCCATGGAGATGATGACTTTTTCAGCGTCCGGAGCGCCGTCATACTGGAAGGGCTTGTAGACGCGGCCGGTCAGCTTCGCCACTTCGTCCATGCACTCTTCAACGATGGCGGGCACGGCTTTGTAGAAGTTGTTGGCGGCTTCACGTCCCTGGAAGTAGATATCGCTGTTCTGCGCGGTACCTGCCTGATGGGGATGTTCGGGGTTCAGGGCGCGGGCGCGGAACTCCTCAATCTTGTCCCACGGCACCAGGGCCTTGATCTCTTCATAGTCGTTCTTGGGGTCGATCGCGTCGATCTTCTGGATTTCGTGGCTTGTACGGAAACCGTCGAAGAAGTGCAGGAACGGCACGGAGCTCTTCAGCGTCGCCAGATGGGCAACCAGGGCCATGTCGTGCGCTTCCTGGACGGAGTTGCTGGCCAGCATCGCGAATCCGGTCTGCCGGCAGGCCATAACGTCACTGTGGTCGCCGAAAATGTTCAGGGCGTGGTACGCCAGGGCACGGGCGCTGACATGGAAGACCGCGGGCGTCACTTCGCCGGAGATCTTGTACATGTTGGGGATCATCAGCAGCAGGCCCTGGGAAGCGGTAAAGGTCGTGGTCAGGGCGCCGGCGGACAGGGAGCCGTGCACAGCGCCGGCCGCGCCGGCTTCACTCTGCATTTCGGTGATGCGCACCGTCTGGCCGAAAAGGTTCTTCCGGTCATGCGCAGCCCACTCGTCCGCGACTTCCGCCATGGGGGAAGAAGGGGTAATCGGATAGATCGCCGCCACATCGCTGAAAGCGTACGCGACGTGGCTGACGGCGGTATTGCCGTCAATTGTCAGTTTGATGGACATGAACTTACCTCCTGTTCATATTGTAAACCGTTTTTCCCTGCGAAAAGGCACGAAAAAAACAGTCTCCCGCTTATCTACAAATTATATGCGCACCGGTCTTGAATGTCAATGAATAGTTGCCTTTTGTAACGCTTTTGTGATAGTATATATTGGTTTATTGTGGATCTGTCTTTACAGGCAATTCCGCCGTTTTTCATTTATTTTCCCGGAGGAAATAATCATGGATACGATGACCCGCCTTTCCGCGCTTCTTGCGGACTGTATGAAATCCCTCTGGCCCGAAGCTGAAGGTCTCCCCGCCGCGGAAGAGCTCCGCGGCCTGTTGGCCGTCCCGCCGGATCCCGCGCTCGGCGACTACGCCTTCCCCTGCTTCCGCCTGGCCCGGCCGCTGCGCACAGCTCCGCCCCGGATCGCCGAGGCGATTTGCGCAGCCTGGAGCCATGAGGACGTCGCCGCGGTGCAGCCGGTCAACGGATATCTGAATTTCTTCCTGAACCGGGTGAATTTTGCCGCCGAAACCATGGCCGCGCTGCAGGCCGCCGGGGACCGCTACGGCGCTTCGGACATCGGCGCCGGGAAAACCGTGTGCCTCGACTATTCATCCATCAATATCGCCAAGCGTTTCCACATCGGCCACCTTTCCACCACCATGATCGGCCACAGCCTGAAGCGGATTTACGACTGGCTGGGCTATACCACCGTCGGCATCAATCATCTGGGCGACTGGGGCACCCAGTTCGGCAAAATGATCTGCGCCTACAAGAAGTGGGGCAGCCGCGAGCAGGTGGAAAAAGGCGGCGTCGATGCGATGACCGAACTGTACGTCCGTTTCCACAGCGAGGCGGAAAAGGATCCCTCCCTCGAGGATGAAGGCCGCGCCTGGTTTAAAAAGATTGAGGACGGCGATCCCGAAGCCATGGAAATTTTCACATGGTTCAAGGACGTTACCCTCCGGGACGCTGCGAAGGTATACGATCAGCTCGGCGTGGAATTTGACAGCTACGCCGGCGAAAGCTTTTACATCGACAAAATGGAGCCGGTGATTCAGGAACTGCGGGACAAGGGGCTGCTGGTTCAGTCCGAAGGCGCGTGGGTCGTGGATCTCTCCGGGGACAATATGCCGCCCTGCCTGATTCTGAAGAGCGACGGCGCCACGATTTATGCCACCCGGGATATTACCGCCGCCATCTACCGGCAGAACACCTATCATTTTGACAAGTGCCTGTATGTTGTTGCCTACCAGCAGGATCTGCATTTCCGCCAGATCTTCCGGGTACTGGAAAAAATGGGATATCCCTGGGCAAAAGACTGTGTGCATGTTTCCTTCGGGATGGTTTCCTTCGAGGGAGAAGCCCTCTCCACCCGCAAAGGCAACGTCGTCTACCTGGAGGATCTGCTGAACCAGGCGGTCGCCCGTGCCCGTGATATCATTGAGGAGAAATCTCCGAATCTTGAAAACAAGGATGAAATCGCCCGCCAGGTCGGCATCGGCGCGGTCATCTATACGGACCTGTCCGCCAACCGGATCAAGGATATCGATTTCCACTGGGACCGTGCCCTGAATTTCGACGGAGAGTCCGGCCCCTACGTACAATATACGCACGCGCGGTGCTGCAGCGTCCTGCGCAAAGCCGGGAATCCGGCGGGTGCCGCGCCGGACTGGTCCGCTCTGACGGACGACGAAGCCCAGGCGCTGCTGCGGCTTCTGTCCCGTTTCCCGGACGTCATCCGCGAAGCCGCTGACAAGTACGAGCCGAGCATGATTACCCGGGCAGTCACCGATATCGCTCAGGCCTACAACAAATACTACTACGAGCACCGGATCCTGGACGGGGAACCCGCGCAGACCGCCGCCCGCGTCGCGCTGACAGACGCCGCCCGCCGGGTGATCAGAACCGGTCTGTGGCTCATCGGTATCGAAGCTCCCGAACGGATGTGATCCGCCCGGGAAGCCCTTCGGCAGGCTGCAAAGGAATTTTGCAAAAAGAAAGAAGGATTTTTACAATCCTGTGACGAACTTTTTAAGGAAAGATGATTATTTCCCAGGAATCCTTCCCGGATAACGTTTTTCAAAGGCAGGTGTAAATCCATGAGCAGAAAGAGAAAAAAGAGCAAAGCTGTCCCGGTGGTGCTGATTATCACCATCCTGGTGGCCGCCCTGGCCGCAGGCTGCTTCCTGGTCAAGCCCCTCGTCACGGATCCGATCCGGAAAGCTTCCGCCGCGGATCTGGCGAAGAAACAGGCGGAAGTAACCAAACAGAATGAGGAGATCATGGCGGAGTATTACGCCGCGATCGAAGACCTGAAAAACGAGCATGACGCGGCTTCCAGGTCAGCCGCCAATCCCTCCTGGCCGGATCATAAGTCCGAGGGCTGGGATGTGATTGATCTGACCAATTATCCGCTGGAAAACCAGTCGGCCACCGTCGCCTCCCGGGCGGATCTGATGACCGGCGGTATGCTGCTGGTCAACGAATGGCATTCCCGCCCCGCTGATTTTGACGATTCAAAGGTGGTCAGCGTCGGAAAATACCTGGGCGGAAATTCCAAAATCCAGACCAAGGATTATAACGTCCTCCTCTTCACCAACGCCTGCGACGCTCTGATGGAGGCGCTCAACGCCGCCAGGGCTGAAGGCATGGAACATTACCTGGTGGAGGAAGGCTACCGTTCCTGGGAAACCCAGAACACCTACTTCCAGAATAAAATGGACAAGCTGAAGGACCGGTATTCCGGGGACGCGCTCATCGCCGCGGCGAAAAAGGAAGTCAACTACCCCGGCACCAGCGAATTCAACTCCGGCCTGGCCTTCACCCTCCGTCTCTATGACAAGAGCAATCCGGAGGTCGCGAAGCCCAAGTACTCCACCACCGATCAGGGCAAGTGGATGAACGAAAACTGCTGGAAGTACGGTCTCGCGGTCCGCTTCCCGTTGGAAAGCTGGCCGCTGGAAACCACGCAGGACAAGAGCTTTAAAACCGGCGTCACCGTTAAGCTGAACCTGTACCGTTTCGTCGGAAAAGGCAACGCCGCGGTCATGCACTACTTCGACTTCTGCATGGAGGAATACATCGAATACCTCCAGGAGCATCCCCATATCGCGGTCTTTGAGGACGGAACGCTGAAGTATGAAATCTACCGCCAGTATGTCGGGGACGCCGCTTCCTTCAATCTCCAGCTGACCCGCAGCGCCCGTTCCTACACCTCCTCCCTCGACAACATGGGAGCGGTCATCACCGTATTCGAATACTGATATGAGCACCCTTCTGATTACCGGCGCTTCACGGGGCATCGGCCGGGCCATGGCGCTGGCGTGCGCCCGGTCCGGAAAATACAGTAAAATAATACTCAACGGCGGATCGGACGCCGCCGCGCTGGAAGAGACCTCCCGCCTTGTTGCCTCGGCGGGGGATCTTCTTTGTTGTTCTTCCCTGGGAGACGCGGGCGATCTTGCCTATGTGGAGGATCTCCGCCGGCGTTTCGGTCCGGTTAACGTACTGGTGAACAATGCCGCCGTTTCCCGCGTCGGCCTTCTTACAGACCTGGCGCCGGAGGACTGGGACATCCTGTTCCGGACCAATGTAACCTCCCTGTATAACACATGCCATACCTTCGTTCCGGACATGGTTTCCGCGCAGTCCGGGAAAATCCTGAACATCTCCTCCGTGTGGGGAATCGCGGGAGCTTCCTGCGAAGTCGCCTACAGCGCCGCCAAGGGCGCCGTCAACGCCTTCACACGCGCGCTGGCCCGGGAACTCGCGCCGTCCCATATCCAGGTAAATGCCCTGGCCCCGGGCATCGTGAACACCCGGATGAACGCCCGCCTTTCCGAAAAAGAAACCGCGGAAATCGTTTCACAGATTCCCGCGGGATATATTGCCTCTCCGGAGGAAGTGGCGGAAGCCGCTCTCCGTATTCTGGAGATGCCGGAGTATTTCAACGGCGAAGTTGTCCGTCTCGACGGCTGCTGGACCTGACATGACCGCCGCCGGCCGCCGGTCATTTCCGTTTCTTTTCCTGCTTTTCCTGTTTCTTTACCTGTTCGGATGAATACGCCTGGTTCACATACCAGTCCTTCCCGTCTGTTTCCATTACAATGCTCCCGTAGCTGGTCCGCTTCCACGCGATGCCCGCGCCGTTCAGCTGCTTCAGGCATTCCTCTGTTCGGTTGACCTTTCCGGTCATAATCACCAGCTTTGGATCCACCGCCTTCAGAAGGTCTGTGTTCACTGCCGTTTTTCCGTGGTGGGGCGCCTTCAGGATATCCGATTTCAGCTTTCCGCTGCCGTAATCCGCCGCCAGCATTTTCTGGATCGTTCCGCCGATGTCCGCCGTCAGCAGGATGGAGCATTCACCGAACCGGGCATGCAGCACGGCGCTCATATCGTTCACATCCATGCCTCTTCCGTCCGGCTTTTTCGTTTCTCCGTCATAACGGTATACGGTCATCTCCGCGGCGCCCAGGGTCAGTACGTCCCCGTTAAATACCTGGCGGAAAGGTATTTCCCTGTTCTGCAGGACCCGCGCCGTTTTCCGCTGCAGGTCCAGAATCCCGTATGCCCAGTAATTCTCCGGAAACGGCGACATGAAAACGTCCGTCGTGATCTGTTCCAGCTTCAGGGCGTTGTATACCGCTTCCAGATGATCGTCATGCGGATGGGAACTGAAAATAATATCGGGATGCTCCCAGCCGTGCTCCTTCAGGAAATCCACCAGATCCTTCCTTTTCGGACCGTTCCCGCCGTCCAGCAGCATCGACTGTCCTCCGCATTCGAAAACGAAGGAATCACAGTCAAGCGCGTACAGCGCGTAAATCCGCAGCAGGTCCCGTTCCTCCCAGTCCGCCGGTTTTTCCTGGTCAATATACACTTCAGCCTGCCCGGCGCAGATCATCACAGCCAGAAGAAACAGTATGCAAATCATTTCCCGGATCAGTCTGCGAATCATTTCATTGCTCCTTTTATGCCGGAATACCGGCAGCTTTTTATACCATTTTTTTTCGCTGACCGTCAAGCTCTTCCCCGCTTTCCGTCCCGCGCTGAATGTCCCCGAAACTGTACAAAGCAGCCGGAACGTGGTATATTATCTGGGTTATAAACCTGTTGAAAGGTGAAAGGGGAAGGCGTATGGACCGTTCAGTGCTCCGGTGGATTCTCGCCGCGCTCATGGCGCTGGCGCTGGCCTTTGTCCTTTCCTGCCCTTATGAGGCGGAAGCGGAAATCGTCATAGACGACTGGGAGGAAATCCTTCCCGTTGCCCTTCCGCTGGATTACAGGGAGGGCGGAAAACCGCTGCGGGAGGACCGTTGGGTGCTGAACGGAAAAAAACCGGTCTCCTATTCGGATTCCACCATCCAGGTTACCTTTGAGACGGACTCCGTTACCCACAAGCTCAGATCCGGCAATCATAAAGGCAAAACCGTGACGGACGATATCTGGATTGCCCGGATTAAAATCATGCACGTATCCCAGCTCCGTACCGCGGTTTCCTACGATACCTATAAAAGCGACGGCCGGGCGAAATCCACCCGGATCGCCCTGGAAAAAAACGCTGTCGTCGCCATGAACGGAGACTATTTCAAGGTTGAAAACACCGACGCGGGATATATCGTCCGTCAGGGCGAACTGATCCGGGACGCCACCCATAACGCCCGCGGCCTTGTCTTTGACACGCTGCTCATCGACAGCGAAGGCGATTTTCATGTGGTTTACGCCGCGGTTACGGAAACCATTGAAGCATATATCCGTGAAAATCTGGAGCCGCTGGGCCGCACCGTACTGGATTCCTTCAATATCGGTCCGGTTCTTGTGCTCAACGGGGAAGTGCAGGACGTTGCCCATTCCGAAGTCACAAAGCACGGGGACAAGCGGGAAGGCATGTTCCAGTGGTCCACTCCGATTCAGCGGATCGCCATCGTACAGACGGGGCATCTGGAATACGCCATCGTCGCCGCCAACGGAGAAGGCGAACGCAGATCCGGTTTCACCATGGCCGAATTCGCGGCGATTGTGGCGGAACGGTGTCCCGGCGCCATCCTCGCCTACAATCTGGACGGGGGCGGTTCCGCTCAGCTCGTCGCGCACGGGGCCAAACTTTTTACCAACAAATACAACGCCCGTCATATATGCGATATGATCTATTTCGCTTCTGCCGAGGAGTAACCTATGGAACCGATTCAGCTTGGGCCGCTCAGGCTTTTCCCTTTCGGGCTTATCACCGCGTTCCTGCTGCTGCCTTTTTTTGTGTGGGCGGCACATCTCATGCGGAAAAACGACCTGAAGCGGGAAACCGCAAGCTGGTTCGCCCTTCTGGCTGTGCCTTTCTCCCTGATACTCTCCCGGCTCGGTTTCTGTCTGCTGATCCTGGACCGGCTGACCGGCCTGCGTGATCCCGGCTTTTTCTTCCGTTTCGGCGAAGGCGGTTTCCTCCTCTGGGGCGCGGTTGCCGGCGCGCTGCTGGCAGCGGCGGTTGCCGGAAAAATCACGAAGCAGTCCGGCGCGGCAATCGCGGATTCAGTAATCGCTCCCTTCTGCCTGCTGATTTCCGCGATCCGTCTCCTCTGCGGGCTCCTGTTCAGGGATATCGGCGTCGGTCTCTCGCTGGAGGACTGGTTTGCCCCGGAAGTCACGGATTATGCCTACCGTTTCAGTCTCTTCAGGCTGGAAAACTATTCCTTCTTTGAGCGATTCCCCTTTGCCGTGCAGGATTATTACGGCAGCTGGTGCTGGGCTGTTTTCGTGCTGCAGGCGCTCTGGGCCGGCTGCATTCCCCTCTTTCTCCGGCAGCCGCACGCTGCCCCCGGCGGCAGGACCGTTCTTTTCGTCATCCTGTACGCCGCCGGAACCATGGTGACGGAGTCCATGCTCGTCGGCGGCCATATCCTTTCCCTGCCCTGGCAGAGCTTCATCAAAGCCAATGAACTGCTCAGCGCTGTCATCCTGGCCGCCGTTCTCCCTGTCTGTATCCGCCGGATTCCGGCCGGGCAGCGGCTGAGAGCGGCCGCCCCCGCGTTCCTCTGCTTCCTCTCCGCGATCGGCGTCGTGATCCTGATGGAATTCGCCGCCTACGACAAGCGGATTTCCTGGATTGAATGGCTCCCGGCGGACGCCTGCCATGTGCTCACGGCGCTGGCCTGCCTGGCGGTCATTCTGTCCTTCCGTTCCTTATGGGAAAAGGCGTATGCGCCCTCGGCCCCTGAAAAAAACAATCTGGGAGAAAAGCCATGAATTCATTCCGTATCCTTCCGAAACGTTTTCTCTGTCTGCTGTGTATTCTCGGGCTGCTTCCCCTGTATGCCTCCGCGGAAAGCAGGAATGCCGCGCTGGATCAGAAAGTGCACGATATCTTCAAACGGTTCAGCACTGTCGGCGGAATGGTCGCAGCGGCAAAAGACGGGAAAATCGTCTATGAATACTGCTACGGCTACGCGGACAAATCCCGGAAGCTCATGGCGACCCCGGACTGCTACTATCGTCTTGCCTCCGTCTCCAAGCTGGTCACCGCCTGCTCCGTCATGCGCCTGGTGGAAACCGGCCGGCTGGATCTGGACGCGAATCTCGGTGAAATCATCGGAGGGGACGAGCCGTATTTTGCGGCCAATCCTTCCTTTCCGAAAACCGGTATCACGCCTCGGATGCTCATGTCCCACACGTCAACCATCTGGGACAGTAATTTTGCCACCAAAATGGATCTGCGCAACGCTCTGAAGCAGAAGACATCCTATTATAAAAACGAACGCCCCGGCACTGCCTACCACTACTCCAATTACGCCGCCGGCATCTGCGGGATCATCCTGGAAGCCGTCACGGGGCTCCATCTCAGTGAAGCCGCCTCCACGCTGCTTTTCGACCGGATGGGTATCGACGCCGCCTATTCCCCGGATCTTCTGGAGCATCCGGACATCACCACCTCCACCTTTGCCCGGGCCTACAGTGAGGAAATCAATCTGGAGCGTGATTACTACATTTCCTACGGCGGATGCTGGATGAAGGGGGAAGATCTCTGCAGAATCGGCATGATGCTCTGTGATTACGGGATCATCGACGGGACCCGCATCCTGGAAGATTCTTCCGTCCGCGAAATGCTCTCCTCCCAGGAAGGAAAAGGCGGCATTACTGTCGACTCCCCTTACGGACTGAATGTACACAGACTGAAAAACCTGGTGCCCGACAGAATTATCTACGGCCACCAGGGCAGAATTGACGATACGCTTTGCAATTTGTACTTTGATCCGCAGTCCCGTTTTGTTTTCGCGATGGTTACCAGTTCCTGCGTGCCCGGTGATACAGCTTACGGAGTCCGCCCCCCGGCCTACACGCTCATGAAGCTGCTCTGGTCGGAATTCGTCGGCCCCTGGCAGCACTGACGGTTTACCGCCGGTTTTCCGTCGCTGTATAGGCTACAGTGGATCCGGCAGGCACCGAATGCGTCAGCCAGGTATTGCCGCCGATCACGCATCCGTCCCCGATCACCGTATCGCCGCCGAGAATCGTGGCATTGGCGTAAATCACCACATGATTGCCGATATCCGGATGCCGCTTGATTTTTTTCACGGGATTCCCGTCCTCATCCAGTTCAAAACTCCGGGCGCCGAGCGTCACGCCCTGATACAGTTTCACATGATCCCCGATTGTGGTGGTCTCTCCCACCACAATCCCTGTTCCGTGGTCAATAAAGAAGTATTCTCCCACTGTGGCCCCCGGATGAATATCAATTCCGGTCTTTTCATGGGCAAACTCCGTCATAATCCGGGGAATCAGCGGCGCGTGCAGCGTCTGCAGCTCATGCGCCAGGCGGTAAATGGAAATCGCGTAGAATCCGGGATAGCAGATCATGACCTCTTCCCGGCTTTCCGCCGCGGGATCGCCCTCGTACAGCGCCTCCACGTCCTTCACAAGCAGCTCCTTGATCTTCGGCAGCCGGTCCATGAATACGCCGCAAAGCTCCCGTGCCGCCAGTTCCGGATCGTCGGCCGCGCCGGACCGGAACCGCATCGCGGCGCATACTTCCCTGCACAGCAGCCGCTCTGTATCTTCCAGCAGCTGCTCGTCCGTCATCTCAGGATCTTCCCGCCGGAAGCACATCGGAAACAGAAGTGCCTGCAGCCCTTTGATCACCCGCACAACCTGCCGGCGATCCGGCGGCGGACAGGCATGCTGCCCTTTCCTCTCTGCTGTCACCCGGTTCAGTGCTTCCAGTATTTTCCCGGTTTCTTCTCTCATCTCGACAATATCTCCCATCCGGCTTCCGCCGGTAAATGTGAATACATTGTACCATGCCTCCCCCTTTTCGTACAGTCTCTTTCCCCGGTTCACGTTGCGCTTCCCATAATTCCGCCCTTGCGTTATAATGGCTTCAGTAACTCATCAGGAGGATTCCGGTATGCGTATCGCCCTGACCTTTGATGACGGTCCCAACACCACGACAACTCCGCAGGTACTCGATCTGCTGGAGGAGTACGGAATTGTCGGCACTTTCTTTCTGATTGCCGGCAATATTAATCCGGAATCGGCAAAAATGGTACGCCGTGCCTGCTCCCTGGGCTGCGATATCGAAAACCACTCCGTTACGCATGGATTCATGGATAAAATGCCCCCGGAAACCATCCGCCGCGAGGTTTCTGAATGTTCCTGGAAGATTGCTGAAATCACCGGCCGGAAACCCGCTTTCTTCCGTCCCCCTTTTATTGCCGTAAACCGGCAGCTCTTTGACGAAGTGGATCTGACTTTCATCTGCGGCTCCGGCTGTGAGGACTGGGTCCCTTCCGTTTCCGCGGAAGAACGTGCCAGCCGCACCCTTGCCAACGCGAAAGACGGTGAAATCATCCTTCTCCATGACATGCAGGGGAATATCAATACCGTGGAAGCCCTGAAAACAGTCATTCCCGTTCTGAAGAGCCGAGGTTTCACCTTCCATACCGTCGCGGATCTTTTCAGGTCCTGCGGCGTCACCCCCGTCCGGAACCGTCTCTATTCCAACGTCTTCCAAAAGAGCGACCGCCCATAGCGCCGCCTTCCCCGACTGTTTCCTTCCCGTGTTATCCCGGGCATCGCGAAGAAACTTTCCCGACCATAGCCACTAAAACTACAGGAGTTGTATACCGGAAATGAAAAAGATCATGATCGTAATCCTGATGATTCTGCTTACACTTTGGGCAGGCGCTGCCCTGGCTGAAAAGGAAGCCGCCGAACTTACAGCTGACTGCACCATCAGTCTCAACGGTGAGCGGAACAGCAAAAATGTCAGGGACCACCGGTTCACCTCCTATTGGGCGACGAAAAACGTCAAAAACCCCACTGTCACCATTTCCTCCCCGGAGCCTGTCTACGGGCTTTATCTCTGCTTCAGCTCCATGCCGGCCTATGAGGTTCAGGTGGACCGGGGAAACGGCTGGGAAACCTACGCGGAAGGCAATCCGGAAATACTGCACATGTTCTATGAGATGGACGGAGTCACGGAAATCCGGATCCGGGCTACAGGGGATTCAAGAGTCTCCCTCGGATTCAATGAAATCGGCGTCTTCGGCGAAGGGAAAGCACCTGAATGGGTCCAGCGCTGGGAACCCGTGCCGGAAAAAACAGATCTCCTTTTTGTCGTCGGATGCCCGGACGAGGAGCTGCTTTATCTGGGCGGCGCCATCCCGGTCTACGCCTGCGAAAAGCAGCGTTCCGCCGCGGTTGCGTGCCTTTCCTACGGCAATCCGTCCCGGCGCAGCGAACTGCTTAACAGCCTCTGGTCCATGGGCTACCGCTTCTACCCGCTGATCGGTCCGGATAAGCAGCTCAGCAAGCAGCAGTCAAAGGCCGCCACGGACTTCCTGACCGGCGCCGTTCAGCGCTGCCGGCCGGAAGTCGTCGTCACGCTGGATGAGAAGGGAGAAGGAAACAACGCCCAGCGCAAGCTGGCCGTCTCCTTCTGCAAGAGCGCCTTTGATCTGGCGGCAGAGGGCAATAACGCCTGGCAGGCAAAAAAACTGTATCTGCATCTCTATGGAAGCGACCCCACTGTGCTCGACTGGAGCCAGCCCCTTCAGTCCCAGAGCGGAAAAGACGGTATCGGCGCTGCCCGCTATGCCTACCTGTACTACAAGACCCAGGACAATACGGACAAGGACGTGCTTCTCTCCGACGCGAAATACCCGACCACTGTCTTCGGCCTGTACAAATCCCTTGTCGGCGACGATGTGGAAAAGAATGATTTCCTTGAAAACATTCCCGAATCGGATCTGACGCCCGCTCCTTCCCTTGCGGATCTTACAGTGCGCAGGGAGGAGGGAATCCTTCCCGCTCTGAATGAGAAGGGATATATCGATGAAGGCGAGTTCATCTATACCGACGATGCGGCCGGCCTGTATATCTATATCTCCCCTACCGTGAAGGTCATCCTGAACCGGCGGTTCGACGGAGCGCTCCCTCTCACCTGGTTTGAAACGGAGATCTGGTGTGATACGGAAGCCGGCGAATACGTGCAGAATATCGAGCGGGATCCGGAAAAACGCCACAGGGACCGGGGAGACATCGCGGAAACAGCTCTCATGCATCATGTTGTCTTTGCGGTCAACGGCGATTACTATACCTATCGCATGGGCTCCAAAAACGGGCATCCGGTCGGCATTGAAATCCGGAACGGGGAAATCTATTTCGACACCCAGTACAAAAAGATCACCGATTTCTTCCCGAATCTGGATACCCTTGCGTTCTACAGGGACGGTCGGGTGGACGTCCATTACAGCTATGAGCTTTCGCCCCAGGAATACCTGGACAACGGTGCCTACAATGTTTTCTCCTTCGGTCCCTTCCTGATCCGGGACGGAAAACTCAGCGACTGGGTTATGGACGGTTCAAAAACAAAAGCGAAGAATCCGCGCCATGTTTTCGGCATGATCGAGCCGGGCCACTATGTGGACATCATGTGCGAAGGACGTCTCGGCAGCCGTTCCGAAGGCGTGACTATGTCCCAGATGGCCCTGATGGCCCAGTCCCGCGGCCTCGTCGAGTGCTGCAATCTGGACGGCGGCCAGACAGCAGCTGTCGTCTTCATGGGCAAGCGGCTGAACCAGATTCCCGCCTACGACAACAATAACACCAATCCCCGCCCCACCTGTGAAGTCCTTGCTGTCGGCATCTCTGATCAGGTCGGCATTTACGAAGTAAAGTGATTTTCATCTTGACCAATTCTTTCCTGTATGCTATAATTTCCTCTGTTCCACCCGGAACAGGTCTGGTGGCATGGCTCAGTCGGTAGGACACCTTGGTAGGAACTTCAAACCGAAGCGTGGTGGCATGGCTCAGTCGGTAGAGCACATCGTTCACATCGATGGGGTCGTTGGTTCGAGTCCAACTGTCACCACCAAAGCGCAGCCCTTGAAAATCAAGGGCTGCAACTTTTTTATCCCCTCGGCATCACTGCCGAGGGGTTCACTTTCTTCAGGGTTCACTTCGGCGACGTGAACGGCTCGAACCGCCATTCCGTTCACACGGTCGTCTGGCTCAGTTGCCGGAAAATCGGGGTGGCTCGCTTTGTGGAATCGTTGCGGAGAAGGGCATTACCGAAGTGCTGCTCGGATGATGCCCTTAATCTGATTAACTCCGGTTTCATTATACTCTGGTTTTTTAGTCTGTTAGCTTTTTTCTGGTCTTCACCATATAAACAGTGATCAGAAAAACTGTCATGATTACCCAAGTGACCGGTTCTGTTACGCAGACCCCGGCAAACCCAAATGAAGGGATCAACCACAGGGCAGAGAAAATCTTCATCAGCAGTTCAATTACGCTGGAGATCACTGGCGCTGTCTTCTGCCCCATACTTTGCATGCTGACCCGCATTGCCAGCAGAACACCCAGTACCGGGAAGAAGGGGAAGTGGATGCGCAGGCTCAGTACTGCATTGTCCAGGATCTCCGTGCTGTGTGTTCCGGTTACAAACTGAATGATGGGCCTCCCAAACAAGTATACAATCAGGCAGGAAAACAGGCCCCAGGCAATCTCCATCCCAATAATCTTTTTCAACGTGTCCCGGATTCTTTGCTTCTGCTTCGCACCCCAATTCTGACCGACAAAGGTGCCTGAAGCATTCATCATGCCGCTCATGGGCTGCATCAGGATATTGATGATCCGCCGTGCAGCTGTATGGGCTGCAATATACATCTCACCAAGAGCATTTGCTGCCCCTTGGAATACTACGGAGCCCAGATCCACAACGCTGTACATAAATCCCATCGCTCCGCCGGTGGCAAGCATCTCTATTGTCAGACTTTTCTCCAGTCTGAAATCTTCTTTTGTTGGCATCATATCGAGGTAATTGCGATATACATAGATACCGGTCAGAACTCCTGAAACGGCTTGCGCCACAACCGTAGCCAGTGCAGCGCCAACCACACCCATATGGAATACTGCCACAAAGAGCAGATCTAGGCCAATGTTCAGCAGGCTGGAGAAAATCAGGAAATAAAGCGGTGTTCTGCTGTTTCCGAATGCCCGCAGAATTCCGGCGAACATGTTATAGCAGGTGGTTACCAGCATGCCTGCGAAGATCACTTTTATGTAGCTGTATGCCTGATCGAAGATGCCTTCAGGGGTATTCATCAGTCTCATCAGAGAAGGCAGGAAAATCAATGCAAGGACCGTCAGAATCATAGCGATGATCCCGTCCAGTACCATCATATGGCCGATGGATTTGCGGATACTCCCCTGCTCATGTGCGCCGAAAGCCTGCGTCACGATCAGTGCAAATCCGCTGTTCAGACCCCACGCAAGGTCAATGATCAGACCGTACAGGGAAGATGTTGCTCCGATTGCGGCAATCGCCTGGTCTCCCAGACAGTATCCGGCCACCATGGTATCCACCATGGAATAGACCTGCTGGAAGATGTTTCCAATAAACAGAGGGATCGCGAAGGTCAGGATCATCCTGACCGCGTTTCCATTTGTCATATCCAGAACCGTTGCTTTACGATTCGACACTTATTTCAATCCCCTTAATGTATCCGGCAGGCACTCCGCCAAGCATACTTTGGTGATAACTCCTCGGTCATCACCTGCCTATAATACCATATTCCCCAAAAACAAAAAACCCCGCAGAGCTCGAAAAATTAAGCTCTGCGGGGTACGCGTCTGCCGTCAGGCACTGGCTTCCGTTTTTCTTCCAAGGAACTGCTCCGCTGTCATGCGCCAATGAATGGTAATACCAATACTATTCCTGCGACACTATATCGATCATGTAAAAAGATTCTAGATGCTCTAATACGGCAATCATCATCCAAAGCATATTATATTCGGGATTACATGTTGAAATCCAAAAGAACAATGTAATGAATTAGATTTGATTGCTTCGCTTTTTGTCCTTCTTTTACTTTTGCGAGCAAATTAAAAAAACCGGAAAGCTGCGAAAAACCACATAATATTGTGTCTCTATAGCTATGGCCATACTACATATGTAGTCCGAGGTGGTAGGTTCTTCAAACCGGTAAACGTGGTCTGTTGGCTCAGTTGGTAGTCCCTTGTGGTCGGAACATCAAACGCGTGGTGGCATGGCTCAGTCGGTAGAGCACATCGTTCACATCGATGGGGTCGTTGGTTCGAGTCCAACTGTCACCACCACGTGTTCACTCACAAAAGTACCATATTGTATAGTAGCTTTTGTGGTGGATTCGGTCTGGCTTTTGCGCCTGCGTATGTGTGAACAGCGTGGTTGCAGGCAGGAATCAGGGGTGTCCATAACAAGAAGTTTCAATTCCACTTGCCTTCCATCAGTAACGGAAGTACTCATTTCAAATGTGTATATCCGCCTAATAGCCAGGGCATTCTCTCTGTTTTAGAGTAAGCATAGGCTTCTGCGTAAATCATATAAGTACTTCCCTCAGTCCATTCTGTATCAGACAGATTGCTGATTAACAGCGAAAACGGTACCCGCTCATCGTCCACGTCGAAAACTGCTCTCTGAACTGTTCCGGGAATGACATATCTTACGGTTCCCGTGACTGCATATATTTGCCTTGAAGCGATTCTATCGGTCAGATTTTCAAGCAAATCATCAAAGGCTGTCCCGTTCATGAGCCAGGCCGCATTGTAGCATTCTTCTGCTGTTTTATCATATTCCACTGCTCTCTGGTTCAGTAAAAAAGGAGAAAGCTCAGCACGCAGGCAAACCCGAGTCTCTGCGGGGTCAAAGTCATCTGCCAAAAGGCTGATGGCATCACCGGATAAAGCGATCAATTCATTTCCTGTAAGATAAATATGGAGTTTCTGATCTCTGCCTTCATACCGGAACCAATATAAATCATACCATTCGTCTCCAAAATGTGCTTCATTGACTTGCCATCTACCGTCCTCGTTTTTATGAAAAACTACATACAGGAATTCCGGACCATCAGAAGTCCTGTATTCGATATTTGGATATCCTTTCAACGTTTGATCCATGACCTGAACTGTGCCTTTGTCAAGTGGGATTCCTTCCAGTATTTTATCATTACAGAATTCAACCCCGGCGGTAGGCTGTTCTGTATTCACTATCATTGTAGCAAGCTTTTCTTCAGAATCCAGCGTGAGTACGATATATTCTGTTTTCTTTGGTCCAATCGGTGCAAACTTTAATAGCACACAATCCGGATAGCTTTCCTGAATGACAGCGGTAAGCAGGCTTTCGACTGGTTCATTATCCGCCTGTGCTCCGGAACTGAACACAGGAATCATGAGGACGCAAAGAAGCAATAGTGCAATAGAAACCACGTGCCGATTCATAACAAATCTTCCTCCAAGTATCATCCTTCCGTCCACATGGGCGGGAGCTTCAGTCGAGAATCATAAGACAGATCATCCACGGATATGAGCCAGCCGTAATACGATTGGTCTCCTACGGGGATCTCGCATGATACCCAGACAGTACCTTCTGTCAGATACTGGCCCCACCCGGTTCTCTGACCATCCTGGTCAAGGCTGGTCAGTATCTGATACTTCCTTTGCCGCTTTCTTCCACAAAGGACTGCTGGATGTAAAAGGGAAATGTTTCATATGCCTGCTCATCTACCCAAGTTCTTCCCTCGCAGAAATACAGGGGCATTTTTTTGCTTCCTGTTATTCCGAGAATAAACAACGGATCATTCTGATAAACTTCACCTACGCTGCTGCCGGAAACGATAGCACTGGGCTGCTTGAGCATTCCCCATTGCGGGATGAGTAATGGCTCTCCGCCGGATGAAAAGTCAAGATAGTCATCACGGACATATCCGCTCACGCTTGCGTTTCGCACCCGCCTGGATAAAGTTTGCATACAGAGTTGGATTTGATATCTGTGTCTGCTCGGACATTAACAGGCAGGTCAGCTCGATCTGAACGAATTCTTGCATGTCTAAGGTTATCTGTCCATGAAATTTTTTCCATGATGCAATCACCATACAGGACTTCATTGTTCTGAAAATGGGCTTCCACATGAACATTAGTTTCGCCAATTGTCCCCAGAACATACAAAAGCGTATTCTCGGGAATCCGATGCTCCTTACCTTCCAGATCAATCAGTGCGATACAGCCATCCGGGTCAGGATATGCAATTTGGCCGTACGGTGCGTTTACGGCAACCGGGATGCCGTCCTGAAGATAGGATTTCATCATCCAACCAGAACGTCCGCCAATTGTCACATGTACCCATCCATTCTTTTCTTCATCAGCAGTATAGTGAGCACCATAATAGTACTGACCAATGATTTTCCCTTTGGGAGTTTCACGCAATTTTACTCTGGCATCAAGATCTTTACCGACGACAGAAACAATTCCCTCAGTGGTTGAACTCGCATGAGCAATGGCAATTACCATTAGCAGCATAATCGCAACGCATAATAAGATCTTTGTTTTCACAATCAACGCCCCTTTTTACCAAGGCAACGATCCCGAAGGTGATTTCTGTTCCTGTTCGCAAGAAAAATCAAAATTCAATGTTCCTCGATTATTCTTTTCATTAATGCTTGTTCAAGCGTCTGATCCCTGCCCGAAGTCGGGCCTTGAGGGTTTGTATGCAAGTCGTTGGGATGAACGAATAGAACGATTGATCCTTTGGATATTATTCCCCAGATATCATCTGTTCCATAATGCTCCTGAAGAACGCCAGCGGCAACCACATCCTTTTCCCTTGCGGTCACATTGGGATCTGTCAGCTTGTCATAGGCAGCATTGCGGCAAATGAAACCGTACTCAAAGAGCTTTGTTGCAAACTGGATTTTCATATCCTCCGGGATCATGGACTGATTCCCACGAACGCTCATCGGCGCAATACTGACCTGCCTTTCAGAGCCGACTGTTTCAATCACTGAAAGGCCATGATCTAACTGATAGCTGGCCATCCAGTATGCAAAGAGAACCATGTTGTTAGAAATCACGTCTTCTGTTTCTGACAGTGGCCACCAGTTCATATTGTTCCAGACAGGTTTTGCATAAGTACCAATCACAAATCCTTCACCGTATTCTGCAGACCGTGCACAATACCAGAGCTCTCCCTTGTATTGTAATTCATACATGCATTCCAGAAGATCACCGCCTTGCAATCTGCCAAGCACTTTCCCTCCCGGAGTCTCCCGGAAATTGACATCATTATGAACAACCTGCAACTGATCAGACAGCACAATCTCTTTCCCAGCATATGATACCAGTATCTCATCTAACTGTGACTGTCCATACGGCAGCGCAGTTTCTGCAAACGAACCTACGGTTATAAAACACAAAATGGCCAGAGACAAAAAAGTTACAATCCTCTTTCTCATAGTCTGCAACCTCCTTCATATAGAGAAAACGATCTGCATCGTAATTTCTGTCCTTGATGGCACGGAAAATCAAAAAACATGGCTCAGTCGGTAGAGCACATCGTTCACATCGATGGGGTCGTTGGTTCGAGTCCAACTGTCACCACCACCCAGAGAAGCTTGAGAAATCAGGCTTCTCTTTCTTTTTATCGCCACAGCAGTGAACTCCCCAGGCATTGTTTCATCTTCCCATGCGGGATGTTCATCAAAGCGCTTCAAAGTAAACCCATTGCTGATGATGGCATTTATAATCTCACTGACCGTATATCTTCTGTATAGGCACTTGGGAAATTGTTTCCGAGTGTCCTTATCGTAAAAACGTGCATGCGCCATTTCGCCTTCAAACACATCCGTTGAAAAATAATTCATGGTTAGTGTCTCTAATTTCAGCGTATCCATAATCTTGATGAACGGATGAAAGTCACTGCAGATCATTTTCCCTCCTTTCTTAAGAAGACCACACATAATACGCATGAATGCGTTGATATCATGGAAATAAGCAAGTATTCCACCTTCCATAAAGACCACGTCGAAAGTTCCACCATACTGGCCCAAGTCAATATCCATCACATCACCCACAACATAATTGATACTGACGTTCGCAGCATGCGCGGTTTCTAAAGCATAACGTTTATTCTCCTCAGAAATATCAAAAACCGTCACTTCAGCGCCAAGGAGTGCTAAAGGGATTGCTTTCTTTCCGCAAGATCCGCAGATGTTAGCAATTTTTACCCCTTCGTAGTGATCAAAATAAGAAGCATATTTCCGAAGCATCTTTGTCGGGTTTTCGACGTCCTCTTTGGCTCTCACTTCTGGCGTTCCATTATGCTTAACCCAGAAATTGTATGCATCGTACTCCCATGCTCTTTTATGCTGTTTCCCCGCATCGTTCATATTCGAAACTCCTTACATTTCTTATATTTCCCCGACAGCCAGCAAATTATCTTTTCCCATGCCGCATACATACAGGTTGGAATCATACCGGTAACAGAAATCTAAAAAGTCCTGTTTCTGCTTTGGATCATTCATAATCTTAGTCAGGATTTCCCGTGGAATTGTTCTCACGTAGGCACCTGGGCCTGAAAGCTGAATGTTTCGCACCCCGTAACCGGATAGAATTCTCTCCAGTTCATCCGGCATGAACGTGTAGGTGATGCACCATGGTGCGCCGCCCTGTTCATACTGAGCGATCTCTTCTTCGCCTCCCATCAGGCCGTCTGGCAGCAGCTTTTCAGCATTCTGCTTGTTAAAGGTGAATCCGCTGATCATCTGCTCCTGATTTGTAATGCACCACTGCACAAAGGGATCGTCACAATTCTCGTCCAGAATAAACTGATTCTTCTGGATCGGATTGGCCAGATACGGCAGCGAGCCCAACCGGCTGGAAACGCTGATCATAATCCGTTTCCCGGCAATTCGTACCAGTTCACCGATTACCTTGTTCTGATTAGGATACGTATAGGAGATTGGCGCATCAAAGGATATAACCAGATCAAATTGCCGATCATGGTATGCGCTCAGATCTTCTATAGCGCCTTTCACGAAGGTGATTCTGTCGAGTACACCTTCCTTCGCTGCAAGGTGCTGCGCTTTTTCGATCATCGGCTGTGAGATATCAAAATGTGTCACTTGGCAGCCTTGTTTTGCAAGCAGGATAGAGAACCTGCCGCTTCCGGCTCCTCCATCGAATACGGTGCGGATGCCATCAAGACGTTCCAACAGTTTCCGTTGGATATGATTCTTCTGAACAATATCATCAATATAAGTGGCTTCCCTGCGGCTTTCCAGTTCACCCTTGTCCGGGAGATTCCACTGCCGTTCAGAAATCTTTTGACTGTAATCCATATGTTCCTCCTGTGCCAGTTATCTCTCCAGTAAAAATCTGGCAAGTTCCACATTACCGTCTTTTTCTATTCCAACGATCTGAAATCCGCATCTTTCCGTATAGAATCTGACATTTTCACGCTTGTACAGGGGCGTTACCAAAGTCAGGCGTTTCCAGTCATCAAAATGATCCTGCACAAACCTGACGGCCTGTGTACCTATTCCTTTTCCCTGGTACTCCGGGATGACGCACAGGCACCCAATCTCGTATTCCTGTGGTTCACCAGGATGGCACGATACGCAACCGACAGGTTTATTGTCACACAGGATGATATGTTTCGGATATAAACGGATGGATTCTTCCATCATTTCGATTGTTTTTCCGTATCCCGGGCATGCTCCGAATCGCTGATAATCGCTGAAAAAGGAAGCGTTATATATATCGACCAAAAGCCCGGCATCATCAATTGTCGCCTGTCTGAAATCTATGATCATATCAGGCATCCTCCTTTGGTAATACCGAAACAAGATAATCCACGTTTTCCTCAACCGGCAGTGTCCCGTCCATCCGGATCACAGGACAACCAACCGTTTCCAGCCAGTCTGTGACATAAGTCTCCGGCCTGCTGTTCGTCAACGAAAACCACTTGCTCTCTTTATCATACAGATCACCACCCGGAAGGATCCTGTCTCCGAATTTCTGATAAGAGCGATCCTGAACGCGCTGGTTGCGGATCTGCTTCGGAACTTCAATCAGGACGATATGATCCAGTGCGGCAATCAGTCTGTCGCCATAATTTCCCCTAACAGCCGCGAAGATGAACCGATTGTTCCCGCTGATCCTTTCTTCCAGAAGTCGGATCACCTCTTCTTTGCTTCTCGGATTGGAAAACGTGTACAAAGGATCTTCCTTCGGGAAAAAGAGATCTTCATTATCTATGAACTCATATCTCATCCGGTCAGCAAGCAATCTACCCAGGGTGCTTTTCCCCGTTCCGTTGAGGCCGCATATCAGAATGCCCATATAGATCCTCACATTATTTCGGCGCTTTCATTTCTTCCAATGCCATGTTCCAATACTGCTCAGGTATGTTCTTCCAGTCGTTTATCCCTGTACTGCCCTTTTTCCGCACCGAAGGTATCGCAGAAGATCTCTATGAACCGATCTTCCGCACCGCTGTTGCCGGTGTTTTTTCTGGTTACTGCCATACTGCTCATCCTTCTCTGACTTCTATCAGTCGGATCCCTTTTTCAAAGCCGCCGCGTTCTTCTTTTTTCCGGAAACGTTCTGCTTCCACTTGATTCCAGTCAATCCCTGCATGAAAAGCAATCCCATGAAGCACTTCCAGCACATCCGCCATTTCCTCAACAGAGTGGCTTTCCAGGAATTCCTTTACTTCTTCCTGAAGCTTTCGATCCAATGCAGCCTGCATATTCGCAGAAGGAATCCTGTCAGTCACAGCTGTCTTTCCGGAAGCTTCAATGATAGAAGGAATCTTGTCCCGCACAAGCTTGTCATAGCGAATTACATCGGTCACAGTTCTGCCCCCTCGTCCGGATATGTTTCCTGCGTCAAAGCAGCTTTTCCTTCCATTCCTCTTCTTTGAATCCGGTAAGTACAAAGGAATCACCGATCAGCAGCGGACGCTTGACCAGCATGCCGTCCGTGGCCAGGAGAGCCAGCTGCTCATCCTCGGTCATATCCTGCAGCTTCTTCGATAGTTCCAGTTCCCTGTAGGGAATACCACTGGTATTGAAGAAACGCTTCAGCGGAAGGCCGCTCACTGCGTAGTATTTCCGCAACGTTTTTTCATCCGGATGTTCGCTTTTGATATCGATCATTGTATGTTCGATCCCGTGATCCTCCAGCCACTTCAGAGCTTTTTTGCAGGTGGTACACCTGCTGTAGCAATAGACCTTCAGCATGTTGTTCTCCTCCTCTTTTTCAGCTTCCTGCATTATCCCCGCACAAACGGAGCCGAATAGTCTGCGTTGATTTCCCGGATCTCTTTCAGCCCGTCAATGTACGGCTGATAGATGCTTTCAATTCTGCCGCCGCCGCGATTATCGCAGCCGGAGCAGAATTCACAGTCAATGCCGCAGGCTCCCCAAAGAGCCTGATGAACAATCCGAATCCGTTCCTCCCGGGTTGTGTCCTTAATCAGAATAGATTTCATGATGAACGCGCCTTTCTGATCTTACTGACCGTCATCCCATAGCTCATGGCCAGCAGGGCCTTGATCTCCTCCTGCTCCGCCGAACCATCCAGCAGGATCGTGATCCATTTATCCTTGTTCATATGGTATGCCGGGCGGAAACCCGGCTTTCCGCGGAGGGATCCCATCATGATCGGATCACATTTGACATTCAGGATATCGACATTGGCATCCTTATTGATTCCAATGGTTCTGTACGGAATGACCATGGCAATCCCGAACCATTTCCGGTTGTCGATATGCCGGAAGACGCACGTCACATCGTCCATCCGGAAGGGGAAATCCGGCTCAACGCTATATTCGTCAAAGATATAGTCGATCAGTTCCTGTTTTGTCATTTTATCTGATCTCCCGTGTTTCTTCCAGAATCTCCGTCTCGCAGTTTTCTTCCACGAACAGGGAGATCTCTTCCATCAGACTGTCCGCCATCGCATTGTGCGGGACGATGGCTGCAACGCCGATCACGATGATCTGGTGTATATCCTGCTCATCGATTTCAGCAGCTGAAACATGGAATTTGTTCTGCAGCTGCGCTGTCATGCTTTTCACGATCATCCGTTTTTCCTTCAGGCTGTGAACCCAGGATGCCCGGAGTCGGAAGGTCATTGCTGCTATGTTCATGTTCTTTCCTTCCGATAAAGGTCCATACGGATTTCTTCCCAGATATACTTGGCTGCGAAATCCGAACCTGCGCGGGATGCATGTGCACCATCTTCGTCATACATTTCAAGATTCGGCCAGCTATCTTTATAGCTCCACCAGTTTTCACCCACCGGCGCAACGAGAGCTCCGATCTCTTCGGCAACGTGCCGGTGAACTTGGTTCATATGATCCTAGAGCTCCGGCTCGTCCTCTTTTGCCCAGCACTCATAGATGATGGGAGTACTGCCTGCTTCGCGGATCATCTTGTTCAGCGTGATTGCAGCATCCAAGAACTCTTCTTCAGGCCCGAAGGGATGAGCATGTTCCTGAAGAACGACATAATCATATTTGCCATACAGGATATTGAAACGAGCCTCCGGCTCCTCCGCATGCTGGGAAAGGAACCAGTTCGGATGGGCCAGCATGGTTACCCGGCAGTTGAAGCCTCCGTCATCCGCCCGGCGCTTTACCATCAGGGGCATATCGTTGAAGTAAGTATGGCTGTTTCCGATGAAAAGGATGTTCAGGTCTTTCTTCTTCATTTGGATTCTTCCTCCGCCTGCGTAATCATTCGTTCAAAGCTTTCCGCAAAACGCCTGTCATCTTCCTCTGTACGCTTGGCTGGGCTTTTCAGATGATGCTTTCCGCTGCGCCTGGCTTTCTTTGCCAGATGGCGCTCCATCAGCAAGCCGTCAATGTTGTCATCCGTATACCATTTTCCGCTCTGATGGATTGCCTTTGCACCTTTTCCAAGTGCCAGTGCAGCCACGCCATAATCCTGCGTGACAACGATGTCCCCGCGCTTGCAGAGATTGATCAGGGCAATATCCACCGCATCCGCACCAGCACCGATGACCTTGACGGTACTGTAATCCGATGTCAACTGATGATTGGTATCGCAGAGCAGAGTGACCGGGATACCGTACTTCCGGGCGATATCCTCTGCGATCCGGGTCACCGGGCAGGCATCCGCATCAATGTAGATCGTCATCGTATTCTCCGTATTCACATCCGATATGGGTGGCTTCGACCTCATCCACAAGGATCAGCTGTCCGTCCTTTTTATCATAAAGTTTCACCGTGCCCCAGCCATTGCCGCCGTTCCAGAGACGGTTGTGGCGTTTGCTTCCGTCCGGTGCTTCATAGTTTACGAAGAGCATATCCTTCTTTTTACAAAAGACCTCCGTTTCCATCATGGCATGGATGTTCTCCTGGCGCACATGCCAGACAACCAGATTATCCTGTTCATCAAAGGAGAAATCCGTTTTCACCAGCAGATGCAGCTTAGAGAAATTGAAGTCATACTCCTTGCCTTCATACCAGAACACACCCAGCAGTCGGCGATCCAGTGGGACGAAGTAAATCTTCGGTCTACCTCCGCCAATATCGAATACGCTGTCCTGCAGCAGCTGCCCGGTCTTTTTGCTTCTCAGGCAACAGGAGGAGAGCCAGACCCAGGGGGATGTGAAATCCCGGCCCCAGTTCTTATCCGCGTATCCGAAACTTTTTTCCGGTGTGACAATATACTGCTTTCCATTCAGGATGATTGTTCCGCTGAAGGCGCTCTTCATGCCTTCCGCGTGCCAGTACATAGCAAAGGCCTCTGCGTCCCGGAACGGCTTGCTGGCACCATAGCCAACATTGAAGGCCACCTGTTTGTCAATGGTCAGGTCCCAGGACATTCCTCCGGCATCGCACATCCATTCCGGATGTGCAATTGCCTCTTCCGGACTGATCTGGATGTTGCCCTTCAGCTCCGTTTCGCAGGCCAGGCAATCTGCCGCTTCAATCCGGTACGGCGCATTCCCATGGATGGAAACATCCTTCCAGGCAAAGAATCGATGAAGCTGGCAGTGATTTTCTCCCCAGGTACCGGCTTTGACCATCAGATAAGAAGGGAGCTTTCCGGTAGCCTTGTTCTCCGGCAGCTGGCCGAAGACCGGTTCATCCTCCGCCAGGGCGGGATTGCAGGTGAAGAACTCAATGAAAAACGGTTTGTCCTCCCCGGTTTCCGCATCCTGCGCTGTGAAGGAATGCCACCACCAGTCATATCCATGGTGCGCCAGAGGGCCATGAAGCATGAACGCATTCCGGTTAATATCATGATGATTAAACATAAACACTCCTGATTACAAATCGTTATTGGTCACTACTGCCTATAATTCATTTCTGGTAACACGTCAGTCGTTCTGCTTTGCTTGCCTTTTTCGGGCATCACAATCCTGTCGGTTTTTTCGTTTCCTGGCCAGACGGCATTCAGGATTATCTTCTTCGTCACAATATTCCTGTCTGGGGCCATTAGGAGAGAATAGAATTACACCTGCAACACCGATGGTACAGATAATGACACTTACAAAAACTCTTCTATTATCAGCTGATATATTAAGAATCTGTTGGAATACTACATCTAAGATTAGTGCAATAAAGGCCCATATTACGCCTCTTATGCCTTCTTTCAATGCTTGTCTGGCAATTACATGCTTTATTGAAGAGCTTTCCTTAATTACTTCGGCCCTATCCATGTACGTATAAAGCAAAGATTTACATCTGAAGCCAATACTCTGAATCAATTTTCTTGCTTTCCAATATACCTTTGTGCTCATTGCTGACTTCAAATCTTTCATCCACCTTTATTGATTTAAAAAGCTATTGGGGTATACATGGTAATTATCGACCCAACCAGGTTGAAACATCTGTGACAAGTATTCCCTCATACTGATAATCAGCTTGCCGTGTACGAGCAATGAGTATTTTAGGATATGCATCCTTAATACTCAAAAGAGGAGCAGTTTCTCTCTGAAAAGTTGATTCACGGCTGATATCATCTGATACCTGAATATATATTTTTTCATTACGCCGAATTGCTACAAAATCGATTTCCTTTTGATAAAGCACTCCGGCATAAACTTCATAACCTCTGCGAAGAAGTTCAATGGCAACAATATTCTCAATCAGTTTTCCATAATCCATGTTCTTTGTGCCAAGTTTGGCATATCTGAACGCTTGATCGACAAGATAGTACTTGTCATTACTGGCCAGATACTTTTTCCCCTTAATGTCATATCTGCGGATTTTGTAAAAGGCAAATGCATTGCAAAGATACTGCAGATAAGATGCTACGGTTTTGTGATTGATCTTTTCCTGATTGCTGTTTAAAGTATCAGCAATGCTTCTTGCAGAAGATCGGTTTGAGATATTATCCATCAGGAAATCTACGATACGATCCATCAGAATCGTATTGCGGATTTTATATTTTTGACGGATATCCCGGATGATCAGCGTGTTAAATACATCGGCAATATAGTCATACTTTGATTCCTGTTCCTGATATACATAAGAACCGGACATTCCGCCTTCCAGCATGTAATGATCAAAGGCAGTAAAAGAATCATTAAGCTGATAATACTGAGTAAATTCCTGAAAGGAAAAAGGGAACACCTTGATTTCAAATGTTCTCCCAGTAAACAGTGTTGCAAGATCCGAACTGAGAAGAAATGCATTTGATCCGGTGATATATATATCAAATTGTTCCGATGCATGTAGACCGTTTATTGCCTTCTCAAAGCCATCACACATCTGTACCTCATCGATCAGAACAAAGTTTTCTGAGTCGGGTTTATACTGAGCTTTTATATGGTTATATAAAGCTTTGTAATTCAAGTATTCATCATATTCAGGAAGGTTGAAGTTTATATGAATAATATTAGCGTTCGTCAAATGCTTTTCAATATAAGCCTTAAACATTTCCAGCAACTTTGATTTCCCGCTACGGCGCACCCCGGTAATAACCTTGATATCAGGCGTACCCATTACACCTATTATTTTTTCCAGATACTGCGGTCGTTCTATCAATTTCATTCTGTTCAGTCGAGTAGACAGCTCGACACTCCTTTCAAGTATTTCAGCTTGTGAAGGGATGTCGCTGCCCCTCACAGAACCGTACGTGCGGTTTTTCCGCATAC
>ONJM01000010.1 GCA_900318145.1 uncultured Eubacteriales bacterium
GCCGGATTCCATATTCCTCAGTAGCTCAATGGCAGAGCATTCGGCTGTTAACCGAAGGGTTGTAGGTTCGAGCCCTACCTGGGGAGCATGAAGGCCTGTCAGAAATGACAGGTCTTTTTGTTGCGTGTATAAGGATATGAATAAACAGGTCTGAGGAGGAGACAAAAATGCTGAGCCTGGAAAAAGCGGCGGAACTGAACGCCTCCATGGTATCGGAGGAGCATCTGATCATTCATGCGAAGAATGTGCGCTACGCCATGGGCGCTATGGCGGAACATTTCGGGGAGGACCGTGAGCACTGGGAAGCGGTAGGACTGCTGCATGACTATGATTACGAAAAATATCCGGACGAGCATCTGCAGCATACGCAGGAGCCGCTGCTGGCGGCAGGCGTACCGGCGGAAGACGTGCGGGCCATCATGAGTCACGGGTGGGGGATCTGTACCGACGTGAAACCGGAGACAAATCTGGAAAAGAGCCTGTTTACCGTGGATGAGCTGACCGGCATTATCCAGGCCTGTGCCCGGATGCGTCCGAAAGGCATCTCCGACCTGGAAATCAAGAGCTTCATGAAGAAATACAAGGACAAAAAATTCGCGGCCAAGTGCGACCGTGAGCTGATTCAGAAAGGCTGTGACATGCTGGGCATGGAGGTCAGGGAAGTGGCGGAAATCTGCATCGAAGGGATGCGTCCCCACGCGGCGGAAATCGGCCTGGAAGGGATCGGCGAATAAACCGTCAGTCCGGACGGCTGCCTTTGACGGAGAAAAGCTGAAGGGAACGGCAGAGGGAAGAAAGCTTCGGAGCCAGCGCTTTGGGCACGGTAACTTCATACAGACCGTTATCCGTAGCAGCGTGTACGCGGACTGTATCTTCGTTTTCCATGCGGACGGAATCCATGCCGAAAAGAACAGGACCATGAACCGTACTGAAGTGATACCCGCTTTCCAGAAGGGACAGGGCGGAAGCCGGATAGATGCTTCGCAGAATCATCGGTTCGCCGTCCGCGGTCTGCCAGTACAGCGTGGCAACACGGCCGAAACCGCCCTGCAGCGCAGCGTCCGCCGCGGTACCGGAGACGAAGGACATTCCTGAACCGCTCATGAAGCAGAGGACGGGAGCCGGAAAGCCTTCCACCAGGGAATAAAGATCTGTTTCCCGGGAGATATTTACGGCGGGGCTTGCAGCCAGGAGCGGCTGCGGCTCCGCTTTTTCAGTTTCATCAGCTTTCGGCTGGGCGAGGATCAGAAGGAAACCGACTGCCGCGATCAGCAGGATGGAAAGAAGGCCCGCAAGTACTTTCAGCAGAATTCTCAGGAATTTCTTTCCCATCGGGAAGCAGCCTCCTTTCCGGCGGCCGGACTGCCGGGCCGCAACGATATTATACCGGGGGCAAAACAGGGTGTCAAACCGCGGAAGCGCCGGAACCGGCGATTCCGGAGTGTTTTCCCGGCAGGCGCTGAAAGAACCGGAGGGGCTGCGGCGTTAAGTTATTGAGGGGGCGGAGAGCCGTTCGGCACGCTCCGGAACCGCTGAACTTGCCCGAACGGGCAAACCGATGTAAAATAGATTGTTATGGAGGGAGCGGAATGAAAAAGCTTCTGATGATCCTTGCGGCGCTGTGCCTGGTTTCCTGCTCTTTGGCGGAAGGCGCGGTAACGGAGGAAAAGGCGCTGGAACTGGGCAGCAGCAGGATGCGTTTTCCCGCGGTGAGCGGGATGGCGGACGCTGAACTGCAGGAAGAGGTGAACCGGCGGATCCGGGAGGACCTGCATGTACAGGAATATCTGGACCGGATGACATCGCTGATTTCCGACAGCCGGCGGAGCATTACCGTGGAGTGGACCGGCGGTATTGCCGGGGATGTGTTCAGCGCCGCGCTGGATGTGACAGGCGCGGTGAATCCCCCGCGGAATACCCATCTTTGGACCTGGAGCAGCGTGGATCTGCGGGACGGGCATGAGATTGCTTTCGGCGAGCTGTTTACCGACGAGGCAGCGGCCAGGGAAGGCATCGAGGCATACCTGGAGGAGCAGGTGGCCGGCGAGCTGAGTCCGCATCTGGGCAACAGTGAACTGACCCCCCTGCCGGAAGGGTTTCTGCTGGAGAGTACAGGGCTAACCCTGCTATATGACGTGAACCGCCTGAGTACCCTGAGCGACCGGGCAGGCGCCGTAAAAATCCCCTGGAACGAGATCCGGGAATATACGGATCTGAGAGAGGACGGGATTCTTTCACGGGTCGGCGCCGGGAAGATGACAGCGCTGACGGAAGAAAGCCGGGACCGGATCCGGGAGGCGGCGGAAAGCGGACAGCTGCCGGATATTCCCGTGAAACTGGGGGACAGCGTAAAGGAATGGACGGACCGGGCTCATCTGCTGAACGATCCTGACGAGTACGCCGGCGGGCGGATGTTCGCGCTGGAAGGCGCGCGCTTCCGGAATGTATATATTCTTTCAGACGCGGTGAGCAGAAGCTGGGACGAAAGCCGGGTACAGGGAATCCGGATGGACCGGGGCTGTGTGTGGGGGCTGTGTATCGGCGAAACGGCGGCGGAGGAATGGCATCTGCTGCTGGGTGAGCCGGACAGTACGGCTGAATTTGACACGGAAGCCGCGGAGCATTACCGGACCGTACCGGGAACATGCGATTATTACCAGTTCGGGGAATACCGGCTGCAGCTGCAGTACGGGGAGGACGGGATCCTGGCCGGCATAACGCTGGCGGAATAACAAAAACGGAGGAAATCAATGGCGCAGCAAGGCAAAAGAAAACAGGCTCCGGCGTATTCGGCGGACACCATGGCCCTGCGGTATATCGCGGGAATGGCACTGGCCGCGCTGGGTGTCATGATCTTTATGGCAGTGGACCTGAACATGTCCGGATATATTTTCCAGGGACTGCGGCAGGCCTGTGTCGGCGTGAGCGGAAGCCTGGCGTATATCCTGGCGGTACTGCCGCTCTGGGCCGGCGGACTGGTGATCTGGTCCACTCAGCGCCGGGCGCCGGTACGGCCCTGGATTTTTGCACTGCTGAGCTTTATCGGAATCTGCACCTTTATCATGCTGATCAGCGGCAACGCCATGCAGACGCTGGACAAACAGACCGGAAGCAACTGGGGCGGCGTCATTCAGCGGGTATACAATGACTGTATCACAAAACTGCAGAACAGCCGGAACGATTTCGGCGGCGGGGCCCTAGGCGCCATGCTGGCCTGGCCTTTGTGGCGGTTTCTCGGCACGGTGCTGGGCGTGATCCTGATTTTCCTGGGAACAGCTTTCTGCCTGCTGATGACGGTGAACCTGACTCCCAGGCGGATCCGGGATCTGCTGACCGGACAGGCCGGAGCCCGCCGGGAACAGCAGGAGGCCGAGCGCATCCGGGCGGAACAGCAGCAGATGGCCTGGCAGCAGCAACAGGCGATGCAGCAGCAGGCCTGGCAGCAGCAGCAGGCTTATATCCTGGAGCAGCAGTATCAGCAACAGCAGGCGCAGCAGATGCAGCAGCCTGTGCAGCAGATGCAGCAGCCCGGGCCCGGCCGGCAGCCGTCCGGGCAGGGGAGTGTGGAGCAATGGCAGGCACAGCTGGCGGCGCAGCAGACAGCCGCGGCGGCGCCAAATCACCAGAGCAGTATATTCATGAAACGGAATCCGGAGCAGGAACCTCGGAAGGGACGCTCCTGGAAGAGCCGGATCTTCGGGAACAAGGAAGAATACGACGGCCTGGTGGGGGATTCTCCGGAAACGGAGCAGTCCTATGAACCGCAGCCGCAAAAACCCGCGCGCCGTACGGCAGCCGGAGCGGTGCAGGAGAAACCGGAACCCCGCTGGAACCAGGCGGCGCCTGCAGCGGAAGAAAGGCCGTCGAATCCGGCGCGGACGGAGCAGACGGCGCAGCCCGCGCGGAACACGCGGAACACGCAGCCGCCGCAGAGGCCCGAAACGGAGCCGGAAGATCAGGAAGCGCCGGCGATCCCCGCCACAAGAAACCGGGACGCCTACAGGCGGCCGGAGGACCGGAAGAATATGGCTGCGCCGGAGCGGGAAGCGGTCCGTCCGGAGACAGAGCGCCAGGAAACGGAAGCGGAACGTCCCGCGGCGGAGCGGACGCCGCGCAGGAGAGGGAATGATTCCGGCCAGGCGGCAAAGCCTGTGGTTCCCGCGGTGCAGCAGGAAATCGGCAGAGAGGCGTATACGCCGGAACTGAAGCTGAAACCCAGCGAAAAGATGCCCGGCACCCGGGAGGAAGAGGAATGGATCCCGGTGCCGTACAATTATCCGCCGATCACGGATCTCGCGATGCCCCAGCCGAAAACCGGCGACAGCAGCGCGGAGGACGCCATGCGCTCCCAGAAGCTGGAGGAAACCCTGGCTTCCTTCCGGGTGCAGGCACGGGTGGTGCACGTAACGCACGGTCCGGCGATCTCCCGGTTTGAGATGGAGCTTGCGGCGGGCACAAAAGTGAATAAGGTCGCGGAGCTGGAAAAGGATATCGCCTACGGCATGGAGGCGACTTCCATCCGCATTGAGGCCCCGATTCCGGGCAAGAGCCTGGTGGGCGTCGAAGTGCCGAACCGGAAGGTGGAAACGGTAACGCTGCGGGAAGTGCTTTCCAGCGACAGGATGCAGAACGCCCGGTCCCTGCTGACGGTGGCCCTGGGCAAGGATCTTACGGGAACGCCGATCGTGTGCGATCTGGCGAAGATGCCGCACATGCTGATCGCCGGCCAGACGGGCAGCGGTAAATCCGTATGTATCAACGCGATCATCAACAGCCTGCTGTACCGGGCCAGCCCGGATGAAGTGAAGCTGATCCTGGTGGATCCGAAGGTTGTGGAACTGCAGTGCTACAACGGGATTCCGCATCTGCTGATTCCTGTGGTGAACGATCCGCACAAGGCGGCGGCAGCGCTGGCCTGGGCGGTGGCGGAAATGATGGAGCGGTACGACCGGTTCGCGGAGCGGAAGGTGCGCAACCTGGACGGCTACAACGCTTCCCTGAAACAGGGGCAGAAGCCCATGTCCCGGATTGTGATCATTATTGATGAGCTGGCGGACCTGATGATGGTCTGCAAGAAGGATGTGGAAGAGTATATCTGCCGGCTGACGCAGCTGGCGCGGGCGGCGGGCATCCACCTGATTGTGGCGACCCAGCGCCCCTCCGTGGACGTTATTACCGGCCTGATCAAAGCGAACATTCCCAGCCGCATTGCCTTCAAGACGGCCAGCTCCGTGGACAGCCGGACCATTCTGGACCGGAACGGCAGCGAGCAGCTGCTGGGCTGGGGCGATATGCTGTATCTGCCTACGGGCGCGTTCGCGCCGACCCGTGTACAGGGCTGCTTCCTGAGCGACGAGGAAGTCAACCGGATTGTGAAGCATGTGCGGGACGCCAATCCCAGCACCTATGATCCGAATATTCTGGAAAAGGTCGAAAAGATCGCCAGCGGCGGCGATACGGACAGTACGGGCGCTGATATGATCGGCGGCGAAATCGCCGGTGGCGATGGGAGCCTGTTCGAGCAGGCGGTGGAGTACGCCATTGCTGACGGGCAGATTTCCACCAGCACGCTGCAGCGGCGGCTGAAGATCGGCTACGCCCGGGCGGGCCGGCTGACGGACGAGATGGAGGAACGCGGCATCGTGGCGGCAAAGGACGGCAGCAAGCCCCGCAAGTGCCTGATTACCCGCGAAGAATGGGAAGAAATGAAGCAGTCTGCTGCTGATTGAGGGTGCGAAAGAATACCATGGCAAACCTGACAGACTACCTGGCGTGGCGCGGTGAATTCCCGCTGGAGGTAAGCCCCTGGAACGAGATTGACAGCCTGCTGTGCGCTGTGCTGAGTTACCTGAACTTTCACGGCGTGCAGGACTACCGGGGGTGGACGCTGCGGGAGGCAAAGCGGATCGACCTGCTGATTGACAGTACGGATTCCACTTTTGCCGCGCGGAAAAAAGCATTTGAGATGATGGCGGAGAGCAATCGCTTCGGCGACTGCAGGATGCACCACTGCATCTCCCTGACGGACGAGAAACTGTGCCTGCAGTTTGCTGCCATGTGCATTGACCTGCCGGACGGTACGATGGCGGTGGCTTTCCGTGGAACGGACAATACGATCGTCGGCTGGCGGGAGGATTTCAATATGGCCTACCAGACCCGGGTGCCGGCCCAGGAAGCCGCGGGATACTATCTTGCCTGTGCCGCGAAGCTGACGGACAAACCGCTGCGGATTATCGGCCACAGCAAGGGCGGAAACCTCGCGGTATACGCTTCCGCTGTCGCAAGCCGAAAAGTACAGAAGCAGATTGAAAGCATCTGGTCCTTTGACGGGCCGGGCATGAATCTGGAGACGGCCCGCACGGAAGGTTTCGGCCGGATCCGGGACAGGATCCGCTCCTATATTCCCCAGTCCAGCATTATCGGGCTGCTGATGGAATACTACCGGCCGTATACGGTGGTGCGTTCGACCGCAAAGGGACTGGAGCAGCATGATCCGATGACCTGGCAGGTGTACGGCGGGCATTTTGAGGAAATGGCGGGTATTGACCGCTCCGCGTCCCTGACCTGCGAAACGCTGCATGAATGGCTGGCCAATTCCACGCCGGAACAGCGGGGATCCTTTGTGGAAACGCTGTTTACCCTGGCGGACAACACCAACGCCACAAAAATGAGCGACCTGATGAATGAAAAATTCAGGAGCCTGCTGAAAATGGCGGGAGGCCGGAAAAGCGTGAACCCGGAAACCCGCCGGGTATTCAACCGGCTGATTGCCCAGGCGGTGACGCTGGCCGCCGGAAACGTGGTCGAATGGGTCCGGGGGAAGACGGAACAGGATGGTCCCGACGAATGGGCAACCATTGATCCGAAGGAGCAGGATAAAACCGGCGGGCAGGAGACCGGGGACAACCCGCCGGACGGCGGAAGCTGAAAAAGCAACTTTTGTATACCGGATTCAGCCTGCCTGCGCTGCCGTTCCGCTTGTCTGCTGACGGTCTGTATACAAGATCCTGTGGGATGATTCTGGCAGAGCAACAACTACGGAGGTTCATCAATACAGTGATCGTTTTTTGCAGTGGAATGATTGCGCAAAATCATTCCGCTTTTTTGCGCAAAAAGTAAGAAAACCGCCCATGAAATGCGGGAAGAAGCGTGATTTTACAGGATTTACCTGCGAGACAAGAAATGAGATAGACATGCAAACGTTTGCACGTGCAAAAGCAAAGATTGAACAAAAATGAAGCAAAAAACAAGGAAAAGTAACCTTATGTGCCATTGTTAAAGTACGTACATTTTGATCATAATGTGCGTAGAAAGGCACAGAAGTGCCAAAATAAATAAACGGAGGAGAAAACCATGAGGAAAATTCTCGCTGCTTTGCTGGTATTGGCAATGGTACTGGCGCTTGTTCCTGCGGTGATGGCTGAAGCTCCTGCTCCCATTACTGTGACCGTGTTCAAAGGCGATCCCGGTGATCAGCCCACGGAAGACAACAAAATGTACAAGAAGATCGCTGACGAGCTCGGCATCACCTTTGAAATCGAGTTCCTGGCCGGCGACCTGAACCAGACCATCAACCTGAAGATCGAAGACGACAAGCAGCCCGACCTGTTCGACGGCGGCAACAGCGCTGAGATTATCGAGGCGGCTGACGTACTGATCGACTATATGGAATATATCAGCGAAGAGAAGACCCCCAATATCTGGCGTCATCTCCACGACACCAACGTCAAGCTCGACCAGCTGCTGACGGAAGACGGCAAACTGTACATCATCCCGAACTACGGTGTCACCTACAACCGGAACATCGTTTCCTACAACGGACCTTCCTTCTTCCTGCAGAAGAAAGTCATCGAGTTCAACGAGTATAAGGTTCCGAAGACGATCAATGAGTATTTCGACCTGATCGAACGCTATATCGCCGCGAATCCCAATGCGGATGACGGCACGCCCTACACCGGATTCGCCATCCTGTGCGAAGACTGGCGCCGGTTCTGCCTGATCAACCCCGTGCAGCACCTGATGGGCCGCCCGAACGACGGTGAAGTCATCGTTGACGTGCATGATCCGGAATACGCGACCTGGACCTTTGTTGACAAAGACTATGCGAAGCCCTACTACAAGAAGCTGAACGAAGAATTCCACAAGGGCCTGATCAGTCCCGACACCTTCGTTATGAACTTCGAACAGTACAAGAACGAACTGGCCAACGGCCACATCCTGGGCATGTTCGACCAGGCCTGGGACTTCGGCGAAGCGACTTCTGCTCTGCAGAATGAAAAGCGCTATCCCGAAACCTTCCTGCCGATGCCTCTGCTGTATGAAGCCAGCGACCTGGAAGGCATTGCGATGCCCTCTGAAAACTGGGATCTGAGCGAGCACTACATCAACGCCGGTGTTATCAACCGTGACCGCGGCTTCGGTATCGCCAAGACCGCCGATGATCCGGAGCGCCTGGTGCAGCTTGTGGATACCCTGCTCTCCGATGAGTGGCAGATCGCCCTCCAGTGGGGTATTGAAGGCGAAGACTGGTTCACCGATGAAAACGGCCGTATGAACATGACCAAGGAACAGTATGAACAGCGCTCCGACAGCGAGTGGGTCCGCGCCAACAAAGCCGACGCCATCTTCACCTCCGCGCCCAAGAAGGCCGGTACCATGGATAACGGCAACAGCTGGTCTCCCGACCTGCAGCCTGAAATCCGCGACGCGAATCTGTCCGATTATGACAAGGCTCTGTACGAGAAGCTTGGCATCAAGCAGATCGAAGAACTGTTCAGCGAACCGATCGAGCTGGCTCCCTACGGAGAAGCCTGGCAGATTGACAAGGGACCGATCGACACCGATTATCAGAAGTGGCTGCAGCTGCAGGTTGAATGGCTGCCGAAGATCATCTCCGGCTCCGAAGCTGATTTCGATGCCAACTGGGCAGCGTTCACCGCTGAAATGGCTCCCTATTCCGAAATTTATGCCAACTTCATGCATGAAGAAATCCTGAAGCAGGTATATCCGGAACGGTATCAGTAATCCACAGTTCCCGCGCAAGGGGGAGGGATTCGTCTCTCCCCCCTTGCCATATTGAGAGGAGAAGCAACTATGACCGCTCGTTCAATCAGCAATAACGCAGTAAAACCGGCGAGGAAAAAAGGGTTTTTCCGGACGCTGGGCAAACAATGGCAGCTGATGATCATGTCCGTTCCCATGCTGCTGTATGTGCTGCTGTTCAACTACGCGCCGCTGTGGGGATGGGTGACGGCATTCCAGGATTATCAGGCAAAGAAAGGTATGTTCGGCAGCCCCTGGGTAGGTCTGGACAATTTTAAATGGCTGTTCGGCAATAACGACTTTCTTCTTTCAATCCGGAACACGCTGGCCATGAGCCTGATCAACCTGGTGTTCGGGACGGTATCCGCCGTTCTGCTTGCCGTGCTGCTGAACGAGGTGCGGAACAAGACATTCAAACGGTCGGTGCAGACAATAACCTATCTGCCTCACTTCCTTTCCATGGTTATTGTCGTCAACATGGCGCAGAACCTCTTTTCCAGTAATGGCGCCATCAACGATCTGCTGCTGGGTGTCGGCCTGGTGAAGGAGCCGGTGTTCTTTCTGGGCAAGGGCGAATACTTCTGGTGGTTGGTCGGCGTGATCAACGTCTGGAAGGAAGTCGGCTGGGGTACGATTATTTATATCGCGGCCATGACATCCATTGACCCGAGCCTCTACGAAGCGGCGGCCATTGACGGCGCGGGGCGCTTCCAGCGGATTCTGCACGTTACGCTGCCCGGGATCAAATCCACCTTCATGGTGCTGCTGATCATGAACATCGGCCATCTGCTGGAGGCCGGATTCGAGATTCAGTACCTGATGCGGAACGGCCTGGTCATGAAATATTCGGACACGATCGACGTGTTCGTCATGATCTACAGCTTCGGCGGAAGCAGACCGCATTACGCATACGGTGTTGCAGCCGGTATGTTCAAGAGCATTGTCGGTATCATCCTTCTGCTCGGCGCGAACAGGATCGCCAAGCTTCTGGATGAAGAGACGCTGATTTGACGGAGGTGATACCATGACGACTGCTGCAATCAAAAATACGGGTATCAAAAAACGCAGGGATATCGTTTTCCCGATCGTCAATACCTGCATCCTGATCCTGCTGTGCTTCACCACCCTGTATCCGGTGCTGAATACGGTGGCCTATTCCTTCAACGACGGCCTGGACGCCGTGAAGGGCGGTATTGGCCTGTGGCCCCGGGTATGGAGCACGGAATCCTACGCGTCACTGATGAGGGATCCCGCGATTTACAAAGCGTTCTGGATTTCTTTTTCCAAGACGATCCTTACCACGTTCCTGAACCTCTTCTGGACCGGCATGCTGGCCTACGCGCTGAGCCGGCGGGAATATGTCCTGCGCAGGTTTATCACACTGGTGCTGGTGTTCACGATGTACATCAATGCCGGCCTGATTCCGAACTATCTGTTGATTTCCAAGACGCTGGGGCTGAAGAACACCTATTGGGTTTACATTATCCCGACCATGTTCAGCTGCTTTAACATGATCGTAATCCGGACCTATATCGCGGGTCTGCCGGACGCGCTGGTGGAATCCGCTAGAATTGACGGCGCGGGCGATCTGAGATCTTACTTCCAGATCATCCTTCCGCTGTGCCTGCCGGTTATGGCAACCGTTGCCCTGTTTGTAGCCGTCGGCGCCTGGAACAGCTGGTTCGATACATACCTGTACAACGGCAGCAAAAAGGATCTGTACAGCATGCAGTATCTGCTGAAAATGAAACTGGCCACAACCCAGAACCAGGCGTCCAACGCGGCCAATGCCACGGCAGATGCCCTGGCCGCAGCCCAGAAATCGAAAACAACGCCGGTTACGGTCCGTGCCGCCATTACCGTGGTATCCGCGGTACCGATCCTGATTGTCTATCCGTTCCTGCAACGTTACTTCGTCACCGGCATGGCGCTTGGCTCTGTCAAGGGATGAGGATTCGATGACTGCCGGTGGCAGAAATCTCATCGAATCCGAATTCAACCGAAACAAGCGATCTCCATGGTTATGGAGTCGCGTCGATTGAGGTTGCGGATGAGGATTTGACGACTGCCTGTGGCAGAAATTTCAACACATAATACGAAGGGGGCAGCCAGGTGTCAGAACAAAAGAAACAGGATATATCACTTCGGTCTGCCCGCTATGAAGACGGCTTCCGGGTGATGCAGGGCCGGCGGGAATATGTGACATACCCGGACAATTCGTCGGTGCGGATCTGGTATTCCGACATTCCCTGGACCTACGAGACCCATAACCATTCCGCCGCTGAAATCTGCCTCACGCTGGAGGGCGTGGTGGACTATACGGTGCAGGATACGGTTTATCATGTACGGAAAGGCGAAGTGCTGATTATTCCTTCGGAAATGCCGCATTCCCTGACCATGGGGGAAAACAGCAGCAGGTACATCTATCTGTATGAGACGGATCTCCTGTATGAACTGCGGGATATCAAGGTAATGCTGCAGCAGTTCAGGCGGCCGTTCTATCTGCATGACGGTTCCGATGTGCATACGCGCATCCGGGAAACGCTTCTGAAAGCCCAGGCAGTCTATGAACGCGGCGAAGTCATGTGGAATACGATCTGTTACGAGTATATCCTGCGGATGTACGCGGCACTTGGGCAGCATTATCTGCTGAATCCCCGGATTCTGCAGCGCGGAACCGTCTATACTGTGGACTCAGAAGTGATTACCGCTGCCATGGGATTTATCAATACGCATTTCCGGGAAGACCTTTCCCTGGACGATGTGGCGGAATTTGCGGGATTCAGCCGGTTCTACTTCTCCCGGTCGTTTAAGAAGCAGACCGGTTATTCCTTCAAGGACTACCTGTGCCAGAAGCGGCTGCAGGTGGCGATGGATCTGCTGACCCGGACCAATACACCCATGCGGGATGTGGCCATCGAAAGCGGATTCGGTTCCGTAGCGACCTTCAACCGGGTTTTCCGGGAAAAGAAGGGATGCACGCCGACCCAGTACCGGGCGATTTACGGAACGTACTGAGGGAAAACAAAAAGTACATACAGGGTTCAAAGATTTCGGAAGCCGGTCTTGACAAGACCGGCTTCCTGTGATAAAAAATGTACCGGTACCTGGTCTTTAAGGCGATACTGAGATATCGGCAAGATCCGGACGGTGGCGTCTGCCGCGAAGCGGCGGGCCGGCTGACATGTGTTCCGAACTCTGCCGATCTCCGGCAGAGTTTTTTTCGAGAGGAACGCGCGATGACTGCAGGACAGGAGTATTCCCCGGTTTTACGGACGGATATGGGCGGACGGATTGTCCGGAAAGCGAAAGGCGTGTTTGTATTTCCCGGTTTCTGTGACGTGCATGTGCACTTCAGGGAGCCGGGTTTTTCTTATAAGGAAACGATCATATCCGGCAGCCGGGCGGCGGCGCGGGGCGGGTATACCGCGGTGTGCGCCATGCCGAACCTGAATCCGGTCCCGGACACCCCGGAGCACCTGGCGCGGGAGGAAGAGCTGATCCGTGCCGCCGGGGACATCACGGCAGTTTATCCCTACGCCGCGCTGACGGTCGGGGAAAAGGGGCAGGAGGCCGCGGACCTTGAAGGGCTGGCGGAGCGGGTGATTGCCTTTTCCGACGACGGAAAAGGGGTGCAGAGTGAAAGCATGATGCGCTCCCTGATGGAGCGGTGCAAAAAGCTGGGAAAGATCATCGCCGCCCACTGCGAGGATGAAAGCCTGGTGCGGGGCGGATACATTCACGACGGGATCTACGCCCGGAACCATGGGCACCGGGGGATCTGCTCCGAAAGCGAATGGGGCCCGATCGCCCGGGACCTGAAGCTGGCGAAGGAAACGGGCTGTGCCTACCACGTATGCCATATCAGCTGCAGGGAAAGCGCGGAGCTGATCCGGCAGGCGAAAAGGGAAGGGGTGGACGTGACCTGTGAAACAGCACCGCATTACCTGCTGCTGGATGAGAACGACCTGCAGGAAGACGGCAGGTTCCGGATGAATCCGCCCCTGCGGAGCCGGGAGGATCGGGAGGCCCTGACGGAAGCCCTGCTGGACGGGACGATCGATATGATCGCCACGGACCATGCGCCGCACAGCGCGGAGGAGAAAAGCCGGGGACTGGCGGGCAGCGCGTTCGGGATCGTCGGGCTGGAATGCGCCTTCCCGGTACTGTATACCGGCCTGGTACGCACGGGTATCCTGAGCCTGGAGCAGCTGACAGAGAAAATGGCAATCGCGCCCCGCAAACGGTTCGGGATTCCCCTGCCGGAGGGGGACCGGACGGAGTGGGACCTGGAAGCGAAATATACGGTGGATCCGGAGGATTTCCTGTCCATGGGCCGGGCGACGCCCTTCGCCGGCGCGGAGGTGTACGGCCGGTGCCTGCGGACGGTGCATAACGGAAAAACGGTCTGGGAGGATCAGTCCGGGAATCCCGAACAATGAATGATACGGAGGAAATGAGTTATGGCGAAGCGGACAGACGTTAAAAAGGTACTGATCATCGGCAGCGGTCCCATCGTAATCGGGCAGGCCGCGGAGTTTGACTACGCGGGTACCCAGGCCTGCCTGGCCCTGAAAGAGGAAGGGTATGAGGTGGTGCTGTGCAACTCCAACCCCGCGACGATCATGACGGACACTTCCATCGCCGACAAGGTGTATATGGAGCCCCTGACGCTGGAATATGTCGCGAAGATCCTCCGGTACGAGCGGCCGGACGCCATCGTGCCCGGAATCGGCGGCCAGACGGGCCTGAACCTGGCCATGCAGCTGGAACGCAAGGGCGTGCTGAAGGAGTGCGGAACGGAGCTGCTGGGAACCTCCAGCCGGAGCATTGAGCGGGCGGAGGACCGGGAACTGTTCAAGGAGATGTGCCAGAGCATCGGCGAGCCCGTGATTCCCAGCGAGATCACCTATAATCTGGAGGAAGCGAAAAAAGCCGCGCTGGATATCGGATACCCGGTGGTGCTGCGGCCTGCCTTCACCCTGGGCGGCACCGGCGGCGGATTCGCCAACAACGAGGAGGAACTGACCGAGATCGGCACGAACGCCTTCCGGCTCAGCCCGGTGCACCAGGTGCTGGTTGAGAAGAGCGTCCGGGGCTATAAGGAGATCGAGTTCGAGGTCATGCGGGACAGCAACGACACCGCGATCACGATCTGCGGCATGGAAAACGTGGATCCCGTGGGCGTGCATACCGGCGACAGCGTGGTGGTGGCTCCGATCCTGAGCCTTAATGACCACGATCTGAAGATGCTGAACGACAGCGCGATCCGGATCATCCGGGAACTGAAAATCGAGGGCGGCTGCAACGTGCAGTTTGCCCTGAACCCGAACAGCAGCGAATACTTCCTGATTGAGGTAAACCCGCGGGTAAGCCGGTCTTCCGCCCTGGCCAGCAAGGCCAGCGGCTATCCCATCGCCCGGGTTACGGCGAAGATTGCCCTGGGCATGGCTCTGGAGGAGATTCCGGTGGCCGGCGGCAACGCGGCCATGGAGCCCAGCCTGGACTACATCGTGGCGAAGTTCCCGCGCTTCCCCTTTGACAAATTCACATCCGCCAGCAATATGCTCGGCACCCAGATGAAGGCCACGGGCGAGGTCATGGGAATCGGCAGCACGCTGGAGGAATGCATGCTCAAGAGCGTGCGCTCCCTGGAAACCGGCGTGATTCACCTGCGTCTGGCAAAGTTTGACGGGGAGAGCACGGAGGATCTGCTGGAGTATGTGAAGGAATTCCGGGCGGATACGCTGTACGCCGTGACGGAGCTGCTGCGCAGGGGCGTGAGCATAAAGAAGATTCATGAAGTCACCCTGATCACGGAGCTGTTCCTGGAAAGCCTGCGGAAGATCACGGAGATGGAAAAGAGGCTGGCCGCGGCGAAAGGCGATACGGCGCTTCTGAAGGAAGCCAAGAAAATGGGCTTCGGCGACGAGGAGATCGCGCGGCTGTGGGGTGTAAAGGATACGGAGGTGTACGCCCTGCGGAAGGAACACGGGATCGTTCCGGTGTTCCGGATGGTGGATACGCTGCACACCGGCAAGTACATCGCGTACCTGTACTCCAGCTACAGCGGAAAGAACGATTCCATCCTGACGGAGAAAAAGAAGATTGTGGTGCTCGGCGCCGGCCCCATCCGTATCGGCCAGGGCGTGGAGTTCGACTATTCCACGGTGCACGCGGTGCAGACGATCCGCCGGGCGGGTTATGAAGCCATTATCATCAACAACAATCCGGAGACGGTTTCCACAGACTACACCACGGCGGACAAGCTGTATTTTGAGCCCCTGACGCCGGAGGACGTCATGGCCATCATCGACTTTGAACAGCCGGAAGGCGTCATCGCTTCCCTGGGCGGCCAGACGGCCATCAACCTGGCGCAGCCGCTGATGGACCGGGGCGTGAAGATCATCGGCACGGACTGCGCGGCCATCGAGCGCGCGGAAAACCGCGACAGCTTTGAGAAAATCCTTCTGGACCTGGGGATTCCCCAGCCGAAGGGACAGGCGGTTACCCGGATCGAGGACGGCGTGAAAGCGGCGGCGGAGATCGGATATCCGGTGCTTGTGCGGCCGAGCTTCGTGCTGGGCGGCCGGGCGATGCAGATCGTCGCGGATGAAAGCCAGCTGCGGCATTACCTGAAGACGGCTGTGGAAATCGACGCGGACAAACCCGTGCTGGTGGATAAGTACATCCGCGGCAAGGAAGTGGAAGTGGACGCTATCTGCGACGGGCGGGATGTGTTCGTGCCCGGCATCATGGAGCTGGTGGAGCGCACCGGCATTCACAGCGGCGACTCCATTTCGGTTTACCCGGCGTTCTCCATCAGCAACAAGGTGAAGGGGATCATCCTGCAGTACGCGAAAAAGCTGGGCCTGGGTATCGGGATCGTCGGCCTGTACAATATCCAGTTTATCGTGGACGAGCATGACGACGTGTATATCATCGAAGTGAATCCCCGCTCCAGCCGTACGGTTCCTTTCCTGAGCAAGGCTACGGGGTATTCCCTGGCGGACATCGCCACGGAGGTGATCCTGGGTAAGAGCCTGAAGGAACAGGGCATCTTCGACCTGTATCCGGAGGAAAAGAAGCGGTACTACGTGAAGGTTCCGGTGTTCAGCTTCAACAAGATCAAGGGCCTCGACGCCTATCTGAGCCCGGAAATGAAATCCACGGGCGAAGCCATCGGCTACGACGACAAACTGAACCGCGCCCTGTACAAGGCGCTGCAGGCCGGCGGCACCCGTCTGCAGAATTACGGCACGGTGCTGGTTACCGTGGCTGACCGGGACAAGGCGGAAGCGCTGCCGCTGATCCGGCGGTTCTATAACCTGGGCTTCAATATCGAGGCAACCAGCGGAACGGCCCGGTTCCTGAAGGAGCACGGCATCCGCACCCACGCCCTGAAGAAGATCAGCGAGGGCAGCAGCGAGATTCCGGAGAGCATCCGGCAGGGGCACGTGGCGTACATTATCAACACCCGCGAGATCGGGGCGGCGGATTCCGAGACCGACGGCCTGAAGATCCGCCAGAGCGCTACGGAAAACAACGCCACGATCTTTACCAGCCTGGATACGGTCCGGGTGCTGCTGGACGTGCTGGAAGAGACGACGCTGACGATTTCAACGATTGACGCGTAACAGGCCGGCCGGTATTATCCTGAGCTCGGCGCAGGATCTATGCCGGCGGAAGAGAACGGAAGCAGAGGAAAGCATGAAACAACAGATCCTGAAGATCACGGAAAATACGGCGCTGACGGACAGCGTATACCGGATGGTGCTGGAATCGCCGGAACTGGAGGAGCACAGGCCGGGGCAGTTTGTGAATATCCGCCTGGACGGACTGTACCTGCGGCGGCCGGTCTCCGTATGCGATTCCGTCCCCGGGAAGCTGACGATTCTGTATAAAACTGTCGGAAAGGGTACGGAGCAGATGAGCCGGATGCGGGCCGGGGAACCGCTGGATGTGCTGACCGGACTCGGCAACGGATACGACCTGTCGAAGGCCGGGGAGTCACCGCTGCTGCTGGGCGGCGGCGTGGGCGTGCCCCCGCTGTATATGCTGGCGCGGAAACTTCGCGGACAGGGCAAAGCGGTAACCGTGGTGCTGGGGTTCAACACGGCGAAGGAAGTGTTCGGGGAAGAAGCGTTCAGGGCGCTCGGCTGCAGCGTTACCGTCACAACCGCGGACGGCAGCCGCGGGACGAAGGGCTTTGTGACCGACGCGCTGCCGGAGGAGTACAGCTACTTCTATACCTGCGGTCCGGAACCGATGCTGAGGGCGGTTTTCCGGAAGACGAAAACTTCCGGCCAGTTCAGCTTTGAGGAACGGATGGGCTGCGGATTTGGCGCCTGCATGGGCTGCAGCTGCAAAACCGTTACGGGATACAAGCGGATCTGCCGGGAAGGCCCGGTGCTGGAAAAGGAGGAGATCCTGTGGGAAGACTGACAGTGAACCTCTGCGGCATTGAACTGGACAACCCGGTGATCCCCGCCAGCGGCACCTTCGGGTTCGGGTATGAGTTCGCGCAGTGGTATGATATCAACTGCCTGGGGACCTTCTCCTTCAAGGGAACGACCCGGGAGCCCAGGTTCGGCAATCCGACGCCCCGGATCGCGGAATGCCCGGCCGGGATGATCAACGCGGTGGGACTGCAGAACCCGGGTGTGGAGAAGGTGATCGCGGAGGAGCTTCCGAAGCTGAAGGAGGTCTTTCACAAGAAAGTCATGGCCAACGTCAGCGGTTTCAGCGTGGAGGATTACGCTTACACCTGCGGAAGGCTGGACCGGGAGGAACAGGTCGGCTGGCTGGAAGTGAACATCTCCTGCCCGAACGTGCACGGCGGCGGCATGAGCTTCGGTACGGACCCGAAAGCAGCGGCGGAGGTGACCGCGGCGGTGAAGAAGGCAGCGGAAAAGCCCGTCATCATGAAACTGAGTCCGAACGTCACGGATATCGCGGCCATCGCGAAAGCCTGCGAGGACGCGGGAGCGGACGGGATCAGCCTGATCAATACGCTGCAGGGCATGCGTATTGACCTGCGGACGAGAAAACCGGTGATCCGGAACGTCATGGGCGGCGTCAGCGGCCCGGCGGTTTTCCCGGTAGCCCTGCGGATGGTATGGCAGGTATGCCGGGCGGTGAAGATCCCCGTTATCGGCATGGGCGGCGTCAGCAGCGCGGAGGACGTGCTGGAAATGATGATGGCCGGCGCCGCGGCGGTGGAGGTCGGCGCGGCGAACCTGGCGGATCCCTGCGCCTGCAAAAGGATCATTGAGGAACTGCCCGAGGCCATGGACAGGTACGGGATCGGAGAATTAAGCGAACTGGGAGGAACGGCGAATGGGTAAGGACGTTATCATCGCGTGCGACTTTGACAGTATGGAGAAGACCCTGGCTTTTCTGGACAGGTTTGAATCCCTGCCCCGGAAGCCTTTTGTGAAGATCGGCATGGAGCTGTATTACGCGGAGGGGCCGCAGATCGTCCGGGAAATCAAGAAGCGCGGGCACAAGATCTTCCTGGATCTGAAGCTGCACGATATTCCGAACACCGTGAAGAAGGCTATGGCGGTGCTCAGCCGGCTGGATGTGGATATCTGCAATGTCCATGCCGCGGGGACTGTGCGGATGATGGAGTCGGCGCTGGAAGGGCTGATCCGGCTGGACGGCACGCGGCCGCTGCTGATTGCCGTGACTCAGCTGACCAGTACGGACCAGGAAGCGCTGGAAAAGGACCTGTGGATTGATAAACCGATCGACGAAGTGGTGATGCACTACGCGGGCAACGCGAAGCAGGCCGGCCTGGACGGCGTGGTCTGCTCACCGCTGGAAGCGTCAAAGGTGCATGCGGCCTGCGGCGCGGGCTTCCTGACGGTCACGCCCGGGGTGCGTTTTGCGGACGGCGACGTCGGGGACCAGAAGCGGGTGATGACCCCGGCGGAAGCGAAGAAGGCCGGCAGCGACTACATCGTGGTGGGGCGGCCGATCACCGCCGCGGAGGATCCGGTGGCGGCGTATGAGCGCTGCGTGCGGGAGTTTACGGACTGACCGCGCGGGACTTGCGGGTGTCATTCTGAAAGAAGCGAAGAATCTGTGAAGGAGGAATCTTCTATGACCAGGGAAGAGATCAACCGACTGATTGCGAAGGATCTGCTGAAGATCAAAGCGGTGTTTTTCCGCCCAGAGGAGCCGTTTACCTGGGCCAGCGGCATCAAAAGCCCGGTGTACTGCGACAACCGGCTGACGCTGACGGCGCCTGAGGTGCGCGCGGATGTGGAGAAGTCCATGGCGCAGGTTATCGGGGAGGAATACCCGCAGGCGGAAGTGCTGATGGGCACCTCCACGGCAGGAATTGCCCACGCGGCGATCACGGCCTACCTGATGGGCCTGCCCATGGGTTATGTGCGTTCCGGCGCCAAGGACCACGGCCGGCAGAACCAGATCGAAGGACGGCTGGAACCCGGCCAGAAGGTCGTTGTTGTGGAGGATCTGATTTCCACCGGCGGAAGCGTGCTGGAAGTTGTGGATGTGCTGCGCGCGGCCGGCGCGGAGGTGCTTGGGATTGCCAGCATTTTCACCTACGGCATGCAGAAGGGGATTGAACGCCTGGCGGCGGCGAACGTGAAGAACGTTTCCCTGACGAACTTTGATATCATTGCAGAGGAGGCTGCCCTGGAGGGATATATCCGGCCGGAGGACGTCTCCCGGCTGATCAGATTCCGGAACAATCCTGCCAGTGAGGAGTGGAGAGAATGATGAAGCGAAGCGTCATCGACATTACGGACCTGACGACGGAAGAGCTGGACGCGCTGATGGACACGGCGGAGGATATCATCGCCCATCCGGATGACTACGCCGATGCCTGCCGGCGGAAAAAGCTTGCCGCCCTGTTCTTTGAGCCCAGTACGCGCACGCGGCTGAGCTTTGAGGCGGCCATGTATGAACTGGGCGGAAACGTACTGAGCGTTGCCGGGGCCGGCACAAGCTCCGCGGCCAAGGGGGAGAGCGTCGCGGATACCGCCAAGACAGTTTCCTGCTACGCGGACATTATCGCCATGCGCCACCCGAAGGAGGGCGCGGCGCTGGTAGCCGCGAAGGCGGCGTCGATTCCGGTGATCAACGCCGGGGACGGCGGCCACTGCCATCCGACCCAGACCCTGGCGGACCTGCTGACGATCCGGCGTGAAAAAGGGCGTATGGGCAGCCTGACGGTCGGCCTGTGCGGCGACCTGAAATTCGGGCGTACCGTGCATTCCCTGATCAACGCCATGAGCCGCTATGAAGGGCTGCGGTTTGTGCTGATCAGCCCGGAGGAGCTGAAGCTTCCGAGCTATGTCAAAAACGACGCGCTGAAAAAACGCGGGATTCCCTATACCCAGACCACGGACCTGGAGGAAGCCATCGGGGACCTGGATATCCTCTATATGACCCGCGTGCAGCGGGAGCGTTTCTTCAACGAGGAGGATTATCTGCGCCTGCGGGACAGCTATATCCTGACGCCGGAGAAGCTGAAGAAAGCCCGGGCGGACCTGAGCGTCATGCATCCCCTGCCCAGGGTGAACGAAATCAGCGTGGCGGTGGACGACGATCCGAGGGCCTGCTACTTTAAGCAGGTGCTGAACGGAAAATACATGCGCATGGCGCTGATTCTCATGCTGCTGGAGCTGAAGGGAGGTATCCGGGGATGAATGTGGATTCCATCCGGGACGGAATCGTCATTGACCATATCGCCGCGGGAAACGGCATGAAGCTGTACCGGCTGCTGGGGCTGGAAGGCCTGGACGTGCCGGTGGCCATGATCACCAATGTGGTATCAGCCAAGCGGGGCCGCAAGGATATCATCAAAATCGACGCGGATATTCCGGTGGATTTTGACGTGATCGGCTATGTGGATCCCGGTGCTACGGTGAATGTGATCCGGGAGGGAGAACTGAAGGAAAAGAAGCGGATCGGCATGCCGGAAAAGCTGGTCAATGTGCTTTTCTGCAAAAATCCCCGCTGCATCACCTCCTGCGAACAGGAAATCGAGCATATTTTCCGCCTTTCCGATCCGGACAAAAAGGAATACCGCTGCGTCTGGTGCGAGACCAAAGCCGCGGAGCTGTAACGGGCGGGAGGATCCGGCGAAAAAGAAACCAGACGGGACAAAAACACGAACGTTTATTTCCGAACGTTCGTGTTTTTTGGTTTATTAACGGAATATTAATGAGTTTTTCATTGACAATGTTCGGATTTACAAGTAGAATGACAGTGGTTTTTAAGCGCGCCGCGGCGGAACGTTCGGAAAACGGACAGCACCGCCGGCGGATGAAAGCCTGCGGAGGGAACGGAGGAAGAATCATGAAAAGAGTGGGTATTGTCATGGGCAGCGACAGCGACCTGCCTGTCATCAAAAAGGCGGCGGATCAGCTGACCGCTCTTGGGATTCCCTTTGAGATACATGTGTATTCCGCGCACCGCACGCCGGCGGAAGCCCGGGATTTCGCCCTGAACGCCCGGGGGAACGGGTTCGGCGTGATCATTGCGGCGGCGGGGATGGCGGCGCATCTGGCCGGCGCCATTGCGGCCAACACCACTTTGCCGGTGATCGGGATTCCCTGCCAGGGTCCGGTGATGGACGGACTGGACGCCCTGCTGAGTACGGTCCAGATGCCGACCGGGATTCCGGTGGCGACGGTGGCCGTGAACGGCGGAGCCAACGCGGCGCTGCTGGCGGCCCAGATCCTGGCCGTGGAGGACGCGGAACTTGCCGCGAAGCTGGACGCGAAACGCGCGAAGGACGCGGCGGCCGTGCTTGAAAAGGATAAGGGGATAGCGGAACGGCTGTAACCGGCAGGCGCCGCTGCCAATCAATAATATTCGGGGAGTTATTTTATGGGTGGATTTTTCGGGATCGCTTCAAAAAAAGACTGCATGCTGGATGTGTTCTTCGGCGTGGACTACCACAGCCATCTCGGTACGCGCCGGGGCGGCATGGCGGCCTGGGATGAGGAAATCGGCCTGCAGCGCAAGATTCACAATATCTGCAACGCGCCTTTCCGGACCAAATTTGAGCACGTATTTGAAGAAATGCGCGGCACATCCGCGATCGGATGCATTTCCGACGCGGATCCCCAGCCGCTGCTGATCCGGTCCAACCTGGGGACCTACGCCATCTGCATGACCGGTGTGATCAACAACGCGGACGAGCTGATCGACCAGTTCCTTTCCTTCAGCGGCGGCCATTTCGATTCCATGACCGGCGGGAAGATCAACCAGACGGAACTGTTCAGCGCGCTGATCAACCAGAAGAGCAACTTTACCGAGGGGATCCGGTTTGCCCAGAAGTCCATTCAGGGTACCGCTTCCATCCTGATCCTGACGGACAAAGGCAGCCTGATTGCCGCCAGGGACCGGAAAGGCCGGCTGCCGGTGGCTGTCGGCAAAAACGCGGACGGATACGCCGCGGCCTTTGAAGCTTTTGCTTTCCATAAGACAGGGTACGAGGATGTCTGCGAGCTCGGGCCGGGAGAAATCGTGGAGCTGACGCCCACGGAAATGAAGCAGCTTTCCCCGCCCCTGAAGGAAAAGAAAATCTGCTCTTTCCTCTGGAGCTATTACGGATATCCGACGTCCACCTATGAGGGCGTGAACGTGGAGGAAATGCGGTACCGCAACGGCGCGATCATGGCGGAAAACGATCAGGCCGCGGGTATGAAGGATCCCATCGACTATGTGGGCGGGGTTCCGGATTCCGGTACGCCCCACGCCATCGGCTACGCCAACCGGAGCGGTATTCCCTTTGCCCGGGCGTTTATCAAATACACGCCGACCTGGAGCCGCAGCTTTATGCCTGCCAGCCAGACGGACCGGGACAAGATCGCCAAGATGAAACAGATTCCGGTGAACGCGCTGATCAAAGGCAAGAATCTGCTGTTCGTGGACGACTCCATCGTCCGCGGAACCCAGCTGCGGGAAACGGTGGAATTCCTGTATGAAAGCGGCGCGAAATCCGTGCATATGCGCAGTGCCTGCCCGCCGATCATGTATGCCTGCAAGTACCTGAACTTCTCCCGTTCCAACAGCGATATGGAACTGATTGCCCGGCGGGTGATCGTGGAGCTGGAGGGAGAGGAAGGCCTGAAATATATCAGCGAGTATTCCGACGGCACGACAGAGCGCGGAAAGAAGCTCCGCCAGGCGATCTGCGACAAGTTCAATTTCGCGTCCCTGGAGTTCCAGAGCCTGGAAGGCGTCGTGAAGGCGATCGGAATCAATCCGTGCGAACTGTGCACTTACTGCTGGGATGGGCGAGACGGCGACGATTGAGGCTGCGGACGAGACGGCGGCGACTGACGGTGTCATCCTGAGCAAAGCGAAGGATCTTAAAAACAGACTGAATCCGGATGTGGAGGGACATCAGCATGAACAACGAATCCCGCTCTGAAGCATACGCTGCGGCCGGCGTGGACATTACCGCCGGATACCGCTCCGTGGAACTGATGAAAAAGCATATCGCCCGGACGAAGACGCCCGGCGCGGATACGGACGTGGGCGGCTTCGGCGGCCTGTTTCAGCCGGACCTTGCCGGCATGAAGGAGCCGGTGCTGGTTTCCGGCACGGACGGCGTGGGCACAAAGCTGAAGATCGCTTTCCTGCTGAACAGGCATGACACGATCGGGATCGACTGCGTGGCCATGTGCGTGAACGATATTATCTGCTGCGGCGCGCAGCCCCTGTTCTTCCTGGACTATATTGCCTGCGGGAAAAATGTGCCGGAAGTGATCGAGCAGATTGTGAAAGGTGTATGCGAAGGCTGCGTGCAGGCCGGATGCGCGCTGATCGGCGGCGAAACGGCGGAGCATCCCGGTATGATGCCGGAGGACGAATATGATCTGGCCGGATACTCCACGGGAATTGTGGACAAGGAAAAGGTCATCGACAACCGGACCATGCGGGCCGGGGACGTTGTGATCGCGCTGCCGTCCTCAGGCGTGCATTCAAACGGGTTCAGCCTGGTGCGCAAGGTGTTCGATGTGGAGCACGCGGACCTGAACGCGCCGGTGGAGCGGCTGGGCGGAAAGAGCCTGGGCGAGGAACTGCTTACGCCTACGAGGATTTATGTAAAACCCGTGCTGGCCCTGCTGAAGGAAGTGGCGGTGCGGGGAATCAGCCATATCACCGGCGGCGGATTCTATGAGAACATTCCGCGGTGCATTCCGGACGGCCTGTGCGCGCGGATTGAGAAGAACCGGGTAAAGATCCCGCCCATCTTCGGGCTGATCGCGGAAAAAGGCGGCGTCAGCGAGCACGATATGTTCAACACCTACAACATGGGCGTGGGGATGAGCGTGGTCGTTCCGGCAGCGGAAGCGGACAAAGCCCTGCGGATCCTGCGGGCGAACGGCGTGGAAGCTTATGTGATCGGTGAGATTGCCGAGGGGGACCGAAAGATCGAGATCATCTGATGGAGGACGGACATGAGCGGAATGAAAGCCCGGATCGCTGTGCTGGTTTCCGGCGGCGGAACCAACCTGCAGGCCATTCTGGACGCGGAAAAGCGAGGGGAGATTCCCCATGGTCAGGTGACGATGGTCATCAGCGACCGGGCCGGCGCATACGCGCTGGAGCGCGCCGCGAAGGCGGGGATCCCTTCTCTTGAAATCAACAAAAAAGCCTGCGGCGGTCAGGCGGCCTTTGAGGAAAAACTGATCGCCGCTTTGGAGGAAAACCGGACGGATCTGATTGTGCTGGCCGGCTTTCTGAGCATTCTGACGGAAAGCTTCACGTCGAAATATGCCCGGCGGATCGTGAATGTGCATCCGAGCCTGATCCCCAGCTTCTGCGGCGCGGGATTCTACGGCCTGAAGGTGCACGAGGCGGCGCTGGCGCGGGGTGTGAAGGTGACCGGCGCCACGGTGCACTTTGTGAACGAAATTCCGGACGGCGGGGAAATCATCGCCCAGAAGGCCGTGGAGATCCGGGAAGGGGACACGCCGGAGATTCTGCAGCGCCGGGTGATGGAACAGGCGGAATGGATTATCCTGCCGCAGAGTGTTGAGAAAGTCTGCAATGAGATTATTACCCGGAAGGGATAAAAGAAGGGAAAAACATATGGACATCTACAAAATCAGTACCATCGAGGAACTGCTGGCGGACAACACCTATCCCGGACGGGGCATTATCATCGGAAAGACGCCGGACGGCACCAAAGCCATGACGGCCTACTTCATCATGGGCCGCAGCGCCAACAGCCGCAACCGGATCTTCACCGAAAAGAACGGCGAAGTATTTACCGAGCCGTTCGACGCGGGCAAGGTGCAGGATCCTTCCCTGATCATCTACGCGGCGGTCCGGCAGTATGAGAACAACCTGATTGTGACCAACGGCAACCAGACTAATACGATCTACGACGGGCTGAAGGACGGCAGGTGCTTCACGAAGGCGCTGGAGAGCCGGGAATTCGAGCCGGACGGTCCGAACTTCACACCCCGCATCAGCGGCATGCTGACATTTGAGGACGGGGACTTCACCTATCAGATGAGCATCCTCAAGAGCGCGGACGCGGAAGGCAGCGCCTGCAACCGCTTCACGTACAAATACGCTCCGCTCAGCGGGCTGGGCCATTTCCTCCACACCTACGTGTGCGACGGGAATCCGATCCCGACCTTCCAGGGCGAACCGGAACGCATCGCGGTCTGCGATGATATCGACGAAGAGACAAACCGGCTGTGGAACGCGCTGAATGAACAGAACAGAATCAGTCTGTATGTCCGTTACGTGGACCTGAAAACCGGCGCTGCCGAGAACCGGCTGGTAAACAAGAATAAGTGAGAAGGAGAGCGCACCATGAAAGAGTTTGAACTGAAATACGGCTGCAACCCCAACCAGAAACCTGCGAAAATCTACATGAAGGACGGCGGCGAGCTGCCTATTCAGATCCTGTCCGGCCGCCCCGGATACATCAATTTCCTGGATGCCTTCAACAGCTGGCAGCTGGTGAAGGAACTGAAGGCGGCCCTGGGCCTGCCGGCGGTAACCTCCTTCAAGCATGTGAGTCCCACATCCGCGGCGGTAGGCATTCCGCTGAGCGATGACCTGAAGAAGGCCTGCTTTGTGGACGATATCGAAGGCCTGGACGATTCCCCCCTGGCCTGCGCGTATGCCCGTGCCCGCGGAACGGACCGGATGTGCTCCTTCGGCGACTGGGTCGCCATGAGCGACGTTTGCGACGTAACCACCGCGAAAATGCTGAAGCGGGAAGTTTCCGACGGTGTCATCGCGCCCGGGTATGAGCCGGAAGCCCTGGAAATCCTGAAAACCAAGCGCAAAGGCAATTACAACATCGTGCAGATTGATCCGGACTACGTGCCGGAGGTGCAGGAAACCAAGCAGGTATTCGGCATCACCTTCGAGCAGGGCCGGAACAACTTCGAAATCAACCGGGAGCTGCTCAGCGATATCGTGACGAAGAACAGGGACCTGCCGGAATCCGCTGTACGCGACCTGATCATCGCCCTGATCACCCTGAAGTACACCCAGTCCAATTCCGTGTGCTACGCGGTGGACGGACAGGCGATCGGCGTGGGCGCCGGCCAGCAGAGCCGCATTCACTGCACGCGCCTGGCGGGTTCCAAGGCGGATACCTGGTTCCTGCGGCAGCATGAAAAGGTCCTGAACCTGCCCTTCCGGGCAGACCTGGGCCGGCCCGAACGGGACAACGTGATCGACGGATATATCAACCAGAACGAAGAGGATGTCTGCGCGGACGGCAACTGGCAGAAGTATTTCACGGCGCAGCCGGCGCCCCTGACGGACGCGGAAAAGAAAGCCTTCCTGTCCACCCGGCAGAACGTGGCGCTCGGTTCCGACGCTTTCTTCCCCTTCAGCGACAATATTGAGCGGGCGTACCGCAGCGGTGTGAAGTATATCGCGGAGCCCGGCGGATCCATCCGGGACGACGCGGTGATCGAATGCTGCGACAAGTACGGCCTGGTGATGTGCTTCACGAAGATGCGGCTGTTCCATCATTGATGAGTTGATAAGATCCTTCACACTGTTGAGGATGACACGCCGGACGCGACGCTCCGTGTCATTCTGAACACGGCGAAGAGTCCGATGAATATGAGGTTACGGATATGAAGATTCTGGTAGTCGGCGGCGGCGGCCGGGAACACGCGATCATTAAAAAGCTGAAGGAAAACCCTGCGGTTGAGGAAATTTTCGCCCTGCCCGGAAACGGCGGCATTGCCGCCGACGCGGTCTGTACCGGTATCGGCGCAAAAGATCTGGACGGGATCGTCGCCTTCGCGCGGGAAAACGGGATTGACTACGCTGTGGTGGCGCCGGACGATCCGCTGGTGTTGGGCTGCGTGGACGCGCTGGAAGCCGCCGGCGTTCCCTGTTTCGGTCCCCGGAAGAACGCCGCGATCATCGAGGGCAGCAAGGTGTTTTCCAAGGACCTGATGAAGAAGTACGGCATTCCCACCGCGGCGTACGAGGTTTTCTCCGATCCGGCGGAAGCGCTGAAGTACCTGGAGACGGCGCCGGTTCCGACGGTTGTCAAGGCGGACGGTCTGGCGCTGGGCAAGGGCGTGACGGTGGCAATGACCCGGGAAGAAGCCTTCGGCGCGGTGCGTGAAATCATGGAGGATAAAAAATTCGGCGCCAGCGGGGACCGGATCGTCATTGAGGAATACCTGGAAGGCCCGGAGGTTTCCGTGCTGAGCTTCACCGACGGAACCACCCTGGTACCGATGGTTTCCAGCATGGACCACAAACGGGCGGGCGACGGGGATACCGGCCCCAACACCGGCGGCATGGGAACGATTGCCCCGAATCCGTACTATACGGAAGCTGTGGCGGCGGAATGCATGGAAAAGATTTTCCTGCCCACGATCCGGGCGATGAAGACGGAGGGCCGTGAATTCCGCGGCTGCCTGTATTTCGGCCTGATGATCACGAAAGACGGATCGAAGGTAATCGAATACAACTGCCGCTTCGGCGATCCGGAAACCCAGGTGGTGCTGCCCCTGCTGGAAAGCGACCTGCTGACCGTCATGCAGGCGGTAACCGCCGGAAAACTGGCGGAATGCGAAGTGAAATTCCGGGATGCCAGCGCCTGCTGTCTAGTGCTCGCTTCAGCTGGTTATCCCGGATCCTACGGAAAGGGATACGAAATTACAATTCCGGAAAACGTGCGCCACAATGTCTATGTGGCCGGCGCTGCGCTGAAGGACGGGAAGCTTGTAACCTCCGGCGGGCGCGTGCTGGGGATTACCGCGGTGGCGGATACGCTGCCGGAAGCTGTGAAAGGCGCTTATGCACTGGCGGAACAGGTGACGTTCGGGAATAAGTATTTCAGGACGGACATTGGGCGAAGAGCCCTTGACTGCCAGCGGCAGAAATCTCAAGGGCTCTGAGGTCAACCGAAACAAGCAGAGGCGGATGTAACGCCTCTGCGACGATTGAGGTTGCGGGAAGAAGAGCCCTTGACTGCCAGCGGCAGAAATCTCAAGGGGTCTGAGGTCAACCGAAAAAAGCAAGAGGTCAGGAATATGGTACACAGAATTTTTGTGGAAAAGAAACCGGGACTGGACAATGAAGCGCGGGAACTGCTGGGCGAAGCCCGGAACCTGCTGGGCATCACCGGGCTGGAAAAAGTCCGCCTGCTGAACCGTTATGACGCGGAAGACATGGATCCGGAGCTGTTCCGGCGCGCGGTGAAGACCGTTTTCTCCGAACCGCAGCTGGATATTGCCACAGAAGAAGCGGATACGGAAGGCGCTGCCGTCTTTGCGGTGGAATACCTGCCCGGTCAGTTCGACCAGCGGGCGGATTCAGCGGCCCAGTGCATCCAGTTCATCAGCCGGGGTGAACGGCCCCTGATCCGCAGCGCGAAGCTGTACGCCCTGTACGGCAGCCTGACGGCGGAAGAGATTGCGGAAATCAAAAAGTACGTGATCAACCCGGTGGAAGCACGGGAAGCTTCCCTTGAAAAGCCGGAAACCCTGAAGATCGAATACGCGGTACCCTCGGAAGTCGCGACGCTGGACGGTTTCACAAAGCTGGACCGGGCGGGCCTGGAAGCCTTTGTGGCGAAATACGGCCTGGCGATGGACGCGGACGATATCGCGTTCTGCCAGCAATATTTCCTGCGGGAAAAGCGGGATCCCACCATCACGGAGATCCGGATGCTGGATACCTACTGGAGCGACCACTGCCGCCATACGACCTTCCTGACGGAAATTGACGGCGTGACCTTCGAGGATCCGCTGCTGGAGAAGGCTTACCGGGATTACCTGGATACCCGCAAAGCGCTGGGCCGGACCAAGCCGGTCTGTCTGATGGATGTCGCGACGATTGCCGTCCGCGCGCTCAAGGCCCAGGGCAAACTGCCGAAGCTGGACGAAAGCGAAGAGATCAACGCCTGCACGGTGAAGATCGAAGTGGAAGCCGACGGAAAGAAAGAGCCCTGGCTGCTGCTGTTCAAGAACGAAACCCACAACCATCCTACAGAGATTGAACCTTTCGGCGGCGCAGCGACCTGTATCGGCGGCGCCATCCGCGATCCGCTGAGCGGCCGGGCGTATGTCTACGGCGCGATGCGGGTCACCGGCGCGGCGGATCCGACCGTGCCCGTGAGCGAAACCATTCCCGGCAAGCTGCCCCAGCGCAAGCTGGTAACCACCGCTGCGGCCGGCTACTCCTCCTACGGCAACCAGATCGGTCTGGCGACCGGTATCGTGGATGAGATCTATCATCCCGGCTACGCGGCGAAACGTATGGAGATCGGCGCGGTGGTCGCGGCGGCGCCGGCGGAAAACGTACGGCGGGAACGCCCCGAACCCGGGGACATCGTAATCCTGCTGGGCGGAAGCACCGGGCGGGACGGCATCGGCGGCGCGACCGGTTCCTCCAAGGCCCATAACGCCCACAGCGTTGAAACCTGCGGCGCGGAGGTCCAGAAGGGCAACGCGCCGGAGGAACGGAAGCTGCAGCGGCTGTTCCGGAACGGCGAGGCGACCCGCATGATCAAGCGGTGCAACGACTTCGGCGCCGGCGGCGTGAGCGTCGCCATCGGCGAGCTTGCCGACGGACTGGAGATTGACCTGAACGCCGTACCCAAGAAGTACGAAGGCCTGGACGGCACCGAGCTGGCGATTTCAGAAAGCCAGGAGCGGATGGCTGTCGTCGTGGCGAAGGAGGACGCGGAAGCGTTCCTTGCCCTTGCGCGGGAAGAGAACCTGCAGGCCTGCCCGGTGGCGGTGGTCAGGGCGGAACCCCGCCTGGTCATGCACTGGAACGGAAAGAAGATCGTGGACATCAGCCGCGATTTCCTGAACTCCAACGGCGCGCCGAAGCACATCCGCATTGCTCCGGCAAAGCCGGAAGCCTGGCGGAGGAAGGCGGAGGGATCCTTCACCGACAATCTGAAGCGGCTGGCTTCCGACCTGAATGTCTGCTCCCGCAGGGGCCTGAGCGAACGGTTCGACTCCACGATCGGCGCCGGCACCGTACTGATGCCCTTCGGCGGAAAATACCAGCTGACCCCCATCCAGGCGATGGCGCAGCTGGTCAGCATGGAAAAGAAACACACGGACGACTGCTCCCTGATGGCGTGGGGCTACAATCCCTTCATCACGGAGAAGAGCCCGTATCACGGCGCGTACCTCGCGGTTGTGGAATCGGTCAGCAAGCTGATCGCCTCCGGCGCGGAATTCCGTGACGTGTACCTGACTTTCCAGGAATACTTCGAGAAACCCGGAAAGGACGGCAGGCGCTGGGGCAAGCCTCTGGCCGCGCTGCTGGGCGCCTTTGAAGCCCAGATGGCGCTGGGAATCGGGGCCATCGGCGGCAAGGACTCCATGAGCGGATCCTTTGAGAAACTGGATGTGCCGCCGACGCTGGTCTCCTTCGCGGTGACCATGGCCAAAACCGGCGATATCATTTCCCCCGAGACGAAGCAGGCCGGGAACAAGGTAATCCTGATCCGGACAAAGACGGACGCGGACGGCCTGCCGGAAACGGCCTCCCTGCTGGAAAACTTCGGCAAGGTGACCACCCTGGTCCGCTCGGGAAAAGCCGTCAGCTGCTATACGCCCGGCATGGGCGGGATTGCCGGCGCAATCATGAAGATGAGCTTCGGCAACGGCCTGGGCTTCCGCTTCGCGGACGGATGGTCCGTGGACGAACTGACGGCCTGGCGCTATGGTGACTTCCTGGCTGAAGTGAGCGAAGATACGGAAGGTGAACTGCTCGGCGAAGTGACGGACGACGGGAAGCTGTCCCTCGGCAGTGAAGGCGTCGCGCTTTCCGGCCTGCAGCAGCTGTGGGAGGACAGGCTGGAATCCGTATTTGCCTGCAATATTCCGACGCCCGCGGACAAGGCGGAAAACGTATCCTTTGGTGCAAAGGCCTGGCCGGCGCCGGCTGTGAAAGCCGCAAAGCCCCGGGTGCTGATCCCGGCCTTCCCCGGTACGAACTGCGAATGCGACAGCGCGAAAGCGGTGCTTGACGCCGGCGCTGAAGCGAAGATTGCTGTAATCAACAACCTGACGGCGGAAGGCCTGACCAGGAGCATCGAAAGCTTCGCGGAAGAGATCCGGAAGAGCCAGGTGATCTTTATCCCCGGCGGATTCAGCGGCGGCGACGAACCGGACGGCAGCGCCAAGTTTATTACGGCGTTCTTCCGCAATGAAGCGGTCAAAGACGCGGTGGCGGACCTGCTGGACAACCGGGACGGCCTGATGTGCGGAATCTGCAACGGCTTCCAGGCGCTGATCAAGCTCGGCCTGGTACCCTTCGGAAAGATTATCGATACGGACGAGACCTGCCCGACGCTGACCTTCAATACCATCGGCCGGCACCAGAGCCGGATCGTGCATACCCGCGTCGCGAGCAACATGAGCCCCTGGCTGCGGGACGTGAATGTCGGCGATGTGTTCACGGTTCCGATCAGCCACGGCGAAGGCAGGTTCCTGGCGGATGAAGCGACGCTGAAGCGGCTGGAGGAGAACGGGCAGATCGCGACCCAGTATGTGGATCTGGACGGAAACGCTACAATGAATGTGCGCTTCAATCCCAACGGCAGCCGGATGGCGATCGAAGGCATCACGAGCCCGGACGGCCGGGTGTTCGGCAAGATGGGGCACAGCGAGCGCTGGGCAAAGGGCCTGTACAGGAACGTGCCCGGCAACTATGACATCGGTATGTTCCGGGCAGCGGTGAAGTATTTCAGGTGAAACCAGACAGACCAACAAACAGGAGGAGAGCAGCATGGCGTATCTGTCCGATATTGAAATAGCCCAGCAGTGTGAAATGAAGCCGATCATGGAGATCGCGAAGAGAGCTCACGTGGATGAGAAGTACGTGGAGCAGTACGGCCGGTATAAAGCCAAGATTGATCCGGCGCTGATCGACGAAACAACCCGGAAGCCCGGGAAGCTGGTGCTGGTGACCGCCATCACGCCCACGCCCGCCGGCGAAGGAAAAACCACCACGACGATCGGCCTGGCGGACGGTCTGAGCCGCATCGGCAAGGACGTAACCGTGGCCCTGCGCGAGCCGAGCCTCGGTCCGGTATTCGGCGTCAAGGGCGGTGCCGCGGGCGGCGGATACGCCCAGGTGGTGCCCATGGAGGATATCAACCTGCATTTCACCGGCGACTTCCATGCCATCGGCGCGGCCAACAACCTGCTGGCGGCCATGCTGGACAACCATATTCAGCAGGGGAACGCCCTGGGGATCGACGTGAAGAAGATTACCTGGAAGCGCTGTGTGGATATGAACGACCGGCAGCTGCGGTTCGTGGTGGACGGCCTGGGCGGAAGAACAAACGGCGTTCCGCGGGAGGATGGGTTCGATATTACCGTGGCCAGCGAAATTATGGCGGTGTTCTGCCTGGCTTCTTCCATGAAGGACCTGAAGGAGCGCCTGAGCCGGATTATCGTGGCCTACACCTATGACGACAAGCCGGTGACCGCCGGTGATCTCAAAGCGACCGGCGCCATGGCGGCCCTGCTGCGGGACGCCCTGAAGCCCAACCTTGTGCAGACCCTGGAAGGGACGCCCGCTTTCGTGCACGGCGGACCGTTCGCCAATATCGCCCACGGCTGCAATTCCGTGATGGCGACCCGCATGGCGATGCGGATGGGCGACTACACTGTGACGGAAGCCGGATTCGGCGCGGACCTGGGCGCGGAAAAGTTCCTGGATATCAAGTGCCGTATGGCGGGGCTGACGCCGGACGCGGTGGTCGTGGTCGGTACCGTGCGCGCGCTGAAGATGCACGGCGGACTGGATAAGAAACAGCTGGCGGAGGAAGATCTCGGCGCTCTGGAAAAGGGCGTTCCGAACCTGCTGCGCCATGTACGCAACATCACGGAAGTTTATCATCTGCCCTGCGTGGTGGCAATCAACCGCTTCCCGACGGATACGGACGCGGAGATCGATTTCATCATCCGCAAGTGCCGGGAGCTGGGCGTGAATACCGTACTGAGCACTGTCTGGGCGGAAGGCGGAAAGGGCGGGGAAGACCTGGCCCGCGAAGTGGTCCGCCTGTGCGAGGAAGAGAAGGGTAATTTCACCTTCAGCTACGATCTGGACATGACCATTGAGGAGAAGCTGGAAGCCCTGACGAAGAAGATCTACGGCGGCGCCGGCGTAGCTTTGACACCCGCTGCGAAGAAGCAGGCGGAGCGGCTGACAGCGCTGGGCTTCGATAAAATGCCCGTGTGTGTGGCTAAAACGCAGTACTCCTTCTCCGACGATCCTGCCCTGCTGGGCGCGCCGGAAGGCTTCACGGTCACTGTGCGGAACCTGAAGGTTTCCGCGGGCGCCGGATTCCTGGTTGCCCTGACGGGCGAGATCATGACGATGCCCGGCCTGCCGAAATCCCCGGCGGCGGAGCGCATCGATGTGGATGAAAACACCGGAAAAATCACCGGCCTGTTCTGATCAGCCGTTGACGGATCTTACAATCAGACCGAAGACGGAACGAAAAGGAGCGGCTCTCCCAAATCAGGAGAACCGCTCCTTTGCCATTTGCCGGCTGCCAGCCGCTGTTACTCCGTGAACAGGGGCGTGGAATAGTACCGGTCGCCGCTGTCCGGCAGCAGGGCAACGATAACCTTGCCCTTGTTTTCCGGCCGTTTCGCCAGTTCGATGGCGCCGTAGAGGGCAGCGCCGGAGGAGATACCCACGGAGATACCTTCCTTTTTCGCAAGCAGCTTCGCGGTTTCAAAAGCGTTTTCCGTTGTGGCGGTGAACACTTCGTCATAGACTTTGGTGTTCAGCACGTCTGGCACAAAACCGGCGCCGATGCCCTGGATCTTGTGGGCGCCGGCGTGGCCTTCGGACAGCACGGGGGAGTCCTTGGGCTCGAGGGCGACGACTTTGATGGCGGGATTCTGCTCCTTCAGGTATTCGCCGGTGCCGGTGACGGTGCCGCCGGTGCCTACGCCGGCGATGAAGATATCGACTTTGCCGTCGGTGTCCTTCCAGATTTCGGGGCCTGTGGTGGCTTTATGGACAGCGGGGTTTGCCGGATTCACAAACTGCCCGGGGATGAAGCCGCCGGGAATTTCCTTTGCCAGCTCCTCTGCTTTTGCGATGGCGCCTTTCATGCCCTTTGAGCCTTCCGTCAGCACCAGCTCGGCGCCGTAGGCTTTCAGGATATTGCGGCGCTCCACGCTCATGGTTTCCGGCATGGTCAGGATAATGCGGTAGCCTTTGGCGGCGGCGATGGCGGCCAGGCCGATGCCCGTGTTGCCGCTGGTAGGCTCGATGATTACGGACCCTTCTTTCAGGAGGCCTTTTTCTTCCGCATCCTCGATCATGGCTTTGGCAATCCGGTCCTTGACGCTGCCGGCCGGATTGAAGTACTCCAGCTTCACCAGCACGGTGGCTTCCAGGCCAAGGGCCTTTTCAATGTTTGCGACTTCCACGAGGGGAGTATTTCCGATGAGTCCCAGGGTTCCCTTATAGATCTTGGACATAACGCAGCCTTCTTTCTTTTTCAATTTATTCCGGACAAAACAAAACCGGGAGGGTACGCCTCCCGGGTATTCAGCAATACAGGCATTCAGCAACATCGAACGCCGGCACGCATGAAAACCCCGGGACGCATTATCTGCATGCGCCGACAGTGCCGCATGATACACCGTGCCATCCTGCGCGCCTCCTTCCGTTCGTGTTGCGGCTATTCTAACATCAATCACCTACTATGTCAATAGGCGAATTAAAGATTTCAGGTTTTTTATCCTTTGACGTCTTCCGCCTCATCTTCCGGTTCCGCGTAAATCAGGAAAGATTCCATGACATATCCTTCCGCGGCGTCTGTTTTCACATGCACCCAGCCGGGAATGTCGCAGCTTTCCAGCACGATCAGCTGCTGGTGGCGGTAAAGGCGCATAATGATTTCCGCTCCTGCGGAGGGCTGCGCCCGGAGGTTCAGCGAACTGTCATCGTCGATATTTTCCACGGAAGCCATACGCGCGCCTTCCGGAAGCTCCCCCGTGACGGGCATCAGGGTTGGACGCGGCGTCGCGGTGGGTGCCGGGCCGGGAACCCGTGCCAGTACGGGCGGCGGGGTCGGCAGCGCCGCGGGTTCCCCCGCGTACCGCTTCAGCACGGCGCCGGGATAATAGAAAGAAAGGATATCGCGGAAGGTTTTCTGACCCTCTTTGGCCATCTGCTGGGCGCCGCGCTGGCTCATTCCGACGCCGTGGCCGTACCGGCCGGCGGTCAGGGTAAAGGAGCTTTCATCCTCCTGTACGGTGATGATTTCGTTGTTGGCGCCGGAAACGCTGAGGCCCAGGGCGATCACCGTCTCCGGGAAAAGCTCCAGTGTCACCGTAATGGGCAGTCCTGAAATCAGCTGTGAGATGTCCAGATCCTGTTCTGCCGGTTCCCCGGTTTTTTCCGCGGGTGCGGCGGGTTCGGAAGCCTGCGCGCCGGCGGGATCCAGCGCAAAGGTGATTTTCATCTTCGTCATAAGGCGGCTGGGAGCCGCGTAGCGGGGAGCGGTCAGCTCCAGGGAGACCAGCCGGGTAACCCGGAAAGCGTTTTCTTCCGGGATCCCTTGCGCAAACAGGGGATTTGCCAGGGCTGCTTTACGCAGCAGCTTTACGAAGGCGGCGGAGAGACCGGTCCCGTCCCGGTTCAGGACGCAGGTACGCACGGTGGAAGCCGGGTTTTCCGCGTCCCAGGGGTCCTCCGTGACGGCAAAGCAGCGGGGAGCTTCGCCGCCCCACACATTTGCGGGGAGCTCTGTCTGTCCGCCGTTGGAAGCGCTGTACCAGGCGGTAATCAGCTTCCCGTCGCAGGTAAGCACCAGGCCGGCGGTATCGGTGACCGCGGCCTCGGACTTCGGGGAGCTGGAGCTCAGGCCTTTGAAGACCTGGTCGTTGGTTGTATCCACCACGTCCCAGTCGGCTTTCGGATTCAGATGGTTCAGCGCATAGGTCCGGGCGCAGACCGCCTGTGATTTCAGAGCTTCCTCCGGAAAACCGTCCCCCATTTCATAGGGAACCACGCCCTGCAGATATGTTTCCAGGGGCAGCGTCAGAACCGGGATAATTCCGGTGTCCCCGGCGGAGAGGGAAAGGTCTCCCGGATAAAACCCCGTCTGCAGGTTGAAGCGGATTCCCGGAACCGTGTTTCCGGAGTCCTGCCGCAGGAAGGACAGGGATTTGCCCATATCTGTGGAAAGGCCGGCAGTATGGAGAATCAGGTGCCCGTCCTCCAGCAGGATGGCGGCTTTTGTTCCGTCGGCCAGCAGCAGCTCGCTGCCGGAAGCGGAGCGGACCAGATACCGCCCGGTGAAGGTCAGGTCCGCCCGGTCGGCAATATTCAGGCGGCGCAGCAGCACCCGGATTTCGGATGAGGTTTCGCCTTTTGCCGCGGCGCCGGCCGGAATCAGCGAAAGACAGGCCAGCAGGCAGGCGAGCAGAAGGCAGAGCAGTCTTTTCATGATATCAGGCCGTCCTTATTTCTTTCGTTGTTCTTCTTTCCAGGCGAGGATCTGTTCCAGCCGCTCCTTGTAGCGGGCTTCCTGCCCCTGGGTGGTGGGGTGGTAGAAGCGCCGTCCCTTCAGATTGTCCGGCATACATTCCATGGCGGTGATTTTTTCCTCGTAGTCATGGGCGTATTTGTAGCCTTTGCCGTAATCCAGCTGTTTCATGAGCTTCGTCGGCGCGTTGCGGATGACCAGCGGAACCGGCGCGTCCGGCTCCTTCTCAATGGCTTCCCGGGCTTCGACCGTCGCCATTTCCATGGCGTTGGACTTGGAAGCCAGGGACATATATACAACGGCTTCCGCCAGGTGTACGTTGCATTCCGGCACACCGATGAAATGGCAGGCCTGGTAGGCGGCCACCGCCACTTCCATGGCCCGGGGATCCGCCAGCCCGACATCTTCCGCTGCGAAGCGGAGCACCCGGCGGGCAATATACAGGGGATCCTCACCGCCCTCCAGCATCCGCATCATCCAGTATACCGCGGCGTCGGGATCGGAATTGCGCATGGATTTATGCAGGGCGGAAATGATGTTGTAATGCTCTTCCCCGTCCTTGTCGTACATAAGGTTTTTCCGGCTGAGGCACTGGGCGACGATCTCGTCGCTGACGGTGATTCCGTCCTCTCCGGCATCACCGTTGAGCACCACCATCTCCAGCGTGCTCAGGGCGCTGCGCGCGTCGCCGTTGCAGAAGTCGGCGATGGATTCCAGCGCCGCGCTGCTGATGGCCACGTGATCCCGGCCGAAACCGCGGGTGTCAGTCAGCGCCCTGCGGAGCAGTGTCAGGATATCCTGCTTTGTCAGTGCCTGCAGGACAAAAACCTTGCAGCGGGAAAGAAGCGCGCTGTTTACCTCGAAGGACGGGTTTTCCGTGGTGGCGCCGATGAGCACGATGCTTCCTTTTTCAACAAAGGGAAGGAACGCGTCCTGCTGGGCCTTGTTGAACCGGTGTATTTCGTCCACAAACACGATGGTGCGGACGCCGTAGGTCCGGTTCTCCTCGGCTTTCAGCATCACCTGCCGGATTTCCCGGATTCCGCTGGTAACGGCGGAGAAATCGATAAAGGTTGCCTGTGTCTGCAGGGCGATGACCCGGGCCAGCGTTGTTTTCCCGACGCCGGGAGGGCCCCAGAAGATCATGGAGGAAATGGCGTCGGAGGAGATCAGCCGGCGGAGCACTTTTCCGGGGCCAAGCAGATGCTGCTGGCCGACGATCTCGTCCAGCGAGGCGGGCCGCATCCGGGCGGCGAGGGGCTGGCCGGCCAGGGAAGAGGATGCTTCCGGCGGCAGCAGGGTTTCACTCATCTGGACTTTCTTCCTTTCCGGCTTGTTTATCAGTCAGTAACCCGTGGTTGATTCCTCCGCGCCGTTTCGGGTGAACGCTGTGTCATCCTGAGCGAAGCGAAGGATCTTCATCGGGGCTATTATATCGGATTTCCGGAGGAAAGGAAAGCGAACAAACGATCCGCGGGACAGTGGAATTACGGGAACGGTTATGCTATATTAGAAAAAAAGCAGGAAAACCGGAAATGAATACAATACGGGGGAACGCTGTATGAACCAGGGGAATTATCTCGCGTTTATCAGCTACAGGCACCGGGAGAAAGACCAGCGGGTGTCCTTCCTGCTGCGGAAGGAGCTGGAAAACTGGCATATGCCGCCGGAAGCCGCAGCAATGAAAAACCGGCGGGTGTTCCGGGATACAGATGAACTGCCGACCAGCAGCGATCTGGGCGCGGATATCGAAAATGCGCTGCGGAGCAGCGATTATCTGATCGCGCTGTGCTCGGAGGAATACCTTGAATCCAGATGGTGCATGCGAGAAGTGGAGGAATTCCTGAATATGGGCAGGAAGGAGCGGATCCTTCCCGTATTGCTGTCCGGCAAGACGGAGACCGCTGTTCCGGAGGAACTCCGTGATGTGCCGGCGGCGCTGGATCTGCGGGGAGCGGAGGGCCTGGAGATCAGGCGCAGGATCCGTGCCGCGATACCGGATTTTTTGTCCTGGATGTCGGGCGTTCCCCGGGAACAGATCCTGGCCCGGGAACGCAGGCATCGGTGGACGGTCGCGCTTTCCGTCGCGGCCGCGGTGACGCTTACACTGACGGGGACGGCCTTGTACGCGATCCGCACCGCGGACCGCATCTCACGGAAAAACGAAGAAATCCAGGCCGCCACGCTTGCGGCGGAGCGGGCCCGGGCGGAAGCGGAACAGGAAAAGAAGGAAGCGCAGCTGAAAAACGCGTCCTATCTGACGGAAAGAGCCTGGGAAAAGATCGCGGAAGGAGACCAGGATGCCGCAATTGACATGGCGCTGCGGGCGCTGCCGGAGGATCTTCACGGGGACGACCGGGAACTGGTGGAGGCGGCCGGCGCCCTGCGTACGGCGCTGAGCATGCCGGCAGTCCGGAAGGAAAGCTATCAGCTATGGAAATCCCTGGAGACAGATTTTACGGTCACTGGGTGGGAACCGCTCAGGGACGGATACCTGATTCTTTCCGACGGCAGTTACGGGTCGTCCGAATGGGTCCTTGACTGCTCGGCTGGAACGATCACGGAGGAGGAAAGCGAAAACCGCCGGGAAGCGGCGGAATTTGGATACAGCCGGTTCAGCCGGATCCATTCGGGACTTGGATCCGTTATGGTGCGGCTCTTTTACGGACGGGAAAAGCAGATGCATGTTTCCTGTACCTATGAGAAAGAACCTTATGAGATCGACATGACGCTGGGAGGAGCGCCGTTTTTTGCCGACCGTATCGTGAACGATCCGGAGGATGGATATTTTCTGGCCTGGATGGAAGCGGAAGAGGATCCGGCGGGAAGTCCGGTCGGCCTGTTTTACGCGCAGCGGGCGGAAGCGATCGCGGCGCTGAAAATCAGCGGTTTCCCGGTTTCTGTTTCCTTTGATCTCAACCACCGGCGGGTTGCCGTTGTGGACGGGGAAGGAACGCTGTCGCTGTTTGAAACGGCGACCGGGGAGAAAAAAGCGGTCGTGAAGGGCACCTGGAAACAGGTCTGTTATCCGAATACCGGCCGGTATTTCTGCGCGGTTTCGGCGGACGGAAAAGCCTATTATTTTGACGCGGTGTCGCTGAAGCCGATTCATGAATTCCGATGTGAATCCCCGGTGAAAAGCCTGTTGTATACGGACGGCGAAATCCTCGCCTGCTGTGAAAAGGGTGTCCGGATTTTCAACATGAGCGACGGGGAACAGATCTGGAGCCTGACTGCGGAAGAGGAACCGGCGGACGCTGTGTGGACGCGGTACGTCAGCAACCAGCACACGGGGTACAGGGATGGGATTGTCCTGCTGTATGAACGGCGTGCGGATATCTATCTGCTGTCCGGTGATACGGACGGTTCCCGGACCCATACTGTTTCCCTGCATCAGAGCGGAGAATCCAGCATGAACCGGAGTGTGTTTTATTCGCCGGACGGGGAATACATATACCTGGTAAAAAGCAACGGCGGTCTGTCCAAATGGAAGGCGGCAGACGGGACATGGTGCTGGGGCATTTCCGGAGAAGGAAATATGAACGCCCAGGGTCACAGCGGGGAAATTGCGCGCCTGTCGAAGGATCCTTCCGTGTTGTGGAAATTAATCCTGAACAACGGGCACGGAATACAGAAAATCAACGCGGAAACCGGAGAGATCATCTATACCGCATTATGGGGCGAGCGGGGCAAAAGCCTGACCGCGCCGAAGGAAGACTGCACCGGAACAAGGGGCCTGGTGGAGTCTGCGTTCGCTTCCGGGCCGTTGATTGTTTTTGACACGCGTACCGGAGACAAGATCTGGGAAAAGGATATCAATACGTGCGGAGCCGTGTTCTCTCCGGACGGAAAAGAAGTGTGGTGCATCTGGACCACATACCGGGAAGACGGGCCGATTATGCGCGATACGCAGAAATCATATTTCTGCCGGCTGGATACGGAGACAGGGGACGTCCTGGAGGAAAGAGAGATCTGTGAAAAGTCCGGGAATGTCCGCAGGGATGTTTACCTGAACGAGGCGGAATATGCGGCGGTGGTCGTAATGGATGGACACAGCCCGGTCCGCGTGGATTACCGGACGGGAGAAACTGTCCGCTGGGAGGATGTTGTGGTGAATAGCGGGGATGAACTGATCTTTCCCTGTGACGGCGGTACAGCGGTCCGGTGGGAGGACCGGGAAAACGACCGGACGCTGGTGCAACGGCTGAATCCGGACGGAACCGTCGGCTCGGTGCTGGACGCGGAAACACCGGAAGGCCGCAGACTGGCCGCGGACCGCCGGCAGTATGGCGTGTTTGCCGGCGAGGAAATCGTGCAGATGCCCGCGGAAGGAGAAACGGCAGTCACGGAGAAAACGGTGAGGCGCCTCTCGGACGGCGCCGTGATGATGGATCTTAAATCGGACAGGTACTATTACGGGATCACGGTTGCGCCGGACGGCAGCAGCCTCTGCATCTATGCGTATTACTATATTCCGGTCGTCATTCCGGCGTCGGATCCGGAGACGCTGGCGGAGCTGGCGAGGCAGCATCTGGGAGGGAACGGGCAATGAAGACAGCAAAAGGGATTGAAATCGTATCTCTCCGTACGCCGCTGCATGACCGGATCGCGGAACAGCTGAGCCGGGATATCCGGAATTACAGGATTCCCGCCGGCGTGCGGAAAAGAACAGGAATCTGCGCGCTTTCGGACGCCGGGGCAGACTGGCTGATTGTTCTCTGTTCTCCCGGATCACCGGAGGATCCGGATACGCTGGAGGCAATCGCGCGCTTTACAGAAGCAGGGTTGTATCACCGGATTCTGACGGTGCTTGTGGAAGGGAATCCATCCGAAAGCTTTCCGGAAAGCCTGCTTTTTGAAAAAAAGCCGGACGGTACGGTGGTCAGCCATGAGCCGCTGGCGGCAAACATCGTCGCGAATGATGACCGTCAGCGCCTTCGGAAGCTGGAAACGGAGAAGCTGCGGCTGTTTGCGCCGATTCTCGGCGTTTCGTTCGACAGCCTGATGAACCGCAGGCGCAGGCGGCTGCGCCGGATTGTGCTGACCGCGGCGGCGGTTGTGCTCGCGGCGGCAGGGGCTTTCCTGGGCTATGCCCTCAACCGGATGCAGATCATGGCGAACCAGAACGCGACGCTTTCCGCGGTCTACGCCGAAACGGAAGCGGCGCGGGACAAAGCGAGGACGGACCGGGACGAAGCGCGGGAATTCATGGCGCGAAGGGTCGCCGTACAGGCGGAATCCGTGCTGAAGAGCGGGGACAGCGAGCTGGCACTGCTGCTCTGCCTGGAATACCTGCCGGAAATGCGGCAGATTGCGGAACTGACGGATGTGCTGGAAGACGCGCTGAACACGCTTTGCGCTGATGGATACGTTCCCGTAACCACCCGGAAGGCCTACCTGCAGTCTGGGAGGCCGATCACGAAAGGACTCAGGAGCATTCCTGCGGGTATGCCGGAAACTGTGACAATCCGGGTACCGTATCCGGACGGAAAAAGCGGATCGGATGAACTGGCGTACCTGGAACTGGCGGATACTTACACCCCGGACAATCTGGCGGTATATAAGACCGGTACCCATTACGGATGGAAAGGCGCCTGGATCTGCGAAGCGGACTCGGCGGAAAGCGGGCGCTTTCTGACAAAACCGGACGGCAGCCTTTACGCCGCGGACGCAGTACGCTTTGCGGGGGAGGGCAGCCTGCTGCTCGCGGAGGCGGAGTGCCTGTACCGTCTGGATCCGGAAACCGGGAAAGAACTCCCGGTTCAGGAGGGGGAACCGGCGTATTCCTTAATACTTGATTTTCCGGTTGAATATATCTGGCACGGGGAAGCCGTTCCCGGAAAAGCGCATGATGTGGGCCGGTTCTGGATTACAGACAGCTTCAAAGACAGGCTGTTCGCGTTAGGCAGGAACGGGTTTTCGGTTTTTTCCGCCGATCCGGTAAAGCTGCTTTACACGGTATGCGACGAACATACAGCGGAAGCTGAACTCTCGCCGTTTTACAGTTCATACTGGATCGGATTCTGCCCGGTGGCCACGCCGGCGGGGGAGCGGTATGTCATTGTCGGTTCAAAGTATGTCTATGACGCGGAGACCGGCGCGCTGCTTTATGAAATCGAGGATTACGGGCAGAATCTCGGCGGCCGGATCATGCAGAGTACGGCCGAAGGCTATGTGCCGATTCAGGTCTATGACGTCCTGTATATCTGGGATCTTACCATGCGACAGCCTGTAGGGTTTATTCCCGGAGCCTATTACCGGTACACGGTCTGCGGCCCGTACGACGAGGTGACCAACCGCTGCAGCGCGTCGGTGATCGTGACGGACAGTGATGAACTGTACGATCTGTCGACAAGTACGGTGGATGGGATGATCTGGGTGCTGAAGGATATGGCGGTGCCTGTTCCGAAAGATCTGGAAGGAAAAATCGCGCTGGCGCGGGAGCTGCTGGACGGACGAAAGCTGACAGAAGCGGAGCGGTTGAAATACAAGCTTTCCGGTAAATAAAGAACAGGCAGAAGAAAGCGCCTTCGCCCGGCGGGGGCGAAGGCGCGGGTTCCCGGGAACGGAGATCAGCCTTCTCCGCCCAGGCCGGATTCGTAGACAATCTTTTCAATGACACCGGATTCGACATTCACCAGAACGGCGTAGGAGCCATCCTTTTCCGTGCGGGTCTCCGGATTTTGCGTCAGGAAGTACTGCACCTCGAAGCAGGGAACTCCTTCATGCATGTGGTACCAGGCATTCGGTTCGTCCGCCAGGGGCTGGCAGTAAAGCTCCAGCAGGGCAGCCTGATCCTCCGTCAGTTCATACCGGGCGATCACAGCCTCCTTTGCAAGTGTCCGCATCGCTTCTTCAGAAAGCTTCCGGGCTTCCAGCGCGGCGGTCTTTTCTTTTTCCAGGTTTTCAAAATATGCGACTTTTTCTTCCTGCGTGGATACCGGCTGTTCCCATTCGGCGCCGTGCGCCCGGGCGATGGCAACGGCCTGCGGCAGGAACAGTCCCATATCGCCGGTCGCCGTGTTGTCCGTGATCATCTGCTTCAGCTGCTCCGCGCCCCATGCTTCCGCCTCATATCCGCCGGCGGTGTCCGCGCCGTCATGGCTCCAGGATATCTCCGCTTTTCCGTTCTTCACGTCCGCGGTATAGGTCCCCAGCACATACTCCAGATTATCCTTTCCGGTGTAGGTGACCCGGACGGAGCCGTCGCTCTGCTCCGCTTCCTCCCGGTAGAAGAAGGTCAGCATATCCGGGGTTACGCTGTATTTTTCTGCAATGGCTTTGTCAGCCAGGGCGGACGCGTCCGCTTTCGGGGAGAAAATCAGTCCGGCGGCTAGCGCGATGACGGACAGGGAAACGAGAACCATGGCAAATACAAGTCCGAAAGACAGTTTCTTTTTCATAACAGGTGCCTCCTCCTGGGCGATCCGCTGCATCAGGGCAGGACGGCAGGACGGCAGGCTGTCCAGGGCGGAGAGCCGCCGGTCCATGGAGGCCTTCAGGATTTTCTCATTCTTCATCGTACCATTCCTCCAGTTCGCCTTTCAGCATCGTTTTCGCTTTCTTTAAACGGTAATTGACGGTGGAACGGGGAGCACGGAGCACTTTTGCGATTTCCTCCAGGTTCATGCCCTGGTACCAGCGCAGCAGCGTTACTTCCTTCAGCCTCGGCGGCAGGGACATCACCGCACGCGTAACGGTGTCATCCCGCTCCTCGAAGGGTACGGCGCCTTCCGGCAGGCTGTCCGGGGATACGGACCGGTCCGTATTCCGGAACCAGGAGCTCTTCAGCTGATCCTTGCATTGGTTGACGGCGATGCGCGTCAGCCATGTTTTTTCGTCTGCTTCGCCGCGGAAACGGTCATAGTGTTTCCAGGCCTTAAAGAATGTTTCCTGCACTGCGTCTTCCGCCAGGGCGGCATCGCCCAGATAGGCGAAGCAGAGATGAAGGATCGGCTTTTCCCACCGGGCAATCGCGTTTTCCAGCCATTCCCGGCGCGGATCCTGTGCCATGCGGCTCCCTCCTTTCGTCACTGATTAGACGAGGCTGCGGATAAAAGTGTCCAAAACCGTGAAAAAGAAAATTATGGATTATCATTTTCCGGAATTCATACTATCCGGCCGGCTTTTTCCCGTCAATCCCCGGGACTGCGGAAAAAAGCCTTTTCTGTCTCCGGATCCTCTGATATAATCACGGCAGAAGGAATGATCCGGAATAAGGACAGATCCAAAGTGAATATCGGGAAGACACGAAAGGAGCAGACGGATGGACGTTAAGAAACTGGTTTCCCAAATGACGCTGGAGGAAAAGGCCGGCCTTTGTTCCGGCGACGATTTCTGGCACACAAAGGCTGTGGAGCGGCTGGGAATTCCCCGGGTAATGGTCAGCGACGGCCCCCACGGACTGCGCAAACAGGACGATGCGGCGGATCATCTGGGAATCAACGACAGCATCAAGGCGGTCTGCTTTCCCGCCGCCAGCGCAACGGCGGCGTCCTTTGATCCGGACATGATCCGGGAAATGGGGGAAGCCCTGGGTGACAGCTGCCAGCATGAGAAGGTATCCGTCCTGCTGGGGCCGGCGGTCAATATCAAACGGTCACCGCTGTGCGGCCGGAATTTTGAGTATTTTTCCGAGGATCCGTATCTGGCGGGGAAAATGTGCGCCGCGCTGATCCAGGGCGTGCAGAGCCGGAATATCGGCACCAGTATCAAGCATTTTGCCCTGAACAACCAGGAACACCGCCGGATGAGCAGTTCTTCCGACTGTGACGAGCGCACCATGCGGGAGATTTATTTCCCGCCGTTCGAAACCGCGGTGAAGGAAGCGAAGCCCTGGACCTTCATGTGTTCCTACAACAGGATCAACGGCGTATACGCCTCCGAGAATCCATGGCTCCTGACGGACGTGCTGCGGAAGGAATGGGGCTTTGACGGTTATGTGATGTCCGACTGGGGCGCCGTCAGCAACCGGGTTGCCGGCGTGGCGGCGGGACTGGATCTGGAAATGCCCGCATCCGGCGGCGTCAATGACCGGAAGATCGTGGAAGCCGTGAAGGCCGGAAAGCTGGATGAGAAACTGGTGGACCTGGCCTGTGAACGGATCCTGGAGATTTCATACCGGTATCTGGAAAACGCGAAGCCGGATACACCCTGGGATCAGGAAAAGCAGCACGCCCGGGCGGCGGAGATCGCCGCGGACTGCATGGTGCTGCTGAAGAATGACGGGGATCTGCTGCCGCTTTCGAAGGAGGATACGGCAGCCTTCATCGGAGAGTTTGCCGAAAAGCCCCGCTTCCAGGGCGGCGGAAGCTCTCACATCAACTGCTTCAGGACCACCAGCGCCGTGGAGGCGGCAAAGGCTGCCGGCCTGAAGGTAACCTACGCGCCCGGTTATTCCGTGGAGAAAGATGAGCTGACGGATGAACGCCTTGCGGAAGCCGTTGCGGCGGCGAAAAAGGCGAAGGCCGCAGTGGTGTTCGCCGGCCTGCCGGATTCCTACGAGTCCGAAGGATACGACCGGACGCATATGCGGATGCCGGAATGCCAGAACCGTCTGATTGAAGCGGTGGCGGAAGCCAATCCAAACACGGTGGTGGTGCTGCACAACGGTTCCCCGGTGGAAATGCCCTGGATCGGCAAAGTCCGCGGTGTGCTGGAAGCTTATCTAGGCGGCCAGGCCGTCGGTGAGGCCGCGGTGCGGGTGCTGTTCGGCGACGTGAATCCTTCCGGCCACCTGCCGGAATCCTTCCCGGTTCAGCTGGAGGACAACCCCTCCTTTCTGTATTACGGCGGGGAAGGCAACCGGACAGAGTACCGGGAAGGCGTTTTTGTGGGATACCGGTACTATGACAAAAAGAAGATGAACGTGCTGTTCCCCTTCGGGTTCGGCCTGTCCTATACGACCTTCGCGTTCAGCGGCCTGAAGCTCAGCGCGGAAAGCATCCGGGATACGGACACCCTCACGGTGACGGCCACCGTGACCAATACCGGGAACCGCGCCGGCAAGGCGGTGGCGCAGCTGTATGTCGGGGATACGGAAAGCACGCCTATCCGTCCGGTGCGGGAACTGAAGGGATTCCGGAAAGTCTTCCTGCAGCCCGGGGAAAGCCGGGAGGTTTCCTTTACGCTGGACAAGCGCTCCTTTGCCTACTGGAATACGGAAATTCACGACTGGCACGTGGAGACCGGTGATTTTACCATCGAAGTCGGGGACTCCAGCCGGAATCTGCCGTTGTGCGCGGCGGTGAAGGTGGAGTCCACCGTGGAACTGCCCCGGCACTATACGCAGGACAGTATCTACCTGGACCTGATGGCGGATCCGAAAGCAAAGAAGATCATAACCGGTTTCATGAAGAAGACCATGGAGATCTTCGGCACGGAACAGCGGGAGGAAGATTCCACGGAAGCCGCAAAAGAAGCAATCACAGAGGAAATGACCATGGCGATGATGAAGTATATGCCGCTGCGCGGCATGCTCAGCTTCGGCGGCGCTGAAAACGCGGAAGAGATGGAGAAACTCATACAGCAGCTGAACGGGTAATAAATAATAAACAAGCTTCATCCGGATAAAAGGAACTGCCGCTCCGAACAGGGCGGCAGTTTCATCTTGCGAAAGGAAAGGATTTTAAATTTCCCTTGTCAGGTTTTTCACCCACTTGTATTTCCGGAAACGGTACATGACCCAGGGGATTTTTCCGACTTCATCCAGGCAGGTGCAGGCGTATACCGCGAGTACGGGCCAGTGAAACACAAATGCGCCGAGCAGCGCCAGCGGGATGGCGACGCCCCACATGCAGACCGCCAGGGAATACATATCGAACACCGTATCCCCGCCGCCGTCCAGCACGCCGTTGATCGTGACGGTGTTGACGCTGCGGCCGATCATATAGACCGCCATGATGATCATCATACCGGTCAGGTGGCGCTGGGCTTCCGGGCTCAGGATCACCATCCGGACCACCAGGGGTGTAAGGGCCAGCACCACGGCGGTGGAAGCGAAGCCGATAATATAGGAAATGTTTTTCAGCCTGATTCCGTAGGCTTTTCCCTTTTCCAGCCTTCCGGCACCCAGTTCGTTGCCGACCATGATTCCTGCCGCGCTGCCCACGCCGTTGCAGACGCAGCAGATCAGGTCCCGCACGACGGCAGCCACGGAGTTGGCCGCGGCTGCGTCTGTTCCCATATGGCCCATGATCGCGGTGTAGGATGTGAATCCGACGCCCCAGAACAATCCGCCGCCCAGCAGGGGAAGGCATTGCTTCCGGAAATCCTTCGCCAGTTCCTTCTGCCGTTCGAAAAACCGGTTCCATGCCGGCCGCACATAGCTTTCTCCCCGGGAAACCCAGAGGCAGAGAACGAGCTCAATGGCCCGGGAAAGCGTGGTCGCCAGGGCCGCACCCCGCGCCTCCATCCGCGGCGCGCCCAGCAGGCCGAAAATAAAAATACTGTTCAGCAGGATGTTCAGGACCACGGCGCTGCTGGAAATCCAGGCGCAGGGCCCCACATGATCCGTGACCTTCATGGAGGTCAGGTAGCATTCGCAGATCCCTGTGATCAGATAGGAAAAACCGGCAATACGCAGATAGCTGCCGCCGATTTCGATGATCGGATCATCGTGGGAGAAAAGGCGCATCAGCGTTTCCGGCATGATTTCGCAGGCGGCGAAAAAAAGCAGCGAGATCAGTCCGTTCCACCGGAGCATGAGATTGAAAAGCCTCCGCAGCGTTGCCCTGTCTCCCTTGCCGAAGTATTGGGCGCCGAGGATGGCCCCCGCGGCGGTGACGGACATGAGGAACATGTTCTGCACAAACTGGATCTGGGTGGCCAGCGAAACCGCAGTCATCTGGTTCTGCGTCACCTGCCCCAGCATCAGGGCGTCCGCCGCCGCAACCGCCGCCAGCATCAGACTCTGGAAGGCGATAGGCAGCGTCAGCTTTTTCAGCTTGCCGTTGAATTCTTTTTTGTCAATTTCCATGGTGACCTCTTTATTTACGATGCCGTACCCCTGTGCGCGAAGCAAAGGATCCGATTGCCGACGCGGCTATTATATGGTTACCGTTTCGGGCAAGTCAAGAGAAAACGGCGCCGGAAAAGCACGGTAAAAAGGACTTTTACGGTACAGGAACGTTTGCTATAATAACAGGGCACAGAGCAAAATCAGAAAACCGGCGCGGAATTCGGGAGGAGATACTGTTAATGGACTGGATGTACCTGTTCTATTTTTTTCTGGCCACGCTGATTTTTTTCGGGGCGAAAAGTACCGGCCGGGGGAACTGGAACGAAGAGTATACTTCGCTGAAGCAGACAAAGATTCTGCAGGGCATCACGGCTTTGGGGATTGCGCTGCACCATATGGCGCAGAAAACCTGCGCGCCCTGGCATCCGCGGATTTATATGGTTCACGGTCTGGATCCCTTTATTCCCATGGGATATATGCTGGTGTCCGTGTTCCTGTTCTGCAGCGGGCTGGGCCTGTACAAGAGCTGGAAAATCAAACCGGGTTACCTGAAAGGTTTTTTCCGCAGGCGGATCCTGCCGATCATCATCGCTTTTTACCTGTCCGAGATCATCTATACCGCTGTCCGTCTGGCGATGGGGGAGAAGATGGACACGGTGACGGTGCTCTGGTACCTTTCCGGACTGCATATGGCGAATTTCAACGCCTGGTATGCGATCGTCATTCCGTTTTTCTACCTTGTGTTCTGGGCGGCCTTCCGGTTCTGCCGGCGGGAATGGCTTGCCATTTCCCTGGTCATCCTCTTTGTGCTGGGCTATACGGCCCTCGGCGCCGCCATTGACCACCAGAACGACTGGTGGATGCGGGGGGAATGGTGGTATAACAGCGCGATGCTCTTCCCGCTGGGGATGATATTCGGAAAGCATGAAGCAAAAATCACAAAAGTGCTGAAAAAAGGATACTGGTTCTGGCTGATCCTTTTCTTCGCGGGATTCTTCCTGCTGTACCAGCAGTCGGAATGGCTGATCGGCCGCCGCCTGGGATACTATGTCTACGGGCCGGACAAAGTGGTCAGACGCATGCTGAGCGCGGGAACCCAGTGGGTTGTGGGATTCTTCTATACAGGCTTCTGGTTCCTGATGATGATGAAGATCCGGCTGGGCAACAGGGTCACCGCCTGGCTCGGCGCCGTGACGCTGGATTTCTATCTGATGCACGGCATTTTTGTGGAACTGTTCGGATACAATTTCCTGGACATAGCAAAGAGTATTTACTATATAAAGAATGTTCCGCTCTATATTGCCGCGGTGCTGGCGGCCTCCGTCCCGTCGACGCTCCTGTTCCGGTGGATCCGGATTAAGGTGACGGAATGGACGCAGAAAAAGGAACGTCCGGAGGGCGAGCCCTCCGGGAAAAAAGAATCTCTGCGTGCCCGGCTGCGTCGGCGGAAGAAGGAAAGGGCTCTGAGAGAACGGGGCAGGGTCCGCAGCTATCTGGTACCGGCGGTGACTGTGCTGTTTCTGCTGGGCTTCTACTTTGCACTGGCGTCAGGCCGGAATAAGGATGAGCATGTTTTTGTGATGAATCGCCTGGAAATCCGGGTTCCTGTTTATTTTTCAAGGGAGCGGGCGGACGAAAGAAATGCGCTGTTTAAATGTACCGGAGAAGGGAAAAAAGCTTCTTATCTGATTGCGGATGAAAGAATTCCGGATGCGTCGGAACGGGAGCAGGGATCGCTGGAAAGCCTGGAAAGCTGTGAATGGCTGACGGAGCAGGAGGCGTACACAAATCCCCAGGGTGTCCGGATGATCCGTGGAATTGTCATAACGAACGGCATCCGGGAACGGCGGTACTATATTGAATGTGAAAACAGCCATCTGATGGTGATCCGTATGTCGGAAGACGACCGGTATTACAATGTGCAGGACTGTGAAGAGGCAATGCGGCAGACGGCGGACAGCATCCGGCCGGCAAAATAATTCATCAGGATCCGGGAGGGAAAGAAAATGCCGAGAGTTATCGTGGTATGCGGAAGGCTGTGCAGCGGGAAGACAACTTATGCAAAAAAACTGCGCGACGAATGCGGCGCAATGATCCTTTCAGCGGATGAGCTGATGCTGGCGCTTTTTCCGGAGGGCGCCGGGGAAAAACATGATATTTATGTACGCAGGACGGAGGATTACCTGCTGAACCTGTCGCTGCAGATCCTGCAGGCGGGTACGGATGTGATCCTGGACTGGGGGCTCTGGACGCCGGAGCTGCGGCGTAAAATCCGGTCGTTCTACAACGACCACGGAGTGAAGCTGGAGGTGATTTACCTTCGGCTCAGCGAAGAGGAATGGCAGCGGAGAATCCGGAAAAGGAACGCCGCGGTGGAGCAGCAGATGAACCGGGCGGCATATTATGTGGACGAGGGCCTTCTGCAAAAATTCAAGGATCTTTTCCGGGAACCTTCCGCGGAGGAAGTGGACCGGATTATCGACAGCAAACCGTCAGAATAAAAAGCTTAAGGAACGCACCTCCACTACATCTTGTGGTGTGCGTACAACCCGAAACGATAACAGTTTCGGGTTTTTGCGCCTGTATCGCGCAGATACAAAATTTGTACACACTTTTTTTTCAACGATTTAGAAAACAAGGATGCTGATGGCAAAAGGCTGTTAACGTTTCCAATTTTCCGCGGATATGTAGGATACGGGACAAAAAATGGCAAAATACAACATATTGTGCTTGCAAAAAAAATGCAAACAGAGTATACTTCATTTCGCTATTGAGGAATTGAATCGGATTTATGAGGATGTCGATAACAGCGGGATCGCTGTTTGAGAATATTGCGGCACTGCCGCGAAAAATAAAAGGAGGAACCCCGTATGAAGAAAGTCCTTTCCCTGGTCCTGGCTCTGGCTCTCGTGCTGGGCTGCGCAAGCTTCGCGACTGCTGAAAATGCCAAAATCAAACTGGTTGTTTATTCCTTCACCAACGAACTGCAGGGCATGATCGAAAAGTATTATGCTCCGAATCATCCGGAAATCGAGTTCGACTTCCAGATCTATCCGACCGACGGCAGTGCTTACACCACCAAGGTTGATACCCTGCTGGGCAGCGATGCCACCAGCGACGAAGCTCCCGACATCTTCACCCTGGAAGCTGCGTTCGTAAAGCACTATGTCGAAATGGACTGGACCGGCGACCTGAAGAGCATCGGCTTCACCGATGATGAACTGTCTGTTGCGTTCCCCGTCATGGCGCAGATCGGCCAGAACTCTGCCGGCGTGCAGAAGGGCCTGTCCTGGCAGTCCACCCCCGGCGTCCTGATGTATCGTGCTTCCCTGGCTGAGAAGTACCTGGGCGTGACCTCTCCTGAAGAAATGCAGGCGAAGGTTGCTGACTGGGATACCTTCCTCGAGACCGCTGAAGAACTGAAGGAAAAGTCTGAAGGCGCCTGCAAGATGATCACCGGCTCCGGCGACATCTGGAACGCTTACGCCTATCAGCGCAGTGCCGGCTGGGTTGTCGATGGCAAACTGAACATCGATGACGAGCTGCTGGACTTCGAAGAACTGGTTAAGACCATGTATCAGGATGACCTGACCCAGAAGGCCGGTGCCTGGGGCGAGACCTGGTTCGCCGGTATGCAGGGCGTGAATGAGACGCTGTGCTACTTCCTGCCCACCTGGGGTCTGCACTACACCCTGAAGCCCAACTGCGGACAGGGCACCAATGACAAGATGACCGAAGAAGAACTGTCCACCTACAACCTCGAGAACGGCAACGGCACCTATGGTGACTGGCGCATCACGGACGGCCCCGTGGCTTACAGCTGGGGCGGCACCTGGATGGGCATCAACGCTGCCAAGGCTGCTACCGCGGACGACGCCAAGAAGGCCGCTATGCATGACCTGATCAAGTTCTTCACCCTGGATGATGACTTCCTGACCCAGTACGCTGCGGACAGCGGAGACTTCGTGGGCAGCGCAAAGGCTGTGGAAACCATTCTGGCCAACGGCGGCACCCCGAACCCCTTCCTGGGCGGACAGGATCACTACGCCATCTTCGCCAAGGCCGCTTCCCTGGCCAACGGCGCTCTGATGAGCCAGTATGACGACACCATCAACGACCTGTGGAGCAAGAACGTTACTGCTCCTTACGAAGCTGGCGAAGTGGATCTCGACACCGCGATCGCGAACTTCAAGGCTGCTGTGGCTGCTGCCATCAACACCATCACTGTTGAATAATCAGCCCTGATCCTGAAAAAGGTTGCTAAAAAGCAGTCTTGCGGGGCTGTCTCCTGCGAGGGAGGCAGCCCCGCTTCTTGCAAGAAAGGTTTTCGCTTTTTCTTGCGTAAGCGCTTATAGAAGCGCATCTCTGCTATATCAACGTTTACGCAAGGGAAAGCGCCTTGCTGTTTCCTATTTAATCTTGAAAAGGGGTGGAGGTATGCAGGCTCAACCGGCGGTAAAAAAGAAGGTCAAATCCGTCAGCTACAGCCACTGGGGCTATATATTTATAGCGCCGTTCTTCATTGTTTTCCTGATTTTTCAGCTGTATCCCATTTTCTTCACGTTCCGCACTTCCCTGACGGACGCGATGGGCTGGGAAAAGATTCTGAATAACAGCATCATCGGTTTCGACAACTTCAGGCAGCTGTTCGACTCCAGCAGTCTGGTCTTTCCCAAATTCTGGGGCGCGCTTGGGAACACCATGATCATGTGGTTCTTCAACTTCGTTCCCCAGCTCGGCTTCGCGCTGATCCTGGCCAGCTGGTTCACTGACAGCCGGCTGCACCTGAGGGGGCAGGGCTTCTTCAAGACCACGATCTTCATGCCGAACATCATCACCGCCGCGACGATCGGTATGCTGTTTATGTCCCTGTTTGCGTTCCCGGTGGCCCCGGTCAACACTTTCCTGCAGACCTCCGGTCTGGTGAACATGCCGGTCAACTATTTCCGGTCTGTGGAATGGAGCCGCGGCCTGATCTCCTTCATCCAGTGGTGGATGTGGACCGGCAATACGATGATCATCATGATCGCCGGCATTTCCGGTATCAACCCCAGCCTGTTTGAAGCGGCGCTGGTGGATGGCTGTTCCAGCCGTCAGACCTTCTGGAAGATCACCCTGCCGCTGATCAAACCCATCCTGATCTATAACCTGACCACCTCCCTGGTCGGCGGCCTCACCATGTTCGATGTTCCGCACATGATGACCCAGGGCGACCCGAACGAAACGACCAACACGGTTGCGCGTTTCATTTACACCCAGGGTTTCACGGGATCCCACAACTTCAATATGGCCAGTGCGGCCTCCATTGTGCTGTTCGGTATCATTATCATTGGCTCCCTGGTGATCCGCTATGTGCTGAATGAGCATGAGCCCAAGCCCGGTAAGCTGGCGAAGAAGGGGGCGATCAAATGAAACCCGTAAAGAAAATAGTCTTTGCCGTTCTCATTGTTATCACCCTGGTGGCTATGTTCATTCCGATTGCCGAGTTTCCGGAAAACACGGCCGGAGCTTTGAGCGACGAGATCACAAAGCAGCAGGGCAAGGTGGAGAGTGCCCAGTCCCAGCTGGACCGCTGGATCGCCGGCGGGAAAAAATCGGAAGCTGATATCCAGAAACAGCGCGACAAGGTCCAGAAGGAACAGGACAAGCTGAACGCGCTGCTTGCGGAACAGGAAGCCGCCAGTTCGCAGAGCGGTTCCGGCCTGAGCTATGCGCTCCTGCCCGGAAAGCTGCCCGCCGAGCTGGAAGTTGATATGGCGGTCGTCAACCAGTACAAGCTGTATGACGGCTGGAACATGGCTAACAATGAACGGATCAGCGAGGAATGGAGTTTCAATCCGTTCTATATCTGCATCTGGGCCGCCTTCGGCCTGCTTGCTGTGGCGCTGGTGCTTGTCATGCTTACGGGTGAAAAACCCGCCAGCAAGCTTTACACGTTCTCCAGCTTCGCACACCTGCTGGGTATCATCCTGATTATCTACAGCCTGATCCGGCTGACCGCGATCCCGGTCAAGCTTCCGTACGGCAACGCGCAGATCAGTGTATTTGTCGCGATCCTGCTGGTTGCCTGCCCGATCGTTGCCTTCGCGATGCATATCACCTCCGTACACAACAGTAAGCGGAGCATGATCTATGTGTTCTGTTCAATCCTGAGCCTGCTGGCAATCGTTCCTTTCTGGCTGATGATTGTGAACGCGACCCGTTCCAGCCAGGATATCCAGCGGAGCGTCAGCGTGATCCCCGGAAACTTCCTGGGCAGCAACTGGCAGGTACTGACCAGCAAGAACTGGAATGTTGCCACCGGTTTCCGCAACAGTGCGATTATCGCTTTCGGATCCACAATCCTGAGCGTGTACTTCTCCGCGATGACAGCCTACGGGTTTAAAGTATACCAGTTCAAGGGCAATAAACTGCTGTACGCTGTGGTTATGGCGATCATCATGATTCCCGGACAGGTTACCGGTACCGGTTTCTTCATGTTCATGTATCAAATCGGTATGACCAACAACCTGCTGGCGCTGATCATTCCGTCCATCGCGGCGGCTTCGACCGTGTTCTTCTTCCGGCAGTATCTGGAGGCCAACTTCCAGGTGTCCCTGGTGGAAGCGGCCCGTATCGACGGCTGCGGCGAGTTCCGGATCTACAACAAGATCGTGCTGCCGATCATGGTGCCGGCCATGGCAACCATGGGAATTATGGCGATGATCGGTTCCTGGAATAACTACCTGACGCCTTTGATGCTGCTGTCCGATGCCAGCCTTAAGACCCTGCCGATGATGGTGCAGGAGCTGCGCGGCGATATCTACCGCACAGAGTACGGTTCCATCTATCTGGGCCTGACCCTGACCGCGCTGCCGCTGATGATCGTGTACTTTGCTTTCAGCAAGTACATCATTGCCGGTGTTGCGCTGGGCGGCGTCAAGGAATAAGCGAAAGCCTAACGTTTGCAGAACCTCTGAGGATTTCAGGGGTTCTGTTTTTATGCGCTTTTCCGGTTTTCTGAAAGATCTGTATTTCCGCGGGATTACAGTTGGAAAAAACCGCTTCTTCATATATGATAAGAATAACTGTCTGTACAGTATTCAACCGATGGAGGCGAAAAACAGATGATGAAGATTTGCAGAAAGCTCCTGGCGGTTCTTTGCTGCCTGGCGCTCTGTGTCCCTGCTGCAGTGTCCGGCGCTGAGAGCAGATACGCGGGTATGACCGCGGAGGAAATCACGGCGCAGCTGACACTGGAACAGAAAGCATCCCAGATGGTGCAGCCGGCCTGCTACAATATTCCTTTCGAAGAAATGGAATATGCCTGCTACGGCAGCATCCTTTCCCAGGGCGCGCACCTGAACGACGCTGAATGGCGGGATTATACTGCTGCTTTCCAGCGCGCCGCCCTGGCCTCAGAAGCCGGTGTTCCCTATATTTACGGACAGGATGATGTGCACGGTGTGAACTACTGCGTCGGAGCGGTCTACTTTCCCCAGAATATCGGCTTGGGCGCGGCAAACGACGAGGACCTGATGTACAGGATCGGGCAGATCACCGCGGATGAAGCGAAGCTCTGCCATATGCTGTGGAATTTCGCACCGGTGGTCGCACGGTCTGTGGATCCCCGCTGGGGCCGGACATATGAGAGCTACGGCGCCGACCTGGACATTATCACCCGGCTGAGTACCGCTTATACCCGCGGCCTGGTGGAGAACGGCATTGTCGCCTGCCCGAAGCATTTCTTCGGGGACGGCAATGTTGCCTTCGGCACCGGCGAGAGCCGGGACGTGCCCCGGCTGATCGACCGCGGGGAGGCGACGCTTTCCGATCAGGAAATCGCGGAGCTCCTTTCCGTATACCAGGCGCAGATTGATGCCGGCGCCCAGACGGTGATGGCCAGCTTCTCTACCCTGAACGGTGTCAAGATGCATGAGAACAAGCAGTATATCGACCTGCTGAAAAATGAAATGGGACTGAAGGGGTTTGTTGTCAGCGACTGGGAAGCCGTAAGCCAGACTTCCCCCGTGGATTACATGAGTCAGGTTGTCGCCGTGGTGAACGCGGGCGTTGATATGCTGATGGAAGCGGACCATTTCCGGGAAGCCAGGGCCTGCATTATATCCGCTGTGAAGGCCGGCCTGATCCCGCAGGAACGGATTGACGACGCGGTCCGGCGGATTATCCAGGTGAAAATGGACGCCGGAATCCTGGAGGATCCGATGTGTGAGGCGGTCGAAACCGTTCAGCCGGCTGTCGGCTCGGAAGTATACCGGGCTGTGGCGGAGGAAGCGGTGGAGAAGAGCCTGGTGCTGCTGAAGAACGAAGGAAACGTACTTCCGCTGAAATCCGGCACGGCAGTTTATATTACAGGACCCGCGGCGGATCATGACCAGGCGCAGTGCGGCGGCTGGACGGTGGCGTGGAACGGGAGCCCGGAAAAAAATGTACCTGGCGTTACCTCCATTCTTGAAGGCTTCCTGCAGAAAGCGGACGAGTACGGAATCCGGGTTATCACGAAAGAATCGGAGGCGGACCAGGCGGACGTTGTGCTTCTGGCGGTAGGCGAAGAGGCTTACGCGGAATGGAACGGAGACGCGGCGGATCCGGATCTTTGCGGTTCGCTCGGGCTGGCCGGAAACAGGGCAGCCATGGAAAAGGTACGGAAGCTCGGGAAGCCGGTAGTTACCTGCATCGTCGCCGGACGTCAGGTACTGATCAGCGATTACATCGATCAGTGGGACGCGGCGGTCATGTGCTACCTGCCCGGCTCCGAAGGCCAGGGCGTAGCGAATGTCCTGTGCGGGCGGAAACCATTTACCGGAAAGCTTCCGAGCCCCTGGTACAGTTCCATGGACCAGCTGGGGACAGGGGAATCCTGGCTTCCTGCCGGGTACGGCCTGACGGCGGAGTAAAGCGGAACAGCGCCGGTTACCAGAACGAGAAGAAATACCCGGCCAGCGGGGATAAGACCATCATAATGATGGAAAATGTAAAGCTTTCCATAGAAATGAGGGTGGCGCGCTGCCCGGACGGGAACATTGACTGCAGGCGCGTGTTGGTGCGGACCTGGAGCGCGTCGTCCGCCAGGGCGGCAATGAAACCGCCGGCGGTCATCCACAGCGCCGCCCCCGTATGCTCCAGCAGAATCCCAGACAGCACCAGGGCTGCAGAAACGGCGAAGACCGTTCTGTAGCTCTGGTTTTTAAATTTCAGGATTATTCCTGCGCCGAGGATACCGCCCAGTTCCATCGCAAAGAGTGCCGGCCCGAGCCATTTGTCCGGAAGGCCGGCAACCGTAAGTTTTGCCTGCAGGAAGAACAGCAGCAGAATATCCGCCGCGCCGATCAGCGAGTTGGTCATCATCAGCAGGAAAGCCTTCGTTTCTTTCCGCAGGAAACGCAGGCTGTCCCGGAAACAGTCCAGCAGCGCTCTGCCTGCGGAGGAAACCGCGCTCTCGGGGACGGAATCAGCCGGACGGATTTCCTTCAGGGTGGAAAGCAGCGCCAGCTGAATCAGGCTGGTGACGATCCCTGCTGCGTAAGCGGCGCGGTATCCGATAACCAGAGCGAATCCGGCGCACAGCGTTGAAATGCCGCCGCACAGGCGGTAGATGATCAGCTGGTTTGACGCATACCGGTCATAGGTTTTTTCCTGCCCGGCGGACTTGAGGGAATCAAAAGCCAGCGCGTCGCCGGAACCGGAGGCGAAGCTGTCGCAGACCGCATACAGGGCAATGGCCAGGCATACCGGCGGAAGACTGCCGGACAGGATCATGACAGCGCTGGCGGCGATATGGATTACGGTGCCGGCCAGCAGCATTCTTTTTCGGCCATAGACATCTGCCAGCGTTCCGGATGGGATTTCCGTCAGAAGGCTGGCGATATGGTAACAGGTTTCCGCCAGCCCGATCTCCACCAGGGAGAACCCCCTGGACGCGAGAATGGCGACCCAGGCTCCGGTCAGGGAAAGGTTGGCGAGCATGGAGGAAGCGTAAAGCTTCCGGATCTGATTTTTGATTTTTTGCATAATAAAAACTCCTTAACATCATTATAAACGGTTAAGGAGAACATATGCCCGGAGAAACCGGTTTCAAGGTGACAGACGGTCATCGCCGGCTGAAAAAAGGCATACTTCCCCCTTACAGGGCAGCAATAACGCCTTTAAACAGCAGCACGTTGAGCATCTTCCACAGCATGAAGCCGAACCTCCTTTGCAGGGAAAGCATAATACAGGCGGCCGGAATTGTCAATGAGGAACTCAGCGGAGAATCCGGTAAAGCTCATATTTGCCGGGCATGGCCTGAAGCTCGAAGACAGTTTCGCCGTCCTTTCTGTACAGCGGAGGGATCCGGACGGTTTCTCCGGTACGGAAATCCTTCCGTACAGGCATTTCCAGCGCTTCCGCGTCACCGGTGACATGGAGGTATACGGCGGAGGGCTGTGCCTGGGAGGTTACGTAGGGATACAGGATCAGGGTGCCGTTGTCATAGGGGAAAATGCTGATGCCCGCTTTGCATTCCAGCCAGGCGCCGCCCGCCGGAAACTCGGCGCGGATGCGGGTCAGGGCTTTGCCGGGGAATTTGTAGAAATCCGGGAAGCTGTCCGGAACGGCAAGGGTCCACAGCTGGCCTTTGCCGTAGGTATCCTTCAGGAGGATGCCGAAGCTTTCCTCCGTATCGCCGACTTTGACAACCGCCCAGGTGGCATTGTTCCGGAATTCGCAGACGGGCAGCCCGATTTCCTCCGTTCCGGTGGGATAATCCACCCGGCGGGCGGGGCCGGAGGCTTCGATCCGGTAACGGCGGCCGCGGATTTTCCGGCCGGTGAAACGGATGGAGGTCATCCGCTGAATGCCGCGGTCCATGGCCGCTTCCAGGAATCCGCAGGTGACCAGGGCTTTTCCGCCTTCCGCCACATATTTTTCCAGCTTTTCCACGACGTCCGGATCGCAGGCGGAGGAACGGGTCAACAGGATATAAGGGGCCTTCTCCGGCCAGTACGGGGCGAGCATGACCGGCAGGCCGCACATGCCCAGGAAGTCCTGCACATTGTCCTCGCCCTGGCAGTCATCCGGCAGATAGCACTGAATGCCGACCGGGTTTCCACAGTGGTCCAGCACTTCGTCCAGCTTGTCCAGGTGGTATCCAAGCGGCGGAATGAAGGCGCTGTCCGCAAGGGCCTGGAAACAGAACATCATCAGCTCCTTCGGCTTTGAGAAGGCGGTCAGGAACGCCTGCTCCAGATACTGTTCCGTAATATGCAGATCGAAGGGATCGAACCAGCCGCCGCCGTTATGCCCCGGCCACATGGATTCGAAATAGGTCATCAGGGAATAGCTCAGGTACCGGGGCAGGTGCTGATCCGTGGTGACGGTGTCGCGGGCTTCGGTGCCGGTGTAGATCCGGTCGAAGAGCTTTCGCTGCGCTGCGGGGTTGTAGCCGGTTTCCTGGTAGCTTTCCGCCCAGTTGGGATACTTGATGGTGATTTTGCAGTCCGGGTTCGCTGCCTTCACGGGGCCGATGATGAAGTCCCGGCTGACCTTTTCCATCAGGGCCAGGCGGTATGCCTTCCAGCTGCCGTCCGTGATGCCGTGTTTCCGGTTGAAGGCGTCCCGGCCGTTCCGGCATGCTTCACAGGTGCAGTTGGTGAAGAAGAAATCGTCGATGATGAACTCGCTGAAATGCTTTCCCAGGAAGGAGCATACCTCCCTGAGCCGGGAGAGCATCTTTTCGTCGTTGTAGCAGAAGGTATCAAAGAGCCGCTGCTTCGGAGCGTCCCCTTCAGGGGTCCGGATGGTGGTGGTAAGGCCGCCGGCGACTTCCACGCCATGGGCTTCAAAGACCTCCCGGCAGAGTTCCAGGCGGTCTTCGTCCGCCAGGACACTGCCGCGGAAGGGTTCCAGGTATACCTTGTCAACCCGCATGTATTTCTCAAAGAACCGCAGGTCTTTTTCCAGTTTTTCCTTTTCAGCCCGGGCGGTTCCCTGCGCGACGAAATAGTATACAAGCCTGAAGTTCCGGTAGTTGCCCATTGCGGTATCCCCTTTTTTCTTTTTGCCTATTCTATCATGCGGCCCGCTGAAACACCACGGTTTTTCCAATAAAAGGCAATCGATTGAATGATATGTTTTCCGCACGGCGTGCGGTTCTTTGCGGGAGGCCGGGCTGTTCGCTTGAAAAGCGGCGGAGGAGAGGATACAATAGCGGAGAGAAATGATAAAGGCGGGAGACGGGGATGGCGCGGACGGCGTATTGCAAACGGTGCGGGAAAGAAGTGGACGCGGGGGAAATGTGCCCCTTCTGCGGCACCCGCCTGGGGAAAAACGCGGCCCATGCGGCCTGGTGCGCCGAGCGGACACCGGTGAAGGACTGGATGTACTGGAACACGGTGATGCGCCTGCTGCTGCCCGGCGCGTTGGTGATCGTGATTCTGGTGATCCTGCTGGAAGGTGTTTCCGGCGGAATCGGCGCGGTGGAAAAGATGCTTTCCTCTGCGTTCCTTCCGGTTCTGGGGATTCTGCTGGGAACTGTGCTGCTGGTGGTTTTCCTGGTGTTGCTGCTGCAGGGGAAGGAACTGTCCGATTTTGTGGTGGACAGCCGGGGAATCCATGAAACCCGGTACCTTCCGGATCCGACGCCGCTCAGGCTGATCCTGCGGATGAAGGCGCCGGCGCTGCCTGAAGAGGGCGAATCGCGGGTGGTGAAGCTCGGGGAGCGTCATATCGCTTGGAAAGACGTGGCCCGGGTGCAGCTCTGGCCGGAAAAGTGCATCGTGCTGTTTTATGCGCCTGCCTGGTGGCTTCGGATTCCGGTGGTGTGCACGCCCTTTACCTGGGAGGACACCATGGAGTACATCCGGGAAAAGCTGGGCCGGAAAAAGAAGGTATCCCTGCCGGCGTCCCTGACGGTGCAGGCGCCGGCCGCCGGCCGGCGTGCAGCGCGGAGCGCCCCGGAGTATACGGAACCGGAAACGGCGCAGCTGTATATGGATGAACTGCCGGTGTCCGGCGGCGCCCCGGAAGTCCCGGAAACACAGGAATCGGAGGAGCGGGACCCTTGACACGGCAGGGGTTACCCGGTAAAATAATATAGATGTCCTGTATCCATCTGTATGGGAATTCCGCTGATGCCGATTGGCAGAGGAAGGAGGAGGGAGCCTCCGGGCTCCGAAGGAATATGAAGAAACGCCTTTTGCTGGGTCTGGCGCTGGGACTTGTGTTTGCGCTGTGCTTCGCGGTTTCAGCCATGGCGGGCCCCCAGCTGGATTGCAAGGGAGAACTGCCTGGCGGCTACTCGTTTACCGGTCCGGAAGAAATCACGGTTCGGATTGACGTGCGCAACGCGGGCGACGAGGATATGCCCGGCCCTGTGAAGCTGCTTTACCCGAACCTGGAGCAGGTGGAGGAATTCGGTTCTCCCACGCTGGCCGCGGGCAGCAGCAGGAACTGGGAAGGCACCTGGAAAGTAACCCAGCAGGAGCTGGAAGCCGGAGAGATTAATTTCTATGTCTATTATCCCGTGAAGAACGCGGAAACCGGCGAACTGGACAACAAGGGCAAGAAGCTCAGCTTCAAGATCAGCTACGCCGGCGCGGAGCCGGAGCTGTCCATCAAGCGTTCCTTCCTGCCGGCGGTTGCCCAGAAAAACCAGGAAGTCAGCGTGATTTACGAGATCAGGAATACCGGCACGGCGGAAGTCGCCAATGTGACCGTGAAGGAAAACGAAGCCATCTCCACGACGGCCGGCGCCATCAAGAGCATCGCCCCCGGAGAATCCGGGAAGATCGTTTTCACCGCCAAGATGGGCACAAAGGACCTGACAAGCGAAGCCACCGTTACCTATAAAGCGGGCGGCAAGAACTACACCGAAAAGGTGGAAGCCGCCGCGATCAAATACGGAACCATGGACCTGACGGCGACCCTGACGGCGGACAGGAAGGGCGGCGCGCCGGGAGACACGGTGAAGCTGACCCTGAAGCTGAAGAATTCCGGCAAGGCGGATATCACCGGTGTTTCGGTGGCGGATGAATTCCTTGGTACCGTGTTCAGCGACGAAACCATCCGGGCCGGTGAGACGGTAACCCTGGAAAAGGATATGACCGTAACCGAAACGACGGACGTCCAGTTTGTGATTAAGGGAAGCGCGGCGGACGGCAGCACGCTTGAGACCGCGACCGGCCGGGTGCATGTGGTGGCCACGGATCCCGCGAAGCAGGTTGTGCTGAGCGTGGAAGCCAGCGCGGACCGGGAGGAAGTTTACAGAATTCCCGGCGGCATTGTCCGTTTCACGATCACCGTGCGCAACGAGAGCACGGTGGATGTTTCCAATATTTCGGTGAAGGCTGTCGACAAGGAAGTATATTTCTTTGAAAGCATTCCCTCCGGTGCGAGCCGTACGGTAACCCGGGACATGGAAATCAGCATGGCCGGCGTGTTCCAGTTCACGGCGAACGCGAAGGACGAGCTGGGCCAGGTGGTTTCCTTTGCCAGCAACTCGATTCCGATTGCGTACGCGCCGCCGACCCCTGTGCCTACGGAAGCTCCGCTGGTGACGCCGCTGGCGCCGGTGACGGTCGCAATGCCGGAAGCCACTGCCGCGCCGAACTGGATCGGCCAGGCGGAACAGGCCGCGAACTCCGCGAAATGGATTCTTGCCGGGATTGCCGGCGTGCTGGCGGTGCTGCTGCTGATCGGCGCCGTGCGCAGAGGACACAGCCGGAGCCAGTCCAACAAAGCGATGGATCATCTGGAAGGCGCCAATTACCGCGATTACAGTATCGCGCCGAAGGGCAGAAGGCGGAACGAGATTACGAGCGGTGAGGAAGAACACAGGGAAGAAGCCGCTGAACCGGAACCTGAAAAGCCTGAACCCGTGAAAGAAGAAAAGAAAGACGAGCCGATGGCTGAAACCCTGAAGCGCCTGTACAACGAAACGGAAGAAAGCGCGAAGGGAGCCGCTGAAAAAGCGGCCGAAACGGCGGAAGAAGCGGCCGGAGCGGCGGAGGAAGCGGCGGAAGACGTGAAGGAAGCAGCGGAATCCGCGGAACCCGCGGCCAGCACCGTGCAGGACGCGAGCCGCCGCAGGAGATCCAGAGGCTGATATCCGAAAGAGCATAAAGGGAAGGTCCCGCAGGAAACTGTTTCCCGCGGGATCTTTTCGGTGGTACCCGATTGCTGAGAAAAGAGGAGAATGGAATGAGAAAACGCTGCCGCCGGATTATTGGGTTTTGCCTGGCGCTGGCAATGATCCCCGGACTGGTCATCCCGGCTGCGGCCGCGGCGGAAACGCTGCAGGACTGCCACAGGGTCACCGCCTCCTGCAAGGATACAAAAGCAAAGAATAAATCCGTCGTGCGCCTGTGGCGCGTGGAGACGGCGCTGGACGAAGTGACGAGGGAAGTCAACGGAATCGCGGAGCAATGGGCGGAAGAACTGGGAAGCGATCTGCCCGCGGCAAAGAATACCGGGGACGGAAACAGCCGGCTGGACGTGGAAATCCGTTACAGCCGGACGGGACTGAGCTGGATGAGCTTCATGGTGCAGGCGCGGACGATCTTTCACCGGCAGCTGACGGACCAGCGGTTCACAACCCTGACCTATGACATGAAAACCGGGCTGCGGATAACGCTGGATCTGATTTTTGACGAGGATTCCGACGCCTGGAACCTGATGGCGGAGCGGGTGCGGGAAACGCTGCGGAGCTACTGGCCGGACATGGAGCCGGACGCGGAGGAGCTGGAAAAGCTGTGTTCCCGCGAAGCGCTGAGGAAAGCGGATTTCACGCTGCACGGAATGTCCCTGGTGCTGCATTATCCGGCGTCCCTGCTGTATGAAGGCAAAAACACCCTGATGGAAGTCACCTTCTTCTATCCGGAAATCCGGAGCATGATGAACGAGAAGGCCCGGGAAGAAACGGATAACCTGACGTACTATAAAACGGTCGCGCTGACATTTGACGACGGCCCCAAGAACCCGAGAAGCGCAAACGTGCTGGACGCGCTGATGGAAAAGGGAATCCGTGCCACTTTCTTCTGTATCGGCAACCTGGTGAAGAACGGCGCCTGGATTGTACAGCGGGAGCATGACGAGGGCCACGCGGTGGCGTCGCACAACTGGAATCACAACGATACGCGGAAGAGCTACGCCAAGACGCTGCGGGCCATGCCGGAGAAGGTGAACAAGGTCATGACGGAGACCATCGGGATCCCGGTGCGCTATGACCGGGTGCCCGGCGGGCTGTACCCGCCCATGGTGAAGGCCAAGGTGGAATGGGCCTTTATCCAGTGGAGCCTGGACACGTACGACTGGCGGGGCCGGACGCCCAATGAAGTGCTTTACAGCGTGAAGAAGAAGATCGCGGACGGGGATATTATCCTGTGCCACGATATCAAGGAATACGCGCCGAAATCCACCCGGAAGATCGTGGATTACCTGGAGGAGAAGGGATATATCTTCCTGACGGTGGACGAACTGTTTGCCAAGGACGGGGTGGAGCTGGAAATCGGCCAGGTGTACTACCGGTGCGCGGACGGGGACACGTCCAAGAAGCCCGGAGGGACCTGAAACACGGAAATACGCAAAACACATAACGGCGCGGCGCTTCAGCCGCGCTTTTTTCTGTTGCGCACCGGGGAAGAAAAATGATATAATATTCTGTATTTATATGCCCGTCTTTTGACGGGACAAAACCCCTGTAAGGAGCGTAACATGCTTGATTTTCTGAAGAAGATGCTGGGCGGCGGCAACGAAGCGCAGCTGAAAAAGCTGAAAAAGCCCGTGGACGACGTCATGGCCCTGGAAGATGAATACAGAAAGCTCACGGACGAGCAGCTGCAGGCGAAGACCGCGGAATTCCGCGAACGCCTGCGGAAGGGCGAAACGGAGGACGACATTCTGCCCGAAGCGTTTGCCACCGTGCGCGAGGCGGCGGACCGAGTGCTGGGGCTGCGGCCCTACCGGGTGCAGGTGCTGGGCGGCATTGTGCTGCACCAGGGCCGGATTGCCGAAATGAAAACCGGTGAAGGCAAAACTCTGGTTTCCACCATGCCGGCATATCTGAACGCCCTGCGGGGCGAAGGCGTCCATATCGTGACGGTGAACGACTATCTGGCGCGCCGCGACAGCGAATGGATGGGCAAGGTGCACCGTTTCCTGGGGCTTTCCGTGGGCCTGATTGTTCACGACCTGGAGCCGCAGGAACGCCGGGCCGCCTACGCCTGCGATATTACCTACGGCACCAACAATGAACTTGGCTTTGACTACCTGCGGGACAATATGGTGATCCGCAGGGGAGACCTGGTGCAGCGGGGCCATGCTTTTGCCATCGTGGACGAGGTGGACTCCATCCTGATCGACGAGGCCAGGACGCCGCTGATTATTTCGGGCCAGGGCGAAAAGAGCACGGAGCTGTACGACCGGGTGGATACCGTGGTCCGCACGATGCGGCAGGGCGTGCACTTCGAGATCGAGGAAAAGAAGAAGGCTGTCACCCTGACGGACGAAGGAGCGAAAAAGGTGGAGACTGCCTTCGGGATCGAAAACCTGAACGATCCGGAGAACAGCGAACTGAACCACCATGTGAACTGCGCCCTGCGGGCGGAATTCATCATGAAGCGCGACGTGGATTACGTGGTGCAGAACGGCCAGGTTATCATCGTGGATGAATTCACGGGGCGCCTGATGATCGGCCGGCGGTACTCGGAAGGTCTGCACCAGGCAATCGAAGCCAAGGAACACGTGAAGGTGGAGCGGGAAAGCAAGACGCTGGCCACCATCACCTTCCAGAATTATTTCCGGATGTACCGGAAGCTGAGCGGTATGACCGGTACAGCCAAGACGGAGGAAGCGGAATTCCAGGGAATTTACTCCCTGGACGTCGTGGAGATTCCCACCAACCGGCCCAACGTGCGCAAAGACCTGGAAGACATGGTGTACAAAAACAAAAACGCCAAGTTCCAGGCGGTGCTGGACAGCATCGAGCAGCGGCATGCCACGGGTCAGCCGCTGCTGGTGGGCACCATCAGCGTGGAAATCAGCGAAATGCTCAGCGCGATGCTGAGGAAGCGCGGCATTCCCCATGAAGTGCTGAACGCCAAGAACCACGCGAAGGAAGCGGAAATCGTAGCGCAGGCGGGCCACTGGGGCGCTGTGACAATCGCTACCAACATGGCCGGCCGCGGTACCGATATCCTGCTGGGCGGCAATCCGGAGTTCATGGCCCGGAAGGCACTGCGCCAGGAGAACCAGGACCTGGAGGACGAAGTCATTGAGGAAGCCGTCGGCCACAGCGAGCATGTAAGCGAGGAAGTGCTTGCGGTCCGGAAACGGTACAACGAGCTGTATACGCAGTTCAAAAAGGAGACGGACGCGGAGCACGAACGGGTGCTGCAGACCGGCGGCCTGCATATTATCGGTACGGAACGGCACGAGAGCCGCCGGATTGACAACCAGCTGCGGGGCCGCAGCGGACGCCAGGGCGATCCGGGTTCCACACAGTTCTTTATCAGCCTGGAGGACGATCTGATGCGCCTGTTCGGCAGCGAACGGATCGGTGCCATGGTGGACCGGCTGGGCCTGAAGGATGACGAGCCGCTGACGGCGGGCCTGCTGACGAAACAGATCGAGAACGCGCAGAAGCGGATTGAAAACCGGAACTTCGAAGCCCGCAAGCACGTCCTGGAGTACGACAACGTCATGAACCGGCAGCGCGAGGTGATCTACGGCCAGCGCCGCAGGGTGCTCATGGGCGAGGATGTGAAGGACAGCATCCTGAAGATGGCGGACCACGTGATCGATTTCGCCGCGGGCCGCTGGATGAACAGCGAGGATCCGCAGGAATGGGAGTGGCGTGAAGCCACGAATTACCTGGAGAACCTGTGCAACCATCACGGGGCGCTGGAAGAGAACCGCGCCCTGGCTGACGCGGAGAAACGGGACGAGTTCGTCGGTGCGCTGAAGGAAGACGCCCGCGCGTTCTACGCGGAACGCGAAAAGATGATGGAAGAAATCCACGTGGACATGCGCGAAGTGGAGCGGGTTATGCTGCTGCGAAGCGTGGATACCCGGTGGATGGATCATATTGACGCCATGGATCAGCTGCGGGACGGTATCGGATTCCGGGCGTACAGCGGCAAGAACCCTGTTACGGAGTATCAGATTGAAGCGTCCCATATGTTTGAGGAGCTGAATCATCTGATCCGGGAGGATACGGTACGCCGGGTATACCAGACCAAGGTGCAGGTAACGCCGGAGCGGGTGCAGACAGCGAAGCCCACGGAAGCGCGCCTGGCGGGGGACGGCCCGCGGCAGCCCCGGCGGGTGAAACCTTCCCAGAAGATCGGAAGGAACGATCCCTGCCCCTGCGGAAGCGGCAAGAAATACAAGAACTGCTGCATGCTCAAGGAACAGCAGCAGCCGTAGCAGCCGGCGAACGGTGGAACTGAAGGCTGTGCCGCTCCCCGGAGCGGCTTACGGAAGAAGCGCTGAAGAAACAGCGGGAATCAGGAGAAGAATATGCTGGAACTTGAACAATACGCCCAGGACATCACAGGGATCCGGAAAAGCATTCTTGCCGCCGGCGAAGCCCTGCATATCGACCATATGCGGGAGCAGATCGACGAGCTGACGGAGGAAATGAACCAGCCGGAATTCTGGAACGACACGGACCGTTCCAGCCGGGTCAACCAGAAGCTGGGCCATCTGAAAAACAAACTGGAGCACTATGAGCGTCTGCTTTCCACTGCCGACGACATCGATACCATGATGGAACTGGCGAAGGAGGAAAACGACGAGGGCATGGTACAGGAAGTCGGGGAGGAGCTTACCCGGCTGAAGGAGCAGGCGGACGCTCTGGAGCTGGAAACGCTGATGCGGGGCGACTATGACGACAGCGACGCGGTACTCAGCCTGCACGCCGGCGCCGGCGGAACCGAAGCCCAGGACTGGACGCAGATGCTGTACCGGATGTACACCCGGTACTGTGAGCGCATGGGCTTTGAGGTGAAGCTGCTGGACCTGCTGGACGGCGATGAGGCGGGGATCAAGAGCGTGACCTTTGAGGTCAGCGGCGACCACGCCTACGGATACCTGCGGGGCGAAAAGGGCGTGCACCGGCTGGTGCGGATCAGCCCGTTCGATTCCAACGCCCGCCGGCATACGAGCTTCTCCAGCCTGGATGTGGCGCCGATCCTGGAGGACGACAACGGCGAGATTGAAGTCGATATGAAGTATGTGCGGGTGGATACCTACCACTCCAGCGGCGCCGGCGGCCAGAACGTCAACAAGACCAGCTCCGCCGTCCGCATGACGTACGTGAAGGACGATGTGACCATCGTGGTGGCCTGCCAGACGGAGCGGGACCAGGTGCAGAACCGGGCTACCTGCCTGAAGATGCTGAAGGCCAGGCTGTTGGAACTGAAGGAACGGGAAAAGGAACAGCAGATGGCGGATATCAAGGGCGAGATGAAGAAGATCGAATGGGGCAGCCAGATCCGTTCCTATGTTTTCCAGCCATACACCATGGTGAAGGATCACCGGACGAATTATGAGAGCGGAAACATTGACGATGTCATGAACGGCAACCTGGAAGGCTTCGTGACGGCGTACCTGAAGATGCAGTGACCGGAGGCGGGACATGAAGCGCAGCAAAGCCGCCGGAGCGGCGTTCGCGCTGGCTGCCGTCCTCTTCTGGATCACCCTGGTGATCCGGTGGATCGCCGGGGACGGCGCGCTGATGGCGGCGGAGATGCTGGCAGCTGCGCCGCCGGAGCGGACGGGCCTGGCCGCGGAGGAATACCCGGCCGTGGGCAGCCTGACCGCTGCCTTTCTGACGGGAACGGGCCGGTTTCAGATGGTCCGGGCCGGGGCGAACGGCGAAGAGATCCAGTATTTCCATGATTATGAGGAAGCCCACATGGAGGATGTCCGGGGGCTGATCCGGCTGGACACCGCTGTGATGCGGGTTGCTCTGGCGGCTGCGGCGCTGCTGCTGGCCACGGGGATCCTGCTGCGGGACGCCCGGGCTTTCGGCCGCGGAATCCTGTGGGGACTGGGAATCCTGCTGGCGGTACTGGCGGCCTTCCTGGTCTGGGCGCTGGCGGATTTTGAAGGCCTGTTCGTGACCTTCCACCGGGTAGCCTTCACCAATGACGGATGGCTGCTGGATTCCCGGACGGACCTGCTGATCCGGCTGATGCCGGAGAGCTTCTTTATACGCCTGGGGATCCGGGGGCTGATGCGGGCGCTGGCGATGCCCGCCGCCCTGGCCGCCGCGGCCGGGATCCTGCTGCGAAAGAGGAAAAACACCGTCACAGACGGACAGAAGCGTTGAACGTATGATGAACTATGAAGCGATGAGCCGCGCGAAGGCGGAGGAACTCAGGAAAAAGGACAGGGTGCGGATCCTGGCCCTGGAGACCAGCTGCGACGAGACGGCCGCGGCGGTGATTGAAAACGGGCGGGTGATCCTGAGCAATGTGGTGTTCAGCCAGATTGACCTGCATGAGCTGTACGGCGGCGTGGTGCCCGAGATTGCAAGCAGGGCCCATATGGAGGCCTGCGACAGGGTGATTGACCAGGCGCTGCGGGAAGCCGGCATGACGCTGGCGGAAACGGACGCGCTGGCGGTGACCAAGGGCCCCGGCCTGGTGGGGGCGCTGCTGACCGGCGTCAACTGCATGAAAGGGCTGGCCTTTGCCGCGGGAAAGCCGCTGGTGGGCGTGAACCATATTGAAGGCCATGTCAGCGCAAATTATCTGTCGCATCCGGACCTCGAGCCGCCGTTTCTGTGCCTGGTGGTTTCCGGAGGACACAGCCATCTGGTGGAAGTGACGGATTACGGTGAATACCGGCTGCTGGGGCAGACGGCGGATGACGCGGCGGGGGAAGCCTTTGACAAGGCCGCGCGGGTACTCGGACTGCCGTATCCAGGCGGGCCGCGGATGGACGCGCTGGCGGAGGAAGGGAATCCCGAAGCCTTTACGCTGCCGAAACCGAAAACGGCCGGGAAATACGATTACAGCTTCAGCGGGCTGAAGACCGCGTTCATCAACACGGTGCACGGCCTGGAACAGCGGAAGGAACCGCTGCCGAAGGCGGATCTGGCCGCCAGCTTCCGCCGGGCGGTATGCGGCGAGCTGATGGGGAAGGCGGAGGCACTGCTGAAGGACAGCGGCCGGAAGGAAGCTTTCGCGATGGCGGGGGGAGTTTCCGCCAACCGGGAACTTCGCCGGATGGCGGGGGAGATGTGCCGGAAGCTCGGGGTCAGGCTGTATATGCCGGAGATCCCCCTGTGTACGGACAACGGCGCGATGATCGGCAGCGCGGCCTATTACCGGCTGATGCGGGGCGAAACCGCCGCGCTGAACATGAACGCGGAGCCTGCGCTCCGGCTGTGCGAACAGGGAATTACATATGAATGAATATCTGGAAATCCGGGGTGCCCGGGAACATAATCTGAAAAACATCAATGTACGGATTCCGCGCGACCGCCTGACCGTCATTACCGGCCTGAGCGGAAGCGGAAAAAGCTCGCTGGCCTTCGACACGATCTATGCGGAAGGCCAGCGCCGCTATGTGGAGAGCCTGTCCAGCTATGCCCGCCAGTTTCTCGGGCAGATGGACAAACCGGACGTGGACAGCATTGAAGGCCTGAGCCCGGCGATCTCCATCGACCAGAAAACCACCGGGCGGAATCCCCGTTCCACCGTGGGTACGGTTACGGAGATCCACGATTACCTGCGCCTGCTGTGGGCCCGGGCCGGCGTGCCGCACTGTCCCCGGTGCGGCAGGGAGATCCGGAAGCAGTCCGTGGACGAGATCGTGGACGCGGTCTGCGCCTGCCCGGACGGCACAAGGATGCAGGTGCTGTCCCCCCTGGTGCGCGAACGGAAGGGAGAACACAGGGACCTGCTGGCGAACGCCCGGAAGAGCGGGTATGTGCGGGTGCGTATTGACGGCGTGATGTATGACCTGGAGGATACGCCGGATCTGGACAAAAAGAAGAAGCATACCATCGAGATCGTGGTGGACCGCCTGATCCGCCGGGACACGAAGGAATTCCGCCAGCGGCTGGCGGAGGACATCGAAGCGGCGGCGGTAAAAGGCGCCGGCCTGGTGATTGTGGACTGTTTTGATCTGGGTGAAACGCTGTACAGCATGAACTATGCCTGTCCGGACTGCGGAGTCTCCATTGAGGAGTTGACCCCGCGGATGTTCTCCTTCAACAGCCCGTTCGGCGCGTGCCCTGCGTGCACCGGCCTGGGAATCCGGATGGTGATCAGCCGGGAAGCGGTGTTCCCGGATGAGAGCCTGAGCCTGCGGGAAGGCGCGCTGACAGCCATGGGGTTCAATACGGGGGAGGAAAACGGCATAGCCGCCCAGTATTTCACAGCCATGGGCGAGAAATACGGCTTTACCATGGACACGCCGGTGGAGAAGATCAGCCGGGAAGGAATGGACGCGCTGCTGTACGGGACCGGAAAGGATCAGATCACCATCCGCTACGAGGGCAGCCGGGGGATCACCAGCTACAATACTGCATTTGAAGGGATCATACCGACCCTGGAGCGGCGGTACCATGAGACTTCTTCGGAAGCCATGAAACAGGCTTACGAAGAATATATGGTGGAGGAAATCTGTCCGGAGTGCGGCGGTATGCGGCTGAAACCGGAATCCCGCGCGGTCACGGTGGGCGGAAAAAGCCTGCCGGAGGTCAGCAATATGAGCATCCTCGAGGCCCGGAGCTTTTTCGGCAGCCTGGCGCTGGAGGGAAACAGCCGGATTATCGCGGACCAGATCCTGAAAGAAATCGACGCGCGTCTCGGATTTCTCAGCGACGTTGGACTGGGCTACCTGACGCTCAGCCGTGCTGCCGGTACCCTGTCCGGCGGCGAGGCGCAGCGGATCCGCCTGGCTACCCAGATCGGCAGTGCGCTGATGGGTGTGCTGTACATCCTGGACGAGCCTTCCATCGGGCTGCACCAGCGGGACAACGCGAAGCTGATCGCCACCCTGAAACGGATGCGGGATCTTGGAAACACAGTCATTGTGGTGGAGCATGATGAGGAAACCATGCGTGCCGCAGACTGGATCGTGGACGTGGGGCCCGGGGCGGGCGCCCATGGCGGACGGATCATCGCGGAAGGAACGGCGGAGCAGATCTGCGCAAACCCGGACAGCCTCACCGGTGCGTATCTCAGCGGAAGGAAAAGGATTCCGCTGCCCGCGGCGAGGCGGAAGCCCACGGGATACCTGAAGGTGCATGGCGCCGCGGAGCATAACCTGAAGCATATCGACGTGAAAATCCCCCTGGGTGTGCTGACCTGTGTCACAGGCGTCAGCGGCAGCGGCAAGAGCAGCCTGGTGAACGAGATTCTGTACAAGCATCTGGCCCGGAAGCTGAACCGGGCCCGGACGAAGCCCGGGAAGTTTGACAGTATGGAAGGCCTGGAGCTGCTGGACAAGATCATCATGATCGACCAGAGCCCCATCGGCCGGACCCCCCGGAGCAATCCCGCCACGTATACCGGGCTGTTCGACCTGATCCGGAAGCTGTACGCCATGAGCCCTGAATCGAAAGTCCGGGGCTTCCGGGAAAACCGGTTTTCCTTCAATGTAAAGGGCGGCCGGTGTGAAGCCTGCCAGGGCGACGGCATGAAAAAGATCGAGATGCATTTTCTGCCGGATCTGTATGTGCCGTGCGACGTGTGCGGCGGAAAGCGGTACAACCGGGAAACCCTGGAAGTCACGTGGCAGGGAAAGAATATCAGCGAAGTGCTGGATATGACCGTGGAGGAAGCGCTGACCTTCTTTGAAAATCATCCGCAGATCCTGCGGAAGCTGGAAACCCTCAGCGACGTCGGTCTGGGATATATGCAGCTGGGGCAGCCTTCCACGACGCTGTCCGGCGGCGAGGCCCAGCGGGTGAAGCTGGCGACGGAACTGAGCCGCCGCGCGACGGGAAAGACCATCTATCTGCTGGACGAGCCGACCACGGGCCTGCATACGGCGGACGTGGACCGGCTGATTCAGGTGCTGCAGCGGCTGACGGACGCCGGGAACACGGTGCTGGTGATCGAGCACAACCTGGACGTTATCAAGGTAGCGGACCGGATTATCGATCTGGGGCCTGAAGGCGGCGACGCCGGCGGCTATATCGTGGCGGAAGGCACACCGGAGCAGGTTGCGGCGAACGAAGCGTCCTATACGGGGCAGTATCTGAAAGCGGCGATCAGTCAGGGCGGCAGCGGGAGGAAGAAGGCATGAAGCGGTTCAGAACGTTTATCGGCGGGGTGCTGGCAGGCATCAGTATCGCCATCGGCGGAACGGTCTTCCTTTCCCTGGAGAACAAGGTGCTCGGCGCTTTGTTCTTCACGGTAGGGCTGTTTGCGGTCTGCACCTTCGGATTCAATCTGTTTACCGGGAAGGTCTGCTATGTGTTTGACCAGAACCGGGAATACGCGCTGGATCTGCCCCTGATCTGGCTCGGCAACCTGGCCGGCACATTCCTGACGGCGCTGGCGGAGAGTGCCACGCGGATCGGACCGGCCCTGGCGGAAAGGGCGCAGGCGATCTGCGCCGTGAAGCTGAACGACGGGTTCGTGAGCATTTTCTTCCTGTCCTTCTTCTGCAACGTGCTGATCTGGCTGGCGGTGGAGGGGTTCAAAAACAATCCCCATCCCGCGGGGAAGTATCTGAGCCTGTTCTTCGGGGTGGCGGTATTCATCCTGTGCGGGTTTGAACACTGTGTGGCAAACATGTATTATTTCTCCGCGGCGGGCATGTGGAGCTGGAAAACGCTGGCCTGGGTGCTGGTGATGACGCTGGGAAACAGCGCCGGCGGCGTGTTCTTCCCCCTGCTGCGGAAGCTGCAGCAGAAGCAGGATAAAAAAGCCTGAAAACAGTTGAAAATACACAGAGAAAACAGCTGTTTCCTTGACGGGCTTTTTCTCCGGACGTATGATAAAGCAACAAATCATAAGGAGGGAATCCTGCTATGAAGAAGATTATTGCATTGGTTCTTGTGCTGTGCCTGGCGCTGGCTGCTTCCGCTGCACTGGCGGAAGACCTGGTTCTGAAGATTGCTCATATCGGCCCGCAGACCGGCGGCGCGGCTGTGTACGGCCTGGCCACCTACCGCGGCGCGAAGATCGCGGCGGATGAGATTTCCGACGCGGACAACGGGATTAAGGTTGAGCTGCTGAACGAGGACGACACCCATGATGCCGAAAAGGCCGTGAACGCGTACAATAACGTCATGGAACAGGGCGCCCAGATGATCGTCGGCACCACAACAACCGCACCCTGCATCGCGGTTGGCGCGAAAGCGTTTGAGGAGCGCGTATTTATGCTGACGCCCTCCGCTTCCTCCACGGATGTTACCGCGGACAAGGACAATGTCTACCAGCTGTGCTTCACAGACCCGAACCAGGGATCCGCTTCCGCCGCCGTTATCAACGAAAAGAAGCTGGGTACCAAAATTGCTGTGATCTACAACAACGCGGACGCTTATTCCACCGGTATCTACCAGACCTTCAAGACCAAGGCGGAGGATCTGGGACTGGAAATCGTATCCACCACCACCTTCACGGATGAAACCACCGATTTCTCCGTCCAGGTCGCGGACGCCAAGGACAAGGGCGCGGATCTGGTGTTCCTGCCCATCTACTACACCCCCGCTTCCCAGATCCTGATTGCTTCCAGCAGCATCGGATATACCCCCACCTTCTTTGGTGTGGACGGTATGGACGGTATTCTGACCCTGGAAGGCTTTGATACTTCCCTGGCGGAAGGCGTCATGCTGCTGACCCCCTTTGTTGCGGATGCCAAGGACGAGCTGACCGTGAATTTCGTAGCGAAGTATCAGGAGCAATACAAGGAAGTGCCGAACCAGTTCGCCGCGGACGCATACGACTGCATTTATGCGATGGTTGAAGCTGCGAAGATCGCCGGCGTTCAGACCGGGGATGCCGCGGAGGATATCTGCGACAACATGATCGCTGCCATGCAGCAGCTGAAGATCACAGGCCTGACCGGCGCCATGACCTGGAGCGCCAACGGTGAAGTTGACAAAGTGCCCACGGCCATGATTATCAAGGACGGCAAGTACGTAGGCCTGGACAACTGACCGGAAGAGACCATACAATCCGGCCGCGGGATTTCCCGGGCCGGATTTCCTGTTTTTCCGCAGGGACAGAGCGCGCGGCGCGTGTTAAAATGGGAAAGATATGTCGGGACTCCCGACGAGGGGGAGGAAAAAGACCATGGTGTTCCTGTCCAACCTGGTAAACGGTATCAGCCTGGGCAGTATCTATGCCATCATTGCGCTGGGTTATACGATGGTGTACGGTATAGCCAAGATGCTGAACTTCGCGCACGGCGACGTGATCATGGTGGGCGCGTATATTGTTTTCTGCGCCGCGCAGTACTGGAATCTGCCTCCGGTTCTGTGCGTGATCGCGGCAATGCTGGTGTGCACCCTGCTGGGCATCACGATTGAGAAGCTGGCCTACAAGCCGCTTCGCCAGGCGACCGGCCTGGCGGTGCTGATTACCGCCATCGGCATGAGTTACCTGCTGCAGAACACGGCGCTGCTGATCTGGGGAGCCAATCCCAAGGTGTTCCCGAGCCTGTTTGCCTTGGATACCATCTGGCTGTTCAACGGGCAGCTGGCGATTAAACCGGAAACGCTGATTACGATTGCCGCGAACATCGTTATTATGACCGCGCTGACGCTGTTCATTGCGAAGACGAAGACAGGGAAAGCCATGCGCTGCGTGTCGGAAGACCGCGGAGCGGCGGAACTGATGGGAATCAACGTAAACCGGACAATTTCCGTTACGTTTGCCATCGGCTCCGCCCTGGCGGCTATCGCGGGCCTCCTGCTGTGCTCCTCTTATCCGCAGCTGATGCCGACGACCGGTTCCATGCCCGGTATCAAGGCCTTCACGGCGGCGGTGTTCGGCGGAATCGGCTCCATTCCCGGCGCGATGCTGGGAGGCGTTCTGCTGGGAGTGATCGAAATATTCGGCAAGGCCTACATCTCGACGGAGCTGGGAGACGCGATTGTTTTCGCGGTGCTGATTATCGTGCTGCTGGTACGGCCGACCGGCCTGCTCGGCAAGCCGATCCGTGAGAAGGTGTGAGGTGAGCGGTATGAAGACAAAGAAATCAAGAATGATCACCTCACTGGTTACCTATGCCGTGCTGATCCTGCTGTTTGTGATCCTGACGGTGATGATCAATAACAAAACCATTTCCAGAACGCTCAAAGGGCAGCTGATTCCGATCTGCAGCTGGATCGTTATGGCGGTTTCCCTGAACCTGGTGGTCGGGATCAGCGGCGAGCTGAGCCTTGGTCATGCCGGATTCATGAGTATCGGCGCTTTTTCCGGAATCATCACGTCCGGATGGCTGCTGAACGGTTTTCAGATGGAGGATCCCGCGCTGCGGCTGCTGATTGCCATAGCCGCCGGCGGCGTGATTGCCGGGGTCGCCGGCGCGCTGATCGGTATTCCTGTCCTGCGGCTTCGCGGCGACTATCTGGCGATCGTGACGCTTGCGTTCGGTGAAATCATCAAGAACGTCATGAACTGCGTATATGTTTCAGCGGAAGGACGTTCTCTTCACTGGGGCTTCCTGAACGGCGACCTGCCCGGAACGCTGCTGCTGAACGGTCCGATGGGTGCGGTAAAGGTGAAGACAATCGCCACGTTCACAGCGGGTTTCATCCTTGTGATGTTCTCTCTGGTGGTCGTGCTGAACCTGGTCAATTCGCGGTCCGGCCGCGCGATCATGGCGGCAAGGGACAACCGGATTGCCGCGGAAGCGATGGGAATCAACATCACGAAGTACAAAATGATGGCGTTTGTGACGGCTGCGGTGATGGCCGGCATGGCAGGCGCGCTGTACGGCCTGAGCATGGCGACGCTCCTGCCCACGAAGTTCAGTTTCAACGAATCGATCAACGTGCTGGTCTTTGTGGTACTCGGCGGCATCGGGAATATCCCCGGCTCCGTCGTCTCCGCGGCCGCGCTGACGATTCTGCCGGAGAGGCTGCGTTTCCTGCAGAATTACCGGATGCTGGCCTACGCGGTTCTGCTGATCCTGGTAATGCTGCTGAGCAATAATCCGCTGCTGAAGAGCCTGTGGAGGAATCTTTTCTCCGGGATCAGAGGAAAGCGGAAAGAGGAGGAGATGCGGGCATGAGTGAGCGGAAACACAGGCAGCAGACGCAGATGGTTCCATACCCGTCCAAATCCTTTGTTCCCGAGCGGGACCTGGGTTTTATGCCGGTTCTGGAATGCAGCCATCTGGGCATTGAGTTCGGCGGCCTGAAGGCTGTGGACGACTTCAGCGTGGTGATGGGCAAAACGGAGATCGGCGGACTGATCGGCCCGAACGGCGCCGGCAAGACGACGGTGTTCAACCTGCTGACAAAAGTATACCAGCCTACCCACGGCACCATGATGCTGGAAGGCAGGGATATGGGCAACATGACGACAGTGGACGTCAGCAAGGCCGGTATCGCCCGGACGTTTCAGAATATCCGCCTGTTCAACAACATGACGGTGGAGGAAAACGTGCGGATCGGACTGCACAACCAGATCCGCTGCGGAATGTTCAGCGGAATCCTGCGGATGCCGAAATACTGGAAGGCGGAGAAGGAGCAGCATGAAAAGACGCTGGAGCTGCTGAACATCTTTGATATGGCCGGAATGGCGGACGAACGCGCGGGCAGCCTGCCCTACGGCGCGCAGCGGCGCCTGGAGATCGTCCGCGCGCTGGCGACAAATCCGAAGCTCCTGCTGCTGGACGAGCCGGCGGCCGGCATGAATCCCCATGAGACCGAGGAACTGATGGAAAATATCACAAAGATACGGGATCAGTTCCGGATCGCAATCCTGCTGATCGAGCATGACATGAGCCTGGTAATGGGGATCTGTGAGGATATCTGTGTGCTGAATTTCGGAAAGATCATTGCCAAGGGAACACCGGAGGAGATCCAGGCGAATCCGGCGGTTATCGAGGCCTACCTGGGAAAGCGGAAGGAGGCGGAAGCATGAGCGAGGCTGCAAATCTCCCGCTGCTGAAGGTGAACGATATCCATGTTTACTACGGCGCGATCCATGCGATCAAAGGAATATCCCTGGAAGTGAACGAAGGGGAGATCGTCACGCTGATCGGCGCCAACGGCGCCGGAAAATCCACCACGCTGAACACCATTGCCGGGCTGCTGAAGCCGCGGCAGGGTTCCATTGCGTTCGCCGGTATGCCGGTGGACGGCACCGCGGCCAGCAAAATGGTTTATAAAGGGTTGAGCCTCTGCCCGGAAGGGCGGCGGATCTTTCAGCAGATGACTGTACGGGAAAACCTGGAGATGGGCGCTTTCAGCCGGCCGAACGAGGAAGTGGAAGCATCCATGGAGCGGGTGTACGGCTTCTTCCCGCGCCTGAAGGAACGTGAGAAGCAGGTGGCCGGAACCCTGTCCGGCGGCGAGCAGCAGATGCTGGCCATGGGGCGCGCGCTGATGAGCAAGCCCCGCCTGATGATGCTGGACGAGCCCAGTATGGGCCTTGCGCCGATCCTGGTGGAACAGATCTTTAACATCATCCGCGGGATGAACGAGGCGGGTACCACGATTCTGCTGGTGGAACAGAACGCGCAGATGGCGCTCTCCGTGGCAAACCGCGCCTATGTAATGGAAACAGGGCGGATCACCATGGAAGGCGACGCAGACAGGCTGATGCATGACGACAATGTCCGGAAAGCCTATCTTGGAAGCTGACCGAGTGCGTGAAAGCTTGACGCGGCGGAATACGCAATGCTATAATATCCCGTATTTTTATTGATTTTCCGGGAGGAGATAATATGTCCGGTCATTCCAAATGGCATAATATTCAGGCGAAAAAGGGCAAGGCGGACGCGCAGCGCGGCGCGGTATTCACCAAGATCGGCCGTGAGATCGCCATCGCGGTGCGGGAAGGCGGCGCCAATCCCGAGTCCAACGGCAAGCTGCGGGACATCATCGCCAAGGCCAAGGCCAACAATATGCCCAACGACAATATTCAGCGTTCCATCAAGAAGGCCAGCGGAGAGCTGAGCAACGTCGTATACGAGGAGATCACCTACGAAGGCTACGCGCCCGGCGGCGTGGCGGTGATTGTGGACACGATTTCCGACAACCGCAATCGCACGGCCAGCGACATCCGCCACTGCTTCGCCAAGTACGGCGGAAACCTGGGGACCACGGGATCCGTAGGCTTCATGTTTGACGAGCGCGGCGTGCTGGTGGTTGAGCGCGAGCCCGGCAGCGATGAGGACGAGATGATGATGACCGCCCTGGACGCCGGCGCGGAAGACGTGAAGGTGGAAGAGGAAGTATACGAAATCCTCACCGCTCCCAACGATTTCAGCACTGTCCGTGAAAACCTGGAGAAGCAGGGCTTCACGTTCCTGTCCGCGGAAGTGCAGAAGATTCCGCAGAACACCGTGGCCGTGACCGATCCGGATACGGTCCTGAAGATCCAGAAGATGCTGGACCTGCTGGAAGAAAATGACGACGTGCAGAACGTGTTCCACAACGCGGACCTGCCCGAGGAAGACGAAGAGGACGACTGATACGGAATGAATATGCCGCCGCTGCCCGGTGAAGGGTACCGGCGGCTTTCTGCTGTAAAGGAAGGAGAGAATTGTTATGGGTCTGAAGGAGCAGCTGACAGCCTGCCTGGAGCGGGCGGTGGAAAACCACGAGGCCGCCGGCATCAATCTGCTGATCTGCCGGGACGGGGAGGAATTCTGTTACGCTCAGGCAGGATACGCCGACATTGCGGCCGGCAAACCGGTGGCGCGCGATTCCATTTTCCGGCTTTACAGCCAGTCCAAACCGATTACCGCCGCGGCGGTGATGATCCTGGCGGACCGGGGAGAGATCGATCTTGCGGACGGCGTGGACCGGTATCTGCCCGGATTTGCGAATCCCCGGGTGATCCGGCCGGACGGCAGCGTTGTTCCGGCGCTTCGGGCGCCCTGGATTCTGGAGCTGCTGACCATGACGGCAGGCCTGTCCTACCCGGACGCGGATCCCGCAGGCCAGGCGGCGGCACGTGTTTTTGAGGAGGATCATGCGCAGATTCTGGCCGGAGGCGGAATGGACACCCTGGAGTTCTGCAACCGGCTGGGAGAACAGCCGCTGGCCTTTGAACCCGGAACGCACTGGCGCTACAGTACCTGCGCGGATATTCTCGGCGCGGTGGTGGAAGCGGTGAGCGGTAAGCGCTTCGGGCAGTTCCTGCGGGAGGAGCTCTTCGGGCCGCTGGGCATGAAGGATACGGATTTCTGGGTGCCGGAAGAAAAACGGGACCGGCTGGTGAAATGCTACCGGCGGATCCCGGGCGGACTGGAGGAATTCAGCAGCCTGCACCTCGCCGTAGGCCGGTATGACCGGCCCCCGGCCTTTGAATCCGGCGGCGCCGGCCTGGTTTCCACCCTGGATGACTACGCGGCATTCGCCGCCATGCTGCTCAACGGCGGCGTGTACGGCGGGAAGCGGCTCCTGTCCCCGGCGGCGGTGCGGTTCCTGACAGCGCCGCGGCTGAGCCCGGAAGTCCGGACGGATCTGTGGGACGGCCTGAGCGGATACAATTACGGCTGCCTGGTACGGAGCTGCGACCGGCCCGGCTCCCTGAACGTTTTCGGGGAAGAAGGCGAATACGGCTGGGACGGCTGGCTGGGAACCTATTTCATCAACATTCCGGGGCAGCGGATTACCTTCCTGCTGAACCAGAACGCGCCGGATACGGGGACCGCGGGCGTGACCCGGAAATGCCGGAACCTGCTGGGCGCGAAACTGAGCAAAATGTAAATAATCCTGCGCGGCCGCCGGGCGTCCGGGCCCGGGGCGCGCGGAAGAACGGGGAACGGAGCGGGCATATGAAGAAAATCGCGAGCTTTGCCATCAACCACGATCTGCTGCGGCCGGGAATGTATATTTCCAGGATCGACGGGGACTGCGTAACCTACGATCTGCGGATGAAAACGCCGAACGCGGGGGATTATCTGGATCAGAAAGGACTGCATACCCTGGAGCACCTGCTGGCCACATACCTGCGGAATACGGACCGGAGCGATCAGGTAATCTATACCGGGCCGATGGGGTGCCGCACGGGCTTTTATCTTGTGATGCGGGACGCGGTGTCCCCGGCGGAAGCTGTGGAGCTGGTGCGGCAGGCCTTCCGCTTTGCCGCGGAGTTTGAGGGCGATATTCCGGGGGCAAGCCGGATTGAGTGCGGAAACTGGCTGGAGCACGACGCCGCGGACGCGAAGAAGGAAGCCGCAGCATACCTCCGGGTGCTGGAAAACTGCAGCGCGGATACTATGGTTTATCCGGAATGAAAAACGGCCCGCGCGGCTGCGCGGGCCGTTTTCCGCAAAGGGGCGTCAGGCATCCAGCTTTGCTCCGGCGTCCTTCAGCAGTTCGATAATCGGCAGATGCTGGGGGCATACGCTCTCGCACTGCCCGCATCCGATACAGTCGGAAGCTTTGCCGTAGCCCTGTCCGATCAGTCCGCCGTAGAAAGCGCGGGGACGGAAATGATCGCCGTACAGGTTCAGGGTATTGACTGCCCGGAATATATCCGGAATGGAAATGTGCATCGGACAGCCGGGCGTGCAGTACCGGCAGGAGGTGCAGCCGATCTGCGGGACGTTCAGCATGATGGTGCGAACTTTGTCCACCAGCGCCCTTTCGCTTTCCGACAGCGGTTCAAAATCCGCAAACCGGCTGAAAAACAAACGGAGTACAGCGGGTCTTTGCTTTACTTTCCGTTAAATTCCGGTATAATAGGGGCATCCGCACAGGTTTGGCGCCGGGAGCGAAAGCACCGGACGCGAAGGCAAACGCGGAAATACTATTTTCGACGGGTATCCGAAGTGAACCCGAACGGAGGAATGCATCATGACAAACAATACAAGGCGCACGAAAGTTGCGCGGATGACGCTGCTGGCGATGCTGGTGGCGATTTTGATCGTTCTGGCTTACGTGAACATCCCCATGCCCATGGGGCTGAGTATCACATTCAACATGATTCCGGTGGCTATCGCGGCGATTGCCATGGGCTTGCCGGGCGGAATGATCGTCGGCGGGGCTTTTGGTCTGATCAGTTTTCTTCAATGCTTCGGTATTTTCGGTACCAGCGCGCTGGGGGCAGCGCTTGTGAGTATCAGTCCGGTGCTGATGTTTATTCAGCGTTTTGTTTCCCGGCTGATGGTAGGCCTGATTGCAGCCCTGGTATACCGGGGAATGTGCAAAACAAAAGCGCCGCTGTATCTTCGCGGCGCGGTAACCGGTTTTTCTGCGGCGTTCTTCAATACCCTGTTCTTCATGAGCCTGCTGGTGATCTTTTTCGGTCATACTGAGAAGCTGGCGGGGCCGATCGCGGAAAAAGGCGTTCTGATGTATATCATTACGTCCGTAGGCATTAACGCAGTAGTGGAAATGGCAGTGGCGGCCCTGGTGACCGGCACGGCATGCGCGGCACTGAAAAAGGCCAGACTATTATAACTAAGGGAGAAACGCACATGATCCTGACCATGGATGTCGGCAACACCAATATCAAAACGGCGCTGTTTGACGGGAAAGAGATGTTCAAATACTGGCGGATGTCCACCAGCATCACTTCAACATCGGACGAATACGGCGTGCGGCTGTCCTCCATGTTTGCCCATGAAGGCGTTTCCACGGACGTGGTGGAGGGGATTGTGGTCTCCAGTGTGGTACCCACCATCAACTACACGATTGAGCACATGCTGCTGAATTATTTCGGGAAAACGCCGCTGTTTGTGGCTCCCGGCGTGAAGACGGGGATTAATATCCGGTATGAGAATCCCCGGGAACTGGGCAGCGACCGGATTGCCAACGCCGTGGCGGCGTATGATGAATACGGCGGCCCCTGTATCTTCATCGACTTCGGAACGGCAACCACCTTCGGCGTGGTGGACCGGGAAGGCTCTTTCCTGGGCGGCACCATCTGCCCGGGGATCAAACTGAGCAGCGAAGCCCTGGTGACCGGGACGGCAAAGCTGCCGCGGTTTGAACTGACCCGGCCGGAGAATGTGATCGGGCGGACGACGCTGAGCAACCTGCAGAGCGGCATGTATTACGGATACGTAGGCCTGGTGCGCAATATCGTGCGCAAGATCCGGCAGGAGCTGGGGGAGGAAGCCTACGTGGTGGCTACGGGCGGCATGGCGCTGATGATTGCCGAGGAAAGCAAAGTCATTGACAAACTGGACGGGCTGCTGACCCTGAAGGGGCTGCGCCTGATCTATGAACGGAATCGGAAGGAAGGAGATAAATAAATGAAAGAGATCGTGCTGGGACTGCTGGGACTGGGAAACATCGGCGGAGGCGTCTGGGACCTGATCCGCGAATTCGGCGGTGAGACGGCGAAGCGCACAGGTATCCGGCTGAAGGTGAAAAAGGCCCTGGTGCTGGACAAAAGAATTCACGGCGGCAAGGAAGTGCCCGAGGAAGTGCTGACCACCGACCGCAACGATATTCTGGAGGATCCGGAAATTCAGATCGTCTGTGAATTCCTGGGCGGCGAACAGCCGGCGGCTTCCATGATGCTGCGGGCGCTGGAAAACGGGAAGTCCGTGGTGACCGCCAACAAGATGGCGCTTTCCCTGCATTTTGACGAGCTGCGGGAAATGGCGAAGAAAACCGGCGCAGGCCTCTATTATGAAGCCAGCGTAGGCGGAGCCATCCCGATCATCAACGCGATCCAGAGTCCCCTGATTTCCAATCACATTGAGCAGATTATGGGAATCGTGAACGGCACGACCAACTATATTCTCACGCGGATGGCGGCGGAGGGCGCCGAATACGAAACCGTCCTGAAGGACGCGCAGCGCCTGGGGCTGGCGGAGCCGAATCCCGAAGCGGACGTGGAAGGCATGGATGCCCAGTACAAGCTGAGCATCCTGGGTTCCATCGCGTTCCACAGCCGGGTACGCGTGGAAAATGTGTACCGGGAAGGCATTACGAAGATCAATTCCGAGGATATCGCTTTCGGTCGTGAAATGGGATATGTGCTGAAGCTTCTGGCTATCGGCAAGGACAACGGCGATTCCATCGAGGCGAGGGTACATCCGGCGTTCCTGCCGGCGGACCATCCGCTGGCCCGGGTGGACGGCTCCCTGAACGCGGTATACCTGTTCGGCCATTCCTTCCGGGACATGATGCTGGAAGGCCGGGGCGCCGGAGATACGCCGACAGCCAGCGCGATCGTGGGCGATATTATCCAGGCGGCGCAGAACGCGGTGCATCCGATGCCCTATCTGCGGGAAGATCCCCTGCCTGTGGCGGATGACTGGCACAGCAAGTATTTTATCCGGATGAAGGCCAAGGACGCGCCGGGCGTGCTGGCGGAGGTAACCGGCAAGCTGGCGAAGGCGGGCATTTCTGTTTCCGCGATGATGCAGAAAGACGCCGCGGCGGACGGCAAGGCTACCCTGATTGTGATTACCCACGTGGCGTCCGAGAAGGCGGTGCAGCGGGTTGTGAAATCCCTGAACCCGGAAATCTGCAGGGTTGAGAACGTTATCCGTGTTGAGAACTGAAGCATAAGGGAGCAGGCATGAGTACAGGAACATGGGTTTTGTTTGATCTGGACGGAACGCTGACGCAGTCCGAGGAAGGGATCTGGAACTGTGCTCGGTATGCCCTGGGAAAAATGGGTTACGCGGAGCCGGACGCCGCCACGCTGCGGAAGTTTATCGGCCCGCCGCTGGTCTGGTCCTTTCAGGAACTGATCGGCATGTCGGAGGAGCAGGCCATCCGGGCGCAGGGAATTTACCGGGAGCGGTACAATACGCTCGGCCTGCTGGAAAACCGGGTGTATCCCGGGATCCGGTACGCGCTGCGGTGCCTGAAAAAGGCCGGTATGCACCTGGGGGTCGTGACGGGAAAACCGGAGAACGCCACCCGGCGGATTCTGGAGCATTTCGGGCTGATCGGGTTTTTTGAGCAGATCGTCTGCGCCACGGACAATAAGGCCGATAAGGAACAGATGATCCGGAAAGCGCTGCCGGAAGGCGTCACGGACGCATGGATGGTCGGAGACCGGAAGTACGATATGGAAGGCGGCCGGCAAGCCGGCATTCATACCCTGGGCGTAACGTACGGATACGGCAGCGAAGAGGAACTGACGGAATCCGGCGCGGAGAAGCTTGCGCGCAGTCCCCGTGAAATCGCGGAAGTGCTTTGCCCCGGAACGGAAGGTGTTTCCGGCGCGTTCCTGTCTATGGAAGGGCTGGACGGCAGCGGAAAAGGCACACAGCTGGAAAGGCTTCAGGATACCCTGGAGCGTTATGGCTACGAACTGGTGATGACCCGGGAACCGGGCGGAACACCCATCAGCGAAAAAATCCGGGGAATTCTGCTGGACCGGGAGAACGTCGGGATGACGGATGAAACGGAAGTGCTGCTGTACGCGGCGGCCCGGGCGCAGCTGGTGCGGGAAGTGATCCGTCCGGCGGTGCGGGACGGAAAAGTGGTCCTGTGCGACCGCTTTGTGGATTCTTCCGCGGCGTACCAGGGCGGCGGACGGCAGTTGGGTATTGAGCGGATTATGGAAATCAACCGGCCCGCGGTAGACGGAACGATGCCGGATCTGACGGTGTATCTGGATATTGATCACCGGAAGTCGCTGGAACGGCGGATGGCTGTCAGCGAACCGGACCGGATGGAGATGGAAGCGGATTCCTTCCACGCCCGGGTGGAGGAAGGCTATCACAAGCTGATCGCGATGGATCCGGGCCGCTTTGCGGTGGTGAACGCGGAAGGAGACCGGGACGGGATTGCCGCGGAAATCGCGGAAAAGGTTCTGGCCCGGCTGCGGATGCTGGAGATGGAAGATTGAACGAACGAATTGTCGTCGGAATGAGCGGAGGCGTGGATTCCTCCGTGGCGGCCCTGCTTCTGAAGGAGCAGGGCTATGATGTCGTAGGCGTTTTCATGAAAAACTGGGAGGAACAGGACGAAAACGGCGTCTGCACTGCGGAGGAGGACTGGCGGGACGTCCGGGAGGTCTGCGACCTGATCGGAATCCCGTATTACAGCGTAAACTTTGCCAGGGAATACAGGGACCGGGTGTTCTCCTATTTTCTGAAGGAATACCGCGCGGGGCGGACGCCGAATCCGGATGTGTTGTGCAACCGGGAAATCAAATTCCGGGCATTTCTGGATTTTGCCATGAACCTGGGTGCCTCCCGGATGGCCACGGGGCATTTTGTCCGGACGGACGGGGAGGGCCGCCTGCTGAAGGGGACCGACCCGGAGAAGGACCAGAGTTATTTCCTTTATATGGTGCATGAGGCCCAGCTGAGGAAATCCGTTTTTCCTGTGGGCGGCATGACGAAGGCGCAGGTGCGGAAAATCGCCGAAGAGCATCATCTGCCGGTGAGCGCCAAGAAGGATTCCACGGGCGTCTGCTTTATCGGGGAGCGGAATTTCAAAAAGTTCCTCTCGGAATATCTGCCGGCTCAGCCCGGGGACATGGTTTCTCCGGATGGCGAGGTTGTCGGGCGCCACGACGGACTGATGTACTATACCCTGGGGCAGCGCCGCGGACTGGGGATCGGCGGCCGGGGAGACGGCCGGAGCTGGTTTGTGATCGGAAAGGATCTGGAAAGGAACCGGCTGCTGGTCGCCCAGGGGGAGGATCATCCCAGGCTGTACAGCACCCGGAGCGTCGCGGAGGATGTGACCTGGGTCGGCGAACCTCCGGTCCGGGAAGGGGAAACCATCACCTGCACGGTCCGCTACCGTTACCGCCAGCCGGATCAGCCGGTGGAGGCGACGCTGCGGGACGGGAAACTGCATCTGCGCGCGCTGACGCCCCAGCGGGCGGTGACCCCCGGCCAGAGCGCCGTGCTCTACAAAGGAGATATCTGCCTTGGCGGCGGCATCGTGACGGAGATTCTGGACGCCGGAAACTGCTGATGCCGACGCCAAGGGGTATACGAACCTTTATGCAGACGAGGTTCTGAAATTCCCGCCAAAAACACGAACATTTTTGACAGCGAGGAACGACAACGTCCGGAGGCGTTGAAATTCCTCATTTTTTTTGTAAAAAACCTCAAAAAAACGCTTGACATTCCCTTTTTGTTTTGCTATTCTACACAAGCTCGCCTGCGGGGGACCGCGGAAGAGCGAAGCGAACCTTGAAAACGATACAGAGAAGAAACGCGCAATTATAAGGAAAGATCAGCGAAGATTCCA
>ONJM01000018.1 GCA_900318145.1 uncultured Eubacteriales bacterium
GAAGAGAATAAACGTTATAGGCCATGCATCACACCTCCATCAGATCCGCACATTGACGGTAATGACGATACTCTCCAGGCTGCCCGCCAGCGTCAGCGCTGCCTGGATTGGCACCGCCCTGTGCGCCGCCCGGTCTGCTTCGGACTGGTTGTCATACGAGTCCGCCCAGAGGGCAAAGCCGTTCTCGATATAATCTCCCGCCTGGAAGCTGCCCACCGTGGACCCGCGCCACGCGGCCGTGGCAAGGACGCCGCGGTTCGTGTAGCCGATCAGCACCGCGCTGAAGGCGTTCATGAACTGCGCAGACGCGTCGTCCGTCTGCGGCAGCTTGTCCGGGTTCTCCGCCAGGAGCGTGACCGCCGCGTTCTGCAGGTCCTGCGCGATCATATCCAGATACAGCACCTCGTCGTAGCGGTAGCCGGACGGGGTGCTTCCCTTCTCCAGCAGGTGGTGGGTATATCCCCGGGTGACATAGACATTACCGTTCAGGGCCTGGATGGCGTCCACCTGGGACTGGGTCAGGGCGGACGGCTGGATGCCGCCGACGGACTTATAGCACAGGGAGAAGGCGGAAGCGGCGTGGGACGCCTGCAGGCCCATGGCGGTGCCCATGACCGCCGCGGCGTCGGAGACGGCGGCGGCGTAGGTCGCGACCGCCCGCTTCGTGCCGGCGGCATGGAGTTTGTCCAGGAGAGAGTTGGCGGCTACGACGGAAGCCGGCGTGCCGGTGAGCGGGAGGAAGAGCATGCAGGGCTTGTCCAGGCCGGAGACATGGGTATCCAGCGCCAGGAGCTCCGTGTCGGTGCGGGAATCCGCCAGGGCGACGCCGTAGAAATCGGAGGTCATATCCAGCACGGCGTCCAGCGCCTGCACAGGAGTTTCGGCCGCCGGATAGCAGGAGACCAGGAGGCAGGCCGGGGACGGAGACGCGGCAAAGTACTTCTGCGCCGCCTTATAGGCCTCCGTCGATGCGGCAAAGCCGTCCTCGATGAGGCCGGCGGCCGCTTCGGCGGAAGAGGCGTAAGACCTCAGGCGCTTCGCGGCGGTGAAGTTGGCGTCCTTCACCAGCAGCAGGCCGGTGTCAAAGGACGTCGGGGCCGAGGCGGAACGGACGACATTGACGGCAACGCGGGCAATCGTATCGATGGAAAGCATGGGTGGACCTCCTTAACGCTTTCTGGAATGAACGTGATATGGTATAATCCGATTGGTTACTGTTTGGAATAAATAACTTTAAAGTGAACGGGGCAACAGATCGGTATTTACGAAGGGACAACATTGATATGAGGAATGAATATTGGGAAAAGTGCAAAAACAGGCACATGAAGTGTATGGCTATTGCCATGGCTCTGATCTGTGCATTGCTGTTCTCAAACAGAATAGATGCATATGCTTCTTCTGCGGATCCGGAGAGTCCGAATCAGCAAACAGCGGAGGTTTCTGAGGACTGCCTGCATCCTGTTTCTTCCATTGAGTTCATGAGAGAATGGATTAACGAGATCAATCAATCGGACGAGCTTATGGAGCAGCAGGGGTTTCATGCTGTAAGAAAGACCCTTTTTATGTCATTTGTGGAGGACGATACGCCTTACACCCCGATTGAGAATATAGCAGCCGAAGGCAGCGGTGCTCATGCTACCGTTGTAATGAGAGTTGAAGAAGCAGACAGTAACGAATCTTCCGTTTTTTCAATGACAGCGGTTCTGCTGGCGAACGGAAAGCCAGTCAATTTTCGCCTGAATGAAAACAGCAGCCGGGAAGGGATTCTGACCGTTTCTCTGAATTCCAATCAGGATTACATCATGTCCCTCAGTGCGGAAGATCTTCCCGCGGACGAAGGAGAGAACAAACTGATCCTGGTTGTTTTCGGATACTGCAAGGATCAGGATTTCTACCTGAATCCGCAGAGCATAACGGGATTCTTCCAGTCCGCCGTGAAAAACGACGGTACTTCAGCCGTCCCGTGCGCGGAAAATGAAATTGACATCGTGACGATACAGAACAGAAGCGAACTGGGACAGTATGCCTGGATGGACTTCTTGTCTGACGAAGAAATGACAGATTTTCAGTCGGATCATTACGGCAATTATCTAATGACGTCAAAACCGGATCCTACTCTGCATTTTTTCATCGATAATATGAATAATCAGGGACAATATGATAACAGTAAAGGAATCATGTTCCTGCTGATTGACGGTGAACTGAAGCCGGTATGGAACGGAAACTGCTTTGGGGAAATCTCCATACGGGACAGCGATCTGGTCAAAGTGATCCGACTGGAGAGCAGCTTCCCGGCAGGTGAACAGCATCATATATACTGGTATTATCAGGAGACGGAGGGAGTAACGGACTGGCCGGCCAGCGCGTCATTCCGGATGAAAATAAAAACCGAATGATACTTCAGCAACTGAACCGGAAAGCCGGAATTTACTTAACCATACAGTGCATTACGGGAGCTATTATGGATACGAAAAAGTATCTGACATCCACAGCCATGCTAAATTATGATGAACCGGAATGTAAAGAAAATCAGGATCCGGATCGTTTGATTAACCGCAGTAAGGAAGCAGGTTTAATTTCCCCTGCCGCGAGCAACATGAGCAGATCGTTTTCGGAGATATATTTATGAGGATAGGAATTATTCAGGCCAGTTCTCAGGCAGCAAAGAATCAGCTGCTGTTTGACATGGTAAAAAAATACGCAGCCGACGCCGAGGTCATCAACTTCGGATGTACAGAAGACGAACCGGAACGGTTCAGCTATGTGGAGATCTCTGTACTTGCGGGGATGCTGCTGGCAAGCGGGTCGGTCGATTTTATTGTGACCGGTTGTTCTTCCGGCCAGGGAATGATGCTGGCCTGCAACAGTTTCCCGGGCGTTTTGTGCGGATATGCACCTTCGCCGATGGATGCCTGGCTTTTTGCCCAAATCAACAACGGAAATGCTGTTTCACTTCCTCTGGGAGAAGAATATACCTGGACCGGATATGAAAATTTTGAGAATACTATCGCAAAGCTGTTTTCCGAACCTTTCGGACAGGGATATCCAAAGAGCGAAGCGGCCAGAAAAGCGGAAGATACCCGGATGCTCAAGGAAATCCGCGGCAGGTCTCAGCGTTCCGCGGCCGAACTGCTGGATTCCCTGGACAGATCGTTTGTTGAGCATATCATGCATAAGCAGGACGTCATCCGGTATATTCTGCAGCATGGGGAATCCGGTTTTGCGCTGTGGATACAGGATCGGCTGCTTTAAATCCGGCAAAGTGATCGGTCCGGACCTGCAGAGAAAAAAGTATGAACGAGGATGAAACAGAATACCAGGCATCAGAATGGATGATCCTGAGGAAACCGGAAGTTATGGAAGTCTAAAAACACAGCTCACCGGCCGGAATGAATCGTGACCGCCGGAGGCACCGTTACCGCACCCCTTCTTGCGGGGTGCGTTTCCTTTTCCTCCCGGCGGAGCTGAACCGTCAGGTCCGCCCGCTGCCGCCAGAGGGAGCCCTCCGGCTCATGGAGCAGGAGCGGCTCCGGCGGGTCCGGCAGCGGGTACAGCCCGGCCTTCCGGAGAATGGACCGGGGATAGCCGGAGCCGTCCAGGTACAGCAGCGCCCGGATCTTCCGGGCGTTATCCAGGGCGTGGGGTCCGTAGCAGACAACCTGCAGGGTCCAGGCGGCGAAGGAGGAAACGGACGGGATATGGGAAGACGAGCCCGGATTGTCCGCGGCATAGGACGGCGGAGCCTCCTGCACCGACGAATCCGGCGCTGCGGAATAATAGATCACATCGGTATTCCGGGGCGGCCGGGGCGCGTTCTCCGGCTCCTGATACGCCTCGCGGATCAGGCGGGATGCCTGCGATGAATTCGGCGACAGGCCGAAACAGGCACAGAGCGCAGCATACAGAATTGAATAGGTTTCCTGGTTCATGGTATACTGCCCTCCGGGAAGAAATATTAAAGCATTATTTTTTTGAGTTATACGATCATCGAAAAATGAAGGTTTGGGAGGGAATAAATAATGCTTGAAACAGAAAGACTGATATTGCGCCGATGGAAAGACAGCGATGCAGAGGACTTGTATCAATATGCAAAAGATCCCGATGTCGGCCCCATTGCCGGGTGGCCTCCTCATCAAAGCATCGACGAAAGCCGGTATATCATTGAAAAAGTGCTCAGCGGAAAGGAAGCATACGCCATCTGCCTGAAAACGGATCATAAGGCTATCGGTACGATCGAGCTGAAAATGAAAGGCCATACGGATATGACCGAGCGTGACGACGAATGCGAAATGGGCTACTGGCTCGGAAAGCCATTCTGGGGACAAGGCATCATGCCGGAAGCGGCCAGGGAAATGCTTCGGCATGCCTTTGAGGATATCGGTATGACAAAGGTTTGGGTTGGTTACTATGAGGGAAATACGAAATCAAGGCGTGTTCAGGAGAAAGTCGGATTCCGGTATCAGTGGAAATCGGAAGATGTTGATGTACCTCTGATGCATGAAACACGAACCGGCTATGTCAGCTGTATTACCAGGGACCAGTGGCAGAAGGACAGAACTTAGTCGATTATCTCGGAATATATTCACAACAAGCCCATTCACACAAGCCCGGACCGGCCCGCATCTGCGGGTCTTATTCATGCATCCGCACCGCCAGCGCCTGCACATACCCGAACCCGGACCAGTCCCGGACCTTCACCACCCGCCAGGCAGATCCGTTCCAGAGGATCCTGTCCGGCGTACTGTACGTGACTCCCCCGTCATCTTCCCCCAGGCTCAGAGGAAATTCGGTATAGACCTCAATATACTCCTCATGCCGGTCCTCCTCCGGCAGCAGTTGCAGCATCTCCGGCGCGCCGGGATGGACGCAGCCGGAGGCCTGCAGGACCTGGACGGACGGGATGCTCTGCCCGTTCTGCCGGCGGTACAAATACCGCTGCACGGTGAAGGCCGTGAAGCCCATCTCCGGATCTGTCAGGGCTGCGGAAAGATCAATCATGGCTTATTCCTCAATCTCATACCCGAAGGCGTCGTACAAAGCCCCTGTGTCGAACAGGGGCTTATTGAATCCCTTGCCCTTCACATACACACCCTTGCGCGCCGCGCGGTTGTAAATCCAGCCGCCGTTTACCGTGACCGGGCTGTTGGGCGGCGGGATATTTGAATCGATATACGCCCGGATCCCGTCCGCGCCGGCCTGGCCGGCGGCCTCCAGATGCTCCCGGGGATCTTCGCCTTCCCAGGCAGCCTGCACGGCGCTGCGGAGTTCCTCCGCGACGGCGGAGCGGGTTTCCGGATTCGCCAGCGCCGGCCGCACCACCGGCCGGGCCGGGATCCGCATCAGGGGCGAACCGTGTTCCTGCACGGCCAGGATAAAATGAAGCCGGCCTCCCGCGGATTCGGGAAGGCCGACTTTCACTTTTGCCTGTTTCAGTTTCTGCAATGCCCGGAGGCGCTGCGCGAGCAGCTCCGGATCATCCCGGACGGTAAGTTTCATGGCTGCAGAATCAATCTTCGGGACCGGGCATAATGACGGCGACAATCAGGTAAGCAATAATACCGACACCGGACAGGACCGTCAGGATCCGGATCAGCGCTGAACTGGTGCCGAGATATTCGGCAATACCGCCGCAAACGCCCGCGATCCATTTGTCCGTACTACTTCTGCGAAGCTTCTTTTCCATGGGGATTCCTTCTTTCCTCGTGTTTTTGCACGACAGATTATAGCAAATGAGGGGCAGCAATTCAATCACCGGCGGGGATTTCCGGAAACAGGATTACGGGATATACCGCGTGATCCCGTACAGCCGGAGCAGCGAGAGCAGCTGCAGGCCGTAGACGGTTTCCTTCAGGTCGGCAAGGCCGGTGGAAACAGCGCCGGCGGAAGAAGCGGAGGAATAGGTGACAGAAACATCCCCGACCTTTTTCGAGGATATTTCCTGCATGGCGCTTCTGCCGGCGGCGGCGATCTGCGCTTTCGCCGGCGTGACGCCGTCGGGCGGACTGGAAGCGCTGTACAGCGTCAGCCTGTGCGCAGTGAAAAGCCTGCGGGCTTCTTCGGCGTCTTCTCCGAAATCCGAAAAACGGGCGTTGGCCTGACGGAGGTATTCGGAAAGGACAACGCCCTGGGAGAAGGAGGAAAACTGGGGATAGAAAGCCAGGAAAGCAGCGGGGGTAAGCATGCGGACAACCCTCCGGTTACGGGCGGCAGGCGCGCTGCCGGGGAACGGAAAACAGCAAAAAGGCAAAAAAAGGAAATTCAGGCGGTGGAAGGAAATATTACTGCCGGCAGCGAAGTCTGATACGTATATAAAGGTGCCGGGAAGAAAAAACCGGAAAAAACGAAGTAAAGAAAAGAAAAGGCGCAGCGCGCAGGGAGGATAGGAAAATGAGCGAACGGGAAATCAATCTGGAGGAAATGGCAAATGTATCCGGCGGTAAGGGCGGTTCCCGTACCATGCTGCCGCACAGGGAAGGATATCTGGTCTATCAGATCCGGCCGCGTGAAAACCTGACGGTTATTGCCAGGAACTTCCATACGACGGTGGATGAGATCTTTTTCTGCAACGAAACGATTACGAACAAGAATGACATTACTGCCGGTTACTGGATTTACATACCGGAAGAAGAAAACGGCTGAAATCAGCTGAGAATAAAAGGAGGAAAAGAAAATGGAAAACGTTGAAATGAACCTGAACGAAATGGAAGAAGTGTCTGGCGGAAAGATTCACTTCGCGCCGCAAAAGGATAAAGCCGGCTGGATCCAGCACAAGGTTGAGCCCGGCGACTGCCTGATCAGGCTGGCCAAGAAATACCATATTCCGGACTGGCGGATGATCCGTGAATGGAATCCCCACATTGACAAAACAACGAACATCATCGTCAACGGCGAGTATCTGTGGATTAAGGTCATGAAGCAATAATCACCGGATGATCGTACAGGCCCCTGCACCGAGCGTGCAGGGGCCTGTGTTGTTTCAGGTCCGGTTTTCCTTTTTTTCCGCGGCGGTTTTCCGTGCTCCGGATGCCCCGGACGGTTTTTCAGACTGTTCCGGCCTGCAGGATGCGTCCGGAAGCTCCGGATCGTTTTCCAGCTGCTTCCGGCGGGCTTTTTCCTCGGTGACTTCAATGCTCCGGTCATTCAGCAGCATTTCAAACAGGGGATCCTCGCGGATGGATTCCGGGGCTTCAACGAAGGTCAGCCGGGATCTGGGCGTAACGGTAAAGACGGCGGCGCCGGTCCGGTCGTGGAACTCGGCGCAGACGCGGGAGAGCAGCAACATAAAATACTCCTTTCTTACGGTCAGATATCAGCAGGCTCAACAGCCGCGGAGGCGTTACGGCCGCCTCCGCGACTTTTCGGCTTAAATCCCGTCCATGTACCTGACCGTGGTCGGATACAGGAAACGGACTTCGGAGAACTGGGCGTAGTACGGGATCTTGATCCGCATATCCACGTATTCCGTTTCAAAGCGCTGGAGGGGCTGGGTCAGGTTGAAGCAGATCCGGTCCACCTGGTTCATGTACACGACCATCCTGTCCGTGTAATCCGTGCCGATGCCGGCGCACCACTTGCAGGGGGAGATGACGAGCGGACGTCCCTGCCGGGTGGCGATATTGTTTTCCAGCACATAGGTCAGGATGCTGCGTTCGGAATCATCGGAGACCTTCCGGGATACCAGCTGGCCGAACTGTTCCACCGGGACCAGGATATGGTTCGGCAGGGCGTCGGAGGCGCAGTCGTTTTCCTTCCACACGGCGGAAACGGCGGTGTTGATATCCGCCAGGATTTCATCCGCGGTCTTGTCCGCCCACCGGGTGGAGGTACTGCCCGTGTTCCGGGAGGCGGAGGAGCGGATCACGTTCGGGTTGTTGCAAAGCCCCCAGGAGGATACCTTCCGGAAACCCACGTATACGTTCCGGTCCAGCACTTTGTCAAAGTGGAGGCGGATGCCCTTGTTCAGGAAGGTTTCCGGATCCCGGCCCACCTCCATCATTTTCATTCTTTCGACGCGGCTGAAGGCCATATACTCGGCGAAGGAGAAGGTCCGGGCCACCTGCTCGGACATATCCGCCTGGATCACGGGGATATCGTTGGCGGCGTCGAAAAAGATATTGTCGTCGTCCATGCCCGTGGAGGCGTAGGTCACGTCCACGGTGGCGATGGATTCGGTGATGCCGCCGCCGGTGATCACCGGCATATCCCTGGGCCAGTCGGTGCCGCTCAGGGGCTCCAGGATTTTGTCATCCACCTTTTCCAGTTCCTTCATAAGGAACAGGTAGGAGTCGTTGGCGCGCAGTTCTTTCATTACAGCATTGCTGATCACGGTTTCACCTCATTTCCGAATCATCACAGCAGGTTCCGCCGGGTGAGGACAACTTCGGCGCATTTGTTTTCATCCCGGACGGTCCGTACGGTAACGCCGGGCAGATTTACGGTGGTGCCTTCCGCACCGGCGGCGGCCACGGTTTTCCCGTCCGCTTTCCGGACGTAGACCTTATCGCCGGGAGCGGCGGCCGCGGTTTCCATGGTGATCACCGCGGAACCGCGGACCAGCACATCCACCGGATCACCCGGAGCGTAGGAAGCCAGATTGCTGCCGTAGGTATCCGGGGTTTTGTCCGCCGCGCGGACAGCGAAACCCAGGAAGGTTTCGGGGGTTGAAGTATCGGCGGAAAAAACCCGGCAGGCGTTTTCGCCGCTGACCTGGAAAACGGGGGCGCCGAAAGGAATTTCGGCGCCGGAGGCGTTTCGCGCGGAGATGATTACGGTATCCGCGGAGCGGGAAACCGCTCCGGGAAAACCGTTCTGGAAACGGGAGAGTACTTTGCCCATCGGACTGCTCCTTTCACGGCTTACTTGCCGGCATAGTTGACGTTGTGCTTTTCCATGATGCTCTTTCCCAGGGCGGAGAGATCCTTCTTCCGGGAACGGGCTCCGGCGGCGAGGCCGGCGTAGATCCCGGCATCCCTGGACTTACGGATTTTTCCCATGTTGGCGGCGATCTCAGCGCTGGCTTTGCGGCGCTGGGCGGGGCTCAGCTGCTCCAGCACCGGCCGGAAGGTCAGCACGGCGGCCCGGATGGCGTCCTGCGCGGAGGGGCTGTCGGGATCCCCGCAGTCGCCGCTCTCCTCGAGAGTCACGCTGGCGGTTTCCTCTTCCCCGGCGGGATTTTCCGCCTGCACGGCTTCCAGGGTTTCCTCCACGATCTCCGCGATTTCTTCGGCGGGATCCCCGTCGGCGGCCGGGGCGGGCTGCAGCGATGCGGAGATCAGGGAGATCAGGGTATCCAGCCGCTCCGTGACGGCGGTCAGGGCGCCTTCGTCAATGGTGATTTCCCGGTTTTCCGGCACCTCCACGGTGACGGATCCGGTGCTTTCGCCGGGATTTTCCGCGGGCTCCTCTGCCGGAGCGGCTTCGGCCGGAGACTCCTCCAGCATGGCTTCCAGTACCTCGGCGACAGCCTCCTCGTCATCCATGGCCATCCGGGCCAGCAGCTTCAGCAGGGGTTTGTTTACGGGCTTCTTCATTTTTTCGGGACTCCTTTCTGTCATGTGGTCTTTTATCGAAACGCGGGAACCGGCCCGCCCGGCGTCCACCACGGCGATATGGTTCCCGCGGATCTTCCGCTGGATGTATTTTCCGTTTTCCAGGTGCAGTTCATAGGTATAGCCGCAGGAGATTTCCCGCTTTCCGGCCAGGATCGCCTCAATGAGCCGCGGGTCGGTGATGATCAGGTCGGCCAGCAGCAGATCCGACTCGTCCCCGGTGCCCCGGCGGATGTGATGCGCGTGCCCCGCCTGCAGCCGGCGGATATTGTCGATGTCCACCCCGTCGGGCGGATGGTCGTTGGTGACCGGCATCCCCTCAAAGGACGCGAGGGTTTCCGGCGAAAACACCTCTTCCGGCGGCCGTCGGACCGGAACCAGGGAAGGTCCTTCACCGGCGGCTGCCGAAGGCAATCCCAGTTCCTCCGGCAGGTATTCCTGCACCCCGGTGCGCGCCACCGGCACGTTCAGGCAGAGGAGATATCCTTCCGGCTCCCTGCGGGATATATTTTCCGACAGTCTTGTTCCGTAATACTGCATGCTGATTCACCTCGCTGTGTTCTGCCAAACGCCGTAGGGCGTTCCCCGGGCCCGGAGCTCGCTGAGGGCTTCCTCCCGCGTCAGCAGGCCTGCCCGGTAGGCCTCGATGACGGAGGCGGAGAGCTTTTCCACCAGCTCCGCGGTTTCTCCGGGGGACGCGGCGGCAATGGGATTGAAAACAAAGCCCGTGTCCTCCGGAAGGTATCCCCAGGCGGACAGGGCCAGGACGGGAAGAAGCTTTTCCAGGGCGGGGCGCAGGTGGCGCTCCTGCAGCTGGGCAATGTATTCATAGTAGTTCCGGAGGTCCGATTCCCCGGTGGCGTTCATCCCCGCGGGAGACCGGCCGAAGAGCTTCACGGCCGGGATTTCCGACGCTCCGGCCATGTCCAGCATGAACTGTTCGTAGATTTCCGCCAGGCCCCCGAAGGAATAGGGATGGTTTTCCAGCGTGTCCCCGGAGGAGAGGATCTGCAGGCCGAAGGAGGTGCGGAATCGGTTTTCCTCAAACACGGCGTCCCGGATCCGGCGCTTCTGCTCCTCCGTACCCATGGCCAGGAGGTCCCCGAAATCAGAGATCTTCAGGGTGGTGACGTTGGCCTGGAATATAAGCTGGGCGATATTGGCGGAGGCGGCGGAGCGCTTCTGCAGCTCCTCCTGAATATGTTCCAGTTCGCTGGCGCCCCAGTAGTTTTCCGCCTGTGCTTCCCGCCGGGGCAGTTCCCGCCCCGTGAAGCGGAGCACCCGGGAATGATGCATGCGCACCGGCCCAAGATCATCCAGGTCTACGGTATAGTATTTCGGCAGCCCGAAGTCTGGGTCGTCGATGTCCTGCTCCAGCTCCGCGGAGGGTTCGATTCCCTGTCCCCGGTCCAGCACCAGCAGGCCCCGGAAGCATCCGGGCAGCAGGAGATCCGTGTCCAGCGGCTCGGCGAGCCGCTCTTCCTCCCCCTGGAGCACCATGAGAGCGAGGGAACCGCCGTAAAGCCGGGCCCACCGGATGGCGTTGGTGATTTCCTGGCGCACGGAGTGCTTCGCTTCCAGCCGGCGGAGGGATTCCAGGTCCTCCTCCGGCAGCGGCGCGGAAAACCGGTACCAGGCCCGGGTCATGTCCTCCGACGGCGTGTCGATGATCCGCATGGTCAGCCAGGATTCCCGGTACATGGTGGTCAGCAGATCGATGTCGGAGGTAAGGCCGGAACGCAGGAAGGTTCCGGCGGAGAAAAGGGGCGACGCCTCGCCGAGGTACGCGGCGGGGTTGGTGTAGCCGTCGGAGGAGGAAAGTACCCGGAGGGCTTTCCGATCGCCCTCCGGACCTCCTTCGGTATCTGAGATTGTTTTCCGGGGAGGGGGAGGCGGGCCGGCTCTTTTTCTTCTTTTATATTTCTTCATATTCACCTGAACCGGTTATTCAGCGTATGGCAGAGGTAACGGAGGGCGTCCATGGCGTGGTCGTGGTCCTTGACGGGTTTTTCCTCTCCCCGCTGCCTCGCCTTTTCATCCCACAGGTAGGCGTGGATTTCCCGGAGAAAGCAGGGGCAGTTGTTCCGGTGGACCCGGACCGCGCGGCTTCCGATGAGCACCGCCGTGGCGGCGATTCCCTCCCGGACTTCGTTTTTCGCGTCCCGGACGCGGAAGCCCCGCTTGCGCAGCTCTGCTTTCAGGGAAGCCGCGCTGGGGTCGATGATGATCACCGCGTTCCGGTCTCCGCCCAGGAACGCGTCCAGGTCTTCCGCGTATTCCGCGTCGGTTTTCTGCCGCCGCTTCGCGGCGGAATCCCAGTAGTATTCGTTGGTGATCCAGAAGGTGCTCCCGTCATCCAGGACGTCCAGGAAGACACAGGGGTTTGCCGTTCCGTAGTCGATGGCCGCGAAACGGCGCGCCTCCCGGTATCTCGGCGGATCTTCATCCGAAAAAGTATTGGCGTCGTCGTCCCACATGGGATATACGGCGCCTTCCGCGCTCACCCATTCCCCCAGGATATACTGGCGGTAAAAAACGCCCGCGAAGCTGCGGGCGTAGGATTCCCGGATCTCCGGGGAGAGTGTCAGGTTGTCGTCCATGGTGAAATGGAGGCGGTATAAGCCGATTTCCCCGGCACGGTCGATGAAGTCCGTTTTGATATAGTGGTACGCTCCGTTGGGGTTGCAGTTCATGAAGATCTTGCTGCCCGCGACGGAGCACCGGCCGATCATCTGGTCGATGAACGACCGGGGGAACAGCGCGGCCTCGTCGGCGTACGCGCCGGCGGCAGTCATGCCCTGGAGCTTGTCCTGGGCGTTGTCCTTATCCGCGCCGAAGAGATGGTAGGTGTTGTCCCCGATGATCACCTTTCCTTCCGCCCGGCGGTATTCCCAGCCGATCCCGAAGGATTCCAGCATCCCGAAGAGCGGCGTGAGCACGTTCCGCTTCAGGGCGCCGGCGGTGACCCCGGCCAGGATGAAATCCGCGCCCCGGAAGCAGCTCTGGCTCCACAGCAGGAAGGAAAGGATCATGGAAACGGTTTTTCCGGAACGGATCGCTCCGTCCGCCAGGAAAATGCGGCAGTGCTCGTGCCCGGATCCCGGCCGCCACCAGAGGAGCGCCTGTCTCTGGCGGCGGGAAAAGGGCTTCAGCTGAAAAGAGGTCATCCGAAGACCTCCCGCACCTCCTCCTCCGGCATCTGTACCGCCGCGGTCAGGGCCGCGAGGGCGGCCTGCGACGCGGCGGCGTCCGACGATGCGGGCGGCAGGAAGCGGTTGTACTGCTGGGTGATCAGCGCGGCGCTCTTTTTCAGCTGCTCAAAGGAAGCCCGGCGGATCTGGATCAGGCCGTCCTGCCGGACAGCCCGGAGGATTTCCTCCAGATTCCGGCGGTAAATCTTCCGGCACCAGCGTTCCAGCTTTGCCCGGTCCGTGCCGACGTATCCCAGGATCTCCGGGATCTCGCACTGCAGGGCAGCCAGGTCCTCGAAAATCTCCTTCGTCAGCTCCCGCCGGTAGCCGCGCAGAGTATTTGATGTTTCTCCCATGGCTGCCTCCTTCGGTTCTTTGCGATCCTACAATAACACGGAGGCGGGAGGTGCGTCATGGTGCATCCGGTGCAAACGGTGCGGAATCGGAAAAATCACGCGGCGATATTCAGCGGATCCTCCGGCAGGACCAGCAGTCCCATCGCTTTTGTGTGGATGCGGACGGCGCTGCTTTTATCCATGTACAGCAGGTTCCCGATCTCGAAAAACGTCTTCCCTTCCAGATACCGGTACAGAAGCACCAGGCGCATTTTCTCATCGGGCAGACCGGCGATGGTTTCCTCCATCTGCCGCTGCAGCCGGGATCTGGTCTCGAGCTCCGAATCCAGCGTTTCCTCCAGCGCCTCAATCTTCTCGAGAAGCCGCGCGTAAGGCGCGTCAAAGGCAACAGTACCGGACGCTTCCCCCCACCGGGAGGAGACGGCGTCCTTTTCCCGCCGCAGCCGGTACAGCTGCTCCGAATGGAAAGTAATCCGCCCGGACAGGATCCCGAGCTGGGAAAGGTAATACTCCTTGGTCATATAAAAACTCCCTTCTGTAATAGATTTACAGTATCATGCTGCGCAGCGCGAAGGGTCTATCCTTCTTCCCGGAGCCTGTCCAGCAGCGCCTGTCCGTCCACGGTAGTCAGCGTCCTGAACCACCGGGACGTAAAAAACCGCTCCAGGGATCGTTTTTGCGCGGCGGACTTTTGCAGGTCCGGACGCCGCTTCAGCTTCCCGCAGACAGCCCGGTAGTCGTCAATGGCCTGCAGAATCACAGCGTTTGCCAGGGAAGTCCAGCATTCCATCATGTCCCGATCCATATCTTTTCCTTTCAGATGCCGTGTTGTTTATCGCCGCGGAGGATAAAATGAAACCGCCGAAACCACGGCAGGCAACAACCGGATTTCAATTTGTTGCTGTTCGGCAACAAGAAGTATAGAGCAACAGGAACCCCCTGTCAACCACTTTGACAACAAAAACATATTCAATTGTTGACAGTTGGCAATTTTCATCTTACAATAAGCGTGGAGGTGTGTACGGATGAGCATGGATCTGGGAACCTATCTGGCGGCGGCCCGGAAGGAGCGGGGCTTTACCCAGCGGGATCTGGCGGAAAGATGCGGCACCTGCGCGTCCGAGATCTGCCGGCTGGAGGCTGGGAAGCGCATGAAGCCTTCCCCCACGATTCTGCGCGCCCTTGCGGACGCCCTGCTGGTCAGCTATCCGTATCTGATGCAGCTGGCCGGGTATTCCGGGGAAGAGGAAGCGGAGCTGCCGGAGCAGGAACCGGAGGACGTTTTTCTGGATGAGGACGGGAACATTGTCGGCCTGACCAGCGGTGCCCGGGATATGATGAAGAAGGATTCCGCCTGGGCCAACGCCGCTTTCCGGGTTTCCCGGGAACTGGATGACAGCGAACGGTCGATCCTGACGGAAATGGCGATGGCTTTCCTGAAGCGGAGGCGCGGAGGCGGCGTCTGATGGAGCAGCTCGGTGAAGGATGCCTTCTGCTGGTGGAAAGCAGGCTCCGGAAATTCCGGAAGGCATACGGGATTGACTATGCTCCGGTGGACTGTTTCCGGCTGCTCCGGGGGCTGGAAAACAGCGGCAGCCTGGACATATCGTGGGAAACGACAAACGCCGTTCCCGGCCATTTTGACGCGGTCACATATTATTTTCCCGGAGAGGACTGCTACCTGATCATTTCCCGGAGCCCGCCGGAATCCTGGCGGAAGGTTTCAGCCTGGCGGCGGGTGAACTTCACCATGGCTCATGAGCTGGGCCATATCGCCCTGGGGCATCTCCGGGTGAACGAAGACCTGAAAACCTCGCAGACCAAAGCCCTGGAGGACCGGGAGGCGGATGCCTTTGCCGCGCGCCTCCTGATGCCGGAATCCGTGATGGGTTTCTTCCGCTCTGTTTCCGAGGCGGCGGACAGCCTGCTGGTTTCCGGGAGTGCGGTGCGCTTCCGCATCCGGGAGCTGGGAATCTCCTACGCGGAGAAGCGCTGTCCGGAGTGCGGCTTTCAGGTGCCGCCGGCGGCCCGTTTCTGCCGCAGGTGCGGGGAACAGCTGCTCCCCGGGCCGAATCCGGAGGATCCTCCGGAAATCCGCTTTCTGCCGATCCTGGGAAAAAAGTGTCCCGTCTGCGGGGCGGACGCGTACCGGGAAACCTGTGAAACCTGCGGCATAAGCCGCAGAAACTTCTGCAATCCGGAATACAACCAGCCGAGGCATTCCTGTCCCCCGGACGCCCGCTACTGCGAGGTCTGCCATGCGGAAACGGAGTTCCTGTACTGGAAGGAAACCCTGCCGCGGTTGGAAAGGAAAAGGATGGGAATTCCGGACTGACACGGCGGATCAATTGCGGGCATGAAAGGAAACTGAATAATGATTACCGAAGAAATCCGGAAAGAACTGAACCGCCTGCAGGACCTGCGGTACCGGGACCTGCAGATCCGGACCATTCCGACTGTGCGGCCGGAGACGATCATCGGCGTGCGCACGCCGGAGCTGCGGAGGATGGCAAAGCAATTCAGCGGAACGGAAGAAACAAACACCTTCCTGAACGACCTGCCGCATTCATATTTTGAGGAGAACCAGCTGCACGCGTTCATTCTTTCCGGCATGAAGGACTACGCGGAATGCGTCCGGGAGCTGAACCGGTTCCTGCCGTATGTGGACAACTGGGCTACCTGCGATCAGATGTCTCCCCGGGTATTCCGGAAACACCGGAAAGAGCTGCAGCGGGAAATCATGCAGTGGATCCGGTCTGATAAAGCCTATACGATCCGCTTCGGTGTCGGCATGCTGATGGAGCACTACCTGGACGAAGACTTCGACGCCGTGTATCCGGAGACTGTCGCGTCCCTCCGTTCGGAAGAATATTACGTCAACATGATGATTGCCTGGTATTTTGCCACCGCCCTGGCGAAACAGTATGAGACCGTCCTGCCGTACCTGGAAAACCGCCGGCTGGACGCCTGGACGCACAACAGGACGATCCAGAAAGCAGTGGAAAGCTACCGGATCACGCCGGAACAGAAAGCTTACCTGAAAACCCTGAAGGTCAGGCTGAAAGTTATATGATACGATCACTATACACACTTTTTATATATTCAACTTCCCCGAGTATCTTTCATTGAACCAATCAGGAAGTATTTTCACAAGTTTCTGCAATCTCGCCATTTTTCGGATAACCGCACGGAAACCGTCCGGGAAAAACCAGATTACAGCCGAACTTTTCCTCCTTGTATAATGCAGTTGTCAGCAGGAAACAAACCACTGCATTACATGAAGGAGGTTATCCATATGAAGCGCGTTCTCTCCATCCTTATCACCCTGGTTCTCCTGATCAGCCTCTCGATCCCAGCCTTGTCCCTGGCGGAAACACCTGCGACTCCCTCGATCAAGTCCGCAAGTACGTCTCCCACTTCCGTCACTGTTTCCTGGGGAGCTGTCAAAGGTGCTCTCTGGTATCAGGTCGCCTGGGGCAAGAAGGGTGTCTCTGATCTCCTGGACAAGACCGCAACCACCACGGGCACCAGCCTGAAGGCAGCAGGCCTGAGTGAAAACACGACCTATGCTTTCCGGGTTCGCGCCTGTTACAAGAACGGCACTTCCACTAAGTACACATCCTGGTCCGCCAAGAAGTTCGTTACCACCGGTATCACCGAGCCCGCCGTTCCGTCGATTACCTCCATTTCATATTCAAACGGCAAGGTAACTCTCGGCTGGAGCATGGACAGCCACGCGAGAGGTTACGAAGTCTCCTGGTCGGAAAAAGGCGCCCTGATTCCCTGGGGTAGTCCGAAGGATGTCGGGAAGGTAAAGTCAGCGACCATTACGAACCGCATCATTACCGGCACCACGATGGCCTTCCGGGTCCGCGCCTATTGGGTGGAAGGTACCAGCCTGAAGTATACATCCTGGTCCGCTACCAAGTATGTGAAGACTTCCGGCAGTGCCAGCACCGGTTACTGGACAGCCTGGAGCGACTGGACCACGAGCCGGAAGACCGTTACAGGCAGCATGCAGGAAAAAATCCGGCACCACATGTGGGCAGCGAAGTGCAAAAACTGCGGCACCCACAACCCTTACTGGGGATCCAATATCAAGTGCAGCAAGTGCGGCAAAAAGCTGTCCTCTTCCAATGTGCAGCATGTGAACGTCTACCCCACCACCAAGCCTTCTCTGAAGACCATCTCCGGCCGGAAGAACGGCGGAAAGGTGGACGGCAAGAATTACTGGTATTGTGAACCCCAGTACAGCTACCGGTACTGGAAGACCAAGTAATTCTTCCGGATCACAGAAACACCGGAACAGCCGGGCGGGATTTCCCGCCCGGCATATTCTTGTTTCACTAACCCCCCACGTCAGGCATGGAATTCGGGGAAGTTATAGCTTTGTGTATGATAGGAAAACTCCTTTTGCGTCGCTGGAGGAAAAATACCGGAATATACGGTCCTGAAAAGAACGGATGATACCGGTATTCGTGATGTAAGAGCCGATCCGGACATCTTTAATCTCTGTGTTTCTCAATTGAGGTTGACATTTTAGTAACTGGGATAACCATATCCGAAAATAGAGCTGTTTGTCCTGCTATACTCACAATAAGCCACACTGTTGTCGGAGTTTCCTTCTATCGTATACACTTTATTATCATCGAAATCATATACAAGCCCAGTGTGATATATTGAAGACCAGGTTTTTCCGTTTCCGAAGAATATCTGAGCGCCTATTTTCGGGGTAGTTCCAGTATTCTTGAAATAATTATATGAATATCCTGTTCCCGCTCCGGCTGACTTCTCTGGTTGACATAGGAGTTTTAAGGCTTCTTCATAACCAAAAGTCTGCACAAAGCACCAGTCAACGAACATGTCGCACCACTCATATCCATTCTTGGAACCATTATAGAATTCAATTTTGTATTTACGAAGGTCATCAAAAAACTGTGCGTATTTGGTATAATTGCCTGATCCGCTGTTAGCTTCTTTACTGTTAAGCTGATTGTTACTCTTCTTTTCTTTATAGCCTATTTCATTCTTTGCAGTCGCTATAACGTCATTCGCGTTTGATCCTGCTTTATTGATTGTAATTTTATAAGAAACTGATTTGCTTGATTCATATCCGATTGCTGTTACAACAACCGTATAATCGCCGGGCGTAATGTTTGCCTCCGGATAGAACCTTACTATATAATTTGTATTATCATAGCTATAGCCCCATCCTTTATCGATTTTTCCGAAATCTCCTGCTCCGTCAAACAACCATGTGGATTTATATCCTTGCTTCGTATGCCTGTTGTCATCATGATCCCATTTTTCCTGCACCTTAAAGCCTTTGAATTCAAACTTGAAGGAATGGGCTTTTTTGGCGGTGAAGGGAATAGCAAAGCTTGATTCTCCGCTGTTGACAACAGGTAATGGACTCTGTTGTATAACGTTTAGTGTTACACCTTCTGCTGAAGCCGACTGCACAGTAAACGTCAGCGCATCCGTCTGAGCGACTAAATGATCGTTACTGTTGTATCCTCCGACCCACACCCGGTAGGAAACACCTTCCTGCAGGTACGAAGAAATCGAATAACTGTCGATGTTCCCCACATCCGCCGGCTTTCCTTCCTCGCCGATCACACGCGTACCGGATGCTTTGCACATGGATATTTTATAGGATTTGGCGCTGGCGGTCTTTGCCCAGGACAGCGTACCCAGGTTTGCTTTCGTATCCATGCCGCCTTCAGAAAGGCTGCCGAAGCTGCCTGTAAAACTCAGTTGTTCCGTCGTGCCTGTTCTTCCGGCGCTTACTGTACTTGCGCTGCTGCTGACAGCCGATCCGGATACTGTCTTGCGGGCGTATACCCTGTAATAATACGTCGTCCCGGATTCCAGACCTTCGTCACTGAAGGAACAGACTCCTGCAGCAGTTGTTTTTGCGTCGGTCCAGCCGCTTGTGCCGTTTTTCGACCTTTGAATCAGATATGTCGCACCGGAAACCGGATTCCAGGAGACCTTCAGTGTCTGAGGATCGATCGCCTCTATTTTCAGTCCGGTAGGCACAGGGACGGTTGTCTGTTTAATACTGACTGTGACTGTCTGGCTTGCTCCGCAGTCAGAGCATTTAATTGTCAGTTTGCCAGTCTTTGCGGAACTTAAGGAAGCAGATGTTACTTTCGCTGTAACAGTCGCGTTGCTCTTTGTATATGTCAGCCAGGAAGCATCGCTGGAGACCGTATAGCCGCTGACGCCTTGGACGATGATTTCCCTGCTGAGCTCGCTGGCGGAGGGCTCCCAGTAGATCCGTGACAGCTGCATACTACATTCATTGGACGCGGACGCGTTCTGAATAACTTTCAGTTCCGCTTTGGCATTCCCGCATGTAAAGGCCACTTTTCCGGTCCTTGACGCGCTGCCCGTGTTTTTGCTCGCGCTGACAATGACACTGTTTCCGTTTGTTCCGGATGTTTTGGAAAGGGTGATCCAGCTTGCACTGGCTGCAGCAGACCAGCTCGCGGTGCTGTTGACGGTTATGGCGGTCTGCGCAGCATCGATTGTGGGGATAACCCATTCCGTCGCGGAGATATGGACATTGTTTTCTTCAACTGTAACTCCGTGCGCTTCGACAGCGATTCCTTTCGAAGCCGCAAACTGCTCAGCGTAGGATCCGCTGATACAGTGAATTGTCAGATTTGGGCAGTTGCTGAAAGCGTCATCCGCAATAAATCTGACACTCTCCGGAAGATTGATGCTCTGCAGATTCGTACAATTGCTGAAAGCTTTGCTTTCGATCGTTAACAGGCTGCTTTTGCCCGCGTCAAATGTGCGCAGGAGTTTGTTTCCGGAAAAAGCCTCAGTTTCAATCGTGGTTATGGCCTGGGGCAGAACATAATGGATCCAGTCTTCGCGATCCGGTATTCTGATATATACATACTTTGACCAGCTGCTCTTGTATCCGTCCGCTTCCGCTTCAACCACGAATTTATACCATGTATTCGGCTGAACGTTTGCTCCGGCCAGAACAAACTGACGTCCGACGGCGCCTGTCATACCCGACCAGGTTTTGGCAGCCTTTTCATTATCCGAATAGTTGGGTTCTCCGGACAGCTGTTTCACATAATATCTGTATCCTGTCGCGTTGTTTACTTTTGTCCAGGCCAGGCGGATATCATCCCCCGCCATAAGGTCTTCCTTTGCCGCTGGCGAAGTAATCACCGGCCGGCTGAGGCTGCTCTGCTCGCCTACATAAATATATACATAATTAGACCAGCTTGAAGAAGAGGCGTTGTATGCCTCAACCACAAACTTGTACCAGTAACCTGCTTCCACGTTGCCCGACGAGAGGGTATAGCTGAGATTTGTTCCGCGGTCAATCCGCCATGTCTTTACGCTCGGTTCATTCGCGTTGCTCGTGTCCGGATAACCGCTCAGTTTCTTGATATGAATCCGGTAACCCGTCGCACTGGATACCGATCCCCATTTTACGGAAATACCGCTGCCTTCAGTAAAATCATCATCCCAGTTTTGCGGGGAGGAAATAACAGGTTTTTCCAGATGTGCTTCGTCCAGGTAACAGTATACCCACTCTGACCAGGAAGAAGTCATGCCGTCCGCATGCGCTTCAACCACAAATTTATACCAATAACCCGGTATTGCGTTGCCTGCCGCCAGTGTATATTTTGTTGTACTGGCATTTGTCGTCCCGTCCCAGGATTTCAATGCCGGTTCGTTAGTATTTGTCCGGTCCGGCATGCCGCTGAGACGCTTAATGTACCAATGGTATCCCTCAGCGCCGGTAACGGCGTCCCAATCGAACAGAATTGCCTGATTCCCGCTGTAGGTCGCCGTATTTGACGGAGACACTACTTTTGCTTTTGCCAGCTGGCCCGGCTCAACGTACGTATATACCCAGGAAGACCAGGAGGAGCTTACACCGCTCGCGTATGCCTCAACCACAAACTTATACCAGTAACCGCCCTTGACATTCGTTCCGCCGAGCGTGTAGTACAGCCGGCTGGAAGAAACGGATCCTTCCCATTTGTTGATATATGCCTCATCCTGGTTGTTCCGGTCAGGCGCGCCGGACAGCTGCTTTATGTAATACCTGTATCCATCCGCTCCGGATACGGCATTCCACTGCAGCTTAATGTCTGTTCCCGCGGAACAGGTTCCGCTGTCAGACGGATTGGTAATTACCGGCTTGCTCAGGTTGCCCACAAGTGTTTTAAAGCTTTTTGCCGACGTATATTCTTCCCCGGCTTCATTTTCCGCGTATGCGCGATAGTAATATGTCGTATTGGGAGAAAGCCCTGTGATCTGGGCTGTTTTTGTACCTTTGGTTGTGGCACCGTAGCTGTACTGTTCCATTGAGCTGACGGAAGAAGACGTGCCGACATAGAAACCCCAGTCAGTGATATCAAACCCGTAATTCAGGTTGATATCCATACTCAGCACAGCACCGGTGGATGTAATGCTCTCTGCGCTGCCGTTGGTGATATCCGGCTCATGCGCCACATAAAAATCCAGTTGATCCTGGCTTAAGTAAGTATCAGCTGATTCGGATGCAACCGCGCCGACCCAGATATGGTAAGTCGCACTTTCTTCCGGCATATAGCTGGATATTTTGAAACTGGTATTCTCCGTATATGTTTTTTCAACAACAAGCGTATCCGTTGTTTTGTTTCTCAAAGCAATATAATATCCGGATGCGCCGGTAACGGAATTCCATCTCGCTGTAATTGAATCATCCCATGACCATACCGACCACGCATCCGGATTTGAAATCGTCAATGTGGAACTTGCCGCCAGAGCGGAATCAATGAATAAAAACCCGCTTATTAAAACACAGCATACCAATAAACAAACCGCAAGCCGTCTGACGATATTCATTTCTATATCCTCCTTTTTTCATGGAATCATTATAGAATGCAGGAGGAATTATTGTCAAATATTTCCTTTTTGGTTTGTTACATTCTTGATGACTGGCCATCAAATATAAACCGGGCACAATTATCAAATATTGAGAAGTTGATATATTTTCCATTGAAGATATTACCATCATAGAGTATAATAATTTAGATTTATGCGAAATAGATTATATAACATCGGATTAATTGCACAGTATAAACTGCGGATTCTTTATATTTCAGGCGAAGTGTATTAGTATCAATTCAGGTACTAAATCCAGAAAGCCTGTATTATCCGGTTGCCTTTTATCGGGGAGGATATGCGAAATGAAGGATTATCTGAAAGGACTAGCTTGTATGCTGTTGTGTATGTGCCTTCTGACAGGTATATGCACCGCGGAACAGGTGATCAATCCGAGTTTTACTTTTGATAATTTTATTGAGGAAGTTCAGGCAGAGAATTATGAACAAGCACTGAGAATGTATGAGGAACTTCAGGAAGAATACGATTATTCGACCACAATTCCTGAATTTCCCGTGTATGAGATATATGTGAGGGGACTTCTGGCGCTGAATAATGGGGATCTGGAAGAAGCCCTCGCGCAGATTGAGCTGGCGCAGAGGGTCGGCGGGACGAATGGCGTTGATTTTCCGGATCATGAAGGACTTGTTCCCTGTACGATAATCATTGCTTATCTGAAGGGACGTATCGCGTTTGACAAAAAAGAATACCAGACTGCGCTGGAATATCTTGACGAGTGTACGAATTACAGAGATACCAATAAACTGAAAATAAGGATACTGGAAATTGAAGCGGAACCGGACAGATATTGTCTTACAGGCACAGAAACGACGGATACAACCGCAGTTCTCTCCTGGACGGATTCTGAAGCAGCGGATCGATACAGCGTCGTCTATTCATGCGGCAGAAAACAAGAGCAGATGGTCCAGACTGCCGAATGCAGCGTAACACTGGAGGAATTGCTTCCTGAAACGGAGTATTCGGTGAGCGTCATTGCTGAAGATGGTTCAACGGAGAGCCTGACAACCAGAATTGAAACAAAACAGGCGGAAGGGCTTCATGGTTCCATTCGGGCAGACGGAAGAGGATATCTTCGCTTCTATGAGGCAAACAAAGCGGAAAAGTATACTTTTTCGCAGATGAGCAACAGAAATATGATTCATGACGCTGAATCCATGAAAGATTCCGAGGGAACGGATACCGGACTGATCGGCGTTAATGTCAGGCAGGGATTTGCAAAGGGCAGTTATCTGTATGACTATTATATCCCATTATCCAATACGGATGAAACGAGGACATCCTTCTCCTGGACGATGATTTTGCGGATGGCACACGGGAACGATAAAACGGAAGACACTACTGGCTTTGATGTTTATTCCGTAACCGGAACATCAGAAGCGCCGAAGGCGAGAAAAAGTATTCAAAGTCTGTACCGTTTTGATCAGGTTCAGGATTTGCTTGCCAGGCATTTTGAGGCTTATGAAAAAAAAATGGGAGGAAGGCGCGGGAATCATTGAACTGTATATAGACGGAATGTATGTGGATAGAATTGAGATTTGCATTGTTATACAGTAAGGGGTGTAAAGAGGAATGAGGCGACTGACAGCGCTGATTCTATTGTTCTGTTGTTTGCTGCTTTCCTGCGGATCAGCGGCGGCAGAAAGCATGCTTGATTATAATGAAGCTGTTCAACAGATGATGGATCTGTTTGACCAACGTGATTATCAGGGTGTCATCGAGATATATGATGAGATCTGCAGGGAATGGCCGGATCCGCTGGAGCGGCAGGGAAGCATTGATAACTATGCCCAGTACGCCAGGGCGCGGCTAGCGGTTGAGCAGCATGATTATAATTCGGCGATTCTGATTTTAAGCACGCTGGGCAATTTCCCGTCAGCGGACGAGCCGCTGAACGCAGCACGACTGCAGATCTATTGTGAAGCTCAGCGATTTCTGACATTCCACCTGTATGAAGAAGCGCTGAAAAAGTTTATGGCGTGTAATGGAATTCTGGATTCCGCACGGATGGTTGAGTTGCTGAGCAGTGAAGAACAGGAAACAATATATAATTTCAGTGCGGTATGCGGCAGCAATTCCGCGACGCTGAGCTGGGTGGATCTGGAGCCGGATACTGACAGCTACTTTATTACCTATATGCCAAAAGACGTTGAATCCGGTGCGAAAACGGAACAGTCCAGCAATCAGTTGCTGGTCCTGACGGATCTGATTCCGAGGACCACATATTCCGCATACCTGATACCCGTAAAAAACGGCATTGCTTCCGGGCTGAGCGCGGCAATTGAGTTTTCTACCGGGACACCTCAGAAATCCACCGGGGCTAAGGTAAAGGAGTTTGCACTGTTCGCGTACGACAGAAAATCCAAAGAGGAATATCTCAGGCCGTTTAAAGAAAAAAGCGAAAATATATACCTGAAAGCGGTTATTGATAAAAAGAAGAGATCGATTTTGAAGGACAGTGTATGGGAAGTGGAAGAGGAACTTGCTCTTCCGATCAGTGATATGGCATTTGCTGATACAGGATACATTGTTTATTTTTCCTGGTCGCAGAAAATCAATCCCGGCGAAACAATCCGGGCAGTGATCAGAAGCGAGAACGGCGAGAATAAAAACCTGGTTTATGCGACGGACGTGCCGGTGTTCTATAAGGCCGGTATCGCTGATGCAGGTTTTTATCTGGACGAACTGCTGGATGCGATGTACGCTAATCAGAAGGGATGGCCATATGATACAGATTTGATTATTGAGTTTTATTCGGGGGATACGCTGCTCTGTCAGGAAAGTTATCATCTGGTTGCGGAATAACAAGCAGGAAAAATAAGCGGAAGTGCTGGTCAGGCATTTTATAATGAAAAAGTGGTTTATATCCAGATACTGTTCTGTTGGACGAATGTGACGGTGTTGAGCAGCTTCCCTTTGTGGATCTTGACGGCCGATATATCCGAATGCTGGACGCTGTGGATTACAGAGCTGCCAGGCCGGCATATCAGATTATTCAGTTGCTGATAGACGGGGATGAGCTTTCCTTTACTCTCGAAACGACAAACTGCGTATTGACGGATGGGATTGCCTGCCAGATTGTGACGGCTGAAGGTACGGTTTTCTTTGCTAGATTTACAGATGCTCGGGAAAACAGTAAGCATCAAATATGGCTATGAGCAGTCGCTTTATAAAATCACACATGATTGGAAAGAAGCAGACTGTGAGAATCCGCGAACCTGCACGATTCATGGTGAAACAGACGGAGAACCTTTAGGGCATGACTGGCTGGAAGCGACCTGTACGCAGCCAAAAACATGCAAACGGTGCGGTGCTTTGGACGGAAAACCTTTAGGGCATGACTGGCTGGAAGCGACCTGTACGCAGCCAAAAACATGTAAACAGTGCGGAGCTACGGAAGGAAAACCGTTAGGGCATGATTGGCTGGAAGCAACATTTACCGAACCGAAAACATGCCTGCGCTGCGGACTGACAGAAGGAGAACCTATACAGATCATACCAGGGACGCCTTATGTTAGCGGTGATTATGAGTATTTGCTCACGAATACCGGGAATGCGATTATTTATAAATATTCAGGAAAAGATGAAACATTGGACATTCCAGAAACGATAGATAATTATAGCGTGACTAGTATCGGAGAACGAGCATTCTCATGGTGTTCCACTTTGATTTCCATTACAATTCCGGATAGTGTGACCAGTATCGGGGATGATGCATTCTATTACTGTTCCTCCCTGACAAATGTCATGATTCCGAACAGCGTGACCAGTATCGGGGATAATGTGTTCCGTGATTGTTCCGCCCTGACCGCCGTGACGATCCCGAACAGCGTAACGAGCATTGGCAATAATGCGTTCGCGCATTGTTCTGCTCTAAACTCTGTAACGATTCCGAACAGTGTAACCAGTATCGGTGACGGTGCATTTCTTAACTGTCCCTCGCTGACAGCCATTACGATTCCGGACAGTGTGACCAGCATTGGGGACTATGTATTCAACAACTGTTCATCCCTGACCTCCATTACGATTCCGGACAGCGTGACCAGCATCGGGGATTATGCGTTCTGCAGCTGCTCCGCCTTATCCTCTGTTACGATTCCGGACAATGTGACCAGCATTGGGGATCGTGCGTTTTATTACTGTCCTTCCCTGACTACCATTACGATTCCGGACAGCGTAACCAGTATCGGAGTACATGCTTTCAAAAATGATCCTCAATTAACTGTACAGACAAGCCATAATTCTTATGCGGAGAAATATTGTGTCGATAATAGTATTCGATATACTGTTCCTGCCGCTTTTCATTGACAAGGGATATAATATACCCATATTGCAGAATAAAACATATGTTATCAGTATAATATTTCTTTCTTAGTTTGGAGGAAAGATTATGTGGAAAAAAAAGGAATTATTCCGGAGAGCAGTGTTGGTTTGGCTACTTACAGCAGCATTTCTCCTGTTGCTTGGTATAAGTGCGCTTGCAAGTGAGAGTGGAAAATGGGGGAATCTGAACTGGAAAATAAATGACGGAGGTACTTTGAGTATTTCCGGTTCGGGTGATATGGATAATTTTGCCGGTCAACAGGATAGAGAAAGTGCATGGAGACAATATGCGGATAAAATCAATGAAATAATTATTAATCCAGGAGTAACTAGTATCGGGAACTATGCATTTTATAAATGCATTAATCTTAGAAGCATCACGATTCCAACCAGTATTACCAGTATTGGGAATAATGCTTTTAACCGTTGCGAAAGACTGACGAGTATTACCATCCCGAGCAGTGTAACCAGTATTGCAGATGATGTGTTCTCTGATTGCAAAAGTCTGAAAACAGTAACAGTTACTGCAAAGAATAAAAAATACAGTTCCGAGGATGGGGTGTTATTTAATAAGCAAAAAACAGAACTCCTCGTCTGTCCTTGTGGAAAGGCAGGAGAATATATCATTCCCGACGAAATAACGAGCATATCGGGAGGAGCGTTTTCCGGCTGTTGCAATCTGACAAGTATCACCATTCCCAAAAGTTTAACGGGTATTCTTATCGGCAGTATGTTTAACGGGTGCGATAATTTACAAACAATAACGGTTGCTTCAAAGAACAGCAAATACAGTTCTAGTGGCGGAGTGCTGTATAATAAAGCAAGAACAAAACTCATCTGCTGTCCCCCTGGTAAAGAAGGACGGTATAAGATTCCCGACAGCGTGACGATCATCGGAGAATATGCTTTTTATAATTGCAGAAAACTGGATTATATAATCATTCCTCATGCAGTTACAAATATTGATTACAACGCATTAGATGGTAAAATGTATACCGATCCAGATTCCAATGATCATTATACATACTTTAGATCTATAATCTATGATGGATCAGAGACTGAATGGAACAAGATTCAAATTGATTCCTGGGTGGATGATAATGCGCTTGTTTTGTTAACTGGCTTCCTTGAGCTTCTTCCTGGAACTGAATCCATAAACGCGGAAGAATTTGTAGACATAGAAAATATGGTAATCAAGATTCCGGCCAGCGTAGCATACATATCAGAAAAAGCATTCAGTAATAAGGTGCTTATCTGGTGCAAATCCGAAAGCTATGCAAAAGACCGATGTGTAGAGCTGGGATTGCCGTATATTGTTTATTTTGATTAAATACCATTGTGTTTGTTATGTTTTTGGGTTGTTGGGCAAACCATATTTGGCAAAGAATATCAGCATTTTAGTGAAGCAGTCAATATCCTCCTGTCTTATCAAATCTTGCCCGTGCATTACCGGTGGTGATAATCCGTTTCTCGCTCGTTGCGGATTTGCTGAAGCTGTGTTATTATGCTATTTGTATTATTATGCTCCCTGGGTGGAGAAATGGAGGGTGTAGTCTTGGGGAACAATGAACGTCCATCCGGCAACCTGCTGCCGGAAAAGGATACCACAATTCAATTGGTAGTCAACAATTCCGACACCGAAGAAGATTCGATTGATCTGGGTCGGATTCTGCATAATTTCAAACTGAAATCCAGGATTTTTGCCTGGGTGCTGATCCTTTGCATGGTTGTCGGGATCTGCGCCCCTCTGCTGCTGTATCAACTGAATAAGCCGGTGCTGACAGTGTCTTCCGTGGTATCACTGCGGTTTGACGTGCCAAGCAAGTATAAGGGGCTGCTGGTGGATCCGGAGGGCAATGCACTGGATCTGTCCGCGGTTACTTCCGCTCCCGTTCTGCAGAAAGCGCTGAACGGCCTGACCCTTTCCGAGCCGGTTACCGTAGAGAACATCCGGAACAATATGACCATTACCCGCGTTCTGACAGAGGAAAGCAGCCGTACCAAGGAAGTGCTGGCCGGACTTGCGGAAGTAAAGGATGTGGAGGCATATAACCGGCTCGAGAAAACAGAAATGGCCTACCAGAACCGTTTTATCGTCTCTCTGACCAACGGATTTGGAGATGAGGAATCCAGGGAAAAGCTTATTCTGAAAGATGAAGAACTCCGTATCCTGCTGAACCGGATTCTGGACGCGTACAACGACATGCTGATCCTGCAGTACGCGAACGTCCGTCTGCCGGAGGATCAGGCTTCGCTTATTGATACAGAAACAATGGACCTGCCAGAGATTCTGGACAGTCTGAGCGACGCGCTGGATAGCCTGAAATCCTACTGCAACAGCCGACCGGAGAACGTCCGGCAGTACCGTTCCTGGCAGACAGGCCTCAACCTGAATGAGTGGGCGGATACCATTGATACAGTACAATCTGTGAATATCGATTATCTGGAAGCGTATATCTACGCCCGCGGCATTATGAAAGACAAGGACGCGGTTGCCCTGACATACCGTTACCGTATCCGTACCTACCAGAATGACTTGGATAAGGTGAATGAAGATATAGACGATGTCAATGAGCTACTGAAGAGCTATAAAAACAATGAAGTATTTGTCAGTATGCAGGAGTCCGATACCGCCCGCACCACAAAGATGACGACGGAATACTACAATGAGCTGGTGCTTCAGCAGCAAAACAACTACACAAAGGCGGCCGGTCTGCGCACAGCCATCGCGACAACACAGAACAAACTGGACCGGCTTTCCGCAAGCGTCAGGCGGACGGAAGTTCAGGATGCCGAAGAAGAACTGAGTAAAGCGATAAACGCCGTGAAGGATCTTTATACAGGCGTCCGCACGCATATGACGGAACTGTTTGCAAGCCCCATATTCACCACCTATTCCGAACACAGTGCGCCTCAGGGGAAACTGGATAATTTCCTGGTGGCTTCCGCGAAAAAAATGATTATCGGCTGCGCCGCAGGCGCGATCATCGGCCTGGGCATCTGGTTCCTTGCTGCTCTGGCTCCGGAATTCCGGCACAGGAAACAAAGCGATGCTTTGAAAGCGGATACGGAAGGAAAGGAGGCGGCTGAAGCATGAAAAGGACACATTGGTTCAGAAATACCATAATTACTGTTGCGGTCTGCGCGCTGGCCGGCATTATTCTTGCCGTTATTCTCTTCAACGCAAACCCTGAGCGTACCAGCGCCTCTTCCTCCATTCAGTTTTCGTTCAACGGCGCAGCGGAAGGCCTGGCTCCGAACGGATACCGTTTTGACCTTTCCGGTTTTACTTCGGAAGAGGTTCTGTCCGCGGCACTTGCGGACGTGGGACTGTCCGACCGGTATACAACAGATCAGATCCGGGGAAACCTCCTGATTACAGGCGCCTATCCGGAGAATATCATCGAGCAGATGACCGGTTACGAATCACTGCTGACCGGAGACGCAGGCAAGACATCCGTCAAAGATTATCACGCGACGTACTATACAGTAACGCTGTACAATGATTTTGACAGGAATATCTCCCGGGCGAATCTGGAAAAACTGCTGGAAAACATCATGGCAGAATTCCGTACTTACTTTGAAAGAACTTATATGTTCTTCCTGGGAGCGGACAACCTGCTGGAAAGCCTTTCCGAATATGATTATCCGCAGCAGCTGGAGGTGCTGGAAAGCGCTGTTTCCCGGCATGAAGCTTTTGCCGGGCAGATGGCGGAGGAACATCCGGAATTCCTGATGAACGGGGAAGGCTTCGCGGATATTGCCGTGCAGTACAGGATCCTGCGAACTTCTGATCTGGAGCGGCTCAGCGGTATTGTTACCATGAACGCTTTGTCCCAGGATCAGAACCGGATTACCGACCAGTATGAAAACAGGATCAAGATTCTGGAAATCCGGCTGAGGGAACTGGATCAAAGGGCAAAGGATATGGATTCCCTGATCAGCGGATATAATAAAGATGACATTATTTATGTTTCCACTGCGGGAACATTGCAGCAGGTCGGCGGTAATTCCACAGAAACCTATGACAGTCTGGTGCAGTCCTACCATGCAATCGAGGCAAGTATATCCAGCCTGAATAAGGAACTGATCCAGGTTAAGCAGAAGCTTGCCGATATCCAGGGCGAAACCACAGCGCAAAAGGAGAAAATAGCCGAAACTGAGACTACGGAAGCTTCTGAAACGGATGAAATAACTGCGGAACAGGTCGCAGTGGTTTCCGAGGAAGAACGTGAAGCACACAGGAAAGTCGTGGAAGCCAACGTTTCCGCAACTAAAGCAAAACTTGACGCGATCACGGAAAGATTTGCCGCTGTTCTTAAAGCTTTCTTTGAAAAGGAGATGGACGACAGCACCCTGGCGGTTTCTGCAGTACTGTATGAATCTCCGAAGCTTCTTTCCGGCGAATTTGCCAAAAAGGTCATCGAAGTCGCTGGTCCTGTTTGTGCTTTAGGCTTTATAGCCTGTCTTGTGGGAATTATTATCAGCAGAAAAAAAGGAGAAAAAACTGAAGCATAAATTGAGCATATCTTTTTCGGTCCGGCAGACGCCGGGCCTTTTTGTTGCAATTCGGGAAAAATAAAAAACAGCATAAGAACAAGCAAAAAAAGGAAAAATTGACTCCTGGATGCATATGGGTTATAATTCATTCTGTATGACTATGTGGGTTAGGAGAAGTCTGCCCAAATGTCATACAAAAAAATGGAGTGAGGGAGTAATCACAGGCAAGCGGTGAAAACTCGCAGTGGTTTGCTGGAGTTATATGCTGCTGAAAAAAGAAATACTTTTGCCGGACGGCTTACGTCCTGCACGGCGGAGCATATCTTTCTTTGAGCTTGTAACTGACAGGAAGGTTTTCAAAAAAACATTCAGAATCCGCTACAGACAGCAAAATACTTCGTATGAGGTGAAACGAGCGTGCTGCAACAAATCAACTATAGAAAATGGATCAAGTATTTTAGTTTTATTGCTCTTGATCTGGCGTGTCTCCATATAGCATTTATTCTGGCTTGCGGATTTTATCTTGGCTGGAAAAAGACGGGTTACGCTGATGAAGACTATGCGGTTGTAGCGCTTGTAATGTCCCTGTCGGATATCCTTGTTACGGTTGTATTTAAGACTTTGTATCTTGTGCTGCGGCGCAGCGTACGCAGGGAATTGCTGGAAACAATGAAGCATGTATTGCTGAGTTTTGTGTTTCTGTCGTTATTTCTGTTTTCCACAAAACAAGGCAGCGTGTATTCCCGTGTAACGATTTATCTGATGTACGGGATAGACGCGGTTCTTGTGTTTTCATCCAGAGAGATCTGGAAAATGATATTAAAAAAACACAGAAAGAAGAGAGAACCTTCCACAGCGCTGCTGATCACGACTTCCGGATATGCTGTTGAAGGCCTGGAAGCTCTCAGGAGAACAGATACGACCGTCAAAGGGATGTTTATTACCGACAAGGCGAATGAAGGATCCATTCAGAATGTACCGGTTATTGTAGACCGCAGGGAAGCTGTGGATTTTCTGTGCTGGGAATGGATTGACAAGCTTTACATCTGCGGCCCTGAAGGAATGGATATTCCTGGATCCATATTGACGGCCAGCAGGCAGATGGGTGTAACGGTTCATACCGCCATCAGCAAAAAAAGCTTTTATTACGAAGTCGTAAAAATCAGGACAGCGCTGCAAAAGGATGACGAACATTCCGGATTATCCTTCTTTGAAGGAGAGCACGATATTCCTTTCCGCATCAGCAGGTTTTATTCCATATACGAAAGCGAACAGGATCAGCAGAAAGGTTTCCATCCGCATAAACAAAGCTGGCATCTGCTTTTCTGTCCGTATGGCTGTATAGATGTTTACATTGATACCGGAAAAGAGACCAGACATATCTTACTTGACGATCCGTCTGTCGGTCTGATTCTGCATCCCAGTGTCTGGAGGGAAATGGTATGGAAAATACCCGGAAGCGTATTGTGCGTTGCGGCTTCAGGTCATTATGACTCGGACAAACTGAGGAATGATTATACCGCTTATGTAAAATTCCTGAAAGAAAAAGAATGGTCAGCAGTCATGGAATCCGCGCAGATCACAGGGGAGGGAATCGTGTGAACAAGTATTACGAGGGCATAAGGATGCTGACATTCCCGACATTTAATGATAATGGATATATCGAGGTTGAAGGGTGCAAGGATGTTCCGTTCGAAATTAAGAGAATATTCTATATTTTCGGCAAAGGAAATGTAGGCACAGTACGGGGCAAACACTCAAATCGAAAATCAGAGTTTGTTTTGTTCAATGTTAAGGGGAAAAGTAAAGTCAAAACAATTGATGAAAACAGAAATGAGGTTGTTTACGAACTGAATGAACCCAATCAGGCAGTTTATCTTCCCAAATATGTCTGGAAGGAAATGTATGACTTTACGGAAGATTCCGTATTGATGGTCCTCACCAATGAATACTATGACGCCACGGAATATATCAGAGATTTTGATGAGTTTGCGGCGGAAATGAAAGCGGAGGCATAATGCTATGAAAGTCGATGCGGTAGTATTGAAAAGGACATTTGATTTGCATAAGGAAGAATATGAGGAAGCAGCACTGAGGGCGCTCAATTCGGGATGGTATATTCTTGGAAAAGAGATGCTGGAATTTGAAAAGCAGTTTGCCGAGTGGACCGGAAGGAAGTATTGTGTGGCTCTGAACTCCGGGACTGACGCGCTGATCCTGGCTTTCCGTGCTTTGGGCATCGGTCCTGGGGATGAAGTGATTGTACCGGCCAATACCTACATTGCTTCTGTCATCGGCATTACGGAAAACGGCGCGACACCGGTATTTGTGGACGCGGATGATCATATGGAAATTGATGCGGATCAGATTGAGGGAAAGATTACCAGCCGGACAAAAGCAGTCCTGCCGGTTCATCTGTATGGCCAGCCCAGCAGAATGGATATCATTACGGAACTTGCAGACAAGTATAATCTCAAAATTGTTGAAGACTGCGCACAATGCCACGGGTCAACCTTTAAAGGGAAGAAAACAGGAACATTCGGCACGCTGGGCTGCTTCAGCTTTTATCCGACCAAACCGCTCGGGGCCTTTGGCGACGCGGGAGCCATTGTAACGGATGATGAAGAGCTTGCGGAAAAACTGAGAATGCTGAGATTCTACGGATCCAAAGTCAAATACCATAATGAAATCAAGGGCGTTAACAGCCGTATGGACGAGATCCAGGCGGCCATCCTGCAGGTCGGCCTCCAATACCTCGACGCAGGGAACGAGGAAAGAAGACGCCAGGCGAATTTGTACAAGGCAGGCATTGTCAACAACAAGGTAGTCATTCCCCCGACCTATGCGGACGTTTATCATGTATATCATCTTTTCCCCGTTCTTGTGGAAAACCGGGAAGCTTTCCAGTCATACCTGAAAGAAAACGGCATCAATACCCAGGTGCATTATCCGATTCCGCCTTATGTGGCAGAATGCTATAAAGAATGGGGATATAACTGGAGCGATTTTCCGAATGCGGAAAAATACGCAAAACAGGAAGTATCACTGCCGATCTATTGCGGCATGCCGGATGAAGAGATAAAGTATGTAATAGAGGTAATAAATAATTACTGATAGACAGTTTTTTAGTTTTGGATTGAATAACGTCAGTTACTATACATAATTATTCCAAAGCAGCTGGCAGTACAGTGAATCAACAAAAAAAACAGCATCAAAGAGCGGGAGCAATAACGAATGAAGACAGCGTTCCTCTTTTCCGGTCAGGGTGCACAATATCCCGGAATGATAAAAGATCTGTATGAAACGGAACCTGCGGTAAAAGCCGTATTTGATTCAGCGGATAAAGTGCTGAACCGGAAGATTTCCGAACTGTGTTTTTCCGGGACGCAGGAAGAGCTGAATCTGACGCACAATACACAACCCTGTGTGCTGGCGGCAGACCTTGCGGCGGGCATGTGCCTGAAAGCGCACGGAATAATGCCGGACGCGGCTGCGGGCTTTTCTCTCGGGGAGTATGCCGCGCTGGCCTTTGCGGGATCGATGAGCACAGATGAAGCTTTCAGGATTATTCAGATCCGTGCGGATGCCATGCAGGAAGCGGTGGCACCCGGGGAAGGAGCTATGGCTGCTTTTGTCGGCATTACTCCGGAACAGGCGGAGATAATCTGTGAACAGGCGGGAGCATATGTTGTTCCGGCAAATTATAACAGCCCGGTACAAACGGTCGTTTCGGGAACAGCCAAAGGCGTGGACAGAGCCTGCGAAATCGCGGAAGCGCAGGGATTTCGCTGTGTGAAGCTTGCGGTCAGCGCACCGTTCCATTGCAAACTGATGGAACCGGCAGCGATGAAACTGAAGGAGGTTTTTTCTTCCATTACGTTTTTGAAGCCCGCAATCCCTGTCTATATGAATGTAAACGGCAGGCAGCCGGAAGAAACGGACAATATTTCCGATTTGCTGGTGAAGCAGGCAATGAGTCCGGTGCGTTGGGTACAGACGCTGCAGAAAATGCGGGAGGACGGGATCGATACATTTATTGAGTGCGGTCCGGGACGGACACTTTCCGGACTGGTCAAAAAGACACTGAAGGACGTTACGGTCCTGCGCGTGGAAGACAGCAAAACGCTGATGAACACGCTTGAAGCCATGAAAGCATGAAGATTGAACAGTATGATTCCGGGCTTCTGCATTCAAACATGTATGTGATATTCGAGAACGGGCATGCGATTGTGATCGATCCGTCATTGAACACCGAGCCGGCTAGAGATCTTGAAATCGACTGGATTCTGCTGACGCATGAGCATTACGACCACATTTCCGGCGTGAACGCATGGAAGGAGAAAACACACGGGAAAGTCCTTTGTTCGGCAGCGTGCGCCGAAAGGATCCGGAATCCCAACAAAAACCTGGCCAGATTGTTTCCGGAGTTCTGTCAGCTGCAGACATGGATTGATCATTATGAGGTTCCGGATACGGACAGAGGATACAGATGCTCCGCGGACGAAACATTTAGTGATGAAACGCGGTTTGTATGGCAGGGGCACCTGATACGGCTTCAGGAAATACCGGGTCATTCGCCGGGAAGCATAGGAATCTTTTTTGACCGGGATTGTTTTTTCTCCGGTGACAGCCTGCTGAAAAACCGGGAGATCGAACTGAGGTTTCCCGGCGGAAGCAGGGAACAATGGGCTCAGACGGGATTGGCCAGAATAGAAGCTGTTCCAAAGGGGACGATTATTTATCCGGGCCATTTTGAAAAATACAAATTAACGGAACACTAAGGGAGGATCACCACAGAATGTCTGTTTTCAGGAGTGAGGGAATCGGAATCGCCGGAATTGCCTGCGCAGTTCCGAAAAATCATGTAGCAGTGGACAGTTTTATTCCTGTTTTCGGGGAAGAAGTTACTTCAAAGTTCACAGCCGGAACCGGAATAAAGGCAATGTATAAGGCCCTTCCGGAACAAACAGCCAGCGATCTGGCCGTGGCTGCGGCGGAAAATCTGTTTTCCCGCACAGATATCGGTAGAAATGAAATCGGAGCCATGCTGATGGTAACCCAGTCCCCGGATTACCGCAGGCCTTCCAGCGCCAGCATTGTTCAAAAAAGGCTGGGGCTTCCGATCGACTGTTCCTGCATGGAGATCAATCTTGGCTGTTCCGGGTTTGTTTACGGTCTGCAGACGGCCATGTCGCTGATGAACAGTTCGGATATCCGTTACGCGCTTCTGCTTATGGGAGAGACGGCGTCCAAGCTGGTTGATCCGAAAGATAAATCCATCGTCATGATGTACGGCGACGCCGGAGCGGCGATTCTTCTGGCCAGGCAGCCGGAAGCAAAAACAACAACGCTGCTGCGGAGCGACGGCGACCGTTTTAAGGCGATTGTCCTGCCTGCCGGCGGATTCCGTGATATGTATCCGGGCCGGGAACGCTTTGTCTGCAGTGACGGAATCGAACGTTCCCTTTATGATATTTTTATGGATGGAACCTCTGTGTTTTCTTTTTCCATTACGGATGTGCCGAAGGCGCTGAAAGATTATCTGGAAGCGACGGGTACCGGCGCAGCGGATTATGACGCCTTTGTTTTCCATCAGGCCAATCAGTTTATTATCAATCAGCTGATCCGTAAAATGAAGCTGCCCAAAGACTGTGTTCCTGTTTCACTGGACCGTTACGGAAACACCGGCGGAATATCCATTCCGCTTACGCTTTGCGACGCGTTTGGAAAAGAAGATTCCGGCAAAAAGAGACTGCTGATGTGCGGTTTCGGTATCGGACTTTCCTGGGGTGTTTCCAATGCGGAGCTTGATACCGGAAAAGTGTATCCGATCATCGAGACGGAAGATTACTATGCGGAAGGGAAATTTGTTCCCGGAACATATTGAGGAAACGGAAACAATGCGGAATCTGATTGATTTTTCAGGGAAAAAGATTATCGTTGCAGGCGCTTCATCCGGAATCGGCAGGCAGACAGCCATTGTGCTCAGCACAGTTGGCGCCCGGGTGATTTTGATTGCCAGGAGAGAGGAAAAGCTTCAGGAAACGCTACGGCTGCTTGAGGGAGAAGGGCACAGTTGTTACGCGGCGGATCTGAGCGATCTGGAGGGTATAGAACCTCTTTTCAAAAGAATTTATGAAGAGCAGGGCGCGTCAGACGGCCTTGTTTACTGTGCGGGAATAAACTCGACTTTGCCTCTGCAGCAACTGAAGCCGCAAAAATTGCAGGATGTTTTTCAGACCAATTTTTTCGGGTTTATTGAAACGGTCCGGCAGGCGGTACGGCGCGGAAGATTCAACGAAGGAATGCGGATCGTTGCTGTTTCTTCAAATGCAGCGATACGGGGAGACAAGGCGCATACAGCATATTCTTCTTCGAAAGCGGCCATGAACGCGGCAGTCCGCTGCCTTGCAAAGGAGCTTGCAGACAAAGGAATCAATATAAACGCCGTTTCCCCTGCTGTAACAAACACAGAGATCTATCGGCAATATGCTTCTGAATCCAGCGACAGTGAAAAAGCCCTTATGGAGAGGCAGTATCTGGGACTGATTGAACCGGAGGATGTTGCGGATTCAATCGTTTTCTTGTTAAGTCCCGCCGCAAAAATGATCACAGGAACTGTACTTTTTGTGGATGGCGGATTATCATCAAACTAAAAATGCAGGAGGTATTACCATGTCTGAACAGGAAAAAATCGCAATGATCGAGGAAACGCTGGAGCTGGATGAGGGGACGCTGACGCCTGATACGGTACTGGCGGATGTGGATGAGTACGATTCCATGGCAAAGCTGTCCCTGATTGTTATGGCGGATGATGAATTCGGCGTTAAGCTCACCGGAGACATGATCAAGGGATTCAAAACTGTTGCTGATATACTCGCCGTGCTGGACAAGTAAAGAATCGAGGATAATCAAGATGGACAACCTGAAGAAATACAATGATGTGTTTTGCAGAGTTCTTGGCGTCAATGAATCCATGCTGAATGAAAAGTTCACTTTCAAGGATGTACCGCAATGGGATTCGGTGGCACATCTTTCCCTGATCTCCGAACTGGAGGATACGTTTGATGTGTTTTTTGAATCAGGGGATATTCTGCATTACGGATCCTATCTGAACGGAATAGAGATTCTGAAAAGATACGGTGTAGAGTTCTGATAAGAATCCGGAAGAACAGACGGAACAGATTGAAAATGGACTTAGCTGTTCTGCGACAATATGCGGAATAAAAGAACCGGGAACAGATTCTTTTCCTGATGGAGGATATATCGATGGGAGAAAAGTTTGGGAAAGGCAGCAATCTGGTATCGAAGGAAGAAGCAGAGTATGCAAGATACTTAAAAGAGAACTTTTATGATGCTGTAAACAATAATTCTCCAAAAGTTAATCCCCGGACCAGCTTTTATACAAAGTACGGCAAAAGAATGCTGGATCTTATTATTTCAATACCGGTTTTTCTGCTGCTTCTGCCGTTGAATCTTATTTTTGCCATATGTACTTTTTGCGATGTCGGCAGGCCGATTTTTTACAAACAGCAAAGAATCGGATTGGATGGGAAACCGTTTACATTGGTGAAATTCAGAAATATGAACGAAAAACGGGATGCCGAAGGGAATTTGTTGCCTGCGAGTGAGCGTGTAACTAAGTTCGGACGTTTTATGCGAAAACTGTCATTGGATGAATTGTTAAATTTCTGGAGTGTGATAAAAGGCGAGATGTCAATTATCGGTCCCAGACCGCTTCCTGCTTTTTTTCACCAGCGAATGACTGAACGGCACAACGCAAGGGTAAATGTAAGACCCGGACTTGAATGCCCGAGAATGATTTCAATCACAGAGGAAGAAACGGGTTATTATCATGTTCAATTTGAAAATGATATCTGGTATGTGGAAAACATCAGTTTTCTGACAGATCTGAAAATGTTGTTCGGGCTTGTCAGAATGGTTTTTGACACTAAGGACAGAACAAAACACGCGAATGTGAATGTGGGCGGGTCCTATTTTGTCGGATACAATGAAGAAGGAATTGCTTTAAGCCTGAGGCTCGCAAAGGAACAATATCCACATGTTTCGGAGAAACAAGTCTGAAACAGTATTTAGCTGGAATAATCAGTTCTACACAGAGGATGAGGAAGAATGATATACCAAGGTATTGTTGAAGGAATCGGAATCAATCTGCGTCCGGTTGAGGAATCTGATGCTGAATTTACATACATGCTGCGTCAGGACAAAGAAAGAACAAAGTATGTTCACTCCGTAAGCGGAACTGTTGAAGATCAGCGGAACTGGATCAGAAATCAAAGAAAAAGGGAAGGGGATTACTTTTTCATTGTAGAGGATAAAGAGGGAAATCCCCTGGGAACCGTTGGATATTATGATCTTGAAGGCAAAAACGGAGAAATGGGGCGGATGGTAATCAACGGAAGTTATGCCCAAAACTGTGACGCGATCCTGCAACTCAGAAGATTTGCTTTTGAAATAATAGGAGCGGATTATGTGCGCTGTACAGCCGTGAATGGCAATAAGCCTGTTATTGCGCAGCTCAAAAGGCTTGGAGCGGTTCAGACCAGTTCGTATATTGATGAAAAGGATGGCTTTGAAGTGCTTGTTTTTCAGGTAAAACGTGAAGCTTATGAAGCAAGAAAAGACAAGATTCTGAAACTGGTGCAAAGAAGCTATGAGATTGCCTGAATCAGCAGAATAAACAATAGATATTCTGTTAAATTCTTTATACTTCCTGAATAACAGACAGTCAATTGATTGCTGACATAGGAGCCAACTCATGGATTATCAATGGCAGGAGAAAACGGAATACTTGCTGTCCAGAAGACAGGAAGTGCTTGCGGGCGGCGGCGAAGACAGAATCGCCCGGCAGCATGAATCCGGAAAGCTTACGGCGAGGGAACGGATTGAGGCGTTATTCGACGACGGTACTTTTGTTGAAATAAATGACATGATTTCTTCCCGCGCCACAGATTTCGGGATGGACCGGAAAAAACGGACCGGCGACGGGGTAGTTACAGGATACGGCCGTATACATGGCCGTATCGCATTCGTTGCTTCCCAGGATTTTACAGTCGGCGGCGGTTCGCTTGGTGAAGCGCATGCCATGAAAATCTGCCGGGCGATGGATAAAGCGCTGGAAATGAAAGTACCGTTTATTTCGATCAATGACAGCGGCGGGGCCAGAATTGAGGAAGGAATTGACAGCCTTTCCGGATATGCGGATATCTTTTACCGGAATACGATTGCTTCCGGTGTGATTCCACAGATTTCGGTGATTCTCGGACCGTGTGCCGGCGGTGCCTGCTATTCACCTGCTATTACCGATTTTATTTTCATGAATGAAGAAACCAGCCAGATGTACATTACCGGTCCGGCAGTCGTCAAGTCTGTTACGGGAGAAATCATTTCCTCATCGGATCTTGGAGGAGCGTCTGTACATAGTTCGGTGTCCGGTGTGTCTCATTTTGTTTACCCGGATGATCTTTCCTGTATCAACGGAGTCCGCCGTCTGATGGGATATCTTCCCCAGAACAACGGGGAAATCCCGATGACTGTTGAAGGACGAAAGACAGACCGTTCAGCTGTTCTTACTGACATTGTTCCGGGTGATTCCAAAAAGGCCTATGACGTCAGGCGGGTCATCGATGCCTTTGCGGATGCAGGCACTTTTTTTGAGGTTCAGCCGGATTTTGCGAAAAACCTGGTGGTCGGTTTCGCAAGATTATCCGGAGAAGTAATCGGTATCGTCGCAAATCAAAGCCAGTATATGGCTGGTTCACTGGAGATCAACGCATCGGATAAGGGAGCCAGGTTCATCCGTTTCTGCGACTGCTTCAATATCCCGCTGCTGACGCTGGTGGATGTCCCCGCTTTTCTTCCGGGAAGCCAGCAGGAGCATGGGGGGATTATCCGCCATGGAGCGAAAATGCTCTTTGCGTATGCCGAAGCTACCGTCCCAAAGATCAGCCTGATTATGCGCAAAGCATACGGCGGCGCCTATATTGCCATGAACAGCAAGGGAATCGGGGCGGACATTGTATATGCCTGGCCGATTGCGGAGATTGCTGTCATGGGCGCGGCGGGAGCTGTTTCAATTATCGGGAAAAAAGAAATTGCCAAAGCGGAAGATCCGACAGCCAAAAAGGAAGAATTGCTGAATGCATATAACAGCAGGTTTATGAATCCGTATATTGCCGCGGAGCACGGTTATGTGGACGAGGTTATTTTACCGGAGGAAACCAGGGAGCGGATTGCCGGCGCGTTTCAGATGCTGAAAACAAAAAAACAGATCCGGCCGGTGAAAAAACACGGGAATATACCCCTGTAACAGGAGGCGCCGGGATGGAAACAGAAATGATCGTGGCGATGGCCGTCGCGGCGATTGCAGAGGAAACAGGAACAGATCCCAGGCAGGTGATTGTTCATTCCTTCAAAGAGATACAGAAAAGCAGCCTGGAAAAATACATTGCGGATCATCATCTGTCCTATCATAAGTACCAGCTGGAGGATCATCACGAATGAGTAAATATCGGATTACGATTGAGGGAAAAGTTTACGAGATGGAAATCGAGCTTTTGCCGGAGGACAGCATGGTACCCGCTCCGAAAAAAGAGGCGTTTAAGGAATTCCGCGGCGCGGACAAGGATACAACCGTTCGTATTATTGATCCTTCCGCGCAGAAAACAACGATCAATGAAACCGGAGCCGTAACCAGTCCGATGCCCGGGACGGTGATCAGAATTCTCAAATCAGAGGGTGAGACGGTAAAAAACGGTGAAGTTGTTCTGGTTCTGGAAGCAATGAAAATGGAAAACGAAATCTACGCTCCCAAAGACGGCAGGATCCTGAAAATGGAATGCTCCCCAGGCAGTACTGTTGCCGGCGGGGAAACGCTGTTTGAAATCGGATAAGAATAATATATGATAAAACAGTTTGAGAATAAAAAGCCGTTGCTGGTTACAGATACCATCCTCCGGGACGCGCATCAGTCCCAGGCAGCGACCCGCATGCGGATTGAGGATATGCTTCCGGCCTGTGAGGTACTCGACAGCATCGGCTACTGGTCGATTGAATGCTGGGGCGGGGCGACCTTTGACGCCTGTATGCGCTTTCTGAACGAAGACCCGTGGGAACGGCTGAGGACGCTCCGGAAAGCGCTTCCGAACACCAGGCTGCAGATGCTGCTCCGCGGGCAGAATCTGCTGGGGTACCGACATTACGCGGACGATGTGGTGGAAGCTTTTGTCGCCCGTTCTGTGGAGAACGGGATTGATGTGGTTCGCGTTTTTGACGCGCTGAACGATCCGCGGAACATGGAAGCCGCGATGAAGGCGGTCCGGAAGAATCACGCGCATTGCGAGGCGGCGGTCAGCTACACGACCAGTCCGGTTCATAACGAGGAATACTTCGTGAATCTGGCGGTTCAGCTGGAAAATATGGGCGCGGACACGATCTGCGTCAAGGATATGGCGAATCTTCTGCTGCCGGAAGCTGCCTATTCGCTGGTCAGAAGGCTGAAGGAAAAGGTGCATGTGCCTATACACATCCATACCCATAACACAACCGGTACCGGCGATATGGTTTATCTGATGGCTGCCATGGCCGGCGCGGATATCATCGACTGCGCGCTGTCGCCGTTCGCGAACGGTACCTCCCAGCCGGCAACGGAATCCATGGTTGCGGCATTGGCCGGTACAGACCGGGATACAGGCCTGGATCAGGGAAAGCTGAGCAGGGCGGCGGCCCATTTCAGGGATGTTGCGCAGCGGATGCAGGAGGAAGGCGTTCTGAATCCAAAGGTCCTGCGGGTAGATCCGAAGACCCTGCTGTATCAGGTACCCGGCGGCATGCTGTCCAATCTGCTCAGCCAGCTGAAGCAGGCGAACGCGGAAGATAAGTTTGAAGAAGTTCTGCAGGAAGTACCAAGGGTCCGGAAAGACTTTGGATATCCGCCGCTGGTAACGCCGACCAGCCAGATTGTCGGATCCCAGGCAGTTCTGAATGTGATCAGCGGGGAACGGTATAAAATGTTTCCCAAAGAATCCAGGATGCTTCTGCGGGGCGAATACGGCAGGCTGCCGGGCGCGGTGGATGAGGAAGTACGAAAGAAAGCGGTGGGAGAGGATGAAATCATAACCTGCCGCCCTGCCGATCTGATACAGCCTGAGATGGAGAAACTGAGAACTGAAACAGCAGAATACGCGAAATGCGAAGAGGATGTTCTGAGCTGCGCGCTGTTTCCGCAGGTTGCATCGGAATTTCTGAAGAAAAAGTATCAGGGACCAGAACCTGAAAAGGTTCATGAAATTGATGTCCTCTGGAAAAGATAAAGAGGTGCTGTATGGGAGAAAGCTCTTTTGGACTGCTGAAGGGAAAGGTAATCATTGTTACAGGGGCCGGCAGGGGGATCGGCCAGGCTATGGCAACTGTCTTCGCGCAGAACGGCGCGATTGTCTACGCGACAGACGTCAGACAGGGCTCCGTCGAGGAATGGTGCCCGGAAGCAAACGCGTCTTCGGAAGGTGAGGTTCGATCCCTGTATTTTGATATCAGCAATGAACAGGAAGCAAGAAACGCGGTGACGCGGGTCAAAAAAGAATGCGGGCATATTGACGGGCTGGTAAACAACGCCGGAGTTGAGTTCAATGAACTGATCGGCATGATCAGCCCGGAAAACATGCAGAAGATGTTCGCTGTGAATGTTTTCGGAGCGATCAATATGCTGCAGATTGTCAGCCGGATTATGGGAAGGCAGGAAAACGGCGGAAGCATTGTCAATATCGCGTCCATGGTCGCGCTTCGCGGAAACCGGGGCCAGCTGGTCTATTCCGCGACAAAGGGTGCAGTGGTATCCCTGACAAAATCCGCGGCCAAGGAGCTGGCTGAAAAGAAGATCCGGGTGAACGCGATCGCTCCCGGACTGACGAATACCGCGATGATGCAGCAGGCTGATCCGGAAAAGCTGCAGAGCAGGATTAACAACATCTGCATGGGCCGCCTTGCGGAACCGGAGGATATCGCGAAAGCCTGTATGTTTATGCTGTCAGATCTGTCCGAATATGTATCCGGGCAGATCCTGGCGGTGGACGGTTGCACGATTATGTGAGCAGAAACGGCAAAAGAGTCAAAGGAGAAGCAGACCATGTTTTTGAATGTCGACAGACATGACCAGACCAAAACGGCAATCAAGGATGACAGCGGTTATTCACTTACCTACGGGGATGTTTGCGAGACTATCCGGGAATTTGACAATCTGAAGCTTCCGCGCAGCGTGATTTTCTGTCTGTGCGAGAACTGCGCAGGATCTCTGATCGGTTATATGGCTTTTGAAAACAACAGACAGGTTCCCCTGCTGCTCAGCGCCGGGCTGGACGATGAACTGAGGGCACGTCTGGAGAGCATGTATACACCTTCCTATTACTGGATTCCGGAAAGAAAAAAGGAAGAGATAGCAGGTGAGCCGGTTTATTCCGCGTTCGGATATATACTGCTGAAAACGAAATACGAGCCGTACCCGCTGAATGAAAACCTGTCCATGCTGCTGACTACATCCGGCTCCACGGGAAGCCCCAAGCTTGTACGCCATAAGTACGGGAACCTGGAAGCGAACGCGGAAAATGTCGCGAAGGTTTTCAGCTGGAGCGTAAACGAAGTCGGCATCTGCGATCTGCCGATGAACTATACCATGGGGCTGAACGTGATTAACAGCCATCTGACAGTCGGCGCTTCCGTGCTGATGATCAAGACGAACCTGATGGATCCTGATTTCTGGGAATTCATTAAAGTCAACAAAGGCACCAGTTTCTGCGGTGTTCCCTTCAGCTACGAGGTCATGCGCCGGGTCGGATTCGATCAGATGGACCTGCCGGATCTTTATACGCTCGCGGAGGGCGGCGGCAAACTGACAGACAAGATGTTTACCTGGATTGCGACCTACTGCAAAAACAGCGGGAAACGCTTCTGCGCCACATTCGGCACCAGTGAAACCAGCGCCCGGATGGCATTCCTGGATCCGGACCTCGCACTGGAAAAAATCGGCAGCATGGGGAAAGCAATCCCGAACGGAGAGCTTTTCCTGCTGGATGAGATAGAAAACGAAGACGGAACAGTAACCGGTGAACTGGGGTACCGCGGACCGAACGTGACGATGGGATACGCGCTTTGCAGGGAAGACCTGATGAAGGGCGATGAATTCCAAGGTGAATACCATACAGGGGATATCGCAAAGAGGGACAGGGACGGTTTCTATTTTATCATCGGCAGAAAAGGCCGTTTCCTGAAGCTTTTCGGCCTTCGGGTCAGCCTGGATGAGACAGAAAGAATCCTGAAGACATGGCAGCCTGCAGCGGATTTTGTCTGTACGGGCGATGACAAAAGGATGAATATCTTTACAACGGATGCGGCACTGAAAGATGAAATCGTTCCCTTTATCAGCGGGAAAACAAACCTGCACAATTCCGCGTTCAGAGTTTTTGTGATCAACGAGATACCGCGGAACGACTATGGAAAAGTCAAGTTTGCTGAGCTGGAAAAAATAACGGGAGAATAATTCGGGTGAACCAGCTTCCCGATCAGGAGAAATACTGAACAAGACAGGGTGAATGCTGATGACAATCTGGGTAATCGGCCGGAGCTATCCGACAAAACAAAACAAAATGTCCGGGTCCTTTGAACTGGAGCAGGCAAAGCTGATCGCGAAATATGGGGAAGGAAAAGATAAAGTAAGCTATATTACTGTATGTTTTCATCCTTTCAGAAAAATCAGGAAAAGAGGATACTGTTCATTTGAGGAAGACGGTGTTTCTATCTATGCCGATTCAGTATTGTTTGTTCCGGATAAGCTTCATATTCATCTGAAACCGTTTCGAAAATTTATCTGGAAAAGACTGCTGCAAAAAGTTGAAAAAGAGACTGGCATTCCGGATGTGATTCATGTTCATTATCCGGCGCTGATTACAGTGCCTGAACCGATCCTGGAGTACCAGAAAAAAGGAACGCGCGTGGTTCTGACGGAGCACTGGACGAAAGTACTGAACAATACGATCGACTCTTTTCAAAGGAAACAGCTTACGCAGTATGTTCAGAACGCAGACCGGGTTATTTGTGTTGGCCAGCCGTTAAAAGAATCCATTCAAAAGATTACAGGCGCAGACCGGAAACTGGTTGTAATTCCCAATGTTGTTTCAAATCTGTTTTATCCGGAAAGAAACGCGAAGGGGAAATGCTTTAACTTTGTTACTGTCGGAAGGCTTGTTCCGGTAAAGCAGATGGATCAGGTGGCGCTCGCGTTTTCAAAGGCTTTTGCAGGCCGAGAGGACATTACACTTACGGTTGTGGGAGGCGGCGGAGAAAGAAAAAAAATAGAGTCTGTCATAAAATCCTACCATATGGAATCGCAGATCCTTATGACCGGAACACTGTCCCGTGAAGAGACCGCGCAGAAGGTCAGGGCCGCGGACGCGCTGGTCTGTTTCAGTCGCCTTGAGACCTTCGGGGTTCCTGTGATTGAAGCATGGGCCAGCGGGATACCTGCGATTGCTACAGACTGCCTTGGATTCCTGGAATACTGGACAGAGGATCTCGGAATTCTGGTCCGGCATGACAAACCGGAAGAGCTGGAAACGGCAATGAAGCTGATCCATAGTAATTCAGACAGATATGACGCTGAAAAGATATCCCGGTTTGCGCAGGATAATTTCAGTGAGCCGGTGGTTTATCATAAACTCATGCAGATCTATAAAGAAACATGATGATACGGGTTGGAGCGGACTATGACGCAAAGGAAAGTGAAGATTGTTCAGTTTGATCTTATCTGGATAATCGGATTTCTGTTTTTTTTCAAGCCGGCATCGTATGTAGTAGGAGATACAGCGGGTAAGCTCCTGAATGGCATAGTACTGGGCATTTCCTTAGGAATGGTTTTGCTTGCTATGCTGCTGTTCGGGCATGGATACAAGGTGAGTAAACCAGTATTAGGGATATTGGTACTATATTTCTGGATGCTGGTCGGCTCTTCTGTCTTGAATATGGTAAAAGGAAATCAGATTGATCTCCTGGATGTTGTAGTTTATTCTTCATCGACACTTTGTTTTGTTCTTTTGTGCGATGTGGGATGCTGGTATTCTCCTGAAAGGACATGCCGTATTTTTTTGATTGTTGGGATAATCATGTGTTCCTTGAATGCGGTATCTATGTTTATGTTTAAAGGTGCCGGAGGACTGAATCACGAGACAGTAAATGAGCTGACTACTCCTGATTATTACCTTCTGGCACGCGATAACGCATCATATTTCTGGAGTTGGCCTGTTCTGGTGATGGCATGGTTATATTATTACAGGTACAATCCGAAAAAAAATATGCGACGGATCGCGTTGGGCTATACATTTCTGTTGGTTGCGAGTTATATATATGTATGGTCGGTACTCGCGGCTGTGGCATGCCTGTGTGTTCCGCTGGTTTTGCTTCTGCTCATGCATGAACTGAAAAAAGAGAAAAAGCAGGGGAAAAAGAAAAGCGCAATCACGAAGCTTGTAAAGCTAAAGATTCTGTGGCCGCTGGGTCTTGGGTTCAATATTATTCTATCACAGGGAATAATTATCCAGTGGTTTGCCCCAATTATTGAAAATGTTTTCAATAAGAAGCTGACCCTGTCCGGCAGAACACTTATATGGGAAAAAGCATATGCTGAAATTGCAAAATCTCCTTTGATCGGTTATGGCTGTGAACCGGTGGATGTTTCCATCGTAAAAATAATCTTAAATCATGCTCATAATCTGTATCTCGAAATTCTGTACCGGGGAGGAATCATTGGCCTGCTGCTGTTTATTATCGCATTTATACTGATCAGTGACAAAGCAGACAGAATCAAAAACAATGTTCTCAGTAAATACCTGATTCTGATGGTTTTCCTTTTTATCATCGGAAGTTCGGTTGAATTTGCTTTTTACAGGTATCATTACTTAATCATTCTTGTATATCTCTGCCATAGTGAATTATTCAGCACAAAAAACAAGGGATTGGAGTTATTGCGCCTATGAAAATAGGAATTCTGACGTTTACGGATACTACGAACTACGGGGCTTCCCTTCAGGCATACGCGCTGCAGCAGGCACTGACAGGCAAAGGACAGCAGGTTGAGATAATCAGTTATACCAATGAAAATGTATATGCGATGCATGATCCATATGGTGTTTTCAAATGGCATGGGGTGAAAAAACTGCTTGCGCCTTTTGCGTTCAGAGTATACAGGAAAAGGCAGGAGAAATTCAAAGAATTTGAAGGAAAATATTGTACCTTCAGCAACCGGTGTGAAAAAGCCACATTTGCAAAATTTACCGGAAGATATGACCGTATTGTTGTCGGAAGTGATCAGGTCTGGAATACAGACATTACAGGAGACGACAGAACTTTTTTCCTGGACAGCATTCCGGATCGAAAAAAGAAATACTCATATGCCGCAAGCGTCGGAACCGGTTATTTTTCCAACAATGCGGGCAAGTATGAAAAGCTGCTGAAAGAATTCAGCCTGATCAGTGTTCGGGAAGAAGAAACGGCTGAAACATTAAAAAAGAGTATCGGCAGGGATGACGTCACATGCGATGTGGATCCAACTCTTCTGATCCGGCATCAATGGATAGACTTCGTAAACGATGAGAATCCTTACGGAGATTATATCCTTATGTATCTGACACCGGAGGGAAAGGACCTGTTAAATGCCGTCCGTGAATTTGCAAGGAAAGCAGGATGCAAAATAATCCTGCTGAAGAAGAGTGTTGTCAGAAGAAAAGGGATCCGGGTGATCAATGTTGCGTCCCCGGCTGATTTCATCAATCTGGTTGCCCACGCAAAACATATTGTGACAGGCTCATTTCACGCATTATGCTTTTCAATTATATTTGAAAAGTCATTTTACACTACTTCATCCACTGAAAAAAGCAGGCATGGGAGGCTTGTTAATATGCTGAATGTGTTGGGCCTTACGGACCGTAACATTTCAGGACCTGATTACAGATTTGCGGAAAATAAGATTGATTACCATTCGGTGAATAACAGACTTGACGAGGAAGTGAAGAAATCACTGAAAACGATAGAAAAGATCTGTCAGGAATAAGGGAACACAGTTATTGGTAGACCCCAAAAATATCATTGCAATGGAGGTTGGTTACGATGGGTAAGTATTCCGATGAAAGAAACGTTCAGATTCTGATTGCTGTTCTGAAGGCAAATGGAATTAAAAAGGTTGTTGTCAGTCCCGGGGCAACAAATGTCAGTTTTGTCGTCAGCCTGATGAATGACGGCGGCTTTGAAATGTATTCGGCGGTCGACGAACGGGGAGCGGCGTATATTGCGTGCGGCCTTGCTTCAGAAAGCCAGGAACCGGTTGTGATCACCTGTACCGGCGCGACGGCGTCAAGAAACTATTTCCCGGGCCTTTCGGAAGCGTATCACAGGAAGTTGCCGATTATTGCCGTCACCGCTTCACAGGATTTTACCAGGTGTGGGAATCTGAGCCCTCAGTATATCGACAGAACTGAGCATCCGAAGGATACACTTCGGATGAGTGTCCAGGTCCCTGTGGTCAGATGCGATGAAGATGAATACGAGGCCACCCTGAAGATCAACAAGGCGGTTTCAGAGATCAAAAGAAGGGGCGGCGGACCTGTCCTGATTGACCTTCCGACTGCGCATAACAATAAGTTTGAAACAAATGACCTATCCGATGTGCGGGTCATCAAAAGATATACATACGGGGATGTGCTTCCTCCGATCCAGGGCAAACCAAAGGTTGCGGTGATTATCGGAAATCACAAGCAGTTTTCACAGAGGCTGACAGATGCTGTGGACAGATTCTGCGCCAAATATGATGGTATTGTTATTGTGGATCACAGCAGCCATTACTGGGGGAAATACCGCGTGCTGCCTACGATCTGCTCCACGCAGGAAATGTACCGCACAAATCTGCTGAATACAGACCTGCTGATTCATCTGGGTGAGGAACACGGAGATTATTATTCGGACTGGATCGGAACCAAAGCGAAGGAAGTATGGCGGGTAAGCGAAGACGGCGAAATGCGTGATCCGTTCAAAAAGCTTACTTCCGTGTTTGAAATGAAGGAAGAGTTCTTCTTCAACATTTACGCAGGAGAAAATGAGAATATTCCGTCACAGCATGCTTTCCGTGATACGGTGATGAAGGAAATCAACGAAATCTATGATTTGATTCCCGAACTGCCTTTTTCAAACATCTGGATTGCCCAGCATGTGATTCCCAAGTTTCCATCCGATGCCTGCCTGGAGCTGGGCGTAAGCAATACCATGCGGGCCTGGACGTTCTTTGATTTCAAGAAGGAAACATATGTCCTGGCCAATACGGGCTGCAGAGGAATCGACGGCGCAGTGCCTACGCTGCTGGGGATGTCCCTGGCAAATCCGGACAAGCTGCATTTTGCCGTTATGGGCGATCTGACGTTCTTCTACAGCTTTAATGTACTAGGCAACCGGCATGTCGGAAAGAATATCCGCATTCTTCTTGTGAACAACGGATGCGGAGAGGAATTCCATAACTATCAGCACCGGGCGTACAAGGTTCTGAACGGAGACCATGAAAAACTCAACCAGTTCGTTGCTGCCGGAGGGCATACAGGGACCAAGAAAAACCTGGTCCGACATTTTGCGGAGGATATCGGATTTGAATACCTGACCGCCTCCAATAAGGATGAATTCAATAAAAACCTTGATCATTTCCTGGCTCCGGACAATGATAGATCCATCATCTTTGAAGTGTTTACGGACGTAGTTGAGGAAAGCAAAGCGTTAAAGACCATTCGGAGCCTCAAGCTGGACAGCAAAGGACTTCTTAAGGGAACAATCAAAACAATCATGGGGAAATAACGGATAATATAAGGACCGGAATTATGCAGAAGATTAAAGAACGATACGAAGGGGTGTCTCCCAAGTTAAGGGCAACATTTTGGTTTCTTGTCTGTTCTGTTCTTCAAAAAGGTATCTCGACCATTACAACACCTATCATTACCAGGCTGTTATCGACTTCCGAATATGGCCAGTATGGAGTATTCAATTCCTGGCTTGCTATCGTCCAGATTATTGTGACTTTGGATCTGACAGCCGGCGTCTATACAATGGGACTTGTTAAGTTCAGGGAAGAGGAGAAAGTATTTACCTCTTCCCTTCAGGGACTTAACCTGGTTCTTTGCCTCACATGGACGGTCGTTTATCTGGCTTTCCATGATTTCTGGAACTCTTTGCTGTCTTTGACGACAGTCCAGATGCTTGCGATGCTGGTAATGGTCTGGGCGACGGCAGCGTTTACCTTCTGGATGACAACGCAGCGGAACCAGTTTAAATACAGGACGCTGGTAATTGCTACGCTCATTGTTTCTATTCTGAAGCCGCTGGTAGGGATCCTTTTTATCCTGAATTCTGAAGACAAGGTCACTGCCAATATACTCGGGTTGACCCTGGTTGAACTGATAGGTTATTCGGGCTTTTTTGTGATTCAGATGAACAAGGGCAGGGTGTTTTTTTCCAGAAAATACTGGAAGTATGCTTTATTGTTCAATCTTCCGCTTCTGCCGCACTATCTGGCGGGAACGATTCTCGCGTCTTCAGACCGTATTATGATTCAGCATATGGTGGGATTGTCTGAGGCGGGAATCTATACGTTGGCATATTCTGTATCCATGGTAATGTCCCTGGTAAAGGATTCACTGAATAAAACAATCAGCCCCCACCTGTACCAGTGTATCAGGAAAAAAGATTATCAGAGTATTTCAAAAGTGGTATATCCGGCACTGATAATCATTGCAATAGCAAATATAATTCTGATTGCTTTTGCTCCGGAAGTAATCAGCATATTTGCCCCAAAGGAATACATGGAAGCAATCTATGTGATTCCGCCGGTCGCCATGAGTGTGTATGTACAGTTTCTGTACCTGAGTTTTGCCCCATTTGAGTTTTATTTCGAGAAACGTATCTGGACAGCCATCGGATCCGTATCCAGTGCCCTGCTGAATTTGCTTCTGAATTATATTTTTATTCAGCTGTGCGGATACCAGGCGGCCGGATATACGACGCTGGTCTGTTATTCGATTAATTCCATGCTGCATTATTATTTCATGCGAAAAGTATGCAGGACTTATCTTGACGACGTAAAGCCCTATAATCTTAAAATACTGCTGGGAATCACAGGCGGATTCTTTGCAATAGGTTTTATCTATATCCCGACCTATTCATATCCTGTAATCCGTTTTATTCTGACGGCCGTCATTCTGGTGATCGTCTATCTCAAAAGGGCGAAGTATCTGCCGGCACTGAAAAAAATCATCAAAAAATGAAAAACTGTCTTAAACGGATACGGTTATTCGGAGGAACTGTATGAAAGTCTTGATTCTCGGCGGAACGGGGGCAATGGGTAAACCCCTGCAGCAGCATCTGCTCGGCCTGGGGCACGCGGTTCATGTTACCAGCAGAAGCAGGCATGAAAACGGGGATATAATCTTTCACTGCGGAAACGCGCATGAAAACAGCTTTCTTGAAGAGCTGCTGAAGGATGAATTCGACGTTATCGTTGATTTTATGTCTTACAAGACGGATGAGTTTGCTGCCCGCGCATCCATGCTGTGCGCAAAAACAGGTCAATACGTTTTTACCAGCTCGGCGCGTGTATACGCACCGTGCGAAGGCCTGATCACCGAGGATCAGCCGCGGCTGCTGGACGTATGTGACGATCAGAAATACCTGCAGACAGATGAATACGCGCTTACCAAAGCAAGGCAGGAAAATATACTCAGGAAATGTGGATATGATAACTGGACGATTGTAAGGCCGGGATTAACCTATAATTCAGAGCGGCTGCAATATGCGCTGGGTGAAAAGGAAGAATGGCTGTACCGGTATCTGCAGGGAGAAAAGATCGTTTTCCCGAAGAACATGAGCGATGTTCTGACGACCATGAGTTATGGGGATGACGTATCCGGGGCAATCGCTCGCCTGACCGGCAATGAAGAGGCGTATGGGAAAACGGTGCATATCGCGGGAGCAAAAGCGGTCACCTGGGAAAAGGTGAACGCAATTTACAGCAGGGAACTGGAGAGAAGGTTTGGCAGAACTCCGGAATTTGTCTATATTGATGACTGGGAAAAAACAGGGAAAGCGCTCAAAAGATATTATCAGCTGAAATATGCCAGATCCGTCAGCAGGAGGTTTGACAGTTCCAGGCTTGATAGCCTGATCGGGTGCCAGCCGTTTACGGATCCGGAAATAGGATTGGCAAAATGTCTGAATGAGTTTTTTGAAAACAAACTGAAGTTAAAAAAAATACCGTGGAATACCGAAGCATACTATAATAGGATCACAAAAGACAAAGGGAATATAAAGAGTTTCCAGCATGCGGAGAGAATAAAGTACCTGATTGGGAGATATACTCCATATTTTGATCTTCGGTGATTTACCAGATTATTAAAGCTATATCAAAGTTCGGTGTTTTTGGAAAAGGTATTCTGTTTACTGGAAAAATGTGATATAATTGTTCAGCATCGAAGAAAGAAAAGATGAAAAATCGGCAGTTGATGTATTTTGCTGTATATCCGAATATTCTGAGAGATGTAAATAAAATAAGTCGTTGGTTATAATTATCACCTGGATATAATATTTTAAAAAGGAGGTGAAAGCCATGAAAAACAGGAACCGTTTTGTTTTGCTGACAGCGATCATATTTATGGCTTTCGCCTTCTGCCTGTTACTGCCGCCCGGAAAGACAGCAAAAATCGAAAACATCTTCCGGAATCCTGAGATGCTTTCACAGGAACGGGATGAAACGCAGAAACAGATTATAAACATGCTGCCTTCTTCACTGCAAGATATCGGCGATGAGGCGTTTGAGGGAACTGCCCTCGGAAATATTCAGCTGCCGGAATCCGTTGCCACGGTCGGTGACAGAGCCTTTGCGGACAATAAAGAGCTGCAGATGGTTCGTTTTCCGGAGAAGCTGGAACTTCTCGGCAAGAATGTATTTGCCGGCAGTGATCACGCGGTGCTGGATGTATTTGCCGGCAGCGATGTAATGATCCGCGCAATGGAAGAAGGATACCGCTTCCGTATCATGACAGCCATTGCCAGGGCGAAAGCAAAAAAAGAATCTTTGGCGATTGCCGGTTCACTGGTTACAATCCAGAACAGCGCGCGGCAGCGAGGCATTTGTTCGGTAGAGGAAAAGGAACAAAGAACCGGAAGAACAGACGCGGAACTGAAAGCTGAAAAGAGCCAGGGAATCGCTTCTGTATATATTCAAAGCAGGTATTTCCCGTAGTGTTGCTCATCTTTTCGAATTCCATACAATACCAGAAAAGAGGAGTAAACACTCATGAAGAAAAAAGGGATTATCAGCATTCTGCTGATTCTGACGATGATTGTTTCCTGCCTGCTGCCTTCGTATCTGTCGGTGGCAGAAGATCTGGAACAGCCCGCAGAATCCATGACGCGGAAACTGAGTAAAGGCACAGTCCTGTATGAGGATGAGAAACTGAAGACAGAGATCGGCACGCTGGAAAAAGACGCGTTGGTGATTCTGAGCGAAAGCGGAGAAAAATCCTCCAGCGTTCTCTATGCTGTTGAAGTGAACGGAGAAAAAGAAGTAAAAACAGCATGGGTCAAGAACAAAGCGCTGAAGGATACCGATAAAGTTCGGAAGGAAGAAGATCTGTTGAGGAGCCCGTGGAAGAGCCTGCTCCCGTGGAAGAACCCGTTGAGGAACCCGCGGAAGAGCCTGCTCCCGTGGAAGAACCCGTTGAGGAACCCGCTCCCGTGGAAGAGCCCGTTGAGGAACCTGCGGAAGAGCCCGCTCCCGTGGAAGAACCCGTCGAGGAACCCGCGGAAGAGCCCGCTCCCGTGGAAGAACCCGTCGAGGAACCCGCGGAAGAGCCTGCTCCCGTGGAAGAACCCGTAGAGGAGCCCGCGGAAGAGCCCGCCCCCGTGGAAGAACCCATAGAGGAGCCCGCTCCTGTGGAAGAACCCGTAGAGGAGCCTGCGGAAGAGCCCGCACCTGTGGAAGAACCCGTAGTGGAGCCCGCGGAAGAGCCCGCTCCCGTGGAAGAACCCGTAGAGGAGCCCGCGGAAGAGCCCGCACCTGTGGAAGAACCCGTAGAGGAGCCCGCAGAAGAGCCCGCTCCCGTGAAAGAGCCTGTTGAGGAACCCGCGGAAGAACCCGCTCCCGTGGAAGAGCCTGTTGAGGAACCCGCGGAAGAGCCCGCTCCCGTGGAAGAGCCTGTTGAGGAACCCGCGGAAGAACCCGCTCCCGTGGAAGAGCCTGTTGAGGAACCCGCGGAAGAGCCCGCACCTGTGGAAGAACCCGTAGAGGAGCCCGCGGAAGAGCCCGCTCCTGTGGAAGAACCCGTTGAGGAACCCGCGGAAGAGCCCGCTCCTGTGGAAGAACCCGTTGAGGAACCCGCGGAAGAGCCCGCTCCTGTGGAAGAACCCGTAGAGGAGCCCGCGGAAGAGCCCGCTCCCGTGGAAGAACCCGTTGAGGAGCCCGCGGAAGAGCCCGCTCCCGTGGAAGAGCCTGTTGAGGAGCCCGCGGAAGAGCCCGCTCCCGTGGAAGAACCCGTTGAGGAGCCTGCGGAAGAGCCTGCTCCTGCGGAAGAACCCGTTGAGGAGCCCGCGGAAGAGCCCGCTCCTGTGGAAGAGCCCGTTGAGGAGCCCACGGAAGAGCCCGCTCCTGTGGAAGAACCCGTTGAGGAGCCCGCAGAAGAGCCCGCTCCTGTGGAAGAACCTGCCGAGGAGCCTGCTCCTGTCGCAGCGCCGGAAAACTGGAAGAAAGCACCGGTGATTAATGCCATCGAGCAGACCGGAGCCGGAAAGATCCGGATTTCCTGGAGTGTGGAAGAAGCGGCTGACGACTATATCATCTATAGCGTTGCGGATGAGCAGTATAAAGCCATCAAGACCGTTCCCGGAAACACGTCTGTGACGCTGACCGGTATCCCGGTCGGCGCAAGCCGCTACGCTGTCCGCGCAAGGAAGACCGTCGACGGGAAGAAAGTCTACGGTGAGTATTCCGAGATCGAAGCGGTTATTGTCCGGGAAGGCTGGAAACTGGCGCCCGTGATTTCCGCGCTGAAGCAGACCGGAGACGGAGAAGTCCGGATTGCCTGGACTGCGGAAGAACAGGCGGAACAGTATGTCGTTTACGAAGTTGTTGACGGAACCAAGAAGACGGTCAAGACAGTGACCGGCGCGATGGAGGCAACCCTGACCAAAGTCGCTGTTGGTGCGCATGAGTATGTTGTCCGCGCGAAGCAGACAGTGGACGGCAAAGCGGCATACAGCAAGTATTCCGAAGCGGCCGCTGTGACTGTGGCCGAGGTCGAGGCAGAGGAAGCGCCGCCTGCAGCGCATGAAGCGGATGATACATGGAAGACCGCTCCGACGATTACCAGCGCCAAGCAGACGGGTGAAGGAGAAGTCACACTGACCTGGACCGCAGAAGGCAGCCCGACAGGATTCTCTATTCGCGAGTATGTTGACGGCGCATACAAGAAACTGGGAACCGCGACAGGAACAACAAAGACGCTGACCGGCGTAACAAACGGGACGCATAAGTATATTGTGGTGCCGTATAAGACGGCAAGCGGTACAACGACCTACGGAACACAGTCCGCGCAGAAGAGCGTTTACGTGACGGATCTCTGGAGAGTAGCTCCGACCATTACAAGCATCACCCAGACCGCGGCAGGAACCGTCAAGATTACCTGGACCAGCATTGGGAGTCCGAAAGGCTATTCGATCCGTGAATATGTCGACGGCGACTACAAGAAACTGGGAACTGTGACAGGAACAACAAAGACACTGACCGGTGTGGCGAACGGAACGCATACCTATGTGATTGTACCGTACAATACCATAGACGGAACAACAACATACGGATTACAGTCCGAAAAGAAGAGCATCACTGTTCAGGATACCTGGAAGGTTGCTCCGGTTATTACGAGCATCACCCAGACCGGTGACGGGACCATTAAACTTACCTGGACACATGTCGGAAGCCCGACCGGGTATTCGGTCCGCGAGCTTGTCAACGGTGAATACAAGAAACTGGGAACCGTGACAGGAAAAACAAAGACCCTGACCGGCGTGACAAAGGGTAAGCATACCTATGTGGTTGTGCCCTACAAGACCGCAAGCGGGTCGACGACATACGGCACAGAATCCGCACAGAAGAGCATTACCGTACAGGATGCTTGGAAGGTTGCCCCGACAATCACGAGTATCACTCAGACCGGCGGCGCAGCTGTTAAACTGGTATGGACCAGCGTCGGTGATCCGACAGGTTATTCGATCCGTGAGCTTGTCAACGGCGAATACAAGAAACTGGGAACCGCGACAGGAACAACAAAGACGCTGACTGAAGTAACAAAAGGAAAGCATACTTATGTGGTTGTACCGTATAAGACTGTAGACGGAACAACGACCTACGGCACGCAGTCCGCGCAGAAGAGTATTACAGTAACGTATGCCTGGCAGGTAGCGCCGGTTATTTCCAGCGTTACCCAGACCGCGGAAGGCACGGTCAAGATTACCTGGACAGCGATCGGCAGCCCGACCGGATACTCCATCCGTGAGTATGTGGACGGCGAATACAAGAAACTGGGAACAGCGACAGGAAAAACAAAGACTCTGACAGGCGTAGCGCCCGGCACTCACAAATACATCGTTGTTCCGTATCTGACGAAAGACGGCGAAACTAATTTCGGCGGTGAGTCGGCACAGAAGAGCCTGTTCGTCAAGATCATTTCCTCCGCGGACGTCGGCGTCTACACGTATGGCGTGATTGAAGGAAAGGAAAAAGAGCTGAAGATCCTGAAGTATAACGGAAACGGCACTACTTTGACTGTACCGAAGACGGTTGTGGAAGACTATTACACCATTACTGCGATCGGTGATTCCGCTTACGAAGGCAGAACGGCCATTAAGTCGATCAAGCTTCCGAACGCGATCACTTCCATCGGGAAGAAAGCCTTCAAAGGCTGCACAAGCCTTGCAACCATGACCACCTATTGACAGGGACTGCTATCCGAATAACAGTACCTGAACAGGTTCCGGCCCGGATTATTCCGGGCCGGTTTTTTTATCCAGACAGATGGAACACTGTTTTTTCAGGACAAATATTCGGGAAAAAGCAGGAGGTAAAAAAGATGTCTTTTCTGAAGAAGCTCGGTTTTGCGGTATTGCTGGTTCTGCTGCTGTCGGTTGCAGCAAACGCCGGAGCGGAGTATCCGGTGGATCCGACTTTCAGCCAGATGCGGGCGTTTAAACAGGAGGAACTGCGCTATAAAGCCCGAAGCGAGAAAGACGGCGCGAAAGGATATTCCGACGGGGTGAGCATATCCATCAGCGGAACCAAGAGTCCCGCACAGACGCTGACTTTTACAGCAAAAGTGGACGGTGTTTCAGATGTAAGCGGCTATGAATTCCACTGGGGAATATCGGATTCCGACCGGGATCCGTACGGATATCTATTTTACCCGCAGCATGGCGATTTACTTGGGAAGAAAACGATCAAGTACAAGTTTTACAGCGCAGGAAACTATGAGTGCTTCCTCAGCGTTTCCAAAGACGGAAGTTATGTCGGTTATGCTTACGTGTCGTTTACCATCGCGGAAGACGGGACCCATCCCACCATTGAACAGAAGGCAGCTCAGATTGTAAAGACCTGCAAGGGCTCCAGCAACTGGGAGACCGCGCTGAATCTGTACGACTGGCTGACACATCATTCATATTACGACGCTTCCCTGGATTACCACGGAGCGGATATTCTGTTTTACGGGTACGGCGTATGCGACAGCTATTCCAAAGCTTACAGCCTGCTTTGCGAGACCGCGGGGATTCCTGTGGAGCGCTGTCTCGGCCCCAACCATGCCTGGAACACGTTGCAGCTGGGCGGAAAATGGTACCAGGCGGACGCGACCTGGGACGATCCCAATTCAGCGCAGCCGGGAGAAGGTGAAGCGGTAAGCGGCTATGAAGGACATCTGTTTTTCTGTGTGAACGCGGCGGCAATGAAGGAAATATCTTCCCATGCTTATAGCGACGGGAGCCAGGAAGGGGAACATGCCGCAGACTGTACATCCATGGACGCGAATTATTATATTCATGAGGGCCTTTGGAAGAGCTTTGGAGATTATTACGGACGTTACGCAGACCAGATTCTGGAACAATTTGCGAACGGTTATCAGGTGTATGAGCAGAGTATAAGTACATGGGTATACTATTACGACCAGGACGGGAACCAGCAATCTGAAGGTTTCCGGTATTCTTCGATTCTCCGCGAGATCCTGAAGGCAGGATTCCCCAAATACATTTTCAAGTATGGCAATGAAGAAATGAAAGTCAGGATAACGGTCAGCGATGGTCCGGTACTGACCGCAAAGCTGACCGGCTGGGATATTACAGAGACAGGGACACTGACGCTGCCTAAGAAAACGACCCAGATCCTGGCCAATGCTTTTGAAAAAACCGCAGCGACAACGGTGGTAATCCCGCAAGGCTGTAAAACGATCGGGGCCAGGGCGTTCGCGAACAGCGGAGTCCGGACGGTAAAGATTCCGGCATCGGTAACAACCATAGCGGACGACGCGTTCTACAGCTGCGGTAAAATCATCATGGTAACCACCAATGAAACAGCCATTGAGTATGCCCGGGAGCATAATATGATGGTGGGGGTACCGTAATAATTCCGGTCCGGCTGAAAGCATATGAATCAGTCAGAAAGTGAAGAGGAGGATTGCCGAATGAAAAAAAGGACAGTTTTCTTCGCTTTTCTGATTGTTTGGATCCTGATTGCCTGCGGCATAGCCGCGGCGGAAGGGCAGACCAATCCCCGCCGGAAGCATGCGGTGGATACGATTAAGTGGAGGGACGGGGAGTCCGGTGCTTTTGAAGCCAATGGACCGGAGATAACTGTTATATGCGATAAAGCACCGACATTGTCAGAACCGGGAACGTTTACGGTTCAGGTCAGCGGGGACAGCGGATCTGAACTGTGGTTTGAGTATGGTATCAGTGATACCGGCAGAGACGCCGGCGGGTATATTTTTTTGGGCAGCAGGACCACAAGCAGGACGTTTGATGATTTTGTGTTTTATACGCCCGGGGAATACAGGCTTTATGTCTTTCTTTACATGCAGGAAGAAGGAGGCAGCGCGGCGGCGACAGCGAGATACAGCTTCACGGTAGCGGCGGAGGCAGGATATCCGACGCTGGAAGAAAAAGCGCAGGAGATCGTCGATGAATGGCAGGTGACAGGAAACGACTGGCAGACGGCGCTGAACCTGCACGACTGGCTGACCCGAAGCACCTATTATGACCAGAATTATGAATATTACGGGGCGGATGTGCTGTTCCGGGGCAAGGGCGTCTGCGACAGTTATTCCAAAGCCTTTAAGCTGCTGTGCAATACTGCGGGGATAACGGTTGAAAGAGTGACAAGCGACGAGCAGGGACACGCCTGGAATGTCATGCAGCTCGGCGGGATATGGTATCAGGTGGACGTAACCTGGGACGATCCGACCGTGAAAACGGCACCGACGGACGCGGTCAGCGGAAGAGAGCATTGGGCGTATTTCTGCCTGAGCGACGATGTGCTGTATCTGGATCATACCCGGCGGGACGCGTCCTATGATCCCGGATGCCCGTCCATGGAGATGAATTACTATCTTGTGATGGATGCATGGCAGGTTTTTGGGAACTATGACTCCGCCGGAAACACTGTCGCGGGATATTTCCAGGACAGGCTGGAACGTGGATATGCCAGTGCGTATATTTCATTTGAAGACTGGAAGTATTACTGGCCCGGGGATGGTATCGGGTACGGCATGAAGGAAGTCCGGTACGCGATCTATACGATCGGGCTGCAACGGACGGAATGGACACTGGACAATGATTCGCTGGTTGCTGATTTTGAACTGAATTCCGATGACAACTGCGTAACAATGAATGTAACAGGCTGGGACCTGCCGGAAACCGGAACGCTTACGCTGCCTCCTTCGATTGCGGTGATCGCTGAAAACGCCTTTGAAGGAATCAGGGCGACAACCGTAGTAATTCCGGACGGATGCAGCGGGATCGAAACAGGAGCGTTCCGGAACAGCGGTGTCCGGAAGATGTTTGTGCCGGGAACGGTGACGACGTTCGCGGAGGACGCGTTTGACGGCTGCGAACGTATCTTTTTTATCCTGGACACACCGGACAGTGAATTCGCAGACTTTGCCAGGCAGAAGGGACATCTGGTTTCGGAACCCTGAAAGCTGATCACCGGCAGCAAACAGGAACGGGCCGGGAATAATGATACGGAGGAAACCGCATGAGGCGTTCGGGAGAATTCTTTCACCGGATATGGATCCTGCTGCTGATCCTGTCCGTTGTGACGGGATTCCCATGCGTTTCCGGCATGGCGGACGGGACGGTTCTGGCGTTTCCACAGAATATGGAAAGCATCCGGGAAGAAGCTTTCCGCGGAGATTCTTCCATTCAGAAAGCGGTATTGCCGGAAGGCATTACGACAATTGAAGCGCTCGCCTTTGCGGAAAGTTCCCTGCAGGAGATCAATCTCCCGGATTCCCTGACATTTATCGCGGAGGACGCGTTTCTGGACTGCAGTCTGCAGAACGTTACAGCGACAAATGGAAGCTACGCATACAACTGGGCCAGGGAAAACGGATACATCACAGAATTTCAGGCGCTGCTGATCGGGGAAGAGTCGTTTTTCAGAACAGATTCTGACGGAATTCCCTATATAGAAACAAAGATCCGGAATTCAAACGACACGGCAAAGATGGCCGCGATGCTGGGCAATGTAACCGGGCCGGATGGCACAGAATTCAAGATAACCCGGAAGACTAACGCGGGGTACGACGCGATCCGGTCCGCAATCCGGACAACATTTGCCGGGACAATTGATCAGGATGTTTCCCTTTTCTTTATCGCGTCCCACGGGGACAGCATCAACGACGGGGAACTGGAGATGCCGTTTACCGGAGACCCGGATGACGGTGATGATATCGCGGCTTACCTGGAAAAACAGTACCTGTCCTTTGAGACACTGGCGTCCTGGCTGTCTGAAATGGTGAAAGGCAAAGTTGTGGTGATTCTGGAATCCTGCGGAGCAGGATCTTCCATCTACATCGAACCGGAATCCAACGGAAGAAAAGGCGCGCGAAAGGCGGAGGAAGACCGGCCGGAAGACTTCGTAAAGGCGGCGGTTAAGGCTTTTGCGGGCGCCGATCCGGGGATCATAACGGTATCGGAAGAAAACACATACCAGAAATCCACCGGAGATATGCGCCAGCCGAAGTTCTATGTCCTGGCCGCGGCAGCCCATCATGAAATGAGCTGGGGTCAATCAAACGCGTCAGAGGATCCCATGAATCTGTTTACAAGATGGCTGATCCAGGGAATTGGCGAGAAAGGCAATTCTCCTGCGGACCAGGATCCGCAGGACGATATCCTGACGCTGAACGAACTGCACCGGTACATTCAGTCGGTGGGGGATAGCTTCCCGATTGTCAGCCAGGGGATCACCTATTATCAGCATGTGCAGGCGTATCCGGAAAACAGCGGGCAGGAGATCTTTATCCTGAAATAAATATACTGGATTCATGGCGTGAAACCGGACAATTCATGGCGTGAAACCGGATAATTGTATTGACAGGTATTACCAATTACAGGATAATAATCCAAAGGAATCCAAACAGAAATATAATGGCTATTCAGTGTTTCAGTCAGGAGGAAAAGGTCAGATGAAAAGGACATTCACACTGTTTCTTGCGCTGCTGATGGTGATGAGCAGTCTGGTATCTTTTTCCGGCGCCGAAAAGGGCACTGCGGAGGGAACAGAAGCTGCTGATGAAAGCGCGGCAGTTGAAACGGTTGAGGAGGATTCCGGGGATCCTGCGAAGGAAGAGACCGTGAAGCAGGAGAAAGAGGAATCTTCCGAGTCGGGGAAGACGAAGCAGAAAAAGAAGTCTTCAAAGCAGGAAGAAGAGTCCGCGAAACAGGAAGAGCCCGCGAAGGAAGAGACCGCGAAGCAGGAGAAAGAGGAATCTTCCGAGTCGGGGAAGACGAAGCAGAAAAAGAAGTCTTCGAAGCAGGAAGAATCCGCAAAACAGGAAGAGCCTGCGAAGGAAGAGACCGCCAAGCAGGAAGAACCTGCAGAGGTTCCTGAAGATAAAATAGAAAAAGCGGAAGAACCCGCGGAAGAAGCCCGCTTTACGGAAGGGTATGTTCTTCTGAAGAAGGGTACTTCTGTCTATAAAAAAGCGGAGAAAGCAGAAGCCATCGGAAAGATCACAAAAGAATCCGTGGCGTACGCTGTTGTAAAAAAAGAGAGCAAGAATGCGGCAAAGAGCTGGCTGCAGATTACTTTTGATACGGAAGACGCGCGCGCAAAGGGCGAAAATCTCCTGAAAGGCTATGTACAGGCAGAACAGGTGACTGTACTGAACGAGGGAGAGGTAAAAGCGCTGGAACAAAAACTGGCCAGCGATTCGCTTGCGCGGAAGACGGGCGGGCATAAGCTGCCGGCAGCAGGATTCAAACCTACGGAAGAACCGGTAAGTGAACCGAAAGAGGAACCTGCTCCGGCTGAAAAACCTGTGGAGAAGCCTGCGGAAGAACCTGCAGAAGAGTCCGCTCCTGCGGAAGAACCCGCGGAAGAACCCGCTCCCGTGGAGGAACCTGCAGAAGAGCCCGCTCCCGTGGAGGAACCTGCAGAAGAGCCCGCTCCCGTGGAAGAACCTGTCGAAGAGTCTGCTCCTGCGGTAGAGTCCGTCGAAGAGCCCGCACCTGCGGAAGAACCCGCTGAAGAACCCGCTCCCGTGGAGGAACCTGCAGAAGAGCCCGTCGAAGAGCCCGCACCTGCGGAAGAACCTGCAGAAGAGTCCGCTCCCGTGGAGGAACCTGCAGAAGAGCCCGTCGAAGAGCCCGCACCTGCGGAAGAACCTGCAGAAGAGTCCGCTCCCGTGGAAGAACCTGTCGAAGAGTCTGCTCCTGCGGTAGAGTCCGTCGAAGAACCCGCACCTGCGGAAGAGCCGGTCGAAGAGCCCGCACCTGCGGAAGAACCAGCAGAAGAGCCCGTTCCTGCGGAAGAACCTGTTGAAGAGCCTGCTCCTGCGGAAGAACCTGTTGAAGAGCCCGCTCCTGCGGAAGAGCCGGTCGAAGAGCCCGCTCCAGTTGAAGAACCCGCGGAAGAGCCCGCTCCCGTGGAAGAGTCGGTCGAAGAGCCCGCGCCTGCGGAAGAACCCGCGGAAGAGCCCGCTCCTGCGGAAGAGCCGGTCGAAGAGCCCGCGCCTGCGGAAAAACCCGCAGAAGAGCCTGCTCCTGCGGAAGAACCTGTAGAGGAGCCTGCTCCTGCGGAAGAGCCGGCTGAAGAACCCGCTCCTGCAGAAAAACCCATTGAAGAGCCTGCTCCTGCGGAAGAGCCGGTCGAAGAACCCGTTCCAGTGGAAAAACCCGTTGAAGAGCCCGCACCTGCGGAAGAACCGGCAGAAGAGCCCGCTCCTGTGGAAGAACCTGTTGAAGAGCCCGCTCCTGTGGGAGAACCTGTTGAAGAGCCCGCACCTGCGGAAGAACCTGTTGAAGAGCCCGCACCTGCGGAAGAACCGGTCGAAGAGCCCGCTCCCGTGGAGGAACCGGTAGAAGAACCCGCTCCTGTGGAAGAACCTGCAGAAGAACCCGCTCCCGTGGAGAAACCTGCAGAAGAGCCTGCTCCGGCGGAAGAACCTGTCGAAGAGCCTGCAGGTGAACCTGAAGAACTTGAATCCAATCAGATTCCCTCCATCAATGACGCAGAACGCGCTGCCAGTCCGAGCGTGAGCATCGGATCAAATATCAAGAAAACAAAGATTGACAATACGCTTACCTTTGTGGCAACTGTAAAGAACGCAAAGAGTACTGTGTCCTACCAGTGGCAGTACAGTACCGATTCAGGGAAGACCTGGAAGAATTTTACCCTTTCCAGCGCCAAGACCTCCAAGCTGACGCTTAAGATTACGACCACGAGAGCGAATTACCGGTACCGCTGCAGAATTACGACCGGCGGAAAAACGTATACAAGCAATACCGCGGTTATCTACGCGGCGCAGACGATCCGGTCCGCAGCCACCGCGGAGGAAGGGAATCCGGTATCTTATAGCGTCAAGGTGTGGCATTCCGGCGGGAACACCACTTACCAGTGGCAGTACAGCAAAGACGGCGGAAGTACCTGGGTCAACAGCACGGTGACCGGGAACAAAACGGCAAAACTGTCTCTGAAGCTGTCAACGACCAGCGCGAAGTATAAATACCGCTGCAAGGTCACAGGAAAGAACGGAACGGTATACAGCAACGCCGCGCAGATAACGCTGCGGCCGAGCATCAGTATCGGACCGAATATCAAGAAAACAAAGATCAACAATACGTTTACCTTTACGGCAACCGTTAAGAACGCGCCAGGCACCGTATCGTACCAGTGGCAGTACAGTACCGACGGGGGAAAGACCTGGAAGAACTTTACTCTTTCCAGTGCTACGACTTCCAAGATGGCGCTCAAGATTACGACCACGAGAGCGGCGTACTGGTACCGCTGTAAGATCACGGCCGGCGGGAAAACGTATATAAGCAATACCGCGATTATCTACGCGACGCAGACGGTACGGTCCGCAGCCACCGCGGAGGAAGGAAAACCGGTATCCTTCAGTGTCAAGGTATGGCATTCCGGTGGAAACACCGCTTACCAGTGGCAGTACAGCAAGGACGGTGGAAAGACCTGGACCAACAGCACAGTGGCAGGGAACAAAACGGCAAAACTGTCCCTGAAGCTGTCAACGACCAGCGCAAAGTATAAATACCGCTGCAGAGTCACAGGAAAGAACGGAACGGTATACAGCAACGCCGCGCAGATAACGCTGCGGCCGAGCATCAGTATCGGACCGAGCATCAAGAAAACAAAGATCAACAATACGTTTACCTTTACAGCCAGTGTCAAGAACGCGACGGGCACTGTATCGTACCAGTGGCAATATAGTACCGACGGAGGAAAGACCTGGAAGAATTTCACCCTTTCCAGCGCCAAGACATCCAAGATGGCGCTCAAGATCACGACCACGAGAGCGGCCTATTGGTACCGCTGTAAGATTACGGCTGGCGGGAAAACGTATGCAAGCAACACCGCAATCATTTACGCGGCGCAGGCAAAACGGTCCACAGCTGCCGCGGCAGTCGGAAAGGCAGTCTATTATACCGTCAAGGTATGGCATTCCGGCGGAAACACCACTTATCAGTGGCAGTACAGCAAGGACGGCGGAAAGACCTGGACAAACAGCACCGTGACCGGGAACAAGACGGCAAAACTGTCCCTGAAGCTGTCGGCAACCAGCGCAAAGTACTTATACCGCTGCAGGGTCAAGGGAAAGAACGGAACGGTATACAGCAACGCATCACAGATCAAACTGCTGCCAAGTGTGAGTATCGGTTCTTCTGTAAAGAAGACCCAGATCGGCAGTACGGTTACCTTTACAGCGAGCGTCAGTAACGCAACGGGTACCATAGCATACCAGTGGCAGTACAGTACCGATTCGGGGAAGACCTGGAAGAACTCAACCGCATCCGACAGTAAAACATCCAAAATAACGCGCAAAACTACAACGAAAAATGTGCTGTACCAGTACCGCTGCAGGATTACAACCGGCGGGAAAACATATACAAGCAATACCGCAATTCTGTATGCGGCACAGACGATACGGTCCACAGCCGCCGCGGCAGCCGGAAAGGCAGTTTATTACACCGTCAAGGTATGGCACTCCGGCGGAAACACAACCTACCAGTGGCAGTACAGCAAGGATGGCGGAAAGACCTGGACAAACAGCACAGTGGCCGGGAACAAGACGGCAAAGCTGAATCTGAAGCTGTCAGCAACCAGCGCGAAGTATTTATATCGCTGCAGGGTGAAGGGAAAGAACGGAACGGTATACAGCAACGCTTCCCAGATTAAATTACTGCCGACTGTGAGCATCGGATCCAGTATCAAGAAGACGAAGATCAACAATACTTATACCTTTACGGCGAGCGCCAAGAATACAACGGGTACCGTAACATACCAGTGGCAGTACAGTACGGATTCCGGGAAAACCTGGAAGAACTTCACCGTTTCCGGTGCCAAGACGTCCAGGATGGCGCTCAAGATCACGACCGCGAGAGCGAATTACCGGTACCGCTGCAAGATCACAAACGGCGGGAAGACCTATGTAAGCAATACCGCGATCATCTACGCGGCGCAGGCGAAACGGTCCGCGGCCAAGACAGAAATCGGAAAGACTGTTACTTATTCCGTAAGCGTCTGGCATTCCGGAGGCGACACAGCCTATCAATGGCAGTATACGAGTGACGGAGGCAGCAGCTGGGCAGACTGTACCGCGACCGGAAACAGGACCTCCCAGATGACCGTCACGATGACGGAAAACGGTGCAAACTATAAGTATCGCTGCAAGGTCACAGGAAAGAACGGAACAGTATATTCCAATACTGTTTATTCTGAACTGAAACCCCGCTATTTCGCGCTGGTGATAGCCAACAGCGAATATACCGATGGGAATCATAATCTTGAAGGCGCAAGAAATAACGGGACCGCCTTGAACCAGGCGCTGCAGGATTATGGCTGGAATGTGAAACTGCTACGGAATCAGTCAGCTTCCCAGATGAAGAGTGCGATTTCCAGCTACTTCAGCGGGATGACGGCATACGATATCTGCCTGTTCTATTACGGCGGGCATGGCGTATCTGCGAATGTTTCCATTTCAGGTGCATTGGCTGGATCAGATGGCAGCCTTCTTTATCCTACTGAACTTCGGGACGCATTATTAAGCAGCACAAAAGGTAAGGTATATGTCCTTATTGAATCTTGCGGAGCCGGAGCATTTGTATATGGATCCGGCGGCGAGAAAGCGATAACGAATCCTAATAGTTTTACCAATGGGATTTTGAAAGCCTTCAGCGGTTATCTGGATGATGATTCAGAAAACAAAACCGGTGAACTGCTGAATCAGCGATTCTCTGTACTGGCAGCTTGTGAATATTTAAAAAATTCTATGGGCTGTTATTACACCCAAAGTGATGGTAAGGTATATCTTAATTATGGCAGTGCATTTACTTATTCATTAATTTATTCCATGGGCTGCAGTTACCCGAACGGCGTCTTTAGCGGAACAATCCGAGCGGATTCCAACGGAGACAGGAAGCTGACTTTGCAGGAAGCATACAATGGAATCAAATCTAAGGTTATCAGCATGAACAATCTGATCACTTCACAGCCATATCATCATACGGATGAAGAAGGGGTAAAATATTATGATTGTTATATCTATTTAAATAACATCCTGTATACAACGCGCGGTCCTGAACTGACCCAGGTTGTTCAGATGGGCGGAAGCGGAAGCACGGTGTTGTTCCAGAAATAAAACTAATTGCCAGAGGGGGAAGCCAGGCGGCTTCCCCTTCGTTTTATGTTAAGGAAACATTATTGTGACGCAGCATCCGGACAATAAATCCATTATGCTGACGGCTGCAGATATTAGCGTAATAATGATTCCGCGAAAAATGAAATGGTAATGAAACCATTACTTATTTCAATCAGGGAGGATACCCCGGATGAAAAAAACATTCGCACTGTTTCTGGCGCTGCTGATGGTGATGAGCAGCCTGATAAGCTTCTCCGCAGCGGAGGAAGCGACAGAAGCTGCCGGTGAAAAGAGTGCGGCAGAAGCTGTTATGGACGGAGAAGGCAATGCTGAAGCATTGAACACAGAACCGGCACAGCCCGCAGAATCCATGACGCGGAAACTGAGTAAAGGCACAGTCCTGTATGAGGACGAGAAGCTGAAGACAGAGATCGGCACACTGGAAAAAGACGCACTGGTGATTCTGAGCGAAAGCGGAGAAAAATCCTCCAGCGTTTTCTATGCTGTTGAAGTGAACGGAGAAAAAGAAGTAAAAACAGCATGGGTCAAGAACAAAGCGCTGAAGGATACCGATAAAGTTCGGAAGGAAGAAGATCCCCACAGAAGAGCCTGCTCCTGTGGAAGAGCCCGTTGAGGAGCCCACTCCTGCGGAAGAACCCGTCGAAGAGCCTGCTCCCGCGGAAGAACCCGTGGAAGAACCTGTCGAAGAACCCGCTCCTGCGGAAGAACCGGCAGAAGAGCCTGCTCCTGCGGAAGAGCCTGTCGAAGAGCCCGCACCTGCGGAAGAACCGGTCGAAGAGCCTGCTCCTGCGGAAGAGCCTGTCGAAGAGCCCGCACCTGCGGAAGAACCGGTCGAAGAGCCTGCACCTGCGGAAGAACCTGCAGAAGAGCCTGTTCCTGTAGAGGAACCAGCTGAAGAACCTGCTCCAGAGGAAGAGACGGTCGAAGAGCCTGCTCCCGCGGAAGAACCCGTTGAGGAACTCGCTCCAGTGGAAGAACCCGTTGAGGAACTCGCACCAGTGGAAGAACCCGTGGAAGAGCCCGCTCCCGTGGAGGAGCCGGTGGAAGAGCCCGTTCCCGTGGAGGAGCCGGTGGAAGAGCCCGCTCCCGTGGAGGAGCTGGTGGAAGAGCCCGTTCCCGTGGAGGAGCCCGCTCCCGTGGAAGAACCCGTGGAAGAGCCTGTTCCGGTGGAAGAGCCCGTTGAGGAGCCCGCGCCTGTGGAAGAACCCGCAGAAGAGCCTGCTCCAGTGGAAGAGCCGGTCGAAGAGCCCGCACCTGTGGAAGAACCCGCAGAAGAGCCTGCTCCAGTGGAAGAGCCGGTCGAAGAGCCCGCACCTGTGGAAGAACCCGCAGAAGAGCCTGCTCCAGTTGAAGAGCCGGTCGAAGAGCCCGCACCTGTGGAAGAACCCGCAGAAGAGCCTGCTCCAGTTGAAGAGCCGGTCGAAGAGCCCGTTCCAGTGGAAGAGCCCGTTGAGGAGCCCGCTCCCACTGAAGAACCGGCCGAGAAGCCCGCTCCTGCGGAAGAACCTGCAGAAGAGACCACTCCTGCAGAGGAACCCGTGGAAGAACCCGCACCAGCGGAAGAGCCGGTCGAAGAGCCCGCTCCTGTGGAAGAACCCGTCGAAGAACCCGCTCCTGCGGAAGAACCTGCTGAAGAGCCCATTCCTGTGGAGGAACCCGCTGAGGAGCCTGCGAGCGAACCTGAAGCTGAAGATTTTGAACCCAATCAGACTCCTTCCGTCAATGACGCGGAACGCGCTGCCAGTCCGAGCGTGAGTATCGGACCGAACATTAAGAAAACAAAGATCGACAATACGTTTACCTTTACGGCAACCGTAAAGAACGCAAAGAGTACTGTGTCCTACCAGTGGCAGTACAGTACCGATTCAGGAAAGACCTGGAAGAACTTTACCCTTTCCAGTGCCACAACATCCAAGATGGCACTGAAGATTACGACCACGAGAGCAGCCTATTGGTATCGCTGCAGGATCACGACCGGCGGGAAAACGTATACAAGCAATAACGCAATCATCTACGCTGCGCAGACAGTACGGTCCGCAACCACCGCGGAGGAAGGGAAACCGGCTATCTATACCGTCAAGGTATGGCATTCCGGCGGGAACACCACCTACCAGTGGCAGTACAGCAAGGACGGCGGAAGCACCTGGACCAACAGCACAGTGGCCGGAAACAAAACGACAAAGCTGACCTTGAAGCTGTCAACGACCAGCGCAAAGTATAAATACCGCTGCAGAGTCACAGGAAAGAACGGAACGGTATACAGCAACGCCGCGCAGATAACGATGCGGCCGAGCATCAGTATCGGACCGAACATCAAGAAAACAAAGATTGACAATACGTTTACATTTACGGCAACCGTTAAAAACGCGTCAGGCACCGTGACTTACCAGTGGCAGTACAGTACCGATTCAGGGAAGACCTGGAAGAACTTTACCCTTTCCAGTGCCACGACTTCCAGGATGGCGCTCAAGATTACGACCACGAGAGCGGCATACTGGTACCGCTGTAAGATTACGGCCAGCGGGAAAACGTACGCAAGCAACACCGCGGTCATTTACGCGGTGCAGGCAAAGCGGTCCGCCGCAAAGATTGATATCGGGAAGTCAGTAACCTATTCCGTAAGCGTCTGGCATTCCGGAGGCAATACAGCCTATCAATGGCAGTATTCGAAGGACGGCGGGCAAACCTGGACGAACAGCGGAGCGACAGGAAGCAAAACCGCGAAACTGGCCGTCACGTTAACAGAAAGCGGCGCGAATACCAGATACCGCTGCAAGGTCAGCGGAAAGAACGGAACAGTATATACCAAGGCAGTTTATGTCACGCCAAATCCCCGTTATTACGCCGTCGTTATCGCAAACAGTGACTATCATAATGAGTATTACTGCAAAGACCTCCCTGGCTGCTATAAGGATGGAACCGCGGTAACGAACGCCCTGAAGGCATTCGGTTACAGCGTAAAGCTTGTGCGGGATCAGACAGCCAGCGGAATGGACAGCGCGATCGCCGGCTATTTCAAAGGGAGACTGTCGACGGATGTCTGCCTGGTGTATTACACCGGACACGGCGATGACAGTTACGGCAGCACCGGCGGCTCCCTGATCGGTGTGGATTACGGCGCATACTCGGATATGTATGCTCCGACAACCCTCCGTGACACGCTGCTGAACAATACCAAGGGCAGGGTGATCGTGATGCTTGACTCCTGCGGAAGCGGCGCGACTGTATATGAGTCCAACGCGGGAAGCAAGCATGCCAAAGGAAACCTGGCGAACTTCACGAACAGCGTCGTAACCGCTTTCAGCGGATATCTGGCGGAAGACCTGGAAAGCAATACCGGGGAACTCCTGCAGAAACGGTTTACGGTACTGGCAGCCTGCGAATACGGTGAAACATCCATGGACGGTTATTATGTCCAGTCGAACGGAAGGCTGACGAAATACCGCGGCGGCGCATTCACCTATTCCCTGCTTTACTCCATGGGATGCAGTTATCCCGGCGGTTCCTACAGCGGAAAGATGCGCGCCGATTCCAACGCGGACGGGAAACTGACCCTGCAGGAAGCATGCAACGGAATCAAAGCCCGGGTGAAGGCGATGAATAACCTGCTTACTTCACAATCAATCGTAGGACACTACAGCGACGGAACGGCTGCCTATTTCTGCTATGACGAAAACGGAAACGACAGCTACGGCTCAGAAATAGAGCAGCTGGTGCAGATGGGCGGAAGCACAAGCGCGGAATTGTTCAAGAAGTAATATGGAGGGAAAGGCCGGATGAAGAGGTCATTGAGACTGTTCCTGACGCTGCTGGCAGTACTACTGGTCAGCTTTGCAGCTTTTTCCGGCGCGGAGAAAGGCAAAGCGGAAGAAGCAGAGAGTTCGGAACGGACCGTCCAGCCGGCTGTACGGCTTAGTTCTTCCGTGATCAAAACGCAGATCGGAAACAGGGCGGTGATCTCAGCAAAAGCCATCAACGCGGGAAGCCCTGTTTTCTACCAGTGGCAATACAGCAATGACGGCGGACAAACCTGGATTAACAGCGGAGTAACCGGCAGCAGGACTTCAAAGATATCATACACAGTGACCACGAAAAACGCGGATACCAGATACCGCTGCCTGGTTACCGCCGCCGGAAAAACGACCGCCAGCGAGGCAGTAACCGTTTTTGCGGTACAGGCAAGCCGATCCGCGGCCCAGGTTCAGATCGGAAAGACGGTCACCTATTCCGTCCGGTCATGGAACGCGGGGAGCGGCGGAACGTTTCGGTGGCAATACAGCAAAGACAACGGAAGGACCTGGACGGACAGCAGCGCAACCGGCAGCGGGACTGCCGAACTGACCGTCAGGGTGACGGAGGAAAACAGAAACAACAGGTACCGCTGCAGAGTTTCAGGATCCAACGGTACGGTATATTCCAAAGCGGTATATATCGCACCGGCCGCAAATCCGAGCGTGAATATCGGACCTGCCGTCAAAAAGGCACGGATCGGCAGCTCTTTTACATTTACCGCAAATGTTAAGGATGCTCTGGGGGAGATATCGTACCAGTGGCAGTACAGCGACGACGGGGGAGAAACCTGGAAAAACTTCACCGACGCCGGAGGCAGGACTGCCAGGATGCCGCTTGAGATCACATCCGAAAACGCCGCGTATAGATATCGCTGCAAGGTTACAAACGGCGGAAAAACAGCCGTCAGCAACGCCGCAATTATCTACGCGGCGCAGGCGGTACGGTCCGCTACCACAGCTGCGGCCGGAGAGACTGCGTTCTATACGGTCAAGGTATGGCATTCCGGCGGGGATACGACTTACCAATGGCAGTACAGCAAGGACGGCGGGCAGACCTGGATCAACAGCGGCGCGACAGGAAGCAGGACGGCCAAGCTGTCCGTCAGGATGCCGGAATCCGCTGCAAAGCTTGTATACCGCTGCAAAGTTACGGGAAAGAACGGGACGGTGTACAGCAACGCCTCACAGATCACGCTGCGGCCGGGCGTCAATATCGGTTCAAATATCAGGAAGACACAGATCAACAAGACGCTGACCTTTACGGCAACCGTCAAAGGCGCGCCGGGTATCGTAGCTTACCAGTGGCAGTTCAGTACGGACCAGGGGCAGACCTGGAAGAACTTTACCGAGGCTGACGCCAGGTCTTCCAGAATGGCGCTCAAGATTACGGCCACGAGGGCAACCTACCGGTATCGCTGCAGGATTACAACCGGCGGGAAGACGTACACGAGCAATACAGCGATCGTTTACGCGGTGCAGGTGAACCGGTCCGCGGCAAAGGCGGATATCGGGAAGAAAGTAACCTATTCCGCGGATGTCTGGCATTCCGGGGGAGATACAACCTATCAATGGCAGTACACAAAGGACGGCGGGAAAACCTGGACAAACAGCGGAGCGACAGGAAGCAAGACCGCCAAACTGGTTGTTACTTTAACAGAAAACAGCGCGAATACCCAATACCGCTGTAAAGTTACAGGGAAGAACGGAACAATTTATTCCAGGTCCATTTATGTTACACTGAATTCCCGGTATTTCGCCTTAGTCATCGCGAACAGCGACTATCACTATGAGTATTACTGCCCGGATCTTCCCGACAGCGATAAGGACGGGACCGCGATGGTGAATGCCCTGAAGGCGTTCGGCTATCATGTGAAGTTTGTGCAGAACCAGACAGCCAGCGGAATGAGAAACGCGATATCCGGATATTTTAACGGAAAACTGTCTACGGACATCTGCCTGGTTTATTACATAGGACACGGTGATAACGGTTACGGCCTGTCCGGAGGTTCGCTGGTCGGGGTGGATTATGGCGGATACGAGGATCTGCTTTATCCGACGGTTTTGCGGGATACGCTGCTGAACAATACCAAGGGCAGGGTGACCGTACTGCTTGATGCTTTCGGAAGCGACGCCGCGGCATATGATATAAGCGGCCGGCGAAGGAACAGCCAGCGTAATTTTGTCGGCAGTATCATGAATGCTTTCAATGGTTTCCTGGCGGAGGATCCGGAGAGAAATACCGGCGAGCTCCCGCAGAAACGGTTTACTGTACTGGCAGCATGCGAATACGGTAAAGCGTTCATGGATATATATTATACAAAGACAGGCGACAAAGTGACCCGGCAAAAGGGCAGCGCTTTTACGTATTCGCTGCTGTACTCCATGGGATGCAGTTACCCGAACGGAGTGTACAGGGGGAAAATAAGGGCAGACGCTGACGGAAACGGAACACTTACCCTGAAGGAAGGTTATGACGGAATTCTATCCCGCATAAAAATGATGAACAGCTATATCGCATCGCAGACATTAATGGGTTATTTCAGCGACGGAACACCTGTTTATTTCTGTTATGACGAAAATGGCAGCGACAGCTACGGATCAACGATTGACCAGGTTGTTCAGAAAGGCGGCAGCGCCGCATCGGTGCTGTTCGGGAAGTAAGGGAAAAGATACAGAGAGGGAACCGGGCGGTTGCCTCTCTTTTTTTGGTTTTTGGTTCAAAGACTGATTTGCAAAAAAATGTATCATCGTGTATAATTAAAAACCCCATAAAATGAGGAAAGCCAGTTAAAACATATATATTCATTGAAAAACCCGAAAGGAGTCCGACATGAAAAGATTATTCAGTTTGATGCTCGCTCTGGTGCTGCTGGTCAGTCTTATGCCTTCCTATGCTGAAGAAGGAACGGCGGACATTGCAGACAGTATCGTTACGGAGTTTTCCGCGGAGCCGGGTGCTGTTTCGGAAGAGCTTGCTCCTGCGGAAGAACCCGTTGAGGAGCCCGCGGAAGAGCCCGCTCCTGTGGAAGAACCCGTGGAGGAACAGGCAGAAGAACCCACACCTGCGGAAGAACCCGTTGAGGAGCCCGCGGAAGAGCCCGCACCTGCGGAAGAGCCTGTTGAGGAGCCTGCGGAAGAGCCCGCTCCTGTGGAAGAGCCCGTAGAGGAGCCCGCGGAAGAGCCCGCTCCTGTGGAAGAGCCTGTTGAGGAGCCCGCGGAAGAACCCGCTCCTGTGGAAGAACCTGCAGAGGAGCCCGCAGAAGAGCCCGCTCCTGTGGAAGAACCCGTAGAGGAGCCCGCGGAAGAGCCCGCTCCTGTAGAAGAGCCTGTTGAGGAGCCCGCGGAAGAGCCCGCTCCCGTGGAAGAACCGGTTGAGGAACCCGCGGAAGAGCCCGCTCCCGTGGAAGAATCCGTTGAGGCACCCGCGGAAGAGCCAGCCCCCGTGGAAGAACCTGTTGAGGAGCCCGCGGAAGAGCCCGCTCCCGTGGAAGAACCCGTTGAGGAACCCGCGGAAGAACCCGCTCCCGCGGAAGAACCTGTAGAGGAGCCCGCGGAAGAACCCGCTCCTGTGGAAGAACCCGTCGAGGAGCCCGCGGAAGAGTCTGTTCCTGCGGAAGAACCCGTTGAGGAGCCGGCGGAAGAGCTCGCTCCTGTGGAAGAACCGGTTGAGGAGCCCGCTCCTGTGGAAGAACCCGTCGAGGAGCCGGCGGAAGAGCCCGTTCCTGTGGAAGAACCCGTAAAGGAGCCCGCTGAAGAGCCCGCTCCCGTGGAAGAACCGGTTGAGGAGCCCGCTCCTGTGGAAGAACCCGTCGAGGAGCCGGCGGAAGAGCCCGTTCCTGTGGAAGAACCCGTAGAGGAGCCCGCGGAAGAGCCCGCTCCCGTGGAAGAACCGGTTGAGGAGCCCGCGGAAGAGCCCGTTCCCGCTGAGGAACCCGAACTGGAGCCGAATATGACCAGCCTGGGATCGGTTGTGAATCTGCGGGTAACGAACCCGGCGGCGACACAGCTGAAGCTGGCATGGGGCGCGCCGACGAGCGGAGATACTCCGGATGGATATGAAGTCTGCTGGGGAACAGAAAAAAGTTTTGAAACCTGCAGAAACAGCAACAAAAAGAACGTTACGACCAAGTACTGTACGGTCACAGGACTGACCTGCGGCCGGGAATACTTCTTCTACGTCCGGGCTTACTGCAATAATACGTCCGGAAATCCCGCGTATTACGGCGTGCCCAGCATGACGAAATATACGCTTTCCCCGCCTGCCCCTGCTTCCCTGACTGTCAAACAGAAAGCAGCCACCGCGACCACCGCGATCCTGAGCTGGCCGAAGGTATCTTCCGCAAACGGCTATTATCTGTACGAAGTAACCAACGGAGCGGAAATCGAACTGATCAAATTTACCAGTAACGCCACGGTGACCTGGACCCATGAAGGATTCACGCCCAAAGACCGCCTGGTTTACCGGATTTACAGCTACAAGACGGTTAACGGCACGGAAGTGAAGAGCCATGAATACACCGAAGCCGGGAAAGACTACGCCGTTCCGGCGCCTACCGGCCTGAAGGCGGTTTCCACGGGAATCAGCAGTATCCAGCTGACCTGGAAAGAAGTGGAAGGCGCCACCATGTATGTCATTCAGCGGAATGACGGAAACGAGTTCAAGCTGCTGAATGAAACAGCAACAAACAGCTATTCGGACGAAGGTCTGATTTTCGGCAAGGAATATGCCTACGCAGTGCAGGCATTTGTCGGCGCGGAATTTGAGAGCGCCTACTGCGCGTCCGTGGTCGAGAGCCCCCGCGGAACAGCGCCGACCGGCGTTTCCGCGAAGAATACAAGCAAAACGGACATTACGGTCACCTGGGCGGAAACGGAAAGCGCGACGGGATACCTGCTGCTTTGCAGCGACGCGAAAAACGGCGGCGGGGACTGGATGACAACCGCCACCAAACTCTACGAAGGGCCGGAGAGGAAGTATATCCACAAAGGAAACAGCGTGGGCGATACAAAGTTCTACTGCGTGGCGGCATACGTGGAAATCGCGGGCAGCGTCAGGATCTATACGCCCCTCAGCAGCGTTGTATACAGCACGGTGAAGCCGGGGACCCCGACGGTTACAGTGGAGAATACAAACTACGACAAGCAAAAGGTGAGCTGGAAGAGCCAGGGAACCGGCGTGAAATACGAAATCTGGTCCAGTACGACGGCGGATTTCGCTTCCCCGACAACAAGGAATATATCCGGACTGTACTCCACCTTTACGGGTCTGAAGAACGGAACAAAATACTACTATAAGGTACGCGGATACCTGGAGGTTTCCGCAAGCGAAATCATTTACGGCAGCTGGAGCGCCGTGAAATCGCTGTCCTGCGCGCCGCAGAAAGCGACGGTAACGGCCGCGATTGTCAGCATGAACCAGGTCAATGTAAAATGGCAGGCTGTTTCGGGAGCCTCCTCGTATAGTATCTTTTCCAAGGAAAATGACGGAGACTGGAAACAGATCGCGACAAAAAAAGAGAGCGGTTCCTCCTCCTATACCTATACGGCTAAAGGCCTGACGGTGGGATCTGTATACACATTTGCCGTGAGCGCAATCCGGACGGCCGACGGAATGACAGCCACCGGCCAGAAGGGAACTTCCGCGCAGATCCTGATCGACCTGAGCGGATATACGCCAACAGGCCTGAAATGCAAGGTTGTGAGCACAACGTCCCTGACTGTTTCCTGGACGGCAATGGACGGCGTCAGCACCTTTGAAATTGAGGGATCCAGCGATGACGATCCGGCATATTCCATGAAAAAGACCGTATCTGCAAACAGCTGCACAGTGACCGGACTGAAGAGAGGATACGAGTATAAATTCAAAGTACGGACAAAAGCATTGATCAACGGCGCCACCCAGTACAGCGCCTACAGCGCGGTTCTTAAAGGCACTCCGACAAGCCTCGCGCCGACAGAACTGGGATGGTACTCCCTGACGACAGGCTACGGCGCGGTCCTGACCTGGAAGGCCGCAAGCCAGGCGGACGGATATCAGATTTACAAGGCTTCCTCTTCGAGCGGCCCCTGGACGCTGGTGAAGGATGTCGGGGACGGAACCGCGGTAAAATACACAGACAAAGCGGGATACTCAAAGGACGACGCCGGAGCGGTGTACTATTACCGGATGCGCAGCTACACGAATGTTCTCGGTGAAAAGCATTACGGACCTTTCAGCTCCAGCGTTAAGGCACAGATCCGGATTCCGAAGCCGACGGTGACCGTAACAGCGGCCGGCGCAACCAAAACCACGGTTTCCTGGACGGACGTCGGGGCGGAGTCGTACCTGATTTACCGTTCACTGCAGGAATCCGGCGGATTTGAGCTGGTGAAAACCGTAACCGGCGCAACGAGCTGGGACAATACCGGCCTGAAAACCGGGACTACGTATTATTACCGGGTCCGCGGAACAAAGGCTTTGAGCGACGGCACAGCGTACGGGTATTATTCCTCAATCGTTTCCGCCACGCCTACTCTGCCGGCGCCGACGATCAAAGGATTTACGGTGTACGGCGGTTCCATAGTGGTACTCTGGAACGCGGTTGCGGGAGCGGAGAAATATCTGATTTATTATCACGCGGACGGTGAAGACTGGAAGCTTGCCGGGACGAGAGACAAGACAAAGTCGGCCTGCATCGTGGAAAACCTGCTGCCGAAGACGAAATATTATTTCCGCGTCTGCGCGCAGACGACGGTTGACGGCAAAACCGTGACAGGGAAGTACAGCGCGGCTGAGACCAGGACAACCAGGATCGGTAAGGCGGCCGGACTGGCAAAGAGCACGCTGGGCGGAACCGGCATCTATCTTGCGTGGGACGCGGTAAGAGACGCTACCGGCTATGAGGTCTGGATCGCGGATTACAACGCGAGCACAGGTAAAATCGACGGGTCGACCTGGAAGAAAAAGATGACCGTCAAGGAAAACAAAGCGACCGTTACCGGACTGGCCGTCAATAAATCCTACGGATTCAAGGTCCGGGCTGTTATTACGAAAAACGGTATCACGGATACGGGCAGCTTCTCTTCCGAACTGGTGGGATATACCGCGCCTGCCGCGCCGACTGAACTGAAGGCGTCTTCCGTCACGAAGAATAACATCACAGTCATCTGGAAGGCTGCCGCCAACGCGGACGGGTATGTGGTTTACTGGAGAGTAACGGGAGGAGAATGGACACATGCCATGATTTCAAACGGCGCTGTCGGAACCTATACGATTACCGGACTGACAAGCGGCCGGAAATATGAGATCAAAATCCGCTCGTACGCGAACGAGACTTCCTCCAGAAAGCTCTATGGGCCCTACAGCGGAAGTATTACCGCAACAACAAAATAAGAAACGCGAAAGCGCGGATTCCGAAAGCATCGGATGAAGAGAGAGGCCGGTTTGAAAAAGCCGGCTTCTTCTTTTACTATTCTTTCCCTGACCTTTCCTGACTTTCGCAGAATTGCATTTTACGGGCGGATAGGCTATACTTACTCTGTATGTCTGTGCGTTCCAGGATTCTTTGCTTTGCTCAGAATGACACACAGGGACGAACGGAACGACACACAGGAGCGCCCGGAATGGCGCGGAACAGGTCTGTGGCGGAAAACTGCCGGAGGAGTTGGCTGAATGGAACGGGGAAAACGGCAAAAGTCGATCAGGATCGGCCGGTTCACGATGGAACACTGGCAGATCATTTCCGTCGGATTGGCCATCTATGATTTTGCGGCGGTCTGCGTTGCGTATTTCCTGGCGCTGTTCCTGCGGTACGACGGGGTCTACACCTCGATCCCGGAGCATTTCCTGAAGGCGTACGCGCGGGTGATTTTCCCCGTTGCGGCAGTGAGCGTACTGATTTTTGTTGTGTTCCGGATGTATAACAGCATGTGGCGGTTTGCCAGCTATACGGAGTTTGTCCGGACGTTTATGGGATCCCTGGTCTCTTCCGTGATTCATACCGTAGCGGTGACCGTCATCGTGATGCGGATGCCGCTTTCCTACTATTTCATCGGCGCGGGGCTGCAGTTTATCCTGCTGATTATCATCCGGTTCGGGTTCCGCTTCCTGCAGATTCTGAAACGGAGCCGGGAACCCCTGAAGGAAGGCGCCAAGCGGGTGATGCTCATCGGCGCCGGAGACGCTGCTCAGTCCATCCTGCGGGATATGGCCCGGGCCAGCGAGGTGGACGACAGGGTCGTCTGCATCATTGACGACAATCCCAACAAATGGCACCGCTACATGGAAGGGATTCCGATCGTCGGCGGGCGGGACGATATTCTGTCCGCGGTGGACAAATACAAAGTGGATGAGATTTTTCTGGCGATTCCCAGCGCCACGGCGCAGCAGAAGCGGGATATCCTGGCGATCTGCAGCGAAACCAGCTGCAAGCTGAAGCAGCTGCCCGGCCTGTACCAGCTGGTGACCGGGGAAGTCACCGTGAGCGCCATGAAGGACGTTTCCGTGGAGGACCTGCTGGGGCGGGATCCGATCCGGACGGATATGCAGGAGGTTTTCCAGTTCATTACCGGCAAAACGGTGCTGGTGACCGGCGGCGGCGGATCCATCGGGTCGGAGCTGTGCCGGCAGATTGCCGCCCATAAGCCGAAACGGCTGGTGATCTTTGATATCTACGAAAACAGTACCTACGCGATCCAGCTGGAACTGAAGGATAAATACCCGGATTTGCAGCTGGATGTTCTGATCGGTTCCGTCCGGGACAGCCGGCGGATGTTCCAGGTATTCCGGGATTACCGGCCGGAGGTGGTATACCATGCCGCGGCGCACAAGCATGTACCGCTGATGGAGGACAGTCCCTGTGAATCCATCAAGAACAACGCCATCGGAACATATAAGACGGCGTATGCCGCCATGGTGCACGGGTGCGAGCGCTTTGTGCTGATCTCCACGGACAAGGCGGTGAACCCGACCAACATCATGGGCGCTTCCAAGCGGATGTGCGAGATGATCATTCAGGCCTTTGACGCGAAGATCAAGGCGGGAAAGGCGGCGGAGATTCCCCAGCTGTTTACCCACGAGGGGTTCGAGAACGCGGACAAGGACGGCACGGGCAGCGTATTCCGGAATATCCGGACGGAGTTTGTGGCGGTGCGCTTCGGGAACGTACTGGGGTCCAACGGATCCGTGATTCCGATTTTCAAGCGGCAGATTGAGCGGGGAGGCCCGGTGACGGTGACGCATCCGGATATTATCCGTTACTTTATGACGATTCCGGAAGCGGTATCCCTGGTGATGCTGGCCGGGACCTACGCAAAGGGCGGAGAAATCTTTGTGCTGGACATGGGTAGCCCGGTCAAGATCGATACCCTGGCCCGGAACCTGATCAAGATGTCCGGATTCAAGCCGGATATCGACATCAAAATCGAATACACCGGCCTGCGGCCCGGAGAAAAGCTGTATGAGGAAAAGCTCATGGAGCAGGAAGGCCTGAAGAAGACGGACAATGACCTGATCCATATCGGGAATCCGGTGCCGTTCGATACTGAAGAATTCCTGGACGGGCTTGAAAAGCTTATGGCCGCCGCGTACGGCAACAAGGAGAATATCCGGGACCTGGTGGAAAAGATGGTGCCTACCTACCATTACAGACGGGAGAAGGAGACGGCGTGACGCCGGACGGATCGGGTATGGATGAAAAGAAAAACGAACGGATCGCGGAGCTGAAGGAACACGCGCGGCACATGCGGCTTACGTCCCTGCGGATGGCGAACCGGTGCGGAGGGAACGCGCACCTGGGCGGCGGTCTTTCCCTGATCGAAGCGCTGGCCGTACTGTACGGCGCGGTGATGAACGGACCGGGCCTGCCGTACGGGGAAAAGGACAAGTTTATTCTGAGCAAAGGCCACGGGGTGCTGGGATTCTACGCGGCGCTCGCTGAGTTCGGCGTGATTGAGGAAAGCCTCCTGGATACCTTCCTGCAGGACGGGTCGGACCTGATCGCCCATCCGGTGATGAAACCGGAGATCGGACTGGAAGCTTCCTCCGGCAGCCTCGGGCAGGGGATTTCCATGGCTGCGGGCCTGGCGCTCGCGGCAAAGAAGAAGGGATACACGTATCAGACATACGTACTGTGCGGCAACGGGGAAGCCAATGAAGGCTCCGTATGGGAGGCGTGCATGTCCGCCGTGAATTTCCGACTGGACAACTTTACGCTTTTCCTGGACAACAACCATATGCAGAGCGACGGTGACAGCGAAGGCGTCATGAACATTTCGGACCGATATACCGGGATACTGAAGGCGCTGGGATTCCAGGTCATCGAGATCGACGGGAACGACATCGCGCAGGTATACGACGCCTTCATGGAACCGCATGAGACGGGAAAGCCCAAGGCGATCGTCGGGAACACCGTGAAGGGCAAGGGTGTCAGCTTTATGGAAAACAACAATGACTGGCACCACAACCGGCTTACGAACGAACAGCTGCAGGCGGCGCTGCAGGAACTGGAGGCGGCGGAATGACGGAGATCACCAGAAGCAAGGCGCGGCTGTGGTCCCGCCTTGGCGCCCGGGCCGTGCTGGGGCAGGCGCTGCTTGAAGCGGCGAAGGAGCGGGATGATTTTTACGTGGTATCCGCGGACCTGGCCCAGTCTTCCGGGCTGGGAAGGTTCCGGGGAGAGTTTCCGGACCGGTTCATGAACGCCGGCATCGCGGAACAGAACATGATCGGCCTGGCCGCGGGGCTGGCGAAGGACGGGACCAACGTGTTCGCGACTTCCTTCTCTCCCTTTGTGACCATGCGGGCGTGCGAGCAGGTCCGTATGAACATGGGGTATATGCAGCTGAACATCAAAACCGTGGGACTGGGCAGCGGGCTGATCATGGCGCAGCTGGGGAATTCCCACTTCGGGATTGAGGACGGGGCCGTAATGCGGGCGATTCCCGGGATGACGGTGGTCTGCCCTGCCGACGGAGCGGAAATCGTCCGGACGGTGGAGGCGCTGTGCGATTACGGAAAGCCGGCGTATCTCCGGCTGACAGGGGGACCGGGCCTGCCGGTCGTGTACGAGGAGGACATGGGCTTCCGGATCGGAAAAGCAATCTCCCTCCGGGAAGGAAAGGATATCGCGATCATCGCGAACGGGACAATGGTGCATTACAGCCTGAAGGCGGCGGAGATCCTGGCGGAGCAGGGCGTGGACGCCGCCGTGCTGGATATGCATACGATCAAGCCGTTGGATACGGAAGCAGCGGAAGCCCAGCTGGACAAAAAACTGATTGTCACCGTGGAGGAAGCCAGCATTGTCGGCGGCCTGGGTAGTGCCGTGGCGGAATGCCTGGCGCCGAAGAAAAACAAACCGCCGCAGCTGATGCTGGGCATCCGGGACTGCTTTCCGCACGCAGGCAGCTACGCGTACCTGCTGGAGCAGTGCAGGCTTACGGGAGAACTGATCGCGGAAGATATCATGAAAGCACTGAGGAATTGACTCAAAACGCTTCTGACCTTATAATAGAATAGGATGATTATGGGATACGGCAATCGGGGATGTGTGGTTTGCGCTCCTCCGGAACGGATCCGGTGACAGTCGTCCGCGCCCTGCCGTAGGGACGTGTATTCCCGACGGCCGGCGGAGCATTGCTTTTCGGGATTCGGAAATATCACCGTCAAGGAGGCTGCTTGGATGGATCTTGGGATTTACGGATCCGGCGGAGCCGGGAAGGAAGTATACGATCTGCTGCTGGAAAGTCCGGGACAGCGGAAGAACTGGGGAGAAATCGTCTTTATCGATGATACCGTTGAAAGCGGGGAATTCTGGGGATGCCGCCGGTACACCTTTGAGGATTTTAAAGCCGCTTTTTCCCCGGAAAAGGCGAAGGTCGTGATCGCGGTGGGGGAACCCAGTTCACGGGAAATGCTGTATAACCGGGTGAAGGAAGCCGGATATTCCCTGGCGACGCTGATTCATCACCTGGCTTTTGCCAGCGAGACGGCCATACTCGGGGAAGGCGTGGTGCTGCAGGACGGGGTGCGGGTTTCCGCGGAGGCGGAGCTCGGCGCGAATACGTTCGTGAACCACCGCAGCATGATCGGGCACAACACCCGGATCGGAAAGCACTGCCAGATTTCCGCCAACGTGATGATCGCGGGATGCGTGGATATCGGGGACACGGTGTTTGCCGGGGTTTCCAGCTGCATCCGGGACCATACATCCGTCGGGGAGCACACGATCCTTTCCATGGGCTCCGTTGTACTGAAGGACGTGCGTCCCTACAAGATCGTCCTGGGCAATCCCGCGCGGGAAATCGCCCAGAACAAGGATGAGAAAGTATTCTGAAACATCCGGACTACAATCCAGGCAGGTGACGGAAGAAGATGAAAAACAGGGAAGAACTGGAAGCCATGGCACGGAGAATCCGCCTGAACATCCTGAAAATGACGTATCAGTCCGGCCTGAAGGGGGCCCACCTCGGCGGTGGCATGTCCGTGGTGGAGATCCTGACCGTGCTGTACGGCAATATCATGAAATATGACCCGGCCCGGTACGACATGCCGGAGCGGGACCGGCTGATCCTCAGCAAGGCACACGCCGCCGTGGCGCTGTACGCCGCGCTGCATGAAGCCGGATACCTGACAGAGGAAGATATCGACCAGGCGCTGCATGGGGATTCGATGTTTTTCGAGCATCCGAAAAGATCCCTCCGGCACGGTATCGAGTTTTCCGGCGGAAGCTTGGGGCAGGGCCTCTCCCTGGGGATGGGGACCGCGCTGGCGCTGAAGAAGAAGGGCCTTCCTTCCAGGGTTTACGTGATTCTCGGGGACGGCGAATGCGACGAAGGATCCGTATGGGAAGCCGCGGCGGCTGTTACGCATTTCGGGCTGACGAACCTGACGGTGATTATCGACCGGAACGGGCTGCAGTTTGACGGCCGGAAAGAGGATATCCTGAATCCGGGAGACACGGAGGCCAGGTGGAGGAGCCTCGGGTACGAGGTTCTCACGGCGGACGGCCATGACGTGGAGGAGCTTCAGGCGGCGCTGCTGCGGGAATCCGACAGGCCAAAGGTGATCATCGCGAGGACGGTCAAGGGAAAAGGCGTGCATTTCGCGGAAAACGAGGTAACCTGGCATACCGGAAGGCTGACGGACGAACTGTATCAGGAGGCTATCAGGGATGTCAATGATTGAGATCAGTAAAAAGAACATACGGGTCTGGTCCATGCTGGGCATGCGCCGGATCATCGGCCCGGCGGTCAAGGATATCGTTGAACAGATCAATGACAAGGTGCTGTTCGCCACGGCGGACACCGGGCGGTACTATGCCTATGACGACCTGCTGAAGACCCACCCGGACCATGTGGTGGATGTCGGCATCGCGGAGCAGAACCTGATCGGCGCCGGCGCCGGACTGCAGAGCGAAGGGTTCAATGTATTCGCCATTACCTACGCGACCTTCCTGACAGCGCGGGCGCTGGACCAGATCCGGGTCAGCCTGGGCTACATGGGGCTGGGTGTGAAGCTGCTGGGCGAAGCCGGCGGTATGTGCGACGGGAACTTCAGCATGACGCATATGGCACTGGAGGACATAGCCAACACCCGCGCGATTCCGAATATGACGGTGATCTGCCCGGCGGACGGCATGGAGCTGGTAAAGACGCTTGTGGCCCTGAGCACGATGGAGGGACCGGCATATATGCGGATTACCGGGAGGTTCCCGATCCCGGTGATCTACAAAGAGGACTATGATTTCCGGATCGGCAAAGCCGTCACGCTGCGGGAAGGCAGGGATATCGCGCTCATCTCCAACGGCACACTGCTGGGCGAGGTGCTGAAGACGGCAAGCATCCTGGCGGAGCAGGGAATCGACTGCAAGGTGATCAACCTGCATACGGTGAAGCCTCTGGATGAGGAAGCGCTGCGGGAGATCGCCGGATACCGGCTGGTGGTCACCGCGGAGGAGCACATGCTGTACGGCGGCCTCGGAAGCGCCGTGGCGGAATTCTACGCGCAGGAGAAGACGCGGCCGCGGATGCTTATGCTCTCGGTGGGAACGCAATACCCAAACGCAGCGGAGTATGACGATCTGCTGAAGAACTGCGGGCTGACCGGGGAGCAGATGGCGGTCCGGATTGCGGAAAAGCTGGCAGAATAAATCCTTCGCGATGCTCAGAATGACACGGTGCCGGGGATGACACAAAAGGAAAGTAAGAAAGAAAAGGGTAATGACGTATGACGAACCTGGAGAAGTACAACAACGCTTTTATTGAGAATTTTGAAATTACAGAGGACCAGCTTCCGGGACTGAAATACCAGGATGTGGAAGCATGGGATTCCGTGGGCCATATGGGCCTGATCGCTTCCCTGGAGGAGGCTTTCGACATCATGATGGATACGGACGATATCATTGATTTCGGATCCTATGAAAAGGGTAAGGAAATCCTGGCCAAACCGGCTTACGGAGTTGAAATCGGATGAACAGAATCTGGGATCTCGGAAAGTTTGCCGGAAAGACAGCACTGCTGGAGGAAAACGGCGCGGAGATGTCCTATGAGGCGCTGGAGACCGAATCAAGGCGCCTGGCGGAAGCGGCCGGACACCGCTGCCTGACATTTATCCTGTGCAGGAACACCATCGGTTCCGTGCTGGGATATACCGCCTTTGTGAATAACGGAATCGTCCCGGTCATGGTGAGCAGCCATCTGGAGGAAAACCTGCTGGAGAACCTGCTTGCCGCCTATCAGCCGGAATATATCTGGGCGCCGGAGGACCAGGCCGGGGAGTTCCCGGGCATGGCGGTGGTGTATGAAGCCTGCGGGTATGCCCTGCTGAAAACAGGATACGAAAAGCAGTATCCCCTGTATGAGGAGCTGGGCCTGCTGGTGACTACATCCGGATCCACCGGATCCCCGAAGCTGGTGCGCCAGTCCTATACCAACCTCCGGGAAAACGCCGCTTCCATCGCGGAATACCTGAAGCTGGATGATACGGAAAGGCCGATCACGACCCTACCGATGAATTACGTGTACGGTATTTCCATTATCAATTCCCACTTCCTGACAGGAGCTACCCTGCTGCTGACAGACAAGGGACTCATGCAGAAAGGATTCTGGGAATTTTTCCGCTCCGCGGGGGCCACTTCCTTCGGCGGTGTTCCCTATACCTACGAAATGCTGTTCAAGCTGCGGTTTTTCCGCATGAACCTGCCGAGTCTGCGCACCATGACGCAGGCCGGGGGAAAGATCACACCGGAGCTGCACGAGAAGTTCGCGGAATACGCCGCGGAAACGGGAAAGAACTTTGTCGTCATGTACGGCGCGGCGGAAGCAACCAGCCGCATGGGATACCTGCCGCCGGAAAAAGCGCTGGAAAAGAAGGGTTCCATGGGGATTCCGATTCCGGGCGGGAAATTTACCCTGATCGGCGAGGACGGCCGGGAGATTACACAGCCACGGACCACCGGCGAGCTCGTGTATGAAGGAAAGAACGTGACGCTGGGATACGCGGAACGGGGCGAGGACCTGATCCTGGGCGACGAACGCAACGGCCGGCTGGAAACCGGTGACATGGCGCAGTTCGACGATGACGGATACTACTACATCGTCGGCAGGAAGAAACGCTTCCTGAAGATTTACGGCAACCGGGTGAATCTGGACGAGATCGACCGGCTGATCAAGGCGGAATTCGGCATCGAAACCGCCAGCGCCGGAACAGATGACCACCTGTATATTTTCGTTACGGAAGAAAAGATTGCCGAACCGGTCCGGGAATTCATCATCGGGAAAACGAAGCTGAACCCCGCGGCGTTCAGGGTGAAGGTGATCCCCGAGATCCCGAAAAACGAAGCGGGGAAAACGCTCTACAGGGAGCTGGCCGGATATTATGCGTAAGCCGCAGTGTTTTTGCTTTCCCTGCGCCGGAGGCGCAGCCACTTTCTTTCAGGGGATTGAGAAGGATCTGCCGGACGCCGAACTGGTGAAGATGGAGTACGCGGGGCACGGCACGCGGCGGAAGGAGCCCTTTTACAGGGACTTCGGGGAACTGGCGGAAGACATGGTTTCGCGCCTGCGCTCGGCGTATACCGGAGGCACTTACGCGCTTTTCGGCTACAGCATGGGGTCGATCGCCCTGGCGGAGGTCCTGAAAAGGATCCTGGCGGATCCGGGTTTTCCGGTTCCGTGCTGCGCTTTCCTGGGGGCGCATGCCCCGGGGCCCAAGGCGGAACTGGAGGGCTTCCGGCCGGACGAGCTGGATGAGTGGGTCCGGGAACGGACGATCCGTTTCGGCGCCATTCCGGAGCGGATTCAGCGCAACGCCAGCTTCTGGCGCATGTATCTGCCCCTGTACCGGGCGGATTATACCATTATCGGGAAATACGAATTTGATAAACTGGACCTGCGCACGGATGTCCCCGCGGCGGTCTTCTATTCCGAGACCGATACGCCCCGGCGGGAGATGGAAGCGTGGCGGAAGTATTTTACCGGCGAATGCGGATACTACGCGTATCCGGGCAGCCATTTCTTTATTCTGGAGCACCACGCGGAGATGGCGGAGATTATCCGGGAAAAAATGGGCCTGTGAGGAAATAAGAATCATGACATTTGAGGAATTGCTGAACGTACCGCCCTTTTCCATGAACCGGGCGGAAAAGGCGGAAATGCTGACCGGACGGCTGACGGAGCTGACCCGGCTGCACCGGGACCGGTGCCCGGCGTACGCGCGGATGCTGGAAACAGTCGGTTTCGACCCGGACAGCGTGCGGGACTACCGGGAGATTCCCTTCCTGCCGGTGTCGCTTTTCAAGGCGATGGAGCTGCGGTCCGTGGAAAAGGAGGAAGTGGTGAAAACCATGACCTCTTCCGGAACCACAGGCCAGGCGGTGAGCAGGATTTACCTGGACCGCACGACTTCCGCCAACCAGCAGAAAACCATGGTGAAGATCGTATCCGACTTCACCGGTTCCGGACGGATGCCGATGATTATCATCGACTGCCCCGGGGTGGTGAAGGACCGGGCGATGTTCAGCGCCCGGGGCGCCGGGATCCTCGGATTTTCCATTTTCGGGGCAAAGAAGATCTATGCCCTGGACGACGATATGAAGCTGGACACGGAAGGCCTCCGGGAATTCCTGGCGGCGTACGGAGACCGGAAGATCCTGCTCTTCGGTTTCACCTTTATGGTCTGGCAGCATTTCTATAAGGAGCTGCTGCGGCTCCGGGAGGAAGGGATTACCTTCGACCTGTCCAACGGGATTCTGATTCACGGCGGCGGGTGGAAAAAGCTGATTTCCGAAGCAGTGAGCCACGACGAATTCCACCGTCGGCTGGAGGATGCCTGCGGCCTGAAGGATATCCATGATTACTACGGCATGGTGGAGCAGACCGGCTGCATCTATATGGAATGCGAATGCGGACACCTGCACGCCAGCAACTTTTCGGATGTTATCATCCGGCGGCCCCTGGACTTCTCCGAGGCGGAAACCGGAGAGACGGGGATTATCCAGGTGGTATCCACGCTTCCGGAATCCTATCCCGGGCACAGCCTGCTGACGGAGGACGAAGGGTGCATCCTCGGGGAGGACGACTGCCCCTGCGGCCGGAAAGGGAAGTATTTCAGAATCAACGGAAGGCTGAAAAACGCGGAGATCAGGGGGTGCAGCGATACCTATGCGGTTCAATTCTGACGATGTGCAGTATATTGTCGGCACCCCGGAAACCGCGGAGGCTATGGGAAACCTGAAGCCCATGCGGCCCTTTGACGACGGGGTTCTCGCCTTTCTGAACGATCTTTCCGGCGCACTGCGGAGGAACCGGGAATATCCGGATGTGGCCACCTTCGGCTTCTGGTGCCGGAAAGCGGCGCTGCTGCAGGAAAAAGCGAAAATTGACGACGCGGGGGAGCGCTTCGGCAAAGGCGTGGTTTTTCACAGTACGCCCTCGAATGTTCCCGTGAACTTCGCGTTCAGTTTTGCCGCGGGGTTGCTGGCAGGCAACGCGAATATCGTGCGCCTGCCGGGAAAACCCTTCGCGCAGGTGGATATTATCTGCGACGCGGTGCGGAAGCTGCTGGCGGAGGAACACCGGGCACTGGCACCGTATATCGTGTTTGTGAAATTTCCGCCGTCGAAGGCCGCTGCGGATGCTTTTTCCGCGATGTGCAATGTCCGGGTCATCTGGGGCGGGGACCGGACTGTCGCGGAGCTGCGGCAGTCGCCCATTCCCGCAAGAACCACGGAGATTACCTTCGCGGACCGGCACTCCATCGCGGTGATTGACGCCGACGCCTATCTGGCGGAAGAGCGGAAGGATACGGTGATACAGAACTTCTACAACGACACCTACTACACGGACCAGAACGCCTGTACTTCTCCCCGGATCATCTTCTGGCAGGGAACAAAGAAGGCGGAGGCGAAAGAGGACTTCTGGCGCCGGGTGCACGACCTGGCAAAGGAAAAATATACGCTGGCTCCGGTGCAGGCGGTGGGGAAGCTGAACGCCCTGTATACAGCCGGCGCAAACCGGAAGGTCGCGCTGGAAAAAAGCGAAGACATGCTCGTGATCCGGCTGCGGACGGAGCACGCGGACAAAGGACTCATGGATTACAAATACAACAGCGGATTCTTCTTTGAGCAGGAGATCGACAGCCTGGAGGAAATCGCGGAGGTCTGCGACCTTCGCTGCCAGACGCTGACGTATTTCGGCGTGAAGGAAGAGGATTTCAGGGCGTTCCTGGAAAAAGCCAGGCCGGCCGGTGTGGACCGGATCGTGCCCATGGGAAAGTCCATGGATTTCGCGCTGGTGTGGGACGGGTATGACCTGATCCGGCAGATGTCGAGACGGGTTACGGTGATTTAGCGGAGATCCTTCGCTTTGCTCAGGATGACACGATGGTTCAGGATGAAACGGGGCTACGGATGACACGGAAGACTGAAAGCTTCGAGCTGTATATGAGGATGAGAAAAGCATGAAAAAGATCTGGAAGACGATTGGACGGGATCTGTGGACGGTGCTGCTGGACATCATCGCGGTGAACGCGGCATGGTATTTTGCGCTGGTAATCCGGTTCTACATGACAAACAAGCTGGAGAACCTGGATTCCTACATGGGGACGTTCCTGAGCTTCGCGCCGTTTTATACGGTGCTGGCACTGCTGGTGTTCGCCGCGTTCCGGCTGTACGGGGGTATGTGGCAGTTTGCCGGGATCAACGATATGAACCGGATTATCGGAGCCACCGCGGTGACCCTGGCGATCCAGCTTTTCGGCACGATTGTTGTTTTTCCGCCTGCGGACCACAACCGGATGTCCGTTACCTACTACGCCATCGGCATCATGCTGCAGTTCATCATGATCCTGCTGATCCGTTTCGGGTACCGGATGCTGCTGGTGGAAAAGAAAAAACTGGCGGGCCGGAAAACCGCAGTGATTCCCGCGATCGTTATCGGCGCCGGGGAGACGGCACGGAAGGCTCTTATCCATCTGGCGGACACGCCCTTCAGGGTTGTGGCGGCCGCGGATGAGAAGCAGGCCGGGAAAATACTGAACGGCGTGCCGGTAATAGCTGATTATTCGGAGAAGCTGGAAGGCGTAAAAGCCGTGTTCATCGCGGACCGGAAGCTGGATCCGGAAAAGCGGGAAGAGATCCGGAAGAAATGTGAGGGAAAGGGCATCGAAGTACAGGATTATACCGGGGTGCTGGCCAATATCAGCGGCCGGGTGCCGGTGGCGTCTCTGCTGAGCCTGATGTCCGGGCCGGTGACGCTGCGGATGGAAGACCAGGAGAAGAAGTACGGCAGCGGTGAGGAAGCGCTGAAGGACCTGCGGGAGAGCTATGAGGTCGGTCAGATCGAAGGCGCGACGGTGTCCCTGAAGAAATCCGGCAAGGCAGCGTACGAGGGATATGACTCCTGGGCAAAGCAGCATAAGGAAGACACCGGCGAAGATGTGAGCTTTTTCTGATCTGCCTGTATTGGAGAATGAAGAGATATGGAACTGAGAAATGATCCGCGGTTTCGGGGGATAACGCCGTTTGCGGGACGGATCTGGCTTTCTTCGCCCACCATGCACGGGGATGAGCAGCACTGGGTGGACGACGCGATCGCCACCAACTGGGTGTCCACCGTGGGGCGGAATATCGACGAAGTGGAGAAAGCTATTGCGGAATACGTGGGCGTGAAATATGCCGTAGGCCTTTCCGCCGGCACCGCTGCGCTGCACCTGGCCACAAAGCTGGCCGGGGAGCGCCTGTACGGCCAGGCCAGACCGGACGCGGGAACGCTGGCGGGGCACCGGGTTTTCTGCTCGGACGTTACCTTCGACGCCTCCGTCAATCCCGTGGCGTATGAAGACGGGGAAGCGGTTTTCATCGATACGGAACGGGACACCTGGAACATGGACCCCGCGGCGCTGGAAAAGGCGTTTGAGATGTATCCGGACACGAAGCTGATTGTGCTGGCCCACCTGTACGGCACGCCGGGCAAGATGGAGGAGATCCTGGAAACTGCCCATGCCCATGACGCGCTGGTGATCGAGGACGCCGCGGAATCCCTGGGCGCGAAATACCGGCTGAACGGACGCTGGACAGAGACCGGCGCGCTGGGGGATTACAACTGCATCTCCTTTAACGGCAACAAGATTATCACGGGATCCGCCGGCGGCATGTTCCTGACGGACTCGAAAGAAGACGCGGACAAGGTACGGAAATGGTCCACCCAGAGCCGCGAGGCGGCGCCCTGGTACCAGCATGAGGAAATCGGGTACAATTACCGGATGAGCAATATCATCGCCGGGGTTGTCCGGGGGCAGCTGCCCTTCCTGAACGAGCATATCGAGCAGAAGAAGGCCATTTATGAGCGGTATAAAAAAGGCCTGAAGGATCTGCCGGTCCGCATGAATCCCTATGATGCGGAGAAGTCCGTTCCGAACTTCTGGCTGTCCTGCATGCTGATTGACGAGGACGCCCTGGCACCCCATGTGCGGGGAGAACAGGAAGAACTGTGGCGGCATGAGGAAGGCAAGAGCAGCCCGGGAGAAATCCTGGCGGCGCTGGCTGCGTTCCGCGCGGAAGGCAGGCCGGTCTGGAAGCCGATGCATTTGCAGCCGATTTACAGGGCGAACAAGTTTGTGACGGCGGAAGGAAACGGACGGGGCCGGACCAACGCGTACATCAAAGGCACCGGGGCGGATGTCGGCGCGGACCTGTTCCGGAGAGGGCTGTGCCTGCCCAGCGACAACAAGATGACGCCGGGAGAGCAGGACGCTGTGATTGAGATCATCAGGCGGTGCTTTGATTAAAAGATCCTCAGGATGAAACGGGGAGAGGGTGCTGTGTATCGGAAATGCATAAAGCGGGGGCTGGATTTTGTTCTTTCGCTGACCGCGATCGTTCTTCTTTCTCCTTTGTTCCTGGCCCTTACGGTGCTTGGACTGGTTTTTATGAAAGGGAATCCCTTCTTTACCCAGGACCGGCCCGGGCTGCGTGAGAAGATTTTTAAACTGGTGAAATTCCGGACGATGACGAACGCGAAGGGACCGGACGGGGAGCTGCTGCCGGACGAAAAACGGCTGATTCCTTACGGAAAGTTTCTCCGTGCCACCAGCCTGGACGAGATTCCGGAGCTGTTCAATATCCTTCTCGGACAGATGGCGATTGTCGGTCCGCGGCCGCTGCTGACGGAATACCTGCCCCGGTACAGCGCGGAACAGCACCGGCGGCATGAGGTGCGGCCCGGGCTGACCGGATACGCGCAGGCGCACGGGCGGAACGCGGTTTCCTGGCAGGAGCGGTTCCGGATGGACGTATGGTATGTGGACCATGTGAGTTTCCGGACGGATTTCGGGATTCTCCTGGCAACGGTACGGGGCGTGCTGAAGCATGAGGGCATCAGTTCGGAGACTTCCGCGACCATGGAAAAATTTATGGGGAACGATACATGAACAGACTGATTATACTCGGCGCGTCCGGGCACGGAAAAGTGATCGCGGATATCGCGAAAAAACGCGGATACAGGGATATCGTGTTCCTGGACGACGATCCGTCGGTCCGGACCTGCGCTGGATACGCGGTGGAAGGTCCATGCGGCCGGCTTGCCGGAACGGATGGGGATGTTGCCGTCGCGGTCGGAAACGCGAAAATCCGGAAGCGGCTGATGGAACAGGCGGAGGGCAGGCATTTTCCGGTACTGATCCATCCGGGCGCTGTTGTGGCGGAGGACGCGGCAATCGGCGCGGGAACCGTTGTGATGGCCGGCGCGGTGATCAATCCAGGAGCCGTGCTGGGAAAGGGATGCATCGTCAACACGTCGAGTTCCGTGGACCATGACTGCAGGATCGGGGATTATGTCCATGTATCCGTCGGCGCGCACCTGGCCGGCACGGTGGAGGTGGGTGAAGGCACATGGATCGGCGCCGGGGCGGTCGTCAGCAACAATATCCGCATCTGCGCGGACTGCATGGTCGGCGCCGGCGCGGTTGTCGTGAAGGATCTCCGGACACCGGGAACGTATGTCGGCGTGCCGGCGAGGCGAAGGGATACGGAATGAACGGAAACAGAATGGATATTGTCATCATTGCGGAATTCTGCGAGGATTTTTCCGAAACGGACTATATCCGGTTTGTCTATCTGGCAAAAATCCTTGCCGGCGCGCATGACGTGGAAATCGTTACAAGCAGTTTCCGGCATTCGACGAAAAGCCACCGCCGGGAGCCGGCGGATCCGTGGCCTTTCCGGATTACGTTTATCGAGGAACCGGGTTATCCGCGGAATGTGTGCCTGCAGCGGTTCCGGAGCCATCACATCTGGGGCCGGAACCTGCTTGCGTATCTGAAACAGCGGAAAAAGCCGGATGTCATTTACTGCGCGGTACCCTCGCTGACAGGGCCCCTGAAGGCGGCAAAGCACTGTGAACGGAACGGGATCCGGTTTATTGTGGATGTACAGGATCTCTGGCCGGAAGCGTTTCAGATGGTTCTGAAGGTTCCGGCGGTCAGCCGCCTGGTGTTCGCGCCTTTTGCCGCGATCGCGGACGGTGTGTACCGCCGGGCGGACGCGGTGTGCGGGGTATCGGAGGAATACTGCCGGAGAGCCCTGCGGGTGAACCGGAAGGGGGCGGAAAGCGCCGCCGTTTATCTCGGAACGGAGCTGGCAGGTTTTGACCGGAACGCCGCGGAAAACGCCGCGGAAAAGCCGGAGGGTGAAATCAGGCTGGGATACGTCGGAACCCTCGGAACCAGTTACGACCTGCCCGTGGTTTTTGACGCGATGCGGATCCTGAAAAGGCCGGATCTCCGGTTCATCGTCGTCGGCGACGGGCCGCTGGCGGAGGAATTCCGGAAGCAGGCGGAAGGCCTGAACGTGACATTTACCGGACGGCTGCCTTACGACAGGGCGTGCGGAGTGCTGACGGCATGCGATATGACGGTGAACCCGATTGTGGGGACTTCCGTGGCGACGATCATCAACAAGCACGCGGACTACGCCGCGGCGGGGAAACCGGTGCTGAATACCCAGAACAGTGAGGAATACCGGCGGCTGGTGGACGAATACCGGATGGGATTCAACTGCCGGAACCACGATGCGGCGGACCTGGCGGAAAAGCTGCGGACGCTTCTGGACAATCCGGACCTGCGGGAAGAAATGGGCCGGAACGCCCGCCGGTGCGCGGCGGAGAAATTTGACCGGGCGCAGACCTATCTGAAACTGAAATCCCTGATACTGGAGGAAGGCAAAGCCCATGAAGTCCTATAAAGCTGTTTTTGACGAACAGATGAAGCAGAATCCGAATGCCCGGACCGTAACGGGGGAAGAACTGCTTCGGCTGCAGAAACTGCTGCTCGAGATTTACATGGACGTGCAGCGCGTATGTGATGAAAACGGCTGGCGGTGCATGCTGCTGGGAGGATCCGTTCTGGGCGCCGTGCGCCATCAGGGGTTTATCCCGTGGGATGACGACCTGGATCTGATGATGCCCCGGGACGATTATGAGGCGTTCAAGGCCCGGTTCCGGGAGCTGCTGGGAGAAAAATATATCCTGAACGCCCCGAACTACGAGGGACGCCCCACGAACCGGTTCGCGAAGATCCTGAAGAAGGGTACGCGCTTTGTGGAGGCCGGGATGCCGGAGGATGACCGTGCCTGCGTAAAAATTGACATTTTTGTGCTGGAGAACTGCCCGGACGGAAAGATCCGCCGGTGGATGAAGGGACTGCACTGCACCGCGCTGATGTTTGCCGGCGGACATGTGCTGTCCTATGAATTCTGCAGAACCACTGGGCAGAAGCTTACGAACCGGGAACGGATCGGGAGGCTGCTGGCCTTCCGGACCTCGGAGCAATGGTTTGACCGCTATGACAGGGTCTGCCGGTGGCGGGACAACCGGTCCCGGGATATGTGCATTCCTTCCAGCCGGAAACATTATTTCGGGGAAATCCTGCCCCGGGAGGTTTTCCTGCCGGCTTCCGCCGGGGAATTCAGCGGAGAACGGATAAACCTGCCGGCTGATCCGGATTCCTACCTGCGGAACCTCTACGGAAACTATATGGAAATCCCTCCGGAGGAGAAGCGGGAGAAACATTACATCCTGAAGGCGGAGTTCTGATGCGTGAAGAAAACAATCCGCGGAAATATCCGAGGGTACTGATTGTCAGCCATAACGTACTGTCCCGGAACACCAGCATGGGGAAAACCCTCAGCACCTATTTCGACGGCTGGGACCGGGATGCCATCGCCCAGCTTTATTTCCACGCGGAGGTTCCGACAAATCCCCTGTGCGAAAACTATTTCCGGTATACGGATACGGACGCGGTGAAATCCATCCCGAACAGACACAGGAAAGGGCAGATCCTTTCCGCAAAGGATCTCCGCCCGGAAAGGGCGGACGCCCGGGACACGGGTTCCCTGACGGGCATCTACAATTACGGCCGGAAACGATCCCCCCTGATCTACATGGCCCGGGACGGCGCGTGGCGCCTGTCCGGCTGGAAGCGTTCCGGCGTAATGGAATGGATCGAAAGCTTCCGGCCGGAGGTGATCTTTTACGCCTCCGGGGACTACGCGTTTTCCTACCGGATCGTGCGGGAGATCTCCCGGCGGTTCGGGATCCCGTACGTTGTGTGCTGTTTTGACGACTTTTACCTGTACAACCGGAATGAAGGACGGTTTCTGGGGAACTTCCGGCAGAACCTGTACATGAAGACGGTTCGGAAGACGATGGACGGAGCCGCCCGGATTCTTACGGTAAACGACAGCATGGCGGAGGCTTACGGAAAGCTTTTCGGCCGGGAATGCGGCGTGCTGTATACCGCGGCGGAAATGACGGAAGCGCGGGAACCTGCGGAGAAATCCGGGATCGCCTACCTGGGCGGACTGGGACTGAACCGGGAAATCCAGCTGACAGAAATCGCGGAGGTGCTGCAGTCGCTGAGGGAACCGGAGGTTCCGCAGACGATTGACGTTTACTCCGGGGAAAAGGATCCTGCGATCCTGGAACGGCTGCAGGCCTGCCCGGGAATCCGCTTCCACGGCTCCGTGCCCGGGGAACAGGTGCCCGGAATCATCCGGAAAAGCAAAGCGGTGATTCATACGGAATCCTTTGATCCGCAGATCCGGAAACGGGTGCGGTACTCCCTTTCCACGAAGATACCGGACAGCATCGCCGGAGGAACCTGCCTGCTGGCGTACGGGCCGGCGGAAGCCGCGTCCATGGAATACCTGATCCGGAACGATGCGGCATTCACCGCCTCCTCACGAGAGGAGCTGCGGCCGGCACTGCTCCGGCTTTTCACGGACGGGGAAGCGTACGCGCGAACGGTGGAAAACGCGCGGGCGCTGGCTCGGAAGAACCATGACGGCCGGAAGATCTGTCAGTATGTGCGGGACGTTCTGACAACGGCCGCGGAAGGAAAGAAAGTATGAAGAAAATCAACATTCCCCTGGTGCTCCTGATGTACGCCATGATCTTTAATCCGCCGGTTCTCAGCTTCGGCTGGATTTCAGAGAATTTTCCGGTGAAAGGGCTCAACTGGATCTGGATCGTGATGCCGCTTTCGCTGATCTACCTGTGGATGAACCGGAAGCACCTGAAAAAGTATGTGAACCTGAAGGCGGTTCTGATCACGGAGTGCGTGATCGCGGGAATGCTGGTTTACTGCATGCTCATCGCTGTCATCAACCATAACCCGGTGACCGCTTTCGGGTATATGGTCTACTGGATGGCTGGGGATATCCCCTTCGGCCTGGCGGTATGGGTCTACCTGCGGAAAAAGGGACAGGGCTTTGAAGAGCTGCTGGACCATCTTCTGGGCGCCGGACTGGTAATGGCTGCGACTTCCGTGCTGGCGTTTATTCCGGCGGTGAAGGAGTTCTTTGTCCGGATTATGGAGGCTTACGGGATTCCTTACGTCCGCCGGCTGTCCCTTTACCGGAATTACGGCCTTGCCGCCAACATGACGGCGACCGCTTCCTTTGTTCAGGCAGTGCTGGCGCTGACCGCGCTGTACCGGGCGGTGAAGGGCAGAAAAATCTGGTACGCGTTCTTCCCGCTGCTGGCGCTTTCCGCAAACCTGAACACCCGGGCTTCCATCATATTTATCCTGGCAGGCATGGCGGCAATCCTGGTGTCGCAGCTGTGGAGCCGGAATATAAAGGAAGCCGGGAAATTCCTCATCGTGGCGGCGGTTTCCGTCGGCGTGGCTTTCGGCGGGAAATACCTGGTGCAGGTGATCAATCCGCAGACAAGCGCATGGCTGGCCAAAGGAATGAGCCAGATGGCGGATTTCGTTTCCGGAGCGGAAATTGAGGAAGGCTACGAAGGCGGCTATTTCGGCATGCTGGGCGAGATGAGCGGATGGGCCGTCCTGCCCCGCGGCATCCATCTGGTTTTCGGCGAGGGCAGAGGAATCCTGTGGGGACATGAGGAATACGGGGTGCATTCCGACATCGGATTTGTCAACGATCTGTGGCGCGGCGGAATTCTCTATTCCGCAGCCGTAATCGGGCTGTATATCCTGGTGCTCTGGAAGATTATGCACAGCAAAACCGTATCATGGCAGGACGGCATATTCTTTTCCGGGTTTTTCCTGCTGGTTTTCCTGGTGAACAATGTCAAGGGATCGTTCTTTATTCACAGCGACGTGACAGCGGTGATCTGGATGATGATTCCCGCCCTGCTCTGGAACCGGGCGGAAGAGGCTGCACCGGAGCTTCCCACGAAGGGCATAAAGGCGGAAGGAGCGTGAAAGCCATGGACGCGGAAAAGGAGATCCTGATCAGCGTATTCTGTACCACATACAACCACCGGAAATACATCCGCCAGTGCCTGGACGGCATGGTGAGCCAGAAGACGGAATATCCATTTGAGATCATCGTGCGGGACGACGCTTCCACCGACGGAACGGGCGATATTATACGGGAATACGCGGAGAAGTATCCGGAGCTTATCGTTCCCTTTATCCAGAAGGAGAACATGTTCAGCCAGGGAAAGAGCAAGGTCTCCTTTGAGGAAATGTTCCGGATGTCCCGTGGAAAGTATGCGGCGGTATGTGAGGGCGACGACTTCTGGACAGACCCGGAAAAGCTGCAGCTTCAGGCCGGGTTTCTGGAAACCCATCCGGACTACAGCGTATGCTGCACCGCGTCCTGGTACGCCAACGAGGACGGCAGCCTGCAGAAGGGAAGGGTGTTCCGGCGGTTTACCGAATCCCGGGACCTGTCCGTGGAGGACCTGATTGCCGGATGGTCGGCGGCGACCAATACCGTGGTTTACCGGAAAGCGGCCATGAAGGAGATCCATATTCCCTTCCAGGGGGATTGCGTGAACGAGGATTACGCCCGGATGATTTACCTGGCTCTGCAGGGAAAGGCGTATTACATGGACCGGATTACCGGCGCGTACCGGGTGGCGAGCGCCGGATCCTTTACGCAGCAGGCGGCGAAAAACGCGGATATCTACAAGGCGAGAACGCTGGAATTCGCCGCGATGATGGACCGCCTGGATGAATACACGGGCGGGAAATACACGGATGCGATCCGCCGGTACCGGGATCAGCGGCTGTTTGATATGTACGCGAACCTTGGAGACCGGGAAAACATGAAAAAATACCTTTCGTCCTACAACAACCGGGGCCTGCTCTGGCGGACGCTGGAAGCGGTCCGCACCGCGGCGCCGGGGCCGTTCAACGCTGTGAAGGACGCTGTCCGGAGGATCCGGAAGTGAAAGAGACAAACGCAGCCGGCGGCGCGCCGGTGATCCGTAATTTCCTGTGGCGACTGGCGGAACGGGTTGGCGCCCAGGGCGTGAAGCTGCTGGTGGAGCTGGTGCTGGCGCGGATTCTGATGCCGGAGGAATACGGCGTGATCGCGCTGGTGACGGTGTTTATCACGATCTTCAACGTGTTTGTGGACAGCGGACTCGGGAATGCCCTGATCCAGAAAAAAGACGCGGACGAGCTGGACTTTTCCAGTGTTTTCTGGTTCAACGTGTGCTGGTGCGTCGTGCTGTACGGTGTGCTGTTCCTGATTTCTCCGCTGGTCGCCCGGTTCTACAACCGGGAAGAACTGACGCTGATCCTGCGGGTGCTGGGCCTGCAGGTGGTCATTTCCGGCGTCAAGAACGTCTACCAGGCCTGGGTATCCCGGAATATGCAGTTCCGGAAGTTTTTCTTCGCTACCCTGGGCGGCACTCTCGGCGCCGCGGTGATCGGCATCACAATGGCGCTGCGCGGCTGGGGCGTATGGGCCCTGGTGGCCCAGCACCTTTTCAACATGCTGACGGATACGGTGATCCTCTGCTTCACGGTGAAATGGCGTCCGAAGCGGATGTTCTCCTTCACCCGGCTGAAAGGGCTGCTTTCCTACGGCTGGAAGCTTCTGCTGTCCGCTTTGCTGGATACGGTGTATAATGAGGCGCGGCAGCTGATTATCGGGAAGGTATACACCGCGGAGGACCTGGCTTTCAGCAACCGGGGGGAACTGTTTCCCCAGGTGGTTACGGTGAACGTGAACGCCTCCATTGACAGCGTGCTGCTGCCGGTTATGTCCCGGGAACAGGATGAGCGGACCCGGGTCCGTGCCATGACCCGCCGGGCGATTATGACCAGCACCTATCTTATGGCGCCGCTGATGTTCGGCATCGCCTGCGCCGGCGAACCGATGATCCGGCTGATTCTGACGGAGAAATGGCTGCCCTGCGTTCCGTACCTGCGGGTATTCTGCGCGGCCATGCTGTTTTTCCCGATTCACACCGCCAACCTGAACGCCATCAAGGCTATGGGACGGAGCGATCTCTTCCTGAAGCTGGAGATCCTGAAAAAGGCAGTTGGAATCACGCTGATTCTCGCGACCATGCGGATCAGCGTAATGGCCATGGCGCTGAGCACCCTGGTGAACAGCGCGCTGTGCCAGGTGATCAACAGCTGGCCCAACCGGAAGCTGCTGGATTACCGGTACCGGGACCAGCTGCTGGATATCCTGCCGAACCTGCTGGCCGCTGCCGTGATGGGTGCCTGCGTACTTGGCCTGGGCTTCCTGCCCCTGCCGGACTGGCTGCTGCTGCCCCTCCAGATTATTGCGGGAATCGCTGTGTATACAGGGATATCCGTTTTTACCAAAAATGAGAGTTATACTTATCTTCTGTCTATGCTGAAGAAATTCCGGAAGAAAGGATCCACCACGGATGCATGACACAAAACAAATTCAGGTAACACGTTCCTCCATGCCGGACTTTGAGGAATATATGGAGGAAATCCGTCCCATCTGGGAATCCCACTGGCTGACAAATATGGGACCGAAGCACCGGGCCCTGCAGGAAGCCCTCCTGGAATACCTGGGCGTGGAGCAGCTGGAGCTGTTTACCAACGGACATATGGCGATCGAACTGACGCTGCAGGCGCTGGAGCTGGAGGGAGAGGTGCTTACCACGCCCTTCACCTTTGCCTCCACCACCCACGCCATCGTCCGGAACAGGCTGGATCCGGTTTTCTGCGATATAGATCCCGTAACGTTCACACTGGATCCCGGAAAACTGGAGGAGCGGATTACCGACCGTACCTGCGCAATCCTGCCGGTGCATGTCTACGGGAATATCTGCGATACGGACGGCATCGAGGCGATTGCCCGGAAACACGGACTGAAGGTGGTATACGACGCGTGCCATACCTTCGGGGAAACGGTTGACGGAAAAGGAGCCGGAACCTTCGGGGACGTATCCTGCTTCAGTTTTCACGCCACAAAGGTTTTCAATACGATTGAAGGCGGGGCGGCCTGTTTCCGGGAAGAGCGGCTGGCGAAGAAGTTGTATGAACTGAAGGATTTCGGCATTCACGGGCCGGAAGAGGTCAGCGCCGTCGGCGCCAACGCCAAGATGAACGAATTCTGCGCCGCGATGGGCCTGTGCAATCTGCGGCACGTGGACAGGGAAATTGAAAAGCGGAAGCGCGCGGACGAACGGTACCGCAGCCATCTGGAGGGAATTCCGGGGCTGCAGCTGAACGCGGTGCAGCCCGGCGTGCGGAGCAATTACGGGTATTTTCCGGTGATTTTTGATCCGGAGGTGTTCGGCGCGGACCGGGATCAGGTTTTCGAAGCCCTGGCGGAACAGGGAATCATGGCCCGGAAATATTTCTATCCGCTGACCAGCGCCTTCTCCGCTTTCAGCGGGAAGTACGATCCGGCGGAAACGCCCGTCGCCCTGGAAGTGAGCCGGAGAGTGCTGACGCTGCCCATGTTCGCGGACCTGCACATGGAGGACGTGGACCGGATCTGCGAAATCGTGCTTGGCTGCAGCAGGTGAAGCAGACATGATCAAAAACGAACGACTGAGGAAAACGGCCGGGCCTGTTTTGCGGGGACTGTGGGCAGCGCTGGCAGCTCTCCTTTTTCCCGCCTGGATTTCCGATACGGCAATGAAATTCAGCAACAGTCTGTTTTCCGTGGTGTTCTTCGCGGCGGTTTTCCTGCTGCTGCAGGAAGAGGCAAAACGGGGAACAGACCGGCGGCGGCTGGTTTTTACACATACTGCCGGGTTCATTTTTTCCCTGCTGACGGCCTTCGGCTACGCGCTGGACGCGGCGGGCACCATCCGGCTGCCGCGGCTGCTGCCGGCCGTGCTGGTGTTCACCCATGTGCTGGCCGCGGCGGTTTCCATGCTGTGGCGGCTGCTGGAACGGGCGGACCGGGCGGAGAAACCGGCGGAAGGTATCCTGAAGAAGTACAGCTGCCTGATCCCCATGATTTTGCTGCTTTGCTGGCTGCCGGCTTTTCTGGCGGATTATCCGGGAGGCTTCCGGTATGACGCAGGGCTTGAGCTGGGGCAGGTGACGGAGAACGCCGGATTCCGGGGGGACTTTCCCCTGCTGCATTCCGCGATTGTTACCTGGCTGCTGCCGGCGCTGTACGAACGGACGGGTACATACGCCACCGGCGTTACCGTATATGTCGTGACACAGATGATTCTGATGGCCGCGATGTATACCCATATTCTCCGGACGCTGATCCGGAAAGGCGTCCACCGGCTGGCGGTTCTGTACTGCCTGCTGTACTGCGCGTTCTTTCCGGTGATCCATATCCTGGCGGTGCAGGAAGTGCGGGACGTAATGTTCGCGGCGCTGTACACCTATGCCGTATTCTGCCTGTATCTGCTGTGCACGGAGAAAGAACGGATCCTGGGCAGCCGGTGGAAACCGGCACTGTGTGCCGCTGTACTGAGCCTGGCGCTGCTGTCCCGGAACAACAATACCGGGAGCCTGTTTCTGATCCTGGTGATCCTGGTGAACGCCGGCATCTGGCTGCGGAATTTCCGGAAGCATCTCCGGGGTGCCACGGTCTGGGCGGTTTCGGGCGTCGGATCCTTCCTGCTGATCGGCTGGATCCTGACGCTGATCTGCCAGCCGATGACAAAGGCGCCGACCGCCGGAACTTCCCTGGCCCTGCTTTCCCAGTCCGTTACCCGTGCTTATGTGACGGAGGGGGAAAACTGGACGGAGAAGGAGCGGCAGGAGCTGGCGGAATATATGGATCTGGAAGGGATCCGGTACGTTCCCGGCTACGGCGACGCCACCAAGAACCGGATCCGGGCTGCGGAAGATCCGCAGGAAAACGCGGAACTGATCCGTAAATACACCGCGTTCTGCCTGAAGATGGGGCTGAAATATCCCCAGTGCGCGCTGGACGCCGTTTTTGCCAACACACAGGACATGTGGTTTCCGGCCGGCGTCGTGGACGGATACAAGCAGTATTTTACAGCTCCGGGGCAGCCGTACTGGCAGTACAGCAAGAACTATTTCGCGATCCTGGACGAAAACGAGGAGCCGGTGGAGCATCTGAGCAAAGCGCACGGGATCCTGAACTTTTACACGAAGATCGGACTCGGGATGTCCTTTGAAAAGGTACCGGTGCTGTCCATGTTCTTTTCCATCGGGGCGCAGCTGTGGCTGCTGGTGACAGCGTGGACCTACCTGCGGTACAGGCGGGAAACGAAGCTGCTGCTTCCCGTCGGGGCAATGCTCCTGTACATGATCGGGAACGCTTTTGTTCCCGTTATCCTGCTGCGGTATTTCGGAGGTGTTTTCCTGTGCCATCCGATGATTGCCGCTTTTCTGCTGCAGCCGGAAAAAGCTTCCGGCACCGCGGACCCGGCGCGGTATGAACGCGGCCGCGCATGCAAAGCCGCAAAGCGGATGATTTCCGGAAAAACAAGGGAGGCGCGCGCATGAAGGAAGCCTTCAGCCGCCGGGTAATCCGTCCGGAGACCCGGAACCGGTGGATTACATGGGTTTATATGCTTTTCGCCTGTGCGATGCTGCTGCACCATGTATGGGTGACAATATACTTTGCGGTACCGGAAAACGGAGCGCCTGTTTTCCGGATCTGGTGGTATGTGCTGGCGGGTATCACAATTGTGCTGGGCCGGATGTGGAAGGATAAATGCTTCTGGATCCTGCTTGCACTGCTGCTGCTGAAGCTACTGCGGGTGGCGATACCTTTCCCGCAGAGCGTGGTGGAATTTACCCGGAGCATCTACGAGACTTGCCTGTACGCCTTTTTTATCTGTTACGGCGCGGGACGTGTGCTGGCCCCGGCGGACCGGAAACGGTTCGTTGCCCTTTTCTGCGGTCTATGGACTGCGGCGATGACAGTACTGGCGTGCATCGGACTGTATACCGTATGGAACAACGCGGTGATCGGAAACCTCGGAGATAAGGAATTCTATGTTCAGACAGAGCGGACAGGCGCTACCAGGCTCTGGGCGATATACCACCCGGTGGAGGGCGGAATCATGGCCAGCATCGGAATCGCGGTGGCGCTGACCGGTTTCTGCCTGACGAAACGGAAATGGATCAAAGCGCTGTATATACCGGCAATGATCGCAATTTTCCTGATGGGAATCTTTACGAATTCACGGACCAACCTGATCCTGACTGCCATGGGGGTCTGTACGCCGGTCTGTCTGCTGATCTATGAAGGACTCCGGAAGATCGGAAAGCAGAACCGGGGAATGACTTTACTGCGGCTGACGGCAGTGTGTGTTTTGTTTGCCGGGCTGACATTTCTGCTGGTTCAGCTGCAGCAGGAAGTGGTGCCGCTGTATAACAACATCCGGACCCGGGGCAGCCTCCTGGTCCGTAACGCCTCCGCTGAGTCGGATCCCGATCAGCAGGGATTTTCCGAACAGACAGGTACAATGCCTGAAATTACCGAACAGCCTTCCGGCACCATATACGGGAAGGTGGGGGATACCGTTGATTTCCGGGTATCCGCCGGCAATGTGACCGGGTATCAGTGGTATTACCGGGAATCTGAGAGCAAACCCTGGACAGCGGTTTCCGGCGGCGCCTCCGCAACCCTTTCCGTGACGGTTTCGCCGCAGTATGACGGTTACCAGTATGTCTGTATGGTGTGGAATGAAAATGACTATACTTATACAGATATCGCGACTTTGCGCGTGACGTTTGAACTCCTCGCCCAGCCTGCCGACATCACCGCGATAGCAGGCACTACCGCAACGTTCAGCGTGACGGCAAACGGCGGCGACCTGCATTATGCCTGGTACTGCCGGGCACCCGGCACAACAGGGGCGGGTACGCAGGTGGGCAGCGATTCTTCCACGCTTTCCGTGGAAGCGGCAGAACAGTACAACGGATATACTTATCTGTGCGAAATCTATAATCACGGCGAACTGCAGGCATCAACGGATTATGTTACCCTGAAGGTTGTACCCGCGCCGGTCTATACCGTAAAGCTGAACCCGAACGGCGGATCCGTGAGCGCGAAAAGTATCACCGTGACCTACGGGCAAGCCTACGGCGCCATGCCGGTGCCCACGCGGACGGGATACACGTTTGTGGGATGGTGGACGGAAAAGGGCAAGCAGGTAACCCCTTCCACGATCTGCCATGCCGGGAGAAACTATACACTGTATGCCCGGTGGTCAGAATCCACGAATTTTACGGTGACACTGAACGCCAACGGCGGTTCCGTGGACCCGGCGACAATGGTGATGACTTACGGCACGGAGTACGGCGCGATGCCGACGCCCACGCGGACGGGTTATACTTTTACGGGCTGGTGGACGAAGAAAAGCGGCGGAAAGAAGATAACAGATGCCACGGTCTGTTACGAAAGCGAAGACCTTACACTGTACGCCCGGTGGAAAAAAACTGAAACCGGGAAGGACGGGCAGATTATTCTTCAGACGCGGGAATTCGTGATGGATAAAGGCGCGGACAAGATGCTGAATAACCGCGTCAATGTCTGGCAGGATGTATTCAAAGCTTTTGAAAAAGAGCCGGGCAAACTGCTGTGGGGCCAGTCCGTATACAATGTGATAGCGCCGATCAACGAACTCAGATCGGAAAAAAACGCCGTTTATCACACGCACAATACCTTTATCCAGACGCTTTGGGAGAGCGGAATCCCGGGATTCCTGCTGTTTTTCGCCTTCTTTGTGATCTTTGCCAGAAACGCGGTGACACTGACCGCGGACCGGAGCGCGCCGTTATGGCAGCGGCTGCTTCCGGTACCGGCGGCGCTGTGCTGGATTGCGGATCTGGTGGACTGCACGGGTTACTGCAACTGGGGGAAGCCCCCGATGACGGTCCTCTATCTTTTCACGGGACTGGTCATTGCCGTTGCCTGTGAAAGGCGGGCTATGAAAAAGAAGAAGGCGGAGCCGCTTTCAGAAGAAGCCGTACAGGCAGGCAAGCCTTCCGGAAAATAAAGAATCATTTTTGAAGGGAACAGATCTGTTATGAAGATTACCGACTCTTTCAGGGGAAAAACGCTGCTGATTACCGGCGGGACCGGATCGTTCGGAAGCACGGTGCTGAAGCACTTCCTGGATACGGAAATCGGAGAGATCCGTATCTTCAGCCGGGATGAGAAGAAGCAGGACTGGATGCGGCATTCCCTGCAGGCGAGGTACCCGGACGCCGCCGCCAAAGTGAAATTCTATATCGGGGACGTGCGGAATCCGGACAGTGTGCGGGACGCAATGTACGGCGTGCATTATGTGTTTCACGCGGCGGCGCTGAAGGAGGTGCCCTCCTGCGAGTTCTTTCCCATGGAAGCGGTGAAAACCAATATTCAGGGAACGGACAACGTGATTTCCGCCGCGGTGGAGAACCGGGTGCAGCGGGTGGTGTTTCTTTCCACGGACAAGGCCGCGTATCCGATCAATACCATGGGCATGACAAAAGCCGTGGCGGAGAAAATCGTGCAGGCCCGGGCGCAGGTGGCCTATGACCGGGCGGGTACGGTGCTGGCCTGCACGCGGTACGGAAACGTCATGTGCAGCCGGGGATCGGTGATTCCCCTGTTCATCGACCAGATCAAACGGAAAGCGCCGATTACGATCACCGATCCGGAGATGACGCGCTTCCTGATGAACCTGGACGAGGCGGTGGACCTGGTGGCGTTTGCCTTCGAACACGCGGAACCCGGCGATCTCTTTATCCAGAAGGCGGACGCCAGCACCATCGGAGATCTGGCGAAGGGCGTTATGAAGCTGTTCGGGGAGACGGAATGCAAAGTGATCGGATCCCGCCACGGGGAGAAGCTGTACGAAACCCTGATGACCCGGGAGGAGCGGCTGCGTTCCTCGGATATGGGGAGGTATTTCAGGATCGCTCCGGACGCCCGGGGACTGAATTACGACAAATTTTACGTGGAAGGCAGCGTCCGGACAGAGGGGGAGGAAGCCTATACCAGCCATAACACCACAAGGCTGGACGTGGACGGCGTGGTTGAAAAAATCCTGACGACGGATTATGTAAAAGAAGAGCTGGAAGGGCGGCCGCATCTTGTGGAAGCGTAGAGCGGATGACACGGGAAGCGACAGCCGGCGGACCGGCTGAGGTAAGGAGACGAAAGATGGCGGAGTGGAAGGAAAACGGGAAGCTGAAGGTACTGATTATCGTGGGGACACGGCCGGAAATTATCCGGCTGGCGGCGGTGATCAAAAAATGCCGGAAATACTTTGACACGCTGCTGGCGCATACGGGGCAGAATTATGACTACAACCTGAACGGCGTATTTTTCCGGGATCTGGGACTGGAGGATCCGGAGGTTTACCTGGATGCCGTGGGGGAAAACCTGGGGCAGACCATGGGGAACATCATCGCGAAGAGCTATGAGCTGATGGCGGACCTGAAACCGGATGCCGTGCTGGTGCTGGGGGACACGAACAGCTGCCTTTCCGTGATCGGAGCGAAGCGGCTGCATATCCCGATTTTCCACATGGAGGCGGGAAACCGGTGCAAGGACGAATGCCTGCCGGAGGAAACGAACCGCCGGATTGTGGACATTATTTCGGACGTGAACCTTGCCTATTCCGAACACGCCCGGCGCTATCTGGCGGACTGCGGGCTGCCGAAGGAAAGGACTTATGTCACCGGAAGCCCCATGGCGGAAGTGCTGACGGAGAACCTGCCGGCGATCGAAGCGTCGGACATTCACCGCCGGCTGGGACTGGAAAAGGGAAAATATATCCTGCTGTCCGCCCATCGGGAGGAGAATATTGATACGGAAAGGAACTTCACCTCCCTGTTCACCGCGGTGAACGCGATGGCGGAGAAGTACAACCTGCCGGTGCTGTATTCCTGCCATCCGCGCAGCCGGAAACGGCTGGAGGCCAGCGGGTTCCGGCTGGATTCCCGGGTCATCCGTCATGAGCCCCTGGGATTCCACGATTACAACTGTCTGCAAATGAACGCTTTCTGCGTGGTATCTGATTCCGGGACGCTTCCGGAGGAAAGCAGCTTCTTTACCTCCGCCGGGCATCCGTTCCCGGCGGTGTGCATCCGCACCAGCACGGAGCGGCCCGAAGCCCTGGACAAGGGATGCTTTATTCTCTCCGGTATTGAACCGGAGGGATTGCTGCAGGCGGTGGATCTGGCGGTGGAAATGGTCCGGTACGAGCAGGACGGCGGCGCAAAGCCGGTGCCGGATTATACGGACCTGAACGTCAGCGATAAGGTGGTCAAGATTATTCAGAGCTATGTCGGTGTGGTGAACAAAATGGTATGGCGGAAACAGTGAAGAGCGGAGATTCTGAAGCACAGAAAAACAGGAGGGAAAAGCAGTGAAAGGGATTATTCTTGCAGGCGGTTCGGGGACACGGTTATATCCGCTGACGAAAGTGACGAGCAAACAGCTGCTGCCGGTTTATGACAAACCGATGGTTTATTACCCGCTGGGCACGCTGATGCTGGCCGGGATTCAGGACATCCTGATTATTTCCACTCCGGAGGATACGCCGCGCTTTCAGGCGCTGCTGGGGGATGGAAAACATTTCGGGATCAACCTCTCCTACGCTGTGCAGGAAAGTCCGGACGGGCTGGCGCAGGCGTTTCTGATCGGCGAGGAATTTATCGGCGGGGACGCGTGCGCGATGATTCTTGGAGATAACATCTTCTACGGCGGATACTTCCGGGCGAATCTGTGGAAGGCGAAGGATGACGCGGAGCGGGGCCTGGCGACGATCTTCGGATACTATGTGAAGGATCCGGAACGGTTCGGGATTGTGGAATTTGACAAAAACCTGAACGTTCTTTCCGTGGAGGAAAAGCCCCAAAACCCGAAGAGCAATTACTGCATTACCGGCCTGTACTTCTATCCGGAAGGCGTGGCAAACAAGGCGAAGCTGGTAAAGCCTTCCGCCCGCGGGGAGCTCGAGATTACGGAACTCAACCGGCTGTATCTGGAGCAGCAGCGCCTGAAAGCGCAGATTCTGGGGCGCGGGTTCGCGTGGCTGGATACCGGCACCATGGACAGCCTGATGGAAGCTTCCATCTTTGTTCAGACAGTCCAGAACCGGCAGGGAACCGTCATTTCCGCACCGGAGGAAATCGCGTTTCTGGAAAAATGGATTACCCGGGAAGAACTGCTGGAATCCGCGAAGATGTACGGAAAATCTCCTTACGGGGAGCACCTGAAGCGCGTCGCGGAAGACCGGTTTGTGTATTAACATACAATACGCGTTCGGAAAGAGAGGAATTCCAATATGACAATTATCGTAACCGGCGGAGCGGGATTTATCGGCGGAAATTATATTCACTACCATCTGAAGGAACATCCGGAGGACCGGGTGGTATGCGTGGACAAGCTGACCTACGCAGGCAACCTTTCCACCCTGAAGCCCGTGGCAGACCATCCGAATTTTCGGTTCTGCAAACTGGATATCTGTGACCGGGACGGTATTTTCGCGCTGTTTGAGGAAGAGAAGCCGGACGCGGTCATCAACTTCGCGGCGGAGAGTCATGTGGACCGCAGCATCGAGGATCCGGGAATCTTCCTGCAGACGAATATTATCGGCACTGCCGTCATGATGGACGCGGTGAGGAAGTTCGGAAATGTCCGGTTCCATCAGGTTTCCACAGACGAGGTATACGGGGACCTGCCGCTGGACCGGCCGGACCTGTTCTTTACGGAATCCACGCCGATCCATACGTCTTCACCGTATTCCTCCTCAAAAGCCGGAGCAGATCTGCTGGCCATGGCGTATTACCGGACCTACGGCCTGCCGGTGACAGTTTCCCGGTGCTCAAACAACTACGGGCCTTACCAGTTTCCGGAGAAGCTGATTCCGCTGATGATCGCCAACTGCCTGAACAACAAGCCCCTGCCCGTATACGGCGAAGGAAAGAATGTCCGGGACTGGCTGTATGTGGAGGATCACTGCAAGGCGATCGACCTGATCGTCCGGAAGGGCAGGATCGGTGAAACCTACAATGTGGGCGGCCATAACGAGATGGCCAATATCGATATTGTGAAACTGATTATCCGGGCGCTCGGGAAGAGCGAAGACCTGATTACCTATGTGACGGACCGGAAAGGACACGACCTGCGTTACGCGATTGATCCGGCGAAAATCCACAGCGAACTGGGCTGGCTGCCGGAAACGAAGTTTGCCGACGGGATTCAGCGGACGATCCGGTGGTATCTGGAAAACCGGGGCTGGTGGGAAGAGATCGTTTCCGGGGAATACCGGAATTACTATGAGAAGATGTACGGGAACCGGTGATCAGTGACGGATGGCCGGTGACTTGCAATGAGCGGACGTGTTGAGTCGGGGAGGAAAATATGAATATTCTGGTGACCGGGGCGAAGGGGTTCGCGGGGCGGAATGTCACAGAGAACCTGAAATGCATCCGGGACGGGAGAAACAGAACCCGGCCGGGACTGCAGATCGGGGAGATTTATGAATACGACCTGGAGAGTACACCGCAGGACCTGGATTCGTACTGCGCGAAGGCGGACTGGATTATCCACCTGGCCGGCGTGAACCGGCCGAAGGATCCCGGAGAATTCCGGGCGGGGAACTTCGGGTTTACCTCCCTGCTGCTGGAAACGCTGAAGAAGCACGGCAACAGAGCGCCGGTCATGATCTCCTCCTCCGTACAGGCGACGCTGGCCGGGCGGTTTGGGGAAAGCGAATACGGCCGGAGCAAGCTGGCCGGGGAAGAGCTTCTGTTTGCCTACGGCGAAGAAACCGGAGCGCCGGTATATGTATACCGGTTTCCGAATCTGGCAGGGAAATGGATCCGGCCGAATTACAATTCCGCCGTGGGCACCTTCTGCCACAACATTGCAAACGATCTGCCGATCCGGGTGAACGACCCGGAAGTGGAACTGGAGCTGCTGTTCATTGATGACCTGATGGAAGAGCTGTTTGACTGCATGGAGGGACATCCCCACCGCTGCGAGTATGACGGCGTGGATCCGGTACCGGCGGAAGCAGGACGGTACTGCTGCGCGCCGGTGACGCACAAGGCCACGCTGGGGCGTATCGCGGAGCTGCTGTATACATTCCGGGACCAGCCGAAAACACTGATGATGCCTTCCATTCCCGCGGGAAGCTTTGAAAAAAAGCTGTACAGTATGTACCTGAGTTATCTGCCGAAGGAAAAAGCGGCTTTCGACCTGAAGATGAATACGGACGCGCGGGGCAGCTTTACGGAACTGCTGAAGACCGCGGATCACGGACAGTTTTCCGTAAACATTTCAAAGCCCGGCGTAACCAAAGGCCAGCACTGGCACAATTCGAAGTGGGAATTTTTCATTGTGGTGGCCGGGCATGGACTGATCCAGGAGCGGAGGATCGGGACGGAGGAAGTGCTGGAATTCGAGGTCAGCGGGGAAAAGATCCAGGCGGTGCATATGCTGCCGGGATATACCCACAATCTGATCAACCTGAGCGAAACAGAAAATCTGGTGACGGTGATGTGGGCAAACGAACCTTTTGATCCGGAGCGGCCGGACACTTTTTTTGAAACAGTCTGAGGCTGCAGGCGTATCATCCGAACGATGTGAAGGATCTTAATGAAAGGACCGGGATGCGATTGAGACGGGCTTTGGCGGTTTGGATGATCCTGGCCGTCCTCTTTTCGGCAGCAGCTTTCGCGGAGGACGGGCCGGAGGTTTTTTCCTATGACTACGACCTGAAGTTTCACCTGGAGGCAGACGCTTTCCCGCTGGTGGAGCAGGAGCGGATGAAAGGATACGCCGATCTTCTGGAAATCATGAAATTCCGGGGGAACCTGACATTCTGCCCCAAAACAAAATCCACGGATATGGAGATTGCCCTGGTACCGGACACGGATCCGGATGCGGCGTTGTCCTTTCATCTGAAAGGACTGCCTTACTGGTGGCGGATATCCTCTTCCCTCATGGGCGGAGAGGAGAATGCCGTCTGTTTCCGGCCGCTCGGGATGATGGCATTCGCGTCGCGGGTCTGGGATTTCTTCAGTGTTCCCCTGGCCCCCCTGATGCTGCTGAATCCGGAATGCACGCTGAGCGCGATTCAGGAGCTGCGGGATGTATGGGAGGCAACCGCAGGGAAACCGGGTGAGGACGGAAAGCTGACGGTTTCCAACGAGAAACTGAAAACAATCGCAGGCGGCTGGATGGATCTTTTCCGGTCGGAAGGAAGCCTGCAGCATTGGGTGGAAGCACTGACGAAACCTCTGCCGCAATATGAAATGCTGGAATATGAGATGCAGAAGGTTCCTGAGGCGCTGCGGGTAATCGCGGACGGCGGGAAATTTACCATCTCGAAAAAAAACGGATGGAGCCAGTGCAAAGCAGACAGCGGAGACGTGATATATAAAGAGCGCAGGGACGGGCAGAATTACGAGTGCATCCTGGATCCGCCGGCATGCGGGGCGTATTACCTTCCGTCGCTGCATTACCTGGAGGAACACGGAGAGGAAGAAAACGCCTTCTATCTGCTGGCGTCCTGGGCACGTCCGGTACCCGAAATCTACGAACCGGAGGAAGGCGAAGAATACATGGGCGGGGAAGAGGACGACGATCTGCTGCCGGATACGCTGCTGGGGCTGGAGATCGGACTGGACCACCTTCCGGCGGAATTTCCGGCGGACACGTCATTTACGGGACAGATCAGTACAGACGGGATTCTGCTGCCGAATCTTCACCTGCAGATGAACGCGGAAGCAAAGGCGGACGGAAGTATCCGGCTGGAGATTTTCAGGACGGACCGGGAGGACGGAAAACCGGTTTTCACCTGTACAGGAACAGTAATAAGGATTCCACGGACGGAACCGCTGCAATACCAGGTCGGCGATATTCACAATGAATTTAACCTGTTTGCTCTGGACGACCAATCCATGAACAAGCTTGTGGACAGAGTGAGAAATCCGATTCTGAAAGGCTTGATGGATTTTGTTTACGCCATACCGATATCCTCCTGCCAGAGCATACTGGACACGCTGGAGGAATACGGATTCCTGCAGGTGCTGCTGCAGCAATAATCACCAGCCGGCACTGGGCCGGACAGATGTCCAAAGGTAAATGAAAAGGACCGGTGCGATGCGCATCGGTCCTTTTCGTAGTGTGCCGGGCATGGCACAATTCTAGCGGGTGAAAGTCCCGCCACGGGTATTTACCGCCAAGTGTAGCGAACCGCAAGCTGCTGTTAGCAATGACAG
>ONJM01000014.1 GCA_900318145.1 uncultured Eubacteriales bacterium
GTCAGGCGTCGTTCAGTCATGAACGGCGCTTTTTATGTCCTGCTGGAGGAGGTGACTACCCACGATCTGCATTTATGAAGTCAACACGACATCGTGGTATGATATGATTATACCGTCATTTTCGGTTTTCGCGGATGTAAACGAAATGACGGATACCGACAAAAATCCCGCGAGGAGTTTTCTGCTCCCCGCGGGATTTTTTTATTTCCGACTCAGGCAACGTCGCCGGTGTACTACTTCATGCTGATCCGGAAACGGATGCTGATCGAGTAGTCCGCGCCGATGTCGATCCGCTCCACCAGCCGCGCGATGATCATCCTCCTGGTTTCCGGCTCCGCATCATCGAAGGCTTCCGCCCAGGAAACCAGCTCTCCGATCTCGCGGCGCGCTTCCTTGCTCTGCTCTTTTTCCTGTTCCATCTTGGCTTTGGCGTCTTCCATGCGCCGTTGGGCCTGCTCCATTTTTTCTCTGTATTTCGGCATCATGGAATTCACGATGGAAATGTCCAGGCTGTTTTCCCCGGTCAGGGCTTTGATCGCCTGTTCCTCCAGAGCGGTAATCTGCTTGTGGGCCTCGAAGTAATCCTGCTCAGCCTGCCGGTAAGCGACCTCGTTGACACCGTCATGTTTCTCTCTGGCTTTTTCCAGCAAATTCTCCTGCGGGATGGCTTTGATCACAGTCAGGAACCTTCGAATCTCTTTGAGCACCGCATCATTGATCAGGTCGGCGCTGTAGGAACTGGGGCCGGCGCAGCCGTTCGGGTGGTTCAGTTTCGTGTAGCAGTGGTATGCTTCTCGCCCGTAAACGCGCGTCGTGCCGTCCGCCATTTTCCGCTTGGACGTTCCGTGACTGTAGTAGAGCTTGGCTCCGCATTCCTTGCAGTAAAGGAGGCCGGAAAGCAGGCTGCCAGTGTCCGTACGTTCCGGCTCCGTCATGTCTTTCTTCAAAAACGTGGCGCGCCCCTTAACAACCTCCTGGCACCGGGCGAACAGGTCATCATCTATGATCTGGAGGTTCTCGAACTTGGGAGAAAGCGTTTCGCCCATGTGCATATGACCGATGTAGATCGGATTGTCGATCAGCGCCCGAATGGATGTGCCGCGCCAGAGGCCTTTGTCCCGTTTGGTTTTGATTCCCTTATCGTTATTTCAGACGGTGTTCCTGAGCACGCTTTTGATCATTATTATCCGCCGGCGTCCACAAGGGATACGGCGGCTGCTGTCAGAAAAATCATGAAACGCGGAACAAATGTCGTTGCAGTTGCTCTTGATGATCCGGATTCGTTTGATTGCTATACATTACTGTCGGATATCTATCCGAATCTGATCGGCTGCAATGATCTGAACAGGCTGACAAGTCAGCTGTTAGGAATAATAGCGAAACTACTTAAGGCATAGAGACAAGTTCGTTTTTCTATGAAAAAAACCAGAGCAGAATCGACTCTGGTTAGTGTACCCTCAAAAGCTCGAATTGGTTAAACAACTAAAATTTGTCGTCCTGGGTGGTGGGGGTGTCCTCGCCATAATGAACAATATCAGCTACAATATTGTTCAGGCAATCGTTACACAAATCATAAAAAACCCGTGCACCTTTTTCGCGATCCGGATACGAAATTCGAGTGGTTTCGTTTTTGGCGGCGCAGCTCTCTCTACCGCACCGGTCACATTGGGCTGTCATGTAAAACATAAAGATTTTCCTTCTCCTTTCATCTCTTTTGAGGGTGTACATATATATTGTATGTTTATTTATCTAAAAAAGTGTTTTTATAACAGAAATGAAAAAAGGCGAAGGGTTCATAGTGAACCCTCCGCGATCATTTTGATCAGAGACCAGTGTTATTTTGCCAGATACTTAAGCGGGCAATCCTGTTGCAGTCTCTCGCAATCGTTACGGGCATTTTCAATTGTGCGAATGGCTGTTCCATGGAATGCTTTCAGTGCCTTGCATCCCAGGGCAAAATGGCATCGTCTGATTTCAATATCTGTTCGTCCACAAGGGTGGATGCGTTTTGTGACCATTCTGGCTCCAGTTCCATCAGTCACTATTTTCGTCTGACAGGTTTCGCATCTGTTCATTTGAATCATGCTTTCCCTCCTCTGGCTCCCTTAGCGTTACGTGCGGAGAACTTGATATAATAGAACGAACGGGCTTGTTTTGGCTGATTAGCCTAAAATCCTCATCCAAGAGAGCGGCAGCCTCGATCATAGTACGTTTGGAAGGGCTACAATAGAAATCAGCTGTGAATCCTACTGTAGAATGACCAACCATAGCCGAGACAGCCTTTGGTGAGGCACCAAGATCAAAAAGATGGGTAACGAAACTGCCCCGAAGATCGTGAAACCTCATTTTTTGCGGCAATTCCGGATGACTCAGAATAAAACGCCTGAATCGCTTATCTATCGAGGAAGCCTTTAAATGCGTATCATCTTCTGAAAGGAATACATACTCTTCAGGGTTTTTCAAATAACCCGATTCCTCCATAATACGTTGCGCATTTAGCATTTTTTTCAGCCGTTCTATTGTCGCCTTTGAAACAACGATTGTTCGCCTTTTGGCGTTTTTCAATGTGGTTTCAACATATTTCCCGGTCCCATTCACTTTATCCAGTTGCATTTGATGCTTGATAAGGATTTCACGTTTCTCAAAGTCGATATCAGACCATTTCAATGCAATCAGCTCGCCCTTTCGCATCCCTGTAGTCAACGCAATGAAGTAGAGATCTTCGTACTTATCCCCCTTTATCAGGTGAATAAACAGATAGTAGTTCTCATCCATAACACGATCGGGTTCGAATCGTTCCGATCGTCTGGGAATGTCTACAAATGCAACTGGATTTGTTTTGCAAATACCGTCTGCTACCGCACATGAAATCATTTTGCTCAGCACGCTGACAATGTTTTTCACGGTTTTTTCAGAACATCCGTTGTCACTAAGTGCGGAAAGAAAGCTCCGGATATCCGGGCAGCCAATCGTAGAGATTGGCCGGTTCCCAAAGAACGGGAGTACATATAAGGCGAGGTTGGATTCGTAACTGGCCAGCGTAGTCGCCTTCACTTTAAGCGTTGGGAGCCAGGTCACCGCATACTCCTGCACGGTCATTTTCAGATTGGCCATTGGCGGGTGCCAGGAGCGGTTTTCTTCCTTTGCTGCGCGAATTATCTGTTCTGCCTCTGCTATGGTATTTACGGTTGTGTATCTGCGTATACCAAGCACAGTAGTAGTGACAGAATAGCGTTTCCCGATCTTCTTGATGTTACCGTTGCCTCGTCCACGATATTTCCGTTTTTTTCTCGTGTCTTCCATGATTAATCAGCCTCCTTGATACGCATCTGATTAATCCACACAATCAGCCCATGGGCGGAAATCAGGAATTTGGCACCGATTTTTGTTGCGGGGAAACCGGGCTCTCGCAGCAGATGGGTGTACATGGTATCCCGGCTAACGCCCATCAGGTTTGCGGCCTGTTCCGGCGTATAAACGAGGTTTCCGTCAACCAGTGCCGGCTGAGAGATCAGTCCTCCGGTTACAGCTCTAGTAAATGCGTCAGCGAGTCTGTCGCCAATAATGTCTGCGAGGTGGGTGGCAGAGGCGGTAATTGCCTCTGCCATCACCTCTTCCCTATAGTTCTGTCTCATGTTGTTTGCCTCCATGTTGTTTAGTTTTCAAGGTTCATCAGTTCATCAGATTTCAATAATTCCAACAATTCCCCGGCCGGGTACACTGGTCGGCGGTGGATCTATCCCGCGCTCCCGGTGATACCCGAATTATATCCCGATACCCATGCAGACAGGGAATTACATTGGCTATCATTTTTTAAAAAGCGATGTTTTTCAACGCTCACAGCTTTCACTTTGTATTTTTTTTGTGATGAACCTGTAGCAAACTTGTGAAAAAGGAACGCAGAATGTATCATCAAAGTGGCAGTAAATGCCGCATAAGGCGAACCTTGATAACTAAAGATAGAACGATGCCACAGCAGAGAGGATGTGGCACACTTGAAACGACACAATGCACAAGGAAATATACGAAAACGCGGCCCTTATTGCTGGGAGGGATGCGTCATGGTGGATGATCAGCGCCATTATGTATATGGTAAGACTCGTCAAGAAGTGCAAAAAAGGCTTTCCGCTATTGCCTTGAAAGCCGAGCTCGGTATGCTTCTAAGCGAGTCAGATATATTATTTGGTGACTGGTTGGAGCAATGGATTGATTCGTATGTAAATGTGAGGGATACAACACTGGTCAGATATCAAGAGGACATCACACAACATATCTCACCTGCGTTAGGCAAGATAAGGCTTTGTGATCTCCGGACGGGGCATATTCAACAATTTTACAACAAAGAGCTAAAAGGTGGCATGTCTCCGAAAAGCCTACATAATCTGCATGGCGTTGTTCATGAGGCGCTTGAACGTGCGGTATTAACCGACCTGATCGCAAAAAATCCCAGTAATGCCTGCGTTTTACCTAGGGTCCGGCAAGCGGAAATGCATCCACTCCAAGGAGCGGAGGTCGGTGCCTTTCTGGAGGCCATCAAAGATGAATTGTATGAGGATATGTTTTATGTTTCGCTGTTTACAGGTATGCGGCAAGGAGAGGCACTTGGACTGACTTGGGACAGTATCCAGCTCGATCGTGGCATAATACATCTATATCACCAATTGCAGAAAGAAAGGAAAAAAGGTGGGAAGTTTCGCCTCACAGAACTGAAAAACAGTGAGGATCGCTATATCCAGCCTGCACCACAGGTGATGGACATCCTGAAACGGATCAAAGCTGAGCAGGATGAGAAAAAGCGTGTGACTGGTGGTAAATGGTGTAATGAAATGGGCTTGGTCTTTGTCAACGCACAGGGTGGTCATCTTTCGAAAGTGACGGTTTACAAGCACTTGAAAAAGATCGCAAAATGCATGGGGAAACCAGAACTCCGATTCCATGACCTCCGACACACGTACGCGACTCTTTCGCTTCAGACAGGAGCGAATCTCAAAACCGTTTCTACCCAGCTCGGACACGCTACTGTGGCGTTTACCCTGGATCGGTACGGGCACACCACCGATCCCATGCGGCAGGATGCCGCAGACCGTATGTCTGCCTATATTCAGGATATTACAGGCAAGAAATAGAGGTGTTACGGTTTCCTCACGAAAAATTCAATTACGGCATAATTACGGCATAAGGGTATGAAAAAACCCTGCAACAGTTGAAATTGCAGGGTTCTAGTACGCGGAGAAGCCGGGATTTGAACCCGGGCTGCCATCACTGACACTACTCCCTTAGCAGGGGAGCCCCTTCGGCCACTTGGGTACTTCTCCTTGTCAAGGCTGGCGGAGCGAGAGGGATTCGAACCCCCGGTACCTTTCGGTATCACTGGTTTTCAAGACCAGCGCCTTCAACCGCTCGGCCATCGCTCCAACGCGTCAAGAGAAAAAAGAATGAATTGATGCGGACAAAGTTTGCTGCCTGTTGACAAATTTCCGGCGGAATGGTGTACAATCAGACCGTATCGGAGAACAGAAACCACAGTGCATGAAAAATGCGCGCCGGAAAACCGGACTGGGTATGCGGGAAACGGAGGGAACGGAGTGGGAGCGGAAAGGGACGCGACGGTTTATGTGATCGGCGGGGTCAATATGGACATTTCCGGTACGCCGGACGCGGAACTCCGGTCCGGTGATTCAAATCCCGGGCGGGTGACCGTATCCCCGGGCGGCGTCGGCAGGAATATCGCGGAAAATCTTTGCCGGCTGGGCCGGAAGGTTTCCCTGGTTACCGTCCTCGGGAACGACACCTACGCGGATGTGATTCGCGCGCATTGCCGGAACATCGGGATTGATTTGTCGCGCAGCATTACGGATCCCATGGGCCGGACGTCCACATACCTGTGCCTGAATGAACAGAACGGAGACCTTCACGCCGCCGTTTCGGACATGAAAATCTGCGAGCTGCTGACGCCGGCCCGGCTCGCGCCGCTGCTGCCGGAACTGAACGCAGGCAGCATGGTGATTGCGGACGCGAACCTTCCGGAGGAAACGCTGGCATGGATTGCCGGCCATGTAACGGTGCCTGTCGCGGCGGATCCCGTTTCCGCCGCCAAGGCGGCACGGCTGCGCCCGCTGCTTCCGCGGCTGGCTTTCCTCAAGCCGAACCTGGCGGAGGCGGAAATCCTGGCGGGCTTTTCCATCGGTATTCCTGCCTCCCTGTCCGGCCTCGCGGACGCTTTGCACAGCCGGGGACTGCACCGGGTGTATATTTCCCTCGGCGCGCAGGGCGTATGGGCGGACGACGGAAAGGAAGGGGCGCTGCTGCCCGCTGCTCCGGGAACGATTGTCAGTACGAGCGGCTGCGGGGACGCCTTTGTGGCAGCTGCGGCGGACGCTTTTCTCCGCGGGTTCGGGACCATGGACTGCGCGCGCCGGGGACTGGCAGCCGCGGCGATCTGCGCGGAGGATCCCGCGCCGGTCAGCCCGGCAATGTCGGCGGAGGCCGTAGAGCTGAGGATGAATACCGCCGGATAAAGAATACAGCAGACTGAAAAGGAGCGAATCATTTATGGACTATCTGAAGAACTATCTCTCCGTTTCCCCGGAAGTACAGGAAGCGCTTGCGGAAAAACGCCCTGTTGTGGCGCTGGAATCAACGATCATTTCTCACGGAATGCCTTATCCGCAGAACGTGGAAACGGCGATGAACGTTGAAAAAATCATCCGGGAGAACGGAGCTGTTCCGGCCACGGTGGCAATTCTCGGAGGAAAGCTGACGGTGGGCTGCACGGCGGATCAGATTGAATATCTCGGGCAAAAAGGACTGGCCGTCACCAAGGCCAGCCGCAGGGATCTTCCAGTGCTGCTTTCCCGGAGGGAAGACGGCGCGACCACGGTGACCACCACCATGATCGGCGCGGCGCTGGCAGGAATCCGGGTTTTCGCGACGGGCGGCATCGGCGGCGTCCACCGGGGAGCGGAAACGACGATGGATATTTCCGCGGACCTGGAGGAACTGGCGGAAACGCCGGTACTGGTAGTATGCGCCGGCGCAAAGAGCATCCTGGACCTGGGACTGACGCTGGAATACCTGGAAACACGGGGTGTTCCGGTGATCGGATACGGCACGGAAGAGCTGCCGGCCTTCTATACCCGGACGTCCGGATTCAAAGTGGATTACCGGCTGGACACCCCGAAGGAGATCGCGGACGCGTTCCGGGTCAAGCTGGAGTGCGGGCTGCGGGGCGGTATGCTGGTAACCAATCCGATTCCGGAAGAGTATTCGATGGATCCGGAATACATCAACGCAAATATCAACGCGGCGATTGAGGAATGCAACAGACTGGGAATCCACGGAAAACAGACCACACCTTACCTGCTGGACAAGATCCAGAAGCTGACGGGCGGCGATTCCCTGAAGGCGAACATCCAGCTGGTTTACAACAACGCGCGGCTCGGCGCGAAGATCGCCGCGGAGCTGTAATCCGGGACGGCAGGGAAGGAATACCATGGAATACACCGTAAAAGCCGAAGAGGCCGGAAGACGGGTGCGGGACATTCTGCGGCGCAGCATGGAGGTCAGCTATACGGCCATGAAGAGCGCAAAATGGAACGGACGACTGCTGCTGAACGGTGAAAACGTATATACGGACGCAAAGGTACAGGCGGGGGACGTGGTACGGATCGACTGGGCGGAGGAAACGCCCGCGTACCGCCCCCGCCGGTTCGATCTGCCCCTGGAAACGGCCTGGGAGGACGAATATCTGCTTGCCGTTGTGAAGCCCGCGCCGCTGGCCAGCCAGAGCAGCCGGAACCATCCGGATGACAGCCTTGAAAACGCGGTATATACCTATTTCGGCTGCCCGGAGAACTTCGTGTACCGTCCGGTCAACCGGCTGGACAAGGGAACCAGCGGCCTGATGATGATCGCGAAAACGCCCCATATCCAGCACCTGATGCAGCGGCAGCTGCATACGCCCCGGTTCCGGCGAAGGTACCTGGCACTGACGGAAGGTGTCCCGGCGGAACGGGAAGGACTGATTGACCTGCCGATCGCCAAGGCGGAAGGGGCCACGGTAAAGCGCGTTACAGATCCGGCAGGGAAACCTTCCCGGACCCGATACCGCGTACTGGCGGAAAGAAACGGCCGGGCGCTGGTTCTGCTGGAGCTGGAAACCGGAAGAACCCATCAGATCCGGGTACATCTGAGCGCGATCGGATGCCCGGTCGCCGGCGATTTCCTGTACGGCAGGGAACTGCCGGAGGAGTTTCCGGGCCGGTTCGCGCTGCACAGCGCCCTGCTGGAAGCGGAACACCCCGTAACCGGCGGGATGATCCGCCTGACGTCACTGCCGGAATGGGCTGGTGAGGTACCGGATTCTGTTCTTTTACTGGACATCGATTGACTTTAGGGAGTGAACTTTGTATAGTTGACTCTAAAGCCGCGGGAGTACCGGCGGACAGCTGCCGGTATAAGGTCCTTCGCCGGGACTCCGGATGACACGGGGTGCTGCGTTCGGGATCATACAGAATAAGCTCCGGAAAGGAAAGAAACAACCGATGACGATTATTGAACTGCTGGAAAGAAACGCCCGGGAGTGGCCGAACGACACGGCACTGGTGGAAATCAACCCGGATCAGCCTGAAACCCGCCGGGTGACATGGCACGATTTTGAACTGGTTGAGCCAAGCACGAAAAAGAAACACTACCGCAGGGAGATTACCTGGGCGGTTTTTGACGAAAAGGCAAACCGCGTGGCCAACATGCTGAAAAGCTACAACATCGGCAAGGGCAAGAAAGTCGCTATCCTGCTGATGAACTGCATCGACTGGCTGCCGATTTATTTCGGCATCCTGAAGACCGGCGCGCTGGCGGTGCCCATGAATTTCCGGTACGCTTCCAATGAGATTGAGTACTGCCTGAAGCTCTCGGAAAGCAACATGCTGATTTTCGGGCCGGAGTTTATCGGCCGCGTGGAAGAGATCGTGGACAAAATCCCGAACGTGGACCTGGTGTTTGAAGGCCCCGGCTGCCCGGGATTCGCGGATGACCTGACGGAGCTGATCAACGAATGCTCCAGCACGTTCCCACTGTGCACCCTGACCGAGGACGACGACGCTGCGATTTATTTCTCTTCCGGTACGACCGGTTTCCCGAAGGCAATCCTGCACAAGCACAGGAGCCTGATCCATTCCGCGCGGGTGGAGCAGGAACACCACGGGCAGACGAAGGACGACTGCTTCCTCTGCATTCCGCCGCTGTACCATACCGGCGCGAAGATGCACTGGTTCGGCAGCCTGATTTCCGGCAGCAAAGCTGTGATCCTGAAAGGCACGCGGCCGCAGACGATCCTGGAGGCAGCGAGCCGTGAAAAATGCACGATCGTATGGCTGCTGGTGCCGTGGGCGCAGGATATCCTGACGGCGCTGGACAGCGGAGAACTGAAGCTGGAAAACTACGAACTGGACCAGTGGCGCCTCATGCACATCGGCGCGCAGCCGGTGCCCCAGAGCCTGATCCACCGCTGGCTGGAATATTTCCCGAAGCACCAGTACGATACCAACTACGGCCTGAGCGAATCCATCGGCCCCGGCGCGGTGCACCTCGGCATCGAAAACGTGCGGAAGGTCGGCGCCATCGGTATCCCGGGATACGGATGGCAGACAAAGATCGTCAATCCGGACGGCAGCGAAGTGAAGCAGGGAGAGGTCGGCGAACTGTGCCTGAAAGGCCCCGGCGTCATGGTCTGCTACTACAACAATCCGGAAGCCACCGCGGAAACGCTGAAGAACGGATGGCTGCTGACGGGCGATATGGCGCGGCAGGATGAAGAAGGCTTCATTTACCTGGTAGACCGCAAGAAGGACGTGGTCATCACCGGCGGTGAAAACCTTTATCCCGTTGAAATCGAGAACTTCATGGCGGCCTATCCGCCCATCAAGGACGTGGCGGTCATCGGCCTGCCGGACGCGCGGCTGGGCGAAATCGCCGCTGCGATTGTCGAGCTGGTGCCCGGCTCCACGGCTACTGTGGAGGATATCCAGGAATTCTGCATGGGCATGCCGCGGTATAAGCGGCCGCGGAAGATCATCCTGGCGCCGGTGCCGCGGAACGCCACCGGGAAGATTGAGAAACCGAAACTGCGGAAGATGTACGGCGGCGAAGGACTGGTCGATTCGCAGAACAGGAGTTAATCAGCGGATGCACGGGGGACCGGCAGCCGGCGGCTGAAGAAGGGATACAGACGATGAAAAAGTTACTGATCGGGAATGAAGCGGTGGCATGGGGCCTTTACAACGGCGGGATCGGGCTGGTTTCCAGCTACCCCGGAACCCCCTCCACGGAAATCACGGAATTTCTTGCAAAGCATGACGATATTCACTCCGAATGGGCGCCGAATGAAAAGGTGGCCATGGAGACTGCTTTCGGCGCGAGCCTGGCGGGTATGCGCAGCGCCTGCGCCATGAAGCACGTGGGGCTGAACGTGGCCGCGGATCCGCTGTTCACCATGAGCTATACGGGGGTCACCGGCGGCATGGTGATCTGCGTGGCGGACGATCCGGCGATGCATTCCAGCCAGAACGAACAGGACTCCCGGCATTACGCCGCCGCGTCCAAGGTTCCGATGCTGGAGCCTTCCGATTCCGCGGAAGCCTATGCCTTCGCGAAGAGCGCGTTTGAGCTGAGCGAAAAGTACGATACGCCGGTGCTGCTGCGGATGTGCACCCGGATTGCCCACAGCCAGTGCGTTGTGGATGTCGGTGAGCGGGAAGAAGTTCCCATGAAGGACTATGTCAAGCAGCCGGCCAAATACATCATGATGCCCGGATACGCCAAGCTCCGCCATCCTGTTGTGGAGGAGCGGACGGAGAAACTCCGGGAGCTGGCGGAAGACTGCATGTACAACCGGGCGGAGATGGCGGAAAACCGGGAGATCGGCATTATCACTTCCGGTTGCAGCTACCTGTATGTGAAGGAAGTCTTCGGGGACAGCGTCAGCGTGCTGAAGATCGGCATGCCCAATCCGCTGCCGGAGAAAATGATCCGGGACTTCGCGGCGCAGGTGAAAAAGCTGTATGTAATCGAAGAACTGGATCCGGTGATCGAAACCCACGTGAAGGCGCTGGGGATCGAAGTGACCGGGAAAAAGCTGTTCAGCGCCATCGGCGAGTTCAGCCAGAAAACGATCCGGGACGCGTTCCTGCGGGAAGGCGTGAAGATCGCGGAGATACCCGAAACACAGGGAGAGGCGCCGGCAGTGCCGGGAAGGCCGCCGATGATGTGCTCCGGATGCCCGCACCGGGGAATGTACTATACGCTGGTGAAGAATAAAATCACCGTGATCGGTGACATCGGATGCTACACCCTGGGCGCGGTGGCGCCCCTGAACGCGCTGGATTCCACTCTGTGCATGGGCGCCAGCGTCAGCGGCATCCACGGATTCAACGCCGCGCGCGGAAGCGAAACGGAGAAAAAGACCGTGGCGGTGATCGGCGACAGCACATTCATGCACAGCGGTATGACAGGACTGGTCAATATCGCGTACAACGCCACAAATTCCACCGTGATCATCCTGGACAACTCGATTACCGGCATGACCGGACATCAGCAGAATCCAACCACCGGATACAACATAAAGGGCGATCCGGCGTCGAAGGTGGATCTGGAAGCACTGTGCAGGGCCCTGGGCATCAACCGGGTGCGCGTGGTGGATCCCTACGACCTGAAGGCGTGCGAGGAAGCGGTGCTGGAGGAGCTTGCGGCGGAGGAACCGTCCGTCATCATTTCCCGCCGTCCCTGCGTGCTGCTGAAATACGTGAAACCGAAGGCGCCGCTGCGGGTGGATCCGGACAAGTGCCGCGGCTGCCGCAGGTGTATGAAGATGGGCTGTCCGTCCATCAGCTTCAAGGACGGCAAAGCAAGGATTGACCGGACACTGTGCATCGGGTGCGGCGTATGCGGACAGCTTTGCGCATTCGGCGCGATCGGAGGGGATGCGGAATGAAGACCACGAGTGTAATGATCGTCGGCGTCGGCGGGCAGGGAAGCCTGCTGGCCTCCAGACTGCTGGGAACGCTGCTGACGGATGAAGGATACGACGTGAAGGTCAGTGAAGTGCATGGCATGAGCCAGCGCGGCGGCAGCGTCGTGACGTATGTGCGCTTCGGGGATAAGGTCTATTCTCCCATCGTTACCGAAGGGGAATGCGACTATATTATCAGCTTTGAGAAGCTGGAAGCGGCGCGCTACGCCGGCTGCCTGCGCAAGGGCGGAAAGATTATCGTGAATACCCAGGAGATCGACCCCATGCCGGTGATCACCGGCGCGGCGGAGTATCCGGCGGACGTCCTGGAGGACCTGAAAGCCCGCGGATTCGACGTGGACGATTTTGACGCGCTGGCACCAGCGATGGAAGCCGGAAGCGCAAAGGCGGTAAACATCGTGCTGATGGGCCATTTTGCCGCGTGTACGGATATCCCGAAGGAAAAGTGGATTCAGGCGCTGAAAAAGGTGATCCAGCCGAAGTTCCTGGAGATGAATCTGAAGGCGTTTGATCTGGGGTTCGGAGAAAAGTAAACAGCATACCTTTCAGGCCTGCCGCCCGTCCGGGCGGCAGGCTGTTTTCAGCTTCCGGGAACAGGATCCGGTATACGGAAATATCAGGCGATTTAACAATTTTGGAATATCTTTTTCATTGAAATATTCGGATATTTGGCATATAATACACACATCCGGAAACGGAATGTTCGTGTTTTTGGAGGAAATACCGTGGAAGCGCTGAAGCAGAAGATCCTGGAAGAAGGAAAAGGGATCGGCAAGGATATCGTAAAGGTTGACATGTTTCTGAACCACCGGATCGATACGAAGCTTCTGTTTGCCATGGGCGAGGCCTGGGCGGAGGAGTTCCGCGATGAAAAGCCGGACCTGGTGCTGACGGTTGAAGCCAGCGGGATCGCGATGGCTGTCGCAGCCGCTCACGCGCTGGGGGATCTTCCGGTGGTCTTCGCCAAGAAGAGCAACACGGCGGTGCTCACCAGCGAAACGGTGCAGGCCGGTGTGTATTCCTTCACCCACAAGACGCAGAACATTATCCGGATCGAGCGCAGATACCTGCCGGAAGGCAGCCGCGTGCTGATCATTGACGATTTCCTGGCGGACGGGCAGGCCGTAAACGGCATGATGAACCTGTGCGAACAACAGAAAGCGCAGGTCGTCGGTGTAGGCATCGCGATCGAGAAAGGTTTCCAGCCCGGCGGACAGCAGCTGCGGGATGCAGGCGTCCATGTCAAGTCGTTGGCAATTGTTGACCGGATCGAGAACGGGAAAATCGTTCTCCGGCCGGACGGCGATTGAACGAAATATACCTTATACTTTCGGGAGAGAAAGAGGAGGAAAAACCACATGAAGAAAATCGTTGCTCTGGTTCTGGCTCTGTGCCTGTGCCTGACAGCTTTCGCCGCGCTGGCGGACGGAGTTGCCAAGGAAAACATCAAGCTGGGCGTTATCACCCTGCACGATGAACTGTCCACCTATGACAAGAACTTCATCGATGCCGCAAAGGAAGCCGCGGCAAACATGGGCCTGACGGAAGACCAGATCAAGATCGTCTCCGGCATTCAGGAAGAAGAAATCTGCTACACCACCGCCGCGGAACTGGCGGAAGACGGCTACAACATCATCTTCGCCGACAGCTTCGGCCATGAAGACTTCATGATCAAAGCCGCACAGGAATTCCCGGAAGTGGAATTCTGCCACGCCACCGGTACCAAAGCCCACACTGAAAAGCTGGCGAACTTCCACAACGCGTTTGCCTCCATCTACGAAGGCCGCTTCCTGGCCGGCGTTGCCGCGGGCATGAAGCTGAAGCAGCTGCAGGAAGAAGGCAAGCTGAAGGGCGAAACTCCCCTGATGGGCTATGTCGGCGCTTTCCCCTATGAAGAAGTCAAGTCCGGCTACACCAGTTTCTTCCTGGGCGCCAAGAGCATCGTTCCCGAAGTGCAGATGAAAGTCATCTTCACCCAGAGCTGGTACGATGAAGAAATGGAAAAGACCGCCGCGAAATCCCTGATCGCCGCCAACTGCGACCTGATTTCCCAGCATGCGGACTCCTGGGGAGCTCCCACTGCCTGTGAAGAAGCCGGCATTCCGAACGTTTCCTACAACATGGCGACCGTTGAACACTGCCCGAACACCTTCATCGTGGCCAGCCGCATCAACTGGGTGCCCTATTTTGAGTACATCATCAGCCAGCGGATCGCCGGTGAACCGATTGACACCGACTGGACCGGCAGCATCAAGACCGGTTCTGTTGAACTGCTTGGCCTGAATGAGCAGGCGGCCGCTCCCGGAACCGCGGAAAAGATCGCGGAAGTCATGGAAAAACTGCAGAACGGCGAAGTGAAAGTTTTCGATACCGCGACCTTCACTGTCAACGGCGAGACCCTGACGACCTCCATGGCGAATGTGGACAGCGATCCTGCCTACGAAGCTGACACCGAAGCCATCGCTGACGGATACTTCCATGAATCCGAATTCCGCAGCGCTCCTTATTTCGGCCTCGATATCGATGGCATTGAAATCCTGAACAACTGAGACTGAAACCGTCTGTAACAGCAGACATACCACAGGACTGCCGCCCGTTCACGGGCGGCAGTCCGTGTCCTATTTTTACGGAAGAATGACGGAGGAAGACCGTGGAAAAGCAAATTGCGCTTCAGATGCGGGGAATTACGAAACGCTTCGGTCCTGTCCGGGCGAACAATCATATCGACCTGGATGTTTACCGGGGTGAAATCCTGGCGATTCTCGGAGAGAACGGCTGCGGAAAAACCACCCTGATGAACATGATTGCCGGGATCTATTATCCGGACGAAGGCCAGATACTTATTGACGGAAAGGAAGTTGTGATTCGGTCTCCGAAGGATGCGTTTGAGCACAGGATCGGTATGATTCACCAGCATTTTAAGCTTGTGGATCTGTTTACCGCTGCGGAAAACATTGCGCTTGGCCTGAAGGAAGAAGGCAAGTACAACCTGAAGGCCGTAACCGCCGAAGTAACCAGGATTACCGAACACTACGGCTTCCGCCTGGATCCTTCCAAAAAGATTTACGACATGTCCGTCAGCGAGAAGCAGACGGTTGAGATCATCAAGGTCCTCTACCGCGGCGCGGATATCCTGATCCTCGACGAGCCGACCGCGGTGCTGACGCCTCAGGAGATTACACGCCTTTTTGACGTGCTGCGCCGGATGAAGGAGGACGGGAAGAGCATCATCATCATTACCCATAAGCTGAACGAAGTGCTGGAGGTCAGCGACCGGGTCGCCATCCTGCGCCGGGGCGAGCATATCGCCACGGTGAACACGAATGAAACCAGCGAAGCGGAACTGACGGAGATGATGGTGGGCCGGAAAATCGATCTGAACATTCACCGGTCCGAACCGGTGAACGCCGTACCGCGCCTGGTCGTTGAAGGACTGAACCTGTACAACAGCGAAGGCCTCCAGGTGCTGAAAAACATCACTTTTACCGCCAACGGGGGAGAAATCCTCGGCATTGCCGGCATCGCGGGCAGCGGCCAGCGGGAACTGCTGGAATCCATTTCCGGCCTGCAGCCTGTGGCCAGCGGCTCCATTACGTTCTATAACCCCAAAAAGAACAGGCCGGTCAGCTTCTATCACAAGAGCATGAAGCAGGTCCGGGGACTCGCGGGAAAAGGAACCTTCCATGACCGGAACATGAACAGCGTTTCCTTTGACGGAATGAGGAACAAAGCGGTCCGGAAATGGGTGGAAAGCGGGGACGTACTGTTCCGGGAAGACGAGGTCATGAATCTGCGGGACAAGGATCCGCTGGAAATCCGGCGGCTGGGGATCCATCTGAGCTTTGTTCCGGAGGATCGGCTGGGGATGGGCCTGGTCGGCAGTATGGACATTACGGACAATATGATGCTGCGCACCTACCGGAAGGGCAGGGCCGGCTTCGTGAACCGCAAAAACCCCAAGGCGCAGGCGGAACAGATTATCCAGGATCTGCAGGTTGTAACCCCGGGCACGAGTACCCCGGTCCGCCGGCTTTCGGGCGGCAATGTGCAGAAAATACTGGTCGGCCGGGAGATCGCCTACGCGCCGAAGGTGCTGATGGCCGCGTATCCGGTGCGGGGCCTGGACATCAACAGCAGCTATACGATCTATAAGCTGCTGAACCGGCAGAAGGAAAACGGCGTCGCCGTGATTTATGTGGGCGAGGATCTGGACGTGCTGCTGGAGCTGTGCGACAGGATTATGGTGATGAACGGAGGACAGGTGACGGGTATCGTGGATGCCCGGAATACGACCAAGGAAGAAATCGGCCTGATGATGACCAGGACCGCGGAACGGGAGGAGGAAGAGGCATGAGCAGCAAAAACCGGAACGAAGTCCGGGAACCTCTGATTCACCTCAGCAAGCGGGCTTCCATTTCAATGGGAAAAGCCTGGACGATCCGGGTTATTGCCGTGCTGCTGGGATTGCTCGCGTGCGGAATCGCCGCATTCCTGCTGATTGAAAAGCTGCAGCAGAATCCCGGAAAAATCGGAGAGTTTTACTATACCTTTATCAAAGGCTCCTTTTCCTCAAACCGCAGGATCTGGAAATTCCTGAAGAATGTATCCATCCTGCTGTGCATTTCCCTGGCGCTGACGCCGGCGTTCCGGATGCGGTTCTGGAATATCGGCGGAGAGGGACAGACCCTGATGGGTGTTCTGAGCGCGATCGCGGTGGCGTTTTATCTCGGAGGGACAGTTCCGGAATGGCTGCTGCTTGTACTGATGCTGATCGCGGCACTGGCGGTCAGCGCGGTCTGGGCGGTGATTCCCGCACTGTTCCGTGCCAGATGGGGAACAAATGAGACGCTGTTTACCCTGATGATGAATTATGTGGCGACCTTTGTCGTCGGCTATTTCCTGATCATCTGGGTGCCGAGCGGCTCCTCTTCCCTCGGAAAGCTGAAATACGGCAAGCTGCCGGTGTTTGTCAATGAACAGCTACTGACGGTTATCGCTGTGCTCCTGCTGACTGTCGGACTGTATGTATACCTGAACTATACCAAGCACGGATATGAAATCAGCGTGGTGGGCGAGAGCGTACGGACGGCCAAGTATATCGGCATCAACGAAAGAAAGGTTATCATCCGCACCATGATTCTTTCCGGCGCGCTGTGCGGCCTGGCCGGATATCTGATCGCGGCCGGTTCGGATCAGACCGTGACCACCAATTCCGCCGGCGGCCAGGGATTTACGGGGATCATGGTAGCCTGGCTGGGCAAATTCAACCCGCTGTTCATGATCCTGACCGCCGCGCTGATTCAGATTCTGAACCAGGGCGCAAGCCAGATCAGCCAGGATTTCGGCGTGAACAACGCGCTGCCGAATGTCATTGTCGGTATCGTACTGTTTTTCATTATCGGAAGCGAGTTCTTTATCAACTATGAAATCCACTTCCGCAAAAACGCGGCGAAGGCGGGAAGGAGCGCGATCAAATGAATATCTGGATTGATTTTCTGCTTACCTCGCTGGCCTTCGGCGCTGTGTTTGTTTACGGCTCCACGGGTGAAATCCTGACGGAAAAAGCCGGACACCTGAACCTGGGCATTCCCGGGATCATGTGCATGGGCAGCGCGGGCGGATGCGTCATGCTGAACCTGGTGGGAAAAAGCTCCCTGCCCGGATTCCTGATTGTGATCCTGGGCATTGCCGGCGCGCTTCTGTTTTCCATGCTGTGCGGACTGATCTATTCATTTCTGGCCGTAACGCTGCGGGCGAACCAGAACGTTACCGGACTGGCGATGACGACTTTCGGCGTCGGACTGTCCAAGGTCATTATCAACAAGCTGGATTCCACCGTTTACCTGGTCGGGCCGAAAGTGCTGTACCGCTGGCCGTTCGCGGAGCGGCATGACGCGCTGCAGTATCTTGGCGTACTGTTTTTCCTGGCGATGATTATCGCGATCCTGTCCAGCTGGATGCTGTTCAGGACCAGGGTGGGCCTGCATCTGCGGGCAGTCGGTGAGAATCCGGCGACCGCGGACGCGGTCGGTATCAATGTGTCGCGGTATAAATACGCGGCTACCTGTATCGGCAGCGGAATTGCCGGCCTGGGCGGGTTCTATTACATTATTGACTACATGGCAAGCCAGGAGGCTTACCTGAGCGTGGAAGCGCTGGGGTGGCTGAGTATCGCGCTGGTGATTTTCGCCCTGTGGCGGCCGCACCTGACGATCATCGGTTCCACGGTATTCGGGATTCTTTTCTCCTGCGCGAGTTACCTGGCAAACATCAAGTGGCTGAAAATCACCATGGCCACCACGCCGCTTCTGAAGATGCTGCCGTATGTGGTGACGATTATTGTGCTGATTGTTTCCAGCATCCGGAACAAGAAGGAGAATCAGCCGCCGGCCAGCCTGGGACTGAGCTATTTCCGAGAAGAAAGGTAATAACCCCGGGGACTTTCCGATCGCCCCCGGACCCCTTCGGTTTCATGTGAGGAAAGGGATAAGAATTGGGGGTTTTCCGGGCGCTTGAACTCCCGGACCCTTTCGGTTTCGTGTGAGGAAAAGATAAGAACCGGGGTATCGCAAAAGCATATACAGGCAGAGGAGAACAAATGAAGGTCAGAATTACGGCGGACAGCACCTGCGACCTGAGTCCGGAGCTGGTCCGGAAGTACGATATCGGAATCGCGCCGCTGAGCGTGATTATCGACGGGCAGGTATTTCATGACGGGGTGGACGTGACGCCCCGGGATATTTTCCGGGCCGCGGACGCGGGAAAATCCGTGCGGACAGCCGCGGTGAACGCCTATGAGTACCGGGAGTTTTTTACCCGGCAGCTGGAAAGCTGCGACCAGATCGTTCACATTTGTATCAGCAGCGAGTTTTCCACGTGCTGGAACGATGCGGCGGAAGCATCGCGCAATATGGACAATGTGTTTGTCGTGGACAGCCGGAACCTTTCCACGGGCAGCGGTCTGCTGGTGCTGGAAGGGGCGGAAATGGCCGCAAAGGGAATGAACGGAGCGGAGATCGCGGAAACGCTGAAGGAACGGACAGGGCTGGTGGACGCCAGCTTCACGGTGCGTACGGTGGATTACCTGCGCCGGGGCGGCCGCTGCAGCGGCCTGGAAGCGATGGGCGCAAAGCTGCTGCATATCCGTCCTTCCATTGTTGTGCAGGACGGAAAAATGCATCCCGGTGAAAAGTACCGCGGCCGCTATGAACATTACCTGAAGCACTATATCGCGGATATCCTGGCGGACGACAGCAATATTGATTTCAACCGGGTGTTTATTACCCATTCCCCCAGCGAGGAAGGCCTGGTGCGCTTCGCGATCGATACGGTGAAGAGCTACGGCCTGTTCAGGGAAGTACTGGAAACGATGGCGGGATGCACCGTATGCACCCATTGCGGCCCGGACACGCTGGGCGTTCTGTTTATGCGGAAGCACAAATGAGGGAAAGCGTATGAAATCGAATCCGAAAACCCTGGCGGGCGTGATTGTGCTGGTCATTCTGGCAATGGCCCTCGGGTTTCTGCTGAGCCGGATGATCCCGACCATCGGGGAGGTACAGCGCGAAAAAAGCCTGACGCCTACGCCGCTGCCGGAAGTGCCCGGCAGCGTAATGGCCGTTACGCGCGATCCTGCCGAAGCCACGCCGGAACCGGTGCTGCGCACGGGATCCCGGGGGCAGGAAGTGAAGGACCTGCAGAGCAGACTGTCTCAGCTGGGTTACTACAAAGACGAGATTGACGGGCAGTTCGGCGCCGGAACCAAGGCGGCGGTTATTGAATTCCAGCGGGTAAACGGCCTGGACACGGACGGCATGGTCGGTTCGGAGACAAAAGCGATCCTGTATTCGACCCAGGCGAAGCCGGCGGGATTCAGTGAATAGCGGCCGGCAGGCAACGTCCGGGAGTGATGGCCTGATATACCGCATGCTGGCGATCGGGCCGGTGATGTGATAAAATAAACCTGTTCCTGTACATGTCATAAAAAAAGAAACCGAAGAATCAGCCGCCGGGGCGGCAGCGAAAGGAAGCGGATGCCATGAAAGTCGTTCTGGAGAACCTGACAAAATGTTTTCCGGCCAGAAGCAAAAAAGGCAGCATTGTTACGGCTGTCGATCATTTCAATTTTGAAATACCGGACGGGAAGCTGATCGGGCTCCTGGGGCCCAGCGGCTGTGGCAAGAGCACGACGCTGAACCTGATCAGCGGCCTGGAAACGCCGACATCCGGGCGCATTTTTTTCGGTGATGAGGACGTGACGGATATGCCTCCGGAAGCGCGGGGCGTCGGCCTTGTGTTCCAGAATTACGCGCTGTATCCCCATCTGACGGTGGCTGAAAACATCATCTTTCCGCTGCAGAACCTCAAAGGCGACAAGAAAATGACAAAAGAGGCCATGCTCAGGAAAGCCATGGAAACGGCGAAACTGGTTCAGATTGAAGGCCTGCTGGAACGCAAGCCAAGGGAGCTTTCCGGCGGTCAGCAGCAGCGTGTGGCGATCGCGCGCGCCCTGGTCAAAATCCCGCGCGTACTCCTGCTGGATGAGCCGCTGAGCAACCTGGACGCCCGGCTGCGGCTGCAGACCCGGGAGGAACTGCGCCGGATTCAGCAGGAGACCGGCGTAACCACCATCTTTGTCACACATGACCAGGAAGAGGCCATGAGCATCAGCGACCTGATCATCGTCATGAAGGACGGCAAGGTGCACCAGATCGGCAAGCCCCAGGACGTGTACGACGAGCCGGTGAACCTCTTTGTCGCCCAGTTCCTCGGTACGCCGCAGATCAACGTTTTCGAAGGCGAAATCCGCGGCGGGAAAGTATATATCGGGGAGGAAGCCGTACTGGACGCGGAAGGAAAAGCGGACCGCGCGGTCTGGGTCGGAATCCGTCCGGAAGGGTTTATTCCCGATCCGGAAGGACCTTTTACCTGCCAGATGAAGCAGGTGGAGGTCATGGGCAGGGATGTCAGCGTCGTAAGCACCCACGCGAAAATGACCGGCCGGAGTATCCGGTCCATTGTCAGCTCGGAAAACCGCTTCGCGCCGGGACAGAAGGAAGTCCGTTTCCGGCTGAAGCCGTATAAGGTTTTCCTGTTTGACAGGGAGAGCGAGGAACGGGTATGAAAAAGAAAAACAACATGAAAGCCTGGCTGTATCTGCTGCCGGCGATTCTGTTCCTGGGCGTGTTCATGCTCTACCCGCTGGTGGACGTCTGCGTCTATTCCCTGGAGGAGAATTTCCATTTTGTCAGCCAGAAATACAGCGGCGTCGGCCTGGGGAATTTCCGCCATGTGCTGACGGATCCCTACTTCGCCACAGCGCTGAAGAATACGCTGATTCTGGTGGCGATTACGGTGCCGGTGAGCACCGGACTTTCCCTGATGATCGCGCTGGGGCTGAGCTCTGTAAAGAAGGTCAAGAAGCTTTTCCAGACCGTATATTTTCTGCCTTATGTGACCAATACCCTGGCGGTCGGCCTGGTGTTCTGGCTGCTGTTCCGGAACACGGAGCATACGGACGGACTGATCAGTTCCCTGATTACCCTGCTGGGCGGGGAATCCATCAACTTTATCGAGGGAACTTACTGGCAGAAGATGATGGTAACCTGCCTGTATACCGTGTGGATTGTCATGCCCTTCAAGATCCTGATCCTGACCAGCGCGCTGGCCAGCGTGAACCAGGATTACTACAAGGCGGCGAAGGTGGACGGCGCGACCAGCGGCCGGATTTTCCGGAAAATCACGCTGCCGATGATCAGCCCGACGGTGTTTTACCTGATCATCACCGGATTCATCGGGGCATTCAAGGCATACAGCGACGAGGTGGCGCTGTTCGGCACCAACCTGAACGCCGCGGAGATGAACACCATCGTGGGCTATGTATACGATATGCTGTACAGTGACAGCGGCGGATATCCGGGCTACGCTGCCGCGGCGGCGCTGCTGCTGTTCGCGATCGTGTTTACCATTACGTACGTGAACCTTCGTTTCAGCCGGAACAAGGTTCAGTATATGTGACGGGAGGCGGGCCGGATGAACGAAAACAAACGCAGCGCGCTTCCGAAAATCCTGATTATCGTCTTCCTGGCGATCTGGGCGCTGATCGTCCTGTTCCCCTTCTACTGGATGGTTCTGACCAGCTTCAAGGATACCACCCTGTTTATGGATGAAAAGGTTCCGACCTTTTTCACGACGGAACCTACGCTGGCCAACTACAGCAAAGCGTTTACGGAGGTGCCCCTTGGGCAGTTCCTGCTGAATACGCTGATCTTCACCGTGGCGACCACCGGACTGATGATGATCGTCATCGTTCCGGCGGCATTCGCTTTCGCACGGTTGGAGTTCAAAGGACGGAACCTGGTTTTCGCCCTGTTCCTGAGCCTGATGATGATTCCCACGGAGCTGGTGATCATCACCAACTACGCGACCATTGTGCACTGGAATATGCGGAATACCTTCATCGGACTGATTCTGCCGTCGGTAACCAGCGTATTCTATATTTACCTGCTGAAGGAAAACTTCGAGGCGATTCCGGACGAACTGTACAACGCGGCGAAGGTGGACGGCACGGGCGACCTGAAATATATGCTGAAGGTTATGGTGCCGATCAGCCAGCCGACGATTGTCACGATCATCATCCTGAAGGTGATCGAATGCTGGAACAGCTATATCTGGCCGAGGCAGATCACCGACAGGCAGAGCTATTTCCTGGTGTCCCAGGGAATCCAGAGTATCCGGGAAAGCGGGTACGGCCGGGAGGATATTCCGGCGATGATGGCGGCGGTTGTGGTGGTCAGTGTGCCGCTGATTGTGCTGTTCCTGCTGTTCAGAGATAAGATTATGGCCGGCGTCTCGAGGGGAGGGACCAAGGGGTAAGGGAAGGGGGCTTTCCGATCGCCCCCTTAAACCCCTTCGGCCGGGAAAACAATTATGGCCGGTGCGGAGTGAAGTAAAAAGGACGGTATATCCACTTAACCCCTTCGGCTGGGATTGCTATCATAGTGGGTGTTGTATGAGGGAGAATTGAGATGAGGATAAGAAAAATAATGGCACTCGTGCTTCTGCTGGGGATGGCGCTGGTTATGCTCAGCGGATGCCACGGGACCATGGACCGGAAAGCGGGGGAAGCAGGATATATCAGCGAGATCCCGCTGTATCTGGACGAGACAAAAAAGATTGAGCTGAACTTCTGGGCCAAGAACGACACGAACAAGGTGCAGACGGCGGTTTATACCAGCGCCATTGAGGATTTCCAGAAGCTGTATCCGAACATCACCGTCAATATCCGGCTGTACGCCGATTACGGGCGGATCTTCAACGACGTCATCACAAATATCGCCACGGATACGACGCCCAACGTCTGTATTACCTATCCGGACCATATCGCCACCTATCTGACCGGCGAGAACGTAATGCTGCAGCTGGACGACTGGATGGCGGATCCGCGGTTCGGTCTTGGCGGCAGCGAAGTGCGGTTCGATTCCCCGAAACAGGAGGAGATCGCGCCGCAGTTCCTCCGGGAATGCGTGATTCAGGACAAGTATTACGCGCTGCCGTACATGCGTTCCACGGAAGCGCTGTACATCAACAAGGAGCTGGTGGAGAAGCTCGGATATGAGGTTCCGGATGTCCTGACATGGGATTTCGTCTGGGAAGTCAGCGAGAAGGCCATGGAAAAGGACGAGGACGGCCTGTTCAGGGTAAACGGCCAGAAGGTCATGATTCCGTTTATCTACAAGAGCACGGACAATATGATGATCACCATGCTCAGACAGCTGGGCGCGGATTATTCCACGGACCGCGGGGAGGTTCTGATTTTCAACGATACGACCGCGGGACTGCTGAAGGAAATCTATTCACACGCGCAGAGCAGGGCGTTTTCAACCTTCGCCATCAGCAGCTATCCCGGAAACTTCCTGAACGCCGGACAGTGCATCTTTGCCATCGACTCCACGGCTGGCGCCACCTGGATGGGCAGCAACGCGCCGATGCTGGACATCCACAAGGAACAGGTAGTTCCTTTCACAACGCTGGTGCGGCCGATTCCGCAGTTCAGCACGGATGATCCGGTGATGATCAGCCAGGGGCCGAGCATCTGCGTGTTCAACAAGGATGATCCGCAGGAGGTGCTGGCAAGCTGGCTGTTTGCCCAGTACATGCTGACCAACAAGGTGCAGCTGGGCTACGCCGAGACGGAAGGCTACCTGCCTGTGACGCTGAAGGCGCAGCAGTCGGAGGAATACCGGGAATACCTGGGCAGGAAGGGTGAGAACAACCAGGAATATTACGACATCAAGATCGAAGCCAGCGAGCTGCTGATGAATCACCTGGACGATACGTTCGTCACGCCGGTTTTCAACGGAAGCGCCAGCCTGCGTTCCGCTGCGGGGCAGCTGATTGAGAACGTCTGCAAAAGCGCCCGGCGGAAAGAGGCGATGAGCGACGAGTATATCGAAAAGCAGTACCGTGACGTGAGCAGCCTGTACCGGCTGGATCAGATCAAGGTGTCGCCCGACGCCGCGGATGAAGCAGATACGCAGCAGGAGAAGGAGACGGAGCGGAAATTCAGCTGGAACGACCTTCCCGCGGAATCCAAAGCGCTGCTGATCGCGCTTCCGTGCATCTGGATTCTGCTCCTCGGAATCACCCTGGTCAGGGCGAAAAAAGTAAAGCAAAAGAATTGAAAAAAGCAGTATGATTGATTATAATAACTGCAAAGCGCTGAAAAGCGAAATATGGAGAGGAGACAGGGAATTATGAAGAAAACCTGGAAACGGATTCTGGCGGTTGCCGCGGTTCTGGCTCTTGCGCTGTGCGTGCTGAGCTCCTGCGGTGACAATACCCAGGCTAAGATCGATGAAGCTGTCAAGAAGGCGCAAGATGCTGCGGATGTCGTAAAGGCCGAGCTGGAAGGCAAGGTCGCGGATCTGACCAAGCAGCTGGAAGAAGCTCCCAAGGCTGAAGACATCGCCGCTCAGGTCAGCGCCGCTGTGGAAGATGCCAAGGCTGCCGTCATCGCTGAAAAGGATGAAGCGCTGAAGGCCGCTCAGGAAGCCGCCGACGCCGCCAAGACCGAGCTGGAAGGCAAGGTCGCGGATCTGACCAAGCAGCTGGAAGAAGCTCCCAAGGCTGAGAATATCGCGGCCCAGGTGAACGCCGCCGTGGAAGACGCGAAAGCTGCCGCCGCTACCGAGATGGACGAAGCGCTGAAGGCTGCCTCGGACGCTGCGGACGCCGTCAAGGCTGAACTGGAAGGCAAGCTGAAGGACGCTGAAGACGCCGCCGCTGCCGCCGCGAAAGCCGCGGATGACGCCAAGGCCGAGCTGGAGGGCCAGGTTGCCAGCCTGACCAAGGAACTGGAAGAAGCGAAGGAAGCCGCCACCAAGGGCGCGGACGAAGCCGCCAAGCAGCTGCAGGAAGCCGCTGACGCCGCCAAGACCGAGCTGGAAGGCAAGCTGAAGGAAGCTGAAGACGCTGCTGCCGCCACCAGGACCGAGCTGGAAGGCAAGCTGAAGGAAGCTGAAGACGCCGCTGCCGCCGCCGCGGAAGCTGCCGCCAAGGAAAAGGAAGAGCTGCAGGCGAAGATCGACGAGCTGACCAAGCAGCTGGAAGAAGCCACCAAGCCCGCTGAAGAAGCTCCCGCTGCGGAAGAAGCTCCTGCGGAAGAACCCGCTGCGGAAGAAGCTCCTGCCGCGGAAGAACCCGCCGCCGAGGAAGCTCCCGCTGAAGAGCCTGCCGCTGAAGAAACGGCCGTCATGAGCCATGACGAGTATATCGCTGCTGAGCTGGAAAGCCCGGTATGTGTGGAGACCTATGTCCAGGCCTGCCAGGGCTGGTGGGAAGACAAGATCACCGTGTATGCCCAGAGCCCGGACGGCGCCTACTTTATCTACAACATGGCCTGCTCCGAGGAGGATTCCGCGAAGCTGGTTCCCGGCGCGAAGATCCGTGTGAAGGGTTACAAGGCTGAGTGGTCCGGCGAAGTTGAAATCATCGACGCGACCTTCGAAGTGCTGGAAGGCGACACCTTCGTTGCGGAAGCGAAGGACGTTACCGACAAGATCGGCACGGATGAGCTGATCAACAGCCAGAACGAGAAAGTCCTGTTCAAGGGCCTGACCGTTGCCGCGCAGGATGACGGCGCTGCCTTCAACTACAAGGACGCTGTGGGCCAGACCGACGACCTGTATGTACGTTTCACGAAGGATGACGCGGTCCTCAACTTCTGCGTGGAGTTCTATCTCTGCGGCAAGGACACCGATGTGTACAAGGCTGTTGAAGGCCTGCAGGTTGGTGACGTTGTGGACGTGGAAGGCTTCCTGTACTGGTACAATGACGCCAACGTCCATATGACCGCTGTGACCAAGGCTGAATAATTACTTACCGGAGACAAAACAACCCCGGCAGGCGCATTGCCTGCCGGGGTTGCTTCGTTCAGGGCTTTATTCCTCCTGTCCGGCGAGGGAGCAGAACAGGTCGATATCCTTCCGGATGACTTCCAGGCTTGAACGCCAGAAGGCAGGATCGCGTACATCAATGCCTACGCTGGCGGCGACTTCCGCGACAGGCGCGGAGCCGCAGGACCGCAGCAGGCTGCAGTAATCCTTCGCGAAGGCGGGTCCCTGTTCCAGGTAGCGGGCAAAGACGCCCTTGCCGAAGAGAAGGCCGAAGGCGTAGGGGAAGTTGTAGAAATTGTAGCCGGAAGAATAGTAATGGCTTTTGCAGGCCCACATGTACGGATGGCGGATTTCAGGATCCAGTCCGTCTCCGTAGCTCGCTTCCTGGGCGCGGAGCATGGCAGCCTTCAGCTCGTCCACGCTCATGGCGTGGTCAGGGCGGGTATCGATGACTTCCTGCTCAAAGAGGAAACGGCTGTAGATATCGACGACGGTCTGGGTGGCTTCCATGAGGCCGTTCTCCAGCAGATACAGTTTTTCTTCCGGAGAGCAGCTGCGGAGCACCTGCCAGCTGAGCATGGTTTCGTTGAAGATACTGGCGGTTTCCGCCAGGGGCATCGGCTCATCCGTCATCATGTAGGGCAGGCCGGCCATGCAGCGGTTGTGCCAGCCGTGGCCCAGCTCGTGGGCCAGGGTGCTGACATCCGAGAAGCTGCCCTGGAAGTTCGTCATCACCAGGCTCCGGTCCGCGTAATGTACGGAGGAGCAGAAGGCGCCGCCCGTTTTTCCGTCCCGCGGATAGAAATCGATCCAGCGGGCATCAAAAGCGTTGCCGATGAAAGCCGCCATTTCCGGAGAAAACTTGCCCATTTCACGGATCAGGATTTCCCGGGCTTCCTCGACGGTGAACTTTTTTGTAACGGCGCCGACCGGCGCGAACAGGTCATAGAAGGGAAGACCGTCCGTATGCCCGAGAAGCCGGCACTTGGCTTTCAGGTAGCGGCGGAAATGGGGAAGATATTCCTTCACCGCGGTCCACAGGGCGTCCAGCGTTTGCCGGTCCATCCTGCTGTCGTCCAGGGTCATGTCGAGTACGGTTTCATAGTTTCTGGCTTTCGCCAGCGTACGCGCTTCCATCTTGATGCTGTTCAAGCAGTAGCTCATGGGGAGCTCCACCTTCGCGTAGGAAGCGATTTCCGCCTCATACGCGTCCTTCCGTACAGCGGGATCAGGATCATAGGCTTTGCCGCGCACACCGGAAAGCGGCAGCTTTTCATCCCGGTAATCCACCGCCAGGGTGGAATCCAGCTTGTCCCGCAGCTGGCTGAAGGCCTCGCCGCCGGAAAGCTGCATTTCCAGAATCCAGGGTTCAACCTCCGGAGCGATCAGATGGGAGGCTTTTTCCTTCATTTCACGAAGCGCGAAAGCGATCGGCCTGAGCTTTTCGGAAGCGGCGATCAGCTCCTCCAGGTTCTCAGTTTCCGCGACATAGCGGGACAGGGCGGAAGAGGCCAGATCGAGGTCTGTAAAGGCCATCATCAGCTGATCCATGGCCGCGTTGGCCTTTTCGTTGGTGGCGTCCACCGCGAGGGTGCACTGGATGAAATTGACAAGCCGGTCCACCTTCGCGCTGATCTGCTCGCTGTGAGCGACAGACTGCTCCAGGACAGACAGGCGGTCCCGGTCAGCGTCCTGCAGGAGAGCGATGCCCTTTTCGGCATCATCTTTCAGGGACGCAAGGTCGTTCTTCAGGCGTTCGTCGTCGAAATCCGTGTAGAGGTAGGAGAGATCCCAGCGGTCGTACTTGTTTTCCATATCTTGTCCTCCGTGTTCCGGGGAATATGCAGGCCCCGGCCTGTATTTGCTTTTTTCAGCGGCAGTGCAATTCTACCATAAGCGGCGGAGGAAAAACAACAAACAGATTCATTATTATTCCGGAACAAAAAAACAGGCCCACACAGGACCTGTTTTCTTTCGTGGCTCAAATAGGACTCGAACCTATGACACTCCGGGTATGAACCGAATGCTCTAGCCAACTGAGCTATTGAGCCATGTGGTTGCGGGGGAGGGATTTGAACCCCCGACCTCCGGGTTATGAGCCCGACGAGCTGCCAGCTGCTCCACCCCGCGACATATCCGCTCCGCAAGCGGCAAAGCATATAATACAGGAGCGGATATAAATTGTCAAGGATTTTTTTAGATTCTTCGCCGCGCTCAGAATGACACAACGGGAGGGAATCCGTCAGATATGGTGGTTTTTCAGGCCGCGGGAATGGAACATCCGGTCCAGAAGAGCGCCGGCGGCAAGCCCCAGGGCGATCATCGCGATGGTGATCATGGCGCGGACACCCATGCTGAGGCCTTCGGAAAGCCGGTTCCGGGCCAGGAAAGCCATCATACGGTACAGCCCCAGGCCCGGAACGACAGGCACCACCGCGGACATCAGGAATACCGTACCGATCATTTTCATCTTCCGGGCACAGAGCTGGCCGGCCAGGGAACCGAAAAGAGAACCGAGAAAGATCGAGGACGGATCAGACAGACCCAGCCGGAGCGAGATCCAGTAAACCAGATAGGAGAAGGCGGCAATCACACCGGAAGCCAGCCAGGAGCGCCTCGGAACGTGCACCAGCATGGCAAATCCGACGGTGCCGATAAAGGATCCCAGCAGCGCGCGAAGGATTTCTTCCCAAAGCATCAGATCCCACCTCCTGTCAGGAGACGCAGGACGGCCTGCGCCAGCAGCGCGCCGCCGGCGATCAGGCAGGCGGTGAGGATGGCCTGCGCCCCGTGCGAAAGACCGGAGACCATATCCCCGCGCATGGTGTCCTGCACGGCGTTGGTCATGGCCAGGCCGGGAACCAGCGGCATGATCGCGCCGGCGATCACCAGCTCCGTCTGCAGCGATGGGAGCAGGAGAACCAGAAGGGCGGGAAGCAGGGCGGTGGCCAGGCCGCCCAGGATGGAGGCAGCGAGCGCCGTGCCGCCGCGGATGCGCGCGAGGAGCATTTCCATTCCCTGAACAACCACCGCGACAATGCCGGCAGCGGCAATTGAAAGCCAGCCCGCGCCGAAAAGCGCTGCAAAGCCCGCGGCGCACAGAAACGCGGCGGGCAGGCCCCACAGCCCCCGGAAGGAGCCGGGATCCTTTTCAATCGCCCGCAGCTTTTCCAGCGCTTCCTCGCAGTCCATTTCACCGGCATACACCCGGCGGGAAATCTGGTTGGTTTCATTCACCCGGGTCAGGTTCCGGTCCAGGCGGCGGACGCGCTTCACGGAAGTGACGGGTTTGCCGCCTGCGCCCCGGTAGCTTATGAAAAGGCCGCTGGGCACAGCAAAGCTTTCGACCTCTTCCAGGCCGAACCCCTGTCCCATGCGGCAGATGGTTTCCTCCGCACGGTAGGTTTCACCGCCGTTTTCAAGGATAATCCTTCCGGCCAGCTGCAGGGCGTCCATGCAGGAGGCGGAATCGGGAGAGAACGATTGTTTCATCTGCGGCGCTCCGAAAGATTCAGAATAATAGCTGTGCCCGGCGCGGAAACAGCGGAATCCGGGCGTGAGCATTATACGACGGAGCGGGAAAAGATTCAATCGTATTCCGCTCTTGCTTTTCAGCCGGGGATAGCGCATACTGATGATGAAGCATGAAAAACAGAAGCAGATTCCCGATTCCGGTACGCGAAAGGGGTTCTTTGCGTTGGATTATCATTACAAAGCCTTTATCTCCTACCGGCATTTTACGCCGGACCAGGAGATCGCGAAAAAACTGCATACCTATATTGAGAATTACGCGGTGCCGCCGAAGCTGAAAAAGAAGCTTGGGATCAGGCGCATGGGGCGCGTCTTCCGCGATCAGGAGGAGCTTCCGCTGTCCTCAAACCTGGGAGACGATATCCACGCGGCGCTGGAGCAGTCGGAGTGGCTGATCTGTATCTGCTCTCCCCGGTATCTTGAATCCCGCTGGTGCATGGAAGAACTGCGGTATTTTCTTTCCATGGGCAGGCGGGACCATGTGCTGACACTGCTGGCGGACGGGGAGCCGGACACAGCGTTCCCGGAAGCGCTGCGCTTTATTGAAACAGACGGAAAAACGGAAGCCGTGGAACCGCTTGCGGCGGACGTCCGGGCGGATTCCCTGCCGGAAATGCTGAAAAAGCTGAAGGGTGAGAAGCTCCGCATTCTTGCTCCGATGCTGGAGGTTGCCTACGATGACCTGCGGCAGCGGGCCAGGCAGCGCCGGGTCCGTCAGGCAGCTGCCGCCGGCGCGGCGGCAATCCTGCTGCTGGGCGGGTTTCTCGGGTATTCCCTGTGGAAGAACGCGGAAATCACCGGGGAGCGGAACCGGACGATGATTGCCCAGTCCCGGTTCCTGGCGAACGAATCCGGACTGATACTGGAACGGCGCGGGGACCGGATGCTTGCCATGATGCTGGCCCGCGAAGCTCTGCCGGCGGACTGCAGCCATCCGGACAGGCCCGTTACGGATGAGGCGCTGTGCGCGCTCCGCAGTTCCCTGGTTTCCGGACTGAACGCGGACCGGTATGTTACGGTTACAGATTTTGATCTCCCGGTCCGCGCTTTCGCTTCAGACGGAGAACGGCTTGCCGTGCTTTCGGACGAGGCGGAAGGCTACCTGACCTGCTTCAGGCTGGAGAACGGGGCGGAGGAAGCGTACCCGCTGAAGCTGAAAAAGAGACCGCACCTGCTGCGGTTTTCCGCCGACCTGCAGGAAGTGCTCTGCGCGGATCCGGACGGCGTTCACCGGCTCAGCACGGACGGAACCGGGATCCGGACGGCTGATTATGATATTTTCTTTTCGGAAAGAGCGGATTCTTTTGCAGTCAGTGAAGGATGGAACAGCATCGCCTTTACCAACAGCAATTACTCCCTGAGCATGCTGCCGCAGGGCTCGGAACAGTTCATTACGCTGAAACCGGATTATATCAGCAGCCTCTCTCCGGTTCTTTCGGGCGGGAATGATTCCAAAGGCAGTCCGGACGGGAAATACCTGACCTGGTTTCCGGGGGTGCCGGGAAGCGGTGACCTGGTGATGCTGAAAGCGGCCGGAAACGCGGAAACCGTGGATGATCTGGTGCTGCACCGGTATTTTATTGCCGGTGATCCGGCTCCCGAAGTCAAGGAACAGTTCAAAAACGTCATTCATCGCTATACTTCGTCCTTTGACGGGAGCATCGTCTTCGGGATGGCGGAAAGGGTGCTTTATTACTGGGACGCATATACGGAGGAACAGCTCGGCGCCGTCACCGCGGACGTGTTCGGCGACTCCGGACTGGAGGAAATCATCGCCTGTTCCTCAAAAAGCCTGATTGCCGTGGTAACCGGAAAAGGGCAGCTTTTTGTTTACGATTACAGCAACGGACACGCGGAAAAGATGGATTCGGAATCCTTCCGGATTCATTCCGCGGTTTTCAGCCCGGACGGTTCCCGTATGCTGTGCGCGGATACGGAGAACCGGACAGCCCTGGTTTTCCATACGCAGACAGGAATGCTGCTGCAGAGCGTGACGGCGGATTTTGAACTGACAGGAGCGTATTTCGCGCGGCAGGATCCGCGGGGAAACGCGCTGGACGACCGCTATATCCTGCTGACGGGGACAGAAAAGTCGCGTCTGCTGACAACCGACGAAGCCCGTACACCGGAAATGATCCGGACCATGCCGGCCGGGCCGGTTTCGGGCCGCACGAAATCCGTATTATCCCCGGACGGAACGGAAACGTGGTTTTTAACACAAACCCAGGACCACAGCCGCCTGAATGTGTATAATTTCGCGACGGGTGAGCATACCGTGGTCCGGGAATACAGGGACGGCAAGGAGTTTATTAACTGCTCCAACCTGAGCAGGATCGGGGACCGGTACGCCGCGCTGAGCGGAGAGGAATACGGAACGGACCGGGCGGTCATCTGCCTGTACGATTTCCGGACACACGAACCGGTCCGGACCCTGTACCCGGACCTGACGGACACGATCGGCCTGCGCATGGCTTACCAGAACAGGGATTACGCCGTTTTCCGGAATTTCAATACCAACCAGGGGAAATACACCGTGCTGGACGCGGCGACCGGAGAGATTGTTTATTCTGACGGGAATATCCCTATGGATGATTATCAGTTCCGGATTGAAGGGCATTACCTGTTTGTCCTGAACGACAGGGGAAGGCTGGCCTGTCCGCCTGTGAACCTGGCATCACCCCCGCGGGAAACGACCTACAACAAAGAATGGTTCCACGGGATTTTTGACAGTACCGGAATCCCGGGCTTTTCCGGGAAGATCGCGGTCCGGCAGGCAGGGGAGCAGACCTGTATCCTGGAAACAGAAACCGGAAAAGAAACGTTCCTGGACCTGAAAGCCGCCGGAGAAGCTTTCCTCTCCGCGGACAGGAAAGGACTGATCCTGAAGGCGGATACGGAAAAGGACGCGTATTTCCTGTACAACGGAAGCGGACTGATTCCTTATGAACCGACCTGGACGGAGGTCCATCCGGCTCCCGAACCTTCCCGGGAATACATGTACGACGGCAGGTGGGTTTATCTTCTGAACGGCGCCCTGTATGATTCGGAGACCGGCATCAAGCAGATCGATTTTCTGGACACGGAGATCCTGGTGGAAGACACAGCGGGCGACGGCTCCGTGCTGCTGATCCGGAATGAAGGAAAAAGCAGCCTCTGGCAGGTGCGCTGTCCGGACGGCAATACGCTGCTGAGAATGGCGGACGGGATCCTGCGGGAGCGGGAACTGAGTACGGAGGAACGGAAGCAATACTTTATTGAATAAGACCTGAAAACCGGAGAAGGCCTGCGGGAAACCGGGAACGGAGGAGACGCATGATCAGAAAACTGCTGGCAGTTCTGGCGCTTATGGCGCTGGCGGCCGGGATTGCCGCCGCGGAATCGGAAGAAAGCACTGAGATCCGGAAAGAAGGGGACTGGCGTTACGTACTCCGGGCGGACGGAAAAGCGGAAATCACAGGTTATACAGGAACGGAAGCTGTCGTGGTCATTCCGGATCAGCTGGGCGGGATCCCGGTTGCTTCCGTCGGAAACAGCGCGTTTATCAATCAGTCCGGGCTGACGGAGATCATGATTCCTGAAGGCGTGGTTTCCATCGACGATGACGCTTTCTACCGGTGCGGTAATCTGCAGAACATTACGCTGCCGGAAGGTCTGTCCTTCATCGGCAAAAGCGCGTTTGAGGACTGCAGAAGCCTGGGGGGAATCATCATTCCGGAAGGCGTAACGACGCTCAGCAGCGAACTGTTTTCCGGATGTACAAAACTGGCTGCCGTTTCGATTCCGGATACCGTTACAGCAATCGGTGACTCCGCGTTTTACGGCTGTTCTTCACTGAAAGCCCTCCGCCTTCCGGGCGGAATCACATCCATCGGGAAAAGCGCTTTTCATAGCTGCCGGACGCTGGAAGAAATGGAACTGCCTGAAAGCCTCACGGTATTGGAATCAAATGCATTTACCGAGTGCAGAGCACTGAAGGAAATCGTGATTCCGTCCGGCGTGCGGGAGATAACGGTTGAAGCTTTCAGATACTGTGAAAGCCTGGAAACCGTTACGCTTCCGGAAGGGCTTTCCTCCATCCAGGACAGGGCTTTCTACACATGCAAAAACCTGCGGGAGATTCAGTTTCCGGAAAGCCTGACTTCCATCGGGGCAGAAGCATTCCGCCATTGTGAAAAACTCCGGAGCATTTCCATTCCGTCCGGGATTACGCAGATTCTCCATGAAACATTTATCGGCTGCGCCGCCCTGGAAACGGCTGAAATGCCGGATGCCCTGCAGACCATCGGAAAAAACGCCTTTATGAGCTGCGAAGCGCTGAAAACAATCGTCTTTCCGGAAGGAATGAGAGCGATCGGGGAAAACGCGTTCCTCGGCTGTGTAAGCCTGACGGAGATCGCGCTTCCGGACAGCGTGACAGCGGTCGGGACGGCGGCGTTTTCCGGCTGTACAGGCCTGGCAGAAGTCCGGCTGTCCGCCGGACTGACAGAGATTACGGGGCGCTTATTCAGCAGCGATTCCGCCCTGAAGCACATCGCGATTCCGGAAGGCATCCGGACAATCGGGCTGCGGGCTTTTGACGGCTGCGCTGGCCTGGAAACCGTCTCGTTCCCGGACGGCCTGGAAAGCATCGGCCGGGAAGCTTTCAGGGACTGCGGAAGCCTGAAGGAAATCGTGATTCCGGACAGCGTGAAACTGGTGGATTACAGTGCCTTCTCAGGATGCGCGGGCATGCGGAAGGCGGAGATCGGGGACGGTGCGGGGATCATCGAGCCGCTGGCTTTCGACAACTGTTCCGGGCTTACGGAGGTGTCGCTGCCGCGGGATCTGACGGAGATCCGGGAAAACCTGTTCCGGAACTGCTCGTCGCTTGAGAAAATCGACATTCCGGACAGCGTCACGGCAATCCGGCGGGCAGCGTTCCTCGGCTGTTCCTCCCTGCGGGAAATCATTCTTCCGGACAGCGTTTCCTTCATCGGAAACAATGCCTTCAACGGCTGCAAAAACCTGCTGCGGGCAGCGCTGCCGGCCGGGTTGAAGGAAATCCCCGATCAGCTGTTCTACGGGTGTGAAAGCCTGCGGGAGATTACTTTGCCGGACGGCCTGGTTTCCATCGGGGAACTCGCGTTCGGCGGCTGCGGCTGCCTGGGAGAGATACCGGTTCCGGACAGCGTGACTTTCATCGGAACAAACGCCCTTCCGGCGGGCAGCGGGGAAGAAAACAGATGACACGTCCGGAAAAGATATGGTATAATCGCTGAAACGGATAAATACAGATCTCGGGATATCATAAGGTTCAGGAGGATTCAGATGAGCTATTCCGCCATTGAAAAAATGAGGCAGGAGCACCGGGAACGATTCGGAAAGGACGTGGGCCCTTTTGTGCCGCAGCTGATCGATAAGGAAGCCCGGGGAATGGACCTGAAGTCCGCGGCGCTGCGCTTCCTGGAGAAGCGCTGCACGGACCTCCGCCACAGCGCGGAAACGGAGAAGAGGGAGCAGGAGGAACATATTTACCTGGGCACCAGCCTGCTGCCGAACCAGATTCCCTACAATATGCAGATGGACCTGGACCGGCTTTGCATGAAAAATGAGCTGTCCAGGTTTATCGATTCCGGCGTGGCGGAGGATGCCTATACCGTCTATTTTTCCTTCATGGAAATGTTTATCGGCAGGGACGGAAGATCCCAGTCCATGGTGGAGCTGCTGTCGGAATTTGAATCCAACGCGTCCTCCCTGCTGATGAGCCACCGGGACCACTATTCACATTCGGTATATGTTTTTGCCCTGGGGCTCGCGATCTTTGAAACCAACGCCTGGTACCGGAAAGTGTTCAGCAGGGCCTATGGATTCAAGGACGGGGGCGAAGGGCAGGAAAGCGCGAACGCCTTCCTGGAGTACTGGGGGCTGGCGGCACTGTTCCACGACGTCGGGTATCCTTTTGAAATTCCCTTTGAGCAGGTGCTTTCCTACTTTGAGGTGGATAAGAAGAAGCGGGGAAAAGACAGCGTCTATATCGCCTACAAAAACGTGAAGCCGCTGATTCAGTTCAGCAGGGAGGACCGGGCACGGCTGAAGGAGCTGTACGGCCGGTCTTTTACGGACCTGGCGGATTTCCTGGCTTTCGCGATTACGGAAAAGCTGGGAAAGGATTACGGGCTGACGGAGGAATCACTGGAGAAAAAAATCCGGAGCAAGCCGGGACATCCGGAAGAGAACAACTATTTCATGGATCACGCGTTTTTCAGCGCCGGAAGGCTATACCAGGAGCTGGCTAAAATCATCGGGCACGGAAAGCTCCAGAAGTACCATATGGATGCCCTGTCGGCGATTCTGCTGCACAACAGCCTGTTCAAATTCGCGGTGGTGGGATACAAGAGCGACCATCTGAAAGCGCCCCTGAAGGCGGACAGGCATCCGCTGGCGTGGATGCTGATGCTGTGCGACGAACTGCAGTGCTGGGACCGGACCGCCTACGGCCGGAATTCCCGGGACGAGCTGCATCCCATGGCGGTGGATTTCAATTTTGCCGGGGAATCAATCCGGGCTGTATATTATTACGACCAGGGGGAAAGCGAAAAGATCCGGCAGTACAAGCTGGATTACGATGCGTGGGAACAGGCTGGAAAGGATCCGGAGAAGGAACCGCGCCTGAAAGCCTACAGCGACATGGCGGAGCCGAAGCAGCGCTTCCGCCGGGATATCGGGCAGATTGTGGACCTGCGGCACTGCCCGCTGACGGTGAAGCCCTCCATGCGCAGGGCGAACCACCGGGTGAAGCACACGTTCCTGTCCACGAGCAACTTCCTGCACATCTACAATTTCGCGGTGGCGCTGCACGCCCGGTACGTATTCCAGGGGAAGGAAAAGAAGGCTACGCAGGAGGAAATGGAACGGGAGTTCAACAGACTCTCGCTGGAATACAAGCTCAGCAATATCAACCAGGTACGGAGCTTCGACACGTACCTGAACGCCATCGACTGCTTCTATACGGACCGGCCGGTGGACTTCGACATGCTGACGGAATTCACGGACGAAATGGTGCAGCGTTTCGCGCCGCTGGAACATGAACGCTGGGTGACGGATCACCAGAATATGGGGTGGACGGCGGGAAACGAATACGAAACCCTGCCGCTGGCCCCCGGCGTGAAGGATGAAAAGAAGGAGCGGAAGGATCTGCGGGAGCGGATGCGGATGCATAAGCTGACGCTGAACGCGGACGCGGATGAGGAAACCATCCGGAAGCATTATGAATCGCTGCCGCCGGTGGAGCAGGAGAAGGATTCGCTGCCGTTCAACAGCATGCTGAAGCTGCTGAAGAAGTATGACGGCGTGCGGATTTACAGGCTGAGATAAGCGAATCAGCCGGACAGGCCGGCACGGAGGCTTGGCAGGAAGGTATGGACGACGCAAGGAAAATTCCCCTGGTGATCGGGGTGACGGGGCACCTGGACCTGCGGGAGGAGGAACTGGAGACACTCCGGAGCGCCGTGAAGCGGGAACTGGAAAAGCTCCGGGAAAAGTATCCGCATACGCCCGCGGTGATGCTCTGCGCGCTGGCACGGGGCGCGGATCTGCTGTGCGCGGACGCCGGGGAGGAAGCCGGAATTCCGCTCCGGGCGGTACTGCCCGTGGAACGGGAGGAATACGAAAAGGATTTCGGGGAAGCGGATCTGGCACGCTTCCGGCATCATCTGGACCGGGCGGAGAAGGTATACACCGCGGCGGACGCCGAAGAGGCGGCGGAGAATGCCAGCCGGGACGGAGGATACCGCCGGGCGGGCATCCATACCGCGGAACACAGCCATATCCTGCTGGCATTGTGGGACGGAAAGGAAGGCGGCCCGAACGGCACCGCGGCGGCGGTGAACGCGGCGCTGCGTTCCGGATGGCAGCCCCGGCACGGAACAGCATCCCGCTGCGCGGAGAACGCGGTGGTGATTCATATTCAGACATCCCGGAAAGACGCGGCGGCAGAAGGCGCGGGAACGGTACGGACACTCGGAAACGCGGAAGCCATGGCGGAGATCCTGTCCAGGACAGACGAATTCAACGCGCTGGCGGAACAGACGGACGCGGGCGGGGAACGGCTGCTGCCGGAAGACGCCGGGGCAGAACCGGAGCTGCGGAAGCTGGAAACGCTGTACCACACCGCGGACCGGCTGAGCATGCGCTTTGCCGGCGTCTACAGACGGGTCCTGATAGGGCTGGCGGCGTCCGGTACGCTGCTGACGCTGGCGTTTCTCCTGTACGACGAAAGAGACATGATCCCGATGATCCTGCTTTGCGGGGCCATGCTGGTAACCGCTTTCCTGCTGGCCGGCAGGGCGAAGCGGACAGCCTGCCACCGGCGGTATATCGAATACCGTGCCCTGGCGGAAGCATTGCGGGTGCAGATGTACCTGCGGTACGCGGGAAGCGGCATTGAGGCGCAGCGGCTGATGAGCTGGACGCAGCGGATGGAGACGGCATGGATCCTGTGCGCGGTATGCACGGCGAACGCGGAGCGGACGCCGGAAAAGAAACGGGAAATCCGGGAGTGCTGGCCGGAAGCGCAGGAAGCATATCACCGAAAGGCCGGCAGGAATACCGGCCGGCAGAACGGAAGGAATGAGCGCCTGGTGAAGATCCTGCTGCGCTGCAGCGTGGCGGCCTATCTGGCAACGCTGGCAATTGAACTGCTGGGCTGCGGGCTGATCTTCCGGCCGGTGATTGAGGTGCGCGATCCGGGCCGCCTGCGCACCCTGATGAAAATCGTGCTGGGCGCGCTGTCCGCGGGAACGCTGTTTCTGTCCGGATACTACGGAAAGATGGACCTGGAGCGGAAAATGTCGGACCATGTGAAAATGGAAGCTTTCTACCGCAGCATGTCGGAACAGCTGGCGGAGCAGGGGCAGACGGAGAATCTGCTGGAAGCACTGGCCCGGGAGGAACTGGCGGAAAACGGGAACTGGTGTTCCTACCAGCGGGACAACGCGCCGGAACTGAATCTGTAAGCAACAAGAACAATTAAGAATAAAAAGAAATCAGGAGGAGAAGCACGCATGGAAAAGGCAAAAGTCGTGTTTACGGATTTTCGCACAAAGCTGGATGTAAGCCAGGGGGTGAAGCTGCAGAACCTGTGCAGACGGGCCGGAATGGACCGGATCGATTTTGACGGGAAGTTTGTGGCGATCAAACTGCACTTCGGGGAGCTGGGGAACTTCGCGTACCTCCGCCCAAACTATGTGAAGGCTGTGGCGGATCTGGTGAAATCCCTGGGCGGGAAGCCCTTCCTGACAGACTGCAACACACTGTATCCCGGATCCCGGAAAAACGCGGTGGATCATCTGCTGAACGCCGATATCGACGGGTTCAACTATATGACCACCGGGTGCCACAACATCATCGCGGACGGGCTGAAGGGAACGGACGATATCGCGGTGCCGGTGCCGAACGGGGAATTCTGCAGGGAAGCATACATCGGCCGGGCGCTGTACGACGCGGACATCATCATCGTGCTGAGCCATTTCAAGGGCCATGAGATCGCGGGTTTCGGCGGGGCGATCAAGAACCTGGGCATGGGCGGCGGCAGCCGGGCCGGAAAGATGCAGCAGCACAACGAGGGAAAGCCGATGATCGATCCGGAGCTTTGCCGGGACTGCCGGAAATGCGCGAAGGAATGCGGATCGGACGCGATTTCGTATGATTCCGGAAAAGCGTCGATCGATCTGAACCTGTGCAAGGGCTGCGGCCGCTGCATCGGTGCCTGCGCCTTCGACGCGATCCACACGGCTTTCGACAGCGTTTCCGAGGCGCTGGGACGCAAGATGGCGGAATACGCCGCGGCTATCGCGGCGGGAAAACCGGTGTTCTATAACAACCTGATCATGGACGTGTCGCCGGACTGCGACTGCCACGGGGAAAACGACGCGCCGATTCTGCCCAACCTGGGAATGCTGGCGTCCTTTGATGCCGTGGCGCTGGACCAGGCGTGCGCGGATCTGTGCCTGAAGGCGGATCCGCTGCCGAACAGCAAGCTGACGGACAACCTGGAACAGAAGGACTGGCACCACCATCACGATCCGTTCAGGGATGTCCATCCGAATACCAGCTGGCGGGAATGCCTGGAGCACGCCGAAAAGATCGGATTTGGCACCCGGGAATACGAACTGATTCAGATGAAATAAGCATTAAGAAAACGCTCTCCGTCGGAGGGCGTTTTCTTTCGGGAAATTCCGGGACGGGCTACAGCTCCCGGATGTTTTCAACGATCGGCTGGCGGGTCACCGCAGCGAGGCGGCCGCGGATTCCGGCGATGCAGGCCAGGGCGATACACGCTGCCATCGCGGCCAGCAGCGGAAGGATCAGCAGCGGATGCTGCGCGGTAAAGAGGCGGAGGCCGGACACAGCGCACACGGTGTAGAACAGGACGGGGAGGATCATTCCCAATCCCGCGCAGATCCACGCGGACAGGCGGTAGCAGCCCACCAGGGTTTCCAGGTCCGCGCCGACGGCCCGCAGGGTCCCGATGGTCCGGGTATCCGACCGGATCTGCCGGGCGGCGCCGGAGACCTGCATGAACACCGACACGGCGAAAAACAGCAGGATCAGGCCGCCGAACAGCAGCATCTGGCGGAACTTTTTCTGCATATATTCCCGGGCCGCCTTTGACTGGTTATCCACGCTCATCCGGTCCTGCGCGACGATCCGCGTGATTTCCTGCTCGATCAGCGCTTCTTTTTCCGGAGACGGATTCCCGGACAGGTATACTTCAGTATAATCCGGATCCGGCAGGATCAGACCCATCGCTTCCGCGCCTTTTTCCGTCACGATCACCGCGAAGCCGGAGAGAAACAGCCCGTTCAGCCGGACCGGTCCGGCCAGCACCGCGCCGACGGCGGTATCCGCCCGGACGGCCGCGGCGTCTCCGTAAGCGACGTTCTCTTCCGCCGGTTCGTATACTGCCATGCCGTCGTATTCCTGCGTTTCCAGGGAATAGGTCTGCGCGATTTCAAGCAGGGAAAGCTTTATCCCCGCGGAGAAGGCGTCGTTGCGGATAACTTTGTCCCAGTCCTGTTCCCGGATTTCCCGCGGCGGGAGCCATCTTTCTATTTCCCAGACATCGTCCTCGGACCGGCGCATACAGATGTCCGGCGCGTACACCAGCGCCTGCTCCCCGCTGTCCAGCCGGCCTGTATCGATGCTGCCGTCCGTAACAAATTGCTGCAGGGTTTCCGCGGACGAAGCCGGAATAACATAGACGGTAATGGGGATAACAGCTCCGGAAATCCCTTCCGCGGCACGGATTTCTTCCGCCCGGTCCGCGCAACGGACGTTTATTGATTTCCGCCAGTCTTCCTGCTGATCCGCCCGCGCTTCCGCCAGCTCTCCGGGTGTATAAAAAAGCCACTCCGAACCGTATCCCGTATCATTTTCCAGCACTTCCAGCGTGTCTGTATCATCGGCGCCGTCCGCGCCGGACCGGGTATAGCTGACGGGACGGAAATATTCCGGCACCTCGTCCGACAGCAGGTTCGCGTATGTTTTCGCGGTCAGGCGGACTTCACGGACACCGTCGATACCGGCAATCCGGTTCAGTTCCCCGCGGAGCGCCGCCTTATCCGGAACCATCTGGGTGAAAGCGTCCGGGGGCACAATGCCTCCGCTGTAAATCCGGAAGGCGGGACGGTTTTCCGGATCGCCCAGATTCAGCCCCATCGCAAGTTCTCCCAGCAGCAGCGCGCAGGCCAGCGTCAGGGCTGTCATGCCGGCCGCGCCCAGATGGCGCAGCGGATGCAGGCCGGCCCTGCGCTCCGCGATCAGGCGGGAAGGCGTAAAAGGAACACGGCTCCGCAGCATGCCGGTCTTCCGCAGCACGGCGGAATCCCGCAGGACGCCTATGGGCATCTGGAAGGAAGCCCGGTACAGCGGAAAGCGGGAAGCCGCGAATACGCAGAGCGCGGAAAGGGCAAGAATCGGGATCAGCAGCCAGGCGTTCAGGGAGAATACCGTTTCGTCCGGGGCGAGCCGGGAAATGATCCAGGCGGTGGCGGCGCCCAACAGGAGGCCGGCCGGAAGCGCCGTGGCGGCAAGCAGCCAGGCTTCGGCGCTGTAAACGCGGCGGATCTGTTTCCGTGTGGCTCCGATGGCCCGCAGCATACCGATATCCTGGATTTTCCGGGACAGCAGGTTTTCCATGGCGGAGGTGATTCCCACGCAGGCGGAAAGCATCAGCGCGGCGCCGAGAATCACCCAGATATAAATCCGTTCGACAGTCCTGGTTGCCCGATCCCAGCCGGAATCGTACCAGACAACGGTGCCGGTTTCCCGGCTGACGCCGTAAGCGGCGGACAGGTCCAGCGGGCAGTTCCGCATAACCTGGTTGTAGGTGATCAGCGGGGCATAGGTCAGCACCCGGAAGACGGCGCTGTTTCCGCCTTCAAAAGGTTTTTCCTCCGGGGAGAAAAGCAGCGAGGGGAGGCGGATTCCGTTTTCTGTTTCAATCCCTTCAAGGCCGGACGTCTGTTCGTTCAGAATACCGGTCAGGGTATAGTTCCTGGTTTCGGCGGCCCCGCCGGCCGGATACAGGGTAAGCGACAGCACAGCGCCGGCGGCGGTCCCCTCCGGCGCGATGAGATTCAGCGCGCTCTGCTCCGCGGCAATCTCCCCGGCCTTTTCCGGCAGGCAGCCCACTTTCAGGGTGCGGTTCATCAGCTTTTCAGCGGTTTCATCATAGTAACCGGCGAAAACACGGGTGTTTTCCGCAGCGGCAGTGACCGTGATATGGCCGATATCCGTGAAAAATCCGCTCCGGCGCAGCTGCGCGTCCGTCGGATCGCCGCTGTCCGGCAGGATCATATCCGCCCAGCCGACTTTTTCCGCCATCTTTTCCTCGTGGCTCCGGACAACGCCCCAGGCGCACAGGCTGGTGGCTGTGGCCAGGTAAACGGCTGTCAGGATACCCAGAAACAGGCTGAGATATGCTTTCCGGTTGATTCTCAGGTTGGCCCCGGCCACCCGGCTCAGTGTCAGGCGTTTCATCCGGCCACCGCCCCGTTTCCGCTGTCCGCGGCAACCCGCCCGTCCTCCAGACGGATGATCCGGTCCGCCTGTTCGGCGACGCCCAGGTCATGGGTGACCAGGATCATGGTGATGCCGAGCTCCGTGCTCACGGTGCGCATCAGCGTCAGCACGTCCCGGCCGGTCTTTCCGTCCAGGTTGCCGGTGGGTTCGTCCGCAAAGAGGACCGCCGGCTTGTTGGCCAGCGCCCGCGCGATGCAGACCCGCTGCTGCTGGCCGCCGCTCATGGCGCCGGGCAGGTGTTCCAGCCGGTCGCCGATGCCCAGCATGCCGATCAGCCGGTTCAGCCAGACTTCATCCGGCTTCCGCTTATCCAGCATGACCGGCAGCAGGATGTTTTCCTGCGCGGTCAGCTCCCGGACCAGATTGTAGGACTGAAATACGAAACCGAAGCGGCGGCGGCGCAGCACTGAAAGCTGGTTGTCGTTATAATGGAACAGATTGTTTTCCTGGTAAATCACTTCGCCGGAAGTGGGCCGGTCCAGACCGGACAGCAGATGCAGCAGCGTGGATTTTCCGCTGCCGCTCTTTCCGACCACCGCGGTAAAGCTGCCCTGCTCAAAGGACAGGGTGATATCGTCCACGGCGCGGACGGCGGCGCCGCCGCCCAGATAGGTCTTGCAAAGATGTTCACAGCGCAGTATTTCCATCGTCTCATCTCCGGCATTCGGTCTCGGGGCGGAAACTCATGCTTCAGCCCGGACAAGATTCAGAACAGGCAGCGTTATCACGAAACGCAGGCCTTCGGCAGTGTTTTCCGCGGTGATATGCCCGTGGTGGCGGAAAATGATTTCCTTCACTATGGCCAGCCCCAGGCCCGCGCCGCCCGCCGTGTGCCCTTCCGCCCGGTAAAACCGTTCGAAAAGACGGGGAAGATCCTTTTCCGCGGCGCCGCCGCCGTTATCCTCCAGAATACAGTAGCAGGCGCGTTCCTCCTGCTCGATCCGGACCCGGATCCGCCCGCCTGCCTGCGTGTGTTCGCAGGCGTTTTTCATCAGGTTGCGGAAGGCTTCCGACATCCACTTTTGGTCGCAGCGGACAACGGCGCCGCCCTCGACGGTAAGCACCCTGTCCGGCCAGAGCGGACGCAGCTGCTCCCAGGACTGCTCCGCCAGCAGGCGGAGATCACAGTCGGCAAAGGTGAAATCATAGCCGTCCGCGCACAGCTTTTCCAGGCGGAGCAGGCTGCTGATCAGCGTTTCCATCCGCTCAATCTGACTGAGCTGGCGGGCGCAGTGGGGGCTGTTGTCCATTTCACAGAAAAGGCGCAGGGAAGCCAGCGGTGTTTTCAGCTGGTGCGAGATATCCGCCGTCAGGTCACTGGTGCGCCTTGCTTCCCGGCGGAAACGCTCCTCCGCCGTTTCGATCCGGTTCTGCATTTCCGCCGCGGCGTTTTCCACCTGGGCTACGGTATCCTCTTTCAGGGAAAGGGGCAACTGCCCGCCGTTCCCGGCCAGATAGTCCTCCATCGCCTCGGAAAGCTTCTTCAGCCGCCGGGATTCAAGAAAACAGCGGATCAGCACCGGCAGAAGGAGCAGCAGAATCAGAAGGAGGACGGCGCTGAGGATGTATCCGACCATTGATATCCAACTCCCCGTATGGTGCGGATATGCTCCGCACCGACTTTTTCCCGCAGCCGGCTGATATGCACCGTCAGCGTATTGTCATCGATATACTTTCCGCCGTTGTCCCAGAGGATTTCCAGCAGGCGGTCCCGGGACACCACGGACGGGCGGTCCATCAGAAGCGTGAGGATCTTGTACTCCGTCAGCGTCAGGGGCAGGGCTTCCCCGTCTTTCAGCACCTGCATGCGCTCCCGGTCAACGGAAAACCCGCTGCGCTGCACCTGCTGCGGAGCCTGCCGGTCCCGCAGCAGGACCCGGACCCGGCTGAGCAGTTCCTGCATCCGGAAGGGCTTTACAACATAATCGTTGCCGCCTGAATCCAGGCCGCGGACCACGTCGAACTCCTCCCCGCGGGCCGTCAGGAAGAGGATCGGGCGGCTTTCCCCGGCGGCGCGCCATTCCCTGCAAAGGCTGACGCCGTCCCCGTCCGGCAGGCCGACATCCAGAACAATCATCCGGACTTCATCCGTCAGGCGCTCCCGCGCTTCCCGGACGGACGCCGCCGGGATAACCCGGTACCCGTTTCCGGAAAAAAGTTCAGCCAGTCCGTCCCGCAGGACAGGGTCGTCTTCCACCAGCAGTATCGTCATCGTTTCATTCTCCGTTCAGTATATCCGGTTGATTCTGGGCAGCCGGAAACATTATAACAGATTTGCGGAGCCATTCCCACCCAAAATCCGGCGGCAGGATTGATTGACGGGAAAAGCGCTTTCTTTTATAATGATTGAAGCGACAAAACAAAAGGGGAAACGGATATGGATAAATGGGATGACCGCTTCATGGAGATGGCTTTCACGATTGCCGGATGGTCCAGCTGTTTCCGGGCCGGGCGTAGCATCGGCTGCGTGATCGTGAAGGACAAGCGGATTATGACCACGGGCTACAACGGCGCGCCGGCGGGGATCAGAACCTGCCGGGAAAAGGGCGAATGCCTGCGGGATAAGCTCGGGATCGCGAGCGGCACGCGGATGGAGACCTGCTACGCGGTGCACGCGGAGCAGAACGCTATCGTCCAGGCGGCAAAGCTGGGCGTTTCCATCGACGGGGCGACGCTGTACTGCACGCACCAGCCGTGCTCCATGTGCTGCAAGATGATTATCAACAGCGGCATCCGCAGGGTGGTCTACCAGGAAGGGTATCCCGACGATTTCACGCTGGAGCTGTTTGCCGAGGCGGGCGTGAAGCTGGAAAGGTATCAGTCATAAGGGGGCTTTCCGATCGCCCCCTTATGGATTCCCTTCGGCGGAACTTGTTTTTTAATTGAGGCATGAGAAGTGCGTGATGAGTATTCGGGAAGGTGAAGGAATTAAGTGAGATATCATATTGACACGATCCCGGTGTGGGACGCGATGAAGCTGGACGGGGAATGCCTGCTCTGCGCGCTGGAGCGGAAGACGGAGCTCGGGGAGGCGGAGCGCTATCTCGGCGCTTCCGTTATGGAGCCGGATACCCGGGTGCAGGTGAACGAAAAAGGCTTCTGCAGACATCACCACGCCATGCTGTACGGCATGAGCAACCGCCTGGGGCATGCCCTGATGCTGGAAAGCCATATGATCGAAACGCGGGAGCGGACAGAAAAGATCTACAAAAAGCTGGAAAAAGCCGCCGGGACGCTGAAGGAAACCGGACTGGCGGGCCGGCTGGGCGGCAAGGCCAAAGGCGCGGACGCGGCGGTGCGGGAAAGCATTGAGGAACTGGACAGAATGACCGGCAGCTGCCTGATGTGCGAAACCATCGAGGAGAACATGGAACGGTATCTGCATACCTTCCTGCACCTGTACCGGAACGACAGCGATTTCCGCAGCCGGCTGGCCGCCGGGAAAGGACTGTGCCTGCCCCATATGGGCAGGCTCCTGAAAGCGGCCGCGAAGGAGCTGGCGCCGAAGGAGCTGGGGGAACTGATCACGATGCTGACCCGGGTGGAGAAGCAGAATATGGACCGGATGCAGGAGGATATCTCCTGGTTCATCAAAAAGTTCGATTACCGGTACGAGAAGGAATCCTGGGGGAACAGCAAGGACGCGGTGGAGCGGACGGTGAACAAGGTCCGCGGCTGGTGCGTCGGGAAGGAACCGAACCCGGAGGATTAGTTGCCGGAAAAGACAGTCAGGATGAAACCGCAAAGACAGAAAAGGAAGAGGGTTGTTGAAGCATGACCATTCGGGAAGTGATGAACATTGTGGACGGAAAGGTGCTTGTGGGGGAAGACCGGCTGGACGCCCCGGTGGACACAGCCTGCGGATCGGACCTGATGAGCGATGTGCTGGCGTTTGTAAAGGAAAAAACGGTGCTGATCACAGGACTGATCAATCCCCATGTGGTGCGTACCAGCGAGATGCTGGATATCACCTGCATTGTGTTCTCCCGCGGGAAGATGCCCAGCGAGGAGATTCTGGAGATGGCGGAGGAAGTGGGGATCGCCGTGATTTCCAGCCCGCTGACCACCTATACCGCCTGCGGAGAACTGTATCTGCACGGGCTGCCCGGCACGAAGCCGAAGAAACCTGTGACGGAAGGAGCGTAAGGCATGGCGAATATTCTGGAAAGAAGCTTTCCGGTGGAAGCCGGCGCCTTTACCACCGCCGGGGAAGCGTCCACGACCATCAAGCGGACGCTGAAGCAGCTTGGCGTGAACGCGGAGGTGCTGCGGCGGGTTTCCGTAGCCTGCTATGAGGTGGAGCTGAACCTGGTGATCCATTCCATGGGCGGAACGCTGACGCTGCTGGTGGATCCGGAGAAAGTGACGCTGATCTCCAAGGACGTGGGGCCTGGGATTCCGGATATCGCAAAGGCGATGACGGAAGGGTACTCCACAGCCAGCGCGGAAGCGAGAACCCTGGGCTTCGGCGCCGGCATGGGCCTGCCGAATATGAAGCGGAACGCTTCGGAGTTTGATATTCAGAGCGAGGTCGGAGTCGGAACAACGATTACGATGTCATTCGCGCTGACATAACGGGCGGAGAATTCCGGGAAAACGAGAGGATTACAGATACATGAACGAAAAACGGTTTCATTCGGTGCGGCTGGAAGGCGACAAGTGCAGAGGATGCACGAACTGCCTGAAGCGGTGCCCTACGGAAGCGATCCGGGTGCGGGGCGGACGCGCCCACATCATTGACGAGCGCTGCATCGACTGCGGGGAGTGCATCCGGGTCTGCGGATATCACGCCAAGGTGGCGGTGACGGACCCGCTGAGCGCTATTTCGCAGTACAAATACAAAATCGCGCTGCCGGCGCCCAGCCTGTACGGGCAGTTCAGCAACCTGAAGAGCATTTCCCAGGTGCTGGGCGGCCTGAAGCGCATGGGCTTTGACGACGTGTTTGAAGTGGCCCGCGGCGCGGACGTGGTCAGCAAGGCGATCCGAGAGCGGCTGAAGGATCCGAAGCTGCCCCGGCCGGTGATTTCTTCCGCCTGCCCGGCGATTGTGCGGCTGATTCAGGTGCGCTTTCCGGACCTGATTGACCACATTGTGGATGTGCGTCAGCCCATGGAGGTGGCGGCGATGATCGCCCGGACGGAGTACGCCCGGAAGAACGGCGTGGATCCGGCGGAAATCGGCTGTTTCTTCATCACGCCATGCCCGGCGAAGGTGACGGCTATCCGCAATCCCATCGGGCATAAAAAGAGCGCGGTGAACGGCGCGATTTCCGTGCTGGAGATCTACGGCCTGCTGTCCAGCCAGCTGAAGAACGCCCCGGTGGATCCGGAGCTGGAGGAAGCTTCCGACCTGGGCGTGGGATGGGCCCGCAGCGGCGGGGAATGCTTTGCTGTGAGCCCGGACGAATCCATGGCGGTGGACGGAATCGAAAACTGCATCCGCGTGCTGGAGGAAATCGAGGACAACCGGCTGAAGAACCTGGAATTCTTTGAAGGCGCGGCCTGTACCGGCGGATGCGTGGGCGGACCGCTGAATTTCGAGAACAACTATGTGGCACGGTCGGAGATCCGGAAGCTGTCCACCCGGGCGGCGGAACCGCAGCTGAACGTGGACAGCGGCATGATGACGAAGTACGACCTGTACATGAGCGGGCGGATCCTGCCGAACTCCGCCATGAAGCTGGACGATGATCTGATGGAAGCCATGCGCAAGATGGAAAGGATTGAGAAGCTGTACAGCGAGCTTCCCGGATTCGACTGCGGAAGCTGCGGCAGCCCGACCTGCCGGACGTTCGCGGAGGACGTTGTGCAGGGCGCGGCGACGCGGCTGGACTGCATCCATCTGATGAAGGATCAGCTGCGGGTCATGGCGGAGCAGATGGTGGACCTTGCGAAAACCACCCGGGAGTAAACGGGCGGGGAACAGGAGAGAATCAGGATGAAGTCATACAGCCGGTTTTTCCGTATGGTTTTTTGCCTGGCACTGGCGCTGACACTTGCAGGCATTTTCCCGGCCGCCTTTTCCGAAACGGGCGGCACGGAGGCCCGCGCACTGGCGGAAGCGGATATCACGGGCGATGGCGTGCCGGAACGGATGGAACTGTACGAATCCGCTGATGGGAAGGTTTCCGTGCGGGCGTTCCTGGTTACGGAGGCAGGGAGCATCGAGCTGATCCTGGACCGGGAACTGGCATCGGACTGCCTGCTGGTTTTTGCCGACATGCTGCGGGACAGCAACAAAAAGCTCGCTGCTGCCTGTTACGCGGCGGCACTGGATCCGGACGCGGCGGAAGCGGATCCGGAAGAGGAAATGAAACAGGCACCTGTGACAACGCCTGCCCCTGAACCGATCCGGGCGGGAACCAGGTTTGCCTTCGGCCGCTTTGAGCAGAACACCTTCAAGGCGGACGGGCCGGATCCGATCATCTGGCGGGTGCTCGATACGGACGAGGTGACGGGCAACGTGCTGGTGCTGTCGGAATTCGGTCTGATCACGAAGCAGTACCATCCCCGGAATTCCATGACAAAGTGGGGAGACAGCAGTGTCCGCACCTGGCTGAACGGCGTGTTCCTGAACAGTTTCACGGAGGAAGAACTGGCACTGATTGTACCGACGCAGGTCAGCGGCTCCACGGATACGGTATTCATGCTGAGCGCTGAGGAAATCCGCAGGTATATGCGGGAACCCTACCTGTGTTACGCGACGCTGTGGGGACTGGCAAACGAAGAACTTGAAGGAGCATATGTCAACAAAGATACGGGATCCAGCTCGTGGCTGGTCCGGGTGGATGCCACCGACAAGCTGATTCCGATCGTCGGCGGCGCCGGAAAACTGTATGTTCCCGGAGAAGGTGTCAGGGTCACTAATTCCATGACTACAAGGGACAATGTAGTCCGCCCGGCAATGTGGGTCCGGCGGGAGGCGATCGGAGAAGAAGTTACGCAGTACGGCTTTTCCGATTACGCGAAAGCCAAAATGGACATTTCCACCCGGTCCGGGCCGACGACGGGGTATAACGGACTGGGCGACTACCGGGTCAAGGGACAGTGGGTGCATGTGCTGTCCAAGGTGAACGACGGAAGCATCTGGTGGCTGCAGGTGGAATTCGATTACCACAGTGAGCTGATACGCTGCTATACCGGTCTGAAACGTGTGGATATCCAGATCAGCAGCGTGCCGGAGGAACCCCGCGCACCGCTGGGAACGGGCACGGTGACGCAGGCGGCGGAAGCCTATTACGGGCCCGGCACGATGTACAAGCGTCAGGTGGATAAGTACCAGCCCCCGGTCGGTACGGCCGGATCCATCATTGCCCGGGAGAACGGATGGGTTTTCCTGGAGTACGAAATCCCGGAATGCAGGATGCGGGTCTGGCTCCCGGAGGAAGCGGTTGCGGCGGACTGACGCCGGATGAATAAATCAAAGGAGCGGGAAAAAATGACAGTACAGGAAATGATGACGCTGATTGAGGCAAAGGATATGACGCCGGAGACGGATAAGGGGCGGGAAGTATCCTGCGGCTACACCTGCGATCTGCTGAGCTGGGTCATGGCGCACGGCGCGGAGGGCATGGCCTGGGTGACCGTGCAGACGCATATGAACGTGATCGCGGTGGCCAGCCTGATGGAGATGGCGGCGGTGATTATTCCCGAAGGGATTGAGATGGAAGGGCCTTCGCTGGAAAAGGCGAAGGAGGAAGGAATTTCCGTACTGGAAAGCCCGCTGACTGCCTATGAGATCTGCGCGCGGCTGGCGGCGAACGGGCTGCAGGGCAAGTGAGGGAAGCGTCAGCCCGGCGGACACGCAAAAAACGCGCCGGGCATGGCATCAGGAATGCCGGACAGTTGAAAGAGGAGGAATGGGTATGTTTGTGGATCTGCATATACATTCCTGCCTGAGTCCCTGCGCGGATGACGACATGACGCCGGCGAACATCTGCGGAATGGCGCACATCAAAGGCCTGCAGGCGATCGCCGTGACGGATCACAACACAGCCCGGAACCTGCCTTACGTCAAGGAAGCGGCGGATTATTACGGGCTGATTTTGCTGCCCGGGATGGAAATCACCACGAAGGAAGAAGTGCACCTGCTGGGGTACTTCCGGGACGTGGAGACGGCGGTGGAAACCGGGGAAATCTTTACGCGGCATCTGCCGAAGATGAAGAACAAGCCGGACTATTTCGGAAACCAGTACGTCATGAACACGGACGACGAGATCATGGCGGTCGAGGACCGGCTGCTGATCGGCTCCACGGACCTGGACCTCGGAGAATGCACGAGGATCATCCGGGAGCACGGCGGGGCGGCGGTGCCGGCGCATATCAACCGGGGACACGGGCTGCTGACAAACCTGGGCCTGTTCCCGGAGGAACCGGAGTTCCCAGTGTGCGAGGTGCGGCCGGAGCTGCCGGTGGCGGACAAGCTGGTGGGAAACCGACTGCGGCTGCGGTCTTCAGACGCCCACCACCTGGGGGATATCCTGGAGGCGGTGTTCGACCTGGAGGTGGAGCGGTTTTCACTCGGGGGACTGTTTGAAAAGATCAGCGGGGGCGGCGGTGGGTAAGGATTCACCGCGGAGGACGATCCGGAAGATTTATACTGTATACAAGAAAAAGCCTTTTCAGAAACGCGGAAATATGTTATTCTTAATAACTGTGAAAAAGGACTTTTGCGGTATTTTGCAAAAGGTTCAAAATACATAAGGAGGTCAAGGACGGTATGCCTGACAACAAGGAAAAGTACGCAAAGCTGCAGGAGGTCATTGACAAGCGCAAGGGTGAACGCGGCGCTGTGATGCCCTGTCTGCAGGAAGCCATGAACATCTTCGGCTATGTGCCGCAGGACGTTCAGGAGATGATCGCGGACGGACTGGGCGTGACCCTGTCCGAGGTTTACGGTGTCTCCACCTTCTATTCCCAGTTCTCCCTCAAGCCCAAGGGAGAGCACGTGATCGGCGTTTGCCTTGGCACGGCCTGCTACGTGAAAGGCAGCCAGAAGATTATCGACAAGATCTCCGAAGAGCTGAAGATCCAGCCCGGCGATACCACCGATGACGGAAAGTTCACGCTGAACGCCACCCGGTGCCTGGGCGCCTGCGGCCTGGCTCCCGTTATGATGATCGGCGAGGAAGTGTACGGCCGGCTGACTCCGGATCTGGTTCCGGGCATCCTGGACAAGTACCGTGCGTGACCTGAGCCTGCATCTGCTGGACCTGGCGCAGAACAGCATCACCGCCGGGGCGAGCCTGGTGACGGTGCGGCTGACGCTGGAGGAAAACGGGATGCTGACGATGCAGCTGGAGGATGACGGAAAGGGCATGAGCCCTGAACTGCTCCAGCGCGTGACGAGTCCCTTCGCCACCACCCGGACCACCCGCAAGGTCGGCCTGGGAATCCCCATGATGAAGGAAAACGCTGAGAAAGCCGGCGGCGCCTTCACCCTGGAGAGCGAGGAGGGGAAAGGTACGGTGCTCACCGCGTCCATGGACACGAAGAACATCGACTGCCTGCCTCCCGGGGACGTGAGCGGCACCCTTCTGAGCCTGATGCTGACCAATCCGCTGGCGCCGGATTTCCGGATCGAGAGCAAAAGCCCGAAAGGGGAAAGCGTTTTCGACACCCGGGATGTACGCGCGGCGCTGGGGAGCGACATCCCATTCAATGAGCCTTCCGTAGCCGCGTGGCTGAAGGAAGCGCTGGACGAGGAAATGAATACAATCTTTGGAGGTGTATGGATATGAAATCTTTGGCAGATCTCGAAGCGATCCGCGCAAGGACGCTGGAAAACATCAACATGCGCAAGGATGAGGACGCTGCCCGCGTCGTCATCGGTATGGCCACCTGCGGCATCGCCGCCGGCGCCCGCCCCGTAATGCTTGCCTTTATGGACGAAATTCAGAAGCGGAACCTGAAGCATGTGACCGTGAGCCAGACCGGCTGCATCGGCATGTGCCGTTACGAGCCGATGCTGGACGTGATCCTGCCCGGCAAGGAGAAGGTTACATATATTCACGTGAAGCCTGAAATGGTACCGCGCATTGTTTCCGAGCACCTTGTAAACGGCCAGCCGGTGGAAGAGTACACCATCGGCGCCGCAAAAGACTAATTAGAGGAGGAAACCCAGATGGAGCTTTATCGTTCTCATGTGCTGGTCTGCGGCGGCACCGGCTGTACTTCATCCGGTTCTCCGAAGCTGATTGAACGCTTCGAGGAACAACTGAAGGAGAAAGGCCTTGACAAGGAAGTCAAGGTGATCCGTACGGGCTGTTTCGGACTGTGCGAAGCGGGTCCCGTGGTTATCGTTTATCCCGAAGGCACGTTCTACAGCCGCGTAAAGGTGGAGGACGTGGACGAGATCGTTTCGGAACACCTGCTGAAGGGCCGGAAGGTTCAGCGCCTGGTGTACGTGGACCACAAGACCCATGAGTCCAGCGTGCAGAAGAGCCTGGCCGAGATCGGCTTCTACAAGAAGCAGCAGCGCGTCGCGCTGCGCAACTGCGGCGTGATCGATCCCGAAAACATTGACGAATACATCGCCTTTGACGGCTACAAGGCGCTGGCCAAGGCTCTGACCGAGATGACCCCTGAACAGGTTATCGACGAAGTGCTGAAATCCGGACTGCGCGGCCGCGGCGGCGCCGGTTTCCCCACCGGCAAGAAGTGGCAGTTTGCCCGGGCCAGCCAGGCGGAGCATAAATATTTCGTCTGCAACGCGGACGAAGGCGACCCCGGCGCGTTCATGGACCGCTCCCTGCTGGAAGGCGATCCCCACGCGATCCTGGAAGCCATGGCCATCGGCGGATACGCCATCGGCGCGGACGAAGGCTGGATCTACGTTCGCGCGGAGTATCCCATCGCCGTGAAACGGCTGGAGAAGGCGATTGAGCAGGCGCACGAATACGGCCTGCTGGGCAACGACATCTTCGGCACCGGCTTCAACTTTGACATTCATATCCGTCTGGGCGCCGGCGCGTTCGTGTGCGGCGAGGAAACCGCCCTGATGGCCTCCATCGAAGGCCGCCGCGGCGAGCCCAAGCCGAAGCCCCCGTTCCCGGCGGTGAAGGGTCTGTTCGAGAGCCCCACCAACATCAACAACGTGGAAACCCTGGGCAATATCGCCCAGATCATCCTGAAGGGCGCGGACTGGTTCCGGTCCATCGGCACCGAGCGCTCCACGGGCACCAAGGTGTTCGCGCTGGGCGGCAAGATCAACAACACCGGCCTGGTGGAAGTACCCATGGGTATTCCGCTGCGCACCATTATTGAGGACATCGGCGGTGGCTGCCCCAACGGCAAGAAGTTCAAGGCCGTGCAGACCGGCGGTCCTTCCGGCGGATGTATCCCGGCAAGCCTGCTGGACACCCCCGTTGAATATGACACGCTGACCGCCATCGGCGCCATGATGGGTTCCGGCGGTATGATCGTCATGGACGAAGACAACTGCATGGTGGACATCGCCCGCTTCTTCCTGGACTTCACTGTGGACGAGAGCTGCGGCAAGTGCACCCCCTGCCGGATCGGTACCCGCAGGATGCTGGAGATCCTCGAGCGGATCACCCAGGGCAAAGGCGAGGAAGGCGACATCGAGAAGCTGCAGGAGCTGGCCGAAAGCATCAAGAACAGCGCGCTGTGCGGCCTGGGCCAGACGGCTCCGAACCCCGTGCTTTCCACCATCAAGTACTTCCGGGATGAGTATGAAGCCCATATCCGGGAGAAGCGGTGCCCGGCGCATCACTGCCAGGCCCTGCTGAACTACGAGATCACCGACGCCTGCCGCGGATGTACCGCCTGCGCGCGGAAGTGCCCGGTCAACGCCATTTCCGGCAGCGTGAAGGAACGCCACGTGATCGATCAGTCCAAGTGCATCAAGTGCGGATCTTGCATCGCAACCTGTAAGTTCGGCGCTATTGTGAAGAAGTAATCGTGCGAGGAGGACAAACACAAATGGAAAATCTCGTTAAGCTTACGATTGACGGCGTCAGTGTTGAAGTCCCCGCCGGCACGACGGTGCTGGAAGCCGCGAAAAAGGCTGGCATCAACATTCCCACGCTGTGCTACCTGAAGGATATCAACCAGATCGGCGCCTGCCGCATGTGTATCGTGGACACCGGCGCCCGCGCTTTCGGCGCGGCCTGCGTGCTGCCCGTTTCCAACGGCATGGTTGTCAAGACCAATACCCCCAAGATCCGTGCGGCCCGCCGGGTCACCCTGGAGCTGCTGCTGAGCAACCATGACAAGCGCTGCCTGGACTGCGCCCGCAACCAGAAGTGCGAACTGCAGCAGATGTGTATCGACCTGGGCGTTGAAGACGTCGACAAGTTCAAGGGCAAACAGAACGAATACGACATCGACGATCTGAGCCCCTCCATCGTCCGGAACAACAACAAGTGCATCCTGTGCCGCCGCTGCGTCGCCGCCTGCAACAACACCCAGGCTGTGGGCGTGATCGGCCCCATGGGACGCGGATTCAGGACCAAGATCGGCAGCGCCTGGGAACAGCCGCTGAACGACGTGGCCTGCATCAACTGCGGCCAGTGTATCGCGGCCTGCCCGACCGGCGCGCTGTATGAGAAGGATTCCACCAAGGCGGTCTGGGACCTGCTGGCGGACGACACCAAGACGGTGGTCGTGCAGCCCGCTCCCGCGGTCCGCGCCGCACTGGGCGAAGAGTTCGGCATCCCGATGGGCACCTCCGTGACCGGAAAGATGGCTGCCGCGCTGCGCCGCCTGGGATTCAACAAGGTCTTCGACACCGACTGGGCCGCTGACCTGACCATCATGGAAGAAGGCACCGAGTTCATCGGCCGCCTGACCAACAAGGGCGTGCTCCCGATGATCACCAGCTGCTCTCCCGGATGGATCAAGTTCTGCGAAACCTACTATCCGGATTTCATCGACAACCTGAGCTCCTGCAAGTCTCCCCACGAGATGGAAGGCGCCATGATCAAGAGCTACTGGGCGGAGAAGGAAGGCATCGATCCCAAGAACATCCGCGTGGTGTCCGTGATGCCCTGTACCGCCAAGAAGTTCGAAGCCCGCAGGCCCGAGCTGAGCCGCGACGGCATGCAGGATGTGGACGAGGTTATCACCACCCGTGAACTGGCCCGCATGATCAAGGAAGCCGGCATCGACTTCGCGAACCTGCCGGATGAGGACTTCGATCCCGTGCTGGGCGAGAGCTCCGGCGCCGGCGTCATCTTCGGAGCAACCGGCGGCGTTATGGAAGCTGCCCTGCGCACCGTGTATGAAAAGGTCACCGGAAAGAAGCTGGAAAGCGTTGAGTTCCATGAAGTCCGCGGCATCAAGGGCGTGAAGGAAGCCACCGTGAAGGTCGGCGACCTGGACGTCAACGTGGCCGTGGCCCACGGCACCGCCAACGCCGCGAAGCTGCTGGACAGCATCCGCAGCGGCGAGAAGACCTACCACTTCATCGAGGTCATGGCCTGCCCCGGCGGCTGCGTCACCGGCGGCGGACAGCCCATCGTGAGCGCCCAGAAGCGGATGGAATGCGATCCCAAGCAGCTGCGCGCGGCTGCCCTCTACAACGAGGACGCCAACAAGCCCGAGCGCAAGAGCCACGACAACGCTTCCATCATGGCCGCCTACAGGGATTACCTGGGCGAGCCCAACAGCCACCTGGCCCACGAACTGCTTCATACCCACTACACCAAGCGGGAGAAGTATAAGAAGTAAGGCAATAATTGTAAAAATGAGTCAGTGAGAACCGTCCCCACTGACTCATTTTTCTTTTTGGATGAGTTGTGGTAAAATGTGATGAAGAAAACGCCGCGGAGGAATAAGATGATTCAGGAAGTCAGGATTACTACGCCGGAGGAGCTGATGCCCCTGCTGAGCGAGCAGGAATACCGGCCGGAGCTGGGCAGAAACCGGAGCAGCTACCTGTACCGCGGAATGCCGGACACCTCCTACAAGATGGTGACGAGCCTGACCCGCTGCTGCAAAGGCCTGCAGAAGCGGCTGGAACCGGCGATCCTGAACAATTTTGCCAAGTACGCCGTACGGGAGGACGCCACGGTTACCCAGAGCGTATGGTTCCAGATGATCACCGGGCAGCACAACGGCCTGCCCACGCGGCTGCTGGACTGGTCCCATTCCGCGCTGGTGGCGCTGCATTTCGCCATGACGGAGGACAACCTGGAGGACATGGACGCCCACGACTGCATGGTCTGGCGGATCGACATGAACGAGCAGATCAACCACCTGCCGGAGAAATACCGCCTGGCAATCGGAAGGCAGCAGACTACGCTGTTTTCCGTAAACATGCTGAGCAGACTGGCGGGAAGCCTGGAAGAGTATGACGAGGATATGGGAGACCATTCCATGGTCATCGTGGAACCGCCGAGTACCAACAACCGGATTATCATGCAGTATTCCTTCTTCTCCGTGATTCCCACGGGGATGACGGATATCGAAAAATTCCTGAACGACTATACGAACAACACGGTGAAATATGTGATCGACCGGAACCTCCGGTGGCGGGTGCGGGATATGCTGGATTCGCTGAACATCAGCGAACGGCTGCTGTATCCCGGGCTGGAAGGACTGAGCAAATGGATCGCGCGGCACTATTACGTGAAGTGACGGCCGGCAAAGAAGGGAGGCGGAAAAAAGTGAAGAAAACCGGAGCCGCGCTGCTGTTCCTGACAGCTTTGCTTTGGATGCTTTTCGCTGTTTCCGCCGCTTCGGCGGATGTGGTGATCAGCGAGGTAATGGCCAGCAACGGCTTCTACGAAAACGGGGAAGCCTACGACTGGATCGAGATTTACAACGACGGGAAACAGACGGAGGACCTGAGCGGCTGGTACCTCAGCGACAGCAAAAAGAACCCGCTGAAATGGAGTTTCCCCAAGGGAACAAAGCTGAAGGCCGGCAGGTACCTGACGGTTTTCTGCACCGGGGAGGACGGGATTGCCCCCGGAAAAGGGGATACCTTCTATACGGACTATTCCATTTCCGCTTCCGGGGAGACCCTGATTCTTTCTGACGCGAGCGGCAGTGAAGTCCAGCGGGTGAAGCTTCCGGAACAGTACGGGTGCGTCAGCTGGGGAAAACCGGCGGACGGCGGGGAATACGGATTCTTCGAAAACCCTACCAGGGGAAAGAAGAACGACGCGAAAGCATATCCGGCACGGACGGAAGCGCCGAAGCTGACAGCGGCCGGAGGCTTTTACCGGGACAGCGTGACGGTGACCGCAGCCGGTCCGGAGGGCGCGGTGCTCCGCTACACCACCGACGGGGAGACGCCGACGGCGAAAAGCAAGACTTTTCCGCCGGAAGGGCTGACGCTTACGAAGACCGTGCCCCTGCGGGTGAAGGCCTTCCGGGACGGGGAGGTTTCCTCCGCGACGGAAAGCGCCACCTATTTCATCAACGACGATCCGCAGACGGCCATCGTTTCCCTGATTTCGGACGACAAATACCTGTTCAGCACCAAAACCGGCATGCTGGTGAAGGGAACCGGGTCCATTCCCAACTACAGCAAGGGATACGAGTATCCGGTGCATATCGAGTATTTCAACCGGGAAGGAACGCAGGAGATCAGCCAGAACGGCACCATGACCTGCTCCGGCCACAGCGCCCGGATCAACGCCCAGAAGAGCATCGCGCTGTACGCGCGCAAGTCCTGGGGCGCCGAACGCTTTGAGTTCAATCCTTTCCCCACCCGCGATTACACAAGCTACAAAAGCCTGCTGCTGCGGGCGGCCAACAGCGATACCTACGCAACAAGGCTGCGGGATATCGTGGCCAGCTCCCTGGCGGAAGGGCAGGGGCTCCTGTACCAGGATCATGAGGTGATCCAGGTCTACATCAACGGAAAGTACTGGGGCCACTACAACCTGCGGGAAAAGATCAACAAGTATTTCGTGGCGGCGTACGAAGGCGTGACCGATTCAGACGAAATCGACAATATCGACATCCTGGCCCGGTCGGGAACCGACGAGTTCCTGCAGAACGGGGACAACAAAGACTGGCTGGAGCTGTGCAGCTTCTGCAAAAAGAACAGCCTCAGCGATCCGGAAAACCTGCGGTATGTGGAGGAACGGCTGGACATCGACAATATGTTCACCCACGCCGCCTACGAAATCATTCTTGGAAATGTGGACTTCACGAACGTCCGGATCTACCGGGTGCCGGGCGGGAAATGGAAATACCTGCTGTTCGACGTGGAAGCCTGCTGGCGGAGCCTGGACAAAACGCCCATCGAATACTATATCCGGCCGGTGAAGGGTCCGTACCAGGGATTCCACCACGAGCCGCTGAACGCGCTGCTGGCGGTGCCGGAATACAAGGCGAGGTTCCTGAACCGGGTGAGCGAACTGCTTTCCACGGTATTCCGCTGGGATAACGTGAAAGCGCATTTCGACAGGGTGACCGCGCAGCTGGAGCCCATTCTTCCGCGGCATATCCAGCGCTGGAAGAACATGAAGATCGAAAACTGGCGGAAGAACATCAAAGCCACGAAATACTATGCCCGGGTGCGCCCCAAAGAGATCCCGAAGCTGCTGAAAAAAGCCATGAAGCTGACAGACGCGGAAGTGGAGGAGTATTTCGGGGAAACGCTGCGCCTGCTGGAAGAGACGAACAAGGCGGAGGATTAACGGATGCTGAAGGTTCCCTGTCTGGTGCTGGATCATGACGACACGACGGTGAATTCCACGGCCACGGTGCATTATCCGGCTTTCGTGGCGTATATGGAGATGAAGAAATACAACGACAGGATCCTGTCGCTGGAGGAGTATTTCAACTATAATTTTGAACCCGGCGTGATTCCGATGTTCACGGACGCCTGCGGGCTGACGGAGCAGGAGATGCAGGAAGAGGAAGTTTTCTGGAACAAGTTCGTGCAGGAACATATCCCGAAAGCCTATCCCGGCATCCGGGAAATCCTGGAGGAGCAGAAGCGCCGGGGCGGAAAAGTCTGCGTGATCAGCCACTCGTTCAGCGAAAATATCCGCCGGGATTACCGGGAGAACAATCTGCCGGAACCGGATATGATCTTCGGCTGGGAAAGCCCGCCGGAACTACGGAAGCCTTCCCCCTGGCCGCTGGAGCAGATCATGCGGGCGTACGGATTCCGCCCGGAGGAGCTGCTGGTGGTGGACGACCTGAAACCGGGGTATGACATGGCCAAAGCCGCTGGGGTACCGTTCGCCGCGGCGGGATGGGCCAACGATATCAAAAAGATTGAAGATTTCATGCGCAAAAACTGCGGATTGTACTTCAAGACGGTGCAGGAACTGCGGGAGTACCTGTTTTGATAAACAGCAAAGATCCTTCGCGGTGCTCAGGATGACACAGGAACACAGAAATACGCAAGGCGATCATAATGACACAGGGTGCTCAGGAAAACACAGAAGGAGGACAGCGGGAGAATGATTCAGCAGATCGGAAGATATACTGTACGGGTACGCGGGCGGACCGCGGAGGACGGCGGCATGCTGTGGCTGGCGTCCTCCCTCAGTGAAGCAGGCTTCAGGGTAACCGGAGCAAAGCGCCTGGAAGTGGTGCTGCGGGCGGACGATACGCCGCTGCGCCCGGACTGCGCGCACAGGATGCCGCGGTACGATATCCTGGTGGACGGGGACATCGTGACCGGCGGAAGGCTGGAGGAACAGGAAACCACGGTGACAGTTTTCGATTCCCCGAAGCCGTGGGAAGCGGAGATCCGGATCCGGAAGCTCAGCGAATGCACCCAGAGCCTGCTGGCGATCCGGGAAATCCGGACCGACGGGCGGATCCTGCCCCTGGAAGAGCAGGGAATGAAGGTGGAATTCATCGGGGATTCCATCACCTGCGGCTACGGTGTGGAAGGTAAAAACGAGCTGGAGGAGTTCTCAACGGCAACGGAGAACGCCGCGAAATCCTACGCGGGGCTTGCAGCGGAATGGATGGGACTGGATGCCATGCTGACCTCGTTCAGCGGATACGGCATCGTGTCCGGGTATACGGACGATCCGGAAAAGCGCAACACGGACGAGCTGGTGCAGCCTTGGTACGACCGGGCCGGAGAGAACGAATTCGTGCTTCCTTCCGGGAAAAGAATCCAGGATATCCTGTGGGATTTCAGCCAGTGGCAGCCGGAAAAGATCCTGATCAACCTGGGCACCAACGACCTGAGCTGGGTGGCGGACAGGGAACCCCGGAAGGAGATGTACCGGAAGCAGTACAAGGATTTCCTGCAGCTGGTGCGGAGTCACAATCCGAACGCCATGATCCTCTGCGTGCTCGGCATTATGGGTACGGGACTGAATGAATATATGGTGCAGGCCGTGAACGAGTACCGCGCGGAAAGCGGGGACACGCGGATCCATTCCATGACGCTGCAGGAACAGGACTGGCAGCGGGACGGATACGGATCCAATTTCCACCCAAACGAAAAAACGCAGAAACGGCTGGCGGAAAAAATCCAGGCGTTCCTGCAGAATACATGATTATACCGGCCGGCGAAAGAGCGTCATCCGTTATCCGGCTTCATTGAGAAAACCGGCAATCAGCGCGGAGGCTTCAGCAGCGGGATCCGCGGACATATCCAGCCAGTGGATGCGGGGATCCCTCCGGAACCAGGTCATCTGGCGCTTGGCAAACTTTTTGATGGCGTTGCCAAGCTCCTCCACCATCTGTTCATAGCCGATTTTTCCGGTAAGATACCAGGTCAGGTATTTGTATTCCAGGCCCAGCTTTACGAGAAACTCCTCGGAGATTCCCTCGTCCAGCAGGGCTTTTACTTCATTCACCATGCCTTCGGAAAGCCGCTTTTCCAGGCGCTCGTCAATCCGCTGCTTCAGGATTTCCCGGGGCCAGGTGACGCCCAGCTTCAGCAGGGTATAGCGGGAAGCTTTTCCTGCCGGGCGGTAATCGTCCGCCTCCAGGCGCTCCAGCGCGCGCATGACCCGGTGCCGGTTGCGGGGATCAATCTCCGTGTCCGGCAGCTTTTCCTTCAGCATTTCATACAGGGCAGGCGTTTCAAAGGTTTCAAAATGCGCCCGGAGAGAATGGTCCGGCGCCCGGTCGCTGAGTTCATATCCGTCGGCCACGGCGTCCACGTACAGCCCCGTGCCGCCGACAAGAAAAGGAACGGCACCCCTGGACAGGATTCCGTCGATGGCTTCGTACGCAAGCCGCTGAAAATCCGCCATGGAGAAAAACTCCCCGGGTTTGCGGACATTCAGCAGATGATGGGGAACGCCCCGCATCTCTTCCGGCATGATCTTGCCGGAGCCCAGATCCAGCCGTTCGTAAACCTGGCGGGAATCCGCGGAGACAATTTCGCCTCCGAAGCGCTCCGCAAGCGCCACGCCCAGGGAGCTTTTTCCCGAAGCGTTGGTTCCTTCAATGACGATCAATTTCGGCAGCATGCTTTTCCCCTCTCTTTTCCCGGCTATCATACCACACCGGCAGGCTGGACGGCAAACGAAAAAAAGTGGAAAACCTTTCATAAACATGGTATAGTAAATGAAGGAAATCCATCAAAACAAACAACAGGAGGCTCTGGAGAATGAAAAGGCTTGTTGCACTGTTTTTGGCACTGCTGCTGATCGGCATGGCTGCAGCCGGACTGGCAGAAGACGGGAACCGGATTCTGACGGTTAATCTGGATACCGCCACGGATGAGGAACTTGCGGACGCTGTATCGCAGATTCGGGCGGAACAGCGTGCCCGGCTCAAGACGACGATTGAGACCGAACCGGCGGAAGTAACGGTCAATAAGGGTGTCAACGCAAAGGTGGTGCCTACGGTCAAAGACCTCCCGGAAGGCGTTACCGCGGGAACATTTACCTGGTCTTCCGCGGATGAGACGATTGCCACCTGCAAGGGCGGGGTTATCAAGGGAATCAACGGCGGTAAAACCATTGTTACCTGCGCGACGATTCTCTCGGACGGTACGGAAGTTTTCACGGAGATCCCCGTTACCTGCCTGGTACCGGTACAGAGTATTACACCGGAAACAAGGCAGATGGACGTTATGGCCGGCGATGTTTTCATGCCGGTGCTGATTATTAAGCCGGATGACGCCAGCAATAAAGATGTCGTTATCACCAGCGCGGATGAAAAGATTGTAAGCGTGAATGCTGAAGGTCAGCTGGTTGCCGGGCTTGCCGGAAAGACCTCAGTGACGATTACCGCGGCGGACGGAAGCGGAAAGTCCGTAAAGATGGGCGTCAATGTAACCAAGAAAATCGGCAAATACGATGATGAGCTGCTGTTCCAGGGAATCGAATGGGGAAGTGATGTCACCGAAACGTATAAAAAGCTCGCGGATGCCGGACTGGTGGAACCGATCCGGGAAGACGGATATTTCTACAGCTATGTGAGCTGCTACGGATATATGAACTTCTGGCCCAAGGATGACCTGTATTTTGCCAGCTCCGGCCAGTGGCAGAATCTGCCGGTCGTTTTCCAGGATCAGCGGACCGGCGCGGGAACGATGAGCATTACGCCGCTGAAGAAAATCGGCGGGTATGAACCGCAGTCCGTATCACTCTGCTTCACCAGCAGGATCGGAGAAGACGGGCAGATTGTAAAAGACGATTATGAACTGTGCGGCGTCGTGATTTCCTATGACAACAAGCATGAACGCGGAGCGGACATTTTTGTGGACCTTCTGGCAAAAATGGAAGCACAGTACGGTGAGTTCACACGCTATCTTGCGAAGGACCTGACAGGCAGGTATTACAAGGAAATATACGATATTATCAAGGGCTCAATGACCGGCGCAAAGATGTATACCGGCCGTGAGTTCAGGAAAGAGAACATCTACTTGAGCGATAACGCGTTCTGCCTGCTGCGTGGAAAGAACAATACAGGTATCATGCTGAGCGTAAATTCCAGCGAATATGTAACAATTTTCTACGGAAAGACCGACACGCTGGAAAAACTGGAAGCGATTCAGAAACTTCTCGAAGCGGTTCCGGATGATAAGGAGGACGCGGGTCTCTGATTTTCCCCAAAAGCCAAAAAAGCCTTGACATATAAGACTTTTTGTATATACTGGAGTAGCATAAATCATTGCAAGGAGGGTTTTCTCAATGAATAAGGGAGAACTGATTGCTGCCCTGGCGGCGAAGACCGAAACCACGAAGAAAGAATCCGAAGCGGCTCTGAACGGCATCCTCGACGTGATCGCTGAGAGCATGGCGAAGGGTGAAAAAGTCCAGCTGATTGGCTTTGGCACCTTTGAAGCGAAGAATCGTCCTGCCCGCGTTGCCCGCAACCCCCGCACCGGTGCTTCCGTGAAGATCGCTGCCTGCAAGGCTCCCTCTTTCAAAGCCGGTAAGGCCCTGAAGGACATCGTGAACAAGAAAAAGTAATTCATTCGGTTCACCAGACCGCAGGATTTAACGCCTGCGGTTTTTTTATGCCCTGAAACCGATTCAGCCCGTCAGGGTGGACAATTCCGGCGGAAACAAGTAAAATGAGGTATCCGCCGGCCACGTTACGGGCGAAGCGGAAACGGAGGAACGGATTTATGAGGCCGACAGCCATGCCGGATATCAATACACAGGTTGTAAATGAGCTCAAGGGCGCTGTAGGAACCGCCAAAGCCACAACCCAGACGATTCTGCAGAACTTGCCTGTATATCTGACCCGCCTGGTGATTGCCGGCGGCGTAATCCTGATTGGCTGGCTGCTGTGGAAGTTTATCCGTTTCATTATCACCCGGACCATCCACCGCCGGAACAGGAACCTGTCCATGGCGTTCCGCCGGGCGGAAACCACCCGCAGCGTTGTCGTCAGCATCATCGGATATATCTGGTATTTCATCGTTGTTGCCATCGCGCTGGGATTCTTCGGCCTGAATATCACTTCCATCCTGGCGGCCGCGGGGGTGGTCGGTATCGCGGTGGCCTTCGGCGCCCAGACGCTGGTGAAGGATCTTCTTTCCGGTATTTTCATCTGGACGGAAAAAAGCCTCACCGTCGGAGACGTGGTAACGATCAACGACCTGAGCGGTACGGTGGAATCCATGTCCATCCGCACCACCACGATCCGGAACTTCAACGGCAATGTATTCATCATTCCCAACGGGGAAATCCGGAACATCATCAATATGAGCCGCGGCTTCAAGCGCGCCATCGTCAACGTGCCCTGCCCGTATGACGAAAATACGGAGCGGCTTGTTGACATGATCCGGGAGGAAATGGAGATTGCCGCCACGGAAATCGAAGGAATCGATACCGTTCCGGATGTCATGAGCATTGTTTCCTTTGAACAGAACGCCCTGACGGTGCAGGTAGCCGTACCCTGTCCTGTCGGTCAGCACTGGCGGGTCGAACGGGATATCCGTTCCCGGATCAAGGCTCGCTTTGACCGGGAAGGGATCATCATGCCGCATTATACGATTCCGAAACAGTAAGACAGCTTTCGCACAGCCTTTCAACCGGATAAAACCGTATCAAAAAAAGCATATATATAATAGGAAGAAACAGATACAGAAAAAGGCGGAAGAATGAGATGAGCAGGAAACTGGCAGTCGTCGTACCGAACCTGACAGATGCCCACAGGCAGGCGATCCGGGAAGCCGCGGAAAGGAACCAATGCGAACTTCGTATCCTGGATGCCCCACGGGAAGACCTGGATTATGTGCTTTCGTCTGAAATTGTCTTCGGCCATTTGCCCGAAATTGCCAGAACCTCCCCTGATTTGCAGTGGCTGGCCACACCGTACGCGGGAATAGACCAGTTTCTGGTTCCGGACGCCTTCGCAAACCCGAATGCGCTGCTGACAAACTCCTCCGGGGCCTACGGCGTGACCATTGCCGAGCATATTGTGATGGTTCTCCTGGCCATTCTGCGCCGGGATCCGGAATACCGGAAAATCATTGCCGAGAAAAAATGGAAACGGAGCCTGGCGATCCGTTCCATCTGTGGCAGCCGCATAACGCTCCTGGGAACCGGAGATATCGGCCGTGAAGCAGCCAGACGGCTGCGCGCGTTTGCCCCGGCTTCCCTCACCGGTATCAACCGCAGCGGAAAGAACCCGGAAAACCTTTTTGACACGGTTAAAACTGCTGCCGCGGAAGAATGGGAAGACGTCCTGCCGGAAACCGATGTACTGATTGTTTCCCTTCCGGGCACCAGAGAAGCATATCATCTGTTGGGGAGGAGCCATCTGAAAAAGCTCCCGGACGGAGCGGTCATTATTAATGTAGGAAGAGGATCCGTTATCGACCAGGCTGCCCTGCTGGCGGAACTGCAGACTGGCCGCCTGTCCGCGGGCCTGGATGTCTTTGAGGAGGAACCGCTTCCGAAGGACGATCCGGCATGGACCCTCCCGAATCTCTTTATTACGCCTCATACCGCCGGAAACATGACGCTCGGGTATACCGTGGACCGCATTGTGGAAATATTCATCGAAAACCTGGACCGTTACTGCGCAAACCAGCCCCTTCTTCACCTTACAGACAGGCAAAGAGGTTACTGAAAACCTGAAAACAAAGCAGAACAGGAAAGAAACAGGCCACATTCTGCATTTTGTATACAGTATAACGCTAAAGTACGAACAAATAATGGCAAAAATAGGCTTTCTTATTAAAATTGATATATTTTTTTAACATATCGTATTGCCTTTTAACACAAATCGTAGTACAATCAAGGATGCATAACTATACCTATGCATAAATTGCCAAAAAACACATTTTCAAGGGAGCGAATGTCATGAGTAAGCGGCTTCAGAAAGTATTCTCCATCCTGTGCCTGATCTCCATGCTGTTCACCAATCTTTCACTGGACAGCCTGTTTGGTGTGTCCGGACGGATTGCCATCGCTGAATCGGCCGTTGATCCGATGAAGCGGGTGGATCTCGAAATGAAATCCGGTGAAGAAAGGCAAGGCGAGATAAAGGCCGGAGAGACCTTCAACATCCACCTTACAGCAAAGAAGGGCGAGGTACTCACCCTGGAAGCGAAGGGGATGAACCTTTGGGTGGATGTGTCGGAAGACAAAGCCGGCGCAGAACCCAGCCGCTATACATCCAAGAACGGCGAGCTCAAGGTTAAGTGGGTAGCGAAGTCAGGAAGCTACCGGCTCGTGTTCGGCGCAAAGAAGAGCGGCGCTGCCGGCAAGTTCACGGTCGCGGTTTCCGCGAACGGTGAACCTGTCGTGTCCAAGGTGAAGGACGACGCAGCAGCGGCCGCCGCAAAGGACAAGGCCGCCAAGGAAGAAGCCCAAAAGGAAGCGGAAGCCAAGGAGAAGGCTGCCGCCGAAAAAGCTGCCCGTGAAGAAGCCGCCAAGAAGAAGGTAGCCGACGAGCAGGCTGCCCGTGAAGCCGCTGCCCAGGAAAAGGCCGCAAGAGCCGCTGCCAAGGAAGAAGCTGAAAAGAAGTCCGTCAGCAACGAGGAAGCTCCCGAGCTCCCCGAAGCTCCTGAAGTTCCCGAAGCACCGGAAGCTCCTGAAGCCCCCGAAGCTCCCGTCCAGGAAGAAAATGAAGCCATAGAAAGCAACGGTACCGAAGAAAAGACCGAAGTCGAAGAAAACGCTTCCGATAATAATAAGGAAGAAGAACAAACCGAAACCGTAGAGGAAACCAAAGAAGAGCAGCCCGAAGAAGAAAAGACTGAAGAGGAAACCAAGGAAGAAGAGCAGCCCGAAGAAGAAAAGGCTGAAGAGGAAACCAAGGAAGAAGAGCAGCCCGAAGAAGAAAAAGTCGAAGAGGAAACCAAGGAAGAAGAGCAGCCCGAAGAAGAAAAAGTCGAAGAGGAAACCAAGGAAGAAGAACAGCCCGAAGAAGAAAAGGCTGAAGAGGAAACCAAGGAAGAAGAGCAGCCCGTAGAAGAAAAGGCTGAAGAGGAAACCAAGGAAGAAGAACAGCCCGAAGAAGAAAAGGCTGAAGAGGAAACCAAGGAAGAAGAACAGCCCGAAGAAGAAAA
>ONJM01000051.1 GCA_900318145.1 uncultured Eubacteriales bacterium
ATTTATGTCGATTCAGACAAATCAGAATTGCCAGTTGACCATTACGGAATGAATATGATGTGTCAGGGGATAAATGAGGCTACTTCTTCAGTGGTCTCGACCTGACCCCGTGACTCATGCTTGAAAAAAGAAACAAAGAGGATGTATAATTTATCAAAACATGAGTCAGGAGACCTGACCCCGTGACTCACGGGCGGGAAGGAGGCAGCACAAATGCATAAACATCACCACCACAAAACACGCCGGCTGACTCCTTTTCAGGCGATCCTGGTGATCGTGCTTGCGGCCGCGGTGCTCGGCGCTGCCTATTACTTTGCCCAAAGGGCGGAGGAAGGCAGCCGGAAGCCGGATCCCGTCGGCGACGCGGAAGCCCGGCACGCATATGACGTGACGATCGAACACGAAGGGCATACCTACCGGCAGCGGAGCAATGTTACCAGCATCCTGCTGCTGGGCATCGACCAGGATGAGATCGGGGCTACGGGCGTGGGCCAGCGCGGTGGCGGCCAGGCGGACTTCTTGCGGCTGGTGGTCATCGACCGGGGGAACAAAACGGTGTCCCAGCTGGCCATCGACCGGGACACGATGGCGGAGATTACGATCCTCGGCGTCACGGGCAACGTGGCCGGCACGCGGACGGACAACATCAGCCTGTCCCACTACTTCGGCGACGGGAAGGAAAAGAGCTGCGAGCTGACCCGGGAGGCGGTCTCAAAACTGCTCTTCGGCACGCGGATCGATTTCTACCTGGCGATGAATCTGGACGGCGTCAACGCGTTCACCGACGCCATCGGCGGCGTGACGGTCACCCTGGAAGATGACCTTTCGTCCCTCAATCCCGCCTGGACGAAAGGCGCGGAGATCACCCTGGACGGGGACGGCGCGGAAACCTTCGTCCGCACCCGCCGGAAGGTCAGCGACGGCACGAACGCAAGCCGCATGCGCAGGCAGCAGCAGTACCTGTCGGAGGCAGTGAAAATCCTTGCGGACAAGGCACAGGAGGATACCGACTTCATCGGTCACCTGTTCGATACCCTGAACCCCTATCTGGTCAGCGGCATCCGAAGGGACCGGCTGGTGAGCGAGGCGTACAACGCGAGGGGATACACAAGGCCGGCCACCCGCACCATCCCGGGGGAGCACAAGGTCAGCGAGGACGGCTTCATGCAGTTCTGGCCGGACGAAAAGGCTCTGAAGGAAACCGTACTGGAGCTGTTTTTCCAGCAGGTGAAGTGAGTCAGGAGATCTGACCCCGTGACTCAATGAGTCAGTAGGTTTGACCCCGTGACTCATGGCGGGGGAAAAAATTACAGCCGGACACGAAGAAAATACAGAAAACACTTGCAATCAGGCCCTGAAAGCTATAATATATAATTTGTATCGGATTCAGATATGGAAGGAGACTACAATTATGAAGAAGATTATCGCGCTGGTGCTCGCAGCTATGATGCTTACCCTGGTTGGCGCCGCGATGGCGGAAAATCCCAGCAAGGGCGGCGGAGATTTCAACAAAGCGGAAACGAATAATGATTTCGTATTCGGCTTCTCCGACAAAGAAGAGCTGGTTGCCTGGGCAAATGAGGAACTGGCTAAGATGGCCGAAGCGGAAGGCGTTGCTGCTTTCTTCGGCAAGGCGGATGAAATCGCCGCGATCCTGGGCGACGGGGAACTGACCGTGAACGAGATGCTGCCTGTGTATGCCGAGAACTATGAAGAGAGCATGGGTGAGCAGGAAATCGAGCTTGCTTTCGCGACTCCTTATGAAAAGGACGCGGATGTCGCCATTATGCTGGGCTTCAAGGGCGAGGAAGCCGTTGAGTGGTCCGCCTTCGCCGGCAAGGTTCTGGACGACAGCAAGATCCTCTTCAAGCTGGATCCCGCGACGATCCTGAAGGTGCAGGAGAACTTCGCGCTGCTGGCGGTTATCAGCAAATAAGGACAACGGGATTATCCGCAGACGCAAAGATGCGGTACATGACGACCATTCTGCCATGTACCGCCTTTTGCGTGTATAGGAAGATTGGAGATTAATCCATGGCAGAGGAAACCAGGAGAAGAAGGCAGCAGGAAGCTGTCCCGGAGGAAACCCCCGGAAAACCGCCGGTGCAGGGCGCCGCGGCACAGAAGGCGAATCAGAATCCTGCCGCCGAGACCGATACGACAATCGACCTGATGGAATACGTATACCGCCTGCTGGCGAACTGGAAGCTGATTCTCCTTTTCGCGGTTGCGTTCGGGATTTTCGGGCATTTCTATGGGGTGCATGAAGTGACGCCGCTGTACCGGGCTACCTCCACGATTTATGTGGTCGGCACGGACAATGCCCTGAACTTCAGCAACATTCAGCTGGGAAGCTATATGATGAGCGACTACATCAAGGTCTTCGACATCTGGGAAGTGCACGAGAAGGTCCGCCAGGAGCTGAACCTGGAGGGCTATTCCTACGGCGCGCTGCGCGGAATGATCAGCGTGAAGAACGACGACGGCACCCGGATGCTGGATATCACGGCGGTGTCGCCGGAACCGCAGATCGCGGCGGACGTGGCCAACGCGTACGCCCGGGTGGTCAGCGACTATATTGCCGACACGATGCGCATGGACAAGCCCAGCATCATGAGCGTGGCGCTGGTGCCGACCAATCCCTTCAATATCAGCTATACCAGCAACACCATGAAGTTCCTGCTGATCGGTATCGCGGCGTCGTTTGCCATCGTGTTTATCCAGATGCTGCTGGATGACAAGATCAAAACCGCGGAGGACGTGACCCGCTATACCGGGCTTACGAACCTTGCCGTGGTGCCGATTGAGGAAGATCTGCGCAAACGCGGACTGGCGGGAAGAAAAAAGGCAAAGGGGAATGAAGCAGAATGAAGACACTTCAGATTACCAAATTCCCCGAGCTCAGTTACGCCGGCACAGAGGCGATCAACACCCTGTGTACCAACCTGACCTTCTCCGGCGACAACATCAAGCGCATCATGATCACCAGCTGCCACGCGTCCGAAGGCAAGACGATGATCAGCATGAACGTCCTGCGCACCATGGCCAAGCTGGGCAAAAAGGTTGTGCTGGTGGACGCGGACCTGCGCCGCAGTGTGGTCAAGCAAAAATATGGCCTGGAGTTCATTGAAGCGAATCCTGCCGGCATCACGCACCTGCTGGCGGGCATGGCAACAGAAGCGGACTGCGTATACGCCACGAATATCGAAGGCGCGTTCATCGTGCCGGTAGTCAAGACGGTGAGCCAGAGCCTTTCCCTGCTGAATTCCGATAAAATGAAGGAACTGCTGGAATCCCTGGCCCAGTATTTCGATTACGTCATCGTAGACGCGCCGCCCATCGGCGCCCTGATCGACGCGGCGCAGATTGCCCGCAACTGTGACGGTACCCTGTTGGTAATCAACTATAACGCGGTACGCAAAAAGGAACTTGCGGACGCCTGCAGGCAGCTGAACCAGAGCGGCTGCCCGATCCTGGGTACGGTGATCAACCAGGCAGCCCTGGACAGCTACCTGAACCGGAAGTATTACTACAAATCCTATTACTACAGCCATTACGACAAATATTACACCGCGTCTGACGGGACCGAGCGCAAAAAGTCCCCGCTGGACTTTATCCGGACCATGTTCAAGAGGAAAAAGTAATGGCGTTCTTCACGGATATCCACGCGCACGTCGTCTACGGTGTGGACGACGGCCCGAAAACCGCGCAGGACATGCGGGACCTGCTGGATGACGCCCACGCGCAGGGCATCACGCGGATCTTCGCTACTTCCCATATGGAACCGGGAGTTCACCCCTTTCCGGAGGAGGACTACGCGGCGCGGCTGGCGGAAGGCAGCCGCTACTGCGCGGAACAGAAATATGATTTAAAGCTGATCCCCGGCGCGGAACTGCTCTACACTCCGGCCATGGACGCGTTCATCCGCGACCGGCGGCTGAAGCCTCTCGGGGACAGCATGAGCGTTCTGGTGGAGTTCATGCCGGACATTTCCGCGGACGAGACGCAATGGGCGCTGGAGCAGCTGGAGGACCAGGGATACCAGACGGTCCTGGCCCATATCGAGCGGTATGAGTGCATGAAGGGAACCTTGCCCGCGCGCCTGAAGAAAAACTTCAGCGTCCAGTACCAGATCAACTGCCGGAGCGTCATTGAAAGCGATCAGCTGCTGCGCGGCAGGCGCGTACGGAAGCTGCTGGACGCGGGTCTGGTCGATTACGTCGCCACGGACATGCACCGCCGCGCCGGTCGCCCGCCCCGGATGGCCGAAGCTTTCGAAACGCTCGTCCGCCGGTACGGCACAGAATCAGCGGAGCGCCTAACCGACGGATCAGCGCTGGCGTTATAACGGAACAAACGGATCCGGCCCCGTCCAGCGGAGCCGGTTTTTCCGTAAAACAACATTATCAGAATAAAAATAACCGGAGATCAACATGCGGGAAGAAGCAAAAAAAGCAGCAGAAACAAAAGAAACGGAACAGGAAAGCAAACTATACATATGCCTGTACCGCGGGGACCCGCGGGTCTGCGTCCTGCTCGGAAAACAGAAGCCTCCGAAGGAAAATGAAAACATCCGCCGGAGCCGTTTCGTTTACTGCCTGTACGAAAAAGGGAAATACCTGCTTTTCCACACGCTGACGCGGGAGCTGCTGGCGCTGGAACCCAGGAATATAGACTGTTTCATTGATGACCGCCTGCATCCAAACGACATCCTGCAGGAAGAACTGGCTCAGAAACTGTATGAGCATCATTTCCTCGTTCCGGAGAACACGCCGGAAAGCCAGACATATCTGGAACTGAAGGATATCCTGGTCGTAAAGGAAGAGCTTCCGAAGGGCATCACCCATTACGTGATCCTTCCCACCACCACCTGCAACGCCCGATGCTTCTACTGCTTCGAGCAGGGCATGAAGTACCACAAGATGAGCCCGGAAACCGTGGAGGATACCCTGAACTTCATCAAAAACCACAAACCGGAAAACAAGAAGAAGATCCATATCCACTGGTTCGGCGGTGAACCCATGTGCGCGCCGGAGAACATCGACCGGATCTGCGACGGCCTCACGGAAGCCGGGATCGAATACACAGCCGAGATGACCAGCAACGGAAGCCTTTTCAATGAAGAAAACGCGAAGAGGGCAAAAGAGAAATGGCGGATCGGGAAAATCCAGATCACCCTGGACGGCATGGCGGAGGAATACGCGAAGCGGAAGAACTATTCCAGCGCGGTCAAAAATCCCTTTGAAACTGTCATCAAAAACATCCATTTCCTGATCGCCGCCGACATCGGCGTAACCGTCCGCCTGAACGTGGACGAAAACAACCTGGGTGAGATCTATAAGGTTATTGATTTCCTCAAAGAAGAATTTACGCAGGAGGAAAAGAAAAAACTGCAGGTTTACGCCCACTCCCTCTTCGGCCAGTCGGCCGACGGCCTGGATGCCTGCCCGGCAGGCACCGGCACGGACGCGCTGGAAACCCGGGTGATGGAAATCAATGACTATATCCAGCGTCAGCAATTATGCGTCCGCGACCTGGACCGCCTGTTCTCCCTGAAGTCCCATTACTGTATGGTGACTGCGCCGGAATGCAACGTCCTGATCGACGCCGCCGGAAAACTGTTCGCCTGCGACGCGATGCCGGAAAATATGAAATACGGTGACGTAAAGGAAGGTATCGATCAGGCGGTATGGAACAAAGTGGCCGAAGCCTGCACCGTCCGGAAGGAATGCGAAACCTGCGTCTTCCTACCCCAGTGTACGGAATTCGACCGCTGCCCGAACCGCCTGGCGTACGACGACTGCAGAAGGCAGGAACAACGCAAGCTGGAAAGCGATCTGCGCTTCGTCTACGCCGTATACCTGGAACAACAGCAGGAGAAGCAGAAAAAAGAAGCGGAAGAAAAGAACAAAGAAGAAAACCGACAATTGACAGAGAAAACAGACCAGCAGGAGGCTTCCCATGATTCAGATTGAGGCGGCCGGCCTGGTGATCCGCATTGAGAACCGGTACGATTATGTCAAAAACCTGTGCAGGGAATACCTCACGGACGAAAACCGGACACCGGATATCACGGTAGCTGTAACGGAGGAAGAAATCCGGAAAGAAATCGAAAAAGCGCCGGAATGTTTTTTCGGGGACGGCTACGCCGAAGGCGTCGTCGTATACGAAAAGATCAGCAACGCCCTTCCGAAGTACGATGCCTTTGTAATGCATTCCTCCGTCGTCGCGGTGAACGGGGAAGCCTACTGCTTCGCCGCGGAGAGCGGCACCGGCAAGAGCACCCACACCCGGTACTGGAAGGAAGTCCTGGGAGACAAGGTAACGGTCATTAACGGCGACAAGCCGATCTACCGCTTCCAAAACGATCAGCTGCTCGCCTACGGCACTCCCTGGTGCGGCAAGGAGAACTGGCAGACGAAGACGTCCGCTCCGCTGAAGGCCCTCTGCCTCCTGGAAAGGGGAGAAGAAAACGCCATCTACCCGGTGGACGCCTTCGAGATGCTGGCGGAACTCAGCCACCACTTCCATCTTCCCGGCGGCGGGCAGGTGGATATGCCCAAGCTGATGGATCTCATCGACCGGATGGTCACCATCGTCCCGGTCTACCGCCTGCGGTGCAGAAACGACGTCTCCGCGGCACAGGAAGCCATCCGCTATTTCAACCTGGAAGAAGAATAGGTAAAGAAGATTAGCAAAAGATAAAAGCAATACAAACAAACAACAAAGATAAATAAGCAACAAACATAAACAAACAACAAAAAAGCAAACAGTGAGCAAATAAGGAAAAAAGCAAAGAAACAGTATCCGGAGGAGAAAAACCATGAAGATCAAGGAAGGCTACATCATCAAAAAACTTGGAGCAGGTTACGTCGTCGTCACAGTCGGCCAGGCCAGCAAGGATTTCAACGGCATGATCCGGCTGAATACCCCCGGCGCGTTCCTGTGGCAGTGTATTCAGGACGGCATGGACACCAGGGAAAAACTGACCGAAGCCATGCTGAAACGCTACGATGACCTGAACGAAGCCACCGCTGCCGAAGACCTGAATGAATTCCTGGACAGCATCAAGGTCGCACTGGAAGACTAATGTGTCATCCTGAACCTTTCGTGTCATCCTGAGCTTTTCGAAGGATCTTAAAAAAGGAAGAACAATAAATGGAATCCATCGCTTATGAAGAGCTGCTGCAAAAGGATGGGAAGGTCATTACCCATGTTGTCGGCAGCAGCATGCTCCCCCTTCTCCACGACCGGCAGAGTATCGTAATCGTGGAAGATGTCAAAAACGTTCCCCCGAAGAAGGGAGACGTTGTCCTCTACAAAACAAACGGCACCTACATCCTTCACCGCATCCGGAAAATCACCGAAACTGAATATCTGATCCGCGGTGACAACACCTGGGTGATCGAACATATAAAAAAAGGAGCTATACTCGCTACCCTGACCGGCTTCTACCGCATCCCAAACGGCAAACTGATTACCCGGGACAACACAGCCTACCGTATATACCAGATAGTTTTACCCGCCATCCGCTGGATCCGTCGGATCGGTGGAAGGATCAAAAGAACAATAAAGTATACGGTTAGCCGGAACAATGGGTAAAATGGGATGAAACGAGTGGAAAACAAGGCAATGAATGCCTTGACAGGATAGAAAGAGCTAATGTGCTCCCCGTGTCAAGGACAAAAGATTAATGCGAAGTAAAGAATTTAAGGATCCGTGATATACTTTGGATGCCAGCAAAAGGAGGATAGGGCA
>ONJM01000044.1 GCA_900318145.1 uncultured Eubacteriales bacterium
AGCGTGGCCGGGGCAGTCCACGTGGGCGTAGTGCCGCTTCGCGGTTTCGTACTCGACGTGGGCGGTGTTGATGGTAATTCCGCGGGCTTTCTCTTCGGGAGCCTTGTCGATTTCGTCATAGCGCATGGCCTGGGCTTCGCCCTTCAGCGCCAGCGTCATGGTGATGGCGGCGGTCAGGGTGGTCTTGCCGTGGTCAACGTGGCCGATGGTGCCGATGTTTACATGGGGTTTAGTCCGCTCATAATGTCCTTTTGCCATTGGGATGTCCTCCTCCTGTTTATCTCGCTCAAAAGCGAATGGGTGATATTTGCTTCCGAGTCATTGATGCGGGTTGGAGCAGGTGATGGGAATCGAACCCACGTGACCAGCTTGGGAAGCTGGAGCTCTGCCATTGAGCTACACCTGCATGTTCCGCATCAAGCCTTGAAAGACTCGCGAACAAAGTGTATTCTATCTGTTTTTTTAATAGATGTCAATAGGTTTGGGGAAACTGCCGGTTCCCTGATTCTTTGCGCGGTAAGCCTGCCGGAACTGTCCGGGGGTGGTGTTCCGCAGTTTCCGGAAATCACGGACCAGATGGCTGCAGTCGGCGTATCCGGTATGGCTGCTGATATAGTTCAGGTCGCAGTCGGTATACTGCAGATAATGCTCCACCCGGCGGATCCGTACTTTCTCAATGTATTCCTTGCAGCTGACGCCGTAGATCTGATGGAACTTCCGGGCGAACCAGGGATAGCTCAGGCCGCAGAAGGCCGCCAGATCCTCCACCTTCAGCGGTTCCTCAATATGACGCGTGATGTAGGAAGGCAGGGTATAAATCGGATCGATGGGGGACTGGTATACCTGGGGTATAAAACCGCCCGCGATCCAGCGGCGGATGACGGTGGTGAAGATCAGGTACAGCAGGGAACGGATCCGCAGGTCGTAGCCGTATGCCTGGACGCGGTATTCCTCCACACACTGGTCGATCATGAAATCCGTATGGTATTCCCGCAGGTCCCGGGCTCTCATAACCATGGGAAGCCCCCGGCGTTCCGCCTCCAGCATCATGCCCCGCATATCCGGGGTATAGGAGGGAAGGTTTCCGAACAGCTCCATATCCAGCCGGATCACTTCATAGACGGCGGTGCTTCCGTCGTCCCCGTAATTCAGGGCGTGATGCACCAAGGGATTGAAGAAGGCGGCGTCCCCCTCGTTCAGGAGAACGGTTTTGGTTCCGTGCAGGATTTTCAGGGAACCGCTGCGGACCCGGATAATTTCGGCAAAGTAATGCCAGTGCTCCGGCACGGGAAAATCCGGATGATCCGTTGTAAACAGGTCGCATTCAAAGGAAGTGAGGAGTATATTTCCCGGCCTGCTGTATTTATCCATCAGCCCGCCTCCGTATCTTATTCAATGAACATAGCGTCTCCAAAGGAGAAGAAACGGTATCTTTCCCGGACAGCCTCCCGGTAAACCCGGAGGGCTTCCTCCCGCCCCATCAGCGCGCTGACCAGCATCAGCAGGGTACTCTGGGGGAGATGAAAATTGGTGATCAGCGCGTCCGTGGCTTTCAGCGGAACGCCGGGATAGATGAAGATCGCCGTATCCCCGGCGCCGGGAACCACGGTGCCGTCCGGGCGGGAAAAGGTTTCCAGCGTGCGGACGGAGGTGGTGCCCACGCAGACAATCCGCCCGCCGGCAGCCCGGAGGCGGTTCAGGGTTTCCGCCGCTTCCTCCGTCACCTGGCAGAATTCGCTGTGCATGACATGCTTTTCCGCGTCCTCCACCTTCACGGGACGGAAGGTGCCCAGCCCTACGTGCAGCAGCACCGGCACCACGGTGATCCCCTTCCGCCGGATCCGGTCCAGCAGCTCCGGCGTGAAATGAAGGCCGGCGGTGGGAGCGGCCGCGGAACCGTCCTGCCGGGCGTACACGGTCTGGTACCGGTCCCGGTCCTGCAGCTTTTCATGAATATACGGCGGCAGGGGCATTTCCCCCAGCCGGTCCAGGATTTCCTCAAAAACGCCTTCATAAAGGAAGCGGACGGTGCGGCCCCCGGTATCCTCCACATTGCCCAGGATCTCGCAGCGCAGCAGCCCGCCCCCGAAGGAGCAGCGGGTGCCGGGCTTCAGCCGGCGGCCGGGACGCACCAGGGCTTCCCAGTCCGACGCGTTCTGCCGGCGCAGCAGCAGCACTTCCACCGGCACGCCCGTATCTTCCTTGACGCCCAGCAGACGGGCGGGAATTACCCGGGTTTCGTTGATCACCAGGGCGTCCCCGGGATTCAGGTAATCGATGATGTCGAAGAAATGCCTGTGCTCCACGGAGCGGTCCTTCCGGTGATAAACCAGCAGGCGGCTCCGGTCCCTGGGCTCCACGGGTGTCTGGGCAATCAGCTCTTCCGGCAGTTCATAGTCGAAATCTGAGGTTTTCATGCTGTTTCAGATCTCCATCCTGATTTGCGCTTCCGCCGAGGCGGGCATGTTCTTTTTCATATGGGCCCAGGCGGCCGGGGTGCAGATCCGGCCCCGGGGCGTCCGCATCAGAAATCCCAGCTGCATGAGATAAGGCTCGTATACATCCTCGATGGTCACCGCGTCCTCCCCGGTGGTGGCGGCCAGGGTATCCAGCCCCACGGGGCCGCCGCCGAATTTATCCATCATGCAGCCCAGCACGTTCCGGTCCACCTTGTCCAGGCCCAGCTCATCCACATCCAGCATCTGCAGGGCTTCCCGCGCCACGTCCCGGCTGATATGCCCGCCGGCGCGGACTTCCGCGAAGTCACGGACGCGCTTGAGCATCCGGTTGGCGATCCGCGGCGTCCCCCGGCTGCGGCGCGCGATTTCCAGCAGGCCTTCCTCGTCGGCGTCCACATTCAGGATGCCGGCGCTGCGCTTCACGATCATGGAAAGCTCCTCCGGCGTGTACATTTCCAGGCGGAAAAGCATGCCGAACCGGTCCCGCAGGGGAGCGGAAAGCTGGCCGGCCCGGGTGGTGGCGCCCACCAGGGTAAACTTCGGCAGGTCCACCCGGATACTCCGGGCGGTGGGCCCTTTGCCGATCATGATATCAATGGCGTAATCCTCCATGGCGGGATAGAGCACTTCCTCCACCTGGCGGGAAAGGCGGTGAATCTCATCAATAAAAAGCACATCCCCGGTACTCAGGTTGCTCAGGATGGAGGCCAGATCCCCCGGCCGCTCGATGGCCGGCCCGCTGGTGACACGGATGTTCTGCCCCATTTCGGCAGCGACGATGCAGGCCAGCGTGGTCTTGCCGAGGCCGGGCGGGCCGTACAGCAGCATATGGTCCAGCGCGTCATGCCGGGAGAGGGCAGCCTCGATATAGATGCCCAGGCTGTCCTTCACCGCCTTCTGTCCCACGTAATCCCGCAGGGTATGCGGGCGGAGGGACTGCTCCACGGCGCTGTCTTCCGCCAGGAAGCTGCTGTTCATAAATCTGTCTTCCACCGGTCGCTTCCTCCTTTAAATTACATGCCGGCCATGGCCCGCAGGGCGAGACGGATCAGGTCCTCAGGGGTGTCCGCCTCCCCACGGATCCGGCTGACGGCGCCGCGGGCTTCCGTGGAGGAATAGCCGAGGGCGATGAGCGCCTCGACCGCCTCGGCGGCGGAATCCGGGTTCGTGAAAGCGGCGGGGGCGGCGGAATCCGCCGCACCGCCCGGGGCGGAAACGTCCGCCTGCGAAATCTTGTCCTTCAGCTCCAGCGCGATGCGCTGCGCCGTCTTCTTCCCGATGCCGGGGGCACGGGACAGGGCGTTCACATCCCCCAGAAGGATGGCAAGGTTCAGGTCCCGCAGGGGCATGGACCCCAGCAGGCCCAGGGCGGTTTTTGGCCCGATGCCGCTGACGGAGGTCAGCTGCAGAAAAAGGTCTTTCTCCTCCCGGGAGGAGAAGCCGAACAGCTCCATCGCGTCCTCCCGGACGGAAAGGAAGGTCCAGCAGCGCATCTTTTCCCCCAGGGCGGGGGCGGCCTGCAGCGTATTGTTGGAACAGTTCAGCTGATATCCGACGCCGCCGGCCAGCAGCACCAGCGAACCGTTCGCCTTTTCACAGACTTCGCCTTCTATAAACGCGTACATACGGGGCCCTCCGTTATTTCATCAGGAACTGTTGGCGTGCGACGCCGGCCTGGCAGTGCGTGATGGCGCAGGCGATCGCGTCCGCCGCGTCGTCCGGCTTCGGGATCTCGTCCAGCTTCAGCAGGAGCCTGACCATCTGCTGGACCTGCTTCTTGTCGGCCCGGCCGGACCCCGTGACGGCCTGCTTGATCTGCATCGGGGTGTATTCATATAAGTTTTCGGTATATTCGGCGGCGGCAATGATCGCCGCGCCGCGGGCGGCGCCCACCATCAGGGCGGTGGTCACGTTCCGGGCGAAAAACAGCTCCTCAAAAGCCACCTCGTCCGGCTTGTATATCGTAAGGATATCCCGCACGCCGAGCTGCAGGGTGCGGAGCCGGTTCTGCATGGGGACGCCGGCCTTGGTCTCGATACAGCCGTAGGCGACCAGCCGCATCCGGCTGCCCTCCGATTCCACAACGCCCCAGCCCATGAGCGCATAGCCCGGGTCGATCCCCAGAACGATCAAAAAACCGCCTCATTTCCTTTGCCGATAGGGTTATGGTAAACGTTCACCCGGAGAATGTCAAGGCGAACAAAAGCCGAAAAAAAGCATGCTTCCGGCCTTTCCGGACGACGGTTTCCACTTGCGAAAACGGGGGTTTCGTGTACAATGTACAATAAGGAAGTATGGGATTCGGCGGGCCCGGCAGGAAAGGCCGGAAACCGCGGAAAACGGCCTGGAAAGAAGGGGTGCGCGTGAAACTGACAAATGAGGGGCTGAAGCAGGTTCAGGACTGGAAGGACCGGGGCGTTACGCTGCCGGCATACGACCGGGAAAAGATGATCCGGGCAACCATGGAAAACCCGGTATGGGTGCATTTCGGCGCGGGAAATATCTTCCGCGGTTTTATTGCCGGGCTGCAGCAGCGGCTGCTGAACGCGGGACTGGCGGACCGGGGCATTATCGCCGCGGAGACCTTTGACGGCGAGATCATCGACCGGATCTACAAGCCCTTTGATTCGCTGACGCTGATGGTTTCCCTGAAGCCGGACGGCACGACGGAGCGGGAGGTAATCGCTTCCCTGGCCTGCGGCCTGAAGGCGTCCCCCGCGGAAGAGGAGGACTGGGGCAGGCTGAAACGCGTATTTGAGGCACCTTCCCTCCAGATGGTTTCCTTCACGATTACCGAAAAGGGATACGCGCTGCGGGACATGAAGGGGGAATACTTCCCCGCGGTCAAAGCGGATCTGCAGGACGGGCCGGAAAAAGCCCGCCACGCCATGTCCATCGTCACCGCGCTGATGCGCCACCGCTATGTGTCCGGCGCTTCGCCGATCGCCCTGGTCAGCATGGACAACTGCAGCCATAACGGGGAAAAGCTCCGGAACGCTGTGACTGAAATCGCGGAAGCCTGGGTCCGGGCCGGTTTCGCGGATCAGGGATTCCTGGACTGGATCAGCGACGAAACGAAGGTTTCCTTCCCCTGGTCCATGATCGACAAGATTACGCCCCGCCCCGCTCCGTCCGTAACCCGGGCGCTGGCGGAGGAGGGCTTTGAGGATATGACGCCGGTGGAGACCGCGCGGCATACGTTCATCGCGCCTTTTGTGAACGCGGAAATCCCCCAGTATCTGGTGATTGAGGACCGTTTCCCCAACGGAAGGCCCGCGCTGGAGAAGGCCGGCGTATACATGACGGACCGGGATACCGTGAACCGCACGGAACGGATGAAGGTGACCACCTGCCTGAATCCGCTGCATACCGCCCTGGCGGTGTACGGCTGCCTGCTGGGCTATACCCTGATCGCCGATGAAATGAAAGATGCCGACCTGAAACGGCTTGTGGAGCGGATCGGTTACCGGGAAGGCCTGCCGGTGGTGACGGATCCGGGCATCCTGAGCCCGGAGGCGTTCCTGAAGGAAGTGCTGGAAAAACGGCTGCCGAATCCCTTTATGCCGGACACGCCCCAGCGCATCGCCTGCGATACCAGCCAGAAGGTGCCGATCCGCTTCGGCGAAACCATTAAGAGCCGTATGCAGAACGGCACGGCGGACGAGCTGGAGGGCATCCCGCTGGCAATCGCCGCCTGGCTCCGGTACCTGCTGGCGGCGGACGATAAGGGGAACCCCATGGAGGTTTCTCCGGATCCGATGCGGGAAGGTCTGCAGGAAGCCCTGAAGGCGGTCCGCTTCGGGGATCCGGACAGCGCGGCGGGCGTGCTGAAGCCGATCCTGTCCAACGATGTGATATTCGCGGTGAATCTGTACGAAACGCCGCTGGCTGAAAAAATTGAGGAAGCCTTCCGGGGCATGCTGGTGCCCGGCGGCGTCCGGAAATCCTTACAGAAGGTGTGACGGTTATGAAATTATGGGGCGGACGGTTCGGAAAAGCCACGGACGGACTGGTGGACGATTTCCATTCCAGCATCTCTTTTGACCAGCGGCTTTTCGAGCAGGATATTACCGGATCCATTGCCCACGCGACCATGCTGGGCGAGCAGGGAATCATACCCAAGGATGACGCGGAAAAGATCGTGGCCGGTCTGCAGGGAATCCTGGAGGACGCCCGGTCCGGAAAGATCACCTGGCGGACGGACGCGGAAGATATCCATATGAATGTGGAGACGCTGCTGACGGAGCGGATCGGGGAAGCCGGGAAGCGGCTGCATACCGGGCGCAGCCGGAACGACCAGGTGGCGCTGGACACCCGGATGTACGCCAAGGCGGCCTGCAGGGAAACGGAAGCCATGCTGGAGGATCTGCTGGAAGCGCTGCTGGACATCGCCCAGGAGAACCTGCATACCATTATGCCGGGATATACCCATCTGCAGAAGGCGCAGCCCATTACCCTGGCCCATCATATGATGGCGTACGTGCAGATGTTCCTGCGGGACCGCGGCCGCTTCCGGAACGCCTTCGCGGCGGCGGATGTCATGGTGCTGGGTTCCGGCGCCCTGGCGGGCACCACCTATCCGCTGAACCGGGAACGGGTGGCGGAGCTGCTGGATTTTTCCGCGATTTCCGAGAACAGCCTGGACGGCGTTTCGGACCGGGACTATATGCTGGATTACCTGGCGGCCGCTTCCATCTGCATGATGCATCTTTCCCGCTTCTGCGAAGAGCTGATTCTCTGGAATACCAATGAATTCCGCTTCGTGGAGATGGACGACGGCTTCTCCACCGGATCAAGCATAATGCCGCAGAAAAAGAATCCGGACGTGGCGGAGCTGATCCGCGGAAAAACCGGCCGGGTTTACGGCCATCTGATGGGACTGCTGACCGTCATGAAAGGCCTGCCGCTGGCGTACAACAAGGACATGCAGGAGGACAAGGAAGCCTTCTTTGACGTCCGGGACACGCTGGTGAAGGGGCTCACGGTTTTTACCGCCATGCTGAAGACCGTTACTTTCCGCAGGGAAGAAATGGAACGCGGCGCTGCCGGCGGGTTCACAAACGCCACGGACTGCGCGGATTACCTGGTGAAGAAAGGCGTGGCGTTCCGGGACGCGCACCGGGTGGTGGGCGAACTGGTCGCCTATTGCCTGAATGAAAAAAAGGCGCTGCTGGATCTCTCCCTGGAGGAGCTGCGGAAGTTCCATCCGGCCTTTGAAGGGGACGTTTTTGAGGATCTGAGCATGATCGCCTGCGTGGAGAAGCGCGGCATTCCGGGAGCGCCCGCGCCGGAAATGGTGCAGCGGGCGATTGACTCGGCCCGGGAGAAGCTCAGACACTGAGAAAAGAACGCTAACAGGCGCGCGGGGGAGACAACCGGGCCGCCGGAGGGTATGAAATGAAAAAGAGCACGGCGATACTTTGGATTGCTTCAATGGCTGTCATTGCGGTTGTGTTCTGTGTACTCTTTATTTCCGGAAGCATCCGCCATGAGGCGGAGATGGAATCCCTGAAAGGGGACTCCGTGGACCAGACGGCCCGGATCATGGCGCTGGACGTGAACAACGCCGAAAAGGAGGGCATCATCGGAGACCTGTCGGCGGAGAAACAGGAACTGGAAGATACGGTCGCGCTTCAGGGCCGGGAAATTGAGGAAATGGACGCGGCGCTGGCGCAGCAGGCGGCGGAGCTTCAGACGGCCGCGGAGGAAGCCGGCGCCCTGCGGGAAACGGTCAGCAGCCTGACAGAGGAGAAGGAACAGCTTGCTGCCGACGCGGAAAACACCGCGGTGGAAAAGAAAGAGCTGGAGGCGGAGCTCAGCAGCAAAACGCAGGCGGCGGACAAGCTGGCCGCGGAAAAGAAGGAGCTGGAAGGCAAGGTTCAGGCGCAGCAGGCGGAACTGACGGAAAAAAGCGCCGTGATCGATACCATGACTGCCGAAGCGGCCGGCATGCAGGAGAATATTACCGCGCTTGAGGCGCGTGAAAAGCAGCTGCTGGAAGCCGCGGAGTCCCGGGAAAGCGAGATTGCCGCGCTGAACGAGGAAATCACGGCCTGGGACGCGCAGCTGACCGCAAGCAACGGGCAGATTGAAAAACTTACCAAAGACCTGGAAGCCAAATCCGCCGAAAAGGACGCCGCGGCCCGGGAACTGGAAATCAGCCTGAAAAACAACGAAACCCTTGAGGCAGAGGCCGAGAAATACAAAGCGCAGATTGAGACGCTGACCGGGGACACCCAGGCTTACCGGAAACAGGTTGAAACGCTGACGTCGGAGACTTTCGCGCAGGAGAATTCACTGGAAGCAAAGGACGCGGAGATTTCCCGGCAGAAAGAGGAAAATGAAAAGATTGCCGAAGAAGCGGAAGGATATAAAAAGGAAATTGCGGCACTGACCGCGGAGAAGGGGAAGCTCAGCGAGAAAGCGGAAACGAATCAGAAACAGATCGAGGCGCTGACCGCGGAGAAAGAGCAACTCAGCAAGGAAGCGGAAGCAAATCAGAAGCAGATCGAGGCGCTGACCGCGGAGAAAGAGCAACTCAGCAAGGAAGCGGAAACGAATCAGAAGCAGATCGAGGCGCTGACAGCGGAGAAAGAGCAACTCAGCGAGGAAGCGGAAGCAAATCAGAAGCAGATCGAGGCGCTGACCGCGGAGAAGGGGAAGCTCAGCGAGAAAGCGGAAACGAATCAGAAACAGATCGAGGCGCTGACCGCGGAGAAGGAAAACTACGAAACAGAAATCAGCACGCTGAACGCTGAAGCAGAGGAAAGCCGGAAAAAAACAAATCAGCTGAACGCGGAAATCAGCAATATGGATGAGCAGCTGAAAGCAATGGAATCGGCCGCCGTAACGTCAGGCAGCCAGCTGACGGCACTTCGGGAACAGGTGAATACTGTGACGGCGGAACGGGACAGCCTGCAGGAACAGGCAGATACGCTGACGGCGGAACGGGACGTCCTTCTGGAGCAGGTGAATGTGCTGACCGCGGAGCGGGACAGTCTGCGGGAACAGGTGGACAGAACCTACGGAAAAAACATCAACCGCTATGCCGCCACCAATGAAGACAAAGTCCGGCTGCGGCAGCGCCCGGATACCGGGAGCTACAGGCTCCGGGAACTGAAACTGGGCAAGCAGGTATTGGTGGTGAAGGAGATTCTGAACAGCAGGGACGAGCTGTGGGCGTTCGTGGAAGTGGACGGACAAAGCGGATATATTATGATGCAGTTCCTGGATTATATGGATGATTCGGAAGAGTGAAGACAGTATTTTCCGGGCTTTTTCACGCTCCGGAAAATAGGGGTGGACAAACCGGATGTGCTTTGATATAATATCCGTCGCTGGTTGTGCCGATGTGGCTCAGTTGGTAGAGCAGCCGATTCGTAATCAGCAGGTCAGGGGTTCGAGTCCCCTCATCGGCTCAGCTTCGAGGTGTAGCGCAGTTTGGTAGCGCGTTTGGTTCGGGACCAAAAGGCCGCGGGTTCGAATCCCGCCACTTCGACTCCCGGAAGCGTTGATTTTCCTACGCTTCCGGGTTTTCCAAAATTTGTCTACAGTAAAGCTAGGAGGATTTATCATGCTTACTTTCAGAGAGACCATCAGGCCGTCCGCCGACCTGAGGAACCACTATAATGAAGTTTCCAGACAATGCAGGGAGAACAAGGAAGCAGTGATCATTACAGTTAACGGACGGGGTGATACCGTTTCGCTTGCCTACGAAGAATATAACCGTTTGAAAGCAAGAATAGAGCTTCTGGAGATTCTTGCAGAAGCGGAAGAGGACGTGAAAAACGGCAGAACTGCACCTGCCCGGGAAACATTCAATGACCTGAGGGATCTTCTGTCGGGGGGATTATGATGAAGTATAAGGTGCTGAGAACAGATACAGCAGATTCCCTCATCAGAAATATCATACTCTATGCTGCCGAAAGATTCGGGAATGATGTTGCTCTGGAAAAACTGAATGCGCTGGAAACTTCTATTCTTGCTCTTGCAGATAACCCGTATATCGGGACAGATCCGAGATATACTGTGCTGAAACGTCAAGGGTACAAGGTCTTGATTACTGAAAAAGATCTGGTGTTCTACAAGATCAATGAGGAGCAAAAGGAAGTTACGATTTATGCGGTATTCGATCAGCGGCAGGACTATCTGAGTATTATCAGAGGTTTATGAAATCCGTAGTACAGCCTTACGTGAAGGTTCAGCGAAAGATATTTCCAGATCACAGATGTTGTTATCGGCAGTAACTTTTGATATTCCTGACCATTCCCATGTGATATACGGGATAATTGTGAGGGTAAGAATGTTTATCAAAAAGCTGGACTACGAGAAGTATAAAGGACGGAAATACCAAGCGGAGATTCTCTCCGACAGGTTCCTGTCCATTGAGCCCGAAGGAGACGGCTTTGATATCAGATGGATCATGTCTGATGCGCCCCTCAGGATGTCCATCAACGATGATATGCTGCAGGACTGGCTGGACCATCCGGTCGCCTACGGCGCTTTTGAGGGAGACAGGCTCCTGGGGTTTGTGGAAGGCTTCCTGGAGAAGTGGAACAACAGATACACCATTGCCAACATCTGTGTGTTTGACAGTGCTGACCGCAGGAACGGGGTGGGTACAAAACTGATAGAAACCATCCTGGATGAAGCGGTCAGGAGCGGGGCCAGAATGGCCGTGCTTGAAACGCAGAGTTATAACTTCAAAGCGATCTCTTTTTACAAAAAGAACGGTTTTCAGATCATCGGATTCGACAGGTATGCCTATTCAAACCGTGGACCTGAGGAACATAACATGCGGATTGAAATGGGCAAGAAATTACAGGATTAGAAGATACCAATAGCCGACAAACTCGGAATCATCTTAACCATGAGAAACTGCCGAAGAGAGAGGAGACAATCAGTAATGCTGGAAATACTGAAGAACAGGTTTCAGGGCAATATGAATCTCCATCCGGAGCTGCAATGGGCTGATGTGGAGAATCGTCTGCGTGAAAAGCCAGACGTCATGGAAGTTTTGCGGAAGATGGAAAAAAGCGGCGGTGAGCCGGATACCATTGGTTTTGATAAAGAAACAGGGAAACTGATTTTTTGCGACTGCGCAAAAGAGTCACCTTCCGGGCGAAGAAGTCTGTGCTATGATGATGAAGCTTTCCAAAATCGGACGAAAAATCCGCCCATTGGGAGCGCTGAAAAGAAGGCTCAGGAGATCGGAGTTTTGCTGTTGACAGAAGAACTCTATTACAGGCTGCAAGCCCTTGGCGACTTCGACTTAAAAACTTCTTCCTGGATCAGTACCCCGGCAGAGATCAGAAAACAGGGCGGAGCCCTTTTCTGCGAAAGGCGTTACGGGACTGTATTCACGTTTCATAACGGGGCAGATTCATATTATTCTGTGCGTGGATTCAGAGGTTATACTCTTTTATAACTTCATTTTGTCAGGATCCTGATGATTCAGAAAATCGGGAGATAAACTTACAAGTACATGCCTGTAATAATGGTGAAAGATAAAGCAAAATGATGAAAAACGAACCTATGAATGCCGAGAAAAAGAAGCGTGATCTCTATCTCAGGCAGAAGCAATTGCTGGACACGTTCCTGGAACATGGCGCGATCAGCCGCGCGCAGTATGACAAGTCGCTTGGTGATTTGACCGTGAAGATGGGCGTGAAATCAAACGGCGAACCAAAAGTTTGACCAAAAGGCGAGGCACTTGCGATATGATGCTGCAACCAACCGGGTTGCAACGCGAATTGCACCTTTAGAATTGTCCGGAAAGGCAGAATGTCCACTTTAAAATGGCTGGCCAGAGCCGGCCAAATGCGGAAAAACAGGGCCTTTTGATGGCTTAACCGGAGGAAATGCGGCCATGCGGGGAAACCCGGGGTTGGAATTCATAGTTCTCGATTTCGGGACCAAAAGGCCGCGGGTAAGCGAGCCGAACGTCGCCCCGGTGGGGCGTCGCCGTAGGCGTAGAGAGGCGAACGGAATCGAATCCCGTCCGCAAGCTCAATGGTCGCAACTCCACACTGTGGAGCTTGCTCCCTTTCGCTTGACCTCAGCTCTGACGAAAATCTTGCCACTGGTAGTCGTCAGAGCTTCGCTCACTTCGACTGAATTGTCTCAAAATGATCTGTTAATTACCCGCGAGGATGCTGTTCAGGAGCTCAACATACTGCCGTAAACTGTCCCGGCCAAGCTGCGTCAGTTCGCAGGTGGTCAGCGGTTTTTTGCCGGAAAACTCCTTGCGGACAATAATGTAACCCGCTTCTGTAAGCTTGCTGATCTGGACGCTGAGATTGCCGTCGGTTGCTCCGGTCAGCTGTTTCAGCGCAGTGAACGAAAGGGGCTGCTTGATCAGTCCGCTTACGATCATCAGCCGAAGTTTCGACTGGAACATTTCCGGGATATTATTCATCTCCATAAACAGACCCTCTCTGCTTTTTCATGGAAAAGATGCCCATGCCGATATACACGAAGGGGAGCAAAAGGGAGATTATATTCACTTTCGCACTCAGATATGCATATAGCTGGATCGCAGTTGTGATTTCATTGAGGTTCACAGCAATGACATAAGGAAGCGGAATGATAAACAGGACGGGAAACAGGACAGAAAGTACAGCAGCGATAATCTTCATGGTCCGGCTGCTGATATAGTGGCCGGTAAAGAAAATGCAGATACATACGGCGCCGTATTTCATGCAGCTGAGGACTGTGTTCCCGATTGCTGCATTCGGGGATTGGACAGTCAGCCCGATGAGCCGCGTGACGAGCCCCAGGACTACCGGCGCGAAAAGCATTACACCCCACATATCAAACAGACGCATGGTATAAACATTCTCGCTTTTTCCAATTTTCCTGCGTTTACGTATAAACAGAACGAAAAGCACGATACTTACAGCATACGACAGGGCTGTCAGGATGATGGACAGGGTGCTGACGCTCTCCAGGCTGGATGTACGGGCGGTATAAAGGGTGAGAACGATCTGGAATACCTGGAAGGCAAGTGTAGCTGAACCGTATACCAGGAAGAGCCAGCCGAGGCGGCGCAGATTGATTTCCGCATGGTTGATAATGCGCTTTATGAGCGCAATATCCTCCATGGCGGTTTTTATGTTTTCTTCGCTGTGTTGGTTTTCGGAAGCAGATATCTGCTGTGTCATACTCATTTCTCCTTTGAATTGGATTCGGGAATCGGATGGTGTCTCCCGGATGCTTTATAATATAAAGTACTTTATATCAATATGTCAACCCATTATTGTGTATTTCCCCAAATAAATATCAATACATCGGTCGCAAATCCCAAAGTACCCTTGAGATATGACCTTGAAGATGGGTATGACCCGGAAGCGGGTTTTTCAGTCGGAAGAAACAGAAGCTGATCCGCTTTCCGGCAGGCGGGTTATGAATATGTTGCGGACGAAATGATATTGTGATAATGTTAATACAGCAAGAGAAAAGTGCATAGAGTAACTCAGTCCTGTAGAGACGAAAGGAAGTTTGCAATGAAAAAGTTTTTATTGGCTGTACTCGCAGTGATTATGATGGTAAACATAGCATTGGCTGAAGAAGGCGCTTTATCCATTCCATTTGCCACGATTGGCGAAGCAATGGCGTCAGACGGATATACAGGCATCGCCGGCGGCAATGATGAACATTTTGTGGCGGTTCTTGAACTGGACGGCGTATATTTCCGCGTGGTGGCTGACATGGATGACGAAGCGCGCACACTGAGCCAGGCCACGCTGGAATATACGGAGACTGGGAAGACCGGAAGGATTACCAGCATTTTGAGATCCCGACCAGCGTGATCGCGGAGTGGTATCCTGAGAATCAATAAAACCACAGCTGTAAACGATAAGCATAGATGTTACGTAAATGAAAACAACGCAAATTTTGAGCTGATCCGCTGTAACGGGGTTCTGCCAACCAGGCGACCCGGCGGCGGCCGGATGCTGTCAGTCGGGCCGACAGAAAAAAGAAAGGCAAATGATTTCAATGGAGTTTTCATTTCTTTATGCCATTCCGCGCACAGCTGTGCTGGACAGCTTCTTCCTGGCTGTAACGAAGATCGCCGGATCCTATGGGCAGCTGTGGGTCATTGTCGCTGCCGTTCTGTTGGTTTTCAAAAAGACCCGGAAAGCAGGCGTCGCGGTGCTTCTTGCCTATGCAGCTGTCTTCCTGATCGGACAGTATGGACTGAAAAACCTGGTTTCCCGTCCCCGGCCCTGTCAAATGGACCTGGATTTTGCGCTGCTGGTTGACAGACCGTCCAGTTCTTCTTTTCCGTCAACCCATTCAGCCTGGGCCTTCGGAGCAGCCACAGCTGTTTTTATGCAGCATAAGAAGTCGGGCATAGCCGCCTTCATCGCCGCGGCGCTGATCGCTTTCAGCCGCATGTGTCTGTTCTTACATTTTCCAACAGATGTGTTGGCCGGCATTGTACTGGGTATCGCGCTCGGCGTGCTCGCAAATTGGATAACCGGGCGCATATGGAAAACGGTGGATCAAAGAAAGAATGCTGTCGGCACATGAATATGACGCAGCCCGTATGCTACCGGTGACGGTATGTATAAAATATCGAATTGGAAACACAACAAAAAAAGGAGGTTCAAACCCATGAAAAAATGTTTGGCACTGCTTCTGGTACTGCTGATGATCATTGGCATGAATCCGGCCGCCGCGGAAGAAGTTATTCCTGATTCCGGGGACGTTCTGTCTGCTCAGGTGGAAGGCCTGCATGTAAATATCCAGCATATGACAGACTCTCCGGCATGGGTAACGAGTCTGCCCGCCGCGCAGGAGGCAGATCAGCTGTTTGTTGTGGCTGCGATGGGGATGGATAAAACCACAGCTTATATCACCATGCACCGGAAGGATGACAGCGGCGTCTGGAAACAGATCCTTTCCTCGCCGGGCTTTGTTGGTCGGTACGGATTGTGTTTGGATGCGGACCATGCGGAGGGCTGCGGACAGACGCCCGTCGGCGTTTATCATTTCAACAAAGCCTTTGGTATCGCGGCAGATCCCGGATGCGCTTTGCCCTATATTCAGGTGGATGACAATATCTACTGGTCGGGTGATCCGGACAGGCATTACAACGAAATGGTGGATATCCGGGACGTGCCGGACCTGGTGATGGACGACAGCGAACATATTGTCGATTACGAATACCAGTATCAGTATTGCCTCAATATCAGCTTCAACGAGGACGGCACGCCCGGACGCGGTTCTGCCATCTTTCTGCATTGCTTTGGTCCTGCCAAGCCTTATACCGGCGGCTGCGTGGCGGTGCCTGAAAATATTATGCGGATGATCATGCAGCAGGTGTCTCCTGAATGCGTGGTGGTCATTGACACCTTTGAGAATTTGGGCGCCAGCTTCTGACTGGCGGGATAAACGGCGGGAAACAGGGTGGAAACAATGAAAAGGCTTGTTTCAATGATGATCAGTATCATACTGATGATCACTCCTTCACTGGCGGAAGAAGGAACAGAAAAGAGTCAGCCTGTTCAGGACCTGATAGAAGAGCTGGCGGTATATTACGGAACCTACGGCAGCGAAGCGGAAGAAAAGACCGCGGAATTGCTGGAGGAACTCTGTACTGTTGATCCGGTCTCGGGAGCCAAGTGGGAAAGCATCATGCGGCTCTGGAAAACAGTGAATGAAAGCCCTGAAATCAATGAGGATACCCTACCGGACGGGCTGCCGGAAACCGATGAACTATGCATGATCGTTCTTGGCTTCCAGCTGAATCCGGACAGCAGTATGAAGGACGAACTGGTCGAAAGGCTGACAGTCGCAAAAGCCAACGCCGAAAAATATCCCAATTCCCTGATTGTCTGTACCGGCGGCGGAACCGCGTCAGGAAACCGGGATGCGACGGAAGCCGGAGAGATGGCGAAATGGCTGATCGAAAACGGTGTGGACCCTCAGCGGATAATCGTGGAAGACCGGTCCCTGACAACCGCCCAGAACGCAATCTATACGTATCGGATCCTGACGGAACACTATCCGCAGGTGAAACAGCTGGCGATCATTTCCAGCGATTATCATATTGCAACCGGTACCCTGCTCTTTGGCGCGGTGGCAACCCTGCAGGCAGAAGAAGCAGGAAAAGAAACCATGACAGTCGTTTCCAACGCGGCCTGGCATGCTCCTTCCGGCACACTTTCCACAATGTTCCAGGCAGGAGCTTTGATCGAGCTTTCCGGTGATATTGAAACAGCCTTCGATATCTATTATGAAACCTATGATATTCATGATCTTCCGGCACTGAAGACGGTTTCGGACACGCCGACTTTGAATCGGATCCTGGAGACAGGTGTGATCAGAGTCGGCACTGCCGGAGACTATAAACCCATGTCTTTTTTTGAGCCGGAAACCGGCTCATACTGGGGATTTGACACAGAGTTGGCGGAGGACCTGGCATCGTCCCTGGGGGTCGAGATCGAATATGTCCCGACTTCCTGGCCGACCCTGATGGAGGATACGCAGGCGGGCAGATTTGACCTGGCGATCTGCGGCATCACCGTCACTGAAGCCCGAAAAGAGCAGGCCCTGATGTCCGACGGATACCTGCAGAACGGCAAGACCGTTCTTTGCCGCGCGGAGGACGCTGACAGGTATACTTCCCTGGAAGCTGTCAACCGGCCGGAGGTTCGGGTCATGGAGAATCCGGGAGGACTGAACGAGAAATTTGCGCGGGAGAACCTTCCGGACGCCACATTGATCATTCATGATATCAATCAGGAGATCCCCGGGCTCGTCGCATCCGGGGAAGCGGACGTCATGATCACGGAGGTCATGGAAGCAGGATACTATGTGGGACAGGACAGCCGTCTTGCCGCACCGCTGATCTATGAGCCTTTCACAGAGGGACAGCTGGGGATGCTGATGCCGAAGGGATCAGAGGATCTGCTGGAGTATGTGAACCAATTCCTGGCTGACGAAAAGAAAAACGGCAGACTGGATGAACTGGCTGAAGAATATATTTATCGCTATATTACAACAGAAGAAGAACAGCGGCCGGCCGCTTAAGCCGGCATTTCTGCATTTTCCGCCAATCTCCCTCGTAATACAGAACGGAGGAATTCATTGTGGATCAGACAGTGCAAACCCTGATAGCCGCTGACAACCACTGGGCGCTTCTGACTGTGCTTTTTGCGGCAACAGCACTTGCCATCTGCCTGGAGCAGAAGTATAAATGGGCTTCGAAGATATCCGGGGCGATCATCACACTGGTGATTGCGCTGGTGCTGGTGAATATCCATGTTATTCCGGACAGCGCGCCTGTGTTTGACGATATCGTCTGGGGCTACGCGGTACCGCTGGGGATTCCGCTGCTGCTTCTGCAGACTAACATCCGGAAAATCTGGAAGGAGACCGGGCGGTTCATGCAGATTTTTCTGATCGGCGCTGCAGGCACCGTGGCCGGGACAGTACTCGCAACACTTCTGCTGGGCGGCGCGGTACAAGGCCTTCCCGGCGCAGCTGCGATGATGACCGGTTCCTATATCGGCGGAGGGGTGAACTTCACGGCTATTGCGGATGCTTTTCATGTAGACAGCAGCCTGGTCTCAGCCACTACTGTGGCGGATAACCTGAACATGGCCTTGTATTTCCTGGTGCTGCTGGGTGCGGCCGGAAGCGCCTTCTTCCGGAGCCGCTACAGCCATCCCCATATCGATGAAGTGGCTTCAAAAGGGAAAGGAGATACAGAAACGCTGGCCAAGCAGTACTGGACCCGGAAGAATGTGTCCCTGAAGGATATTGCTTTCAACCTGGCCTATGCGGCGGTTATCGTGTTCCTTTCCAGGCTGATCGGCAGCTTCTTTGCCGGACTGATTCCGAAGGATAACTGGTTTACCCAGATGCTGAACACCTTCTTCGGAAGCCAGTATGTCTGGATCACCAATTTCTCCGTGATCTTTGCCACCTGCTTCCATAAGCAGGCGGAGGAGATGCATGGAGCGCAGGAGCTGGGTACCTGGCTGATCTATCTGTTCTTCTTTGTGATCGGCGTGCCGGCATCCATCGGTGTCCTGATCCGGAACGCTCCGATCCTGCTGCTGTTCTGCATGATCATTGTGCTGGTCAATATGGCTTTCTGCTTCCTGGGCGGAAAGCTCCTGAAGTTTGACCTGGAGGATATCATCCTTGCTTCCAATGCGAATATCGGCGGGCCGACCACGGCGGCGGGCATGGCGATCTCCCAGGGATGGGTAAAACTGATCGGACCCTGCATGCTGGTGGGCACCTTCGGATATGTGATCGGCACCTGGCTGGGTATCCTGGTCGGATCCCTGCTGGGGGCATAAGGAAAGAAACTGTATGAAGTATTCGGATAACACACACGGCTTTGTCAGTATCGGGGAAGCGATCCCGGACATCCTGCTGGATATCCGGTATTATTCCTCATTCAATTTCATCGGGGAACGAATCGACGGATATGAAGAACCGGTTGCCCTGCTGACACGGGAAGCCGCGCAGGCGCTGAAAGAAGCCGGCAGAGAAGCGGTGGGACAGGGATTCTGTCTCAAAATATTTGACGCCTACCGCCCGCAGAAGGCGGTAGACCATTTTGTGCGCTGGGCAAAAGATCCGGACGATATCCGGATGAAGGCGTTTTTTTATCCGGAACTGGAAAAGAAAGACATTATCCCGCTGGGATATATCGCGGAGCATTCCAGCCACAGCAGGGGCAGCACTGTGGACCTGACGCTGTTTGAAATGGCCTCGCAGCGGGATCTGGATATGGGAGGCACGTTTGATTATTTCGGCGAACTGAGCCATCCGGATTATTCCTGCATCAGTGAAGTGCAGCATGCGAATCGTATGCTTTTGCGGGAACTCATGGTGAAACACGGTTTTTGCCCGCTGGAAACGGAATGGTGGCATTTTACCCTGGAAAAAGAACCCTGGCCGGATACCTGTTTCACTTTTCCGGTCAGATGTGAATTCAACCACTGATTCCCGCCATTTCGGGCGCCGGTTGAGGCTGCCGGGATTCAGGGCCTGACCTGCCCCTGTCGGTAGCGTCCGAAAAATATCCCGTCATCAATGTACTGATCTGCCTGGGATACCCACATGGGGAATTGCCCGGTTGCCAGGGCTGTCTGGCCGTTCAGCATGCCGGTGTGAAAAGAAATATGCCGGAACTGCCGGAGAATCAGTTCCATCCGCGTGAAGCGGCAGTCTTCCGGCTTTTCATACAGCATATCGTCCGTCAGGGAATCCAGATAATTCATCGTCTTTTTTTCTACGCCGTCCAGGTAATCCAGCAGCTGCTCATCCGTCAGCACAACAGAACAAGGATTGTCAGGATTATCCATTCCCGCCTTATGAAAAGGCGGTTCGTTATATTTGTTTGGATTGATGAACCACTTGTCCGCTGAATGGAGCGCGTGGTAAGCCCATCTCCAGCAGGGAGCGCCGCAGCAAAGGGCATCCCGGTCATAGGTTTTCAATGAGGTACGGATGTTCAGAAAGTTGGGTTTCACTGTTTCTTTGACGATCTGACATAATTCATTCATGCTGGTAGACACCTCCGTTCGTTTTCTGTATAATAGCATCGGATTATGCATCAGTAAAATTGAATGTTTTGATGATAATGTTCAATTTAATTGATAGTATTACGGAGGATAAAACCGTGACAGTTGTCCAGATGGAAACCTTTGCGAAGGTCGCTGAGCTGAAAAGCTTCTCTGCCGCAGCGGACGCGCTCGGTTATGCCCAATCCACCGTGACCACCCAGATCAGGCAGCTGGAGGAAGAATTGAACTGCCTGCTGTTTGAACGTCTGGGGAAAAGGACTGTTCTGACTCGGGAAGGCAGCCGGCTGGTACCCTATGCCGAAAAAATGCTGAGCCTGATGAAGGAGATCCCGGCCGGTATTGCTTCGCCGGATGAGCCGGCCGGAATGCTGCGGATAGGTGTTTCGGAGTCTCTCTGTTATCACCGTATCCCCGGATTATTGCTGCGGTACAAAGAACAAAACCCGAAAGTGGACCTCCGGATCAGTTTTGTTGAGCACCGCACTTTCCCGGAACAACTGAAGCAGGGAGTGCTGGACATGGTTTATACGCTGAATCCGCTGATCGAATCCCCGGGTTTGAAACTGCTGCATAAAACAAAGGAGAGCCTTGGGTTCTTTGCTGCCCCGGACTTTCTGGTCAAAACACGGAAAAGCCTGACAGAAGCAGATCTTGCGGATATGCCTCTCCTGCTGACCGGCCATCAGTGCAGCTTTCGGGCCATGCTGCTTGCCGCGCTGGAGAAGGAAAATATCCGCCCCAATATCATTCTGGAAACAAGCAGCAAATCCATTCTGAAACAGTTCGCAGTAAATCGGTTCGGGATCGCGTTTATTCCGGATATGATTGCTGAAGAAGAAGTACGGAAGAAGACGCTGAAAAAACTGCCATGGGCAGGCGCGGAATTTCCCATCTTTGCGCAGTTGTTCGTCCATAAGGATAAATATGTGAATGCTGCCATGCAAAGCATGCTTGATATCCTTTCTGCAGATCAAAGGATATAACGTGGATCAGGGAGACCGGGAATCGGAGGGAGCAGTCATGAATTCCCCGCCGCCGGCGGGCATTGCCCCGGCTGTGGATCAGAAACACACGCTTTGCGGCTGAATTGAGCCGGATGGACACGGGCTGGCGGGTTTGGTAATATAACTATGAACAGTGCTTACGATGGAGAAAACGATGACGGAAGAACAAAATATTCAGCACCGCCTGGCTGAATTCATCAGCAGGGAGACAGAATACTGGGATTTCTGGGGCAGCATTCGCATTGTAAAAGGCGGAAACATTCTTTGGGAGACCAGCCGTGGTTATGCCGGTGCAGAGTTTGGTGTGAGGAATACCATGTCCACCCGGTTCACCATTGCGTCGGTCACAAAGCAGTTTA
>ONJM01000054.1 GCA_900318145.1 uncultured Eubacteriales bacterium
GAAGAGAATAAACGTTATAGGCCATGCATCACACCTCCATCAGATCCGCACATTGACGGTAATGACGATACTCTCCAGGCTGCCCGCCAGCGTCAGCGCCGCCTGGATCGGCACCGCCTTATGGGCGGCCCGGTCCGCTTCAGACTGGTTGTCATACGAGTCCGCCCAGAGGGCAAAGCCGTTCTCGATATAGTCCCCCGCCTGGAAACTGCCCACCGCGGGCCCGCGCCACGCGGCCGTGGCAAGGACGCCGCGGTTCGTGTAACCGATCAGCACCGCGCTGAAGGCATTCATGAACTGCGCGGACGCGTCGTCCGTCTGCGGGAGCTTGTCCTGGTTCTCCGCCAGGAGCGTGACCGCCGCGTTCTGCAGGTCCTGCGCGATCATATCCAGATACAGCACCTCGTCGTAACGGTAGCCGGACGGGGTGCTTCCCTTTTCCAGCAGGTGATGGGTATATCCCCGGGTGACGTAGACATTGCCGTTCAGGGCCTGGATGGCGTCCACCTGGGACTGGGTCAGGTCGGACGGCTGGATGCCGCCGACGGACTTGTAGCACAGGGAGAAGGCGGACGCGGCGTGGGCTGCCTGCAGGCCCATGGCGGTACCCATGACCGCCGCAGCGTCGGAGACGGCGGCGGCGTAGGTCGCGACCGCCCGCTTCGTGCCGGCGGCGTGGAGCCTGTCCAGGAGAGAGTTGGCGGCCACAACGGCTGCCGGCGTGCCGGTGAGCGGGAGGAAGAGCATGCAGGGCTTGTCCAGGCCGGAGACATGGGTATCCAGCGCCAGGAGTTCCGTGTCCGTGCGGGAATCCGCCAGGGCGACGCCGTAGAAATCGGAGGTGATATCCAGCACGGCGTCCAGCGCCTGCACGGGAGTTTCGGCCGCCGGATAGCAGGAGACCAGAAGGCAGGCCGGGGACGGAGACGCGGCAAAGTACTTCTGCGCGGCCTTGTAGGCCTCCGTCGAGGCGGCAAAGCCGTCCTCAATGAGGCCGGCGGCCGCTTCGGCGGAAGAGGCATAGGACTTCAGGCGCTTCGCGGCGGTGAAGTTGGCGTCCTTCACCAGCAGGAGGCCGGTGTCAAAGGACGTCGGGGCCGCGGCGGAACGGACGACATTGACGGCAACGCGGGCAATCGTATCGATGGAAAGCATGGGCAAACCTCCTTGGATGGTTTACGTAATAAATGTGATATGGTAGAATGAATCCAGAATTCAAAAATGAAAAAAATGTAGGGACGGAGGTTATGGTGATATGAAAAAACTTATTCTTATTGTTCTGTCTTTATTACTGCTAACCGCAACCGCATCTGCGGACACTGTCACCGGACTCGCAATTAATATCGATCCGGAACATCTGGAATCCTGCGCGGTCTACGTCCGTGTAACTGCATATCATGAGGAAACAGATACGGTCAGTATTGAAATCATTGTTCCGGAAAAATTTGATGCAAATGACATTGACAATCTTTCAGTCGGTGATTCGATTTTCACAAACGGAAAAGAGGTAAGTATCGAATCCATCACTGAAGAATACTCAAACTATTACGGTGCGCTCATTATTCTGAACAAAGACACAGATCCTGTCTGGCTTTATGAAGATGACCAGCAGAATTACCGAACAATCAAAAACAACGATGATTATGTGTGGCTCTCACTTGCGGCATTGGAAATGCCACTACCGGATAACATCCTGTTTCTGGACGGAGTAAATCCCGAAGACGGCGGGATTCTTGACCTTCCTATCGTGAAAAATAAGGATGACCTTATCAAAGTCTTCAGCGAAGACGAAGAGAACCTTGATTCCGGACTTGATATCAACAATGCTTATGCCGTTTTCAATGAAACGGGAGAATTGACCGTTATCATACGTTACTACGTTCCATGGGGATAATTCACCCGCCGGAATGAATCCTGACAGCCGGAGGCACCGTGACCGCACCCCTTCTTGTGGGGTGCGTTTCCTTTTCCTGCCGGCGGAGCTGAACCGTCAGATCCGCCCGCTGCCGCCAGAGGGAGCCTTCCGGCTCATGGAGCAGGAGCGGCTCCGGCGGATCCGGCAGCGGGTACAGCCCGGCCTTCCGGAGGATGGACCGGGGATAGCCGGAGCCGTCCAGGTACAGCAGCGCCCGGATCTTCCGGGCGTTATCCAGGGCGTGGGGACCGTAGCAGACGACCTGCAGGGTCCAGGCGGCGAAGGAGGAAACGGACGGGATATGGGAGGAGGACGCCGGATTGTCCGCGGCATAGGACGGCGGAGCCTCCTGCGCCGACGAATCCGGCGCTGCGGAATAATAGATCACATCGGTATTCCTGGGCGGCCGGGGCGCGTTCTCCGGCTCCTGGTACGCCTCGCGGATCAGGCGGGATGCCTGCGATGAATTCGGCGACAGGCCGAAACAGGCGCAGAGCGCAGCATACAGAATTGAATTGATTTCCTGGTTCATGGTATACTGCCCTCCGGGAAGAAATTTGAAGTATTATTTTTGAATTTTCTTAACCAAGAACAGAAGGGAAATGCAGGAAACAACAATGCCCGCTTCATCGTTTTATATTCAGCTAAATGAACGGGAGGACACCTATGAAAAAAGCCCTTGTCTTTTGCCTGATCATAATGCTTTTGTTTTCCGCGTCAGCTCAGGCAGAATATGAACAGTACCGGCTCACCGCAGATGATACACTCGAAAGGCTTGGGATGTGGGAGGTTTACCCGCTGGATCCGCATAACGTTATTGTGCGTTCCCAGACATCCCGTTCCTGGCACGTCACCTGGTACCGGGACGGGCAGGTATACAGAGCCCTGGCTTCGGAAGGCAACTGGGACAGCATAACGTCTGCTGAACCGGTCTTCGAAAGCGGTTCATCATTCTATATGCTTTGCCGGATCCCGACAGAACAGAAAGAGACGGCCGCCTATCCTCCGCCCAACGCAGCCGCGCAGTGGACGGACAGCGGGCTGGTAAACAAAACCCCGCTAGCTGAGCGGGTAAAGGCCACCCGTTGGGGGAACCGTATCCTGGTCTTTGAGACAGACCAGTATCACCGGATCCGCTATAACGGAAAAGAAACCATCATTCCACGGGAACTGGCGGATTCTCTCTCATCCAGCCACTGCATTGCCCTCGCGGATGAGGTCTTTCTGATGACATACAGGGATCCTGACGCCGGAGAATCCAAACTGCTTTGCCTGGATCACGGGAATGTCCGCTATAAAATCGATGATTCCCTTCGAGGATGGGAAATGTTTCCGGATGGGAAACAGGGCTTTCTTTCCGTCGATTGGGATTACATAGAGTGGTCAGATGAAAGGGATTTTTCTCCTGTCCGGCTTCATCATGTGGATGGGAACGGGCAACTCATTCAGACGTATCGACTATTAGGCGATCAGGTAATAATCACGCCGACCGGATCATTTTTTAATCCAAATGACGAAACCATCACCATATACGGAAGTGTAGAAAACCAAGTTTCGAAGATCTTCGTTGTATTTGCGATGACGCTGGATGAAAACATGAACGTGACCGGATTGGATGTGAGGAATATCGACCCGGATTATCTTGGCTGTGAAGCGGTATTCAGCCTGACAGCAGCCGGTTTCCCCTATGTGTACCTCTATAACCGCTGGCATCCGGACGCGGTTCGCCCAGTCGTGATTCCTTTTTCTCTGCTTGAACCGGCAGAAGAGAATTACGGATTAGTATTGAAGTAGAGTGATGGGAAGAAAAACCGGAATTCATAGAAGCAATAGATTTCATTTTATGATGTACCGAATATACCGAGGAGCAAGTGCATGGATCTGAGTATACAATACTTTGTAAGAATCATTCTTATCTGGCTTCTTTGCCTCTTGTCTGTTTTGCTCCATGAATCAGGCCACGCATTGGGATACCGGATTTCCGGAGGAAAAGCAGGATGGAAGATCGTTGTGGGATCCGGACCTAGGCTGATCAGCATATCCAGGTTTACCTTCGGTCTTATCCCGGCAGGCGGTAATTTCGTTCCTGCAGAAGAACCCGAAACGGATAAAGGACAGATCATCATGCTCGCCGGCGGGCCTTTCCTTTCTTTGCTGCAGGCCGTTCTGTACTGGATTGTTTATTTCTGCATTTCAGAGAATATTCAGCCCGGGAGCAGCGTCAGCGAAATCCTGCTTCCGGTATCCACCTTTCTCCTGTATTTTAACTTCTTCCAATTCCTGTTTACTGCCATTCCAATGCGTTACAGAGTCATATGCAAAGGATTCGAAAGCGATGGTTTGCAGATCGTTCATACGCTGAAGAATACAGGGAGTCAGGAATCGAATATGGATCATAAAAGCAATCCCGATGATTAACAAAACCGGAAGATATTCGCTTCAAACCTATCCACACAAACCATGACCTGCCCGCATCCGCGGGCCTTATTCATGCATCCGCACCGCCAGCGCCTGCACATACCCGAACCCGACCCAGTCCCGGACCTTCACCACCCGCCAGGCGGATCCGTTCCAGAGAATCCTGTCCGGCGCGGTATAGGTGATTCCCCCGTCATCTTCCCCAAGGTTCAGGGCAAAACCGGTATAGACCTCAATATACTCTTCATGCCGGTCGTCCTCCGGCAGCAGCCGCAGCATCTCCGGCGCGCCGGGATGGACGCAGCCGGAGGCCTGCAGGACCTGGACGGACGGGATGCTCTGCCCGTTCTGCCGGCGGTATGAATACCGCTG
>ONJM01000024.1 GCA_900318145.1 uncultured Eubacteriales bacterium
GCCGAACGTCATCGCGACAGTGGACGGCGTAGCCGTGACAACCGGCGAAGAGACTGCGGTAGGCAACTACCTGGTGACGACGGCGAACGGCACGCTGACCATTAACCCGAAGAAGGTCACGATCACGGCGAAAGACGCGAGCAAGACCTACGACGGCAGCGCGCTGACGCAGTCCGAGTTCACGGCGTCTGACCTGGAAGAGGGCGACGACCACGAATTCACCGTGGTCATGACTTCCGACAGCACGATCACGAACATCGGTACGCAGCCGAACGTCATCGCGACAGTGGACGGTGTGGCCGTAACAACCGGCGAAGAGACAGCGGTAGGCAACTACCTGGTAACAACCGCAAACGGCACGCTGACCATTAACCCGAAGAAGGTCACGATCACGGCGAATGACGCGAGCAAGACCTACGACGGCAGCGCGCTGACAGAGGGCGGCTTTGAAGCGAGCGCTCTGGAAGAGGGCGATGACCATACCTTCACCGTGGTCATGACTTCCGACAGCACCATTACAAACATCGGTACGCAGCCGAATGTCATCGCGACAGTGGACGGCGTAGCCGTGACAACCGGCGAAGAGACTGCGGTAGGCAACTATCTGGTAACAACGGAAGACGGAGAGCTGGAGATCACGAAGGACCAGGCCGCTCTAGTAATCGAATCCGCGACAAATGCGTGGACGTACGACAGGAAGCTGCACAAGGACGATACATACACTGTTACCTACGGCGGTGAAACGGTTGAAGCGGATGAGGGCAGCGAAGACAAGGTCTTTACGCTGAAGAACGGCGATGTGATCACGATCACGTCAACAGCAGTAGGTGTAAAGGATGTAGCCGACAACGCTGAGAACAACAACACCTACACTTATACAATAACGCGCGGCGATGTGGAAACCACGGGAAACTATGATGCTATTACGCCGGTGACCGGCACACTGACAATCAACGCGAAGAAAGTCCGGATCATCGCCGCGACGAACGAATGGTCGTATGACGGTAAAGCACATACGGATGGCGGATTTACGCCGAGTCCGCTAGCCGGCACTGACAATCATACCTTCACGGTGGTTATGACAGCGAACAGCACGATTACGGACTTTGGTACGCAGCCGAACGTGATCGCGACCGTGGACGGCGTGGCAATAACAACCGGTACCGAGACGGCGGTGGGTAACTACCTGGTAACGACGGTAGACGGCGAACTGACCATCACCAAGCGCGAAGTTGTGCTGACCAGCGCGGATGACGAAAAGGTGTATGACGGCACAGCTCTGACGAACGACACCGTGACTGTAGGCGGCGACGGCTTCGCGGAAGGCGAAGGCGCGGCGTATGACGTGACCGGCACGCAGACGAATGTAGGCAGCAGCGACAATACCTTCACCTACACGCTGAACGAAGGCACGAAGGCTGACAACTACAAGATTGAGATAGCGTTCGGCAAGCTGACAGTGACGCCGGTAACCGACAAGGTCACCGTGACAATCACCGAAAACAGCGGAAATGAGAAGTATGACGGTGAAGAGAAGACCGTAACAGGCTATACGGTGTCCATCGACAACGGGCTGTACACGGAAGACGACTTCACCTTCAGCGGCGACGCGACGGTGAAGGGCACCGACGCCGGCACGTATGAGATGGAACTGAAGCCGAAAGACTTTGAGAACATCAGCGAGAACTTCACGAACGTTGAGTTCGTGATCGTGGACGGCGAACTGACTATCGCGAAACGCGAAGTGACGCTGACCAGCGCGGATGACGAGAAGGTCTATGACGGAACGGCTCTGACGAACGGCACCGTGACAGTGGGCGGCGACGGCTTCGCGGAAGGCGAAGGCGCTGCGTATGACGTGACCGGCACGCAGACGGAAACCGGCACCAGCGACAATGCCTTCACCTACACGCTGAACGAAGGCACGAAGGCTGACAACTACAAGATTGAGACAGCGTTCGGAAAGCTGACCGTGACGCCGGTAACCGACAAGGTCATCGTGACAATCACCGAAAACGGCGGAACTGAGAAGTACGACGGCACCGAAAAGACCGTGGAAGGTTATACGGTGTCCATCGACAACAAGCTGTACACGGAAGACGACTTCACCTTCAGCGGTGACGCGACGGTGAAGGGTACCGACGCCGGCACGTATGAGATGGAACTGAAGCCGGAAGACTTTGAGAACATCAGCGCGAACTTCACGAACGTCGAGTTTGTGATCGTGGACGGCGAACTGACCATCACCAAACGGGAAGTGACGCTGACCAGCGCGGATGACGAAAAGGTGTATGACGGCACAGCCCTGACGAACAACACTGTGACGGTGAGCGGCGACGGCTTCGCGGAAGGCGAAGGCACAAGCTACAATGTGACCGGTACGCAGACGAATGTCGGCAGCAGCAGCAACATCTTCACCTACACGCTGAACGACGGTACGAATGCTGACAACTACGAGATTGAGACAGTGTTCGGCACACTGACGGTAACCCCGATAACCGATAAGGTCATCGTGACGGTCACCGAAAACAGCGGAACTGAGAAGTACGACGGCACCGAAAAGACCGTAACAGGCTATACGGTGTCCATCGACAACGAGCTGTACACGGAGGACGACTACACCTTCAGCGGCGACGCGGCGGTGAAGGGTACCGACGCCGGCACGTATGAGATGGAACTGAAGCCGGAAGACTTTGAGAACATCAGCGAGAACTTCACGAACGTTGAGTTCGTGATCGTGGACGGCGAGCTGACCATCACCAAACGGGAAGTGACGCTGACCAGCGCGGATGACGAGAAGGTCTATGACGGAACGGCCCTGACGAACGGCACCGTGACCGTAGGCGGCGACGGCTTCGCGGAAGGCGAAGGCGTGAGCTGCAACGTGACCGGTACGCAGACAGAACCCGGCAGCAGCGACAATACCTTCACCTATACGCTGAACGCAGGTACGAACGCCGGCAACTACGAGATTACGGTAGTGTTCGGTACGCTGACTGTGACCGGGAAACCGGCGGAACCCATCGATACCACGCTGACGGTGACCAAGAAGGTAACGAGCACGCCGAAGTACAAGGATGGATACCATGCCGGCGATGAGATCGAATACGAGATTACCGTGACCAACGACGGCAGCGTACCGTACGCCAATGTGACGGTTGAAGACAAGCTGACCGGTCTGAAGACGATGATCGCTTCCCTGGCTGTCGGCGAGACGAAGACCTTCACCACGAAGTACAAGGTGACAAGGGACGATATCAAGGCAAAGAAGATTACCAACGTGGTAACGGCAATTGCGGACAAGATTGAGGATCCGACGGATCCGGATCATCCGAAGATCCCGAGCGGCAGTGCGGAAGTCACGACGGATACGCTGGAGAAATACTATCCCGGAACGCCTGACGATCCGACCGTACCGGTTGAGATCCCGCTGGGCTTCGGCGCGGGCATCAACGCGGGTGAAACCATCGAGTAAAAACAACCTGATTGAATCAAAGACCCGGCACGCCATTGCGGCGTGCCGGGCACAAAGCCGGAAATTGGGGGATTGAGAACATGAAGAAATGGCTGGCCCTGATCCTGACCTGTATCCTGGCAGTTGCCTCCTGCGCAGCCGCGTGGGCGGAAGCGCCGGAAAAGGCCGGAAGCCTGACCGTGGCTGTTACGACGCCGCTGACCGGCAACTTCTTTACCTCTATGTGGGGAAACGGGAGCAGCGATCTGGATGTGCGTTCCATGATCCACGGATACAACCTGGTACAGTGGAATACTTCCTCGGGTGTGTTCGAGCATGACCGTGCGGTGGTGAGCAGCATACGTGCTGAAAAGACCGCGAACGGGCAGAAGTATACCATCGTGCTGAATGACGGCCTGGCCTACTGTGACGGAACAAAGATCACGGCCTGGGATTACGCGTTCTCATTCCTGCTGACGACGTCTCCTGTATGGGAAGAGCTCGGAGCAAATGTACGGTATCCTGAGTTTATCTTCGGATGCAGAAATTACGCCGCGGGGAAGAGCAAAGTGCTTTCCGGCGTGCACGTTCCAGCGGACAGAATGCTGGAGGTCACGATCGACAATTCCTATTTGCCTTTCTTCTACCAGGAAGGTCTGCTGGACTGCGTGCCTTATCCGATTGCCGAAATTGCTCCGGGACTGGAAATCGCGGATGACGGCGATGGCGTATACCTGAAGGGGGATCTGACCGCGAACCTGCTGCGGAAGTCCGTGCTGAGCGAGGACGGATACCGCACCCATCCGAAGACTACTAGCGGACCGTATATGCTCGTATCCTATGAGGACGGCAAAGCGGAGTTCGAAATCAACCCATACTACAAAGGCAATTCCAAAGGAAAGAAACCGGCGATTGAAAAGATCACCATGCTGTCCATGGCCTCGGATGAAATGGCCCGGGCGCTGAAGGACGGTACGGTTACCCTGCTGAACAAGGTCAGCGACGCGAAAGTGATCGCGGACTGCCTGGCGATGGCGGACAGCGGAATCGCATCTGCGGATTATCCGCGGACAGGGCTCAGCTTTATCAGCTATAACGCGGACCGGGCGCCGCTGGATGATCCGGCGGTGCGTCAGGCGATTGCCTATATCGCGGACCGGGACGGCGTGGCGGAAGAAACGCTGGGCGGATACGGCATGAAGGCTGCCGGATACTACGGCATGGGCCAGTGGATGTACCAGCTGCTGAGCGGAAAGGCGCAGGGCGTTAAGGCGGATCTGCAGCAGAAGGTGTCCGCACTGAAGCTGGATGAGATTGAAGCCTATGACCGAGACACGGAAAAAGGCGCGGCGCTGCTGGACGCGGCGGGCTGGAACCTGAACGAAAACGGAGAAGCTTTTAAAGCCGGTACTGATTTGCTGCGTTACAGGCAGACGGACAGCGGGCTGGTACCGCTGAAGCTGACGCTGGCATACGCGCAAGGAAGCGCGGCCGGTCCGGCCCTGGAAGGCAGACTGGCGGATTCCCTGAAGGAAGCGGGCATCGGACTGCAGGCGAAAGCCATCGACGGAAGCGACCTGCTGAACCAGTACTACAGGCTGAGCGAGCCGGAGTACGATATGCTGTTCCTGGCGTCAAACTTTGAAGTGGTATATGATCCGGTGCTGAACTTCACAACCATGGACGGAAAGCATGTATGGAAGACTTCCGGACTGGAGGATGAACAGCTGTGGAAGCTGGCGGCGGATATGCGGAAGACGCAGGGCGGAGACGCGGCGGCCTACTGCAGAAAGTGGCTGGCGTTCGAGAAACGGTTCTCCGAGATCCTGCCGGCGCTTCCGATGTACACAAACACCTATTATGATTTTTTCACAGACGCGCTGCAGGATTACCCGGTGAAGGACACGCTGTCCTGGCCGCAGGCAATCGTCGGAGCAAGCCTGACTGAATGACGAATTGAACAGGAAAACCGCGAAGGCACCGTCCGGGTATGGACGGTGCCTTCGCTGTTTTGGCGGATTTTGCGGTTCAGCCGGTAAAAAGATCCTGTTTGCGGCGGATCATCTCCTTCACCCGGGAGATATATTCCTGAATGTTGGCCACGTTCGGGGCTCTTGTGATATGCCCCTCATCCGGCCAGATGCGTTTGGAAATACCGCCGGCGCCCAGGGCCAGGATATGGGAGGTTTCCTCCATCATATCCACGTTGTACAAGCAGGCGTGACCGGGGAGGGCGTAGCCGGTGTTCTCCAGGTTGCCGGCCATATATTTCTGCCGGTAGAGATAATAGGGAACCATGCCGAGACCGCGGGCGGTCCGCAGGCCGAGATCCACCATGCGGGCGGTCCGCTCGCCGTCCGGCAGGGGCGCGTTCTCCAGGGACATGCGGGAGGAACGCTTGATGGCCAGGGTATGCACCGTCAGGCTTTCCGGCCGAAGCTTCACAGCTTCCTCCATGGTATATGCGAAATCCGGGAGATCCTCGCCGGGGAGCCCGGCGATGACATCCATATTGATATGGGGAATCCCTTCCTCCCGGGCCAGGGCGTAGGCCTCCCGTACCTGCCGCGCGGTATGTGCGCGGCCGATAACCTGCAGGGTTCGGTCGTTCATGGTCTGGGGATTGATGGAAATGCGGGAGATCTTCGCTTCCCGGATGGCCCGGAGTTTCTCCCGGGACAGCGTATCCGGCCGGCCGGCTTCCACGGTGTATTCCAGCGCGCCGGGAAAGCATTCGCCGATCCAGTCCAGCAGGGCACGGAATTCCTTTTCCGGCAGGGCGGTGGGGGTTCCGCCGCCCACATACAGCGCCCGGAGCTTCCGGCCGGTTTGGGCGATCAGCGGCGCGCAGGCGCGGATTTCCCGCTCCAGCGCTTCCATAAAGGGTTCTACCAGGCGTCCGTCCCCGATTTCCCCGGAGGAGAAGGAGCAGTAGGCGCAGCGGGTGGTGCAGAAGGGAATCCCTATATACACGTCCATCCAGCTGTCGCCGGGCGCCGGGAGCCGGCTCTGCACATCGGCGATTTCCGCCAGCAATTCAGCCTTGGGAAGCGTGACGTCATATTCCCGGACCAGGCGGTCTGTCGCTGCCTCCGGGGAAAGTCCTTCCGCCAGAGCCTCCAGCATCAGATGGGTAGGGCGGACGCCGGTGAGGCTGCCCCAGGGCGGATGAATGCCGGTCATCTGGTGGCAAAGGTCGTAGAGCGTCTGCTTGCAGAGGCGCCGGGCGGCCCGGCGGCGGTGCAGCTGCTGCGACCGGGGATCTTCCGACGACGGAACCGGCACGGCGCGCTGCGCGGACAGGGTGTCAAAGGTGAAAGTGATCCGGTAGGCGTCCGGAAGCTCTTCCGCCTGCAGCTGATAGCGGGCGGGAGGATCCCAGTACGCGTCGGGAAGACCAAAAAGCCGGGTCATCGCGAGAAGCTCCGGCTGGATGGTTTCGAGGGCGGAAGATAATTCGGAATTCATAATAAGATCCTTCGCAGGCTCAGGATGACACGGGGGAAAGATAGGATTCTTCGCGATGCTCAGAATGACACAGGGAGGAGTTACGCGCTGTGGCCGGGGTGGAAGGGAACGGTTTTAATCATGGGCATGAGCCGGCGGAGGGAGGCGAAAAGCGCGTGCTCGTCTCCGCCAGGGAAATCCGTGCGTCCCCAGCCGTGCTCAAAAAGCGTGTCCCCGGTGAACAGCTCGTTTTCGATCCGGTAGCAGACGCTGCCGGGCGTGTGGCCGGGCGTGTGCAGGACGTCGATGCCCAGGCCGGCGATTTCCAGGTGATCCCCTTCGTTCACGAAATCGGTAGGAGCCGGGGCGGTAACACTCCGGTTCATCAGAAGGCGAGATACGTTCAGGTCCGGGTCCGAAAGCATCGGCGCGTCGAGCGGGTGGATCAGGAGCCGGGTGTCCTCCTCCATCAGGGCGGAAACCGCGCCGATATGGTCAAAGTGGCCGTGGGTCAGGAGAATGGCGGCGATCCGCATACCGCCGCAGGCTTTGCGGATACGGTCCGCCTCGTCGCCGGGATCGATGACCAGGCATTCGGAGGCGCTGTCTGCGGAAAGGATATAGCAGCAGGTGGCCACCGGGCCGACAGTCAGTTCACGGATATTCATCATTAAAACACCTTTTCGCTGTCCAGGAGGATGGTGACGGGGCCGTCGTTGACGAGGGAGACCTGCATATCCGTACGGAAGATGCCGGTTTCCACGGTGATCCCCTTTTCACGCCAGCGGGCGATGAGCTGCTCGTAAAGCGCGTCCGCCATGTCCGGCTTCGCGGCGCGGATATAGGAGGGCCGGCGGCCGCCCCGGGCGTCCCCGTAAAGGGTGAACTGGGAGACAGCCAGGATGCTGCCGCCCGCGTCCAGCACGGAACGGTTCATGACGCCGTTTTCATCGTCAAAGATCCGGAGATTCGGCACCTTCTCCGCCATATATTTCAGGTCCGCTTCCGTATCGTCCGCGGAAACGCCGATCAGCACCATGAGGCCGGGGCCGATGGCGCCGACGGTTTTGCCGCCGACGGAGACGGAGGAGGAAGTGACTCTTTGTACAACGCAGCGCATATGAATACCTCCGGGGTTGCTGGTGGGGGAAGGATGACACGGGGAATTACGTGGCTGTTCTGTAGACGTCCAGGATGTCGGACTTGTTGCGGAGGGCGTTGATCACGCGGTCCATCTCCTCGCGGGAATGGACGTCCAGGGTGAGGCGGAGCGTGGAGATGCGGGTTTTTCCGCTGGACTGGATGGACGCGGCCCGGATGGAAACGTTGTTCTCTCCGATGATGGTGGCGATCTCACCCAGCATGTTGACCCGGTCGTAAGCCAGGATCGTGATGGTGGCGGAGAAGGTTCCCTCGCCGTCCATGGCCCATTCCACGGCGACCTTCCGCTCGTCCTCGCCCGCGGCGGCGTTGGCGCATTCCGCCTTATGGATGGTGACGCCGCGGCCGCGGGTGATATATCCGACGATTTCATCCCCGGGGACGGGGCTGCAGCACTTGGCGAAGCGGACGGGAATATCCAGATCCTCCGAGCCGGTCATCACAATGCCGTGATGGGCGCGGCGCTGGGACAGCTGGTGCTCGGTGTCCACCAGGTCCTCCACGTTTTTGACGGACTGGGCCGGGGCTTCCTTCGCCTTCTGCTCCTCCATGAGGCGGGAAACCACGTATATGGCGGCCATTCCGCCGTAGCCCACGGCGCCGCAGATATCCTCCCAGTCCAGGAAACCGTATTTCCGGAGCAGGGGGTCATAGTATTCAGGTTTGACGATATCGCTCATCTTTACGCCGCGGCGGGTACATTCCTTTTCAATAATGCTGCGGCCCAGATCGATATTCTCTTCCTTCAGGGATTTCTTCAGGAACTGGCGGATTTTCGCCTTGGCCTGGGGCGTCTTGCAGATCCGGAGCCAGTCCGTGCCCGGGCCCTTGGAAGAGGCGGAGGTCATGATTTCCACCCGGTCGCCGGTTGCCAGCGTTGTATCCAGGGGAACGATTTTTCCGTTCACCCGGGCGCCGACGCACTGATTGCCCACGGCGGAGTGAATCCGGTAGGCAAAGTCCAGGGGCGTCGCGCCTTTGGGCATGGAGATAACGTCGCCCTTGGGGGTGAAGAGAAATACTTCCTCGGCAAAGAGGTCGGTTTTCAGGGTGTCCAGGAACTCCCGGGAATCCCGGGTCTCCGTCTGCCAGTCCAGCATCTGCCGGACCCAGAAGAGCTTGTGGTCCAGGTTGTCCTGCTGGGAGGCGCCTTCCTTATACCGCCAGTGGGCCGCGATGCCGTATTCCGCCACGCGGTGCATTTCCCAGGTGCGGATCTGCACCTCGAAGGGGAAAGGAATCTTCCGGCCGCCCACCACGGTGGTGTGGAGGGACTGGTACATGTTTGCCTTTGGAACGGAGATATAATCCTTGAAACGGCCGGGCACCTGGTTCCATAGGGTGTGGACGATCCCCAGGACCGTGTAGCAGTCGGGAATGGTATCCACGATAACGCGGATGGCGATGAGGTCATAGATCTGGTCGAAGGACTTCTGCTGCAGCACCATTTTGCGGTAGATGGAATAGAAGTGCTTGGAGCGGCCGTCGATATCGTAATGGATATGCTGCTGATCCAGGCGCTCGGACAGCTCGTCGATTACCAGGCGGATGCTTTCCTCCCGCTCGGCCCGCTTCATGCCCACCAGGTGGACGATGCGGTTATAGCCGTCGGGATCGAGATACTTGAGGCTCAGGTCCTCCAGCTCCTGCTTCAGGGCGTAAACGCCGAGGCGGTGGGCCAGGGGCGCGTAGATATCCAGCGTTTCCCGGGCAATGGCAAGCCGCCGGTCCTCCGGCTGGTAGCGGAGGGTGCGCATATTGTGGAGCCGGTCCGCCAGCTTGATCAGCACGACGCGGATATCCCGGGACATGGCCAGGATCATCTTGCGGAGGGATTCCGCCTGGGCTTCCTCCCGGTTGGCAAAATCCAGCTTGTTCAGCTTTGTGACGCCGTCCACCAGGTCCGCCACTTCCGACCCGAATTCCGAACGGATAGTTTCCAGGGTGATGCCTTCGCAGTCCTCCACCGTATCATGCAGGAGGCCGGCCGCGATGGTAGGCGGATCGATCATGAGATCCGTCAGAATGGACGCGACGAAACAGGGATGCGAAAAATACGGCTCGCCGGATTTGCGGACCTGCCCGGCGTGGGCTTTTTCCGCAAAGCGCCAGGCACGCTCCACCAGCTTGTAGCCGTCCCCGGGGTGGTACTTCTGGACCCGGTTCAGCATCTGGTCCAGGGGCATGGATTCGTAGGTTGTAAATGATGCCATTGCGCGGAAACCTCCTTTCGTATGGTTGGGGGAAGGATCCTTCGCTTCGCTCAGGATGACACGGGGGATCAGGGTGATGCGGGGCGGAGGGCGAAGACGCGGGCTTCTATGGAGGTGCGGCCGTTGAAACGGTTTACGGCGGGGGTATAAAGGAAATCCGCGTCCTCCAGGGGGCGGTCAGCAGCGTCACCCTGGGAAAAGGCGATGCCGCGCAGGTACGAGTTGTTTTCATCCAGCGCGGTGATCTGCAGATGCGCGCCGTCCCGCCCGACCCGGCGCATACTTTGGACGGATGCGCCCGGAAGCAGGAAAACCGGCGGAGGATTGCCGCAGCCGGTGGGCTCCAGCTGCCCGAGCAGCTCCAGGGTTTCCTCCGTCCACACGCCAAAGGGCATGGCAAGGTCGTACTGCATCTCCCGGCGGAAGCTTTCCTCCCCGTATTTTTCCAGGAGGACGGCATTGAGCCTTTCCCGGAGGGCGGGAATGTTTTCCCGCGCGACGGTGAGACCGGCAGCCTGGGCATGCCCGCCGAAACGGAGCAGCAGATCGCCGCAGGCCTGCAGCGCTTCGAACAGGTGAACACCCGGGACGGAGCGGCAGGATCCGACGGCGGGGCCGCCGTCCTCTGGCAGGGAAAGCACGACGGCAGGGCGGTAAAACTTCTCGCACAGCTTTCCGGCAGCCAGCCCGATGAGACCGGGATTCCAGCCTTCCCCGGCGGCCAGGAGCACCCGCTCCTCCGGAAGGGCGGCGCTGTCCGCGACCTGCGCGAGGGCGGCGGAGGTGATTTCACGCTCCTGGGCCTGGCGGGCGCGGTTCATGGATTCCAGCTGCTCCGCGGCAGCGCGGGCGGTTTCCTCCCGGCCGGTCAGCAGCAGGCGGACGCAGATGCCGGCGTCTCCGAGCCGGCCGGCGGCGTTCAGCCGGGGAGCGATCCGGAAAGCCAGATCGTCCGCGGAAAGGGGAATGCCGGTGCCGGAAGCCCGCAGCAGCGCTTCCAGTCCCGGCCTGCGGGCGGCGTTGAGGCGGCGGAGGCCTTCCCGGACGATGATCCGGTTTTCCCCCAGCAGCGGGACAACATCGGCCACGGTGGCGATGGCCGCCAGATCGAGGCGCTTCAGCAGACCTTCCGTTCCCTGTAGCGCCTGGCAGAGCTTCAGGGCCACGCCCGCGCCGCACAGATGGGGACAGGGATAATCCCCCAGCAGCGGCTCCAGGACCGCGTCCGCGGGCGGAAGCTCCGCCGGCAGCTGGTGGTGGTCCGTGACGATGACGGTGAGGCCGAGGCTTTTCGCCAGGGCAACTTCCGCGGCATTGGAAACGCCGCAGTCCACAGTGATCAGGAGACTGGCTTTTTCCGCGATCTCCCGGATCGCGCCTTCATTCAGGCCGTACCCGTCCGCGTGGCGGGAGGGGAGCCGGAAGGAAACCTGCGCTCCAAGCTCCGTCAGGGTTTCCAGCAGCACGGAAACGGCGCATACGCCGTCGGCGTCATAATCTCCGAAGATCATGATCCGTTCCCCCGCGGCAACCGCGCTGCGGATCAGGCGGATGGCCTTCTCCATGCCGGAGAGCAGCAGGGGATCGTGCAGGCCTTCCGGGGAGGGGGAGAGGAAACGACGCGCTTCCTCTTCCGTTCCGATGCCCCGCAGACGCAGCAGCGCGCTGAACCACCCGGGCAGGGAGCCCAGGGGCGTCTGATCGGCAGGTCCGCGGGGAGTAAAGATCATGGCAATTCCTTTCGAAGATCCTTTGCTTCGCTCAGGATGACACGGGGGGAAACACAAGGAGGGACTGCATGACTACAGCCCCTCCGTAATTCGATGGACAATCAGGCCTTGGCCTTGCCTTTGCGGCCGCGGCGCTTTTCCTCCAGGAACGCCCAGACATAACCGTTGATCATGTTCGCACTGTAGACACCGGAAAGGATACCCACGATGATGGGCAGCGCGAACTCCCGGATGGAAGCCACGCCCAGGATGCACAGGGCGACGATGGTGATCAGGGTGGTTACGGTGGTGCAGATGGTGCGGCCCAGGCTCTCCCGGATGGAGATGTTGGTGACCTCTTCCTTCGGGGCGGTGGGCATCTTCTTGGCGTTCTCACGGATCCGGTCGAAGATCACGATGGTGTTGTTGATGGAATAACCGACAATGGTCAGCGCGGCGGCGATGAACGAAGAGTTCATCTGGATGAAGCTGCGGAAAATGACCATGAAGGAAAGCATGATCAGCACATCGTGCAGGAGGCCGAACACGGCGGAAAGGCCGGAGTTGAAGTCAAACCGGATGGCAATGTAGACCAGCATCAGCACAGCGGCCAGCAGAACGGAGATGATCGCGTTCTTGACCAGGGTGGCGCCGGCTACGGGGCCGACGTAATTCACGTCGCCGATGGACACGGCGTCCGGATACTTCTCCAGGATGCCGGCTTCGAAATCGGCCTGCACCTTCTGGATATCATCCTTGGCGACATCCTTGATGCGGATGTTGACTTCGCTGTTGTTCGCGCCCTGGACGGTGACGGTGTAGGTGCCGGCGTTCATGCCGTCCAGCACAGCGTCCACGTCCGCTTTTTCGGCGGTGGTTTTCAGGTCGTACTGCATGCTGAGGCCGCCCTCAAAGTCGATCCCCAGGTTGATCCCGCGGCCGCAAATCGTCAGCACGACGGCGACCAGGACAATTGCCGCGGAAATGATCAGGCAGATTCTGGAACGATTCTTGATAACCATTACTGCTCGACCTCCTTTCCGGCGTTCAGTTTCGTGTAGAGGGAAAGCTTCGTGGCCCCCACGTTCACGAAACGGTTCATCAGGAAGCGGGTGATCAGGATCGCGGAGATCATGGAGACCACAACGCCGAGCAGCAGGGTCTTGGCGAAGCCCTGGATGGAGCCGGTGCCGAAGATCAGCAGCACGATGGCGGCGATCAGGGTGGTCACGTTGGCGTCCAGCACGGCGGACATGGCATTCCTGAATCCGGCGCGGACGGAAGCCTTGGCGCTGCGGCCTTTGCGGGCTTCCTCATTGAAACGCTCGAAGATAATGACGTTGGCGTCCACGGCCATACCGATGCCCAGCACCACGCCGGCCAGGCCCGGGAGGGTCAGCTGGATGTGGAACAGCGCGATCAGCAGGAACAGGAGAATGATGTACAGCGTCAGCGCCCAGGAGGCGATCACGCCGTTCAGGCGGTAGCGCACGATCATCAGGATCATGATCAGGACGATGCCGATGAGGGCCGCCCGCACGGAGGAGGACACCGCGTCCTGACCGAGAGTGGCGGAAACCTTGTCCACCTTCTGCTGGGTCAGCTCCAGGGGCAGGGCGCCGGACTGGATCTGGGCGGCGATGGTGGTGGCGCGCTCCGCGGAGCCCAGGCCGTTGATCACGCCGCGGCCGTCGGTAATCGCCTGCTGCACGGTGGGCGCGATCAGGCGCTCGCCGTCCAGGCGGATCTCGATCACCTTGCCGACGTTGGCGGCGGTCATGTCGCCGAAGAGCTTCGCGCCCTCGCCCGTCAGCTCAAAGGCGATCTGATGGTCGCCCTCGGAGTAGGCGTAGACAGCGCGCTTGACCATATCGCCGGTCATGAAGACGGTGCCGCTGGGATCGAGGAACTCGAGCTTGGCGGCGGCGCCGATCAGGTCCAGAACGGAATCGTCCTGGACGTCGGGAATTTCAACACGGATCCCGTCCGTTCCGATGCGCTGAACGTTGGCTTCGTTGTAGCCCTTGTCGCTCAGGCGCTCCCGGATGATATACATGGTGCCTTCCACCAGCTCATCAAAGTTGGCTTCAGAGTTTTCCGGAGCTTTGCCGGAATACTCCACATACATACCGCCCCGCAGGTCCAGACCCAGGGACAGGGATTCAGGCCAGTTGTCAGCGTTCGTTGTGGGCAGCCAGGAGAGCACCTTGTAGAGCCCGCGGGGCGGAATGCTCATTCCCGTCAGCCCGATCCAGCCAAGCAGGATCGTGACAACGAGCACCACGCACAGCGCCACAACAGCTCCGGTCCTGCTGCCGCCGCGCTTTTTGTTGGATTTCATGACGATCGTTTCCTCCTTCGAAGCACAGATAGATCAATTATAGCCATGGGCACTTGTTTCGTCAAGACTTTCCGGCTGTCCGGGGCCGGTTTGTCCCGGCGCTGATTTCAGACTCCGGAAACGAAAAAAAAGCGGGCGCATGAAGCGCCCGGGCCTGAACGGTTTGTTCAGTTCAGATACATTCCGGGAAAAATCATGTTGACACCGACCACGGCAGCGCCGAAATCATTCATCAGCTTCTGCTGGGGGATGCTGCGGCTCATGATCCGCGTGGTCACGGCGGTGACGCCTTCCGCCGCCATGATGGCCATCATCCGGTGCAGGAGGGCGCGGCCCATTCCCTGACGCCGGCTGCCCGGCTCCACATAGATGGCGACCAGCTCACAGCAGTTCCCCTGGCCGGCCATGATGACCTCGCCGATGAGCACGGCGTTGCGGTACAGCCCGAGGGTCATGAAATGCGGCATATGAATGAGGGACTGCAGATAATTCAGGTCCACAAAGGTGATCTCATTCATCTGCAGCCGGTAGATCAGGCTGTTCTGCTCATCCCAGGTATGCAGGGGCGTCGGCGCCACGGTGCAGCTCATGGGAATCCGCCCGTCCCCGTAGGGAATGGCCAGCCGGAGGATTTCGTCCGTCTCGTCGCAGTCAAAGCCGTTGTTCAGATAGAAATCCTTCATCTGAATATCCGCGGGGGAAATATTCGTATACAGACGGGCGCGGAGCTGCGGATTGACGCTCTGCAGGATCCGGGCGCGGGCCACCAGGGCGCCGAAGAGCAGATAGCGGGAAGACGGATCCCCGTCGATGGAAAAGTAAAGATTCACCGGACAGTCCGGATAAAGCCCGGGCTGATACTGATAAAGGATAAAGCCGTAGCCGGTCTGCGTTCCCAGGTCGTCGACCGCGTAGAACACATCTTCCGGATTCAGTCCGTTGACAGGCTGGCTGGGATGGACGATCTGCATTGCCTTGTTCCTTTCGGGAATACGAATTAAGATCCTTCGCTTTGTTCAGGATGACACATAAGGCGGGTACGGGGAAATTATAGCGGGAAACGGGCACGATGTCAAAAAGCTTGCCATGAAAAGGAAATACTGATAAAATAAGCTTTGTTCCGGATTTCCCGGAGAGTACGGGGAAACGCGGTTTTCCCGGTTTATAAGGAGGCATTTGCATGGCGCAGAATCCTGTATTCACCATAAAGATGCGCAACGGAAAAGAAATGAAAGGCGAGCTGTATCCCGAATTCGCGCCTCAGTCTGTGGGGAACTTCATCGCCCTGGCCAACAGCGGCTTTTACGACGGACTGATTTTTCACCGGGTGATCCCGGGCTTCATGATCCAGGGCGGAGATCCCCGGGGCATCGGCGTCGGCGGCCCCGGCTACTGCATCAAAGGCGAGTTCGCCGCCAACGGCGTGCAGAATCCCCTGAAGCACACCTACGGGGTGCTGAGCATGGCCCGGAGCATGATGCCCGATTCCGCCGGGAGCCAGTTTTTCATCATGACCAGCGACAGTCCCCACCTGGACGGGCAGTACGCCGCTTTCGGAAAAGTGCTGGAAGGCATGGAAACGGCGGACGAGATTGTGAAAACGCCCCGGGATCCTTCGGACAAGCCCCTGGAGCCCCAGGTGATGGAATCTGTCCGGGTGGACACTTTCGGCCAGTTTTATCCTTTCGAACAGATCTGATCATCGTTTCCAAGGCGCGGAAAGGGAAAACTCCTTTCCGCGTTTTTTCGGAAATAAAAGGAGCGGCAAATGGAAAAACAGAAAATGACCGTGACGGTGGCCGGGAAACCCTATACGCTGATTTCCTCGGATCCGCCGGAGCACGTGAAACGGGTGGCGGAGTACGTGGACCGGGAGCTGAGCCAGACCGTATCGGTTACAAACCTGCCGTCGGGACAGGCAGCGGTGCTGACCTGCTTCCACCTGGCGGAGGAGCTGCTGAAGGCGCAGGACGAGAACCGGGAGCTGCTGATCCGCATGGAGAAACAGGCGAGGGCAAAACGGAAGGAAAGCTGCGGGGAGGAACGGGAAGCGAAGAATTCCCGGGAACCGCAGCGGAACCTTTGCCCGAATGAAGTTGAAGGACAGTTACGGATAGAAGGGATCTGACCATGGAAAATCTTGCCCCTGCCGGAAACCGGGAAGCGCTGGAGCGGGCGGACGCCGCGGGTGCCGACGCGGTATATCTCGGATATTCCGCCTTCAGCGCGCGCGCCGGCGCGGGCAACTTTGACCGCAAGGCGCTGGAGGAAGCGCTGGCCTATGCCCACGCGCGGCATATGCGGGTGCACGTGACGCTGAACACCCTGGTGAAGGACCGGGAACTGCCGGAGATCGCGGAGATTATCCGGCTGCTGCGGGAGGTCCGGGCGGACGCGGTGCTGGTGCAGGACCTTGGGATCCTGCGGATGATCCGGGCCATGTGCCCGGGGCTGGCGGTGCACGCCAGCACGCAGATGACCATCCACAACCGCACGGGAGCGGCATGGTGCAGGGCGCAGGGGATGCGCCGGGCGGTACTGGCCCGGGAATGCTCCCTGGCGGAAATCCGCCGGTGCGCGGAAACGGGCATTGAGATTGAGGTGTTCGGCCACGGCGCCCAGTGCGTCGCCGTGAGCGGGCAGTGCCTTTTTTCCAGCATGGCCGGGGAGCGGAGCGGCAACCGGGGCCGGTGCGCGCAGCCCTGCCGCCGGGAATACATCTACAGAGGACGCCGCGGCGCATGGCTGAGTCCCCGGGACGTATGCCTGCGGGACGAGCTGCCCGCGCTGCGGGACGCGGGGGTTGTCTCCGTGAAGCTGGAGGGCCGGGCAAAGCGGCCGGAATACGCGGCGGTGGTGGCGGCGGAATACCGGCGGGGTCTGGACAGCCTGGAGGCAGGAAGCTTCCGGAAGGCCTCCCGGTCGGAGCGGGAAGCGCTGCTGCAGATTTTCAACCGCGGCGGATTCATGAAGGGATACGCCTTCGGATGCGAGGACGCGGAGGTGATCCTGCCGGAGCGGGTGAGCCACTGCGGCGTGGTGATCGGCCGGGTGGAACAGGCGGACGCGCGGTTCGCGCGGGTGCGCCTGGAAAGGGACCTGGGAGACGGGGACGAGATTGAGTTCCGTAGCCGGGGAAAGGCGGAAAGCCTGATTTATTCCGGGAAGGACGTTCCGGCGGGAGGCACCGCGCAGGTGCGCCTGCGGGAAGGCATGAAGGTACGCCCGGGAGACGAGGCGGCAAGGCTGACGGAAGCGAAGCAGATCCGGGACGCCGCGGCCATGCCCGGGAGAAGGGTGACCGCGGACCTGTACCTGCGGGCGGCGGCGGGAGAACCGCTGACCCTGCGGGCAACGGACGGAGAAAACGAAGCAACGGTCCGGGGAGACATCGCGGCGGAAGCCAGGACGCGGGCGGCCCGGCCGGAAGAGCTGGAGCGCAGCCTGCGCAAAACCGGGGAGACGCTGTTTGTTCCGGGTGTGGTTGATATCCGGACCGAAAACGCCTTCGTGCCGGTATCGGAGATCAACCGGATCCGGCGGGAGGCGCTGGCGGCCCTGGAAAAGGCGCGGGCGGACGCTTTCGCCCCGGACCGCGGGGCGTTGTACGACGCGCCGGAAGCAAAACTGCCCGCGGGGGAAGTACCCCGGACGGCAGTGGTACGCACCCGGGAGCAGGCCGGCGCGGCCCGGGGGCGCGGGTTCAGGATCGTATGGGATCCGGAGGATTACCGGGAAGAAGCGCTGGAGCGGCTGCTGGCGGAGGCACCGGCGGGGGACTGGCTGCAGCTGCCCCGGGTTTGCGAGGAAGAAACGCTGCGGATGATTCTGCGGAAAACGGAGAAATACCGGGATACACTCGGCGGCGTGGTGCTGGGGTCCGTCGGACAGCTTGGGATCGAATGGCCCGTGCCGTTTGGCGCCGGCGCCGGGATTCCGGTGATGAACCGGCAGGCGGCCGCCTTCCTGCTGGAGGCGGGATGCGCCTTCGTGACGGCTTCCCCGGAGCTGACGGGGAAGGAGCTGGAGGAGCTGACCGCCGGTAGACCGCCGATAGCCGTGAACATCTTCGGCCGGACGCAGCTGATGCTGCTGCACCACTGCCCCGCCCGGACGGCGCTGGGATGCCGGGATGGGCACAGGGACTGCCGGATGTGCGATACCGGCCATCCGGACGCGCTACGGGGAAACAGCCTGGAGGATACGATGGGACACCGGTTCCCGCTGCTGCGGCAGCGGCTGCCGGAAGGCTGCCGGATCCGGCTGATGAACACGCTGCCCACGGACTGGGCGGACCGGAAGGGAATCCGGAACCGGATCATCGAACTGACGACGGAGAACCCGGCGGAAACGGAGCGGGTGCTGGACGCGGCGGAACAGGGCTACCGGACCGGACTGGAAGCGACAGGCGGGCACTGGGCAAGGCCGGTGGAGTAGCGGAATGGAGAAAGAACTATGATTTCTGAAAGAACGATGCGGGTGCTGGAGTTTACGAAGATCCGGGACCTGCTGGCGGAAGGGGCCCTGACGGAAGCCGGCGCGGAGAAGTGCCGATCCCTGGTGCCGATGGACGACCTGGTTTCCGCGCAGGCGGCGCAGGAGGAGACGGAGGAAGCCGCCGTGATCCTGCGGTATGTGGGCGGCCATCCCATGATGGCCTTCCCGGACGTGCGGCAGGCGCTGTCCACCTGCGAAAAGGGCGGAAGCCTGACCGCGGGCATGCTGCTGAACGTGGCGGAAATGCTGCGGGCTGCCCGCACGGCGCGGGACGCCCTGGTGACGGACCGGGAGAATACGCCGGTCCTGCGGGCCCGGGCGGAGACATTGTTTACCGCGCGGAATATTGAAAAGGACATTACGGACGCAATCCTGAGCGAGGACGAAATCGCGGACCGGGCGTCTTCCGAGCTGATGAATATCCGGCGGCACCTGCGGGGAGCCCAGGACCGGATCAAGGATAAGCTGAACCAGATGATCCGTTCCGCCGCCATGCAGAAGTACCTGCAGGATCCGATTATCACGGTGCGGGGAGACCGGTACGTGCTGCCGGTGCGGGCGGAATACCGGTCCAGCGTTCCCGGCCTGGTGCACGACCAGTCCTCCTCCGGCGCGACGCTGTTCATTGAGCCGATGGCCGCGGTGGAGATGGGGAACGAGCTGAGGCAGTGGGAAGTGAAGGAAAAGCAGGAGATCGCCCGGATTCTGGCGGCGCTGTCCGCTGAGATCGCGCCCTTCGCGGAACGCATCCGGGAGACGTTTGACCTGCTCGCGGAGCTGGATTTTATTTTCGCCAAAGGAATGCTGAGCCGCCGGTTCGTGTGCATGCAGCCGAAGCTGAACCGGGACGGCTACCTGCATATCATCCGGGGACGGCATCCCCTGATCGACGCGGAAAAGGTGGTTCCGGAAACTGTCTGGCTCGGACGTGATTTTATCTGCCTGGTGGTGACCGGGCCGAACACCGGCGGCAAGACCGTCACGCTGAAGACGGTCGGACTGTTTACGCTCATGGCCCAGGCCGGGCTGCAGGTGCCGGCGGATCCGGGGACGGAGCTGGCGGTGTTCGAGCAGGTGTTCGCGGATATCGGGGACGAGCAGAGCATCGAGCAAAGCCTGTCCACCTTCTCCGGGCACATGACGAATATCGTGCAGATCATGCGCGAGGTGACGCCCCGGGACCTGGTGCTGTTTGACGAGCTCGGCGCCGGGACCGACCCGGTCGAGGGCGCGGCCCTGGCCCAGAGCATCCTGACAAGGCTGCTGCACATCGGCGTGCGGACGATGGCCACGACCCATTACAGCGAGCTGAAGATTTTCGCGCTGACCACCAAGGGCGTCGAGAACGCCTCGGTGGAGTTCGACGTGGAAACCCTGCGGCCCACCTACCGGCTGTCCATCGGGGTGCCGGGGAAGAGCAACGCCTTCGAGATCAGCCGGCGGCTGGGGCTGCCGGAGAACCTGATCGACGCGGCGAAGAAGCTGCTGTCCGGCGATACGGTGCGGTTTGAGGACGTGATCGCCAACGCGGAATACCACCGGCAGGTGGCGGAGCGGGAACGGCAGATCGCCCAGGAGGCCGGGAAGGAGACCATCCGGCTGCGGGATGAGGCGGAAAAGCTGCGCAGGGAAATGGAAGAGCGGCGGGAACAGACCCTGCGGAAGAGCCGGGAGGAAGCGAAGCGGATTCTGGAGCAGGCCCGGCGGGAAAGCGAAGGCATTATCTCCGAACTGAAGAAGATGCGGAAGAACGCGGCGGCCGGCGATGTTTCCGCGGCGGAACTGCGGCGGAAGCTGGAGAACGGAATCGACGAGCTCTCCGAAGGGCTGCGGCAGGAAAACACGGAGGATTCGGAAGCTCCGAAGACGGTGAAGCCCGGAGACCGGGTGCGGATCCTGACCCTCGGAGCGGAGGGCACGGTGCTTGCCGCGCCGGATGAAAAGGGCGACGTATCGCTGCAGGCCGGGGCCATGAAGTTCAAGGCGAACCTGAGCCAGCTGCGGCTGCTGCAGGAAGCGCAGCCGAAGGAAAAAACCACGGTGAAGGCGAAGACCGGAACGCTGTCCCGCACGGTGAGCCAGGAATGCGACGTGCGGGGTATGAGCCTGGAGGAAGCGCTGAGCGCGGTGGGGCTGTACCTGGACGAGGCGGTGCTGGCGGGGCTGAACGAGGTTTATATTATCCACGGCAAGGGAACCGGCATTCTCCGGGCGGGGATCCAGCAGGACCTGCGGAAGAACCGCCATGTGAAGAGTTTCCGCCGGGGCATGTACGGCGAGGGCGAGGACGGCGTGACAGTGGTGACGCTGCGCTGACCGGAGGAACGACGATGAAAGACAAGCCGAGTATTCTGGTGGTGGACGACGATCCGAATATCAGCAGGCTGGAGCAGCTCTACCTGGAAAAAGAAGGCTTCGAGGTGCGGACGGCGGACCGGGGCGACACGGCGGCGGAGGAATTCCGCCGGCTGCCGCCGGATCTGATCCTGCTGGACGTGATGCTGCCGGGAATGGACGGATACCAGGTGCTGAAGACCGTGCGCAAAAGCAGCAGCATTCCGGTGATCATGGTGACGGCCCGGGGCGAAACGTTCGACAAGGTACTGTGCCTGGAGCTGGGGGCGGACGACTATATCACCAAACCCTTCGACGGCAAGGAAATGGTCGCCCGGGTGAAGGCGGTGCTGCGGCGGGCCCAGGGCGCCGAGGAGGAGAAGAACACGGATATCTCCTATCCCGGACTGACGGTGAGCATCGCGGAGTACGACGTTCATTACGAGGGAAAGAAGCTGGAGATGCCGCCGAAGGAGCTGGAAGTGCTTTATTTCCTGGCTTCCCATCCGAACCAGGTGTTTACCCGGGAACAGCTGCTGGCCCAGGTGTGGGGATTCGATTTCTTCGGGGACAGCCGGACCGTGGACGTGCATATCAAACGGCTGCGGGAAAAACTGCCGGAGAGCGAGAAGTACGGCTGGTCGATTTATACGGTGCGCGGCGTCGGGTATAAGTTCAGTGTATAACGGCGGGGAAGGATCCTTCGCTTTGCTCAGGATGACACGGGGAGAGGATCCTTCGTGATGCTCAGGATGACACAGCGGGATTGAGAATTAATCTGTAAGGAGCTAAAACGCGGATGTTTGCGCGGATTATGGCCGTGGTGATGGCGGCGATCCTGGTTACCGCGGTATGCCTTTCCGGCATCTGGTGGATCACGCTGCGGAACCAGCAGATCGATGCCCGGCTGGATTACCTGATCTCCGAGGCGAAGGAAATTGCCTATCTTGCGGCAAGCCTGCGGGGAAACATGCTGGAAAGCATACGGAGCGGAACGGCCCGGGACAACCTGAACAAGAAGGCGGACAAGGTCAACCGGGAGTTCGGGGCGTACATCGCCGTGGTGGACCGCTACGGCAACGTGATGGACAATATCCAGACGGCCTACAGCGAGGATCCGGAATTTGTGCAGTCCCTTTCGGGCGAGGATATCACGGAAGCGCTGCGGACGGTGCTGAGCGGAAAAACGATCCGCGTCCGGCTGAACGAAGGGGAAGCCCCCACCTTTACGGTCGGCGTTCCCTTTGTGCAGGACGAAAGCGTGACCGGCGCGGTGTTTATCCAGACCCGGGCGCAGCGGATTGAATCGGGGCTGGACAGGATCCTGCTGACGATTGTCGGGGTGACGGCCGGCGTGCTGGTGCTGACCGGGATCGCCCTGTTCCTGTTTGTCCGCCGCGCGCTGCGCCCGCTGCGGAAGATGACCGCGGCGGCGGGCAGTATCGCCGAAGGCGACTTCACCGTGCGGGTGGACGAAAACCGGGGCGGCCGGGAGCTGAAGGAAGTCAGCCACGCCTTCAACACCATGACGAAAAAGCTGCAGGGCGTGGAAGAGGGCAGAAAGGAATTCGTCGCCAACGTGAGCCACGAGCTGCGCAGCCCCATCACCTCCATCCGGGGATACGCGGACGGCATGGCCGACGGCGTGATTCCGCCGGAGGAGCATCCGAAGTACCTGAAGCTGGTGGCGGAGGAAGCAAAGCGTATGTCCGTGCTGGTGAACGACCTGCTGGCCCTGAGCCGGCTGGAGCGGGACGACGCGGTGCTGGACCTGTCGGTGTTCGACGTGAACGAGCTGCTGCGGCGGGCGGTGATCCGGCGGCTGAACGACGTGGAGAGCCGGCACATCGAGATCGCCTGCGAACCGGAGACGGATCCCTGCTACGTGCGGGCGGACCGGGACCGGATCGAGCAGGTGGTGGTGAACCTGCTGGACAACGCCATCAAATTCACGCGGGACGCGGGGAAAATCACCCTGAGCTCGCGGGTGCGGGGGCAGACGGCGGAGATCACCGTAAGCGACAACGGGGTCGGCATCGCGCCGGAGGACCGGGAAAAGATCTTCGACCGGTTCTATACGGCGGACCGGGCGCATACCGCCGGCAAGGGCACGGGGCTCGGGCTGAGCATCTGCAAACGGATTATGGAGATGCACAGGCAAAGCCTGCGCCTGCTGGATACGGATGAAGGGGCGTCCTTCCGCTTCACGCTGGAGACAGCGGAGGCCCCGGGGCGTCCGGAGGTGGAAGATCCGGGGGAACCCTTGACGGAAACATGAATTCATGCATAATAAATTTCCAGTGAAGCAAAGATTCTTCGCGTTGCTCAGAATGACACACAGGCGCTCGGGATGACACCGGAGAGAGGAGGGGAACGGCGATGCCGGATCGGCACATTTTCCTGATCGGAATGCAGGGCTGCGGGAAGAGCAGCCTGGGGAAGCGCGTGGCGCGGGAAACCGGAATCCCCTTCGCCGATACGGACGCCCTGGTGGCCCAGAGCGCGAACGGCACGGTGAACGATTTCTTTGAGCGGTACGGCGAGGAGCTTTTCCGCCGGGCGGAAACCAACGCCCTGGCGGCGCTGACCCGGGCCCGCCCGATGATCATCTCCACCGGCGGGAGCACGGTGATGAATCCGGTGAACCGGCACATCATGCGGAGCTGGGGACGGATCGTCTGGATTGATCGCCCGCTGGAGGATATCCTTTCGGATATCAAGCTGGACCGGCGGCCTACGCTGCGGGACGGGGGACTGGCGGAAGTGGAGCGCGCGTATCGGGAGCGGATGCCGGTTTACCGGGATCTGGCGGACGTCACGGTGCGGAACAACCAGGGATACCACATGGCGGTATATATGCTGGCACGGCTGGTCCAGGAACGGTTCTGACCGGCGGAACGGAGAGAAATATGGAATATCAGTTTGAGCTGGTGGGCAAGATCGGATCCATGGCGCTGATCCGGGAAGAGGACCGGGAGATCGACTACAACATTATCTCCCGGCTGGGAGCGGACCTGCGGCCCGGGATGATCTGGGTCACCAGCGGCGCCACGGAGATCGGGCGCCTGGACTATATCAAGCGGACAGGGCGGGAGCTGCACGGGGATCCGGAGCAGGACAAGACGGATTACTCCGCCCAGGGACAGGCGATCCTGATGCAGAATTACCGCCAGTTCATCCGGCCGGAGTACGGCGTGCGCCAGATTCTGGTGGAGCATACCCACTTCAACGACGCGGAAAAGCGGGAGCATATCCGGCAGCTGCTGATCCGCGCGGCGGAGCAGAAAACCATTCCGATTATCAATTACAACGACCCTGTTTCCGACGAGGAAAACCGGAAGATGGAACTGGCCGCCCGGCGGAAGCTGGGAGGCGAGGTGCACGAGTGCGTGGATAACGACGAAACCGCCGCGGTGATCGCCGGGCTGGTGCGGGCGAAGATGCTGGTGCTGATGACCTCCACCGAGGGAATCTACCGGGAGCGGGGAAACCCGGATTCCCTGGTGCGGGAAGTGACCGGCAGAAGCTTCGCGGAAGTGGAGAAGAAGGTCCGGGAGCTGCAGAACAGCTGCGTCGGGGCCAGCCGGAGCGGCGCCAACGGCGCCAGGGCGAAGCTGGAGTACGCGCTTTCCTGCGTGAAGGGCGGCACCACCGTGGTGATCGGCCACGCGCGGCACCATCTGCGGGACCTGGCGGAGGGATGCGTGCCGTGCACGCGGATCGGATTCACAGAGGGATAAGAAAGATGAACGGGAGACTCCTGGAAGGCATCCGGTTTTTTACCCGGGAGACGGAGATCCTCTCCGCGCTCTGCGTCGCCTGCGGCGCGGGCGGGCGGACGGAGACAGCGGCGGACGGAGACGCCGCGGACCGCAGCGTATTTGACCTGGCCAGCGCGACAAAGCTGTTTACAGGCCTGAGCATCATGAAACTGAAGGAAGACGGCCTGCTGGATTTCAGCAGGCCTGTTTCGTACTACGATCCCCGGTTCACGGCGCTGCGGGACGTCCCCGTATGGGATCTGATGGCTTTCGCGGTGACGGTGCGCACGCCGGTGCGGCTGGACGCCTGCCCGGACCGGGACAGCGCCCTGGCGGCGCTCTTCGCGTCGGAAGCGATGCCGACAGCCGGGCGGAGAGCTTATTCGGATATTCCCGCGATGATCCTGAAATACGTAGCGGAGGCCGCGGCGGGGACGACGATGGCGGAACTGGTGCGGAAAACGGTGCTGGAGCCGGCCGGCATGACGGAGACTTGGGCAAAAGTGCCGGAGGAACGGCTGGCGGACTGCCAGCGCTACGACCGGGAGCACCGGATCGAGAACGGGAAATATATCCTCCGGGCCGGGCTGCGGCCCGGCGTTCCGCACGATCCGAAGGCGGCGGTGCTGCAGGGGGATACCGGGGATCTCTGCGGGCACGCGGGGCTGTTTTCCACGCTTCCGGACATGATCCGCTTCTGCCGCGCGGTGCTGGAGCGGAAAATCGTCGGGGAGGAAAGCCTGCGGGAGATGGCGGTGAACCGCACCGGCCGGCCGCTGGAGGACGGAACGCATACCCAGTATCTGGGGCTGCAGTGCTACGTGCGCCATCCGGTGCAGTACTGGTCTGAAATTCCGGTATACATGGGCCGGGAGGCTTTCGGGATCGGGGGTTTCACGGGGAACCACGTGTCCGTCGATCCGGCGCGGGGCCTTTTTACGGTTTTCCTGGGGAACCGGGTGCTGAACCGGCTGACGGTGCTGCTGCCGGAGGAAGGAAAGACGCTGACAGACTACGGCCTGCGGGCGGACGGCTCCGGATATTTCCGCTGGCCGGACGGGGAAGTGATTCCCTCCTCCGTGAAGTATGTGCACCAGAAGGACGCGCACCTGCACCGGGCGGTGGCGGAAACGCTGGGGCTTCCGGAGGTGTCCATGGAGCAGTAGCCCGCGGCAGGGGAAAGATCCTTCGCTTCGCTCAGGATGACACATTGCCAGGATGACACGCTGCCGGGATGACACGGGATACCGGATCTGAAGACCGAAAAAAGAGCATACTGAAAAACCCTTGAAAAAGTGAACGAAGTATGTTATACTTCATAGGTCAAAGAAAGTCAGAGATCGCTTTGACATGAACGAACGGGGGGTTTACTATGCGTTTAAGCGATTCAATCGAAAGCTTTATAAAAACCATGCTGAACGAGGAATCCACCGAAGTTGAACTGAAGCGGAACGAGCTGGCGGAATACTTCGGATGCGCGCCCAGCCAGATCAACTATGTACTGGCGACCCGGTTTTCCCCGGATCACGGGTACCTGACGGAGAGCCGGCGGGGCGGCGGCGGATACATCCGGATCGTCCGGGTGGTTGAATCCGGGTCCCGGCGGCTGATGTACCTGGTGAACGAGCGGATCGGCGATTCCCTGGGGGAAGAGGAGTGTATGCGGCTGATCAGCCAGCTGAAGGACCAGCAGATCGTCACAGCGGACGAAGCGTCGCTGATGGCCGCGTCGGTCAGCACCAGAGCGCTGGGAATCCCGGTGCCGGACGCGATGAAGAACGCGCTGCGGGCCCGCATGATGAAAAGCATGCTGATGACCGTCGCCGCGCGGAACAGAAAATAAGACAGGAGAAACAAAGCCCATGCTGTGTGAAGAGTGCCACGTCAACGAAGCGAATTTTACCGTATCCGTGGTGAATGGGGAAGAAACCTCGGTCCGGCACCTGTGCGCGGACTGCATGAGCCGGATGAATTCCGACCTGATGAAGGGCGGAATGAACAGCCTGATCAATACCGTGCTCAACGCGATCAAGGCGACCACCGGAAACACGGAGAACAGAAAGGAATTTTCCATGCCCATATTCGGACGTTTTACCCAGCAGGCGCAGCAGACGCTTGTGCTGGCCCAGAAAATCGCCGCGGACCTGCAGCAGCCCTATGTGGGGACCGAGCATATCCTGCTGGCCCTGCTGAAGGGGAACGCGTCCGTGCCGAAGGCGGTCTCCGCGAAAATGAGTTTTGAATCCGTGACGGAGGAGCTGAAGAAGGAAATCGAAGCCCTGAGCGACACGGAAAACAAGGCTGCCGGCGGCAGGATCGAGCTGAGCCCCCGGGCGAAGAAGACCCTGGAGAACAGCATGGCGGAATCCCGGAAGCTGGGGCAGAACTATGTCACCGTGGAGCATCTGTGGCTGGCGCTGCTCGGCAACGACGACGGCGTCGCGGGAGCGCTCCTGCGGCGGGCCGGCGTGGATCTTTCCGGCGCGCGGGAGGAGCTGCTGCGGCAGATGCGGGAGAACGCGGGGAACGAGGATTCCGTGCGGAGATTCCCCGGGATGATGCCCTTTGCCCAGGTGCGGAGCCGTCAGGGAGGGAACGCCCAGGAGGAAAAGAGCCTGCTGGACAAATTCAGCCGGGACCTGACCGCCGCGGCGGAAAAGAACGAGCTGGACCCGGTGATCGGCCGGGAAAAGGAAATCCAGCGGATCATCCAGATCCTGATCCGGCGGACGAAGAACAATCCGGTGCTCATCGGCGAGCCCGGCGTTGGCAAGAGCGCCGTGGCGGAAGGCCTGGCGCAGCGGATCGCGCAGGGCAACGTGCCGGAGCTGCTGCGGGGGAAGCGTGTGCTGAGCCTGGACATGGGCAGCCTGGTGGCCGGAACGAAATACCGGGGCGAATTCGAGGAACGGCTGAAGAATATGATGGACGAGCTCCACAAGGCGGGGAACGTCCTGCTGTTCATCGACGAGATCCATACGATCATCGGCGCGGGCGGATCGGAGGGCAGCCTGGACGCGGCCAATATCCTGAAGCCGGCCCTGAGCCGGGGCGAGATCCAGTGCATCGGCGCCACGACGCTGGACGAATACCGGAAGCATATTGAAAAGGACGCGGCGCTGGAGCGGCGGTTCCAGCCGGTGAACGTGGGCGAGCCCACGGCGGAGGAGGCGCTGTCAATCCTGTACGGCCTGCGGGACCGGTACGAGGCGCACCATAAAGTCCGCATCACGGACGAAGCGCTGACGGCGGCCGTGAAGCTGTCCGACCGGTATATTCCGGACCGGTTCCTGCCGGACAAGGCCATCGACCTGATGGACGAGGCCGCCAGCCGGGTGCGGATCCAGGCGTGCACCGCGCCGCCGGACGTGCGGGAGCAGGAAAAGCGCCTGGAAGCGATCCAGATTGAAAAGAAGGAAGCGGTTTCCCACCAGGACTTCGAAAAGGCCGCCGCCCTGCGGGACCAGGAAAGAAACCTGAAGCGGGAAATCGAGGAGAAACGGGCGGAGTGGACCCGCTCCCAGACGAACGCGCGGGACGTGGTGACGGAAGAGGATATCGCCCAGGTGGTTTCCCAGTGGACGGGCATACCCGTCAGCCGGATGACGGAGCAGGAAGCCCAGCGGCTGATCCGCCTGGAAGAAACGCTGCACCGCCGGCTGGTGGGGCAGGAGGAGGCCGTCAGCGCCGTGGCGCGGGCGATCCGCCGGGCAAGGGCCGGGCTGAAGGATCCGAAGCGGCCGATCGGCAGCTTTATCTTCCTGGGGCCGACGGGCGTCGGCAAGACGGAGCTGTGCCGGGCGCTGGGCGAAGCCATGTTCGGGGATGAGGAAGCCGTGATCCGCCTGGATATGAGCGAATTCATGGAGAAGCATACGGTTTCCCGGCTGATGGGATCCCCGCCCGGATACGTGGGATACGAAGAGGGCGGCGAGCTGACCGAGGCTGTGCGGCGCAAGCCCTACAGCGTGGTGCTGCTGGACGAGATCGAAAAGGCGCACCCGGACGTATTCAATATCCTGCTGCAGATCCTGGAGGACGGGCGGCTGACGGACAATACCGGCCGGGTGGTCAGCTTCAAGAACACCATCGTGGTGATGACCTCCAACGCCGGCGCAAGCATCCGGGGCAGCGGACGGTCCATGGGATTCGGATCCGCGCAGAAGGACAACGCGCGGGACTACGAGGCCATGAAGGATTCCGTCATGCGGGAAGTGAAGGAGCTGTTCCGCCCCGAGTTCATCAACCGGGTGGACGAGCTGATCGTATTCCACGCCCTGACGGAAGACGAGATCCGCAGGATCACGGAAATGATGCTGCGGCAGGTGGCGGACCGGCTGGAAGAGCAGGAAATCCGCCTGCAGTGGGACGAACAGGTTACGGAGAAACTGGCGGCGGACGGGTACGATCCGAAATTCGGGGCGCGGCCGCTGCGCAGGCTGATCCAGCGCACGGTGGAGGATACCCTGAGCGAGGAGCTGCTGCAGGGGCGGATACGCCTCGGACAGGCCGTGAAGCTGACCGTGCAGGACGGGCAGATCGCCCTTTCCTGCGAAGGAAAACCGGCGGACACAGAAAAGGAAATCCCTGCGGAAGCAGCGGAAATAACGGAAGCAAAAAAGATCAGGGAAGAGGAGTGAAGACAACATGCTGGAGGAACTGAAACAAAAGGTTTACGAAGCGAACATGCTGCTGCCGGCGTATCAGCTGGTGACCTTCACCTGGGGCAACGTGTCCGGGATCGACCGGGAAAAGGGCCTGTTCGTCATCAAGCCCAGCGGCGTCCCCTATGAGGAGATGAAGCCGGAGGACATGGTGGTGATCGACCTGGAGGGGAACAAGGTGGAAGGCCGGCTGAATCCCTCCTCCGACACCCCGACTCACGCGGAGCTGTACCGGCGCTTTCCGGAGGTCGGCGGGATCGTGCATACCCATTCCCGCTGGGCGACCATCTGGGCGCAGAGCGGCCGGGACATCCCTGCCTACGGCACCACCCACGCGGACTATATCTACGGAAGCATTCCCTGCTGCCGGGACCTGACCGCGGAGGAAGTGGAATCCGCCTACGAGCTGGAAACAGGCCGGGTAATCGCAAGCCACTTCGAGGAACACGGACTGAATCCGAAGCATGTTCCCTGCGCACTGGCGCGGCACCACGGCCCCTTCGCGTGGGGGAAGGACCCGATGGAGGCGGTGCATAATGCGGTTGTGCTGGAAGAAGTGGCGATGATGGCGTGGCACACGGAAGCGCTGCCGCAGGCCCAGACCCGCGACAGCATGCCGGACTACGTCAAGGAAAAGCATTTTATGCGGAAACACGGCCCGAACGCGTACTACGGGCAGAAGAATACCTGATATCCCCGGCGGGCCTTGCCCGCCGGATTTTATCTTTTGTCGTGGTCCACAAGCTCCAGGAAGATCAGGCCGATCACGATGTACAGTAATGTAAACCCGATCAGAAGCCCCCAGTTGAGGAGCACATTTTCAGCGGTAAAAACATAAGCTTTATTCTGCAGCTGTGAGGCGGTCAGCGTACCGACCTCATGGCTGACTTCGTCTATGGTCAGAACCCGCTGCACCCGGGAAACCAGGCTTTCGGGATCCTCGTTGCTCATCGTGTTCAGCGCGGTCATGAGCACGGAGGATTCCTGGCTGTTATAGTCCGCGACCGTACTGATGGCCTGAATGCCCCATTTGGTGATGGTGCCGTTGGACAGCGCCTTGCCGACCCCGTCCAGCGGGATGACGAAGTTCGCGTACACCAGCTGAACGATCAGCACGAAGGGCATGACCGTCATGGCGGCCATGGGCGTATGCACGATGCAGGAGATCATCAGGCCCAGCATGTCCGCGGCGTAGGTGATGAGGAACATCGTAATGCCCAGATCCAGCAGGAAGCTGCCGGTGACGGCGCTGTCGGAAGGCATGCGGACACGGAAAATCAGGAAGAAGGCCAGCATGATGACGACCTGGAGGAAGCAGATGACGGCCTGGTAGAGCATATGGGACAGCAGATAGGAGGAAATGTGCAGGCCGGCGCGGTGTTCCCGCTTGATGATGCCCCGCTCCTTGCAGACGACCTGGATCGAATTGAAAACGCCGTTCCACAGGCATACGCAGGTGATGGCGAAGGCGGCGTAGGCCGTTCCTTCCATGTTGATGAACATCCGTTTGCCGATAACGTAGACGACCAGGTACGCGATGACGGCTGACAGGGGCAGGACCTTCCAGTTGCCCTCGGTGATGAACATCCGCAGATGCTTGCCCAGGAAAATCGGAATCTGCCCGATACGGCTCCTGTAGCGGACTTCCGTTTCCGTTTCGGAGGAGGCTTCCTCCTGCTCGAAGCCCGCTTCCCGGTAAAGATTCTTTTCCCGGCTTTCCCGCTGCGCGTCATATTCCCTGTATTTTTTGATAAACTCATCCGCCCGGCCTTCGCCGCCTTCGTTCACGGCGTTGATCCGCTTGACGACGTTCTCAAGGGAATCCGTGCGGAAGAAGTCTTTCGCTTCCTGAATCCCGCCGTAGAAGGCCAGCTGGCCCACATGGTTCTCCGTTCCCTTGGCCAGGACGATGACCTTGTCGAACAGGTCGGCAACCCGGTCCGGCGCGTGGGTGATGACCAGCACCATCTTGCCCTGGCAGGCAATCAGCCGCAGGTTTTCCATCAGTTCCCGGGCCATAATGCCGTCGAGGCCGGAATCCGGCTCGTCCAGGATGAAGAGGTTCGGGCTGGCCACGAATTCCGTGGAGATGGACAGGCGCTTTTTCTGGCCGCCGGACAGTTTGCTGACCAGCGTATCCTCCCGCCCGGAAAGGCCGAAGGTTTCCAGCGCCATGCGGACACGGCGCTTCTTTTCCTCTTCCGGCATACCGGAGGGCAGGCGCAGATCCGCGGCGTTGGAGACGGTCATCAGGACGGTGTCCTCCTCCCGCAGCAGGTTATCCTGGGGGACAAACCCGATGCGGTGCTTTACCTGATCGTACTGCTCATAATAGTTGACGCCGCCTTCCGTGATGGTGGCTTTTGCTTTTTCATAGCCCGTAACCGCGTTGACGAAGGTGCTCTTGCCGGCGCCGGAACCGCCCAGGATCATGACCATGTTTCCCGGATTCACGGACAGGTTGATATCCTTGAGCAGAGTGTATTTTTTGGCGACGCCGGTAACGGTCCGTTCGTCGATGGCGATGTTCAGCCCGCCGGACATTGACCGCAGGCCGTACAGCAGGCCGGAACCTTCGAAGACGAAGCGCTCGGAACCGATCTGCAGGAAATCGTCAAACTGCAGGGGAGTATTCTCCGAGGCGGGTTCCCCGTTCAGCAGCAGGTCCGGGACGCTGAAATCCTTCAGCAGCCAACGGCTGCTTTCATATTCCAGGGTGAGGGCGGCCGCGCCTTCCTTCGCGCCGGCGTTCTCAATGACGACCGTGTGGCGGCCGTCGTCCATGTTGATCATCTGCCAGTCGACGGAGGAAACGAATTCCCGCAGGAATACCGCCGTCAGCATCCGGTCATTGGACAGGCGGAGAACCATATTGTCCCGCAGCTCGCATTCCTCCCCGCAGGGCAGGAGTTTTCCGCCTACAAAGGTATAGACGTTTTCACTCAGATTCCGGAAAATCCATTTTCCGTTCTCATAGCGGATTTCGCACTGCTCCGGATCCAGGAAAGGATACTGCAGCTGCAGGGAGGAAGTGGTGAATACGTCCATCTCCTGCCGTCCGCGGACAACCACCTTGTCGAAGATCACATACTCCCGGGGTTTTTCCTGCGCCTCGAAGAAGACCAGGCCGGCCGGCTTTTCCGGCCGGGAACTGTACCGCTTTTCGCTCATGGGGCTGCCTCCTCTGCATTTTCCTGTGACCCGTTTTCAGTGCTCAGACCGGAAACGAGTGAAAAGACCTTTTCGCCTGCCGCGTGCAGCGCGTTATGCGTACGTTCCAGAAACGCGGAGACCTCCGGATCGCCGTAAAGCGTCCGGAATTCTTCCCGCAGGACCTGGTTCACCTCGGAGCCCGCCATTGTCAGATGCCGCAGGAAAGTCCATAGCTTCTCATGCGCCAGCAGTTTCGGAACATCTTCCCTTATCCATTCGCTTTCGTCAGCGACGTTCATGAGCAGGGAAAGCAGCGTCGCGGTGAAGTTCTCCCGGCCCAGCTGCCTGTCCGCTTCCTGCGCCAGGGGACCGCTGCCGGGCTCCGGCGCGACGGCGGATTCCGCGGCGCTTTTCACCGCTTCCGACATGGCCCTGACATGATCGGACTGAAGCGCGGTTTCCAGATTCAGCAGGAACCGCTGGAAATCCGGATCGCCCATCAGATCGTTGAACTCTTCCTCAAGCAGCTTTCCGTCCTCCGGATCCCGGTGTTCCCTGGAGACAGCGGAGATCCGCTCCGCGCTGTCCCAGATTTTTCCGATGCAGCGCTGATCCCCTTCCCCGACACCCAGCTCCGTCAGGATCTTCATGGTAGCTGTGCGGTTTTCCGCCATCCAGATGATTACCTTGACGATCACTTCAGTGAAGATCTCCTGTACATCCTCGTACTTCAGCAGGTTTCTGACTTCCTCCGTATCGAGCACTTTCAGCAGATCCAGGAACTGCTCCTCCAGCGTCTGCCCGCCGGTCCCTTCCCGGGAGACCAGAGACTCCTGGATTCCGACGGTATCGCGTCCGGGCGCTTCCGAAAGCGCGGCGGTTCCGGAAAAAAACATGATCCCGGCCGCCAGCGCCGCAAGCCATCGCTTTACTCCTGCCATTGAAATGATCCTTCTCTCCGTTTTTTTGTCAAAAGCTATTATAACAGGAGACGAACCGGCTTTCAATGCTGATCCGCAGGCTGAAAAAATACAGTCCCGGACGGTGATTCATGCGGTTTTCGGAAAAATAAAGGCCAAAAAACCATTATTTTTCCTGCCTTTTACCAAATAAAGGAAAAATATATTGTTTTTTAAAAAACCGTCCGATATAATGATCGCCGGTTGAATCCTTCGGGTCTGTGGTTGCAAGCCGAAGCCAGTCGCAGGCAAAGCGGTCCACGTAATCCGCCCAAAGCGGCGGGGAGCATGGTGCGGTCTAGATGTAAGTCCGTCCGGGAGAGATCCCGAGAGGCAGGCGTGAGGGCGCTGAACGCGCAGAGCAAATGTCCGGACGGCGTGTGTGGGGTCAAAGACCAGGTCAGCCGGAGGAGTCGCCTATCAACATTATGGGGGTTGCCTAACCATGTACGAAGACAAAACGCTGGTATGCAAAGACTGTGGCGCTGAGTTCGTTTTCACTGCCGGTGAACAGGAATTCTATGCCGAAAAGGGATTCCAGAAGGCGGTCCGCGCGAGATGCATGATGCCATCTGCGCCGAATGCGGAAAGCCCACTCAGGTACCTTTCGAGCCGAGAGAAGACCGTCCCGTATACTGCAGCGAGTGCTTTGCCGCCCGCCGCGGATAATCGGAAAGCCGCAAAAAACCCGGAAGAGCAATTGCTCCTCCGGGCTTTTTTGTCAGATATTCTCGAAGAACGGCGTGCCGTCCTCCCGGCAGAGGATCCCGTCCGAGAACTTCAGGGGGGTGGGAACCGTCAGCATATATTTCAGGATTTCATCCATCCGGACGCTTTCCCGGAAGGTTACCAGGGAGAAGCTGACGCCGTGCTTGTGGGCCCGGCCCGTGCGGCCGATCCGGTGCAGATAGTATTCGTTTTCGTTGGGCAGGTCGTAATTGATGACCGCCTCCACGTCGTCCACGTCAATGCCGCGGGCGGCCACGTCGGTGGAAACCAGGATCGGGAACCTGCCGCGCTTGAAATCATTCATGACCGTGTTGCGCTTCGCCTGGGGGATATCCCCGTGGAGGCACTGCGCGTCATAGCCTTCCCGGCAGAGCTGGCGGGTCAGCTTGTCGGTCATGAACTTTGTGTTGCAGAAGATCATGACCCGCTGGTACACGTCCGCGTCCAGCAAGTACAGCAGGTGGTTCGTCTTCTCATCCGGCTCGGTGGCGATTACGTACTGCGTGATCTGCGGCCGGTCTTCCTTTGTGGCCTCCACGGTTATTTCCACCGGATCATGCTGGTATTTCCACGCGATGGTCAGCACGTCCTGATTGGTGGTGGCGGAGAAGAGCACCAGCTGGCGTTCTGAAGGCGTGGCCTCGATGATTTTCGTGACGTCCTTGACAAAACCCATGTTCAGCATTTCGTCCGCCTCGTCCAGTACCATGGTATGCACCGCGTCGAGGCGGATGTTGCCTCGCTGCATATGGTCCAGCATGCGGCCGGGGGTGGCGATGACGATCTGGGGTTTCCGCTTCAGCGCCGCGATCTGCTTCGAGATGGACTGGCCGCCGTAAATCACGGCGATCCGGACACCGTTGATATATTTCGCCAGACGGGTCAGTTCATCGCCGATCTGCAGCGCCAGCTCCCGGGTCGGGGCCAGGACTACTTCCTGGATCCGGCTGTCCTTCAGCTGGACGTATTCCAGCATGGGAATGCCGAAAGCGCAGGTTTTGCCCGTGCCGGTGGGCGCGATGGCGTTGATGTCCGCGCCGGACATCATCAGCGGGATCGTGCGGGCCTGTACGGTGGAGGGCTCCTGGAAGCCCATGGCCCGGACAGCCTTCAGGATCTCTCCGGAGAGGTCCATGGAATCAAAAGTAACGGGGGTGTACTGTTCCTGTGACAAAGGTAATCTCCTTTCGGTCCGGGTTCAGGCAGGGTAGGACCGGATGGCTCTGGACAGCTGGTCCGGGCAGGAGGTGCCGCCTCGGCAGGGAATCCCCTCCAGCATGGCGGCCACATCCTCGGCCCTGCGGCCGACGGCCAGTTTTGCCAGACCCTGGGTGTTTCCGCGGCAGCCGTCGTTGATTTTGCAGTAGGTAATGACGCCGTCCTGAATCTCCAGGTCGATGGAGGTGGAACAGGTGCCTTTGCATTTGTAGTTGTACATGGTTTGTCTCCTTTCAGGGCCGCCGGGCGGATTCCGTCCGCGCTTTGCCTGCAAAAGAACGCTCCCCCGAACAGGGGAGCGTTCCGCAATGAATCGGCGTTAATTACTCAATGACCTTGGCCACAACGCCGGAACCAACGGTACGGCCGCCTTCACGGATAGCGAAGCGGAGTCCCTGTTCCATAGCGATGGGGGTGATCA
>ONJM01000032.1 GCA_900318145.1 uncultured Eubacteriales bacterium
ACCCTGAGAGCCAACATTGATTACGGTTTCGCGGAAGCGAAGACCACCTACGGACGGCTGGGAATCAAGGTCTGGATCTACAAGGGACAGATCCTGCCCCGGGCCAAGAAAGCCCCGGCCGGGAAGGAGGGAAAGTAAGCCATGTTGATGCCCAAGAGAGTGAAACACCGCAAGCAGTTCCGCGGCCGCATGAAGGGCAAGGCCCAGCGCGGCAACGTGCTGGCTTACGGTGAATACGGCCTGCAGGCGACGGAACCCCACTGGGTTACCAGCCAGCAGATTGAAGCCGCACGTATCGCCCTGACCCGCTATACCAAGCGCGGCGGCCAGGTGTGGATCAAGATTTTCCCCGACAAGCCTGTAACGGCGAAGCCCGCCGAGACCCGCATGGGTTCCGGTAAAGGCGCTCCCGAATACTGGGTAGCCGTGGTCAAGCCCGGCAGAGTGCTGTTTGAAATCGCCGGCGTATCCGAAGAGATCGCCCGCGAAGCGCTCCGTCTCGCCAGCCACAAGCTGCCTCTGAAGACCAAGCTCATCATGAAGAAGGATGAGTCCAAGACAGAAGCGGGTGGTGAAGAAGCATGAAGGCAAGCGAATTGAGCTCCATGTCCGTGGAACAGCTGGAAGAAAAGGTTAAGGAACTGAAGAGCGAGCTGTTCGGCCTTCGCTTCCAGCTCGCGACAGGCCAGCTGCAGAACACCATGCGCCTGAGCGAAGTCAAACGTGATATCGCGCGGTGCAAGACCATCCTTCGCCAGAAGGATGAGGCCTGATAACGGGAAAGGAGGCAGCTGGAACCATGGAAGAAAGAGGACTGCGTAAAACCAGGATCGGCGTTGTGGTCAGCGACAAGATGGACAAGACCTGTGTCATCCAGATCAAGACCCGCGTACGTCATCCGCTGTACGGAAAAATCATGAATCAGACCAGCAAGCTGAAGGTTCATGACGAAAATAACGAATGCGGCATCGGAGACACCATCAAAGTGATGGAAACCCGTCCGCTGAGCAAGGATAAGCGTTGGCGTCTCGTTGAGATCATCGAGAAAGCGAAGTAAGACCAGGGGGCTTTCCGATCGCCCCCTGAACCCCTTCGGGAAAAATGCTTTTTAACGCTATTTGATAATAGGAGGAAAACCGCTATGATTCAGCCGCAAACCCGGCTTAAGGTAGCCGACAATTCCGGCGCCAAGGAAATCATGTGCATCCGTGTTCTGGGCGGTTCTTTCCGGCTCGGTGATATCATCGTCGCCAGCGTCAAGACCGCAACCCCCGGCGGCACCGTGAAAAAGGGCGAGGTCGTCAAGGCCGTAATCGTCCGGATGCGCAAGAACAAACGCCGCCCCGACGGCAGCTACATCAAGTTTGACGACAATGCCGCCGTAATCATCAACGACCAGAAAATGCCCCGCGGGACCCGTATCTTCGGGCCTGTGGCTCGCGAGCTGCGTGAGAAGGACTTCATGAAGATCGTCTCCCTGGCTCCCGAAGTACTGTAAGGAGGCGGACGGTAAATGCATGTAAAAACCAAGGATACCGTAATCGTCATCAGCGGAAAGGACAAGGGCAAGAAGGGCAAAATTACCGCCGCTTTCCCGAAGCTGAACCGTGTGACGGTTGAAGGCGTGAACGTGGTGACCAAGCATCAGAAAGCCCGCAACGCCCAGCAGCCCGGCGGCATCATCCACAAGGATATGCCCATCGACGCCAGCAACGTGATGCTGGTGTGCCCCAAGTGCGGCAAGCCCACCCGCGTTTCCCACAAGATCGAGCGCGGCACCAACGACAACGGCAAGGCGACCCGCAGCATGATCCGCATCTGCAAGAAGTGCGGAGCCGATATCGACTGATAAGGAGGAAAAGCCAAATGGCAACACGGATCAAAGAAAAGTATCTGGCCGAGGCTGTTCCTGCCCTGAAGCAGAAGTTCGGCTACAAGAACGTCATGGAAGTCCCGAAGCTGGCCAAGATCGTGATCAACATGGGTCTGGGCGACTGCAAGGACAACGCCAAGGCCATGGAAATGGCCGTGAATGAACTGACGACCATCGCCGGCCAGAAGCCCATGGTTACCAAGGCCAAGAAGAGCATCGCGAACTTCAAGGTCCGCGAAGGCATGAACGTCGGCGCCAAGGTCACCCTGCGCGGCACGCGCATGGAAGAGTTCATGGACAAGCTGGTTTCCGTGGCTCTGCCCCGCGTCCGCGACTTCCGCGGTGTGAGCGCCAAGGCCTTTGACGGCCGCGGCAACTATTCCCTGGGTATCCGCGAACAGCTGCTGTTCCCCGAAATCGAATACGATAAGGTGGAAAAGATTCGCGGAATGGAAATCGTTTTTGTGACGACCGCGAAAACGGACGAAGAGTGCAAGGAGCTGCTGAGTCTCCTGGGCATGCCCTTCGAGCAGGCGTAAGGAGGAAAAGACAAAATGGCGAAACTGAGCTTGAAACTCAAACAGAAGAGAGATCCGAAATTCTCCACACGCGCCTACACCCGTTGCCGCATCTGCGGACGGCCTCACAGTGTGCTGCGCAAGTACGGCGTATGCCGCATCTGCTTCAGAGAGCTGGCCTATAAGGGCCAAATCCCCGGTGTCCGCAAGGCCAGCTGGTAAGCGGGGAAATACGGAAGGAGGTTTACAACACATGGTAGTGAACGATCCCATCGCCGATATGCTCACCCGCATCCGGAACGGACAGGTTGCGCGGCACGACGCCGTGACCATGCCCGCCAGCAACACGAAGAAGGCCATTGCCAAGATCCTTCTGAACGAAGGCTACATCAAGGCTGTGGATTTCATTGATGACGGTCTGCAGGGCGAAATCAAAATTACCCTTAAGTATCTGGACGGCAAACAGACTCCCGTGATTGCGGGTCTGAAGCGCATCTCCAAGCCCGGCCTGCGGGTGTATGCCCGCAGTGAAGAGCTGCCCAAGGTTCTGGGCGGCCTGGGCATCGCGATCATCTCCACCAGCAAGGGGCTGATGACCGACAAGGAAGCGCGGAAGAACGCCATCGGCGGCGAAGTGCTTGCCTACATCTGGTAATCCGACACGCACGTAAAGGAGGAAAAAGACTATGTCTCGAATCGGAAAAATGCCGATTACGGTCCCCGCGGGCGTGACGGTGAACGTTGACGAGAACAACCTGGTGACCGTGAAGGGCCCCAAGGGAACCCTCTGCCAGCAGGTGAATCCCGACATCACCCTGAAGCAGGAAGGCAACATCCTGACTCTGGAACGCCCCACTGATTCCAAACCCCACAAAGCCATGCACGGCCTGTACCGGGCGCTCGTGCACAACATGGTGGTGGGCGTGACCGACGGCTTCAGCAAGACGCTGGAAATGGTCGGCACCGGCTACCGCGCCAGCGTGGAAGGCAAAACCCTGACGATCAACATCGGTTTCAGCCATCCCGTGGTTCTGGAAGCTCCGGAAGGAATCACCTATGAAACGCCCAACCAGACCACGATCGTGGTCAAGGGCAGCAACAAGCAGCAGGTCGGCAATCTTGCCGCGGACATTCGCGCCATTCGGAAGCCGGAACCCTATCTGGGCAAGGGCATCAAGTACCAGAATGAGCATATCCGCCGCAAGGAAGGCAAGACCGGCAAGTAAGAGAGGGAGTGACTGCAGATGTTTAAAAGACGTGACCGGAATGAGATTCGCGTGATTCGTCACGCGCGGGTACGGAAAAAGATCAGCGGCACCCCCGAGGTACCGCGCCTGAGCGTGTATCGCTCCAACAAGCACATCCAGGCCCAGATCATCGACGACGTGAAGGGTACGACCCTGGTCAGCGCCAGCACCATGGATCCCGCGCTGAAGGGACAGCTGGATGAAGTGGACAAGAAGGGTGCTGCCAAACTGGTGGGCAAGCTCGTTGCCGAGCGCGCTGTCCAGGCCGGCATCAAGACCGTGGTTTTCGACCGCGGCGGGTATATGTATACCGGCCGTGTGGCGAGTGTTGCCGACGGTGCCCGTGAAGCCGGACTCGAATTCTGATAAGGAGGACAACGCAAGATGCAACGGTTTGAACAGGTCAGCGAATTCAAAGAGCGTCTGGTTGCCGTGAACCGCGTCAGCAAGACCGTTCGTCGTAGGCGACGAGAACGGCCGCGTCGGCGCCGGCATGGGCAAAGCTGCCGAAATTCCGGAAGCGATCCGCAAGGCCAACGAAGACGCCAAAAAGCACCTGGTGAACGTGCCGCTGGACGGCACCACCATTCCGCATGAAATGACCGGATACTATTCCACCGCCAAATCCGTGCTGATCCCCGCCCCCGAAGGAACGGGCGTGATCGCCGGCGGCGCCGCCCGCGCGGTGCTGGAACTGGCCGGAGTGAAGGACATCCGGACCAAGAGCTTCGGGACCAACAATCCCATCAACATGGTCAAAGCTACGCTGGAAGCCCTCAAGCAGGTGCGCAGCGCGGAGCAGGTCGCCAAGATGCGCGGCAAGACTGTGGAAGAAATTCTGGGCTGAGGAGGAGAAAGAGATGAAACTGAAGATTACTCTGGTGAAGTCTCCTATCGCCAGCCTGCCCAAGCACAAGGCGACCGTGGCGGCGCTGGGCCTGCACAAAGTAGGTCAGACCGTGACGCAGCCGGACAATCCGGCTGTCCGCGGACAGATCTTTGCCGTGAAGCACATGGTAAAGGTCGAGGAAGTTGACGAGTAAAGGAGGGTTTTCACCCATGAAACTGCATGAATTGCATCCCGCCGAAGGTTCCACGGCTTCCCAGAAGCGTCTGGGCCGCGGCAGCGGATCCGGTCTGGGCAAGACCTCCGGTAAAGGTCACAAGGGCGCCAAGGCCCGCAGCGGCGGCGGCAAGCGGCCCGGTTTTGAAGGCGGCCAGATGCCCCTGTACCCGCCGGGTTCCCAAGCGCGGATTCAACAATGTGTTCGGCACCGAATACGCCGAAGTGAACGTGGAACGTCTGGAAGCCTTTGAGGACGGCGCTGTGGTGGATGCCAAGGCTCTGCTGGAAGCGCGGATCATCCGCAAGGAACTGGACGGCGTTAAAATCCTGGGCACCGGCGAGCTGACCAAGAAGCTCACTGTGAAAGCTGCCAAGTTTACCGCCAGCGCCAAGGAAAAGATCGAAGCCGTCGGCGGAAAGGCCGAGGTGATCTGAGATGGTTGAAAGTATCCGGAAGATGTGGAAGATTCCCGAGCTTCGCAAAAAGATAATCTATACCTTCCTGATGCTGGTGCTTTACCGCCTGGTGAGCGTTATTCCCGCTCCCGGCGTTAACGTGGCCAATATCAACAAGGAAATTGCGAACCTCCCGCTGCTGGATCTGGTCAACATGATGACCGGTAACGCGTTCAGCCAGATGACGCTGATGGCGATGGGCATTACGCCCTACATCAACGCCAGCATTATTATGCAGCTGCTGACCATCGCGATTCCCGCGCTGGAAAGAATCAGCAAGGAAGAGGACGGCCGCCAGAAGATCAACCGGATCACCCGGTATGTGACGGTCGGCCTGGCTGCCCTGCAGGCCATCGGCCTGGTCCGGGGCATGAGCGGTATTGACACCGCGCGGTTCGGCTGGCTGGCCTATGTGCTGGTCGGCGTGAGCATGGCCGGCGGCACCGCACTGGCGATGTGGATCGGCGAGCGGATCACGGAAAAGGGCGTCGGCAACGGCGTCAGCCTCCTGATCTTCGTCGGTATCATCTCCAACCTGTTCAACGGCATCGTTTCCGGGTTCAGCACCGCTGTTACCCAGGGAACCACCAGCGGATGGGTCAACGTCATCGGAATCATTGTCACCTGTATCATCATGACGGTGGTCGTCACCTTCGTGGAACTGGGCGAACGGCGGATCCCGCTGCAGATCGCCAAGCAGGTGAAGGGACGCCGCGTATACGGCGGTCAGAATACCCACATGAGCCTGAAGGTCGTATCCGTGGGCGTGCTGCCCCTGATCTTCGCGTACAGCTTCCTGGCTTTCCCGGGAACCATCGCGCAGCTGGTGGCCCCCAACGGCGGGTTTACCCAGTGGTGGAACCGGACCATGTATACCGGCAGCGTCTGGTACATGATCGTGTCCGCGCTGCTGATCATCGCCTTCACGTTCTTCTACTCCTCCATCAGCTTCGATCCGAAGCAGCAGGCGGAGCAGCTGCAGCAGCAGGGCGCCGTAATCCCCGGACAGCGGGGCAAGAATGTGCGCCAGTATCTGCAGAATATCGTGGGACGGCTGAATCTTTTCGCGGCGCTGTTCCTGGCCATTCTGGCCGCGGTGCCGACGCTGCTGCTGCGGCTCGCGGGCGTGAGCGTGCCCTTTGCCGCCAGCTCGATCCTGATCGCTGTGAGCGTATCGCTGGAAACCATCCGTACCATCCAGGGCGAGATGAGCGTGCGCGGCATCGACATGGATATGGACAACGTAGGCTTTATGTAAGCAACGCATGAAGAGGAGGAAACCTGAATGAACATTATCTTCTTGGGACCTCCCGGGGCAGGTAAGGGCACACAGGCGCAGAAGATCTGCGACGCCCTGAAGATTCCCCAGATTTCCACAGGCGATATCCTTCGCCGGGCCATGAAGGAAGGCACGGAAACGGGCCTGAAGGCCAAGGCTTACATCGACGCCGGACAGCTTGTGCCGGACGGTGTGATCATTGACATCGTGAAGGAACGGCTGGCCATGGCGGACTGCGCGGGCGGCTATATCCTGGACGGGTTCCCCCGGACGGTGCCGCAGGCGGAAGCGCTGGACACCTTTGCCACCATCGATACAGTCATCGAGCTGGACGTGGCGGATCAGGTGCTGGTGGACCGGCTGAGCGGACGCCGCGTATGCCTGAAGTGCGGAGCAACGTATCACCTGAGTATGCTGAACGGCGAAACGAAGTGCGCCAAGTGCGGAGACGAGCTGATTCAGCGGAACGACGACAAGGCCGAAACGGTCCTGAATCGCCTGGAAGTTTATCATGCGCAGACGGCTCCCCTGATCGGCTACTATGAGCAGAAGGGCCTGCTGAAGAAAGTGGACGGCGCGCAGGGGCTTGAAAACACCTTTGCCGCCATCATGAACGCGCTGGGGGTCCGGGCATGATCAGCCTGAAGAACCCTTCGCAAATCGCCAGGATGCGGGAAGCGGGAAAAATCCTGCGCGAGGTGGAAGACGAGGTCCGGCTGGCCATCCGGCCGGGCGTCTCCACCGCCGAGCTGGACGAGCTGGCGGAGAAACTGATCCGCAGGCACAACGCGATTCCATCCTCCCTGCACTATGAAGGCTATCCCTGTTCCATCTGCGCCAGCATCAACGACGAAGTGGTGCACGGGATTCCCAGCCGGAAAAGGATTCTGCAGGAAGGCGATATTCTCAGCGTGGACTGTACGCTGCTGCTGGACGGCTGGCAGGCGGATTCCGCCTTTACGGCGGGCGTCGGCCGGATCAGCGCGGAAGCCGAAAAGCTGATCCGCGTAACCGAGGAATGTTTCTGGGCAGGCGCGCGCCAGTGCGTCGTCGGAAACAGGCTGGGGGACGTGGGAGCGGCGATTGAAAGCCACGCCCGGAGAAACGGCTTTTCCGTGATCCGTGAGTTTACCGGCCACGGAATCGGACGGGAGATGCACGAGGACCCCGCGGTTTACAACTTCGGGGATCCGGGCAGGGGACTGCGGCTGCGCCGTGGAATGACACTGGCAGTGGAACCCATGATCGCCATGGGGGACTGGCACCTGTCCATCGACGACGACGGCTGGTGCGCCAGGACAAAGGATCATTCCTGGTGCGCTCACTATGAACATACCATCGCGGTAACCGAAGAGGGACTGCCGGAAATCCTGACGTTCCCGGGATTTACATGGGAGGCGTAAGGATGAAGGAACCCTTTTCCCTCGAAAGAGGACGCGTAGTGGAGAGCACACAGGGCCGGGACAAGGGAAAAACCTTTCTGGTTCTGGAACAGTGCGGGGAGGACCTGGTGACCATTGCCGACGGCATGCACCACAAGCTGTCCAACCCGAAAAAGAAGAAGACGAAACATCTGCGCGCGAAGCCCGTTCTGATTTCCTGGGACACCATCCGCCCCGAAGGCGGAAGGGTGCAGGACAGCGACCTGAGAAGAGCGCTGGAAGCGAACGGATTTGCCGTGGAACGCTCGCTGTGCAAGGAGGGCTGATCTTTTGTCCAAGAGCGACGTAATCGAAATGGAAGGCAAGGTCGTTGAAGCTTTGCCCAATGCCATGTTTCAGGTGGAACTGCAGAACGGACACCAGATTCTGGCGCATATCTCCGGAAAGATGAGGATGAACTTCATCCGTATTTACCCAGGGGATAAGGTAACGATTGAATTATCGCCCTATGATCTGACCAGAGGCCGGATCACCTGGCGCAGCAAAAACTGATCCTGACAAGGAGGGAACGACAATGAAGGTTCGTCCGTCTGTGAAGCCGATCTGTGAAAAGTGCAAGTCATCTGCGAAAATCCGAAGCACAAGCAGAAGCAGGGCTGAAAAACAGAAAAAGAAGCGCCGGTGGGAACGCACCGGCGTTTTTCTTTACGAAAACGGCCTCATGTGGTAGAATGATGGCGAACGGAGGAAAAAAATAATGTACAGACGATATTCCCAGACAAACGGGAACGCCGTTTCCCTCTCGCAGCTGAAGCGAAGCCGCATGAAGGATATCCTGATCCTGCTGCTGGCGGCGCTGCTGATCGCGGCCCTCGCGGTCGGCATCCCCGCGATGCAGCAGCGGGACGGAACGCGCACGGCATATATTCAGCGGGTGCTCGCGGAGTGCGACGAAGCCATCCGGCAGACGTCCGGCCTCAGCCGGAACGCAGGCGCGGATTCAGCGGCGATCCTGGCCAAGATCCGCAGCAACCTGTACGCAATCCGGGTGATCAGCGACCTGAACGCCGTCCGCGGCGGCGGAGCGCTGGTGTCGGAGGAAAGGATCATGACGCTGCAGAACAACGTGGACCGGTACCTGACCTACCTGACGACAGGCATGGATACCGGCGAATACCAGACCGGGCTGCAGACCTCGCTGGAAGAGCTGCAGACGGAACTGAGCGGACTGCACTGAAGAAGATGAAAAACTGGGGAGAAAAACTGGACGAGAAAATCGCCATGCTGCCGGATTCACCGGGGTGCTACCTGATGAAAAACCGGGGCGGCGAGGTGATATATGTCGGGAAAGCGGTCAATCTGAAGAATCGCGTGCGAAGCTATTTCAGGGACACGGCGCACACCCCGAAGGTGGAAGCCATGATTTCCCATATCGACGATTTTGAGATTCTCCTTTGCGAAACAAATCTGGAAGCGCTCATCCTGGAGTGCAACCTGATCAAGCATTACAAACCGTACTACAACATCCTGCTCAAGGATGACAAGCACTATCCCTACCTGAAGGTGGATCTGCAGCAGCCTTTCCCGCGGCTGGAGATTACCCGGCGGATGGAACGGGACGGCGCGAAATATTTCGGCCCGTATATCGGCGCCAACGCGGTCCGGCAGGTGATCGAAGCCGTGCGGGATGTGTTTCCGCTGCGTTCCTGCCGCCAGACGCTGCCGCCGGCGGCGCCGAAGCGGCCGTGCATGAACAGCGAACTGGGGCGGTGCATGGCGCCCTGCGCCGGAAAATGCACGGAGGCGGAATACGGGGAAATGATGGCCGGGGTGATGAGCTTCCTGAACGGGGACTACGGCAGCGTGCTGGCGAAGCTGCAGAAGGACATGGAGGAAGCGGCGTCAGCCATGCGCTACGAGAAGGCGGCGCGGATCCGGGACAAGATCCGGGACGTCCGGGGACTGATGGAACGGCAGATCGCCCTGCGCACGGACAACAGCGAGCAGGACCTCATCGCGCTGGCCCAGGACGGGCTGGACGCCATGGTGCAGCTGCTCTACGTCCGGGGCGGTCGGATGATCGGCGGAGACCACTTCACCCTTCCGCGGGAAGGCGCGGAGGATCCCGGCGAGGTGCTGGCCGGCTTTATGATCCAGTACTACGAGAACGCCGGGCTGATTCCCAGGAATGTGCTGTGCCAGGCGCTGCCGGAGGGAATGGCGGAGCAGCTGGAGGGCTGGCTGCGGCAGAAGAAGGGTTCCGCGGTTACCGTGGCGACGCCCCGGCGGGGAGAGAAACACGACCTGATCCTGCTGGCGGAACGGAACGCGGCGGACGCGCTGGGAAAGCGCAACGCCCGGAGAACGGTACACGAGGAACGCACGGTGGGAGCGGCCCGGAAGCTGGGCGAGATCCTGGGGATGGACCGGGAGCCCAGGCGCATCGAAGGATACGACATTTCCAATACCCAGGGCGTGCAGAGCGTGGCCGCCATGGTGGTATTCATTGACGGAGAACCCGCGAAAAAGGAATACCGGCACTTCCGGATCCGGACAGTGGAAGGGGCGAACGACTTCGCATCCCTGTACGAGACCATACAGCGGCGGTACGCGCACGCCATGAAGGAACAGGAGGAGGGCGGGAGCGGAAAGTTCTCGGACCTGCCGGACCTGATCCTGATCGACGGCGGCCCGCAGCAGCTGCGCTTCGCCCGGCAGGCGATCCTGGACCTGGGGCTTGAGCCGCCGGCCATGTTCGGCCTGGCGGAAAGGCTTGAGGAAATCTGGACGCCGGGAGCGGAGGAACCCATCCTGCTGGACCACCGGACGCCCGAACTGCAGCTGGCGCAGCGGATCCGGGACGAAGCCCACCGGTTCGGCATCATTCATCACCGGGCGCTTCGCGGAAAGGCCTCGATTCATTCCAGGCTGGAGGATATTCCCGGAATCGGGCCGGCCAGGCGGAAGGAGCTGCTGAAGGCTTTCGGCAGCCTGAAGGCCATCCGGGAGGCGGACACCGACGCGCTGGCAAAGGTAAAGGGCATGAACCGCGCGGCGGCGGAAGCCGTTGCCGCATATATGAAAGAACAGACAAAATAGGAGTTGCCACAGGATTCCATTCATGAGATAATAATACAGTTAACGCACTGAACGAAAAGGGAGGTCGCGCCATGGCAACATCGCTGTGGGTCCGGACGATCCGGCATCACCAGACGGACCGGCAGGCAACGGTTCCCTGCACGCGGGGCGACGCGCACGCGGCGCTGCGGGACGCGTGCCACGAGCTGGACCTTCCGGAACCGATCTGGCTGGACAAGAACGAGCGGGACTGGGCGGAATTCGGGATGACCCGGTTCCTGCCGGACGCTTTTTTTGAGCCGGTGCCCTTTGACCGGCTGGAAATCGAATACATCGATCCGGACGCGCCGAAAAAGAAAAGCAGGGATCCGAGAAACGCCTTCTGATCCGCCGGCGGCGGAAAGCGGAAGGACAACCGCAGGGAAGGGAAGAGACGGGAATGGAACAAAAAGTATACGACCTGATTGACAGCAGCAGGGAAGCGTTCACGGAGACGCTGCGGAACTGGATCCGTACGCCTTCCGTAAAGGGAGAGGCGGCTCCGGGCGCTCCCTTCGGGACGGACGTAAGGAAGATGCTGGACCGCGCCATGGCGGACGCCCGGGAGATGGGCTTCGCGGTGCGGGACTTTGACGGATACGCCTGCGATATCACCCTTGGGGACGCGGAAGAGAAGATCGCGGTGCTGGGACACCTGGATGTCGTACCCGTCGGAGACGGATGGACAAAACCGCCCTTTGAGGGGGAAACGGAAGGCAGCCGGATTTACGGCCGCGGCGCCATTGACGACAAAGGGCCGTCCCTGGCGGCGCTGTTCGCCATGCGCGCAATCCGGGAAGCGGGCGTTCCGCTGAAGAAGGGAATCCGGATGATCCTGGGCTGCGACGAGGAAAGCGGCTGGGAGGACATGCAGTACTACGGCGCGCACGAACAGATTCCGGACGTTGGATTCAGCCCGGACGCCGCGTTTCCCCTGATCAACACGGAGAAGGGAATGCTCGGGCTGGAGCTGCGGGCGCCCGCGGCGCGGACAGGGCTGAAGATCCTTGAGCTGTCCGCCGGGGACCGGGTGAACGTGATCCCGGGCAAATGCAGCGCGCTGGTTGAAGGCGGGGAGGAACTGATCCGGAAGACGGAAGCATACGCCGCCCGGACCGGCCTTCCGTACACCGCGGAGAAAACCGGACGGGGAATCCTGCTGAAGGCGGAGGGCATTCCGGGGCACAGCGCCTATCCGGAAGGCCGGCGGAACGCGATCGGGATGATGCTCCTGCTGCTGCGGGAGCTGGGCGCGGAAGGCCCCGTCGCGACGCTGGCGGAAGCGGTCGGGACGGAAAGCGACGGCGGAAGCCTGGGATGCGCGTGCCGGGACGAGGTATCCGGCGGGCTGACCTGCAACATGGGAATCCTGCGGCTGGAAAACGGCGCGTGGTTCGGCACGCTGGATATGCGCTGCCCGGTGAACGCGGATCTGGAAGCGCTGCGGGAAGCCGCGGCGGCGCACCTGCCGGGATTCGCGGCGGAGACCACGACGATGAAACCGCCGCATCACGTGCCGGCGGAAGGCTGTCTGGTGTCGAGCCTGCTGGCGGCGTACCGGGAGGAAACGGGAACGGAAGGAAAGCCCATGTCCACCGGCGGCGGCACCTACGCGAAGGTGCTGAAACAGGGCGTCGCTTTCGGAGCGGCGTTCCCGGACGAGAAAGACCTTGCGCATCAGGCGGACGAATTCGCGGATCTGGACCGCCTGATGCTGGCCGCGAAAATCTACGCGAACGCGCTGATCCGGCTGGCCGGTGAATAAGAGACAGGAGTTGTACCAGATATGATTACAGTAAGCAACGTATCCCTGACCTTCGGCGGACAGAAGCTGTTTTCCGGAGCGGACCTGAAATTCCTGCCGGGCAACTGCTACGGCATTATCGGCGCCAACGGCGCCGGGAAGTCCACCTTCCTCAAAATCCTCAGCGGCGAGCTGGAACCCACCACGGGATCCGTGACGATTCCGCCGAACGAGCGGATGAGCACCCTGAAGCAGGACCAGTTCATGTACGACGCCTATCCCGTCATGGATACGGTCATCATGGGGAACCAGCGGCTGTACGACATCATGAAGGAGAAGGATGAGCTGTACGCCAAACCGGACTTCAGCGAGGCGGACGGGGAGAAGGCCGCGGAGCTGGAAGGCGAGTTCGCGGAGATGGACGGCTGGAACGCCGAGAGCGACGCGGCGACGCTGCTGACGGGACTGGGTATTCCCGCGGAGGAGCACACCATGAAGATGGCCGACCTGCAGGCCGGCGACAAGTTCAAGGTGCTGCTGGCCCAGGCGCTGTTCGGCAATCCGGACATCCTGCTGCTGGACGAACCCACCAACAACCTGGACAACCGGTCCGTGGCCTGGCTGGAGGACTTCCTGATGGATTTCCCCGGAACGCTGATCGTCGTCAGCCATGACCGGTGGTTCCTGAACAACGTGTGCACCCATATCGTGGATATCGACTATAACCAGGTAAAGATGTACGTCGGCAACTACGATTTCTGGTACGAATCCAGCAAGATCATGCAGGCGCTGATGAACGACCAGAAGAAACGCCGGGAGGACAAGATCCGGGAACTGCAGGCATTCATCCAGCGGTTCTCCAGCAACAAGTCCAAGGCGAAGCAGGCGACCAGCCGCCGGAAGCTGCTGGACCAGCTGTCGATCGAACAGATGCCCGCTTCCAGCCGGCGGTATCCCTGGGTGGCTTTCACTCCGGACCGGGAGGCCGGAAAGGACATCCTGCAGGTGACGGACCTGAACTATACGCAGGACGGCGTGCAGCTGCTGAAGAACGTGTCCTTCCTGGTGACCAAGGGACAGAAAATTGCCCTGGTGGGCAACGAGCAGGCGCAGACCGCCCTGTTCCGGATCCTGGCGGAGGAAATCCAGCCGGACAGCGGCACGGTGAAATGGGGCGTCACCATCTCCACCAGCTATTTCCCGAAGGACAACAGCAGGTTCTTCGACGGATGCGACCTGAACATGATGCAGTGGTTCGCCCAGTATTCCCCGGAACAGCTGGAAACCTACATGCGCGGGTTCCTGGGCCGGATGCTTTTCAGCGGGGACGACGTGTACAAGCCCGTGAGCGTGCTCTCCGGCGGCGAGAAGGTGCGCTGCATGCTCAGCCGGATGATGCTTTCCGGCGCCAATTTCCTGATGCTGGACCAGCCCACGAACCACCTGGACCTGGAATCCATCACCGCCGTGAACAACGGCCTGATCAATTTCCCGGGCAACGTAATCTTCACCAGCCAGGACCACCAGTTCATTTCCACGGTGGCGGACCGGATCATTGAAATCCACGCGGACGGCACCATCTCGGACTACCTGTGCAACTACGAGGAATACCTGGAGAAGATGAAGGAAACGTTTGCGCCCGCAAAATAAGTATGCTATACTGGCAAATAGTCCGATTCCGGAAATACAAACCTGAGGAGGGAGATCTGTTCCATGAAATTCGGCCATTTTGACGACAAGGCGCGCGAATATGTGATTGAGACGCCCCGTACGCCTTACCCCTGGATCAACTATCTCGGTTGTGAAAAATTCTTCGGCATCATCAGCAATACGGCCGGCGGCTACTGCTTCTACCGCGACGCGCGGCTTCGCCGGATTACCCGTTACCGCTACAACAATATGCCGGTCGACAACGGCGGCCGTTATTTCTACATCAACGACAACGGAACGGTCTGGAATCCCGGATGGAAACCCGTCAAGACGGATCTGGACGAGTATTCCTGCCGCCACGGCATGGGCTACACCGTTATTACGGGCAAAAAGAACGGCCTGAAGGCCTCCCAGAAGAGCTTTGTGCCCATGGGCTACGACGCTGAAATCCATCAGATCACCCTCGAAAACGAATCCGGCGCGGCGAAGGACGTTATCCTGACCAGCTTTGTGGAGTTCTGCCTGTGGAACGCGCAGGACGACATGCTGAATTTCCAGCGCAATTTCTCCACCGGCGAAGTGGAAGTGGAGGACGGCGTGGTTTACCACAAGACGGAATACCGGGAACGCCGGAACCATTATTCCTTCTATGCCGTCAATACGCCGATCGACGGGTTTGACACCGATATGGAAACCTTCCTGGGCATGTACAACGGATTTGAGAATCCGCAGGCCGTCATGACCGGAAAGATGGGGAACTCCGTGGCTTCCGGCTGGCAGCCCATGGCCGCCCACCAGATCAAGGTGCACCTGGAAAAGGGTGAAGCGAAGAAGTTCAACTTCGTGCTGGGTTATGTGGAACTGCCCGTGGAAGAAAAGTGGGAGAAGAAGGGCGTCATCAACAAGAAGCCCGCGAAGGCCATGCTGGCCGAGCTGTCCACGGACGCACAGGTGGATAAGGCGTTCGCGGACCTGAAGGCCCACTGGGACAACCTGCTGAGCGCCTACACACTGACCTCCTCCGAGGAAAAGCTGAACCGGATGGTGAACATCTGGAACCCCTACCAGTGCATGGTCACCTTCAATATGAGCCGCAGCACTTCCATGTTCGAGAGTGGCATCGGCCGCGGCATGGGCTTCCGCGATTCCAGCCAGGACCTGCTGGGCTTTGTCCACCAGATTCCGGAACGCGCGCGGGAACGGATTCTGGACATCGCCGCGACCCAGTTCCGGGACGGCGGATGCTATCACCAGTATCAGCCCCTGACCAAGAAGGGCAACAACGACATCGGCGGCGGCTTCAATGACGACCCGCTGTGGCTGATCGCCGGCACGGCCGCCTACATCAAGGAAACCGGCGACTTCGGCATCCTGGATGAAGCGACGCCCTACGACTGCAATCCCGAGGACTGCGGCACGCTGCTGGAGCACCTGGAAGCCAGCTTCATGCACGTGGTGAACAACCGCGGACCGCACGACCTGCCCCTGATCGGCCGGGCGGACTGGAATGACTGCCTGAACCTGAACTGCTATTCCGACACGCCGGACGAGAGCTTCCAGACCTTCTCCAATCCCAACGCGCCGGACGACCGGGTCGCGGAATCCGTGCTGATCGCCGGCATGTTCGTGTCCATCGGGCCGGAACTGGTGGCCATCGAGCGCCGGAAGGGCAACAACGCGAAGGCGGACGAGTACCAGGCGCATATCGACGCCATGACGAAGGCCATCGAGAAGGACGGCTGGGACGGCGAATGGTTCGTCCGCGCCTATGACGCGATGGGCAACAAGGTCGGCAGCAGGGAATGCGAGGACGGCAAGATCTTCATCGAATCCCAGGGCTACTGCGTCATGGCCGGCGTGGGCGTTGAAAACGGCATGGCCGAAAAGGCGCTGGAAAGCGTTCACAAGTATCTGGAGACGGAGCACGGCATCGTGCTGCTGCAGCCCCCGTACAGCGAGTATCACCTGGAGCTGGGCGAAGTCAGCTCCTACCCGCCGGGATACAAGGAAAACGCCGGCATCTTCTGCCACAACAATCCGTGGGTGATCGCCGCGGAGACCGTGGTCGGGCACGGCGACCGGGCTTTCGACCTGTACAGCCGCATCGCTCCGGCCTGGAGAGAAGAAATCTCCGACCTGCACAAGCTGGAGCCCTATGTCTACAGCCAGATGATCGCGGGCAAGGACGCCAAGAACTTCGGCCAGGCAAAGAACAGCTGGCTGACCGGTACGGCAGCCTGGAACTTCTACGTCATCAGCAACTACATCCTGGGCATCAAGCCCGACTGGGACGGCCTGAAGATCGATCCGTGCATTCCGCACACCTGGGACGGATACCAGGTCAGCCGCCGGTTCCGCGGCGCTGTGTACGCGATCGAAATCCGGAATCCGCAGCATGTCTGCCGCGGCGTGAAGGAAGTCACCGTGGACGGAAAGAAGATCGAAGGCAATGTTCTGCCCGCGTTCGGCGACGGAAAGACCCACAAGGTGGAAGTCGTTCTGGGATAAACAGGGCGCAGCCAATTCAATACAGACAGAAAACGGGTCCCGGCATCCGCCGGGGCCCTGCGCTGTATAAAGCAGCCGGGATTATTCTCCGAGGAAGGCTTTCAGCTGGGCATTGGCTTCGTCGACAATTTTCTGCATGCCGGCGTCTTCCAGCTTGGAAAGGAGCTCGGGCAGCGCGGTGTCCACGTCGACCGCGCCGGTGCACAGGCTCAGCGCATAAGCTTCCCTTACGTTTGCGACTGCGCCGATTTCAGTTTCCAGGGGCTTCGTGTCGAAAGCGAAACCGACAATGGGAAGCGTTTTGGCGTTGCCGTAGAAATCGGCGAACTTCTGCTGATAATCCGCGCCCTGGCCTTTCTGCGGAGGCAGGAGAGTCACATTGCCAAGACCGTTGGTCCAGGGGGAGTAGGTGGCGCGGGCATCCGCGTTGAATTCCACTTCACCTTCAGCGTTCAGGTTGTAGTGGATGCCTTCCACACCGTAGTTGAGCAGGGTCATCACATAGGGATCTGTGTTAAGCAGGGCGAGGAATTTCATGGCCTCTTCAGGATGACTGCTCTTGGAGGAAATGGCCATCATGGCGCCCTGGAGGGAAGTGGTGTCGATATAGGGGGTTGCGGTGGTCCAGACATAGTCCAGATCAATGCCGCGCTGAGCGCGGGTGGTGGCTTCATAACCGTAGGAGTACACTTCAGTGGAGATCAGATAACGAGCCGTATTCTGCGCATTGCGCCAGGTATCGGTGGCTGTTTCGCCGATAGCAATGGCGGGATCGATATAGCCGGCCAGATAATATTCACGCATCTGCCTGGCGAATTTTTCAAATTCAGGAGTAGCGTACTTGTTGAAAAGTACGTTGCCGTACGCTCCGGGTGCGGATACGTCCTCCACATTCATGTAATAGCTCAGCAGACTGTTGGCATCGCCGGTCACGATGGGTGTGCCGTTCACGCAGCGCTCCGCCACCAGGCCTTCAAACACGAAGGGGTAGAATACTTCGCCCTCATGCTCTTTCTCTTCGCCTTCCTTTACTTTGGCGAAGATATCGCCCCATCCGTAGAAACCGGCGCTTTTCACGTCATCCAAAGTATAGCCGTATTTTTCCAGCAGGGTTACGTTCACGTCCCAGGTGTTCAGGGTGGCAATATCCTTGAATCCGGGTACGGCATAAATGCCCTTTTCGCCGTCGATACCCTCGGTTTTCGCGCCTTCGATGAGCATAACGGGCAATACGTTATACAGATCCTGGCCGTACTTCTCCAGCAGGTTATCCTCCGGATCATCCAGACGCACATAAGCGTCTTTTTTAGCGAATTTGGCGTATTCGTTTTTGGTCCAGGAGCAGGTGAAAAGGATATCGTATTCGTCATTGGCGCTGGTCACATAATCCAGGGCAAGATCATCAAAGTTGCCCCAGGTGCCCCAGGTGGGTTTCAGGGTGACGCCGATTTTCTCGGTCAGGTAGGCGTTGAGCTTTTCCAGTACGGCGGTGTCATCGGTCACGTTATTGCCTTCGAGCAGCATGGTGATTTCCACGGGGCTGTCCGCCATCGCGGGAACCAGGGTCAGCAGCATGACGGCTGCCAGGATGAGAGCAAGGAACTTCTTCATGGGAATACCTCCATTATAAAATATTGATGTATTTGCAAGCAGCGGTTTGAGACCCCCGCTGTTCTTACCCCTTTACGCTGCCGATCGTCAGGCCGGCCACCACGTAGCGCTGGAAGAAAGGATACGCGCAGGCGATCGGCAGTACGATGAAGACGACGACGGCCATGCGCATGGTCTGGCTGGGAAGGTTGCGGATGGCGTCAGCTCCGGACGCACCGATCATGCTGGAATTACGTGCCAGGAATTCAGCGTTGCGCTGCATTTCCATCAGAAGATACTGCAGGGGATACAGCTTGCGGTCCGTCACGTAGAGGAGGCACAGGAACCATTCGTTCCAGTAACCCAGGGCGGTGAGCAGTGCTACCGTGGCGATACCGGGCTTCATAATGGGCAGTACGACGCGCACAAGCGTGGTGTATTCTCCGCTCCCGTCGATGGTGGCTGCCTCGATCAGGTCGAAAGGTACGGTGGTCTGAAAAAAGGTGCGCATGATGATAATGTAGAAAGGACTGACCAGCATTGGGACAATCAGGGCATAAAAATTATTGCTCATTCCCAGCAGATCCTTGCACACGATGTAGGTGGGGATCAGGCCGCCGCCGAAGATCATCGTGAAGAAACTGAAGAAGCTGAAAAAGCCGCGGTATTTATAATCCTTGCGGTACAGCGGGTATGCATACAGGATGCACATGGCAACACTGACCACTGTGCCGACGACGGTAATGAAGAAACTGTTGAAGTAGCTGCGCCACAGGGCATCACCCAGCTTCAGCACCTGCTCGTATGCCGCAAGGGACCATGACTGCGGCAGGAACGAATAGCCAATTCTCCGGATGCTGTCTTCCGATGAAAATGAGATGATGATGACAAAGACAAAGGGAATGATGCAGGCAAGGGCAAAGATTCCCAGGACGATGTGGAAAACGGCCTCGGTTTTGCGGCTTACCATATTCAGGCGGAAGGTGCCCGGCGCTTTCTTTACTGCGGTCGTCATGATGCTTCCCTCCTTCTCAGAACAGGCTGCTGTCAGGATCCAGCCGGCGGACAATCCCGTTTGCGGCCATGATGCAGATGAAGCCGACCAGATTCTGCAGGAAGCCGGCGGCGGTGCTCATACCGACATTGCCGGTGGATGTGTAGGCGCGGTATACATAGGTATCCACGACCTGGGTAACGGGGAACAGCGGCGCGGAGTTCATCGGGACAGACCAGAACAGGCCGAAATCGGCGTTGAAGATTTTGCCGACATTCATGATGAGCAGAATAATAATCATGGGTTTCAGGTGCGGCAGGGTCACATGGGTCATCTGCTGCCATTTTGTCGCTCCGTCTACAGCGGCCGCCTCATACTGGGTGCGGTCGATACCGGTGATGGCGGAAAGATACAGCACTGTGGAATATCCGGTATTCTTCCATATGGAACAGATGGTGAGAATGTATGGCCAGTACGCGGGAGTGTTGTACCAGTCGATCGCGTTGCCGCCGGCAGCCCTTTGAGCCCGTGAAATCATGCCGTTGGTGGGGTCCAGGAAAGCGAAGAGAAAGTAAGCAACCACAACCCAGCTGAGGAAATAGGGAAAAAACATCATGGTCTGGTACGTCTTGGCAAGGAACTTTTTCGTCAGTTCGCTCATCAGGATAGCGAACGTTACCGAAATAAGCAATCCCAGCACAATCCACAGCGCGTTGTAGCCGATGGTGTTGCGGATCATGGCCACGCTTTCGCCGGTGAACAGGAAGTTAAAGTTCTTAAGGCCAATCCATGGGCTTTTGAAAAGATTGGCGGGGAAAGGCAGCTTGCGTGTCGGCAGCCTGTAATCCAGGAAAGAGAGCGAAATACCGAACATTGGCAGATACCGGATCAGCAGCAGCCAGATTGTTGCGGGAAGCATCATGGTCGTCAGCCAGATTGTCTTTTTGCGCGGGGCAAATGTGCCGCGGCGGAGACGGGATCCGGCCGGGCTGGCCTTGGCTTTCATCAGGGTCATGGAATGAGCCGCCTCCTTTTTTATTTTGTCCTATCTGGTGATCAAATTCTACAAAACATACATGCGCTGTGTCATTATCTCCTGTTGTGAATTCTTGCCTCCGGTTGTCCTGTTGGCCGGCGGAAGACAAATTACGGTTGAAAAGAACCGGAAACTGCGGTACGCTATGAACCGAAGGAAACAACCAAAGACGGGAGCGCTGCACATGCTGATCCGAAATGCCGCGGTATATAATGGAAACGAATTTGTCCGCGTCCTGGACGTCCGCGTCCGGGACGGAAAAATAGCCGAAACCGGCACAGGCCTGCGCCCGGAACCGGGAGAGAGGACCGCGGACCTGGAAGGCGATTTCCTGCTGCCTGGCTTTGTGGACGTGCATATCCATGCCTTCGGCGGGCACGACACCATGCAGGGCGAAGCGGCGGTCCGGGCCATGAGCAGGGAACTGCTCCGGCTGGGCGTGGCCGCGTTCTGCCCGACGACGATGAGCGCGGATCCGGAGGAGACGCTCCGGGCGGTCCGGGGGATCCGGGCCGTGATGGACCGGCCGGAACCCGCGGGGGCCCGGGTGCTCGGGGCGCACATGGAAGCTCCGTTCCTGCAGGAGAGCAAGGCGGGAGCCCAGCGGAAGGAATACTTTACGGATCCGTCCATGGAAGCGCTGGAGAAACTGACCGGCGGGGATACCGCCGCGGTGAGGCTGATTACTGTGGCGCCGGAAAGGAACGGCAGCGAGGCCTTCATCCGGCAGGCGTCGGCGGCCGGAATCCATGTTTCCGTCGGCCATACCGCGGCGACGGCGGAACAGACGCACCTGGCCGCGGACTGGGGCGCGGATCACGTGACCCATACCTTCAACGCGCAGACGCCGCTGCATCACCGGGCGCCGGGCGTTCCGGGGGCTGCCCTGACGGACAGCCGGCTGTACTGCGAAATGATCTGCGACGGAATTCACCTCCACCGGGACACTGTGCGCCTGCTGGCCCGGTGCAAAGGGCCGGAACGGGCGGTGGCAGTCACGGACGCGATGGAGGCCGCGGGCCTTCCGGACGGCGAATACGCGCTGGGCGGGCAGAAGGTGACCGTCCGGAACGGCGAGGCCCGGCTGGCGGACGGAACGCTGGCGGGCTCTGTGCTGACAATGCCCGGAGCGCTGGAAAACCTGATCCGCCTTTTCGGGATCCGTCCGGAGGAGGCGTGCGCCATGTGCACCTGTACGCCGGCGGATTCCGTGGGGGAGGCGCTGGCAGGAAGAATCATCCCGGGCGCTCCGGCCGTACTGACGCGCTGGAGCCGGGACTGGCGGATGACCGGCGTGCTGACGGAAACGGCGGAATAAACAGAATGCCAAAGAGAGGCAAGAAAAAGCAAGAACGTTCCTGTGATCCCGGATTGCCGGCTGATATAATAAAACCGACAAAACCTGAGGAGATGTGAATATGCGTTACGGTTTCTTCGATGATCAGGCGCGTGAATACGTGATCGACCGGGTGGACGTTCCCCAGTCGATGACAAACTATCTGGGTACGCAGCGGATGGGGACCGTGATCTCCCACTGCGCCGGAGGGTACTCCTGGCTGGACAGCCCGCAGCATCACCGGATCACCCGCTTCCGGCCCAACGGCGTGCCGATGGACTGGCCGGGGCATTATGTGTATCTGCGGGATGACGAAAGCGGGAAATACTGGTCCCTGAGCTGGCAGCCCACCGGGCTTCCCCTGGACAAGGCAAAATATGAAGCGCGCCACGGCATGAGCTATTCCCGCTTCCGGTGCGAAACGGAGGGAATCCGGGGAGAGCAGACGCTGTTTATTCCCCGCGAGGACGGGGACGAGGATCCCGTGGAGATCTTTGACGTGAGGGTCCGCAACGAATCGGACCGGACAAGAGCCCTGAGCGTGTTCGGCTATGTGGAATTTTCTTTCCATGAAATCGATATGGACAACCAGAATTTCCAGATGAGCCTGTATGCCGCCGGATCCCATTATCAGGAGAACGCGGTGCTGTGCGAGCTGCATTACGAGCCGGGCGCCTGGCAGTTTTTTGCCGGGGACTTTGTGCCGGACGGATTCGACGGCGTGCGGGAAGCGTTCATCGGGCCTTACCGTACGGAGCGGAATCCGCTGGGCGTGGCGGAAGGGAAGCTGGGCGGCTCCCTGGAACTGGGCGGAAATCCCTGCGGCGCGCTGCAGAAGAAGATAACGCTCCGGCCGGGAGAGGAAGCCCGGGTGCTCTTCTACCTGGGAACCGGCAGCGGGGAAGCCGCGCGGAAGGTACGGGAACGGTATGATACAGCCGGGACGGACCGCGCCTTCGCGGAACTGCGCAGGTTCTGGGGCGAAAAGCTCGGCATGCTGCAGATTTCGACGCCGCATGAAAACATGAACCGGTCCCTGAACATCTGGAACCTGTATCAGAGCGAGATCAACGTGCTGTTTTCCCGTTTCTCCTCCTTCATTGAAGTCGGAGGCCGGACCGGCCTCGGATACAGGGACACGGCGCAGGACGCCATGTGTATTCCGCACGCGGAACCGGACATGTGCCTGAAACGGATCCGGCAGCTGCTGCACGGGCAGATGCGCATGGGATACGGCCTGCACCTGTTTGATCCGGCAGTACTGGAACAGGGGGAGGAGGACGGTTTCAGATCGCCCACGGTGATTCCGGAAACGGACCGGAAAAGCATGCTGCACGGTCTCCGGGACGCCTGCGCGGACGACGCCCTGTGGCTGATCCCGGCAATTGTCGAAAACGTGCGGGAAAGCGGACGCACGGATTTCCTTGACGAGGTGATTCCTTTCGCGGACGAGGGCCGCGGCACCGTATGGGAACATATGAAGGCGGCGCTGGACTTCTCCTACGCGCAGACGGGCGCTCACGGCGTGACAAAGGGCCTGCGGGCGGACTGGAACGACTGCCTGAACCTTGGCGGCGGGGAAAGCGCGATGGTCGCCTTCCTGCTGGTCTGGGCGACAAACCATTTCCTGGACGCCGCCCGGGCGCTGGGCCGGACGGAAGACGCGGAAAAGTACGCGAAACTGAAGAAAGCCATGGAGGAAACCTGCCGGAAGGAACTGTGGGACGGCGAATGGTTCCTGCGGGGATTCACGGCGGACGGCCGGGCGATCGGATCCCGGGAAGCCCGGGAAGGCAAGGTGCATATGGAAAGCAATACCTGGGCGGTCATCAGCGGGGCGGCGACCCGGGAACAGGGGTTTTCCTGCATGGACGCGGTGGACGAATGGCTGTACACCCCCTGGGGTCTGATGCTGAACGCGCCGTCCTTTGTGACGCTGGACGACAGTATCGGATTTGTGACCCGGGTATACCCGGGGGTCAAGGAAAACGGAGCGATCTTCAGCCATCCGAATCCCTGGGCCTGGGTGGCGGAATGCATGCTGGGCCGCGGAAGCAGGGCGATGAAATTCTACGACGCGCTGCTGCCGGAAAACCAGAATGACAAAATGGAAATCCGGCAGGCGGAACCGTACACCTACTGCCAGTTCATCATGGGCCGGGACCATACGGCCTTCGGCAGGGCCAGGCATCCCTTCATGACCGGATCCTCCGGATGGGCCTATTACGCGGCAACGCGGTATATGCTCGGCATCCGGCCCGGGTTTGAAACGCTGACGGTTGATCCGTGCATTCCGGCTGAATGGGACGGATTTGAAGCTGTCCGGAAGTGGCGCGGGGCGGAATACCGGATTTCAGTCCGGAATCCGGATCACGTGGAAAAGGGTGTCAGGAAGATTCGCGTGGACGGCGCGGAAACGGCGGAGATCCCCGCTTTCGGCAGCGGAGTTCACAGCGTGGAAGTTCTCATGGGCTGAACCGGAGGGAGGAAACGGATATGATTCAGTTTGGCACAGGCGGCTGGAGAGCCGTCATCGGAGACGGATTTACCCGGGAAAATATCCGGCGGATTGCGGCGGCGCTCGCGCGGAGAATGGTCCGCGAAAACTGCGCGGAACAGGGCATCTGCGCGGGGTATGACCGGCGTTTTCTGAGCCGGGAAGCCCTGATCTGGTTCTGCGAGGTGCTGGCCGGGGAAGGCGTGAAGGTCCGGTTCGTCAATATGTCCTGTCCCACGCCGCAGGTTATGTACACCGTGAAGCATCTCGGACTGCCCTACGGCGCCATGGTCACGGCCAGCCACAACCCGGCCATCTGGAACGGAATCAAACTGTTCACCGCCGGGGGAAGGGACGCGGCGGAAAACTATACCCGGGAGATCCAGGACGAAGCCAACGCGATTGACGGGGCAGGGATCCGGTCCGTTTCTTTCGAACAGGCGCTGGCGGAAGGAAAAATCGTGGTGATCGATCCGCGGGACGACTATCTGGACTCCATTCTCCGGCAGCTGGATACGGACGCGATCCGGAAACGCCGGCTCCGGATCGTGCTGGACCCCATGTTCGGCGTGAGCCTGACCGGGCTGCAGACGATTCTCTACACAGCCCGGTGCGATATCGACGTGATCAACGACCGGCACGACGCGTTTTTCGGCCGGCACCTTCCGGCGCCGAACCCGGACACGCTGGTGGACCTTCAGTACGCGGTGAAGGAACACCGGGCGGACGTGGGAATCGCCACGGACGGCGACGCGGACCGGCTCGGGATCATCGACGAAAAAGGGCGTTATGTGACAGCGAACGAAACGCTGGCGCTGCTGTACTATTATCTGATGGAATATAAAGGCTGGCGGGGCGCCGCGGTGCGGAACATCGCGACGACGCACCTGCTGGACCGGATCGCCGCTGCCTACGGGCAGGAATGCGTGGAGGTGCCGGTGGGCTTCAAACATATTTCGGCAGGCATGGAGGAATATGACGCGCTGATCGGCGGGGAATCCTCCGGCGGCCTGACGGTCCGGGGACATATTTCCGGCAAGGACGGCCTGTATGCCGCGAGCCTGCTGGTGGAAATGCTCAGCGTTACGGGGAAAAAGATGAGCGAACTCGGATACGAAGTGTTTTCCCGGTTCGGGGAACTGCATTCGGCGGAATATGACTGGCCGCTGACACCGGAGAAAAAGGAAGAGATTTTCCGGCTCGTCATGACGGAGAAGCGGCTGCCGGATCTCGGCCGCAAGGTGGAGAAAGTCAGTTATATGGATGGATGCAAGGTCTACCTGGACGGCGGATGGGTCATCGTCCGGTTCTCCGGAACCGAGCCGCGCGTCCGGATTTTCGCGGAGGCCGAAACGGAAAAGGCGGCCCGGGAGCTTGTGGAAATCATGGCCCGGCATACCGGACTGGCCTGGGAGGCCTGAGGAAGAAACAGGGAAGGAACGGACGGAAGCATGGCAAAGGAAAAGGACCGGGAGCGGGCAGGGGGCGGATTCCGGAACCGGGTGAACTCGCTGCGTGTTCAGGTCGGCCTGATGATCCTGCTCAGCTATCTGATCCCCGTGGCGCTGCTGGGCTTTTTTACCGGCAGCATCCTTCTGGGCAGCCTGGAGGAGAAGACGGAAGCGGCGGTAACCTCCAGCGCGGAGCATGCCTTTGCCATGACCGAACAGAATATCAGTAGGACGGTGGACCTGGCACGGGACGCCACCTATGACGGGGAACTGACGGCAGCCTGGGAAAAATGGAACAGCGGGGCAGCGGGAGACGCTGAATTCCTGAAGCTGTGCCGGGGATATCTGGACCGGAAATACAGCCGGGAGCCCTTATTCCTTTTTGCGGGCTGCTTTCCCGTAAACAAGCCGGAGCTGCTGATCAGCAACCGGGGAAGCACCCATGATTCGCCGGCTTATCTGCAGGAACTGCAGCAGGCGGTGACGGAACTGGGCGAAACGCTGGACACCCGTTGCTGCTTCTTCAGCTTCGGCGGACGGATGTATCTGGTCCGCAACCTGCTGAACCAGCGGATGGAGCGGTACGGCATGCTGATCCTGGGCGTGAATCAGGATGAGCTGTTCGGGCCGCTGAACAGCCTGAAAAATGAATGGGACGCGGCGGTTTCCGTCCGGCTCGACGCCTACGGGGATTTCCCGGAGGACTGGGAAAACCTGACCGCCGGACTGACGGACGACCGGCGGGCGGAGAAGCTGCTGTATGTCCGGCTGGCGCGGGGGGAGGAAAACGTACCCGACCTGAAGCTGACCGTGGACCGGCGGCAGCAGTACCGGGAGGTGTATGAATTCCGCCGCCTGCTGACGCTGGTGTATCTGCTGCTGATTCCGATCCTGATCCTGATGGCGGTCTTTCTCCGGAAACGGATCACAAAGCCGATTTCCCTGCTTTCAGACGCCAGCCGGCGGATTGAGAGCGGAGAACTCGGCGTCACCGTGCCCATGCACGGCAGCGATGAGCTCGGCCAGCTGGGAGAAGCCTTCTCCCATATGTCCCTGCGGCTGAAAGAACTGATCGACAGGACCTACAAGGAAGAGATCGAACTGAAGAACGCCCAGATCCTGGCGCTTCAGAGCAGGATCAATCCGCACTTCCTGAACAACGCGCTGGAGGACATCAACTGGCAGGCGCGGATCGAAGGGTCTGAAACAATCTCCTCGATGGTATCCGCCCTGTCGGTACTGCTGAACGCCACCATGGACCGGAAGAACCGCCGGCTTGTGACGCTGCGGGAGGAAATGGAGGTGGCGGACGCCTACATCTTCTTTGTGCAGCAGCGTTTCGGGCCGGAACTGACCGTGAACAGGCAGATTGATGAACCGGCGCGGGAAAGCATTCTGCCGCTGCTGACCATTCAGCCGCTGCTGGAAAACGCCGTGGAGCACGGGATTGCCCGGGCCGGCGGAGGGACCATTTCGATGGAGTGCACACGCGCCGGAAAATGCCTGCATCTGGCAATCCGCAATACCGGCATGGGCGCCGGAAAGGAAGACCGGGAGCGGATCGACGCCGCGCTGCGGGGCCGGCCGACGGAAAACCATCTGGGGCTTGCAAACATTGTGAACCGGCTGCGCCTGATTTACGGGGAAAACGTCGGAATCCGGGTGGATACGGACCGGCCCGGGGAAACCGCGGTCCTGATCGATATTCCCCAGGAATTCGAAACGGAGAGGAGTACACAATGAGGCTGACGAGGATTCGGGCGCTGCTTCTCGCGGTGATTCTGGCTGCCTGCTGCGTTTCCGGCGCCGCCGCGGAAGGGATCACCCTCCGTACGGTAAGCTGCTTTGCCGGGGATGATTCGGCGGCAAGCGTATATGTGGATATCCTGAACCGGTATGAATCGGAGACCGGCAATACCGTCCGGGATACATCATCCAGCAGCGATGAGGCATGGAAAAGCTCCGTGCTGAATGACTTCGCGGCGGGGAATGAACCGGATATCCTGTTCTTCTTTGCCGCGGGAGCGGATTCCGCGCCGCTGCTGTCCCGGGTTGTGCCCCTGGAGGAGATCAACGCGGCGTATCCCGGGATCCGGCTGACGGAAAACGACGCGCTGCGGGAATCGGACGGAAAAACTTACGCGGTCCCGGTGCGGGGATACTGGGAAGGGCTGTATGTCCACACGGACCTGTTTGAAAAATACGGCGCGCCGCTGCCGGAGGACTGGGATTCCCTGCTGGAGGCAATCCGTATTTTCCGGGAGAACGGTATTACGCCGATCGCTGTTTCCCTCTCGGATATTCCGCATTACCTGGCGGAGATGGCAGTGCTTTCCTGCGCCGCAAAGGAGGAACAGGAGGCCCGGCCGCGCTCCGCGGGAGAGGTTCCGGAATCCTGGCTGGAAGCGATGCGCGTGATCCGGGAACTGACCGAAGCCGGCGCGTTCGCGGACAATGCCGCGGCCACGTATGAAAGCGCGTCCACGGCGCAGTTCCTCGCGAAGGAAGCGGCGATGCAGTTTGACGGGAGCTGGATGGCCTCCTCGATTGCTCCGGACCAGATGGACACGATCGCTGTGCTTCCGATGCCCCGGAGAGACGGAAAGGGGACGGCGGACTGCTACATCGGCGGCGTATCCATGGGGTTTTATCTGACGCGCCGGGCCTGGAACTCCGGGCGCCGGGACGCGGCGGTGCAGCTGCTGGCGGACCTAACAAGCCAGGACAGCCTGCAGCGCCTGGGGAATATCATGCTCTCCGGCAGGCTGCAGGCGTCGGCGGAACAGATGCAGGCGGGGCGGGCAATGGTCAGCCCTCTGCAGGACGCCATGAACAGGAATGCGCGGGAGGTCTGGCTGCTGGAATGCATTCCGGCGGTGGCGGACGGAAGCATGACGGCGGAACAGTGCTGGGAAACGGTGATGGCGCTTGCTCCTTTCGGAGAGTGAGGTGAGCAGATGTACCGGGTGATTCTGGTGGATGACGAACGGCTGATTATCCGGGGACTGTCCAGCGTGGTTCCCTGGGCGGAGCTTGGCTGTGAGGTGGCGGGGGTCGCCTATGACGGGAAGAGCGGACTGGAACAGATCCGCAGCCTGAAACCGGATATTGTCCTGACGGATATCCGCATGCCGAATATGGACGGCCTGACCATGCTCGCGGCAATCCGCAGCGAGCATCCCGAGATCCAGACGGCCGTGCTGACGGCATACCGTGATTTTGATTATGCCCGGCAGGCGCTGACCCTGGGTGTCTGCCGCTATCTGCTGAAGCCGAGCAATCTGGAGGAACTCAAGGAAGCTGTCCGCATGATGGTTTCCCGGCTGGACGCCATGCCGGCGCGGAAGGAGGAACAGGAGGAGGAAACGCTTCAGGCGGCAGGAAATCACCTTGTCCGGGCTGCGCTGGCCTTTATGAAGGAACACTGCTCTGAACAGCATCTTTCTCTGGGCGAAGTGGCGGATCATGTTTACGTAAGTCAGTGGCACCTGTCCAAGCTGCTGAACCGGGAAACAGGGCAAAGCTTTTTTGACCTGCTGGGCTCCCTGCGGATCGGAAGAGCGAAGGAGCTGCTGGCGGACCCTTCCATGAGAATTCAGGATGTCGCGGAAGCCACGGGCTTTTCAGATGTCGCGCACTTCTCCCGCAGCTTCAAGCGCATTGCCGGCTGCACTCCCGGCGAATACAGAAATCAGCGTGAGTAAATAAAAATGTTCTAACTGGTAAAAAAATTTCCGAAATTTCCAAAAATCAGGAAGGAATCCGAAAAACGGCGTCGAAATTAATAAACAGAAGATAACGGAAGGGCGTGGTGCCAATGGCACACATAGAGTCACGGAGCGGCCAGGAGGACTGATTCCGCGTCCGTGAAAGGTGGTAACCCGAATCACAAATGTGAAAGGAGCCCGCTGGATCTATGAAACTGTCCATTACGGCACGCAGCATGGTGGTGACACCCGCCATCACCAAGAGGATTGAGAAAAAGACGGATACCATGAGCCGTTATCTCTGGCCGGAAACGGAAATGCAGATCAAGATGACCAGGGATAAAGCCCGCCGCGAGGTTGAAATCACGGTTCCCATGGGGAAGAACGTGATCCTGCGGAGCGAGGCCTCGGCGGATGACAACCTGTTCCTCGCGATCGATAAAGCGCTGGCGAAAATGGAACGCCAGATCCGGAAGCACCGGACCAAACTCGGAAAGAACCTGAGGGACGAACTGCCGGACATTCCGGAATACATTGAAGAAGACACCGCGGAGGAGGAAACCGAGCGGAAGATTGTTAAGCGGAAGACCTTCCCGGTACGGCCCATGAGCGTTGAAGACGCGATACTTGAAATGGAACTGCTGGGACACAACTTCTTCGCTTTTGTAAATATCGATACGGAACGGACCAACGTGCTGTATCTCAGAAAGGACGGAGATCTGGGGCTGCTGGAACCCGAAGCATAAAACAAGGCCAAAGCGTTCGGATTGCGAATCAGGAAAGGACTGTACTGTTTATTGAACACGCATCCAGAGGGATGAAACGTGAAACAGAGCGCGTTTAGCGCAGCATTACAGGCAGTCTGCCGACAGTTTCCCGAGATCCGGACGAACAATATGACCCGGGGCCGCACGGTGCGGCCCCACTTTTTTTTGCCTTTCTTGAATATCCTTCCGGGGTCTGGTATAATCCCGATGTTGTGTCTGAAAGAGGAGGTGGCGGTATGCGCTGCAGCTGCAAGGAATGCGGAACCTATATGATTCAGGCGGAAAGCGATCATCTGGGATGCGTCTGCCCGGACTGCGGGTACCGCTGCAGGGACTGCCTGGGCACCGATACGGTGGTCAGCAGGGAACAGCTGAAGGACCTGGCTTTTGATCCCCGGTTTGACCCGGAACGGATTGCAGCTTCCTTTGAACAGGACGGGGACGAAGAGTGGCCTGAGGACAGGACGGCGGACAGAGGGTCCGGATTCTGATCAGCTTTACACGTTTTTGCGGTTATGCTATAATGCCGACGTTGTTTTTGCGCCGGGACACTCAGCGCTGACCGCCGGAGGGATATATGCTGAAGCATTATGTGATTTCATTCCTGATTTCCATGGTTCCCCTGATCGAACTCAGAGGAGCCCTGCCTTACGCGCTGGCCAACGGTATTCCCACGCTGCCGGCTTATGCCGTGTGCCTGATCGGGAATATGCTGCCGGTGCCGGTTATCTTTTTTTTCGCGCGCAAGGTGCTCGAATGGGGCGCGGATAAAAAATACATCGGCCGTTTCTTTACCTGGTGCCTGGAAAAAGGCCACAAAGCGGGCAGAAAGCTTCAGGAAAAGGCCGGTACCAAGGGGCTTTTCATCGCGCTGCTGCTGTTTGTCGGCATCCCGCTTCCCGGCACCGGCGCCTGGACGGGAACCCTGGCCGCCAGCATTCTGGATATGGATTTCAAATCCAGCATCGTGGCGGTTCTGCTGGGCGTCCTGCTGGCTGCCGTGATTATGGGCGTGGGAAGCCTGATCGTAATCAACGGCGTACATCTGTTTGCCTGAAGGGAAGAATTGTATGTTAAAGTGGATTCTTGATGTTCTGCGCGGTGCCGTAATCGGCGTTTCCAATATTATTCCCGGCGTATCGGGCGGAACCATGGCCGTGTCCATGGGCATCTATGACCGTGTGATCTACGCGGTGAACAACCTTTTCAAACAGTTCAAAAAAAGCTTCCGGGAGATCCTGCCGATTCTCATCGGCGTGCTGATCGGCCTGTTTGCTTTCGCCGCGCTCATCGGCACCCTGCTGGGGACGAAGTCCGATGAGATTCCGATTACCCGCCTTCCCACCAATTTCGCGTTCATCGGCCTGATTCTCGGCGGCCTTCCCGCAATTTACAAGCGGGTCAATATGAAGAGCGCCAAAATACCCGGCATCGTCCTGTTCCTGATCTTCCTGGCGCTGGTGGTGGTCCTGCCTTTGCTGAGCCCGCCGGAAGCGCGGACAGTGGATCATTCCGTCGGCACCATTCTGCTGATGGTCCTTCTGGGCGCCATTGCTTCTTCCACCATGGTCATTCCGGGAATCTCCGGATCGATGATTCTGATGCTGCTGGGCTACTACAACCCGGTGATCAACGCCATGAACGATCTGCGGGGCGGGGACTGGTCCAGTCTGGCGATTCTGCTGCCTTACGTGGTCGGCCTTCTCGCGGGCATCGTGTTTATCGCGAAGCTCATGAATTTCCTGCTGAAAAAGCATGGGGCGCTGACCTTCTGCGCAATTTTCGGACTGGTGATCGGATCGCCTGTGGCGCTGCTTATGCAGAACCGCGAATGCTTCCAGCTGGCAAACGCCGGGAACTGGATTGCCAGCATTGTCTGCCTGATCATCGGGTTCGCGATTGCCTGGTTTATGTCCACGCTTGACAGGAAGGAATCGCCGGACACATCGGCGCAGGGCTGATTCAGCGCGCTTTTCCGGAGCTGCGCCCGTCCGCGGCAGAAATTGATCCGGCACGGATATTTTTCCGCAAAGGGAAAAATTAGTGATTGACAATCGCTTAAGATTCGTGTATAGTATCAGAGTCGCCTGCGGGAACAACCGCGGGAAGGATGCACCGGGGTGTAGCGCAGTCTGGCTAGCGCACGTGCTTTGGGAGCATGGGGCCGGGGGTTCGAATCCCTTCACCCCGACCAAACTTACCCTGTACGTGGCTCCGTGGTCAAGAGGCCTAAGACACCGCCCTTTCACGGCGGCTACCCGGGTTCGAATCCCGGCGGAGTCACTTTTCTTCCTTTCCGATATGGGCCTTTAGCTCAGTTGGTCAGAGCGGCCGGCTCATAACCGGTTGGTCCGGGGTTCAAGTCCCTGAAGGCCCACAGCCTTTTTAAGGCCCGGTAGCTCAGTTGGTTAGAGCGCCAGCCTGTCACGCTGGAGGTCGAGGGTTCGAGCCCCTTCCGGGTCGCCACTTACAGTTCGGATCCGCCGGCTGTTTTGGGAAGAGCTTCGTGCTGGCGTAGCTCAATTGGCAGAGCAGCTGATTTGTAATCAGCAGGTTGCGGGTTCGAGTCCCATCGCCAGCTCCACCCTTTGGGTCAAGAGGGACAAAGGGAGCAGACTGTAAATCTGCCGCTATCAGCTTCGGTGGTTCGAATCCACCCCTGCCCACCATCTTCTGCGGGAATGGCGGAATTGGCAGACGCGCATGATTCAGGTTCATGTGTACGTACGTACTTGCAGGTTCAAGTCCTGTTTCCCGCACCACAGAACCCTTGATTTTTCAAGGGTTCTGCTTCTTTTTGGCGGCCTTCCACCCCAACCCCACCCCAACGGACCTGATATTGGGGTGGGGCTATACGCCATGGCGGTTCGCGCTTTCCTTCTGCATGGTGGCGGTGACGTGTGCGTAGCGATCCAGTGTGAATGCCGAGGAGTAATGCCCGGCGTTCTGCTGGATCGTTTTTACGTCATCCCCCGCCATAATGGAACTGACCACATAAGTGTGTCTCAGATCGTGGAAGCGGTGCGCGTCGATACCCGCTGCCACCAGGATCTTGTGAAGAATCTTCCATGCGGTCGGCTGGGACAGGTGGCTGCCATCCGGATGCGTGAACACCAGGTTGGGGAAGCCGCCATCGTTCCATGCCGGCCCCAGCGCTTTCCGCTGTGCTTCCTGCTCTTCCTTGTGCTTCTTCAGCACCTGGAAGACCGTAGGAGCGGGAGCGATGGTGCGGGGCTTGCTGTTCTTCGGTGTCGCAAACCGGAAGACTTCGCCTTTCTTTCTCGGCTGAGCCAGCTGCTTGGTGACCCGAATCAGACCGTTCTCAAAGTCCACAGAATCCCAGGTCAGCCCCAGCAGCTCGCCGGACCGCAATCCGGTGAAGATTGCGGTCACGATGAGCGCCTCATGCTCGTGGCCTTTCAGAAAGGCCAGCAGCTTGGAAAGTTCCGGCGTATCCAGCGGATGAATCTCCGCTTGCTCGATCCGGGGCAGGATGCAGTTGCTGGATGGATTCTTGCTCAAGTAGCCTATTCTGACAGCCACATCCAGTGCCTTATGCAGGCAGCCGTGAATGTTCTTGATGGATTTCGGACTGAGCCCTTCCTCCCGCTTCTTATTGTAGAGGCGCTGAATCATGGGCGTTCGGAGTGCCGACAGTTTGACGTCTCCGAGCGCGGGGATGATGTGCACCCGGATCTGCATTTCGTAGGTATCAGCAGTGCCGAGCTTCACATTCCCCAGGTAGTCGCGGTGCCACATGGTCAGCCATTGGCCGAGGGTCAGGCCGCTGTCCTCTCTGAAATCACCATGGTCGATGGTGACGGAGACTTCGGTCAGCTTCTTCCGGACTTCCGCCTGGGTTCGTCCATAGACCGAATGCCGTTTTCCATCGGCACAGTATCGGGCTTCCCAGCTTCCGTCAGCCCGTTTTCTGATGGTTCCTTCGCCGTTAGCACGCTTTCTTGCCATTGTTTTCTCCTTTCGACAGCCAATCCAGGAGAGCCTGACGGGCGATCACGATCTTTTTGCCAGCATGGATGCTCGGAATCTGATTCTCCCGAATAAGTTGGTACATCGTTGGCCTGCTGATACCGATCAGCTCCGCTGCTTCCCGGACGGACAATGTCATCTTCGTGCCCGGCGATGATTGCTGAGGTATGCTGTTGTCAAGGTGCTCTGGCTCCTGCAGAGCCGCGGTGCTGTCCAGCATGCGGAGAACCTCGTCCACAACCTGGTGTACCTGCTCTTCAGTATATAGCCTGTTTCTCATCATGGCAATATCCTTTCATGCTTTAAAGTGATGTAAAGTTGTAAACTATCTCTTTCCCGAATGCTCCTGCCGTTTTGTTACCGGTTAGAATCCGATTTTTAACGGGGATGATTCATTCTTCATCTCCCGTCTGAACAAGCCACGAAAAGCCCTGCTCTGGAAGGCTTTCTGACAGGCTAACCGGTAACAAATTACGTGCGTTTCATTTGCTTTCGCTGATAGTAGCTGCGCTGTTTGACCCGGTTGCGGAGTCGCTCGTGAAGAGGTTTGCAGTGCGGGCAGTATCGCTGTCGACCGCTGTTGGGGATGAAAGCTCCTCCGCACCAGGCGCAGGTTCTTTCATTCGGCCGGGTCACATCTTCTTCCCGAAGCAGTTCTGTCCAGATGATCCGATTCAATTCCGGATTGATGGGCAGCACGCATTCCAGAAAATAATCGCAGTCAATAGCGCCGTCGTGAATCGTCGGATAGCGGGGATTGATGATGGTGCACTCTCCATCCTCAATACATTTCCCACCGATGTAATTGCAGCATTCTCCATGCGCCAGAGTTCTGACATTCCGGATTAACATGTTGTTCATTCTTTTGGACTCTCCTCGTTTACATTCATCTTCCATCATGATCTGGCTGTGTGTCCGATTACACAGTCAGGAACAGTTGCGGCGCTGCTCTGCGTTCGGATCATGCTTCGCGGCTGCATGACGCAGAGCAGTGTGTATCTGAACGCACAGGATAGCTTTTCCTGTACGGGAAGTCATAGAGGCAATTCGTATGACTTTGGCTTCCGCTGACAGCATATCACATGGTTTCCAAAATCGTTTTCATGTTTTGAAAACTTCAGAAAGCGTTGCAGCTTAAGGCTTTGTTGGCATTTTTGCGTCTGGCTAAATTTCTAAAATGACGGTTTTACTGGGGTTCCCGGGCCAAAAGTTTTCACGAAATGAAATTTATTTTTTCAGAAGACCGTCTTCATGCTCTCCTGAAAACAGCCCCGGAGAATAGTAGCAAGCAATGCAAATCTGCTAGATTTTGCAAAAAGCTTGTTGGTAGGCTCCGCCCCCAAGCCCCTGATCTGCCAGCGCAAGCGCTGTGGTTGTGCAGGTTCCCTGCGCTTTGTCCCGTCCCAGATATCATGAAATAACGTGATTGCTTCCGCTGGATCGGAGCAAAATTGCCGTGTAAGGAAAGCCATTATCACTCGTAAAGTACCTCCAACCGTTCATAGATTTGTCTTATCAATTGAGTAATCTCCTCCTGCTTTTCCAGGATCTCATCGATTTCTGTTTCATAGATACTTCCATGTTCGTTCATTCGCTTGGCAATCTGATTTACGTTATTTGAAAGAATACTCATCTGCCGAGAGGCTTCCCGAAGCTCAGGCAGGTCAAGCCGCAATAGATAACCATTCAGCACCATCGCGCGAAAGAATCCTGATTTGTTTTTGACGCCGGCATTTTTCATTTTCTGCTGAATGATAGCGGCCTGTTCTGGAGTGGTATCGAAACTGAAGTGAACAGTGTGGTTTTGCATTTCGCTCATGTGTATCTTCCTTTCTGAATCCAATAAACTCAGGTGCATTGTTTCATTGCTGTTGTTTGGTTCGGGCTTATTTTTCACTGCTGCCTCTGGCAAGAAACCTTGTTTGGCTCACTGCCGGTCCTTTCGGCGCTCCCTTCCGAAGAGGAAGATCATGGCGGTTTGGACAGATCTGGAAACGTGGCCCTGATTGTCAAGGTGCGCTTCGTTGGCGATGCCAACGACTAATGACGGGAATGGCTCAGCTCTTTCGTCTTGGTTAATTGCTTACCACGATTCCCATTGTTCTTCATTATCTGAAACCTGGGGAATCGAGGTTGCATCCACATAGTTCCGCCATGGTTCCCGCTGCAGCCATTTCACAATGCCGGGGACATACTGACCATTCGCTGTCAGCCAATCCACGGTTTGTTTTTCCGCTTCCAGGGCGGACAGGATAGCTTCAATCGTCGCGCCGTCATTCAGTGCCTTCTCCACCAGCACTGCTGCAGCCTCACGGTTTGTCCGCCTGTTCTGCGGATAAGCAAGCCATATCTCTGAAAAACGATCCGGTTCAGTCTTCGTCCCATACCCTAAAGAAGAATATATATTCTTTTTATATGGGTTAGGTCTTGCCAGCGTACCGGTTTGGGCGGAACTGAGCATCCCATGCCTCTGCGCTGGCTCCATCATGGATACAGGTCGCTCCAGCTTCTGGTCCATTTTTCACACCGGCAGGATCGGGCCAATTCACCACATGCAGCATCGTTCCCACGTTAGGGATCGACCGGATTGTTACCATGCCCTGTGCTTCCAGCATCCGCATTCTGCGGCGCAGCTTGTCCCTGGACCAACAGAGTGCTTTTGCCGTTTTCCGTTCTGACAGGGGCATGTCGCCCGGCTGAAGCTGCAGCCCGCGCCAACAATACTGATTGTGGCTCGCCATGGCCAGGCAGTGAAGATACAACTTCACAGCTCCATCGTCAGCCCATATCGGGCTTCTCATGAGCTGCCGGATTGCATCTGCGTTTCGTCTCGTGTTCATCATCGTTTCCATCCTTTCTTTTCTCTGGTGTTATCCCCGCCACCCCCCTATATGGGGAATAAGGCGCAAAGTGACACCGGTCATCGGAAATAATCTTTGCAGTCCGCTTCATCTCGCTTTCTTCTGATGCATATCATCGTTCATTCAAGATCACCTCTAAGCACCCATAAATGGCAAAATAACATCGATTTTGGAAACACCTGCAGAAATTTTTTTCGGGATTGAAGCCCATGCCATGCATTTTCCAGCTACCTCCCACCCTTCAATGTAAAAATCAAGGCTAAGTGACACCGGCTTTAGAAAATTTTCTGAGCAGTACGCTTATCGCATTTCCACTGAATGGCGTTCATCGGCAGCCATGCTGGTTTACCTCCTCA
>ONJM01000025.1 GCA_900318145.1 uncultured Eubacteriales bacterium
CTGACGGTGAACGGTTCCGCGGAAGACAGGGAATTCTATGTCTTTGAGAATTACCAGATCCGCGCTCACGCGGAGGGCGCGTCGGCGATCCGCATCTTCGACGGATGGAACTGGCGTTACTGGAACGGAGATAACGTCGAGGACACCTGGAACGACGGATCAGAAGGCACCCGGAGTATCTACGCGCAGGCGTATTACGGCGACGCGCCGTGGAGTGAGGAAGGGTTCGACTGGAACAACTGGGACTGGGGCCAGTGGAACTGGGAACAGTGCGGATTCGAGTGGAGCGGCGTCAGCAACATCATTGAGATGACCTATAAGAGCTGGGGCCGGATGGATGAGCCGCAGATCGAAGTGCTGACCAATCCTGCCGCAGCCGGCAGCTTCGTGGAAGTACAGGTGCTGAACCGGGTGGAAGGTGCGCAGTACCGCGGCAGTATCGGCGTCAGAGACGGAGACGGGAACGTACAGGAGCTCTGGGACTGGTACGAGATTGACGTGGACAACATTATCCGGATCCCTGTCGTCCGCTATGCGGGAGAATACGCTGTCCGGGTTGACTGCGACGGCCTGGTTGGCCAGGAAGGCAACGGCGCGGACGCGGATCTCACAGTAACGGACAGCGAAGCGCAGATGAACTTCAGCAAGACGGAAGCGGAAACCTGGGAGAATATCCAGTTCATCTGTTATGCGCCGGACGCGGAGGAGCTGGCTGTTACCGTCAATGAAGATGACGTCTGGACAGGCGACACCTCGTCATGGGAAAGCGGCTGGGTGTACAGCGTATGGGGCGTTAATCCTGCAACCGACGACTGGATGCGGTTTGAGCGAAGCGGAGAATACACGCTGAAGCTGTACGCGCGGGAAAACGGCCACGACTGGGCATACACGGGCAAGAGTCAGATCATCACGGTAACAAGCGACATATATGATCTGCGGTCCATGATTCCGGCCACGATGACGGCAGGCACAGATTTCAGCATTGAAATTCCGCAGAAGGTAACAGACGTACAGATCAATGTCTATGACGAGACAGCCGATCGCCAGGTTTATTACATGAACTGGGAAAATTGGCGCAGCAGCAATTACAATTACTATGATACGGATACAGAAAGCTGGGCTGCTGAAGACGAAGAACTGCATGGCGACGAGGCGCAGATCCTGCTTCCCGCAGAATACCTGAAGCTGAACCATACGTACAATGTGAATCTGCATATGTCCGGCCGCGGCGTGGAAGCGGATGATGTATGGGATGTGAGGTTCACAGTTATCACAGGACGGGACAGCAAGCTTACATTCGCGGTGGACGGATCCACGGCGGAAAGCGACCATCTGTACGTCTTTGAAGAGTATCAGGTGGTTGCGCACGCGGACGGCGCGAAGGCAATCCGCGCGTTTGACGGATGGAACTGGCATTACGTACCGGGCCATACACTGGATCAGACCTGGAGCGACGGTACGCCGGGAACGCGCAGCATCTACGCGCAGGCATATTACGGAAACGCTCCTTGGGATGCCGCCGGCTTCGACTGGAACAACTGGGACTGGGGCCGGTGGAACTGGGAAGAGTGCGGATTCGAATGGGGCGGCATCAGCAACATTATTGAGATGACCTATGACAGCTGGGGCCAGATGGAACCGCCGGAAATCCGGGTTCTGACAAATCCTGTGATCCGGGGCGGATTTGCCGAGGTCGAGGTGCTGAATCCTGTGGAAGGCGCGCATTATAACGCCTCAATCGGCCGGAAGGACGGAAACGGAGGCATTTACGACACCTGGGACTGGTATGATATGGATGAGGACAATATCATCCGTATTCCTGTGAAAACAGAAGGAACAGGAGACAATGCGGTTGCTGTGGACTGCGGCGGCATCACAGGGAAGACGGGCAACCGCAGCAGCGCGGATATCACCATCACAGACAACGGCCCGACGATGACCTTCAGCAAAACAACGCCGGAGACGGGAGAGAACATCCGGTTTGTCTGCTGCGCGCCGGGCGCGGAAGAGACTGCCATCACTGTCAATGAAACAGAGACTTGGACAGGAAACTACGATGTCGCGTGGGAGAACGGCTGGATCTTCGGAGCCTTCGGCGGCGATAACGCAGATGGAGACTGGATGAGTTTCGGCCGGAGCGGAGACTATCTGCTGAAGCTGTACGCATGGACGGAAAACAACGGATGGGTATACACCGGCGTTCAGCAGACGATCACAGCGACAAGTGAAAAATATGACCTGCGGTCCATGATTCCGGAAACACTGGAACCCGGCGATGATTTCAGGATTGAGAAGCCGGAGAAGGTTACGGACGTATGGATCAGCGTGAATGACAATACAGCCGGCACGGACATCTACTGGATGAACTGGGACAGCGAGCGCGAAAGCGACTACAACTACTTTGATACGGATACCGGCACATGGGCAGGCGGGGATGAAAACCTGCATGACGATGAAGTGCAGATCCTGATTCCCGCGGAATACCTGAAGAAGAACCATACCTACAGCGTGAACATGCATATGGGAGGCCAGGGCGTCGAAGCGGATGACGTTTGGGACGTGAAGTTCACGGTCACGGAACCCCAGGACAGCAACCTGACGCTGACCGTGGAAGGCAGCACAGCGGACAGGGAACTGCTGGTCTTTGAGTATTACTGGGTAACCGCGCACGCGGAAGGAGCGACAGCGATCCGCGGATTTGACGGCCGCGACTGGCATTACGCAGCGGGCGATACGCTTGAGGACGGCTGGAGCGATTTCGAGGAAGGCACCCGGAGCATCTACGCGCAGGCCTATTACGGAGACGTGCCGTGGACAGGAGACGACGAATTCGACTGGGGCAGCTGGGACTGGAACAGCTGCGGCTTCGAGTGGGGCGGTCTGAGCAACACCATCACGCTGACCTTCCGGGCAGTCGGAATCGTCGGAGCCTATGACTTTACAAATACCGACCCGATTACTGTTACCCGCGGACAGCCTGTCACCGTAACCTTCACAGCGTCTGAACACGCGACCCAGTACTGGGTGGACGCGTTTGACGGCAACGGAGACGGATATGATCCCCAGTGCAAGTACGAGGAGGGCGGAACAACAGTTGTGTTCTCCACCGCAGGACTGCCCGCGGGAGAGTATGAAATCCGGGGCCGCACGGGCAACTGGGAAGGCTGGCTGATGCGCGAGTCTGACTCCAGCGTACGCCTGACAGTGACGGAGGCGGCCATCCCGCAGAGCGGAATCCTTGTGACATTTGACAAGGAAAGTGTGGAAACACGGGAACCGTTCCTGGTATCCGTTTTCGCGCCCGGCGCGGAAAGGGTGAAGCTCTGCCACCTGGAGGAAGCGAACGTCTGGTGGGAGCGGGACGGGGAATCCGGGGCGTGCGCACATCTGCTTGACGATTCCGGAGAAACCACCTTCCTTGCCTACGCGATGTATAACGGAGAATGGACCGGGCCGCAGCAGGCTGTGCTGGCAGTCACGGCGGACGGAGAAATACCGGCAGCCGAGGTCACGCTGCGCAATTACCCGATTCTGCAGGGCGAGGACTTCCGGTTCCGGATTGAAAAACCGGAAGCAGCGGACGCGTACGAATACTGGGTGGAATACATCGGCAGCGACGGGGAACGCACACCGATTCAAAACGGCCCGAGCATGGGAAGCATGAATTTCACAGTTGAGACATCCGACAGGACGGCAGGCGACATTATTATCCTGGCGGTGAAGACGACGGGCCGCGGGAAGGATCCCGTGTACAGGGAACTGTGGATTCCGGTTGTGGAAGAATACGCTGTACAGGGAACACCGACCATGGTTACGCCGGAAATGCTGAAGGAAATTGACGAAGAGGCGTTTGAAGGAATCGCGGCGAAGGTTGTACAGATTTCGGACGGCGTGGAGACGATCGGGACACGCGCCTTCGCGGAATCCGCACTGGAACAGATCCTGATTCCCGCCAGCGTAACCGAGATCGGGGATGAAGCCTTTGACCTCGGCACAGCGATCTTCGGACAGCCGGGCAGCTACGCGCAGCAGTGGGCGCTGGAGCACGGGTACGCATTCTATCCCGCCCAGTAAAACACAGGGATCCCCAAAAGGATCCGGAGACATTCAGCAGGGGCTGCCTCAATCGGGGCAGCCCCTTTTCAGGCAAAAAAGTTTGTTTCAGGGAAAGGAAAACAGAAGCAGAAAAGAGAAATAAAATAAGTTAGCTGTTTCAGGACATGAGAAGTGGGAGAAAAGCATGAAACTGAATCCTTTGCTGATGGAACGAATCGCCGGAGAGGAAGAATACGCGGCAGGCCGGGAGCTGGAAGAAGCAGGCAGGGTGAAAGTATCGGAACAGAGCGGCGCCAGAATCCGCTACACGGTGGCCGGGCATCCATCGCAGACGGTGACGATTGAGCAGAGCCTTTCGGCTCGGTGCGACTGCAGGACATTTGCCGCCAACGGATGCTGCCGGCATATTGTTGCCGCCTGGATGGAAGCGGAACGGGCCAGGATTCCGGAGAGCATGCTGCAGAAAGCCGCGCCGTCCCGGGCGGAAGAGCTGACAGGACTGATTCTGCGTGAAATGCCGGCGGAAGCCAATGTAAGGATTGAAGTGACGCTGGCGCTTCCAAAACCCGGAAGGTTCAAGGCCCCCGTGCAGGCCGGGCTTCGCATCGGCGTGGAGAAACTGTACGTCATCAAGGATATACAGGCTTTTCTGGTCACTATGGACTTGGGAGAATCCATGCCTTTCGGAAAGGATTTTATCTACGAGCCGGGATGGATGCATTTCTCCGGGGATAATGAACGGGTGCTGGAACTGTTCCGGAAGCTGCTTTCCGTACAGCACGGGGAACGCAGGGAGACCGGCAGCCGCATGGTTTCCATGCCGGATCCCTTTGTAAAGGAGCTGCTGGAAAACATCGGGGAAACGTCTCTCCGGATGATGAACAGCGAAGGAAAGATCGTCCGTTGCAGACAGGTGCGGACGGAACGCCTGCCCCTGCAGTTTACCCTGAATATGAGTCCAAGAGGGCTGAACGCGGCGGCCAGGATGCCCGCGGACTTTACACCGGTGACGGAGGACTGTGCCTGGGCCGTTACAGGCGGCCGCCTGATGGAAACGAACCGGACCCAGCGGGAACTGATCCGGATGATCTGGCAGAACCAGTATGAAGGGAGATGCCTGTTCCACTATCCGCTGGAGGATACAGGCCGGGTGATCAGCGAAGTGCTGCCATACCTGAAGGTGCGCGGCGCTGTGGACATCGGGAACGGCCTGCGGGAACGGCTGGTGCGGCTTCCCCTGAAAGCGCAGGTGTATCTGGACCGGGACGGTAAAAGCGTAATCGCTTCCGTCGTTTTCCGGTACGGAGATATTGAACTGAATCCCTTTGCGCCGGAAGAAAAGAAGATCGCCCTTGGAAAAGATGAAAAACTGCTGCTGCGGGACGCGGAAGCGGAGCATACGGTGCTGGATATCCTGGCGAACGCGGGATTCCGGGTCCGGAAGGAAAACATCCGGCTGAGCGGCAGCGACCCCGTGTTCGATTTTGTGAGCGAGGGCGTAAAAAAACTGCAGGAAGTCAGCGAGGTCTTCCTGAGCAGGGAGTTCAAACGGATCCTGCCCAGACGGACGACGCTGAGCGGCAGCATGCGCATGAACGGGGACAAGCTGGAACTGCTGCTGGAAAAAGACGGCGAGCCCATGGATGAAATCCTTGAACTGATGGAAGCTCTGAGCCGGAGAAGACGTTATTTCCGGCTGAAGAACGGGGATTTCCTGGACCTGAGCGCGCTGGCGGAATGGCAGGAGCTTGCGGCGGGGATTTACGACGCCGCGATGCGGGACGGCAGCGAATCCGGGCGGGATGTACTGGAGCTGCGGGCTTACCGGGCATGGTACCTGAACAGCATGCTGGAAAACAGCGGGATTCCGATCACGGTGGATGAAAGCGTCCGGAAAATGGCTGAGAGCGTGACCCAGAACGACGGAAGCATTGCCGCGGCGCCGCTGGCGCCGGGACAGAGCCTGCGCGGATACCAGCAGCGGGGTTACGAGTGGATGTACGCCCTGGACCGGATGCGGATGGGCGGTATTCTGGCGGACGACATGGGGCTCGGCAAGACGGTCCAGGTCATCGCGCTGCTGCAGACCGCCGGTGAAAAGGGCAGAACCAGCCTGGTAGTCGCGCCTACATCCCTGACGTATAACTGGCTGAGCGAAATCCGGCGGTTCGCGCCGGACCTGAGCGCCGTGGTGCTGAACGGAACAGCCCAGCAGCGGGCCGTGCTGATCCGTCATATCGCGGAACACGGGGATGTGGACGTTGCCATTACAAGCTATCCGCTGATCCGGCGGGACGTGGAGCTGCTGAAGGAAATCCGCTTCCGTTTCCTGATTCTGGACGAGGCGCAGAACATCAAAAACGCCGGCAGTGTGGCAGCCCAGGCGGTAAAACAGCTGCAGGGGGATACGCGCTTCGCGCTGACCGGGACGCCCATGGAGAACGGGGTGGGTGAACTGTGGAGCCTTTTCGACTTCGTACTGCCCGGATACCTGCCCGGATACAATACTTTCCTGCGGAGATATCAGGACGGGGAAAACGCCGCGGACCTGCTGCGGCGGATCCGGCCTTTCCTGACGCGGCGGCTGAAGCAGGATGTGCTGGATGAACTGCCGGACAAGATGGAGATTACCCTGCGGGCGCAGATGACGCCGGAACAGAACCAGATTTACCGGGCGGCGCTGGAACGGCTGCGGCCGAAGATCAGCGAACTGATCGAGGACAAGGGGATGGACCGGAGCCGGATGGAGGTGCTCAGCGCCATAACGGAGCTGCGGGAAATCTGCTGCCATCCGGCCCTGGTGATGAACGAATACAGGGGCGGAAGCGGAAAAGAGGACCTGCTGCTGGAGATCCTGCCGGAGATGCTCGGAAACGGACGGAGAATCCTGCTGTTCAGCCAGTTTACCAGCATGCTGAAGCTCCTGCGGACACGGCTGGAGGAGAATGGCTTTTCCACCATGTATCTGGACGGGGATACGCCCGCGAATGAGCGGCTGGAACTGGCGGAGCGGTTTAACGGCGGGGAGGCCCAGATTTTCCTGATCAGCCTGCGGGCAGGAGGATACGGCCTGAACCTGACGGGGGCGGACCTGGTGATCCACTATGATCCGTGGTGGAACCCCGCTACGGAGGACCAGGCGACAGACCGGGCGCACCGCATCGGCCAGCAGAAAAAGGTACAGGTGATCCGGCTGGTTACGGGCGAGAGCATTGAGGAACAGGTTGTGGAACTCGGGGCGCGGAAAAAGGCGTTGTTCGAACGGCTGATCATTCCGGGGGAGTCCGCGCTGACCGCACTGACGGAGCAGGATATCCGCGCACTGTTTGCATGAGAAACAGGAATATGATATAATTATTTATTAGTGACCGGCAGGATTTCGCCGCGGTCAGGACTGCGCGAAGGACGCAGGATGACACGAAGGCCGGTGAACGGTTCAGCGTCAGGTATTCATGAAAGAGGAGGGAAGCCGGGATGGACAGCCAGGGAAATCCGACACGGGGACGCCGCGCGGCTTCCCGCGCCACAAAACTTCGCCGCAGAAAGCAGCGGATGAACGCGGTGCTGCTGATCGGAGCGATTGCCGCGGTGCTGTGGCTTGTATTTGTGCTTCCCACATGGCTGGGACTGCCGTCGCCTTTCGCGGAACTGAAACGCGCCTCGAAAACCATCGGGACGGAATCCGGAACGGTGGAGGGCGCGTCTGAACTCTCCAACCTGTATGACGGGCTGAGGATCAGTGAAATCATGGCTTCCAACAAATCCTCGGTTACGGATGAGACCGGCGGATATCCGGACTGGATCGAAATCTGGAACAGCAGCGACCGGGAGATCAACCTGAAGGGCGTAGGGCTCAGCGACGACGGAATCAGCGTCAAATTCCTGTTTCCGGCCGTAACCCTCCGGCCGGACGGCCGGGTGATTGTATTCTGCGACAATGTGAATCAGGCGGAAGGGAACCGGCCTTTCCACGCCAAATTCAAGCTGAGTAGCCTGGGCGAAACCGTTTACCTGTACGATCCGAACGCGTATCTGATCGACAGTGTGAAGTTCCCGATCATGGCCAGCGACGAAAGCTGGGCGCTGACGGCGGACGGTTACCGGAACGTTGCCTGGTTCAGCCCGGGATACGAAAACACCGAGGAAGGCTATCTGGCATACCGGGAGAGCATCAGCGTGGCGGACGGTTCCGTGGTGATCAACGAAGTTATGGCGGATCCGCTGACCGGACTGCGGGACGATGAGGATGAACTGGTTGACTGGATTGAACTGTACAACACGACAGACCGGGATATCGACCTGAGCCTGTACGCGCTGAGCGACAATGAAAAAAGACCGCTGAAGTGGCGTTTTCCGGACGGCGCCAGGATTGCCGCCCACGGCTATTACCTGGTGTTCTGTACGGGGAAGGACCGGGCGGACACATCGCTGAACGGCGTTTACCACACCAATTTCCGGATCAGCGCGGAGAATGAAACCGTTATTCTCAGCGACAGCCAGGGACGCGTGGTGGACCGGGTCATGATCGACAATCTGCCCGAGGACTGCAGCTGGGGTCGGAATGATTACGGACAGCTGCAGGTTTTCAAAACGCCGACGCCGACGCTGCCCAACAATCAATCCGGGTTCAATCAGATGGACATAAACCTGCGGGCGCTGAACAAAACCGGCGTCTGGATCAGCGAGGTGATGGCCAGCAACAGCGCCACCACCACTTACAACGGCGCGGGATATCCCGACTGGATTGAGGTATACAATTCCGGCAATTCCACTGTGGATCTTTCAGACTGGGGCCTGAGCGACAACCTGGGTCGGGGAAGAAAATGGCAGTTTCCCAAGGGAACGGTGATTGCTCCGGGAGAATACAAGGTGGTCCTGTGCGACGGGGATACCGCGAAGAATACGGTGACGCAGCCGCACGCTTCCTTTAAGATCGGAAAGCTGAAGGAGGAAATCATCACCCTGACAGATCCGACGGGGAGAGTGCTTGACAAGGTCATTCTTCCCGGAATGAAAACGGACGTATCCTACGGCCGGACAATCGGATTGGCCGGGCTTTTTTATTATGATGCGCCTACGCCGTTCAAAGCAAACGGCACCGGTTTTACCGGGTACGCCGAAGCGCCGGCGTTCACTCTTTCCCCCGGGCAGTATTCGTCCACACAGTATGTGGAGATAACCATTCCGGAGGGAACGCAGGTTTTCTACACGACGGACGGCTCCGATCCGACCCAGCAGTCCAATCCGTACAACGGAGAACGGCTGGAGCTGGTGCAGGTCTGCAGCGTGATCCGGGCAAGAGCTTACGGCGTGGGGCTGGTGAAGCCCAGCGATATTATCACAGGCACCTACTTTATCAACGCGTATCACGCGCTGCCGATCGTGTCCGTCGTGACGGATCCGAGCCATCTGTGGGACGCGGAAACGGGTCTCCTGACAATCGGCAGCAACGCGATCAAGGAAGCCGGGAAGCTGCCGTTCAAGAATACGGTGTACCGGAAGATGAAAGACGCCGGGACCAGATATGAATGCAGCGTGGAGCTTTACGACGACGCCGGGACACTGCTGCTGAACCAGTACTGTGAATTCGGCCTGATGGGCGACTATTCACTGGATATGCCGCAGAAGAGCTTCAAGTTCCGCTCCAAGAGCAAATACGGCAGCAAGACATTCAACGCGAAGCTTTTCCCGGACCGGAGCTATACGGAATACAAGGGATTCGTACTGCGGAACAGCGGAAACGACTGCATGTTCACACGCCTTCAGGACGGCTTCCAGGGCCATCTGATGGACCTGTACGGAACGACCATCGCGCACCAGGCATGGAAACCTTACGCGGTATATCTGAACGGCCGGTACTGGGGCCATATGAACCTGCGGGAGCGCACGGACAAGTATATGATCGCACAGTTTGAAGGCCTGAGCCTGGATGAGGCGGACAAGATCGACCTGCTGCAGGGCAACGGCAGCGTGAAGAGCGGATCCAACAAGGAATTCAAGGCCATGCGGAAAAAGATCAAGGAAGGGAATCCGGCAAAGAATCCGGAAGACCTGCAGTATATCCTGGACAACGTGGACGTGGATAACCTGTTCGAGTATATGGCCTTCGAAATGTTCTTCGGAAACAGCGATATCGGCAATACCCGGTACTACCGGACAAACCAGCCGGGAAGCAAGTGGAGATGGGTATTGTACGACGTGGACTACGGCCTCTACTCCTCCTCTTTCAACAGCCCGTGGAGCTATACCAAGGAAAAGGGCATGGGCCAGAAATACATCGACAACACGATCTTCATGAAGCTGCTGAGCGTACCGGAATACAAGGCACGGTACCTCCGGATTTACGGCAATATCTTCCGGAAATTCACTACGGAATTCATGATTGAAACACTGAACGACATGGTGAAGATCATCGAGCCGGAAATGCAGCTGCACTGGGCACGGTGGGGCGAGGAAAACGATAAGATGGTGATTTCGGAAGTGCCCACCACCGTGGACGGCGCATACCGGTACTGGGAGAAACGCGTGGAGCGCCTTCGGAATACGTGCCGGTGGCGGCCGAACAGGCTGTGGCAGTTCACCCAGGACGCATTCAACCTGACGAACGCGGAGATGGAGGAATACTTCGGACCGAAACCGGACGTACCTCCGGACGCCGTATAAAAAGAGACAGGGATTCAGAACGCAGATACAGAGGAGGAAACAGACATGTTCATTTCTACCGCATACGCAGCAGGGGCCAGTTCCGTGCTGAAGAACAGTTCCGACCTGAGCTCCTATTTTCTCAGCCAGTTTGAGAACCTGACTCCGTGGAAAATCGTGATCGGTCTGGTGATGGGATGCGTGGTCGGACTGATTATCGCCTTTGTGTACAAGCGGTGCTACCGGGGGGTGCTGTACAGCCCGACGTTCGCAATGACGCTGATGATGCTGACGCTGATTACAACGCCGGTGGTTATGTGCATCAAGAGCGATATTGCACTGAGCATGGGTATGGTCGGCGCACTGAGTATCGTGCGTTTCCGTACGGCGGTGAAGGATCCGATGGATACGGCGTATATGTTCTGGGCGCTGACGATGGGGATTCTGCTCGGCGCGGAGCTTTACGTCCACGCGCTGGCGGTGGTGCTGGGCATCAGCATTATCCTGTTTGTTATGACGTTTGTACGCTTCCGGAATCCCAACGGATATCTGCTGGTGGTGCATTATGACGATTACGCGGAGCAGGAGATTACCCAGCTGCTGCGCAGAACGGTGAAGCAGCGGAAGCTGCGGAGCAAGACGGTGACCCGCTCCGGCGCGGAGATGACGGTGGAGGTCCGGCTTGACAGCAAGCAGGATCTGGTCAGCGCGGTGCTCAATATCGAGGGCGTGCATGACGCAACGCTGGTGGCATGCCAGACGGAAGCAGGGCAGTAAACGGGGGGCTTTCCGATCGCCCCCCAGACCCCCTTCGGGTCATACGGGAAAAGCTGGTCAGTACCGGGGGGCTTTCCGATCGCCCCCGGACCCCCTTCGGTCCATACGGGAAAGCCGGTCAATAAACGGGGATAAAAAGCTGCAGGGAAAGGAGTGAATCCGGATGAGTACGATGAATACTTTGCCTTTGCGGCACGAACTGAAGTATTTTATCAATGAACGGCAGTATTTCGTGATGTCGGGCATTCTGGATTCCGTGCTTTCCAGGGATCCGAACGGGGACGAATACAACGAATATCACATCCGGTCGCTGTACTTTGACACGATCTTCAATTCCGCGCTGTACGACAAGCTGAACGGCGTGCAGAACCGCGACAAGTACCGGATCCGGATTTACAATTTCAGCGACAAGGTCATCAAACTGGAATGCAAAACAAAGGTGGGCTCCCTGATTTCCAAGCGGAGCCTGACAATTCCGAAGCTTCTTTGCGAGCAGCTGATGGCGGGGGATCCGGCGGGACTGGAAACGACACGCAGCGGCCTGCTGAACGATATGTACCGGGAGATGACGGTAAACCTGATGCGGCCGGTGGTGCTGGTGGACTATGTGCGGGAAGCGTATCTGCATCCCGCGGAGGAGGTCCGGATCACGTTTGACAAGCAGCTGCGAACGGGCCTGTACAGCAAGGAGCTGTTCGATCCCTATGTTCCGACAATCCCGCCTTTTGACAATAATGTGATTATCCTGGAAGTGAAATACAACCACGCGCTGCCGACTTATATACGGGATCTTCTGAGCGAGTACTGCCAGGGCGCCCAGCCCAGCGCCATCAGCAAGTATACCTGGTGCAGGCGGTTTGAGGGAATGGGAGAGGAATAAGTGAGATGAAGAGGGCCGCAGCGATGCTGCTTGGTTTCCTGCTGACACTGTACACAGCCGCGCAGGCTGTGGCGGAAAAGGTGGTTACGCTTACCTTCGCCGGGGACTGTACGCTGGGCTGTGAGGAACTGACACGGGGAAATCCGGACTCCTTTGACGCCTTTGTGAAGGAAAAAGGATACGGCTATTTTTTTGAAAATTTCCGGGACCTGTTTTCCGGGGACGACTGTACGGTGGTGAACCTGGAAGGCGTGCTGTCCGACCATACCGGAGGGGAGGTCACAGGGAAGGCTTTCCGTTTTCGCGGCGCGGAGCGTTTTGTGAATATCCTGAAGGAAGGTTCCGTCGAGGCAGTATCCCTGGCGAACAACCATACGAAGGATTATTCCCTGCAGGGCCTGAAAAACACCATGCGGGTGCTGGACGAGGCCGGCATCGGATGGGCACGGGACAGGGAACTCTGGTTTTTCGAAAAGGACGGCATACGCATCGCGTTCGTTTCCGTGGACTATTACGCGTTCATCAATTCAGCCATGCAGATCCGGGATGAGCTGCTGAAGCTCCGGAAGAACGGGGAAATCAACGCGGCGGTGCTGCTGATGCATCAGGGAAACGAGTATGAACCGAAGCACAGCGCCGAACAGCGTACGACCGCGGAATTCTTCATCAGCAAGGCGAAGGTGGATCTGGTCGTCGCGCATCACCCGCATGTGCTGCAGGGAATCGGGATCATTGACAACCGCACCGTGCTCTATTCGCTGGGTAATTTTGTTTTCGGCGGATACAGCGCGGTTTCCAGAGGACCGGCGACCAATTCCCTGTATACCGCCGCGGCGCGGGCGGAAATGCATTTTTCGGACGACGGAGAGTATATCGGGCAGCGGATTACCCTGTACCCCGCCTATGACAGCGGGAAGGATCCCGCGAACAACTACCAGCCGGTCCGGGTGAACACGGAGGACGCGGCCCCGGTGATCGAAGCGATCCAGCAGGATACGCCCTGGCAGCTGCCGGAGGCGGAAACGGACAGCAGCGGAATGGCGGTCCTGCCGCTGGAATACCTTGCCGCGGACAGTGCCGGCGAATAAAATCCCTCGGGAGTGTAAGATACGGAGGAAAGAGACATGGAAGCATTGATTCCGAAATGGCACCGAGAACTGGAGCTTTTCAGCGCCATCAAACCGCTGCTGATTCTGGAGGGGAACATTACCGACCAGTACCGCTATCCCACGGAGGGTTCCGTGCGGCAGGACGAGATCATTTCCCTGAGCCGCTACCTGCAGGCGTATTTTGCCGATCAGGGATACGATCAGGTGATTTTTTACAGCAATCTGCTTGGATTTGTGAGCCCCTTCGATCCTTCCATGCTGGAGCGCTACGCGGCGCTGACCGGGACGGAGATCAAGAACGGCGCGATTCCGTCGGAATTCAAAGGGAACGCTGCTGAGACGGCGCCCAACGTTATCCGCCGGGCGATGAGCCAGCAGCAGGCCGCGACGGTGACCATCATGGAAATGGCCAGCCACTATATCACTACGCCCGAACGCATGGACCAGCAGGATGTGAACAGCTTCAATATCCTGATGCAGAGCGCGCTGAGCGCGTCCTGGGTGCGGACAGCCCACGGAAAGAAGCAGAATCTGCTGATCCTGCTGGTGAACAAGCTGAACGACCTGCCGGCCTGGTTCTATCTGAACAATCCGGTCTGCAAGATCCTGCAGCTGGAAGCACCGGACCGGGAAGAGCGGAAGCGCATGATGACCGGTTCAAATTTTGCCACCTTCTTTTCCGGAACGGTGTACCGGCGCGATATGCCATACTATCAGGCGCACGAGGACGAACTGGAGCGGATCAAGGAAAAGTTCGTCGGTCTGACGGAAGGTATGACCTTTACGGAACTGGACGAGATGCGGATGCTGTGCAAGCGGGAGGAAATGCCCGTACGGGATCTGTGCAAGATCGTGGATCTGTATAAATACGGCATCAAGGAGAACCCCTGGAGTACGCTGAGCGTGAAGAGCCTGAAGACGGCAAAACAGGATTTCGAAAAGCGGATCAAGGGGCAGGATACGGCGCTGGAGCGCACGCTGGACGTGGTAAAGCGCGCGGTAACCGGCATGAACGGACTGAATTCCTCCTCCACGGGAAAACCCAAGGGCGTTCTGTTCTTCGCGGGACCTACGGGCACCGGCAAAACGGAAACCGCCAAAGCGCTGGCCGAGAAGCTGTTCGGTGATGAAAGCACCTGTATCCGATTCGACATGAGCGAATACGGGCAGAGCCATTCGGACCAGAAGCTGATGGGCGCGCCTCCCGGATACGTCGGATACGAAGCCGGCGGCCAGCTGACAAACGCCGTCAAGAAAAATCCCTTCTGCATTCTGCTTTTTGACGAGATTGAAAAGGCACATTCCACAATCCTGGATAAGTTCCTGCAGATCCTGGAAGACGGCCGGATGACGGACGGGCAGGGGAATACGGTATATTTTTCCGAGACGATCATCATCTTTACCAGCAACCTGGGCATCTACGTAAAGGACGCATTCGGCAACCGGCAGCCCAACGTAACCATGGACATGGAATATCCGGAGGTGCAGTCCAGGGTGCGCGACGCAATTGAGGATTACTTCAAGCTGGAATTGGGACGTCCCGAAATCCTGAACCGCATCGGTGAAAACATTGTGGTATTCGACTATATCCGCAAGGAAGCGGCGGATCTGATCCTCCGGGGGCAGGTGAACAAAATCATCGCCAAAATGCGGGAGCAGAAGAATATCGAAATCAGCATCGAGGACTACGCGTACAACAGCCTGGAAGAGGCTGCCACGGCCGACCTGTCCAACGGCGGGAGGGGAATCGGAAACCAGGTGGAAAGCCTGGTGATCAATCCCCTGAGCCGGTGGCTGTTTGACCATGAAATTACAGACAACGCGAAGATTGTGATCGAGACCTTTGAGACGGCAGCTAATCCGCCGAGCATACGCTGCCGTGTGGAAGGAGGAGAAAAAGCATGACGGAGGATATCAACCGCATGACAGACACAAATGAGCTGCTGCGGAAAATGCGCGCGATTACCGCAGACCTCTGGAGAGAATCCCCGGATGTGACCGCGGAACCGAAACCCGCTCCGGAAAAGCCGGCGCGCGTGGTGGTGAAGCGTCCGGACATCGGGATCGACAACCTCTGGATGACGGCGGACGAGACCATCGACTGGACGGACGCGCTGGGTCACGATTATCCGGCTGACGGACTGACGAGCATCCGTCTGTGGAACTTCTACCATAAACAGGCGGAAGCCGTCCTTTCCGGAGATACGAAGGCTTACGCGGAAGTGCTGAAAAAGGCCAATCCGCTGGGAGAACTGACGGCGTTCGCGGAAGGTATCAGTATGCGGGCACCGGATCCGGGCAGGGTAGAAGGTCACTTCAACTGCCGGGAAGAGTATATGACGGATAACGCAAAGAAATATCTGAGCGCCATGGGCGTCCGGATTGCCAGGGATCTGCTGGCGTGCCTGCCGGTGGACGAGGTGGGCGTCACAGCTTCCCGGGACGGGGAGACCGTGATGGACGTTACCTACCGGCGGGAACAGCTGCTTCACCGGAATTTCAGCTTCCTGGATCCGGTGAAGCTGACGGAGGAATGCGGAGCGGTGTTCAGCGACAAGTGACCAGAGAGCTGGCATAACAGAACGGGCCGGGCTTTTACAGCCCGGCCCGTTCACGCTATCCGGCAGATTACGGTTCCGCGGTGGCAAAGTAAATCATGTCCCAGAGATCGCGGCCCTGGCGGACCTCCGCCATATTGATCTTGCCCGTACCCCTGAAATACAGCACAGAGGATACGCCGCCGTCCAGGTTATAGGCGAACTGCACGCCCCGGGCGGCAAGGAAATCCGAGAACTGAGGCAGCGTCAGGGAATAATTGCGGCCGGATTTTCTGACAGCGGTGGCCGCAAACATGTAGTGCAGCGGTCCAAGCTGGCAGAAAGCGACGCGCTGGGCATCCTCGTCTGACCGCATATACATCCAGGTGCCGCCTTTGGCACGGTCCGCTCCACGGTAATCATGGATCGCTTCACCGTTTTCCACGAGGATCGGACCGAACGCAAAGATATCGAGGACCTTTTTTCCTTCGAAGGTATAGGGATCATCCAGGTCGCCTTCCATGGCGGAATGAATTCCGTGGAAATCACCGGATTCGTCGACGATCAGAAGATCCATCCGGTACTTTCCGGCGGGATCCAGTCTGGATTTACAGTCAATCAGCTGCCCCTGCCGGAAAACGATCCCGAAGTTGTTTTTTTCAGCCCGTGAATTCGCTCCCCACGAGTCTCCGTTCAGGGCAACGACAGCATTGTACCGTTCCGCGAGCGTTACAATATCCCCCTGTTTTTTGTTATTCGAAAAATTACCGATCCTGTCCGCGTTGAACAGAGCGTCCATGGAAGCGGTACGAAGCTGGGACGGGTCGGCGATTGTTATATCCGCCAGCCAGATCTGCGTACCGGTTTTGTCCTTCGGCTCATCCGGAACAAACCATCTTGTTTCGGAAACGACGACACGGATAGTGCTGTCCTCATAGATCCGGACCGGATTACCGTTTTCATCCTTCGTTTCGGAAAAACCATCCGCTTTCGGTTCGGGGCCCCAGGTAAAGTCAAGGGGCAAAGTGTATTCCGCAGCCTTCGGAATTTCTATATCTTCAACATCCGCGCCTTCGCACAGACCCGCCGCAGGCAGCAGCGCGGCAAGCAGAAGAAGCGGCAACAGGCGGCGGAGAAACAGGGAAACCGATTGAGTATTCTTCATTGTGAACTCCTTGCGAACCCTTTATTTCGCCTTTTTCCGGCGAAGGAGAAAGGACAATACATTATATAAAAAGCCCTCTCACAAAGTCAACGATTCAGCGGACTTCCGGCTTCCCGGATCAGATGTCCTTCTGCCGCCGGCGGAGGAACGCGGCCGTTCCGAACACGATCGCTCCGCCCAGAATACAGAGGGCTGCCGCTGCCAGCCAGGCTGTGCCATCCATGGGAACCAGTTCAAAATGTTTTCCGGCAAGAAGTACCACGCCGATAAAGGCGGCGGCTACGCCGGACAGCAGTACGGCACGGTTACGGTTCAGGGGCAGGCAGGTGCGCAGCAGCACCAGGAAGCCGACGAACCAGGCAGCAAAAACAGCCACTGTGCTGCACAGTTCCCGGCTCCAGCCGAAATTGGTCATGATCATAGCCAGCGCGGCGCACAGCGTAACAGCCAGGCCGCCGGGCAGCGCGCGCGTAAGCACTGTGCGAAGGAAATTTCCGCGAATCCGCTCCCGGCATGGCTCAAGGGCCAGGAAGAAACCGGGAATACCGACGGTGAGGGAAGAAATCAGCGTCAGATGAATCGGATGGAAGGGATATGAGGACGGCAGCAGCAGCGTCAGGATGCTGAGGAAGAAGCTGAAGAGCGTCTTGGTCAGGAAAAGGCTGGCCGCACGGGTAATGTTGTTGATGACACGGCGGCCTTCCAGTACGATCTCAGGCATTACGCTGAAATCGGAATTCAGCAGGGTCAGCTGGGCCGCATGACGCGCGGCGTCCGCACCGCCGGCCATGGCGATGGAGCAGTCCGCTGTTTTCAGGGCCGGGATATCGTTGACGCCGTCGCCGGTCATGGCGACGTTATGCCCTTTCTCCTTCAGGGCGGTCACCAGCGCTTTTTTCTGCTCGGGAGAAACCCGGCCGAAGACGGTGTACCGGTCACAGGCATCCGCAAGGGCTTCGGGAGTATCCAGCGTCCGCGCGTCCACCCATTTTTCCCAGTTTTCCAGTCCGGCCTGGCGGGCAATGCGGGAAACGGTATGGGGATTGTCACCGGAGATTACCTTCAGCTCCACTCCCTGCTCCCGGAAATAACGCAGCGTCTGTTCCGCTCCCGGCCGGATTTCGTCCGTCAGGGCGACGAGCGTGACAATTTCCGCGACAGGAGGAAGCGCTTCGGGAGAGACGATGCCGCGGCCGGCGGCCAGCACCAGCACGCGTTTTCCTTCGGCAGCCAGGGTTTCAATCCGCTCCCGGAGAGAAGGCGGGCAGTTACTGCCCAGTACATATTCAGGAGCGCCGAAGATCAGGGCCGTGCCGTCCGCAAAGGTGGCGGCGGACTTCTTCCGCTCGGAAGAGAAGGGAAGGACGGCACGGGGCGCTTCCGTGCCGGAGGGAATCCGGGCACGGATGGCGTTCAGGGTCGGACTTGGCTCATCAAAAGCGCCGAGGAACCGGGATAACGCTTTTTCCGCTTCCGCGTCCGCGCGGTCCACACCTTCCACCAGGGAAAGTTCCATATTCCCGGAGGTGATGGTACCGGTCTTATCCAGACAGAGAACATCCGCGCGGGACAGTGTTTCAATTCCTGCCAGCTCCTGCACCAGGGCTTTCTTCCGTCCCAGTTTGACGACGCCTACGGCCATGGCGATGCTTGTCAGCAGGATGAGCCCTTCCGGAATCATACCGATCATGGCGGCTACGGAATCAGGGACAGCGGTTTTCGCCAGTTCCGCAAAGGGGACAGGATCCGACGCGAACCAGATTTTAACTGCCACCTGCTTGATGAACAGCAATACGCCCAGGGGAACCAGCAGCATGGTATCAAATTTGATCAGCCTGTTCAGTTCCTCCATCAGGCGGGAACCGGGGCGGGCGGTTTTCTTCGCTTCCTTGTTCAGACGGCCTAGATAGCTTTCATTGGCTACATACACCAGCTGAGCGGTCATTTTGCCTTCCACCACATAGCTGCCGGAATAGAGCCAGCTGTTCAGCTGCTTCGGAACAGGGTCACTTTCACCGGTAAGCAGGGACTCCATGGCGGATCCCGCACCGCTGACGACCACAGCGTCGGCAACAATCTGGTCTCCCGCACGGAAGACGGCCAGATCTCCCTGCACGGTTTCCTCCGGCTTGAGGACGATTTCCTGCCCGCCGCGGATGACATGGACATCCGGGGCGTTGAGCAGCTGCAGTTCCCGGATGGTTTTCTGCGCGCGGTATTCCTGAACAGTGCCGATCAGGATATTCGTGATGATAATCGTGATAAAGAGCATGTTCCGGTAGCTGCCTACCAGCAGAAGGCAGGCGGCCAGCGCGAAGTTCAGAAAATTGAAGAATGTGAAGGTGTTGTCAAAAAGAATTTTTTTCAGGGATTTCCCCTGGTCTGCATCCATGATATTGCCGCGGCCGTTCCGCAGCCGTTCCTCCGCCTCGGCGGGAGTAAGTCCCTGCTCGTCCGTATACGTGAAATCATCAGGCCACCGGTCCGGCAGTTTCAGTTCGCTTTCCATAAATTACCTCCTGTCAGGTACTTCAACATACTATGCCTGCGGCCGCTGTTTGTCAAATCAGCGGCCACACCGGCGAAATCCGGTATAAAAAGAACCGGACAATCTTACAGTCCGGTTCCGGGATTCCGGGGAACGGCAGCGGGAAGAGCTTCGTCCGAATCATTCGCTTCCACACGGATGTTCTTATGCAGGTGCTTTCAGTCGTCCGAAAAGTGTTCCCGCGCGTGGAAGGCTCTGCAGATTGAATTATAGTCTCCGAAGACGGTCAGCTTGTCGCCGGGTTCGAAGACGGTGTCAGCCTGGGCCGGAACCGGCTTGCCGCCCCGGCGTTCAACCAGCATTACCAGGATGCCGGTTTCCGCACGCAGCTGCGTTTCGGCAAGGCTTTTTCCCAGATATTCCTCCGGAATGTGGCGGAGTGATACCTGCGCGATGGATTCGGAACCGATGTTGTCCACCAGCATCACAGCGTTGAACGTTTCTGTACGGTTAAAGATACGGTCCGCAAACCGCCGGAGAAGATTATCACCCCATGCATGGACCTTCGGTACGCGCATGAAAACGAAAATCAGGGCAACAGTGCCCAAAGGAATCAGCAGACCGAAAAACTGAGGCCCGAACTGGGCAACCTTCATGGATAAAAACACGTTGATAAACGCGGACACAATGGTTACATTGAACACGTATCCAAAGAGCATTGTAACGCGCGCAAGCCGGCGGCGCCGCCGGGACGAGAGAACAATTTCACTTTCCCGCGTGGTGAAGCCCGTGCCGGTCAGCAGTGAAATCACCTGAAAACGCGCCTTATCGGCCGGAAGCCCGGTTAACCGGAAGAAAAAAGTAAACAGTTCCGTGATGACCCAGTACAGAAGAATGATAAAGGAAAAGAGCAGCAGAGCGAGCGTTATGTCCATGTCTTTTTCTCCCTGAAAAAAATACCGACTGCAAGAATCCTGCCTGACACGCAGCCGCTGACGGGAAACCGGCGTTATCCATGCGGCTGACTGATTGTTCAGGATATATTATAATAAATAATCCGGGTTTGTCATCCGGGTTATGCCTGTTATTTATCCAGCACGAACCAGCGACCGTGAACGCTGGGGACGTCGGGATCGTCTTTATATTCGAGGAACAACCGTCTTGTTTTTCCGCGGATGATAACCGTGTAGCACCAACCGCTGATGTTTCTGACAACGGTATCAGCAGGACGGAGGTTCGTAACGGCATCGATCCGGAAGACCCTTCCATCCTTCCAATAGATCAGCCGCGGTGTCAAAATACCGTTGACATCGGTATCTGAATTGACATGAACAATGATCCTGCGCGCCATTTGCCTCTCCGTTATATTTTCTCCCGGTACAGATATTCTATAATGGCGCGGCGGGAAAGGAAAGGCGAACAAAAAGATTTTACGGAAGAAAAGCCGCCTCCGGAACAGACCCGGGGGCGGCCGGAAAATCCGCGCTCAGATTTCCGGAATCCTGATCATCACAATCTCTGATTTTTCAAGGGGAAGACCGATACCCTGACCGGCTTCTTCTTTTTCCGCAATATAGAACGTCGCAAAAGCCCATACTCCATCCGCCATGGGAATCAGCTGATTGATACCGATCCACGGGAACCTGTATATCCCGTCGTTTTCCGGGAGGCTGTCCTGCATCATCCAGAAATCTTCCGGCTTCAGGGAAAGCTCAACGGTCCCTGTTTCATTCCCGTCCAGGTCCATCCACAGGAAACGCAAAGGACTGCCTTTGCTCCAGCTCTCGTCATCCGCTTCCCCGCATTCCATGACGATTTTTCCGTTGTATGTACACAGGTTCATAACAGAACCGTTACAGTTCAGGCTTTCACTGTTTTTTGCCCACAGGAGGCGGCCGTCCGCGTCAAACCGGACCAGGAAGTAACTGTATTCACTGGAAAGGCCGTCTACCGAAGGCCGTCCTTCACGAAGCCAGCCGATATATCCGCCGTCTTCCGCCTGCACAATATGGATCAGTTCCGCCTGATCCGCACCGGGCAGCTGATAGTCCGGCTCCGTTTCCCAGAGTATGCTGCCGTTCGTTTCGTCCAGCCTCATAATCTTTGCGTGTCCGCCGAACAGCTCCTCCTTGCCGTAAGTTACCAGCGCGTCGCTTTCGCTGACCAGAAAGCCGTATCCGTCACGCACGATCAGGCCGTTATATCTGGCGGTTTCCCTGCCGCTCCAGTTATACAGTACGGTCTCATAGTCATAGCCGAAATAACCATCCGGACCGCGATCGACACTGTCGAATACCATAAAGAAAGACGGCGCGAGAGCGTATACCTGTCCGGTTTCACCGCGCTTCGGCTTCAGATTCATTTTCTTCCTGGCAAGTTTTCCCTCCGGTGTAAAAAACTTCACGAAAATCTTCTCCGGATAGTCTTCAAACACCACCGCGATTGTTCCGTCGGGAAGCACTGTCGCCAATTCGGCCGCTGTATACCCGTTCCGGTTAAAGTCGGTATATTCCCAGCGTATCGTCCGGTCCGCATTCAGACACATCACTTTCGCGCACGCGTCCTTGCCGGGTTCGAACGGGTCGTCCGCGCCTGTCAGAATCAATCCGCCGTCCGGCAGGGTGCAGCGGTATTCCAGCCGTTCAGACTGTCCGCAGCTGAGCTGAAACAGATCCTCGTTTTCGGCCGGGCAGGTCAGCGGGATGAAACAAAACAGCAGCGTGCATATTGCGGCCATAACCCTTTTGATTATCATCAATATCCCTCCCGCAGTATAAACGAAACGGAAAGCACGATTGTTTCATCTCAGCCCTGAAAAAAGCTGAAACACTCAATCCGCGATGCCAGTAATCTTTTCTGACGGAAATGCCAGGCCCGGCTTTGTGCGGTACACGGCTCTTTGCACCATAAGAGCATACATCCGCACTGGCAACAATCTGCCCTTCAGTTTCCGCCGTGTCAAATAAAGCAGAGGATGATGTTAATCAATATCAGTATGTGCAGGACAATGTGATACATATCCGGAATCAGCCTTGTGCCGCTCATGGGAAAAATCCGGATACAATCCCGGAAGCAATTGTTATATCCCTGCAGTTTCCTTTCGCTTGCGCCAAAGATCGTATAAAACCAGTGGCACATAAACTGTACGACGAACCAGAGTGTCAGAATTCCAAAGAGGATCCACTTTCCGGCCGGCTGCAAACAGTGAAACGCAGCCAAACCGAGGCTGTACAGACACAGCACAATAAATTCAGCGCTTTTCAGCCCCATGCCTTCCACAAGCAGACGCTTCCCGATTTTATACGTTACGGTACACCCCAGAAACCATATCCATAATGAAATCTGAGCAACTATTGCAATAACCACAATCAGCTACCTCCCGGATAAGACTGCTTTATGCGGATCGTATTAATCTCCATGAAGCGGCGGCAGTTCATGTATATCATAGGTTTCATAGTATATTTCAAAGGCTGTTTCCACATCCCCTGACAGCTCAATCAGCGCACCTGCCTGGAACATTGCGGACAGCGTACCACCGGGCGCCTGCCACGCGGCATTGCTGACAATTTCAATATTGCTGTTTCTAAGAATCGCTTCCGCACCAAATAATAAAGTTCCCGTGGCAATATGATAATCGCTGGATATAATGGCAATCTGCCTGACCTGAGGATGCTTTTTTTCCAGGATATCAAAAGTACAGACAGCGTTCTGAGCGGTTGTCAGGGAATGCTCTTCGGCAATTACCCGGGAAGGATCTGCCCCGTGTGATATCAGCCATTCAGCCATTTTCCCCGCTTCTGTGGCCGACGGGTTATCCGCGGCAGTTCCGCCTCCCGTGCAGACAATGACCGCATCCGGATACTTTACCGCTGCCGCGAGAATAACTTTCAGCCGTTCAATCAGTTCATCCCGCATTGTACCGTCCGGATTCAGCTGAAATCCAAGTCCGACAAGGCACAGTGAATCATCTTCCGGCAGACCGTCCGGAAGTTCTTCATTAACCGTAACGGGAGCTTCCCAAAGATTCATGATGCCTGTCCATTTTTCACCAAGAGCCGGATCAAGAGAAGTGAGAACTGACAGCGCCTGTTCATCCCTTGTTCCGTCAGCGGCATAGGATACTACAATCCGTTCAATCAGGGCCTGAGCCGGTTCCTGTGTATTTTCTGCCGCGGCAGAAACCATGACCGCGATCGTCAGGATGAGTGCGAGAATAAGCGCGTGACTTTTTGCTTTCATTTTCCGCTGTCCTCCTGTATGCGAAAAGAAATACCAGATCATTTATGATACCTGTTTTTATGCCGAAAGGGAAGTACTTTTACAGCATGTGCAGAATTTTGAAAAGCCTTTTTTGTCCATGACAGTTAAAAACAGCAAAAGGAAAAGGAGCTGCCGGCGCAGCTCCCCTGAATCTGTAATGAACCGGTTCCTTTACTTTCGTTCTGCCATATCCCGCAGTCTGACGCTTCCGGTGTTTTCAAGGCGGATTTGTCTTTCAGGATAACGGATGATGTATGGAATCCTCTGAACGGGAAACCTGAAATGCCGTATTCTGCATTAAAGATTCGCGGCGTTCAGTTCCTCTTCCAGTGCTTTGCGCTGATCTTCACTCATCCCTGTTCCGGGAAGCTCAGCAAGTTTTCTTGCGCTCCAGCCCTGGACCAGTTTAATTCATAAAAGACGGTATGCTTATTCTTCAGGCAGGAATTTCATCAGTATTTCATCCAGCTGCATGACAGCGATTCTGGCATCAACTTTTTCAAGCTCCTTCGGTATCTGCGCCTCACAGCTGTAATTCCCGGCGACAGAGATGGAAAAGCCTTCCGTTTTCCGGACAATTTCCGCCAGCGTTTCATACAGAATGTTCGCCCGCCGCTGGTGATAGGAAGAAGTCACGATGGTAATTGTATCGATCCCCTGGCTTTTCAGAATCGTGAATGTGTTTACAGCATTATCGAGCGTCGTCATAGCGCTTTCATCAATACAGATTCTTTCCGGCGCAATTCCGCAGTTCTGAACGAGATATTCCTTCATCAGACCCGCTTCTGTATGGCCTTCCGGATTGTTATCGCCTGTCGCGCCGCCGGAGCATACCAGAATGGAATCAGGAAATGTTTTGGCTGCTGCGGCAGCGGCTTCACACCGCGCTTTCAGTTCGTCCTGCATCTCCCCGTTTTCCAGTTCAAAGCCAAGAACCACAAAGGCGTGCTTTCCGCTGACCGGCAGCGCTTTGGGATCGTCTTTCCCGTCAATATACAGGCGGTAATCCGGGTTAAAATAGATATCGTTCCATTTATCAACGATAAAAACAGCCAATTCATTATCTTCCAGCGCTTTCATGCCGGCTGTGACCAGGTCTCTCGCTTCCTGTTCGGCGGCAAGCGCTGAGAGAAGGCTGCTGATATCAACCATTCGTTCTTCTTCCTCTGTGTTTTGTTCCGGCAGGCTGTGACTTTCAATCCACAGATCCCAAATGTTCTGCACGCCATTTTTTCCGACATACACGAGTGTATAATACGGCTCCGCGCCCTCATAATCAACCGTGGCACGACAGAGGATGCAGTAAACATCCTGCTGTTCTCCCAGAAGCGCGACCGGTTCATATACAGCATCGGTCAGTTCCGCCGCGGCACTGTCAAAAGCAGCCCGTGCATCTTCCGTAATCTCTGAGGAGTCAGTGATTTTCCAGCCCGGAGTCTCCTCATCGCTTTCTTCGGCCACAGCTACCCCGAATAAGCACAGCAGCAGGAGCGACACAGTCATCATCCTGAACAGACGCTTTTTCATCATGCGGATACTTCCTTTCACACAGACGTATGTTTTCACAATAAAACCCGCGTTCACTCTTTTTTATGATACCTGTTTTTATGCCGGAAAAAAAGGAATTTTGAAAGATTCAACAAGGAGCTGCCTCTTATGATCCTTTCAGATCAATCTGAGGCAACTCCTGTTCAACAGCTTCCGGCAGAACAAATGGCTTTTTCTTCTCAATCAAAACTCTGGCAGTCTGCTCAGCGGGATCATTCTTTCATCATGATAGGCTTCCATGATCCTGGCAGGATGGTTGTTCATCAGGTAGTTTCCATGCCATGGCATGATCCAGCTCCAGGGACAGCCTTCGTCAAAAAAGGCATCCGGCGGCGGGATAAGTCCACACTCATGAAAACAAAGCAGCTTTCCGGGATACATCTGCTTTAAGCGCTGATATGCCTGCCTGTGGGCTGTTTCCCCATTGTAGGTGTCCGATCCCACTGCACTGAACAAATCAGGATCCAATTCCCATCCCGGCTTTATTTCGCCTGAGTAGCCCAGCACCCAGATCAGGTTTTTCAGGCCATGAACCTTTTCAAAATGATCATACATCATGCGCCAGAGGGTTCTGAATGCTTCCGCGCCGGCCTTGCCCCACCAGAACCACTGGCCGTCAAACTCATGAAAGGGACGCCACAGAACCGGAATATCCGCTTCCTGCAGTTTTTCCAAAGCGGAGGCAGCCCGGTCCCATCTGCTGTACAGCAGACCGTTTTCCATCGTTCCGGATGTAAACAGCTTTTTCCAGTCCGGGTTTTCGTCCTTGCTGGCGGGATAGGTGCTGCCTTCAAGGCCTGTATGCCAGCAAATGGTTACAATACCACCCCGGTCATTCCAGCGCCTGGCGCGTTCCACCACACCGTCATAATCGTCATGAATGAAGTCCAGTCCCCGTATGGCAGGCAGTTCTCCCGTCACGGCCCGGATCCATTCGCATTCACGGTCCGAAAAGCCTCTGTTCGGTGATTCCTGCTGCGCCAGGAGGATTTTCTTTCCTTCCATCGCATACAACAGAGACAATAACGATTGTTTTCTCATCTGATTTATTCCTCCGTCAATAGTGAACTGCAGGGTTCTAAACGGGTCTGATGTGACTAACTCCGGGTTGGCTTTCCAGAGGAATGTTTTACAGTTTCATACCAATCCGATTACCAGACCAGGATTCGGTCTTCGGGAGCGATATACATCGGGGTGCCTTCCGTTACGGAGGGATAAGTCCGGTAGAATTCGTCAAAGTGGGCAACGCAGAAATTGTTCCGGATATAGCCCATGGGATAAGCCATGTATGCGATGTTGTCTGCCAGTGCTTCCCGGGAATGATAATAGCGGGCGAAGTACGAGGCAAACGCACGGAAGAACGCGTCATAGTCGAAGTTTTCTGCTTTTTCTGCCAGATCAAGCGTCAGACTCATTCCTGTCAGGTCTGCGAGTACTTCCCTGATCTGGAGTTCACCATTTCCGTAAATGCCATCCAGCACTTCGATCCGGCTCAGCTGCCGGGCAATTGATTCCGATTTTTCCCTGAAGATTTCCAGGTCGTTTTCCGTAAACAGCGAACCCGTAAAATCAGCGTTGTATTGCGAACCGGTTGTGTCGAACCCATGGCTGAGCTCATGCCCGATGTGTACGCCAAGCGTGCCGAGAAGCGTTTCCCGGGAAGTTGTATCGGTCAGAACATCGATCAGCGCGCCTCCGCCTATATAAAAAGCGTTTTCCAGAGGCTCATACTGGGGTTCCTCAAACGTCGATGTGTGGGCCGTTCCATACCGGTTTCCCCGAACCCAGTCCCGGCCGGCAAAATGCGCCATGCATTTCCGCCCAAACCGGACGCACTGTCCTTTCGCATCCAGAGAGGGGAGATATTCCTGCTCTCTTCTGTCTGTATCCATATACAGTGCGTACAGAATCCGAAGGATTTCCTCCTCCGTTCCGGTTTTTTCAGAATCCAGGCACATCGTTTCAATCTGTTCGCTGATCAGGTTTGCCGCATGTTTATTCAATGTGAAATCATCGGCAGCTTCTTTTGCAAGCGCTTCCTGATAAAAATCAAAGTTTGCGTACAGGTCAAAGCTTGCTTCCGGTCCCGGACGTTCGGAAGGCCATTGCCCGTAAAGGTTGGAATTGGGATAGGGTTTTCCTTCAAAGATGCGGCTTTCCGCCCCGGCAGGAGCGCAGTCCGCCATGAGACACAGAGCAAGAAGCAGGTAAACAAATCTCTTCATTTTTCTGATATGCCTCCGGTACAGATCACGAAATTCAAGGCTGGTCATACTGACTCCATTATAATACCTGTTTTTGTACCGAAAAGGAAGTGCGCTGTTGATATGCGCGTGTAAAAACGGGAACGAGACACCCGAAAAACCGGAAGAAGCCTTCCGGCTTTTTTTACGGTTCGGGAGCAGGTTCGGAAAGGGTTTTTCCGGCTTTGCAGATAGGGTTGATGTGATTGGTTCCGGGGTTTATTAACCGTTGCCAGTTGTTGATTTCTGTTCGGGACGCCCGAAAGGACAGGCGGCAAGACACAGTCCGCACGCGTTTTTACGGCCCAGCTTTTTGATAAAGGCGCTTCGCATCCGATTGCACTTCTGATAATCAATGATTTCGGATCTGTCTTTTTCGATGGTCCATTGCCGGTTTTTCAGGGCTTTGCAGGGACAGATATCGATACATTTTGTGCAGTTATCCGGACACCTGCCGACCGTGATCGGCTGACCATACGCAAACATTTCATCAATCAGAATAGCTGACAGTCTGACCCTGGGGCCATATCTTTCAGTTATAATGACATCATTTTTTCCAAACCATCCGATTCCGGCCCAGGCCGCAGCCGTTTTGAAAGAAAACAGAGCACAGAGTTCTTTTTCATTTTCCTGCGCCACCGGGGGAATCCAGTATTTCACCTGATGATTTTGCAGAATCTGTTCAACTTCAGCCACAACGGTTTCAAGCCTGCCCCTGGCAGTTTGAATTCCCTGCTCAAATCTTTCTTCTGTATAGTTGTCCGGAGAAAGCTGTTCACCATAAGGCACGGCAAATACCAGCGCGGAACGATAGAATTCCTTATATGAACAGTAGGATATATCCGTGAAACCATAGAGGATCTCCGGATGCGCAGAAAACACTTTCCGAATCTCTTTTTCCAACATTATGGCAATCTCCCCGATCAACTGACAGTTGCAGAATGAGCTTTGAAAACGTATATAATTTTTTCTCCGATGGGCTCCCTCCGGCTGCAGCGGACGGATCTTTGACCGGACGGCACGAACCTTGGTGTATAGCCGGCCGGGAACGACGGGGACGACCCCATTTTGTTCCGGTCCGTTCAAATATACCTTTTCCCCGTCCTGATATAAGTAATGAGGTCTTCTAAATCATTGAATTCATCATAGTCTCCCATTATTCCTTCACGATGATAAACAATACCTGCCTGCTCGTTTCGTTCAAGGCAATCCAGAAGCTGTTCAATACCATACCTCCGGGCAAATTCCGCAAAGGCGCGTGCTTTGATCTTTTCTGCATACAGACCCTTTCGGCAATCCGCAGGCTTGCATTCGTAACAACCGTTCAGATTCTTGTCGATCCCACATCTGCGAACTTCGCACCATTCTGCATCTTTGCACCAGGACAGCTCCATGAAGCCGTCCCGTCTGCATCCTTTACAGGTTATATTCTCAGAACACAGGCAGCATGCCAGTCCACAGCGAGCTATTCCCAATTCCCGTTTCATAACAACCTCCGCATATTCCGTATGTTTTCTTCTCAGCAAGCTCATCAGCCCCGGTTTTCCGGGCCGGCACCTGGCCTCATCTGACAATACTGAACCAATATAATCCGGACTTTTTCAACCGGCAACGTCCTGTCAATCCGGAATACCGGGCAATTAACTGTCCGGAATTATCAGTGAAAGCTCCCGACAATCTGCTGAATCATTTCCGTGGCTTCAGGGTATTCGGCGGAAAGCTCAGCGATCATGGCTTCTTTTGCTTCCTGATCCGGTTCCGTGCCTTTCCAGGCGTCCGTCAGATAATCAGCAATCTTTTCCATCAGATCAAAGTCATAATCCTCAGGGAATGGATCTTGTTTTACGGTCCCATCCGCCTGGTATTCCAGCAGCAGCGTGTTCAGCGTGGAAATGCCGGTGTATTTTACGCTTTTGACGGTCAGGTCCAGATAGTTTCGTAAACTCATGACGGTTACGGGATCATAACGATCGCCGGCACGGCGTTCCTGATACACCTCAAATGGTTCATTGATGACCAGCCCGTATTCACAGAATCCCTTAACCATCGGGAAGACAATATCCTTTCCTGCTTCCGCATCTTTCGGATAGCTGCACATCAGGAGTTCCCACGGTTCGGACATCACTTCTTCAATGGTTTTGCCGGACATGGCGTCCAGCTCCTCCTGTGTAAACGGAACGACCGTCAATTCCTCCGTATACTGAACAGGCAGTGTCCTGACATACGCAGAAAGCGCGTTGAATTCATCGGAATTCCCGTCTTCAAGGTTAGCCCTGTACATTTCTTCCGCGTACTTATCTAACGGGGCGACAACCCGGAAACAGCGTCCGTTCCGCGTTATCACAGCTACAGCAAATCCGTCCCATACGGTGAATGCATCACCTTCATTCATGGATACCACAGCATTTCCGAACGTTTCAAAGCTGCAGGAATCTGCCCCGTCAGGCAGTTCGTCTGCAAAAGCGATCGAAGTGAATAACAGGATCACGATGACCGGAATCATAAACTTTATCTTCATACTGCAAACTGCTCCTTCACATTGAGTTGCTGCCTGATATTTCTCAGATACATTTAATATACGGTGTGACAGTTCAATATGTTTCATCTCTGCCGGATTCCGGATAATTCAGCCTGATGAAACGTGAACTTCAAAGCCGGAATTCATCGTACTAATTCCATTTATAATACCTGTTTTTTCACTGAAAAGGAAGTGCTTTGCATTATGCGTAAATCACGAAAATGTGAACCGGACAGCTTACAACTCCGCCAAGGCACAGGTGTCCATCGATGTGACCGCCGCCGGGACGGATCCGGAGACGGTGGGGAAGCCGGTCTATGATGCCATGAAGCAGTACCCGCTGAGGACGATGCGGGGAATAACGTGAAAGGGGCCGCTGCTGCGGTACCTTACTCTTTAGATTCCGGGTTTCTGAATCGTCCCGTCAAACAGCGATTCGTTTCTTTATGCAGAAGAAGCTCATAGTTACCGCCCTCGAATATGATGGCATTGCCATCATCGTCCTTATAAATTGAGATTATCAGTCTCGTTTTTCAATAATACTCAAGCAACTTTTCATCAATCAGTGCAATTCGTTCTTTGCCTTTAATCTGACTGTACAAAGCAAGATCCGTGATCTCTTCTTTATCCGCAACGCTGCTGTACAGATCATCCAGACTTGCAGTACCGGACAGCGTTATTCCATATAAACCGCCCAATTCAATTCGTTCACGCTTTGAGTAATAATCCGGTTTCAGTAAAAACCGCATTGCTCCGAGATATGTAATATCAGAAGAAGTAAATCCTAATTCTTCGAAACATTCACGAACAATACATTCGCGTGCAGATTCGCCTTTTTCAATACAACCGCCAAATATTTCATATCTGTTTCGCCATTTGTTTCGATTCAAAAGGTAGTCATTTCCAACCTTTACAACTGCAAGGCAGTGAGTAAACAACGGATCCTTCGAGAGTGCTTTTTCATCGACTTTATCGATGAAAATCAGGAGGTTTCCATCCTGATCTTCGCAGATATATTTACCGTTTACCACTTGTTGTTACCTCCTGCAGACAATGGAACAGAAACTTCAAAAAATATTTTATATTTTCCCCGGAGGGCAGTATACCATGAACAAGGAAATCAATTCAATGCTGTATGCCGGCTGCCTGACCTGACGGGCGAATGAGAGAACCGTCAGCACAGTACGCTGTCATGCGCAGCATGAAGTGACCCGGGTCCGCTGGTGTGAAAGGGAAGAAAAGCCCCGCTCCAGGGGGGGCCTGGACGGCGACCATTGAACGGTAAAAGAAAGGGAGCTGCAGGCGCAGCTCCCATGGTTCCGTGACTTCGGAGTTGGCAGATCATGCTATTTCAGCAATCCACCATGGAATATGCACTCATATACCTTATTATCCGCCTGATATATCTCCTCACATCCTTGAAACCAAGTAAAATCGCCGGTTACTTTACATCTGTATGTATATTCTCCCGATTGGTATAATTCCGGTCCCCTGTACGGCATCTTTACATCCGCGGCTCTCAATGCTTCTTTCAGGAAGTTACCGCTAAAGCCATCCGCCAATACCCGCCCCATATAATTCATTGCATAAACAGACTGTCCGTCTTTCCATACCGCTTCTTCCCCTGCAAATTCCTCACCGCCGACATACGTGTCATGATAAATATATTTGCCGCTTTCATATCTGAAATCGTGAGATGCGGGTCTGGTGGCATCAACCTCATTCTTAAATGCCGCATAGGTATTGACATTTGCTTCCAGTCTGAATGCTATCAGTTCATCAAGATCCGTATCCGGTTTTGACTTAATACTCACAGCACAGTCATTGTCTTTAACCAAATAATCAATACTGACACTCAGAAGGTCACTGATTTGAATAAGATTGGAAATATCCGGATATATCTGTCCGGATTCCCATTTTGCAACGGCCTGCCTTGAAACAGCAAGCTTATCTGCAAGTGCCTCTTGCGTATATCCTTTATTCTTTCTTAGTATCTGCAGTTTTTCTGAAAAATTCATTTCTCATTACCTCCGCTATCAGTGTACAAAACAGCGGAAACTGTCTCAATCAATCATCAGTTGCTTTTTTGCTACTTCTGTTATACAAACACGCTGATCATTTAAAACGGTCGTTCCAACTCCATTTATAATACCTGGTTTTATGCCGAAAAGGAAGTGCTTTTGAAATATGTGTGAAATCACGAAAACCCTTTCCGTTCCGGCGGACTGGAAGCCCACAGACTTCCGGCTGACGAAACCGGATAACTTTTCCGGAACAGCCCTGCTGCGGATCCGCGTCTTTATTGATTCCGGTATCCCTTCGCCAACGGCCGGCCACGGTAAACGGCGGCTGGATTTACAGCCGCGCGGCCCGGAAGTGCATGTATGTGAAAAATCAAGGGATTCAATAAGCCCCTGTTCGACACAGGGGCTTTTGCATGACGCCTTTGGCTATGAGATTGAGGAATAACTCCTTCGCGGTTTCATTGCGGCCTGCCGGTTTCCCGGATCTGTTCGATGAGCCTGCGCAGAAGGTCCGGATTAATCGTCACCTGTTGCCACACCGGCAGCACCGCCAATGAGGCCGCCGGCTACTGCTCCGGGGACTCCTCCGATCTGGGCTCCGATGCTTGCTCCGATTACAGTGCCAAACACTCCCCAGAGTATGGATTTTCCCAGGTTCCAGCCACCGTTGATCATTTCCATTTCGTTCAGGTTGAGTTCCATTGTATTGGTATTCATTCTTTTTTCCTCCCTTTGTTCTGTTCTGTATTTTTTTTCTGTTCGTTTCTTTATGCGGGAGCTTGTTTGCTCATTTCACCTGTATATACGTTCTGCCGGGAGGGGATGGCAGTGGAAATGAAAAGCCAAATGAAACGTTTTGATGTTCCCGGGAGGCTTCCACGGATCTTTCCGCAGCCCAGACAGATCCGGAGATGGGCTTTTGCCGCCTTCACCGTGCAGCGGTATTCATACCGCCGGCAGAACGGGCAGAGCATCCCGTCCGTCCAGGTCCTGCAGGCCTCCGGCTGCGTCCATCCCGGCGCGCCGGAGATGGGACCGGTATGAGGAGTATATTGAGGTCTATACCGGTTTTGCCCTGAACATTGGGGAGTTCCAATGCCTAAACTAATCAGAAATACCCGCGTTGTCCGGAAGACAGATCTTTTCGGCTATCCCGACAATATCCAGGCTGCCCGGATCTTCCGTAAAGACAGCCAGAGACCAATTTACTTCATGGTTCGGATCAACCCACAGGCACCTTTCCACCCAGCGGCTGCCGTCCCGCGCGCGGCCAAAGATACCGCTGCAATTCCCGAAGCTGAACGTTTCTTCATCCATCCATTCATAATACAGCCCGGAGATGTCATCCGGCCTGCCTTCCGTCTGATTGACCGCGCGGACATAGTATTCATCGCCATCCCGGGAGAACTGTACCTCTGCGAGCCCTTCATCCTGCAGGCAGCGATAAAGAATATTCTCCGCGTCTTCCGGAATGCTGAAGCATATGCCGGTAACTTCCTCCAGCTGCTGCTTCGCAGGCAGTTCCGTCCATGGATTCGAGAGGGATACCAAAGGTGCTTCCTCATATTCCTGATTCATCAGTTCCAATACAATGGCTTCTTCCGGTTTCTCGCCGCCTTCACTGTATTCCGGTACAAGCGTCAAATTGCTGAGATTATCCATAAAAGGGAACATGACGGCAAATGTCACTTCTTCTGTTCCATTTACCGCGGACTCTCCGCAAAGATCCGTGGAAACAAGCGCGTCATTCTGATACAGGTTCCAGCAGACAATAACATCAGCCCCTGTATCTTCTTCTCCTTCCTGCCAGGCAATCCAGCTTGCCGCCTGTTCCGGCGAGGTCATTACGATAATACCCTTCAAATCCACTTTTCCTGTGTACAGAATTGCCCTTGCCTGAAAAGTCTCAGCCAGTGAAGCACCTTGTAAATACTGATTATACGGATGCTGTTCCAGGGTAAACTTCAGAAGCTGCTTTTCTTCACTTTCAGGAATTCTGTAAGCCAGGCAGAAAGTCTGGGTTTCAGCGAGTTCATCTTCCGGGACAATACATTCTCTCCATCCGATGACCGTGCCGTCATCCTGCTGCACTTCACCGCCCGCAGTGATGTCCGCAAAGGAACCATCTTCCAGTTCGAGACCATCCAAAATCTCCGCCGCGCCATTCACATGATAGGAGATGTAGATTCGGTTTCCTTCATAATAAGCCTGGCTGATTTCTACGGTGGTTTGTCCCGTGGTTTGCGATATCGAAACCGTCTCTGCCGCATTGTCAATTGCTTCAAGACGGTCATCTGTGTATTCGGTTTCAATCATTTTCCTGAACAAACCGGTTTCGGACGCAGAAGCCACTGAAATGGAAATGACAAACAGAGCAACCATCAGTTTTCTGACTATTGTTTTACTGATCATGTTCGTACTCCTTTCATCCCGGAATATGTCTCTCTTTATTCCGGTCTGTCTATATAACGGATCAGATACTGCTTTTTGTTCCTCAGCAAGTATCCTGAGGATATCAGACAGAGAGCTCACTCAAAATACTTGTCATATGGCGAGTGTTGGGATTCTCGGCTAATATCCACTGATCTTCAGGTGTGAATGACAAATAGAGCAATCATCAGTCTTCTGGCTATTGTTTTACTGATCATGTTCGTTTCTCCTTTCATTCCGGAAGACGCCTTTTTATTCCGTTTCACCTATATAACGGATCAGATCCTGTTTTGGCGGCCGTTTCAGGAACACACACGATGAAAGAGCAGAACAAAAAAGCGGAGCGGGCAGCAGGATAGTCCGCCCGTTCCATGTGCAAATCAATCAAATTGCCTGATTATTCATTTCCCTACCAGAAATACCACAGCGGCACTGATTCCTCCCACGGCCCCGCCGACAAGCGCTCCGACGGCGGTGCCGACAGGCCCGGCAAATGATCCGAACATTCCTCCGGTGACGGCAAAGCTTACTACCGACAATCCGCTTACCGTACCTTTTGTAAAGGCATCTGCACCGCCGTTCACCATTGCCAGTTCATCCATGCTCAATTCCATCTTATTGGTATCCATATTTATTTTCCTCCTGCGCTGTGCGCTTCATCTTTTTTTTCGCGGCGCCTGTTTCATCGCCGTCGTAATTATGTACGCACAATTTGAGGGGGATGGCAGGAATCATTTGAAAAACCCTGCATTTTTTATTGTATTCCTCAATCCCTTTCCTCAATTGCTTCTGCCATGACGGATCGGAATCTGGGGTTTACCGGGTTCACCGTGCAACGTACCGCCTTCGGAACGGAGCCTCCTTGCAGGCGGAGAAGTGGCTTACAGCACTCCGGGCTGAATTCTTTGGAACGGGAATACCTGGCGGGTGGTGAAGGTCCGGGACTGGGCCGGGTTCGGGTATGTGCAGGCGCTGGCGGTGCGGATGCATGAATAAAGCCCGCGGATGCGGGCCGGTCATGGTTTATGAATGGGTGGTGGCATTTTATTTCATAGACTTTTAACATGGTTCTTCCATCAAATTCCGAATTGTCGATCGCAATCAAAAGATTCTTTTGAATAACCGCGCACTCCAGAATGTCATATCCAATTCATCCAGATAGAAATGGAAAATGGCTTTCCAGTTTTTCGTCGCCGTGCTTAATACCATATATTCAGCTTCAGGTTTTACAGCTTCTTCAGTGTATCTGAACAGTTTCGCCCCAATGCCCTCAGATCGTCTTCCCGGTACAACATATAATTCCTCAACCTCGAAATAAGGCGTTCCTTCCGGCATGATTGATTTCATCTGTTCTGACCGACAGACTTTGCCAAGCAGATATCCTATAACTGTATTTCCGTCTTCAGCAAAGAAGATCCTGTTGCCCTCAATATCGGATTTGTCATTCGGACGGTATCCGTAGCAGCTGTCTTCCGCAGCTCAGTCCTCTGAAAAGCGAATTAACTGATCCAATACTTCTTCATTCAGATTTACTTCGTGAATCGTCATGTTCCTGTCTCCTTGGAAAAGGACTCAAAAAGCAGCACTTCAAATTTCTTCCCGGAGGGCAGTATACCATGAACCAGGAAATCAATTCAATTCTGTATGCTGCGCTCTGCGCGTGCTTCGGCCTGTCGCCGAATTCATCGCAGGCATCCCGCCGGATCCGCGAGGCGTATCAGGAGCCGGAGAACGCGCCCCGTCCGCCCTGACCCAGTCCCAGGTGGACGCCATCCAGGACCTGAACGGCAATGTCTATGTCACCCGGGGATGGGGGACTGATTTCTCCGCCGCTGGGCGAAATGGCAGAAAAACAACCAGGATCCCTCGCGCGTCGCGCTCAGGACCCTGACCATACAGGACGCATCCGGGAATTTCAGCATTGTCTGCACCGGCGTAACCCTGCAGAAGGTTCCGGACCGGGTCTTTGACCGGGCGGCCACGAACCTGGTATATACCCTGCTCGCCACGACCATTACGGAACAGTGACGGATTTACGCGATTTGATCCCAGTGTGCTCTGATATAATCTTCCTGTTCTTTGTTGAAGTCCTTGTTATAGAGGTAGAAATCCCGGATGCATTGCTCCAGCGTTTTATCGGCTCTCTTTGCCCGGAATATCACCTCGTTCAGATAATCTGTGACTATAAAATCAAGTTCCCCGCCGGTTGCTTTTTCAAGGTCTGAGAGAGTAAGGTTTTTCACTTTCATCGTCGTTTCCTCCTGTTTCAATTCTGATTCTTTGTGTTTGTTCGTTTGGAAATATGCAGGCTCACCAGCCGCCGCTTGCGCCGCCTGGCTTCTCTTCTTCTGAAGTGATCAGCCCTAACGTAATCATAAGAGCTATAAATGCCATATCAACCAGGTTTCCTCCTGAAACCGATTCCATTTCGTTAAGGTTCAGTTCTTTTCCGGTATCCATTCTCTCTTCTCCTTGCTGTTTTAGCGTTTTTATTACTGTTTCGGGAATCTGTTTATGTCCTTTCATTTGTTTATACGCAGAGCCGGGGAAGAATGTCAGTGAAAGTGAATTGGTATATTAAAGCTGTTCTGAATATTGCAATATGCATCCGTCAATGATTAAATCATGACGCCTTTTCCCTGAAGATCCAGACGAATTCCGAATCCGCGACGGGGTCGGATTATATCAACGGCGCAAGGAACCAGCCGGACAGGGTGATCCTGTCCGTCATCGAGACGAACGTCGGGCACGCCGCCGGCCGGGCGGACCGGATGCTGCAGGCCATGGAATCCGTCAAGCGCACCCGTACGCTCTGCGATGTGGTGACTCCGGCAAGGACGTATACGGCGATGCTGCTGTCCGAGTTCACCGCGACCGTGGACGAGTCCAGGCAGTCCGGCTGGAAGGGGATACCTTTCCAAGCAAAAGAAAAATCCGGAACCAATTGAAACATGATCATAAAATGCAAATGAAGAATCGTTTTCTCTTTTTACTTGCAGGCTGTGCTGTTATAAAGTAAAATGAGAATAAGAAATACATCAGGCTGTTTTTTGACATGAAGAAGATTCTTGCTGTTTTGTTCGCACTCGTTTAGGAGGTGACCCAATGAGACGAACACTGGCAATTGTGATCGCTCTGATTCTCCTGATGCTCGGCAACGACGCAACCGCGGTGGTGAATCCGCCCTATTCATCAGAACCGACATCAGCGCTGTGGAAGCTCTATGATCCCGAACTGCATTACTGGTATCAGCAGCTGACCGAAGCCGAGAAAAGACTGTTCTCCGCACGGTACGACTGCATTGCGCTCGGGCAGGCGGATCTGTGGGACTATCCCTGCGGACGTTTGGTGCTGGAGAGCCGCGAAAGAATCGATTACGCGTTGCTGAGGGATTGCCCGGAACTGTTGTATTATCCGCAGGCCGGGACGTCGGATTTATTGCGCTACGGGCGGATCCAGGCGCCGGATGAAGCGTTCTGCGCACGGCATGCCGCTTTGCTGCCGGACATGCTCGCGGAATGTATGGCGGCTTTGGACGCGATCCGCCGGCAGCCGGAATGGGGAGAAACGGATTTTGAGAAGGAAATCGCCGCAGACCGGTTCCTTGTGCATCATTGCATGTATGAACCCGAGCTGATCGACGAAACCAGTACCGAACAGAATCTGGAACTGTACATAGCCCGGACGACAGCCTACAGCGCGCTTGTCGAGGGCCGGGCCATCTGCGCCGGGTATGCGTCCGCGATGACCCTGGCGATGCGCTGCTTCGGCGTGCCGTGCCTCAGCACGACCGGGTCTTATTATGCGGGAAACGGGGGTGTTTCCGGACATGAATGGAACATCATACAGATCGGCGGGGAATGGACTCACGAAGACGTTACCTTCAATGACCGCGACGATGAAGTTTATACCGAAGACTATTTTCCGCATACCAATCTGACATCCACGGAAATCTTTCAGTACGTCAGAAATGACCAGCTCAGGGCCGGAATGAAGCTCCGGAATCCGCACAGCATGTCCGACAAAAACAATTATTACATTCGGAAAGGACAGACGCTGGGTGCGGACTGGCAGGAGGAGGCCGTGCGGCGTGTTCAGGAGGCCCATGATGCGGGCAGGCACGCCATCGGTTTCCGCATGCTTGACAGCGCGGCCTTAGAGGAGGCGATCCGCATGGTCGATTCAGAGGATATGAGCGTGTTTGCCGGCGTGGCTTTTCCCGTGACGGTGGATTACATCCGGAATGCGCGTGTGCTGTATATCAGTTGGAAATAATTACCATTTCAAAATCATCGTTTCCGTTGCTGTCAGCCCAATTTTCCGGTTGGGTATTCGGTTTGGGCGGGAAGACAACAATTTTTCATGAAATCATAGTACGCAAATCCTGCACAGATTTAATCATGTAAGATTAGCGTTAATTCGTACGGATTATCCGGGTTCCAGCAGCCTAGTGTATTTTGCCATGATTTCTTTGTTAGATTATCCTTTTTAATCATCAAATTAGGTATCTACAGCGAACAAGAAAAATAGCGCCAATTCGTGCGAATCAGCGCTATTTTTTTCAGAGCTTCTTAATCCCAGATATCCATAGAACCCATTTCGCCGTTCTTACCGATCCAGTAGATCTTGTTTTCTTCAATCTTGATATAGGCGTCAGTGGCTTCCTTCGGCAGTCTGGCAGCGATTTCCTCCGGCGTTACGGCACCGCCCATATTGCTCTGGAATACAAGATTCAGCTTGCCGGTCTTTGCTTTTGCAACAGGTTTCTTTACGGCTTCCACAGCCGGCGCGATAGTCTTTTTGACTTTCTGTGCAGCAGCGCGGGTCTTCTTTTTGGTTTCGATCGTCATTGCGGCTTTAGCGTCTTTGGCTTCAGCGGAAACTGCCGCCTTGACTTCCTTAGCTTCAGTTTTTTTGGCGGTGGTTTTCTTTTCCACTTTAGCTTTGGTTTCAGCGGCCTTTTCCTTGGTCAGCTTGGCAGCTTTCCGAACGGTTTTCTTAGCTTCGATCTTTTCCGCAGCGGCTTTATCAGCAATTTTCTTGGCGGTATCCTTGATTTCTTCCGTAATGTTCTTCTTTGTAGCCATTTTTTTATACCTCTTATTTATCAACTTTATCTTTCAGGGCTTTGCCGGCTTTGAAGGCAGGGACTTTGGAAGCCTTGATCTTCACAACTTCACCGGTCCTGGGATTACGTCCTTCACGGGCAGCACGTGTTTTTACAGTGAAAGTACCAAATCCAAGCAGTGCAACATTTTCGCCTTTTGCAAGTGCATCTCCGATGGCACCGAATACAGTGTTGACTGCGGCTTCCGCATCCTTCTTGGTCAGGCCGTTTGCGGCGACGGCATTAATGAGTTCTCCCTTATTCATATTATAGTTCCTTTCTGCCTGTCAGGCTATGATTTACAGGAAGTATATCATGGTTTGCCGAATGCATCAATCTAAGGTAATGAGTTGACCGTGTCAAGTTGTTACGGAGTTTTTGTCAGGAGACCATTTCAAGCAGGGGCTTCATCGCGCCGACGGACTTACGTAGCAGGTAAACGCCGTCAACTTTTCCGAGTGCATCACATTCGTGTTCGAAAAGACTCCAATCGTGTTTGACGTTAAGCATCTCGTCTGACTGTTTTTTCGCATAGTCACTGTACCTGGCAAGGTAAAGCAATAGCAATAGACAAATGTTCTCAGAAATCTGGTATTCCAACGCTTTTGCCACGCAATGGCTCCATTCTTTCGTAAGGACCCGTACCAGCGCCTCATGGACCTGTCCGAAGGCGGATTCTCCTTTGAACTGGATCCGGACACTTCGGACGCGGAAGAGCAGCTGGACACCTTCCTGCAGCAGGCTCGGAACCTCTTTGAGGAAACGCGGTTCCCGCTCGGCGCGGACACAGCGCCGGCGCTCTCCCTGACGGCAGAAAGCCTGCAGCAGCTGCAGGATCTTTTCGGGTCATCCGTCCTGCCGCTTGGCGCGGACGCGCTGTCCGGCCTGCCGGACCTGCTCACTTCCGCCACAGCGGCCGCCGCACCGGTGGTGAATCAAATGGCGAACAACTCCGTCCAGGCGCCGGCGTCCATCAATGTAACTGCCGCCGGAACGGATCCGGAGCGGTGGGGAAGTCGGTCTATGATGTCGCGGAGCAGTACCTGCTCAGGACGCTCAGGGAAGCAATGTGAAAGGGTCCGCTGTCGCGGTCCTCAATTATTTCCGAGATTCCTGATCACTGGGGATCTCATCAAACCGAAAGATTCCTGTCAGGTGCAGAATATCCTGATTGCCCGACTGGTAAAGACCGCTGTTCCTTCACCGCCATAACTATCGATATTTGAAGTCATCTCTCCTCCGGCGGCATACATCTGACCCAAACCGGAAAGGATCTGATCCGTGCAGGTATAGAAATGTGCTGAGATGTAGTTCTGCAGTTTCCGGACTAAAGCCTGAGCTTTTTCGGAAGCAGGATCCTCATGCCTGATTGCTCCAAATTCAGTAAAGATCTCCATCATCTTCCGGTTCACTTCCGTCATTTCCTCTTTGGATCTTCCTTTTGCTTTCTGTTCATATTCCCGGTACGCCGGAGTATTCCCCCAGGCTTTTTTTGCCTCGGCGGCATATTCATCCATCTTTTTTGTGTCAAATGCAGAAAAATCCATTTTTGTATCCACTCCTGCTTCCTTGATTCCACGGGCAAGATGAATCAGGTCGTCCAGATGTTCCTTTTTCAGCTCAAGCAGTGTAATCTGCTGATCCAGTGCTTTCTGCCGGTCAAAGGAAAGGCTTTGGATAATCCGCTGAATGTCCTTCAGCGGGAATTCCAGTTCCCGGAACAGGAGGATCTGCTGAAGGGTTTCCAGGGCTGCATCGTCATACAGCCTGTAGCCTGCATCGGTATATCCTGCCGGATGCAAAAGACCGATCCTGTCATAGTACTGCAAGGTGCGTATACTCACACCTGTCAGATTACTCACCTCATGTACGGTCATCATGACTCCTGCCTCCCTCTTTTCGTGGTAATCACATCATAAAGTATGACGCAACGTCAGAGTCAAGTACTTTTGGTCATTATATTCTATATTCATATTCTGCCGGGGCAGCTGACCCCATGGTGAAGAATTTCAAAAGTTGGAGACTCAACCTTTGGAAGCTTATCTCCGAGATTTCCTGCCATGAAGGATCTGATAAAAGGAAAGGAAAATGTGATTTTTCGTTTCACTGCCATCCCCTCCCGGCAGAACGTATATATAGGTGAAAAGAGCAAACAAGCTCCCGCAGAAGAATAAGTAAAAGAAATACAGAACAGAAAACAAGGAGGAAAAAAGAATGAATACCGAAATAATGGAACTGAACCTGAACGCAAGGGAACTGAATCTGGAAGAGATGGAACTGATCAGCAGCGGCTGGAAATGGAAAGATTTAATCGTCACCACGTTGTCCTGCGGTGCAATTGGTGCAACCTGCGGAGGAGTGCTCTTTGGCCTGCCCGGTGGGGTGATCGGAGGCGCAGTCGGTGCCGGGATCGGCGCAGGCGTCTGCTTTATGTAACCATGCTGTCTAAGGCGTGAAGCGGCTTTGTAACAGCGATCACACAGGGGATTGCGCACTGCGATCCCCTGTGTTTTTTAAGCTTCCGAGATTTCCGACTATCGTGTCATCCTGAAAAACCGGAATTAATCATAAACAAAACACGTAAAGAAGAACATCCTTGTCTTTTGCATTTTTGAAGGCATATCCATCTGTCTCAAATTCCAGACTGTTATGTAAGGCAATACTGGCCTGATTGTCAGTTCGCACTTGATCTTGAATGATACGATAACCAAGATCCTTTGCGTGATTCATAATTAGACGCATCCCCTCGACAGCATATCCATTTCTTCTCTGGTCAGGATATATTTCCACACCGATTGAAACAACGCTTTTCGAGTGCTCATACAGTGAAGCACTGCCAACGATTGTGTCATTTGCTGTGATAGCAAACATCTCAAAATACTTACCTTGATATGTATTTGATTCCCATTCTGTAATCATTTCACAGATGTCAGTTATCGAGTTTTCTGTATACTGCTTTTGCTGAAGGATTATTGCATCATGTTCTGTAAAATGGCGTATGCTGATCATTATATACCCCCACTGTAAGAAACACGATTGTCATATATTTCAAAAGATATCTTCAAAGTAGAAACCGCCATTATTATACATTCTGATACGGGAATTCACAAATGAAAACGGAGGCCTGAATGACTTACGCGATCCTTCCCCTGATGAACGATCCCTGACAGGTGTTCACCGCCGACGTCTTGCTCGACGGCGAACCGTTCCACGCGCAGATCTCTGTCCGCTGGCTTCCGGCGGCATGGGGCCGCCGCCGATCGCCGCCCGGCGGTAGGGGAGGATAATAAGGTATGACCCAGATGATCAGGGGCACATAAAAGCGCCCCGGGGAAGTTTGGTTTCCGGGGTGCTGTAGCGAGATTATCTCCGGTTTTCTTGTCAGTTGATTTTCATGCTGCAATTGTATCATGACAGTCGCTGGATTGCCCGTTCAACTTCTTCGCGCAATTCTCCGCTGATAATACCCCATTCATTAATGCTGGCAGCGCTGTCAGTGAATTTGGGGGAAGGCTGCATTTCCTGGCCTTTCCGATACCATTCAATGGCTTTGTCATATTCCTGCCGCAGTGTATAGATATCGCCAAGTGTAACAGCCTGGCACCATTCCTGTCCTTCCATTGTTTCCAGCTGGCAGAGCAGTTTCTCACTTTCTTCTTTTTCCCCGGCTGCCTGCGCGATCATATAACGGTACATGACCGTGCGGAAAGTATCGTCAAGCGCTTCCAGCTTTTCAAGCCATTGACGGGCTTCTGCAAGACGATGGTCATCGATCAGATTGTCCAGCAGCCACATGACTGCAGCGCGGTTTTCCGGGTTGCGGCGGCAGTAGTCGCTGAACCATTCGATCAGGGCGTGATGATTCCGGACATTCCAGTCCGGGATATAGCTGTCCCAGGCATTGGCCAGTTCACTGATTGCATCCCTGTCTCCTCCGGATTTTTCTACGGCTTCTTTCCCACAGGAAACTGCCAGCAGGCGATACTGTTCTGCCTGATGGTTGTACAGCTTGGTCAGCAGGGTTTTTGCCTGTCCCTCTTGCTTTGGATTTTCCGCTAAAGCGCGAAGCTGCTGTATAAGCTGCCATTCTTCCGCACGGTCAATCATTCCGCAATCGTCAATATGATTATCAATACGCTCCATTTGCTGCTCCGGAGTCATGGCAAACAGCTGATCTATGGTAACGCCGAAATATACGGCAATCTCCGGCAACATCTGCACATCCGGTACGCTGTTGCCGCATTCCCACTTGCTGATGGTCTGCGGGCTCACATTCAGAGCTGCTGCCAGGGCTTCCTGCGTAAGGCCCCGGTCATTCCGCAGACGGCGGATTTCTTTTCCCATTTCCATAATGACGACCTCCTCATTTCATGCTCCAATCATAATCATAACGAACATGAAAAACCAGCGATTGTCATGCAGGTCAACTCTCGTGATAGTTGAGTTGCAAAGATAACTCCGAGTTTTCTTGCCAACAGTTATCCCGACAAACTTGAATTTATCTGACTGGCTGCCATTCCTCTTTGGAAAGGCATGTTATGTGTTCCGTCCTAAGAACGCCCTCTATGGCACAGGGCACATTATAGGCTGTATGATGGTAATGAAAACCACACTTTTCTTGAACTCGCTTTGACTTTTCATTCCCATCAAAGTAACCACACCATATTTTATTCAGTTTCAGGCTTTCAAAACTGTAGCGAATCAATTCCCTGACTGCTTCCGGTATCAGCCCTCGTCCCCAATACGGAACTCCGATCCAGTAACCGATTTCACCTTCTGAATCAGGAAGACCAATATTGCTGGCTTTCCCAAGCATTAGACCAATGCTGCCAACAGGCTGGCCGGATTCTTTTAATACTACGGCATAGGTTTCCGGTGCCGAAAGAACACTCCGGATTATTTCACGGCTATTCTCAACACTTGTATGAACCGCCCACCCCGCAATTGGTCCCACATCAGGATGACTTGCATATTTAAATAAGTTCTCTGCATCGCTTTCTTCCCACGGTCGGAGGATCAATCTATTTGTTTCAAGTATCATCGTATACACCTCGCAAAATACCGATTGAACTAAACCGCCTTCGGCGGTAGCTCGTTCCCCAGCCAATCAAAGTTACTATGACCAGGATTTTGAGCTACTAACATTATACACAAACTCCTT
>ONJM01000027.1 GCA_900318145.1 uncultured Eubacteriales bacterium
CCGTATGCGGAAAAACCGCACGTACGGTTCTGTGAGGGGCAGCGACATCCCTTCACAAGCTGAAATACTTGAAAGGAGTGTCGAGCTGTCTACTCGACTAGGCGTATTGATCAGGTCTGTTTTGCTCCCATATAAGACATTACAAGTTCGTTGCGATTCCTGCATCCGGTTTTCTGGAGCAGGTTCCGGATGTGGAACTTGACCGTGTTTTCCGAGATAAAAAGCGCGCCGGCAATCTCCGCATTCGTCTTTCCGTCCAGCAGCAGCCGCAGCATTTCCCGCTCTCTCGCGGACAGGTCGTGCTGCATGGCAAACCGGTAGAATTTTTCTTTTTCGTCCTGTTCCTGCCGGTATTCCGGCACATACAGAACCTGATAAACCCGGAAGAATACCAGCAGCGTCACAACGAACAATCCGGCGGTCAGGCAGATCATCAGTGTCAGCCGGGCGCCGAAGGCCAGACAGACGCCTTCACCCGCCGCGTCGCCGATCCGCCCGGCCATCAGGCCGAATCCGGACAGCCAGAGCGCGTTATGATCCGCGGCAATATCTGAAAACACCGTGATCCGGTAGACTGAATAAAAACCGAAGGTGAAATAGCTCAGGACCCAGAAAATGACGGACGAAACCGTCTCTTCCCTCAGCGCCAGGATAATGAAAGGAATCATCAGCGCTGACAGGGCAAAGATCGCACTGTACCGGCGGTTCCGGTCCGCAACAATTCCCGCGATCATCAGCCCCGCGGCATAGACCAGGCGGGACAGCTCCACATTCACCGTTTTTCCGAGATCGGCAGACGGGAAGGCAAATCCGCTGCTGTTCACGATCCCGAACAAAAGTACCAGAACGCAGACGGAAACCAGCAGATGCTTTCCGGGTGCCTTGGGCGGCTCCCGGATCTCTTTTTCACCCTCTGTCCGGTGTCCCTTCCAAACCGCGGCCAGTACGGCGGAAGTCAGTACCAGGCAGACGAGGAGTACTCCTTCCGAATAGTACAGCGATCCGCCGCCGATCAGTGAAAGGAGCCACTGCGCCAGGATCGCCAGCCCATAGCCGAGGCCGAACGCTGTCGCCCGGCGGGACGGCGCCGTGCGGATCGTCAGGTCATACAGGTAATACCCGGCGATCACGCCGCAGTTCAAGTTCATCAGCAGGCCGAACACCAGCGTGCCGACGGTGTACGGGCTGATCACCGCGGGGATCATGAACAGCATATGCATGACCAGTGCAGCGGAAAATACCCGTCTCGCTTCCTGCTCCTTCCGGCGGATCAGAAGGGCGAAAAGACCGATGCCCGCAGCCTGCAGCAGATATCCGACAATCATTGTCCAGATGTCGGAGACTTCCGCGGGGATCTGCTCCAGCAGATGGTATTCCCAGGAAAGCCATCCGGTTGACGTCAGCAGGAAGCACAGGCAGATTACTGCCGCGCTCCGGGCTGTCTGTCTGATACTTGCTTCGTTCATCGGCTGCTTCAGTCCTTCTGTTTTTCTTCATCATACCCGTTTCAGCGGCCTGGCGCAACCCTCATTGTATCCTGATCAGGGCAGCGGAATGCCGGGACCGCGCGGTCAATGCATTTATCATGCAATATTTTTCCCGGATACTGCCGCCTCCCGTTTCCATGCGTATATTGCTCTGACATTTTTCTTCAGGTATTGACAATTATATCGAGTGCCGATATAATCATATCACGATATATCGAGGAACGATATATCGGACGACGATGGAGGCGAACGAGATATGCCGGGAACTCCCGCATTAACAGAAGCAACGTATTATATCCTGCTGTCGCTGTACAGGCCGCGGCATGGATACGGGATTATGCAGCAGACGGAGGAACTGTCCGGCGGCCGGGTCAGGCTGGCGGCCGGAACATTGTACGGCGCGCTGAACACGCTTTGCGACAAAGGCTGGATTGTTCTGAAAGCTGCGGAGGAGGACAGCCGACGGAAGGAATACCTGCTGACAGACAAAGGAAGAGAAATCCTGATCAACGAGGTGAAGCGCCTGAAGGAACTGGCGCGGAACGGTGAAAGGATACTTGGGGAGGAATTGTGAGATGGAAAGAAAAACAATGACCAGATGGTTCTGGGTATGGCAGTTTGAAAGGGAAGAGGAATGGCTGAACGAAATGGCGGCCAGCGGCTGGGTGCTGGAATCCGTCGGGTTCTGCAGGTATACATTTGTCAGATGCGAGCCGGGGACATATGCTGTCCGGACAGAAATGCATCCTTATGACGATCAGTATATAAAGTTTATGGAAGAAACCGGCGCTGAATACGTCGGACGGATGATGATGTGGATCTACTTCCGCAAAAAGACAGAGGACGGGGTCTTTGACCTGTATTCCGACATCGACTCCAAAATCTCCCATCTGGACCGGATCGGCAAGGTGCTGTTCGCTGTCGGCGGTGCCAACCTGCTCATCGGGGTGGCCAACTCGTTCAATTCCGTTGCCCGCGTCGGCTGGATCAACCTGCTGGTGTCCACGCTCCTGATGTACGGCCTGGGTCGGATCCATGGGAAAAAGGAAGCGCTGGAAAAAGAACGGGAACTGCATGAATGACAGAGCAAAGGGACAAAACAAGACAAAGAGCTTTTGCACGCGTTGAAGATATTGGAGGTATATGACATGAAAATCCTTGTTTTGAACGGAAGCCCAAAGCAGAAGAGTGATACTTTCCGCCTGACCGATGCCTTTCTCAAAGGCATGAACCGGAATGGTGAACACGAGGTCCGTATCGTTCATGTGCGGGAAAAGAAGATCGCGCCCTGCCGGGGCTGCTTCGGCTGCTGGCAGCGCGGGGACGGACATTGCGTGATCGCAGACGATCAGAACGCAATTCTTGATCTGTATCGGAACGCGGATGTGATCATCTGGAGTTTTCCGCTTTACTGCTACGCTATGCCTTCCCAGCTGAAAGCGGTGCTGGACCGGACGATTCCGCTGGTGAAGATGAACATGGTACGGCAGCCGGACGGAACGGTGCGGCATGAAGCGCTGGCGGATTTTTCAAAGATACACACGCTGGTGATATGCGGCTGCGGCTTCCCGCACTGGGAAGGCAATTTTGACGGGCTGAAGAAAATGTGTGAGGTCTGCTTTGGGAACCCGGACATCGTCTGCGTGCCGGAAACGCCCCTGCTCAATGTGCCGGAAGCGGCCGTTGTGGCCGATCCGCTGCTGGAAAGGTTTCAGAATGCGGGGGAAGAATACGCGGAAGGGCTGCGCCTCTCCGCGGAAACGGTGGCCGCACTTGAAAAACCCATGATTTCAGCGGAAGAGTACATCCGGCATGTAAATGGTGGCATGTGACCGCGTGACAGTGCAGCGATCCTTTCCCGCATATCCCATTACGACGGAGGATGACCGCATATGGTTTTGAAAACAAAAAGACTGCTGCTTCGGGAAATGCGGCCGGATGATTTTCAAGCGCTGTTTCTGGTGCTCGGCGACCCTGAAACCATGTGGCATTATCCTTATACCTTCGACGGGCAGCATGTCAGGGACTGGATTGAAAGGAACATGAACCGATACCGGAAGGACGGCTTCGGGCTGTGGGCCGTCTGCCTGCAGGATACCGGAGAGATGATCGGCGACTGCGGGCTGACGCTGCAAAATATCAACGGTGAACTGCTCCCCGAAATCGGCTATCATATCCGCCGCGACTGCCAGCGGAAGGGCTATGCAAAAGAGGCCGCAGGGGCCGTCCGTGACTGGGCGTTCCGGAATACAGATTATCCGGCTCTGTACTCCTACTGCAAGTATACCAATGAACCTTCCTACCGAACAGCGGAATCCATCGGTATGCGTTTCGCGTGCGAATATCCGGATGAAACCAACGGAAAAACGCATGTGTCGGTGATCTCAAGGGAAGTATGGCTGAACGGACTGATACAGCATATGATCTGCTGGGCAAAAGATAAACTTGGCAGCAGGGAGTACGCCGGCTGGTGCCTTTCGTTTATCGAGGACGCGCTTGAGAAGAGCAGCGGAACTGAGATTTTTGGCGGGGATTCCGCAAAGGAATCCGCTTTGCTCTATGCTGACGGAATGCGTCAGGGCACACCGGAGCGAGGCGCGTTTGTTTTCTACGACTGCATCTGCCGGAGCCCGGATGGTCCGGTCAACTGGGGCCACTGCGGCATTTGCCTCGGTGACGGCAGGGTCATCCACGCCTGGGATACGGTACGGATTGACGGTTACCGGGAAATCGAAGCCATGACAGCGCTCTCCGGGGACAACCCAAAGTACATCGGATGGGTACCCGTTGAAAGGGTGCTGCGGCAGAAAGAAAATGAGCATGCTGTTTAAGGAGAAACATATGAACATCACCGTTTATCTTGGAGCAAACGAAGGGAATGATCCATCGCTGAAAGAGGCCGTCAGAGCACTGGGCGCCTGGATCGGAGGCGCGGGTCACACACTCGTCTACGGCGGTTCGAAATCCGGCCTGATGGGTGAGCTGGCAGGAAGTGCGCTTCACGCAGGCGGTAAAGTAACCGGCGTGGAACCTCAGTTTTTTATCGATGCCGGGTTTGAATACAATGCTGTTACGGAGCTGATTGTCACAAAGGACATGACGGACCGGAAAACAAAAATGATTGAGCTGGGTGACGCCTTTATTGCTTTTCCCGGCGGAACGGGCACACTGGAGGAAATTGTCGAAGTTATGTCAAAAGTTTCCCTGGGACATCTTGACAAACCCTGTATCCTGTATAACCTGAACGGGTACTATGACGGATTAAAAGCACAGCTCGCGCATATGATTGATTTGGGTCTTTCCTCAGAAGAACGGCAGCAGGGTATTTGTTTTGCAAAAAACCTGGGAGATATCCAAAGGATTATTTGCTGCAAATGATTATATACTGTTTGATCCGAAAATCCGGAATAACAATTTAAATTTCTTCCCGGAGGATTCCCTCCGGCAGCGGCGGGCAGATCGGACAATCCGGCTCCGCCGCGCAGAAAAGGAACCGCACTCCGAAAGAAGGAGTGCGGTCATCATGTCCCGGCGGTGAAGATCCATTCCGGCAGGTGATTTTTTAACCGTGTTTTATAATAGCTCTGCCAGTTTATCCAGGAAGGCCTGTTCGCCAAATGTGTTGATCTTGAAAAACATTGCCTGTGAGCCGCCGGAAGTGATCGCGCTCAGATGAACCAGCCCGTCTGTTCCCTGGAACATCGTAACGCTCATGGAAACCCGGTTTGATCCTAACGCGCTGTACCTTTCAAACACACGTACAGAACAACGGCAGCCGTTGCTGACAAAATCACTTCCATCTTCCAGGGAAGCGGATACGCTGCCATTCACGATTCCGTTCTCAATCCTGACAAGAAGCCCTTTGAAATCCTCATGCAGTACTCTTTCCAGCTTTGCCATAGTGCACACCTCTCTTTGCTCTGCTTGCTACGATAATATCATAGCATTGCCGGAAGGCGGAATACAGGATAAGAGGAGACGATTATAAAGTGCTATTTCTCCCGCAGGAGAGAAATGGTGTATTTTGCGCTTGATTCCAGACGGCACAGAGGGAGGTTTATCCCGCGCTTTCCGTTGATACGATTGCCCTGGAGCCGACCCGGTTTTACGCTCCGTTCCGGAGCCTGACCTGGACGTGGAATCCTGGCGCTGATCATAGCTCTACTTATTCCGTTCGTCCAGGGTTGCGAGAGCATAACCTTCCGCGATACCGCCGACTACTCCTCCGACGGCAGCGCCGATCGCGGCACCGATGGGACCGCCCATCAGACCGAGTGCACCGCAGGCTGCAGCGCCCTTAGTTGCGCCAAAAAAGAATCCGATTAAACCGACAGCCAAATTGAGTCCACCGTTGGCCAGTTCCATTTCGTTCATGTTCAGTTCCATTGTGTCAGTTTCCTTTTTTTATCTCCGTTTTTTCATATTTTTTTGATTTCTGTCAGGCGATGAACGCATTGACATATTTAGATACGAAGCAAACGGAAGGGCGGAAGCTGATTAAGTATTTTTCAGGGTATCATTATAATATTCTGACCCGGAATACCAATTAACCGGATTTACTTTATGAGGTCATTCACATCAAGAACGACCTCCGACAGCATGTTGGCACCGTAAGCAAAGAAACCGGAAGGAGCCGGAAGTCTCATAATTTGCGTGAAGCCTTCCTCTGATGCGTTTCGGGACGCACGGTCCATATGATAATTGCTGCTGATTATCACGACGGGTTCGTCCTTTGAAACCATTCCGGCAATATTGCGGAAGTTTTCTTTCGTGGTTTCTGCCCGGTCTTCAAGAATCAACCGGGTTTCCGGAATGCCCTGCTCTGTCAGGAGATCACGCATGACAGCCGCCTCTGTACGGCCGGATTCATCAGCGTTGCCGCCGGTCAGAATCAATTGCGTTTCCGGATATTTCTCCAGATATGCCCTGGCTGTATCCAGCCTTGCCAGCAGGTCAGGCGCAGGCTTTCCGTTCTCCAGCGCCAGTCCGAGCACAATGGCGGAATCCGCCTGGCCATCGGTGCTGACCATGCCTCCGGAGATCACTTTTCCGCAGAAAAACAGAATCGCGGCGCTTAACAGAACGATAACAGCGCGCAGGGCCCAGCCGGTTCTCTTCAGTATGGCGGGCTTCCACCGGGTGAAAAGGCTGAACCGGACGTCCAGCGCGAACAGCAGCAGGATTACGCAAAGAATGATCTCGTATATGAATATTTCCCGATAGTCCGCCTTCCGGACAACTGCATTGACTCTGGCAGACATGACGATTATTACTTCGACTGTAAGCAGTACAACCAGCATGAGCAGAATATCGCCGGTTATCCTTCTGAACCATGAAGGAGTGTTCCTGCTTTTCATGTTTTCCTCCTTTGATTCTGCACTGCCGTAAAGCAAACAGAAAGATAAAAGCGTCAGCGCGCGTCAGGTATTCCCGTGCTGTTTACTGAAGTGCCTGTATGCCAGAATCCCGATCGGAAGAAAATAAACACACCAGCATACCAGCGCAATTACACCTCCGTTGCTGGTTTTTCCGTCCGACATGCTGGTGAATAAGCCTGTCATCGGTGCGAAGAAACAGCTGATAAAGAATATCCCATGTATCGTTGCCCCTGTCTTCGGCAAAACTTTGTTCAGGTTCATCTGTTGATTCCTCTCCGCCGACAGGCACATTCAGATTCAATAGTCAAAAGCTTCTTTTCCGACATGAATGATTTCTGTGAGTTTCTCATCCTTGTAAGGTTTTCTGATTTCAATCATATTCAGAACGGTATAGCCTTTTGAGCGGAGGAACCGGATCATGTTTTCATTATTCGGATGGACATAGTTGTAGACAGTGTCTTCTCCCATGGATGCGGCGATCTCTTCAGCTTTGCTGAAAAGCATTGTGGCAATGCCCCTCCTTCTGTAATCCGGCCGCACATAGATATGCTCGACCCATAAGCAAAGCGCGTCTATTCTGCAGACGATGTAACCCGCCAGGATACCGCTGTCTTCAACTGCATATACCGGGAAACCGGATTCCACAAACTCAAGGATTTCTTCTTTTCCCGCTTCAATATCCGGCTGGGATTTAATGCCTTTGCAGGACTTCAGCTGGGTTCGGAAGGCGGCGACCAGAGGAGCAATTTTATCCGCGTCGGTATTTCCGATCCTGATTAATTCCATCTTTCTCCCTCATAAACCCTGTTTTGCTGATCAGACAAATTCAATAATACTTTAAATGTCTTCCCGGAGGGCAGTATACCATGAACCGGGAAATCAATTCAATTTTGTGTGCCGGCCTCTGCGTCTGCTTCTGTCTGCCGCTGTCTCTCCTGCAGGCGGCCCTGCTGATCTCCATTCGCTGCTTTTTCTCCGGCAGCAGGCAGATTCCGGCGCCGGTGATGCCCCGTGCCTATCCGGCAGGATTTCCGAACAGGGCGGTGCTTTTCAGGCAAAAAAAGCCGCCTCTTATGATCTCAGATCGATCATTAGTGAGACGGCTCAGGTTTATCGGGGTTTCTTACGGCTCCCCGATATTTTCCAGCGTTGCCACGCAGGCAAGGAAGAAGGATACGCCGCTGCGCACGGTCACGTCGTTCCGCAGGCTTTCCATACGCTCTGCCGCACCGGCATCCCCGTAAGCGCCGCCGGCATCCTCACTTTCAGTCAGCAGACGGAGTGCTTCCGCGGTTACCGCGGGTTCATTTTCATCGAACGCCGCGGCTTCTGCCCCGGTGAGCATTTCCCTGGCCGCAAGCATGTTCGCACCCAGCGTGTCCGGATCCACCAGCCATAGGGCATGGTTAAAGCAGAACTGATAGACATCGAGAACAGCGGCTGCCTGCCTGATGCCTGCGCCGGCGGTTTCCTTCTCTGCTCCCGCGATAACCCTGTAGTATTCATCTGCCAGTTCCTGTGCGGAAGGAGCCTCCACGGTTTCCCGCTTCAGTACCATCTCATCCGCGGATTCCACATAGGAATCTTCCCATTTCAGCGTGCCTTCCTCCGTCAGCGTGAAGCTTCCTTTGCCCGCATCCTCCAGCAGTTCCTGCGTACCCGCCGCTTCGCGGTCTTCACTGTCGTCGCTGCAGACTCTCACATACAGGCCGTTATCATAAACGAGACGGTTGCCTTCACGATGGGCGACCATCCGGTAGTTGTCATAGGAATCGGCGGAATTGCCCCAGTACATCTGGATAATATAACCACCGTCGGGTTCCGCTCCTGTCAGATCGGCTGCCCAGCCCTCATCATCATTCAGGATCATGAAACTGGTGCGGTCGAACTCAGGATCGGCCCACATTCCGTTAACATCGAACGGTTTTTCCTCTTCCGCCAAAGCCTGCGGCAGCAAAGCCGTCAGCATCAGTACAGCAAGCAGCATTGATACATTTTTTTTCATGGTTACGCCTCCGTTAAAATGTATATTTTTTGAATTAAACCCGTTGTTGGTTTCCCGCCTGACACCACGCCGGCGTTTTCGCGACCAAACGGCACAAAGTGCCGTGCGAGCATAGATTCGGGTCCCGCTGTCTGAAGCTGAAACTTCGCAGATTGTTTCCCCCAAATGCCGCAGCACCGGGAATTATCCCGGCGCTGCTTTTTTGAACTGTTTCTCCTGTTCCGCGGATTTTTGCTGACTGATTAACCGTTTCCGCCGTAAGGATCTTCCAGCATGATAAACTCAAGACCGTTTTGTGCCGCGTACTGCTGGCCGTACGCGTTATTGACGATCAGCACAGTCCCTTCGGGGAAAGCGTCTGTCCCGATTGAACTGATTTCTTCCGGGAGATAAACATACCGGAGTCCGGAACACCCTGCGAACGCCTTGCTTCCGATCGTGGTGACGTCGCTGCCGAGCCATATGAAACGGGCTTTTGTGCCGGAAAGCGCTTCCGCGCCGATTGTTGTTACGTCCGAAGGCAGGAAGAAATCCGGATAGTCGTGGGACAGCGGGTTGTAGGCGAATATAGCCTGTCTCGCATCCTCTATTCCGGCGGGAAGATCAACCCTGCACACGAAACAGCGATTATATTCGGGCTCTTGGTCCAGTTCTTCTGCTCCGTACGGATAAAAGAAATTCCATGTTTTCACCGGCCCGGAAGAAACGCTGATGCTTGTTATGCCGCAGCATACGAAAGCTGCATATCTGATGGTTTTCAGACTTTCGGGAAGGGAAACAGACGTCAGGTCCCCGCAGAATTCGAATGCGTAATACCCGATTGTCTCCAGATTGCCGGAAAAAGTGATATCTTTCAGGGAATAGTTTCCCGAGAACGCATAGTCGCCGATTTCTGTTACGCTGTCCGCCATGACCACCGTCTCAATATACCTGCATGAGCTGAAGGCGGAGCCGCCAATATATGTAACGCCGTCACCAATGGTTACTTTCCGGATATCGTCGCATTGCTCTTCCCAGGGTGTGGAGGTGTCACCCCAATAATTATCCATCGCGCCGTCTCCGGTAATTACCAGCTCGCCGGTTGATGGATTCACAAAATAGTAAACACTGGCGCCGCACTGGCCAAAGCGGGACCATGTTATAAAGTTTATACCGTTGGCATCAGCATAGGCTTCAGCCGTAGACTCTTCCCAGCCATGAATGTACAGGCCTGTGTAACAGTTATCAAAGCACCGTTCCTCGATCACCGCGTTAGACCTGTGGATGAGGGCACGGTACAGATGCCAGCAGTGCGCGAAAGCTTCCCGGTCTATTGTCTCCACGGCGGCGGGGATATTGATTTTGTCCATGCCGTTGTAATAAAACGCTCTCTCGCCGATGTACCGGAGGCTGTCCGGCAGGCTTACCGATGTCACGCCTGTACATGAATAGAAAATATCGTTGCCGAGTTCTGTAATACCTTCATCGATAAAGATCTCTCTGATCGATTCATTCCCGGAAAACGGAGACTGACTGTCCGTGTCAGAAGCGTCATAATCCGGCGTGCCGCCCGTTCCGCTGATGGACAGAATGCCTGTGTCTGAAATGTGCCAGCTGATGGTGTCGCTCAGTTTTCCGGTTCTCTCCGCCGCCGCGGAACAGCAGAATAATACGATAAGCAACACCGCCATTACCGGGATCACCCAAAGTTTCCGCATCATGATACCATGTCTCCTTTCCTGTTCCCTGTCTGTTCAAAATTATAGGTTTCACTGATAAGCGGCGCTGGGTATACTGATTCGTCGAAGCAATGCCCGGGGAATTATCCGGAATCAGCTGATATCTCTTGTTTGATTGTATCATATGCAGGAATGCCGGTCAAAGTATAATACCGTCATTCGACACTTTTTTGCAGGAATGCAATACAGGAAAAATGAGGTCCCTGTGCTTCATAATTCCCTGATGACGGGTGACCGCGCAGATCGTTTCGACCATTCTTGTGTCCGCGTGACCAAGAAGATCTGCGACCTGGGCAGAGGAAAGGTTCGCTTCTTTCAGCTGGGTACCGAACGTCGCGCGCCAGTCGGGTGATGTTCACGAAGCAGTACCTGCTCCGGACGCTGCGGAACGCTCTGTAACGCTTGATATTCCTTTGACCGCGGGGAAATTCCGTGATATAATCGACGCAGAGGACACATACAATATCCGTTCTGAAGGATTCTGTTACGTTCGGGAGGGACGGCGTATGAAAACCAGGCTTCCTGTACTGCTTCTTCTGGCGCTTTCTTTTCTGCTGCTTTTTTCCGCCGCGGAAGCTTCCACGCTGACGCTGCCGTCCGGCATTACATCAATTGCCGCCCAGGCTTTCATGAATGATACTTCGCTGGACCGGGTAGTGCTTCCGGAGGGAATCAAAACAATCGGATCAGAAGCTTTCGCCTACAGTTCTGTTACCCGGATCAATCTCCCGTCCACGTTGACAAGTATTGCGCACAATGCTTTTGACGGCTGCGAAGTTTATGTGACAGCTAAGAAAGGGAGCTATGCCTATGACTGGGCTGTAGACCGGTACTGGCTTCCTGCAATAGTATATCAGCCGGAGGACGTTACCATCTGGGAATATAAGCCTTTCAGACTATATGTATACGCATCGGGGACGGATGTAAGTTACCAGTGGCAGTATTCCACGGATAACTGCTCCACCTGGAAGGATTCCACAATCACCGGCAGTACATCCCCTGCGCTGGAAACCAATGCATACGCAACATATAACAACCGCAGATACCGCTGCAGGATAACGGATGCGTTCGGACACAGCATTACCTCACAGTCTGCGAAGCTCACGGTTAAATCAGATCCTGAGATTATTACCCATCCCTTCACTTTTATTGCAGATGAGCATACATCCTTCAGCTTTTCCGTTGAGGCGGGCGGCATTGGGAATCTGACCTATCAATGGCAGTACAGGGAGTCTGAGACTGCTTCCTGGAAGAACTGGACAACGGGCAGCTGCACTTCCGCGGTTCTGGAAGACCAGGCCAGGTATCTGTGCAACGGCTATTTCTTCCGCTGTAAAGTAACCGATTCCAATGGGAAAACCGTTTCTTCAGATGAGGCGATGCTTTTTGTTGTTCAGCAGACGGAGTACAGGGCGCTTCTCATCGCGGAAACCAGTTTCTATGAACGTAAAGGCAATTCGACGTATGGATTCCAGGACGTTAACCGGAACGCCCTGAGCCTGTCTTTGATGAAAAACCTGCTGGAAAGTGCCTGCGGACCGACCGGTGGCCAGTACACATACTACGACGAAATGGATGTCGGCTATGACAGGATTAAGCAGCTGATTCAAGACATATTTGCAGACACGGATGACGATGATGTTTCGCTGTTCTTTATTGCGACCCATGGCTTTGCCACGACAAAAGACGACGAAGGACATATCATTGCCAGGGAAAACGGTGATCTGCAGATGCCATTCCTGGGAACAGAAGAAGAAATGAACGTCTCTGAAAACCGCAGGGATTACAAATGGAAGGATTGGGACGGCGTTGTACGTACACATACCGAATATCTCCCGTTCAGTACCCTGGCCAGCTGGCTGAAAACCTACGTGAAGGGAAAAGTCATTGTAATTCTCCAGGCCTGCGGCTCCGGTGCCGCGATCTGGGAATCTGACCTGGAGCAGAACGGACCGGAAGAAGGAACCGCCGTAAGTTCGATCAGCTATGATCCGGCGGCATGGACAAACAGGGCAGTAAGCGCGTTCAGTGCAGCAGATCCGGGTATCCGGAGCGCGGAGACAGGGGAGTTTGAAGCAAATACCGGTGAATTCCGCGTGCTGAATAAATTTTACGTACTGACATCCTCCCGCTACGGAGAAAACAGTTACGGATACAATGACAAGGGCAGTCATTTTATCATTCGTTTGAGCGATGGCGTCGGATCCAAAGGAAATATGCCCGCTGATACAAACAATGACGGGACGGCAGATCTGGCGGAACTGTATAATTATATCCGGCAGTTCGACGGACAGGGAGGGGACAGTTTATATAACGATTGGTACAATGAGTATTGCCAGCACGTCCAGCGCTACCCTGCCAGCGGCACCGGAAGCACCTATCCGCTCTTCATGTTCAGGTAAAAAGCCGGGTTTTCATTTCGGGTAACTGTTTCAATCCATGGTTTCTGAGCTCCCGCAGGGGAGCTCTTTTGAGGTGCTTCATAATACGTAAAACGCGGTTGCTTTTCCTCCCGGAAAAGCTTTGATTACAGCAGACTGTTTTCACACGGACCGGGGGCTGAAAACATAAAAAGCGGCACCCTTTGCCGGATCCGTCAAGGGCATATGCTGCCTGCGCAGCAACCGCGCGCGGCCCTGGAGCGGATCTGTCAGTGAGGGTGCCTGTATGTAGACAAGGGGGATTTCTCCCCTCCTGTTCCATGGGAACCGGATCTTCAGTTTCAGTTCGCACCGGTCAGTTCGGCGCGTTTTATTTTGAAATAGGCGGCGATGTCGTCGAGCAGCTCGTCTTCGGGGAAAGAGAAGCCGTTCTCCCAGTTGGACACCGTCCCCCGCATCAGTCCGAAGATTTCATCCAGCGCGGCCTCGCTCAGATTCCGTGCGTTTCTTAATTCCCTGATCTTCTGCGCAAACATCTTTCCACCATCGCTTCCGTTTCTGCTTTTCCCGTATTCTGATCAGAGCATAATCTGTTTTTGTGACCGCTGTGTGAACTGTATGTAAATACTGCTTACATACATACAGACGATTCATTGGGGAGAAATGTTCCCTTTGTCCGGAATCCTTTTTCGGAGGCCGGTGACAATCCGCTGCTCAGTATCCGTTTGCTTTCAGAAACGGAGCGATCCGGGAACAGGGGCTTTTGTTTTCCGGCCGCGGCATGAAAAAAGAGCGCCGAAGCGCTCCGTCGACTGTCTGCAGGCTGGGGAGACAGAACCGTCTTCATCCTCCTTTCTCGTCCGGATCGTGGATTTCTGTAATCTGCTTACCTGTATTACTTCGACAAACACAAGGGAGAAGGCAAAGAGCCAATCCTCGTGGATGTGGATTTCAACATTGAATTAGTCAGAACCGATAAGATTAACGTACCATTTTGACTACCAATTTTCAGAATGATGCGGATCAGATATTTCTCCCAATCGTTTCGGCGTATAGCCTCTGTTGTAAAAAGTCGGCGTATTATTGCTCATATCCTGCAGCAACGGCTGGATTTCCTTTACCTGTGTTAATGTTAAATGAACACCATAGGATGAGAGGATATCATAATACTTTTCGATTTTATACGAAAATGCCATTGCGTCATGCAGATGTCGGATGATTTCGTCCACCTCTTCCGGTTTCTTCTGGAATTCTTTTGAAAGGTATCCTCTGAAGCGTTTATAACTCGCTTCCTTCGGTGGATATCCGTTTTCCAGCAGTTCCTCGATCTCCTGTTCCCTCATAATGTAATATGGTTTATCAGCCTGAACTTTCTTTACATATTGAAGTATTTCCGAATCTTCAATCAGTTGTTTGCTGTAAACCATGTCATCTTGAATCACGCATTGGCAATAATCCTCCGGGATGGAATTTACCAGATCCAATACCTCTTCAGCCTGGATTACCGGCGGATTCGTTCTGCGGCAAATTCGGCAAAGTTTCCTCATCGGGATCATCGAATAATAGGGCGGGATGATCTTGTTCAGGCATTTCCGGATCCAGTCGATCTTATGTCTGCGCTCGTGAAAATCCGCATCGCATATCTCCGGATACAGGCTATGCAGCTCCTTTGGAATATCCGTCATCAGGTCTTCTCCAATAAATACATATCCGATATCCCGAAGCATGTCGAAATCATCTTCCTGCTCCGGAAGAATCTGAACGGGGCCTTTTTTATTCAGTATGCTTTCAAATGCTTCCGTTTCCTGATCGGTAAGCAGGCTGAAGTACCGGCGGACCGTTTCCGGCTTCAACAGGTGATCAGCCAGTATTTGGGACATTTTCTCTTTTGTGTCTCCTGAAGACACAGGAAGCCGCTGATCCTGTACCATTGCCCGTAAATCCGCCCGTGAATAGCACTTAAGAAGGCCAACCATTGAGTACAAACCTTTTTTCTCCGCTGGGGAAGGATCATCCTTCTGTAAAAGAGCATCCACGAATTTTCTCATTATCGTCTGCGTTGACGGTTTCACTATTTCTTCATCTTCCGAATTTGTCTGAACTATACCAATCTGAATCGTACCTTTCTTTGATGCTTTTTCTATTTCATGCCGATTAAGCGGAATGCTTCCGTTTTCTTTGCTGATGTGGATTCTGCGGTCCAGATACTGTGACAGTTCCAGTCCGTTTACATGCCACGGAACCTTGAGAAGCAGCACCATCGGATGCTTGAATCCGTCCTCCGCATTCTCAATCTCAATCCGGTACGTCTGATCTCCGCAGCGATAGTTCACTGTTTTCCCCAGGTCAAAAACAGTTTTAAGGGAAGTATGAGCTGCGCTGTATGCAGCATGGTAATAATCCGCTTTCAACGGCTTCCCCTTAGTTGGCTCCCAGATGCGTGCCACACGAAGCATATCAAAGGAAAAGTCGCCTTCGCATTTAGTGCCGGTCAGTTCATCAAGAATAATACTCAAGGCGGAAAAGCTGATGTCACCAGGTATCATGCAGCGCCACCAGACGGGTGGTTTGCTGTTCTTGATAACAATCTTGCACTGGTATTCTTTCATAATTATCTTTCCTCAATAAATGGAATTCCGTTTTCCCGGCACCATTCTCTTGCGATCTCTCCGTATGCTTTTGTCCGGAATGCATAATACTCCTGATCAAGATCCAGGTCGATCGTTCTGTCTTTGAATGTCCGGTATGGCTGCCGCCCGTGCAATGCCCGCATCAGAACCGTATTGCCTTTTTCTTCAGCAAACCACTCCATGATGTTGTATTCATGCAGCTCATATTGGGATGGCAGTCTGATGTAATCATCCGACTCTTCGATTTTTTCGGCTGTTTCCCCAAATTCACCCATGTCAACATAATCATTGTCATAATCCGGTACTGATTCCACTTCACCGGTGACAATGTTATAGAACTGTTCCCATCCGTCCATTGTTTCCTCGATGGCGTCCACAATTACTTTTATCGGAATGGTCTTTTTCACTTGCTTTCACTACCTTCCAATCTTCATTTCTTCCGGATGCTGTCTGCTTGACAGTATGGCATATAAGCGAATCAAAGTCTGACAGTTCTGGATGCGAAGTGACGGAAGAATATTGCTTTATGGTTTTAAGCAACCAACCGGTACGATAACTATACCATCTTCCCTTTGATACGCATAAGGCGAATTCCCAGTCAAAACCATCCGAAAAGAGGGCGTATTCATCTTTCCTATATCTATTTTCTCAGACAGTTTTCTGAGCGTTTCGACACCTTCCTGTATGAGTTTATCGCCACCAAGCTTTATCTCAATCAGCCCGTATTGTCCATTTCTCAAATGAAGAACTGCATCACATTCCAGTCCGGATTTGTCACGGTAATGGTAAACCGTTCCATCAAGCACATCAGTATAGACTCTGAGATCCCGAATACACAGGTTCTCGAAGAAGAGTCCCATTGTATTCAGATCGTTAATCAGATCTTGCGGACCAATACCCAGTGCTGCCGCAGCCACGGAAGGATCCGTAAAATACCTGGTGTCGGTTGTCCGAATTGCAGTCTTTGATCGTAAATTCGGATTCCACGCCGGCGTGTCTTCCAAAACGAAAAGCCGGCGTAAAACACTCAGATAAGAATACAGCGTGTCATTACTGACCGGATCATTTGAGTCCATATCAGAACGATAGGTTTCCAGAGGCGTCTGTGACGCAAGATTACGCGCATAGGAACGAAGCAATCGTTTCGCTTTCTCAGGGTCCCTCCGTACACCATCTGTCCTGGAAATATCTACATTCACCACTGCGTCAAAATAATCGATTGCCTGGCGAAGGGCAACACGTTCCGAAGCTCCAATGGCTCTGGGCCATCCGCCCCGGCAAATCAGAAACGCAATTTCCTGAATATCATGGCCATTGACAGCTGATGCGCTTTTCCCCGCAAACAGTTCTTTCAAAGAAACCTGACCATTTGAGTTCCCCGATTCATACAAACTCATAGGTCTCATCATCATCCGGGAAATACGTCCCGTTCCGCTGTGCATGCTTTCATCATATTCCGGAGGTACAGCCGAACCAGTCAGAATAAACTGTCCGAATTCATTTCTTCGATCTACTTCATACCGAATCGCATTCCACAGCTTTTTCGCAACCTGCCATTCATCAATCAGTCTGGGATTATCTCCTTCAAGCAGGAGTCCCGGATTGATTTCGGCCATTTCTTTATATTGCACAGATCTAACCGGATGATCCATCTCAATAACACTTTTAGCAATCTGCTTAGCTGTAGTGGTCTTTCCGCACCACTTAGGGCCCTCGATTAATACAGCTCCTTTTGCTTCAAGCCTGTCAGCCAATACTTGATCTGCCAGCCTGGGAATATAGTTCATACTCTCCTCCCTTTATATGGCCTCCCGAATTTGTTTGTGTTATTGGACCATCTGTATTATCAATGCAGATTATAATATATATTTGTGTTCCTGACAAGTTCATCAGAGTGATTGGCTGATTTTTACCAGAGTGATTGGCCATTTTTTATCGGAGCAATTAGCTGCTATCTCGGAGCTTTTCTGTACTTGTCAACCCAAGCAAAAACACCACCCATGAAGGGTGGTGCCTTTGTTTGGTGAGCCCGGCGGGATTCGAACCCACGACCTTTTGATTCGTAGTCGGGAAAGCGATTCAACGGAAACCCTTATAAATCAACACTCACAGCCTGCAAAACACCCGCAAAAAACATCTTGACACCCGTTTGACAACTTCATCGAAAACGCTCCTGGTTGATCAATCTGTTCCGGTTTTCCACTATGATTTCTTTCATCACATGATGCTGACTGGTAATATATCCGCTCCGTACACAAAACAGGAAGAACAACTGCGGGGATTGTCGGCAGCCCCGCATTGTTTTATAATTGGTTAAACGCATAACAGGAGGCAGCATCATGACGATCAAGGAAATCGCTGAAGCGCTGGATGTTTCCACAGCGACTGTTTCCAACGTAATCCACGGGCATCTGGAGAAGATGTCGCCGGAAACAGCACAGATGGTCCGCGAGAAGCTTGAGGAATACCAGTATATTCCGAACATGGGCGCGCGGATGCTCGCGAAGGGTGCCAGCCGGATCATCGGCGTGATAACCAATTATCCGAACAGGGAAGAGAAATATGCCCTTCAGGATCCTTTCGTCAGTGAGATGATCGGCGGGCTGGAAAATGCGATCCGTTCACGCGGTTATTATATGATGCTGCGGGCGGCGCAAAATGCACCTGAGATCCAGCAGATTGCCCAGACCTGGAATGCGGATGGCCTGATTGTCATGGGCCTGCAGGCTAACCAGTGCCGCGAACTGCATGCGGCAACCGGTAAGCACATGATCTTTATCGACTGCTATTTTGATCCCGGTGACAAGTTTAACAATATCGGGCTGGACGACTTTGGCGGCATGTATAAAATGACGAAACACCTGCTGAAAAAGGGACACACAAAAATTGTTTTTGTCGGGGACCAGCCGGAATTATGGGGCGTGGATGCCCAGCGGCTGAAAGGCCATATCGCCGCCCTGAAAGAAGCCGGCATCGCATGGGACAGCAGCAGGTACTTCATGATCTCCAAAGACCGCAAAAGAAGGAGCGAAGATTTTGCCAGGCTGGCAGAGCGGATCAGCCATGACACGGCGTTTATGTTTATCTCTGACTATTACGCGGCGGAGGCAATGAACTACCTGACCGATCAGGGCTTCAGGATCCCGGAGGACATCTCCATTACGGGCTTTGATGACAATATTCTTTCCCATATGGTCAGGCCGCGGCTGACAACCGTCCGCCAGGACGTTGCGCAAAAAGCAGAAATCGCTGTCAAAAAGATAGATGACCTGCTGATAGGGAATGCAAAGGAGCCTGTCGATATTCGCCTGACCACGAGCATCACCTGGGGAAAGAGCGTGAAAAACCTGAAGGCAAAACAGATTCCTTCAATGAAAACAACCAGATAAAATTTTTTTTGTTACGCGCATAACATATTGATATCGTTTATTTCGGATGCTATTCTCTCTGTGAAACGAGGATCGTTAAATGAAACAGAGAAGAATAGCTTTTTTGTTGTTACTCTTTGTCGTTCTTGTCATTCTGTCAGCGTGTAGTGCGGAGGAAGAAGCAGCCATGAGGATCACATTGGATCGGGCCGTTTACCTGCCCGGGAGCCAGGTTGCCTGCGCTGTGGAGAATCCACCTTCCGACATGGCGAATCTCAGATTCAGGCTGCTTCACCTGAAAGACACTGTACTGGAAGAAACGATTGCCCCCGGCAGCACAGACATCACCTTTGCCCTTCCGGAGGATGATTTTACCGGTTATCTGCTGGTCGCCGAAGGACTGGATCCGGACGGGCAAGTCGTTGCAGCTGCCATGACAGGAATCGACTGTTCCAGTTCCTGGACAAAATTCCCCAGGTACGGTTACCTGTGGGATTTCCGGAAGATCACCAATACGGCAAAAAAGATTGAGGAACTGACTCGTTACCATATCAACGGCCTGCAGTTCTACGACTGGCAGTTCCGCCACCACATCCCGGTATCGCCCGATCCGGAGCAGTGGCAGGATTGGTCCGGCAGAATCATCTACGGGAATAAAATCAGGGAATACCTGGATGCAGCGCATCAGAAAGGCATGGTCGGCCTTGCTTACAATATGATTTACGCCGCCAACCAGACCTACCTGAGCGACGGAAGCGGCGTGGACGCATCCTGGCGCCTGCTGAAGAAGAATGGCGAGGATTTCACCGTGGATATGGATGCACGCCTCGGGCCGGTCGGAATCCTGCAGTATTTCAACCCCCTGAATACCGAATGGCAGCAGTATATTTTTGCCAGGGAAGAGGAAATCTTCTCAGCCTTCGCCTTTGACGGATGGCACGGGGATACCATTGGTGAGATGGGTCCTATGAAAACCGCGGACGGGGAGCCGCTCGGCTATGACGAAAACGGAAATCCAATTTGGCTGGTCAAGGATACCTATACGCAGTTCCTGAACGCAGCCAAGAAAGCGATCGGTGACAAATACCTTGTATTCAATCCCGTCGGCGCCCAGGGTATCGAAAATGTGAACGTCAGTGATGTCGATGTGCTTTATGCAGAATTCTGGCCGTGGGACAGTGATGACAGGGGCCTCCCGTATGCCGACTATTACAGCATTCACCGGGCAATACTGCGGGCAAATGAGCAGAGCGGCGGAAAATCGCTGGTTGTTGCCGCGTATATCAACTACAAGGGTCCGTCTCCCAAATTCAATGCTCCCGCGGTGCGGCTGATGGACAGCATGGTTTTTGCTTCCGGTGGCGCCCGTATCGAACTGGGCAACGGGAACAATATGCTGAGTGATGAGTATTTCCCGAACGACGGCCATAAAAAAATGGATGATGATCTGCATGAAGATGTGCAGCGCATGTACGACTTTGTTGTGGCCTATGAAAACCTGCTGCGGGACGGCCAGGAACCGGTGGAAAAAACAATCCGTATCGAAGATCTGCCGGTCAGTGACAACGGCCGGTATGACACGGTCTGGTGTTTCGCCAAAGCGGACGGCAGGAACGAGGTTTATCATTTCATCAACCTTGTCGGTACGGACAGCGACTGGCGCGATACAACCCAGACCAAACCGGCACCATTATACCTGGAGAAACTGAAAGTCAAAATCTATACCGATTTCCCTGTAAAAGAAGTATGCCTTGCCTCACCGGATACTGCCGACCTGACCGTCCGCACGCTCCCTTATGAAACCGGGTCGGATGCAGACGGCACCTATCTTGGTTTTACGCTGCCGGCACTGGCCTACTGGGATATGGTTTTCCTGCGCTGATGCGCATGAGAAATATGAAATAAAAGAAACGGAGGAAAAAAACATGAAGAAACTGTTCTCCCTGCTCCTTGCCCTGGCAATGCTGATCAGCCTCTGTGCTGCCGCCGGCGCCGAAGGAGTAACAACCATTACATTCTGGCACACCTATGGTGACCAGGAAACCCCGATCCTGGATGAAGTTCTGATTCCGATGTTCGAAGCCGCAAATCCGGACATCAAGGTCGACGCGGTCCGCCAGAGCGGAGACTTCAACCAGATGGTCGTAACCGCCCTGGGCACCGGCGTGGTTCCGGACATTGCCCGTGTGGACATCACCAAGACAAGTGCCTATGCCAAACTGGGTGGCATCATCGCCATGGATGAGCTCGATGGATTCGCTGCGCTGAAAGACGCCGTCCTGGAAGGCCCGCTTTCCACGAACGTCTGGAACGGACATTATTACGGACTGCCGCTCAACACCAACTGCAAGGCTGCCGTGATCAACCTGGAGCAGATGAAGGCCCTGGGCTTTGACGGCGCTCCCGCCACGATGGAAGAGTTCATCGCCGCCTGCAAGGAAAAGGCTCCCGGCGAATTCAAGCTCAATGTTTCCGGCGTAGGCGACTGGGATCTGTATCCCTATTTCTGGCTGTTCGGCGGCGTGCTGACCGACGAAGGATTCACCAAAGCCAGCGGTTACCTGGACAGCGAAGCAAGTGTCAATGCGATCAAAGCGATCCTGCAGATGCATGATGACGGTGTCTTCACGATCCGCGACGTGGATGGCACACCGGATGCCTGGGACGGCATCAACTCCCAGTACGCCATGTTCTTTGAAGGCCCCTGGTATCCCTTCTCTGAGGGCATCGTTCCCGCGCAGATCCCGACGTACAACGGTATCACTGCTTCCGTCGTGGGCGGCGAGAATATCGTGATCTTCGAAGGCAGCAAGAATAAGGAAGCCGCTTTCCGGTTCCTGCAGTTCATGCTCAGCGAAGAAGCTCAGCTGGAGCTGCTGAAGGTCGGCGTTATCCCGACGCTGAAGAGCCTGGTCGAGAACGAGGCCGTCACCGCAGATCCCAAGTGGAGCGTATACATGAAGCAGCTCGAATCCGCGAAGAGCCGTATCCCCACCCCGCAGGCTTCCACTGTGGAACAGCTGTGGAGCGATGCGATGAACATGATCTTCCTGGAAGGTGCTGATGTCCAGGAGACCCTGACAAATACCGCTGCCGAGATCGATATTGAGCTCGCAAAGTAATCAACACACCGTCCGCCGGGGATGCGTCGCCATCCCCGGCTTTCCGGTTATCAGGAGGAGACAATGAGCGTAAGGACAGATGCATTTCTGTTGAGAGAACGAAAGGCATTGAGGAAAAAACGGCTGAGGAATATACGTCCGGCTTCGTTTTTTGTGCTGCCGGGCCTGATTCTGGCCTGTGTTTTCGTGCTTTATCCGATGTTCTTCAATATCCGTATCAGTTTCTCCAATTACCAGATCGTTCAGCGAAACATTATATTCACAGGCCTCGATAATTATATCGCCCTGTTCACGGAACGCGGGGACCGGCTTTTCCTGGCGATGCGGAACAATTTCCTGTATGCCGTTGTGACGACACCGTTCATCATTCTCTTCGGCCTGCTCTTTGCCGTCATGGTGAATTCACTCAAGCGCGGCGGCGTATTCTTCCGGACTTGTTTTTATCTTCCCGTTATCACGAGCTGGGTCATTGTCGGCAATGTATTCGCCTATATGTTCAATGCAGGACAGGCCGGCCTGATGAATTACCTGCTGAAAGACGTTCTGGGCCTTCTTCCGGCTTACGTACCCTGGCTCCAGCGCACCTGGACTGCCAATCTGGTAATCTGGCTCCTGGGTATCTGGAAGAATATCGGCTGGTCCATGATCATCTATCTGGCCGGCTTGCAGGGTATTTCCAATGACCTGTATGAAGCGAGCAGCATCGAAGGTGCCAACAAATTCCAGCAGTTCTGGAAGATTACATTCCCGCTGCTGAAAAGCACAACCTTCTATGTGCTTGTGAACATGGTTATCGGCGCGTTCAATGTATTCATCCAGGTTTACATGCTGACCGGTGGAAATCCGCGCGGCACGACCAGCGTCCTGCAATACCTCCTGTACGATAAGGCCTTCAATCTCTTTGAATTCGGCCAAGGCGCTGCGATCGGCATGATTACGGCCATCCTGATCCTGGTTACGACCGTGGTGCTGAATAAGGTATTCCGGACGGAAGGAGGGAAAGCGGAATGAAGATACTGAAACGCGTTCCTTTCTGGATCATTCTCATGATCACCGTGGTCATATTCATCACACCCTTCCTGTTCATGGTCAGCAACTCCTTTGAGGAATTCAGCTATGTTCTGCCGACTCCGCCGAGGATCTTGCCAAGCCGTATCAGTTTTGAAGCCTACGAGCATGTCCTGACGCAGTCCGTCCTGCCACGGGCAGCATTCAACAGCGTCGTTATCACTCTCTGTACAGCGTTTTTCACTGTGCTGGTTTCCTCACTGTCAGCCTATGGCTTTGCGAGGATTGATTTCCTGGGCAGGGAAGTCCTGTTCAAGATTTACTTGGCCACACTGATGCTGCCCGGATTCCTGAACATCATTCCGCAGTTTCTGGTACTGCAGGGCATCGGCACCAGTGAGACCGGACTGATCGGAACAAAACCGGGACTGATCCTACTGTATGTCGGCACGGGGATTTGCGGCAATACCTTCTTCCTCCGGGGACATATGGCAGCGCTTCCCAAAGAGCTTGAAGAAGCTGTCCTGATCGACGGCGGCGGCCATTTCACAACATTCTTCAAAGTAATGCTGCCGCTCGCGCTCCCGTCCATCAGTACCCTGGCGATCTTCTGTCTGCAGGGGACCTGGGAGGAATTCTTCTCCGCCAAGGTAATTCTGGGAGGCGTGCAGAATAATATTACCCTGCCGGTAATGATCCAGTCGCTGAAAGGCGCCCATGCCACGCGGTGGGAATGGATTTTCGCCGCGTCGATACTGGCACAGATACCCATGATCCTGCTGTTTGCCGCCTTCCAGAAACGCTTTGTTGTATCCGGACTGGCAGAGGGCTCCGTAAAGGCATAAAGGCAGGGTATCTTCTGAGAAAAGCGGAAGGAGTTGCGCAGCATGAACAATGAAAGGCGCATCTGGTGGAAAGAAGCCGTAGTGTACCAAATCTATCCCCGGAGCTTCGCGGATTCGGACGGAGACGGCATCGGCGATCTGAACGGAATCACCGCCCATCTGGACTACCTGAAGAATCTCGGAATTGACGTGATCTGGGTGTCTCCCGTTTACGCTTCGCCCAATCATGACAACGGATATGATATTTCCGACTATCGGGCCATCATGAAAGAATTCGGTACCATGGCGGATTTTGATCGCATGCTGGCGGAAATCCATGCCCGCGGCATGAAGCTGGTCATGGATCTGGTTGCAAACCATTCCTCCGATGAACATGCCTGGTTTATCGAAAGCAGAAAAGGAAAAGACAACCCTTACCGGGATTATTATATCTGGCGGGACGGCAGGGAAGAAGGTCCGCCGAACAACTGGGGTTCCTGTTTTTCCGGACCGGCATGGGAAAAGGACGAAGCAAGCGGACAATACTACCTTCACCTGTTCGCCAAGGAACAGCCGGATCTGAACTGGGAAAACCCCAAGGTTCGGGAAGGTGTGTTTGACATGATGCGCTGGTGGTGTGACAAAGGCGTTGACGGCTGGCGAATGGATGTCATCAGCATGATCGGCAAGGAAAATTATGATGACGGCCCTGTTATGCCGGGGGCGCTGTACGGAAACTTTGGCCCTTCCTGCCAACACACGGAAACCACCCATCGTTATCTCCGGGAAATGCGCAGGGAGGTACTGGACCGCTACGATCTGCTGACAGTGGGCGAAGCCGGCGGAACCACTGACAGCGCCATCCGCTATGCCAATGAGGACGGATCGGAACTTGACATGATCTTTTCCTTTGATCATAACGACGGCATCAGCGACCATACGGAACTCGGAAAATGGAGTGATCACGGAACCCCGCTGCAGGAGGTCCGTGCTGCTTTCAACCGCTGGCAGACCGCCCTGCAGGGAAAAGCCTGGAATACGGTTTATCTGGGCAATCACGATCAGCCCCGCCAGGTCAGCAGGTACGGAAATGACAGTGAACTATTCCGGACCCGGAGTGCCAAGATGCTTGCGACCATGATCCATATGATGCGCGGTACGCCCTATGTCTACCAGGGCGAGGAACTGGGTATGACAAACATCTATTTCACTTCCGTGGACCAATACGAGGATGTGGAAGTGCACAACGCCTGGAAACAGTGGGTGGAATCCGGAAGGGTGCATGATCAGGATATGCTCCGCTGGCTTGCACGTATCGCGAGGGACAATGCCCGGACACCTATGCAGTGGAGCACGGAAAAGAACGCCGGTTTCACCACGGGAGCGCCCTGGCTGCCGGTCAACCGCAACTATCTGCTGATTAACGCCGCTGACCAGATTGCGGATCCGGAGAGTGTATACAACTATTACAGAAAACTCATTGCCCTGCGCCATACCCACGACATCATCGTGTATGGCGAATTCATCCCTCTGCTGGAAGATGATCCGGATGTATATGCTTACGCACGGGTGCTGGACGGAAAGCGGCTGACAGTGCTGCTGAACTGGACAGACCGGAAGGTGGACTGCTCACTGGCAGATGAATCCCTGGGTGAGGAACTGATCTCCAATTATCCTTCGCACCAGCCTGGCAGGCTCCAGCCCTATGAAGCCCGTGTTTTCCTTAAAGGGTAAGCGCTTCACGGAAAAAAGACACGGAAAAGAATCCCCGAAACCGGCAATGTCATTTGGCTGATAATTTAAAAGTGAACTAAACCGCTTCGCGGTAGCTCGTTTTCCAGCTGAATATTACTCTGACCAAGCTTTCGAGCTGCTCACATTATACACGAACTCCTTTATACTTGGAACACCGCGCTTGCGGAATAAAAGTACAAAGGGGTTTTTCATATGACCAAGGAAGAAATCTGGGAGAGGCTGGAAACCGAATTCAAACTCAGGGGATACAGCCAGAAAAGTATCGGTACCTACAAAGCAGGGATTACAACATTCCTCGACTGGGCGAATAGACCTTATGAGGATCTGGATGAAGAAGATTTCCGGAACTATCTCATCCATATCATTCAGGAAGGTAGGCTCAAGCCCCAGTCAATCAACAGTAAAAACAGTGCCATTCGCTTTTTTCTGGTAGTTATTCTTGGAAAGAATGTCAATCCTATGCGAACAGCACGGCTTCGTGGCGTACTGAATCTCCCTAATGTCTGGAGCAAGGAAACAGTCGAGCGCTTTTTCAGCGTGATCGACAATTCGCGTGACATGGCGATATTCATGAATATCATTGTCTTTCTCCATTATATCATATTTGGTAGGATTATTTTATAATGTCGCAGAAGGAAATAAAAGACGAACAAAAATTGTTGTTTCCACTGATAATCCATTGTCCTGGTATCGTGGTATCTATATTCATATTTGCCGCTTTAAAAGCGGCCACTTTTTTTATTCCTCTGTACTGAGAATATTCCAGTTGGAGGTGGCAGAACATGAAATCACGTGACTGCAGTATTTATACCAGACGACCGGTTGCCGGAGGTCCACGAAAAGTTCCTGCACCAGAGAAAGCAGTTGCTGTTTCTTCTTCGCCGCGTATGACGATGAGCGTGGAGGAAATGGGGATGGAACTGGGCATTTCGCGGGCAACCGCATATGAACTTTCACAGAAACCGGGCTTTCCTTCTTTCAGTATCGGACGCAGGGTACTGGTCAGCCGGGACGGACTTCAGAAATGGATCGCACAGCAGTGCTCCGGGACTGTCGAGATTCCTCAAACCGTTGAGGAATAAGGGCGAAAATGTGTTTGTTCGCCTTCTTTCCAGGCTGCTTGCATGGTATAATATTCATCGGACGGAAGTGCGTTTTCGTCCGATGAACCTTGATAACCGAATCGGCTGGATAAGAAGGGGAATGTACAAAAAAGGAGGATATGTACATGCCCCGTCAGAGAGTATACAAAAGACCGGACGGACGGTATTGCTGCCGTCACGACGGACAGTTTTTCTACGGAAAGACACAGAAGGAAGCGCTCCAGAAGCGTGATGATTATATCCGGGATCGTACACTGGGGTACAATGTCGAATTATCGGATGTTCGTTTTCTGGAATATGGACTGGAATGGCTTGATGTTTATAGGACCAAATGCAATCCGAAACAGCGCAGACAGTATGTGACGATTATCGAATCTGCTGCAAAGGTTTTGAATAAGCAGTATATCCGCCAGATTACCGCCACGGATATCCAGCGTCTTTTCAATTCGCAGCAGGGAATGTCCCAGTCCCATATTTCCAAATTTTGCACTACGGTCCGGGGAATATTCCGTTCAGCCATGCTGGACGGAGTGATTCTTACGAGCCCGGCGGAAATGGCAAAAAGACCGGAAGGCACCTGCACAGGCCATCGTTGCCTGGAAAGATGGGAGCAGGATCTGATTGTTGAAACCTGCCAGGAACATGACTTCGGTATCTGCGCCGTGACAATGCTTTTTGCCGGATTGCGCCGCGGGGAAATGCTGTACCTGGATATTGACCGGGATGTGGATTTTGAAAAGAAAACCATTACGGTGCGCGGAGCGGTTTCTTTTTCTGCGGGAATACAGGCCTCGGAATCGGAAGGGAAGACGAAAGCAGCCCAGCGTGTGATTCCTTTGAACGATTGTCTCGCAGAGGCTTTGAAGGGCCACCATGGGCTGTTGTGCCATAAGGAAGACGGATCCCTGATGTCGATGATCAGCTTTACACGGAAGTATGAATCCTACATTTTGTTCCTGGAGACGAAGATTAACGGCTGCAACAGGCGCTGGTACGGGAAAACGAAGGAACATAAGAAGTTGATTGAAGCCGGGAAAGAACTTCCGCCCTGGCGCAGCGTGGATATCAAATGTCATGATTTCCGGGTTACATTCTGTACGATGTGCTATGAAGCCGGCGTTCCGGTGAAGACGCTTCAGAAATGGATGGGCCACGCGGATGCGACCATGATCATGAGTATCTACGCGAAACTGACAGATGAAAAGGAACAGATTGATGCGTCCACGATGAATGATTATGTAAGTAATCGTTTCACGAAATAGTTCTTTTTCTCTGAAACCAAAGAACTCCGCCTCCTGAGTGAAGCGGAGTTTTGGTTAATTCCGGGGAAGAACAGAAGGCTATTTAGACCTTTTGTCAGGAATTTTCATCCTCTATGCTTGAGCACCTTATTCTATTAGGGGTCTGGAATTCTGACTACCGTTTGACTACTTATTTGGTGTTATACCTGGTTATTTGACGTTATACTTCGTCCAAAACTTGTCAGATCTGGTCAATTGGGAGAAAATGCCAAAAACCAGCAAAGCCTTGAAACATAAGGAAAAGAGGCACTTTCCAGCGCCTCTTTCATGGTGAGCCCGGCGGGATTCGAACCCACGACCTTTTGATTCGTAGCTCCACATCCCGAGGAACGGAGCCCTTATGAATCAACCCTCAGAGCAAAATCAATATATAGTCTGAACCGTTTTTGAACCGTTTTCTCCTTTTCGGGGAGAACAGCACATTTCCCTCACAAAGTTATCTGAATTCAGGAGTCTCCCATAATGAACTAAACGATAACGAAGGAGGAACTCACCATGAAAACCAATCTGCCCGAAAAAACGTCTCAGAACGGAATCGAATACATTCTGCACGGGGATTATTATCTGCCCGATATCGCTTTGAGTGAATCCGATTCCAAACCACTTGGACGCTGGGGACGCGAATACAAGCATTTCCTGGAAGAGAACCGTTCTGGTCTTTACACACGCCTGATCCTGTCCGGCAAACTCTATTCTACGCTGCATGATCTGGATCGTCAGGCACAGGAACGTTATGAAACAATTGTTTCCCAGATGATAACTGCAAAAGGAATTACAGAATCCCTGAAGGCAGAAAACCAGATGGAATGGGTCAGACGGATGAATAATATCCGGAACCGAGCTGAGGAAACCATCCGGGAAGAAATGATCTACAACTGATCAGCACCACACGGCGGCATCATTCGGTGCCGCCATTTCTATAATTGCAAAACTATTTGCGACTCATGACAGACAAGGAAAATCTTTTTCATCCAGACAAGATATCTGCTGGCACAATTGCCTTGTATTTCGGGAAAAAGCAAGAGGCAGCCGCAGCTGCCTCCTGAGCAATGATTATTCATTCCTGTGAAAAGAATGCCATGCATTCCTCCAATGTAAACCCTTCCAGCTGAATCCTTTCATATTGAAACTCTGTTGTTTCTCCCAGAAGCTGTTCACCCGGCTTGGTTTTTACAACAACCGGTTTGTTCAGCATTCTTATTGCTATCAGTTTGGTGTTCATTCCAAGGTTGATAAAAACCGCTTTATCCATACCCGGTATCTCAACAGATTGTGCCGAATGTTCCTCCCCATCTATGACTGCGAATTGGAAGCTGTTGTCTTCTGAGATACTTAATTCTGACCGGATTGTATGCCAGTATTGATTGTCATCGTGATACAGATCTCTATTCTTATCCTTAAATTGGATTGAATAACCGATAACGACATCGTAAGCGGGATCGACTGTATACTGCTTCAGTGTGAATTCATCCACTTTTTCCTCACTGATCAGTGTGTATTCTCCTTCAGCTAGGCAACCATAGGTCAGATCCACTGAAAAGGAGTCCTTCTCAGCTATATTGTCGGGCAACACTATACCGGTATTATAATCAATCCCCTTAAGCGAATCTGTTTTTCTGTGCCTTACCCGGGATGATCTGGGAGGTGTTCCATTCCACTCAATGATAGGAAGGACATCATCCGGAGTGGAGTTTAGTATTTTACGCATTCTGTTCATTGGATTGCTCAGCGGATCCGGTACGTCAATAGCGGCATTTTGATCGGCGGCAGTTTCTCCCTGCCAGTTTACTGAAATGAATTTTTGTACATATTCTGTTGCAGCAAAGGCAATGGCAGCCAAGGAAACCAGTATGGCAATGATCAACCCTACAGATATCTTCTTTTTCATTATAATCTCGTCCTTTCCCGGAGAGGCCGCCATGAGAAAAGAACGATGCGCTTCATCCGGAATTGCTTCAGTCAAACTGTTCAGCCGGTCGCGAAGTTCCTGTTCGGTCATTATGGCTCCTCCTTTCCGTTCCACTCCACACGAAGTGCTTTTCGCGCCTGGTGCATCCGGTATTTGACGATTCCGACGGAAATGTTCTGTACCTGTGCGATTTCTTCCAGGGAAAATCCTTCCAGATAGTGCAGGATCAATGGCACTCGTTGCTTCTCCGGAAGGCTCTCCAGCATCAGCCGCGTTTCCACTTCATTGTTATCCGGTACCGGCTGATCAGGTATGGTATCCGTTACAATCATTCGCTTGGCTTTTCTGTGAATTAACCTGCATTCATTGATCATGATTCTTGTGATCCATGTTTTGAAAAACCGTTCTTCCCGCAACCGGTTACGATGCTGCCATGCTTTCAGGGCTGTTTCCTGCATCGCGTCCTGGCGGTCAGATTCGGAGCACAGAAAAGCACAGGCGATCCGGTGCAGCATCTGCTCGCTTTCCAGCAGCTTTTGTGTGAATAGTCGTTCTTCCAACATAGTGAACCTCTTCGAAGGGGA